>NZ_CP050313.1:2712500-3977500 GCF_011765625.1 Shewanella aestuarii
ATACAAACCAACCTTTTTTATCTCACTAACTTTATTGTGAGTAAAATTTAAGTTCTTTACATTCTTAAAACCAATCCCACTGCCAATTGGTCTAGGGTCATCTGGTGAACTCTGATCTTCGATTCTCAATGCTAGACCAGATTTTTCAAATTGTGAATTGGTCACAGTTACATTATTTACATTGAAGATAGATACTAAATCGGCTGCACTTTTTGACACGGAGATATTCATTAAAGATAAATTCTCAGACTCTTCACCATGATTAGAGCCAAAAAAGACCAACGAAGAACCTTGCTCTGTTGAACCAATGTCATAATCCAGCCCTTCTATTGAAATATTAGAAATAGATAGATTATTAACTTCTTCAAACTTCAAACCATTTGTTTTTATGACAAAACTAGAATCTTTACCTGTAATTGACAAACCATCATAGGAATCACCATAGAAATAGGCATTTTCAATGATCACCTCTGGAAGATCAACAAACAGGACTTCATTACGACTAATACTGTCTTCTACTGCCTGATTGAATTCATCTGAACAATCTAAATTTGCATTAGTGCAATAGCTTGATAAATTGACACCGAAAACGGAGTGACTTATAAATAAAAAACCAAATATTATCTTTTTCATTAACTAACCTTATTAAAAATATTTATAAATATCACATTTATTTAACCTAAAATTTTCAATCCTCAAAAAAACGTTATTTTTTATCTCACCTTCTGTCATTGCTTTTCAATTCTCGCTTTAGCTTAACACCATAATTTGCTCTAGAAGGAATAAAATGAAATAACAACCTATACCACAGTTGAATAAAAGGAATTAATATTATTGGTGTTGTTGGTTTATACCCTGACTCAACTGCACGGGTTAAAAAACGTTTATCAACCTTAGACCAAAGAGAGCGCATTATTTTATATTGCGCTCCGTCACTAAAATCTTGTTGAATAAATGTATTAAATACATCTATGTGAGCAAATGGTGATACTACCGTAAAAAACTGGGCTGCTAATACATTACTGCCAAACACAGTATAACGTCCGCCTCGTGCATAAATGAACTCATAGTAAGTTACCTTTTGTAGGTCATCCAAAGGTAAGCCATGGGTACGTGCTAAAAAGTCTTGGTAAACAAGTTCAAAGGCAGCAGATGACAAAGATCTATACTTAAGTTTTAATAATGTTTTAGCTCGGAATTTAACCAACTTAAAACATATAGGAAACAATTTAAATAATTCACCGATCACACCTTTGGGATTTATGTAAGTAGCTCGTTGCAAAACGTCGCCTAGATAGCCATCAAAAAATACCTTTGCATGGGAAAAATGATCACTAACATGGCGGTAATTAGAGTAAAGCAATTTAATTGGAACTAATACCCCTGTTGAAAGCATATCTAATATATCGCGTTCCTCTTCGTGTACTGATACAGAAGAAAAATCATAGCTATAATAATGGGAAAATTCCTTGCTATAGCTTTCCCCGGTAAGGATCTCTGGCGAATCTAGTGGCCCATAAGTAAAACCGTACTCAAATTGTCCATGCGCTAAAATAAAACGCGAATCCAAACCTGAACTAATGGGTAATATTTTTAATTTTTGTGGCCAATAGCTATTAATCTCGATGAACACCTCACCTATATCTTCAATTTTATGCTTAATAGGTTGTATTTGGTGATACTTTACTGATTTGCAGATATCAATAATGCAACCAGGATCTAATCGCACTATGCCATCATATAGAGTCACATTACCAAACAAATGTTGTTTATGATTGAGTATTTCCTGATGAAGCAGATTAATATTATGACGTGTTTCATCATATAAAAAAAAAGCGCTAGGGCTCAATTTTAAATATTCACAAGTGGTATCAATATAATGGCTTGAAAGGCCAAATGGATCACTAATAACCTTCGGAACTTGAGTATCACTATTATACCAGTATATAACAAATGAGCCCATTTTCATTTCAGCTAATACCGACTCGCCAAACAAAATCAAGTCTTCAGCCAATTGCGCTAAATTATTTCGGCTACCCTTATAGATAAACCAACCCGAAACACAAAAATAGTGACCTAGTGAACTATACTCAGGCTTTTTAGCCCATTCATGTTCATGATAAAAAACAGCACTTGATGAAGTAGTATACTGAGCCGGAATTTCTAGATAACCTACTCCAGCATGTAATTTAACCGCTTTATCATCCAAGCAATTCAAGAAAAAACCAAACATTGTTTATCCTTTGATGAAATGTTACAACTTATTGAAAAACGCCATTAATGTATACTTCACCAGTCTTTGCTGCCGAAAAACTCGACTTGGCTGTTTTAACAACCTAAATAACCACTCTAAACCTAAGCGACGAAAACCAGCAGGAGCACGCTGTACATTACCGGTGAATACATCATATGTGCCACCGACTCCCATAAAAAATGCGTTACATCCAGCGGCTTTGGCTTTTTTGATCAATAACTCCTGTTTGGGGGAACCCAGTGCAACTGTGACAATTTGCGCACCGGATTCAATCATATTTCGTATGATTGCTTGCTCATCATCAAAATATCCATTGTGCGCCCCTGCAATAACTACATCGTATTGAGCTTTGAGTTTACTGCATGTCTCTTGGTTAACGGCATCAGAACCACCAAGAATAAACACTGGCAACTTCTTAGCACCAGCTGTTTTCATTAGTGCTTCCCAGAGTTCACAGCCCGGAATACGAGCAACTTTCTGCGCTAATTTGCGTGATAGTACTTTAGTCACACCCACACCGTCAGCATACAATATATCTGCGTCATTCAATGTTTGCTCTAACCCTTTGTCTTCTATTGAAGCAATCACTTTTTCAGGGTTCATTGCAATGGCCATATGCCCCTGCTCTAAATGGTTATTTATAATGTCTTGTACCGCATGCTCAATCGAATGATAAGCGTTAATACGAAAGCCCAATACTGTTTCTGAAGCAATATTATTCATTACTTTATTCTCAACAAGTAATCAATAATTCTTCCACAAGCTTGACCATCACCATATGGGTTATGAGCAGTACTCATTGTAGTATATAAAGTTTTATCTCTAAGCAAGTCTGAGATGCTGCTACTGATAACCTTAGCATTTGTCCCCACCAATTTAACTGTTCCCGCAGCAACTGCTTCAGGTCTTTCTGTGGTATCGCGCATAACCAATACAGGAATACCAAGGGAGGGAGCCTCCTCTTGAATCCCGCCAGAGTCAGTTAAAATAATATCTGCTTGTGTCATTAAGTACACAAACGGAAGATAATCTAAAGGCTCTATTAGAATTACATTGTTTATATCGGATAAATGTTGATTCACTGGACCACGAACATTAGGGTTAAGATGCATAGGATAAACAAATTGCACATCTGGAAATTCATTCGCTGATGCAGCTATCGCTTGACAAATTTGTTCAAAACCGTCCCCAAAACTCTCTCTACGATGTCCAGTAATTAACACCATACGCTGCTGAGGATTTCGCCATGCAAACTGCGTATTTAAGGTAGCTTGCAAAGCTTTGTCTTGAGCAACTTTATCTTTGACGGTGAATAGTGCGTCAATAACTGTATTGCCAGTAACACAAATTTTTGATCTGGGAATAGATTCATCTAATAAATTACGCTCAGAGGTTTCTGTCGGCGCAAAGTGATAACTCGCAATGGCTCCTGTGAGTTTGCGATTTCCCTCTTCAGGCCATGGTGATAAAATATTGCCAGTTCGCAAACCAGCCTCAACGTGCCCTACTGGTATCTGTTGATAAAAGGCTCCAAGCGTTGCAGCCAAGGTTGTAGAGGTATCGCCATGCACCAAAACAACGTCAGGTTTCACTTGTTCATAAATGGGCTTTAAACCGGTAAGAATACGAGAAGTAATCTCTGTAAGCCCTTGACCTGGCATCATAATATCTAAGTCAAAATCAGGTACTATCTCGAATAAATTTAACACCTGATCCAACATTTCCCTATGTTGTGCTGTAACGCATACCGATAGTTCAATAGCTTTATGTTTCCTCATAGCCAACACCAAAGGCGCCATTTTTATTGCCTCCGGCCTTGTTCCAAAAACTAACATTATTTTCATCGGTAACTCCGTTGCGCTTCGGTAGATCCATTCTTGCCGACAGCATATTCATAAAATAAAAAACTATTAAATACACCAAAAAGAATGCCTACTGTTCCCGACATCCAAATATGGCCGCTCATAACACTTAAGATAAGCAATAAAAAGTCAACTAAAACAATACAAGGTATCAGGTAAGTATTTATTTCCCTTACCTTTTTAAGTGCAAAATAAAAAGTGAGCAAATAAAAAAGCGAAGTCACCAATGCACCAAAAAAACCAAAATAAATTATTGTATCAACAACATCCACTTCCACCGCACCTTTTCCGCGTGGATGTAATGTTTCGATGAAGAAGCCTTGTCCGAAAACTTGATGAAATAGAGTAGTTTGCTCTTTAAAAATAACAAACATTTGCGCTATAAACTCATTACGCCCAGACCAAATAACCCCAATCAGCCCTTTCTGCTCATAAAACCACATAATTCTATCGTATAAACCAAGCGTTTCAAGAAGGTCAGCAATCACGATAACCAAACCAACGCAAAAGACAATTAAAGGCAGAAAAAGCTTTAATTTAAGCCAAGTTAAGTTAAATAAATGCTTTCTTTCATTCATTATTGGAATGAAAAACACCAACAAGATAGAAGCTAACATGGTAGTTTTAGTTGCAACTGTCACACCGCAAAGTAAGGTAAATAAACTCAACAACAGGTATTGAATTCGAGAGTTACCATTCCACACATGATGAAGTACATAACCAAAAACAAGTAAAAATGCTGGGCCTAACTCATTTCCAGCATAAATTAACCCTGTGGAACCTGCCGTGTCATCTTCGACTAGTTGGTAAGTTGCTTTACCAACTCCAGATGCCGCCAATATAAAGTTGAAAGACAAAATAAGGAAAGAAAACTGCATTATTTTCTTTCCAAAATGAAATGCCAAGTTAGGTGCACGCTGATACAAATGAAAAAAATAAGTCATCACAACAGCTGGCATCATAATTTTGACTGCGTAACCAAAATCTAAGAACAGATGTCCAACATTTACTTTCTTAAAAAAGATGACTAACGGACCAAGTAAAAAAAATAGTAACGTGGCCAATATAAACAGTGAGGAACCGAGATTAAAGCGCGCAATAAGTATCATTAAAAGGATAAATAATGGCATTTTATAAAGCAGTGATATTTTTAAATCCATGCCAATGTAAATCACCGAAAAGCCGGAAGCCATATCAGCAAGCAAATATAAAGCCATCATCCACATAGCTAACTTATGAAGATAAACACCTCGGCTTATCATCTTGCCATTATGATCTACTAGTGCCACAATCGTTATTTACCCACTGAAATTAGGTGTTTTTTTGATAAGGTAAAATAGATTAGTGATATCAAACTCGAGAGAACAAATGCGATCAAAAATGCAACGATACAGAGTATAGCTCTTGAGGGAGAGTCTTTATATTCTGGCACAACCATGGTGCCAAGTGACTCTAGCAATACCTCATCAGAGACTTGAGCGAGGGTATTATTTTTAATTTGATCTGCAGCTAATTGAAAGTATACGGTCTTAAGTTCACTTAACTGTGCTTCTTGAGCTTGCTTTAATAAATAATCAATGCGCTTAGTTAATTTATCAGACTCTCTTTGCTTCCAAAATAGATTTAGGTCTTCAATGAGCCATTTATGCCACTGTACAGCCGTTTCCGGTGAATAGGTAAAGACTTCAATGGAAACATAACCTTGCTTAGAAATATAAGCAGCATTAATGCTCGTTCTTAGCGTTTCGTATGCTTCCCAAGCAGTAGGAATAACATTGAAGCCTGGCGGTGCATCCCTAACCCACTGACCTGATTTTTCATCAAAAATATCCTGATCTATAATTAGTTTATTTGTTTCTTTATCCCACCCCTCTGATGCCATTAAAGGAATTAGGAGGTCTCTTTTTTCGATAAAATACTGCAAAAATGCCCGCGATTTTAAATAAGTTAAAACGACTTCAGTTTTATCTTCACTTGCACCATCGATGTTTATCCCTGCCATGCTTGCGAGCCCGCCGAATTGTGAGGCCAATTTAGCGAGTCCGCCACCTCCGCTTTCAGCACTCACTGGTAAATATATCGCTGAAGATTTGTAAATATTAGGCAAAGTGAGAGCATAAAGTAGCGCACACAATGAAAAAAAACCGGTAAATGCAATAATAAATACTTTACCTCGCCATAGCATTTCCAGAATAGATTTAATTGAAATCACATCAATATTATCTTCAAGTTGTTTTATTTCTACTGTCATCTCTTTTCCTAGAGTTTACTATTAGCTTTGCACTTATAACGGCTAAATGGCATCAAAGCCAATTAATATCAATAAAGTTAAGGAGTTACCTTTAAAAAACTTGCAATCTCATCTGTAACAAAAAACGGGTCACTCCAATAAGGGGCCGCTTGGAAGTTTGCAGCATTTGCAATCATTGACTCCATTTGATTTAGATCTCTGCAAACTTGAGCAAATTTATTTTGCTCAACAAATTTAAGCAAATCATTCTGATGCGTATCAACACGATCTGTATTAGCTACCACGATTGTTGGTTTTGCCATTTCTAAAAGTGTAAAGACCGTCCCCGCACCTGCATGGGATATAACAAGATCCGCTTGTGTATAATATTTTGAAATATCAGATGTGTAATTAAAATAAGGGCCAGATTTTGGTAAATACTTGCCATCAGACATTTGTGAAACAAAATGCCAATCATTTCGACAGAATGAGTCTAAGCATCTGAATAGAGAGTCAAATCTTGTATGCCCAACAGTAACGAAGATATTCATAAGCGCCCTGCATATTTCGCTTTAGGAAAAATATCTTTCATACTTTTATTCTGAACATAAAATTTATTAGAAATATAGTACATTACATGACCCGTTAAGGAACCAGAATAAAAACGGGACCACGATTCAATATAAACCACATTCTTTCCCATTAAACGGTAGAGTATTGATGGGACCACTGCCATTCCAGGACCTGTAGATAAAATACCAGATGGAGAATGTTTAATCGTTAGTTTAATGCACTGTATTAAACTCACCAATCCAGAGTAAGCTAACTGGAAAGGTCCTTTAATACGAGAAAATTTATCCCTAGGCTCTGGACAATAAAGGTGCTCAATTGCACCAAAACCATCCTTAACATCTGCGATGGAAACAAACTTTAATGCTGGCTCTTTGATTTTTAGTTGTTCTAATAATCGACGCATCTGCTCACGGTGACCACCACGGCCATATATAATCAAAATCACTTTTTCAGACATACTGCCAACCGCATCCAGTTACACAAATAAAAAACATAAAAACCACCTAAAATTGGAGCGGCATTGTAATATAATACAATCCAAATCACCATAACCACGCCTGTAAAGTGTGGCTTTAAAAAGTATACTTACGTTAAATACGTAAAGCATCTATAACTGTTTGAGCACAGATACTAGGAGAGTAATTAGCAATTACTTTAGCCGGTCCTTCTGACCAGTATTGCTGTTTATTTTTAATCAACTGTACAATCAATTCCGCAACTTTTTCGCTGTGACCATACTCAACCAACTCTCCAACATTAGGCGTAACGACATCTGCTATTGGCCCCCAATCACAAGCAATGACAGGCAGATTAAACGCCATTGCCTCAATAAATACGACCCCAAAAGAATCATATCTAGAGGGCAAACAAAATATGTCAGCTTGCTCAAGTAAGGTACACTTTTTTTCGCTATCAACCCAACCTACAAAATCGACTCTATCTTGCAGCCCTAGTTGCTTTACTTGCTCAATAAGTTGCATTTTCAATGAACCTTCTCCAGCAATTTTTAAAACAAATTTCTCGGGTAAAAATGCAAGTGCCTTTATTACATCTTCTATGCCCTTACCTGTTACCAACCTAGCCATAGACAATATAGTAACGATACTTTCATTGTTGCTGGTCTTGGGCGATTGTTGCCCCATAGACACTTCAGCAGCTTGCAAGATTTGCTTAGATACGGGATTTTGACAAACAGAAATTGGCTTTTTAAAACCAAAGTTAACTAACTGCGAACGCCACCAAGGAGTGAGCGCAATAGCGGAGCAGAATGGAAGAAAAAAGATTTTTAAAATATGGCGTCCAACTGAATGATTTATATAATCATATAACGTTGGTGAGTGCATATGTGCGACAGTTTTACAACCAAAACATCTTGCAGTTAGCGCAAAACTAAACTTACGGAGCATAGAAAACCATGGGCCACAATGAAACCAAAAAGTTGCGTTAGAGCGTTCGCTAATTGCTATTAACAATATTTGCCACCAAGCAGAAAACCATGTGACTAACTTACCTTGTCCATCACTATGAGAATTAACCCTGATAAACTCAACATTTAACTGTTCAAAACCCTGTTCGAACCCTTCTAATGCAGCACTAATACCACCTCGGCTATTTACACTATGGGTAGCTACAATTATCAATTTATTTTTCATGACCGCTCATTGAGTATAAAATTTCGTAAATCATTCATAATATTAACATTTACAAGGGCGTACAGGAACATTCATTTAAGGCTGTAGCGACTAAGACTTAGAAAAAGCAAACTACTCTGCACTAAAGTACCGAGATTGCGCTGTTTCATTGTTCAAGCTCCCCTTAAAACCATTTATTAACCAGAGAGCTACTATTATCGACTTGATAATTAGCTAAACCGGAACAGTTACCTCAGTTAGGTTTAAGCAGTGTGAGCTCCAACAATGTTGACACATACTGATTGTCATCTACCTTTTAAATACTGTTGACGTAACAATGCTACTGTACGAAGTTGACTTGACAAAAAGTATCTAATTTTACGCTTCCAAAAACCATATCTTAAAAGTGATAACAATTTTAAAAATGGTAACTGTTTACGCCCAGCCATCAAAACAAGAAATTGTTGATTAGCTATATTACGTGGAGACATATATTTCTGATACTTAACAAAAAACAAATCATACCCTAGCAACTTATTTTCACGAGCTGTAACCCTCGGACCTTCATGGCCTTGATGAATAATGTAAGATGCACCCGATACTCGCAAACCGTCACCATACTCAATAAGCATTCGCGTCCAGGTATCATAATCTTGACAGGCAACAAACTCTGGGTTGAATCCACCTATTTTTTGCAACTTACTCGTTTTTGTAAAAATTTGATTTGTGGCAAAGTTATAATCAAAGATAGATTCAAGTGATATAACCATAGGTTTATAATCGACTTTTCGTACCTTTGCACCATAATGCCAAAAGAAACCATGACATATAAAGGCATAGCTATCATCATACTCAGCTATCAATGTCTTTAACCTATCAGCGGTAAACTCATCATCATCATCTAAACCTGTGATGTATTCACCTTTGGCTTCAAAAATCGCCAAATTACGAGCAACACAAGCGCCTTTAGAGGCTGTATGGTGAAAACATCTGATCCTTTTGTCACTTTTAACAAGAGCCTCTAAATATTCCTTTGTACCGTCACTGGAAGCATCATTCACAATTAATAATTCAAAATTTTCATAGGTCTGATTTTGAACTGAAGCAATCGCACGTTTTAACAAATGCAAACGATTATGCGTTGGCATGTAAATGCTCACTAATGGTGAGCTGTTTACTACACTCTGAATTGAGTCGGTCATCATGACTTTATCACTAGTCATAAAACTCACCCACTTTTTCAAAAACAAGCGACCACATTCTTTCAGATTGCGCTTTTTGCAGTGCTATAGCAGGGTTATCTCTACATTCATTGGCATAATCGTCACTCAGCAGTAATTTAATATTAGTGCTTAATTTGTCATTCTCAGGAGTGGTGATTAACATTTTTTGTTGCCCATAATCAGCAAACAACTCCTCATATTTATGACTCCAACTTGTACCAATACAAGGTATCCCTTGACATAGAGCACTCACACACCCATGAAAACGGGAGCTAACAACGGCTGCTACTTCACCTATTGCCCCTTTAACATCTAAAGGGTTATCCAACGTAACTGTTTGGAGTTCCAACCCACTTCCGGCAATGATCTGTTCACACAATTTCGCATCTTTGGCTCCGTCATGATTCAGTAGCACAGGCGTAAATCCTGCATCATTTACTTCACGACACATTCTCGACATGAGTTGGGTGTAGTTTGAAATCCAAGATTTTCTACCGTTTCGATGACTGATCATTTTGCCATTTGGAATGAACAACACGGTTTTATCTGCATTTTTTAGCCCAATTGGATTACCTGTTACAAGATTCGTAAAATCAGGCATTAGATGTAATTTCTTCTCGGTCTGGTTGTCCTTTCCCAAACACTCACTTAAATGAGACTCTGAAACTTTATCTCGAGCGAAGATTAATGCTGATTTCCCCCAATGTGCTTTTATTGATGATTGCAAGGTTTTGTTTGAAAAAGGGCCAAATGCTTGAGGTAAAAATATATAAGGCTTTTTATTCACATGATAACGACTTATTTCATGACTCACATGAGTCAACTGTCTAATAGGCCATTGATCACCATAAGCAAAGCCAGACGCATCCAGTACTAAGTCAATATCAGCCTCAGTTACAATGCCTAAGCGCTTTAATGAAGAACTTAATCTATATGGAAGTGAATAAGTTAAAGTATTTAGATCGATAATGTGCTTTCTTATACTGACTTTTTGCCAGGCACCCAGTCGGGCACGCTTAAGATAAGGAGAATTTGGACACGCTCTGAGTGCGATTTCTGCATAGGGCCATAGTTTTTCAATTTGCTGTAAAACGGCATACAGCATCAATTCAGCGCCTTTATTGACGAACTGAACCCCCTTAATTTCTATAATCATAATTTAATATCTTTTCGTAATACGTTTGCAGGTTTTTTCTGTGAAAAAGGGATCATTCCATCAGGCTTGGCATAGCCCACCGCGATTAACATAATTGGACGCTCGTATGACTTTAGTCCTAGGCGCTTTGCCATTTTCTGCTCAGGTACATCTAAATCAGGCCAATTAATCGGGCAACTACTCAGCCCCATTGTTTCTAAGGCGAGCATTAACTGCATGGCCGCCAATGAGCCATCAATATAAATAACATGGCGGTCCCGCTCTTCAGGATAAGCACTCAAATCACCAACTACAACAATGACACAAGGAATATTGTCGGCAAAACCCGCTGTACCGCCTGCATATTTCGCAATAGATGGTGCAAGCGTTTTATCATTAGCCACAAAAAATTCAAATGGTTGCCGATTACATGCACTTGGTGCAAGCGATGCTATCTCAATCGCTCTGTTAATATCACTATCTTGCACTAATTGCTGAGTAAACCAACGAACTGCACGACGCTGCAAACATAGATCAGTAAAAGAATCCGTATTGATTTGAGCTTGATTTATCTGCTGGTATTGATAAGGAATACTGAGTGCCGCTTTATTAATATCAGATGATTTGCAATACCCACTTGCCTGACTAAATATTTGATAAGCATCGGCTATATTAGTGGTATGACTCACTACACTAAAATAGCAATTCAGCACGTCCCCTGCCCACTTTAGCTCCTGGTTACACACTTTTTCGGCAGAAACACATTGTGCATAGCACCTTACCGTTTCAATGATAAAATCTTCTGCAAATACCGCTCTTCGTGGCTGCATGCTTAAGCCTTTTTCAAGTCGGTGAGTGTTACGACGCAGTAAAGCACTACTTCTATATCCGATGCCAACATTTGCTCGATAAGCTAATCTACCAGCTAAAACAGCTTGCTGTTCACGATCAAATTTCGTGCTAAAAATCCGATAAAGACTGTTAGATATTCTAGGATGAGCAAGAAAAAATGGCATTGAAAGAAGATTCAATAAAAAAGCGTCAAAGCTCTCCAATATGCTTCTGATTGTATTTTTCAAATTGGTTGGGAGAAGCTTACGAGCGATAGTCTTCATGAAAAGGTATTTTGCGAATTTAAAAAAGAAGAAGAATGTTACTTGATCAGGGGTAAAAATACCACTTCATCCGCCACAGTTATCAGCCTAAGTATTTACGTATTGGTAATAATAGTGAGCGGGACATCAAAATTCCCATAGAGCGTGTTTTAGGTGAAATGAACAACCCCAAATAAGACGCCATAGAATAAGAAATTAATGTCGCCCATGCCGCACCTAATGCACCAAAACTCGGGATTAGTAAAATATTAAGCACTAAATTTATCACCGCGCCACTACCATGAGTCACTAAAGAGTATTTGGGAATATCCTCGATCAACAACCATTTACTGAAGAGTGCCCTCATGAATATAAACACGCCAGCCCAAATGTGGATTTGTAAAATAGCAATCACGGATAAATAATCATGACCAAACAGAAAGGGCACCAATACTGGAGCAACTAAAGTCATTAATAACGCAATAACAACAGCCCCCAACACAAATAATCACACATACGTTGTAGCATAGTGCTATATGCACCGTTTTCCTCACTGCTTTTAAGTTTAATTAACGCTGGATAAAATGAAGCAACAACTATTCCGGGTACTAAATACCAAACTTCAGACAGCCGACTTGCTAGACTATAAAAAGCCACCTGTTCTATTGAGACCATCATACCTAACATCACTTGATCAATCTTTAAATATACGACGGCTGCAATACTAGACATTATAAGCCAACCACAACGTCTTAAATAAAATCGGGCTTGGTTAGTGTTCCAAGTTAAATGGAGTAAACCACGATGATAAATTTGATAAACCAATAGCCACATAGCGGCTAATAATACCCACTCAATAATCGTCAAAACGAGCACGGTAGACAAGTTAGCCCCATTGATGACAAAAAACAGTTTCAGTAGCATAAACCCCAAACCTACAGTGGTTCGAATGATTGCGGAAACCTTTGATTGAACTTTGGCCTCAAAATAATAATCGATAACACCTAAGGCATGAGTTATTTGAGCGGATAGAAGAGCAAAAAACAGTGGTTGTAATGAAGGAAGAATAAGCCAAAAAGATAATATGCTGAAAATTACCGCACCGGTGAAAGCTCCACCTAGCCTCATAATAATGGCCGTCCCTATAATTTCAGCAGTATGCTCAGGGCGATTGACGAGTTCTCTACTAACAAGTGAATTAAGGCCTAAATTGGAAAAAGGGGCCAATAAGGCTAACAAAGCAATAATGTAATGGTATTCACCTAGCTGGGTGACAGACCAATAACGAGTTAATACGATAGCAAATAAAAAGCTACTCCCTAATAACAATCCTTTTTCAATTAACAACCAAACGACGTTCCGCACAGCCTGAGATGTTGTTATAAAGTCACTGATTTTAGAAAGTCTATTAGTTACCATTGAATTAACAGAGAAAATATTGAGTAGGACATTGTAACTTAAAAGATAAGTTAATAATAATGGTTATACTCACAACCTTGCAATCGTGAGGTATAGAGCTAACTTGAAACACGAAAAGTAAATGACAATTTCATCGCCACATTAACAAAAAAAATTTAAATAGTGATTTAGCATAAACGAAGTCTAATGTGAAAATTGAAGTCAACAGTTTAAACATAACATGAAGTTTGATCATCAACTTTGAGTTGGCGGCTTTAACTGCCTTCGGCCACTTTATTGGGTCTATGGAGCAGGATATTTCATTATACAAATCCCTTTCTTCTTCAAATCTCACCATAGATTGAGTTAATTTACTTGTCTGATTTTCAGCATGCCGCCTGTAAACGTAAAGTTTATGGCTAGTGCCAATAAGGTGGTGCCCTTCTTTTAAAATTCGCCAGTAGAGATCAAAGTCAACAACCATTTTCCATCGAGTATCAAAGAGACCTTCAGGCAGCTTACTAAATCTATAACATAGGGTTGGGCAAAAAATATGATTAGCTAATAAAAGCGATGCTAATCCGTTATCACCAAAGAGATCTAGATGAACTTTATTGGGTCTAAATAAGGTCTTTACAAAATCCGCAACAGTTAAGCATGTTTTGCCTTGAGAATTGATCGTTTTGACATTAGAAAAAAATGCAGCGGCATCGGGATATTGACTCGAAAGTATGTGCATTTCTTCAACGTAATTACAGGCTAAGTAATCATCATCATGAAGTAGAGTCACTAAGTCGGTATCAACAACCTGCAAGCAATAGTTCCAATTACCTGCGATACTTCGGTCTCCCGAGTTGATAACATAATGAATATTTGGATTATTAATACTATCTATATAGCTCTTAACTTCATTACTTGGTAATTCATTGCCATCGACTAAAATCAGCTTCCAGCTATTTGAAGTTTGATTTAGCACACTCTCTATTGCGGCTTTAAGATAAATCATATTTGACTTATAAAGCGGGATGCATATTGAAATTATCATAGACTTATAATTAGTCCTTAATCCAAGGAATAATAAATAAAACTACATAGAAATAAAGTCTTTCCTCAATCGGTTTATGCCCTGCCAAGGTGGCATTAACATACTTGACTCGTTCAATAAAACTTTGTTCCTTTAAAGTACTAAACTGTGAAATTTTCTTTAGATAAAGAGTATCAATGTCGATATTAGGTTTAACTTGCGACAGTGATAATAACTGTTTTGCTTGTTCTACTGAGGCAGCTAAATGAGATGGGTACTTTAAAAGCGCTTTAATTAATTTTCCATTGAATAAATTACGCTGTTCACTGGCAGATATTGCTCCTATCGAATTACTTTCATGTTGCCGATAGTCAATAAGGGGGGTATCAATAAATTCAATTACCCCGTAAAACTTAGCAACCAACGCGAACCACCAATCATGTATTACCGCATCGAACGGCACTGGTGCAGCTAACGATAACAAAGCACGATTAAATAAAAAGGTACATCCAGTAGCGACATTCTGATGTAAAAATGTTTCATGTTGATGTCTATCAGGTTCTGGAATTCCTTGATAACGAATGAAAGAGGGAGCTATTTCTTTTAAATCTTGATCAACAACCCTCAAGTCCGAATGGATAAGCACTGGAGTTTCTTTAGATTGCTTTAACTCTATTTCTTTTAAGCGGCTAAGACATTTTGAGAGCTTATTTACGTGCCAACGGTCATCTTGATCACTAAATGCAAAATAGTCTGCATCTGATCCTACACCTAAATCACACAAAGCACTGAAGTTGTTCAAATGTCCTTTTTTAGTTGTTCTATTTTGTACTACGACTATACGGTCATCCGACTTATACAAATCCTGTATACGTTCAATAGAACCATCATTTGAACCATCATCTCGAATCATCAACGATATGATAACGTTTTCTTGTGATAAAATACTCTCTATCTGCTCTTCGATGAATGAGCCGCCATTATAAGAGGCAAGTAAAACCTGAACTTTTTCCATTTATAGTTATCTTAATTTTATTACTAATATTTTATTCTCTGGTTCAGAATAGCTTGCTTGAAGCAAGACACCATCAACGGCACATAAATTAATCGAAAATGACATGTCATCAAATATTGGTTTATTTAAAATTATATCCCAATAGACACTCCAACGTTGCTTTTCTAATTTGCTAATTTGAGCTGTGTTAATCGGGTACTCATATGATAACTGCGAGAGTTTTTCGATAACGACTTCATTAAATAATTCTTCAAACTCAGGTTCAGTTAAGCTTTGACGACGCGCAGTTATCATCAACTCAACAATAGAAGATAGTGCATCCTCAACATCGCTAATTAACATTAACGCTTTCCACTTGCTTATCACCATTGGTTTGATAAGTTGCTTCAACTATAGAAATAAAATGCGCTAACTCACTTTTAGGCAATGCGTTAATTCCGGCTGCAGCGCCTCTTCCTCCCCAGTCTCAAATTGAGCACAAATATCACCCGCACCTTGTTTATTTAACATAGGTGCTCTTAATGACAAAGTATACGTTATTTGATCAAGATTAGTGGTTAACACTGCATGAGCACGATTTGGAGCCTCATTCGCCAAAAGATTACCAAACACACCACTCACTCGACGCGACCAAGCACTATTTGGTAGTTCAACGACCAAAAGGCTATCTGAGATATAACTGGGTTGTATAGCTTTCGCTTTTGATATGTCTTCAGCATAAGCATTCTGTAAGTAACTAAAAGGAGATGACTTGTCTGATATCACATCAAAAGGGGAATCATATTGCAAAAGTTGTTTATACAAATCAGCAGGATGATAATGTAAATCTTCAATGGCCGCTCCGTAACCATTATAATTAATCAATACACCAAGCTCTTTTAACTCTGCTGCCTGCTGTGTATTCAATCCTTGTTGCTCAGCCAATTGGCTTGCCCGTGCGTTCAAATTATCGCCAAAAGCAGCCGTTATTGCCCATTCACGATATTGACCGTTCAGCATTTGGTCAATGATAAGTGCAGTACACGTATTGGGGTCTGTATCGATTAATGCAGAAAAAAATCTAGAATCTGGCAAATCACCGCTACGATGGTGATCTGCATATAAAATATCGACTCCTTCAGCGAGTAATAGATTAACTTGGTCAATGTTTTTTTCTAAGGAAATATCTAGCACATTCACTTTTTTTGCTGACTTTAGTGGTACATTTTTTACCAATGCAATATCACGTTTCACGCCAGTGATTAATGTCGTCTCAGAAGGTTTTGCTTTTCTTAATTGCAAAAGCGATAAAATGCCATCAGCATCACCATTAAACACGTCGTAAATCATTTAAATTCCTTTGAATATCTTTTGTATCAAACTCATCAATATTAGATATATTTATTATGCGCTAAAAATTCAACAATCTGAATTGCACAATCTTTAACGTCTTTATTTGCAGTTTCTACGTGGATATCTGCTTTTATCGGCGCTTCATAAGCAGAGTCGATGCCAGTAAAATGCTTAATTTCACCCGCTCTTGCTTTTTTATATAAGCCCTTAGGATCGCGACTTTCACACACTTCGAGTGGAGTATCGATATACACTTCGATAAACTGCCCTTCAGACAACAATGCTTTCACCATTTCCCTATCAGCAAGGAAAGGAGAAATAAATGCAGTAGAAACAATCAAGCCAGCATCAACAAATAATTTCGCGACTTCCCCTATTCGACGAATATTCTCAATTCGGTCTATATCGCTAAAACCTAAATCATTGTTTAAACCATGCCGAACATTATCACCATCTAATACGTAGGTGTGACGACCTTGTTCAAAAAGCATTTTATCTACTGCATTTGCGACTGTAGATTTACCAGAACCACTTAATCCGGTATACCACAACACAACCGGCTTTTGTTTTTTAAGCTTTGCTCGTTCCTCTGAAGTCACTTCAGCTTTATGCCACACAACATCTGAAGACTTAGCTGTTGCGCTGTCCATTTCTATATAGGGCTATTAGACATAACAATCCTTAATCAAACTAAAAAGGGAATAAAATAGGTACACCAATGATAACGATGAGAGCATAAACAACACTGACTGGTACACCAACTTTAAGAAAATCAATTAACCTATATTGACCCGCATTAAAAACCATCAAATTTGTTTGGTATCCATAGGGACTTACAAAACTGCCACTGGCAGCAAATGCTACGGTCATAACAAATGGCATTACATCAACACCCAAGCCTAATGCGACACTATACCCGATAGGAAACATTAACGCTGCTGCAGCATTATTAGTGACTAACTCTGTTAAAATCCAAGTCAAAAAATAAATCAGAATTAACGCAAAATAAACATAACCTAAACTGGTAAAGCCAGACACCCATTGTGCAATCATGACATCAACCCCAGCATTCACCAATGCTTGCGACATCAAAATGGCTGAGGTAACAACCACCCAGATATCGACAGGGAAACGTCTAATAACTTCATTTGACGTTATAATAGAACTAAAAATAAGCACGCCAAATAAAGCAAGCAAACCGAGCAGCATATTCATAACACCTAGAGCGCTCAACCCTATGACGGTAACAAACCCCAATATTGATAACCAAGCTTTAGGTCCACTTATTTTAACCTCAGGTTCAACACCACTGAGAATAATAAAATTTTTAGCCAAATTTCGTCTGGTATTGAAATCATCCCCAACGGCGAGTACCAAGAAATCACCCGCTTTTATTTTTACATCACCCAATTTACCCGAAATCTGCGAACCATCTCTGCTAATTGCAACAACGGCTGCATCAAATAAAGCTCTAAAACCTGCAGACTTCAGTGTTTTCCCAACTAAAACACTCTCATCTTTAACAACAACCTCATTCAAATTTGTCCCTAACAGCCCGTTTTTGTCTGCAAACAACTCTAAACCCGAAAATTGACTTATCTGCATGACTTTAGTGATATCACCACTAAAGACTAAACGGTCGTCTTCTTGCAGAACTTCACTCGGACTAACAGGGGAAATAAGGTGCCCCTTCCTGACCACTTCAACCAAAAAAAGTGACTCTAGATGGCGCAGGCCATTTGATTCGACAGAGCGCCCAATCAGCTCGGAGCCCTTCTTGACTTTAGCATCAATAAAATAACCTTTGTAATCGAGCTCTTTAGTATCTACATCAGGCAGCCATCTGGACGTAAATGCTAAAGTAAGCCCACATCCAACAACTAATGCTAAACCCAAAAGTGTAAATGAAAAGAATGCAAGGCTCTCGCCTGTCGCCTCAATGTATAAACTATTGACGATCAAATTTGTTGAGGTGCCAACCAACGTGAGTGTGCCACCTAAAATAGCAGCATATGATAAAGGTAATAATAATTTACTAGCACTATGGTGTGGATTATTCCGAATTGGGGATATCAGTGTCGCGACCACCGCAGTGTTGTTCAGAAAAGCTGAGCAAAGGGCTGTAATGCCAAATAAACGAAACCACGTTGAAGCATACTTAGACACAATGACCTTTGCAGAAATAATTCGCAATAAACGGGTTTTTTCAAGTGCGAAAGAGCATAACAATAATAAAATGAGGGTGACCAATCCTGGATTGACCATACTGCTTAGCAGCTGTTGCTGGCTAACTAGCCCGAATAAAGATAAAGCCAATAATGCAAGCCCGAGTACCGCGGCAGGTTTTCGCTGAAAACGTATCAGGCCAGCAATGGATAATACAAAAATGACTATCGTTAAGAATGTTTCTGATGGCATATATTTCTTATGAACCTGAAAAGGTGCAGATTCTTTATAGGTTTAGATAAAAATGAAGCCGCACATAATATATCCTAAGATTACTATAAGCGACTTCAACTTTCATAGTGCAACTCAAATTGAAAAGAAGTGAACTTTCCTTACAATAAAAATTAGCCCCTTGAAATATCTTTGGCACCCCAGTGTGGGAAATGTTTACGAACTAATGCATTCATTTCAATTTCAAACTCTGAATATTCATGAGTCTTCTTTTGAACACCATCAATAGCGCCGCGGATCATGCCTGCACCAACAGTGACATTAGTTAACCTATCTATAATGATAAAAGCACCTGTTGCTCGATTTACATTATAGGCATCAAACTGAACAGGAGCAGTAACGGTGAAGTTACAGTTTCCCATTTCATTTAATGCTAATTGTTGTGCAGGATGCTTATCTAAAGTATTTACATCAACTTTATAGTTAATTGCATCGACATAACCATAAACGGATTTACTACCCACTTTAATCGCATATTCACGATCCAATTGAAGTGGCTCTTCTGCCATCCAAACGACATCGGCCTCTAAATGACTTGACGATGATGGTTGATCATGCGGTCTAACGAGCATATCACCACGACTCACGTCTATTTCATCTGTAAGTGTTAGGGTAACAGCCATGCCTACCGAAGCTTTTTCAAGATTACCATCAAAAGTTACAATTGACTTAATTTTACTTTCTTTACCTGAGGGTAAAGAAACGACGGTATCTCCAACACGAATTTCGCCCGAAGAAACCGTTCCGCAAAAACCACGAAAATCAAGGTTTGGACGATTGACATATTGCACCTGAAAACGGAAAGAAGCATTTGCATCTTTAGCTACAGATACAGTATTGAGAAGTTTCAATAATGTAGAACCTGGGTACCACTTCATGTTGTCACTTTCATTGACAACATTATCTCCCTTAAGAGCTGAGATAGGTACAAAACGAACATCTTCAAAATCTAAAGCTTCAGCAAACTCTCGGTAATCTTGTTTAATTTTTTGATATACCGATTGGTCATAATCAACCGCGTCCATTTTGTTGATTGCAATAACCACATGCTTAATGCCTAATTGCGAACAAATAAAACTATGACGACGAGTCTGTACTTGTACACCATGTCTTGCATCAATCAAAATAATGGCTAAATCAGAAGTTGAAGCACCCGTTGCCATATTACGAGTATATTGCTCATGGCCGGGCGTATCTGCAATAATAAATTTGCGTTGCTCTGTAGCAAAGTAGCGGTAAGCGACATCGATAGTAATGCCTTGCTCACGCTCAGACTGCAAACCATCGACTAATAAGGCTAAATCGAAAGCATCATCCGTTGTATTAAAACGCTTTGAATCCTTTTCAATCGCAGCCATCTGATCTTCAAAAATCATTTTGCTATCGTATAGTAAACGTCCAATTAACGTTGACTTACCATCATCCACGCTTCCGCATGTCAAAACGCGTAACATATCTTTGTTTTCGTGAACTTTTAAATATGCTTCAATATCTGAAGCAATTAAATTAGCGCTCGCGCTCATGTCTGTTCCTCTATCGCTCAAGCTATTGTATAAATAACTCGTACTTTATCTTTTAATATAGATTGACTTATGTTCGGTTAAAGAAAATACAAACGACCTAGAAGTAGCCTTCTATTTTCTTTTTCTCCATCGAGCCTGCGGAGTCGTTATCAATAACACGCCCCTGGCGTTCAGAAGTTGTACAAAGCAACATTTCTTGAATAATTTCAGGCAATGTAGTGGCTTGGGATTCAACCGCACCAGTCAATGGGTAACAGCCTAATGTTCTGAAGCGAACCATTTTATCTTCAACTACATCATTTTCATCAAGCGGCATGCGCTCATCATCAACCATTATCAATGTACCGTCACGCTCAACTACAGGACGAGGTTTAGCAAAATAAAGCGATGGAATTTCGATGTTCTCTAAATAAATATATTGCCAAATATCAAGCTCGGTCCAGTTTGACAACGGGAATACACGGATACTTTCACCCTTGTCAACTTTTCCGTTATAGATATTCCATAATTCTGGACGTTGATTCTTAGGATCCCAGCGGTGTTTGCTGTCACGGAAAGAGTAGACACGTTCTTTTGCACGAGATTTCTCTTCATCACGTCGCGCGCCACCAAAAGCAGCATCAAAACCATGCTTATCTAGAGCTTGCTTCAAGCCCTCCGTCTTCATGATATCAGTGTGTTTAGCACTACCATGAGTAAATGGACTAATATTCATCGCTAAACCACGAGGATTTTTATGAACAATAAGCTCGAAACCATATTTTTCAGCCATTTTATCTCGGAATGCAATCATCTCTTTAAATTTCCAAGTCGTGTCGATGTGCATTAAAGGAAATGGAATTTTACCAGGATAAAACGCTTTTCTTGCTAGGTGAAGTAACACTGATGAGTCTTTACCAACCGAATAAAGCATCACTGGATTATCAAATTCTGCGGCAACTTCTCGCATAATCTGAATAGATTCTGCTTCTAACTGTTTCAAATGAGTAAGGTTAACTGACATATAGAGTTCCGTATCTAACTAGACAAAGATAAATTCTCGAGGTGCTCCCTCAAATCCGCTTCACATCATATCATCTTATGATTCATTTTAAAGTTATAATAGAAGCAAAATATATAACAAAAAGAGATATCAAATCGATATTTGTAGCGAATATCGATATTTCTATCGAATATCGTTTTAACGATGTAACGAATACAAATTTATCCTTCTGATAAGAAAATAGTTAGAGATTCAGGCAACAGACATAACTTATTCGAACAGGCCTGCGTATTAATTATCACTTTTCGCCCATCAGTATCGGGGATATTCGCTTGCAAGAGCACACGAAAATCACCCTCATAGAGCTCTAATACACTGTTATTAAATCCCAGTTTTTTCTCTATCATAGGAGGATATGTGATATCGGCCTCCACGTTTTGAAATTTGACTACAGTGGGGATCAACTTTTGATTAGATACTTCATTTGCGTTAATGTGCCAGCCTGGACGCATTGAAAAAATAAGCTCAACCTTTCCATTCGTTAACCTTGCACTGACTTTACCGTTACCCTTTGCAAATAAGGCATGATTTGTTTCTATATTTTTTGTTCGCTTAGCTTGAACTGCTGCAAAAGTGTATTCATTTATGAGCGAATTTATTTTTGTATCATCAAGATGATTTAGTCTATTGGCAAACTCAAGATATTTACGATTTCCCGTTACGTCATAACCTAGAGATAATGCTGCAAATACAACGCCTCTAGTAGAAGGCAGTTCACCATCACGATTAAGCTTAAGAACTTTATCTAACTCATTCATATCAGTTAATTTTTCGATTAGTTTATCGAGTAGCCATATACTTTGTTCTAATCCACTAACTGCTTTATTATTAACTAGATCTTTTGTTTCACTGTGTAACCAAGGTTCGTAAAAACTCCTCATCAAATTAGCCACAGCAAACCATGCAAGATCTTCAGCTTCGGCATCTATGCTTACTCGCTTATTAAAAGCACTTCGGTAAACACGATTATCAATAACAAACGTGTGCCATAGCCCATCCAAAATTTGATTAGACTGTAATAGATATCTCTCATCATTCGTAACAGAATATGATGCCAGTAGCGATACAACGTATAGACTGTTCCAGTTAAGCAATACTTTCTCATCGACGAGGGGTTTAGTCAGTTTTTTCCGATTTTGAAATGCTTGTTTAACAATTGATGATTTTGTCCAATCGAGATTAAAATCTACTAACTCTGAATGACGGTCATCAAGCTGATAATAACCTCCTTCAACTCCACCTGACATCGCAGATACCGCAGATCCGATTCCTTGCTGTTGAGTTAACCAATCATTCACCCACTTATGAGTTTGCTCTATTGTCACAAGGTATCTTTGCTCTTTTGTGATGGCATACAGCTTTACAAGCACCTGGATCATATTCGCTTGGGTATAAAGCATTTTTTCATAATGAGGTATTTGCCATTTTCCATCAACGGCATAGCGATGAAAGCCCCCTTCGATCGCATCATATGTCGGACTCAATAAAATATCATCGACATGCTGTTGTACTGCATCTAATAGCGAACTGTCATCAGTACGAAGATACTCATCTAGCAACCCCAATACCCAATAAGCTCTAAAAAAACGAGGTCCAGTTGCTGTTTGCTCTTTAATTAAAGTCTGTTTAATTTCTGTTTGTAACTCTGGTAACAAAGCATCCCAAGTAGAGCGAGGCAATGGCTTATGTTTGAGGCTACTTATTGGAGCAGAGTCGAGCAATAACTTTTGCTCAATTTGGTTAGCCAAAGCTTCTATTGCCTTTGGTTTGATTTTCCAGCGCTTAGCAAATCCGCTCAATACTTTTGCAAACTCTTGTTTCGATAAATAAGAATCAATCCAAATCAACTGTCCATTCGGAGTTAATATGACGTTAATTGGCCAGCCAGCATCACCTTTGAGTATTTCTAATGCCGATTTAAAACGATTATCCACTAGCGGCCATTGCTCTCTATCTACTTTAACACTCACATAATCAGCATTGAGTAATTTACCAATTTCCGGATCACTAAAGCTCTCTTGTGCCATAACATGACACCAATGACAGGTTGAATAACCAATAGAAATAAATAATAACTTATCAGTACCACTACCATCTTGATATTGATGTTGCCATTCTTGCCAATCAATAGGTTGTAATGCATGACTGATCAAATATGGCGAGGTCGCAAAAATAAGTGAGTTAATATACTCTGGCTCAATAATGTTTTCAGACACCACTTGTTGCTGAATTAACCAGTCACGCTGACTTTCAAAAGCATTTAAACGTTTTTCATCGATTACCTTAAATGAACTAGGCAAAGCGTTTACAACAGAACCATTAAAGATTAGTAAAGCGAAAAAAATAATAATGGTTCTCATCGCTCTAAGTCACTCCCCAAAATAAGCAAAGCACTCACTATTGAAAGTACTATTGTGGATATGTAATTGTGTAACTACGATTAGCATCAACTTCATCGAAAAATTGACGCTTTCCATTGGGCCATATCACGGTAACTTTAGCTTTTTTATCTTTGCCTAAGCCAAAAACTTGCTCTTTTGGATGCACAGACATATAACCTTGGCTTCCGCTAACTTGACGCCAGCCATAGCCCGCTTCACCAAAACCTATAATAACTTGTGCGCCGATGCCATCAAGGTTAACACCATCTTTAGGCGAGCCCTGTAAACGGATCTTCAACCAGTTATTGTTTAACGTTTCTGCTTTATTCTCAAATAGCTGCGCTTTATCATGATAGTTATTCACAATGACATCTAAATCGCCATCATTATCTAAATCAAAATAGCTTGCTGAACGAGAATTACCTACAAAATCGAGTCCACTTTGAGCAGAGGCATTAGTTAATCTTCCTGCATTATTAAGAAAGAATACATTACTTGCCTTTGATGCATCTGGAAAATGGGCATTAATGCTTTCTCCAGTATTTGGATCCGCATAGTAAGGATTATTCGTTGAGTAAACATAATAATCGTTCATACCATTTAAAACATATAGATCATCGTCACCATCGTTATCGACATCAAAAAAGTCAGCATCCCACGCCCAACCAGTTGATGAATATCCCCTTCCCACTTTGCCACTCGCTTGATATTTCAACGCACCATTTGCTGTAAAACCACTAATAAATAGATCATTACCTTCCACAACGCGCATGTTAGCAAGTTTGTCTGGGTTAAATTGTGCAGGCGTATCTTCACTAGGTAATACATATTTCTGATCTTTATTCATGGTCACAATGTTAGAAATATAAACATCAGCAATCCCATCTTGATTAAGGTCACTCAAGCCAATATTCATCGTGTAAGAGGGTTTCGCGGTACCCAATCTTTCTGCGTAGTCAATAAAGCCTTTACCTTTTTGGTTTATGTAATAGGCATTTATTCCAAAATCATTACCAACAATGAGATCTTGCCAACCGTCCATATTTAAATCGGTATGCGTGACAGCTTGTCCCCAACCTGAATTATCAGCTCCTAGTGCATCTTTAGCTTTCTCAAAAACAAAATTGCCCTTGTTAATATAAAGCTCATTCACGCCACCATTATCATTTCTACGCTTAAGAGTGGGTAAGTCACCTTTAAGATAATTACCAAAGTATTCAATATAGATGTCAAGCAGCCCATCATTATTAAAATCAAACGTTGTTGCTGGCCCCCCAACTTTACTAGCTCCACCAAGATTTGCTTTAGCCGTTACTTCTGTAAATGTGCCATCACCATTATTACTGTAAATACGATGTGGTTCATCCACGTAAGTTATCATCAAATCTTGATCACCATCATTATCCCAATCAGCAATAAGAGGTTGACGAGGCTCTCCAGCAAGCATTTGAGTAGAGCCCTTCGCATTACGTTGACTCACATTATTTAAACCCGACTTTACAGTCACATCTTCAAAACCATTTCCACGATTTAAATAAAGCTTATTACCCAGCCCACTAAGAATAAAAATATCAACTAGGCCATCACCATTGATATCTTCTGTCGCCACTCCACTTCCGCCGAATGCCGGTGGAATAGTAGAAATACCAGTATTAGCATCCTTGTTTAAGTAACTACGTAATTGACGACTTAACCAGTCTGAAGAGCGATGTTCTACGTTAACCCCTTGCTGAACGGTGACATTATCAAAGTAACGGATTGTTGGGTTATCTTGATTATTTGCAGAAACAATAACCGGAGCTGAAATCGGTTCAGGCTGATATTGATGATAAACATTTATTTCATTATGTATTTTTTCATAGGCACTAGTGACTAATGAAGCAGAAAGTTCGGGTTGATTTTTTGCTTTTCCTTGTTCACCAGATGTACGAAGCAACAACACACCGTAATGAGCAATAGCTTCAGTCAGTAACTCGGCAGCAAAAGGGTCTGCTTCTAATGTTACACGTTCACCTAAATCTGATAGTGCTTCTTTTAAATAAAGCCAGTGCAGTCCAGAATCTCTGAACGAATCCATATCATAAGATTCAATAACCAATTGTTTATCCTGGGGATATTTTGGATAAAATATGACATCTTCATATTCATTAACACTGTGTGGTAAAAGGTGATCCATCGCGATTGCGACATCAGCTTCTTTAATCACAGTACCTTGTTGAATTTGCGCTTGAGCTTGTGATTGCAAATAGAAGTTAGCACTAAAAGCAATCATCGCTTCAGTAAAGTAACGTTTAAACTCCGCTGACTGCTCTTCATTCTGGGGAAGTGCTAACTTAGCAAAATAGACTTGAAGATTCCTTGCAAATAAGGTCTGATTGACTTGATTATATTGTTCAAAAGCAGTAATTTTTTGATCAATTAACTTATCAAGTAAACCTGTAGATTGCACCTTTGAAACTGTCGGATTGCCAACTTTTCTCTCATTACCTGCAATGAGTTGAACAGTTGAGTCTGTAAATAAGCTTTTCCAGCTTTCAGACAAGGTCGCTTTAGAAACTTGGTATTGGTTGTTCACTCTTGCAAAAGTATCAGCCTGCTTTAATAAGGATAAAGTTACCAAATCAATTTGGCTGATAATATATTGAGCGGCATCATCACTTAACATGGGTAAGTCAGCATCAAAATCTAACAACGCTTCTTGCTGAACAGCTAACATAGCCCTAAAACTATATGCGATTGATCCATAATGCTCTTGATCACGCTTATCGATATCAATTGAAGATGATGGGGTTATAACTCTCCAACTGTTATCTTGCTGCACCGTTTTGAATAGTTTATCGGTGACAGGTTTTACCTGCTCGAGTGATAACGTTTCCAGCGATGGACTTTTTTCAGCGGCTTCTACCCATATTTGACGAATTAATGTCTGTTGTAATTCTGCTTTCAAATATCGAGCATCGTCTGTTAAAGGCGTTCCATAAATCAAACCTTCTAGGCGAGTGGCTGTTGCATGGCATTTGGGATCTCTTTTCGATTCAAGATTCCCCATCAATTTAAGCAAAGCGTCATTTTGCGGTAAGGGATCAAGTACAAGTTGAGGCTCTGCTGCATGAAGATTGAATATTCCACAACCAATTAGAAGACTTGTTCCTAAAAACAATGGAGATAAACGAAAACTTACCATCAAAATCATCCCTAAAAATACATAATCAAGTTAAAAATTATTGATGTTCAATAACCTATATAAAAAAGATGCTAGTTTTTTAATCTAGCATCTTTTTATATCATTCACTAACAATCTTAATAAGGTTTTCGCAAACTTTTTAGTCTAATGAATGTACAGAGTATTAACAGTAAAACAATCGATAACGGAAGACTACCACCGCTACTTTTCTTTTTCGGTTTTTCTGGCTCAATGACGGTAAAGCTTACATCGCTTTGATTATTCGTCATATCAACATCGAACTCATAACTTGTCAAAGAGCCGGATAATACGGTAACGCCAGCATTCTCAGGTATAAAAGAAAACACCAGTTCGATTGTTTCTTCCGCAGCTAAAGACTCAAAATTACAGGTAATACTTTGATCAGAAACGATACAATTATTAGGAGTATCTGTTATTGACAATTTGGAATCAAAACTGACAGAAAACACAACTTCAGTTGTAGTAGATCGGCTGCGGTTCACAATAGACCAAGTCATTGAAGCAGGTTGATTATATTGAACGGAACTTGGCACGTTACCCTTCAATGATAAATCCACATCTTGAGGCCCGATGGCCCCACCTGCACTTACAAACCAAACTGAAATACCGTCTTGACTATCAAAAGTGACAATATCTAATAAGCCATCATTATTAACATCAAAAACCATTACCGATTCTAATATATTCGCACGAATCGCAGACTGATTTGGGCGGACATCATCAACGCTGTAATAATGCCATATACTTACACCTTGAGGCATCACTAATAACAACTCAACAATTCCGTCAGACTCTAAATCAGTAATAATAACGTCTTCAACTTGAGGGAATACAATACTGGTTTTAATAAAATTAGTATTGAATGCATTAAGCACTAAATGCCAACCGTCATCTTGGCGTATAAACGCATCCATATAACCATCATTGTTAACATCACCAGTGATGACCTGTTGTGTCCTCTTTGATAGAGCTGGAACGCTAGTTACTAACCAAACTTCATTATCAAGGGTAAACAGCACTGGAGCTTGATTATCCAAACCAACCAGCAATGAAGTCATACCATCAACAGTAATCGATGAGAGAGATGTTACTCCAGCATCCTCACCAGCAGGGGCATTCATCACAGCAGTCACATGACTAGCTCCTTTATTATCGACTAATGGAAGCAACGCTGAAGGGATTGATAATAGTGAGACACTAGTTTGTTCAGAGCCAATACCTGTATAAATAGCGATTTTAGGCTGATAAATACCTGCTAAAGCCACCTCTGGATTGCCATCTGAATCTAAGTCAGCGATTAGAATGAGATCAGCTTGCACATCATCTAATGACTCAGTGCTAACAGGAGAATAATCACCATCAAGTATATATGCACGATTTCCACTGGAGCTGCCACCAGTAGTAACAAGATCCACAAATCCATCTTGATTTAAATCTGTTGCCGTCAGTGCCGTCACCATTTGTTCAAGTTCAATTTTACCAGCAGGTTGTAATTGACCGAATCCATTGTTAAGCATCACTTGAATCGACATTTCATTAGGCAAATAAACAAGTAAATCAATAAGCATGTCATTATTCATATCGACCGCATATCCCAATTCGGCAGGAACACTGGTTAATACTTCACCAGGTAACACCGACAAGGTGCTAGCTAATAAGATACTGGCACTTTCATTGATCACTTCATCATTAATATTCTCAGCTCTGGCAATAATATGAGCAGAGCTGAAGCCTGTATCGACATTAGCAACGGTAAACTCAAAAATACGAGTGAACTTACCTTCAATAGTGAGATCTTCAGTGAAAGCACAATCAATTGTGGTTTCACTGCTTGTTGCACACTCAGTTGGTAAAGTTGTTAAGACAAGAGCGTCGTCAAAGGTGATGTTGTATTTCACAGCTTTTGCAGCTGTGTAACCATTATTTAAAACATCAACAACTAAATTTACAGTCTGTTCAGCTATTGCAGGAGCTGGAGAAAAGTAAATACTCACATCCAACTCTGTTTCAGTAGGTTGCTGCACATCAATATTAAAGCTTTGTAACACGGGAGTATCTACGATACCGTCAGTGACACTTAACTCAACAAGCACATTGATACCGCTTGCCTCTAATGGAGGGATACCCACTAACTGGTTAGCACTATTAAGTGACAGCCAATCTGGCGCTGTAACGATCGATATCATCAGCTCAGAGTCAATATCGACATCAGAAGCAACAACATTGTATTGATAAGGTACAAAGACATTTGCTTCTAAAACCGGGAGGGATTCAAAGACAGGCGCATCATTGACATTAATAACTTCAATATCAAATGCAGGTAAATCTACCTGAATAGTACCATCAGAAACCGATATCATCACGCCTTTGGAAATACCTACATCATCATTACTAGGAGTACCACTTAACGTACCATTGGTGGTATTAAATAATGCCCAAGTTGGTTTGTTCGCTACGATAAATGTCAAGACATCTTCTTCGTCAGCATCCAATACTGTTGGAGTAAAGCTATATGTCTCATCCTGATTCACTGTAGTTGCAGGAGTACCTGTAATGTCAGGAGCATCATTTACATTGCTGACTGTGATAGTAAAGCTTTGCTCTGCGCTCAAGCCTGCTTTATCGGTCACTTTTAGCGTCACCGGATGACTGCCCACATCCGCACTGGTTGGTGTACCACTTAATACACCACTGCCTACATCAAAGCTTAACCAACTTGGTTTGGTAACCGCACTCAAGGTTAAAATATCATCGGCGTCCACATCCGTTGCCACTAGGGTATAGCTGTAGAGTACATCCTGTGTCGCAGCCGTGATGGCAGTTGAACTAATTACTGGCGCATCATTGGAGTTAGACACCGTGATAGTAAAGCTTTGCTCTGCGTTCAATCCTGCTTTATCGGTCACTTTTAGCGTCACCGCATGACTGCCCACATCCGCATTGGTTGGTGTACCACTTAATACACCACTGCCTACATCAAAGCTTAACCAACTTGGTTTGGTAACCGCACTCAAGGTTAAGACATCATCTGCATCCGCATCCGTTGCCACTAGGGTGTAGCTGTAGAGCACATCCTGTATCGCAGCCGTGATGGCAGTTGAACTAATTACTGGCGCATCATTGGTATTGGTGACCGTAATATCAAAGGCCGATAAACTCACGGTTTCCGTGCCATCGTTAACTGAAATCACAATCCCTGAGGTTGTTCCCACATCAGCATTGGTTGGTGTGCCGCTTAATTGACCATTGCTGCTATTAAAGGTCGCCCACGTCGGTTTATTGCTAATACTGAAGGTTAAGGTATCACCAGTATCATCATCACTGACGCTTGGGGTGAAACTGTAGACGGCATCTTCATTCACGCTGGTCGCCGGAGAACCTGATATCACTGGCGCATCATTGGTATTGGTGACCGTAATATCAAAGGCCGATAAACTCACGGTTTCCGTGCCATCGTTAACTGAAATCACAATTCCTGAGGTTGTTCCCACATCAGCATTGGTTGGTGTGCCGCTTAATTGACCATTGCTGCTATTAAAGCTCGCCCACGTCGGTTTATTGCTAATACTGAAGGTTAAGGTATCACCAGTATCATCATCACTGACGCTTGGGGTGAAACTGTAGACGGCATCTTCATTCACGCTGGTCGCCGGAGAACCTGATATCACTGGCGCATCATTGGTATTGGTGACCGTAATATCAAAGGCCGATAAACTCACGGTTTCCGTGCCATCGTTAACTGAAATCACAATTCCTGAGGTTGTTCCCACATCAGCATTGGTTGGTGTGCCGCTTAATTGACCATTGCTGCTATTAAAGCTCGCCCACGTCGGTTTATTGCTAATACTGAAGGTTAAGGTATCACCAGTATCATCATCACTGACGCTTGGGGTGAAACTGTAGACGGCATCTTCATTCACGCTGGTCGCCGGAGAACCTGATATCACTGGCGCATCATTGGTATTGGTGACCGTAATATCAAAGGCCGATAAACTCACGGTTTCCGTGCCATCGTTAACTGAAATCACAATTCCTGAGGTTGTTCCCACATCAGCATTGGTTGGTGTGCCGCTTAATTGACCATTGCTGCTATTAAAGCTCGCCCACGTCGGTTTATTACTAATACTGAAGGTTAAGGTATCACCAGTATCATCATCACTGACGCTTGGGGTGAAACTGTAGACGGCATCTTCATTCACGCTGGTCGCCGGAGAACCTGATATCACTGGCGCATCATTGGTATTGGTGACCGTAATATCAAAGGCCGATAAACTCACGGTTTCCGTGCCATCGTTAACTGAAATCACAATTCCTGAGGTTGTTCCCACATCAGCATTGGTTGGTGTGCCGCTTAATTGACCATTGCTGCTATTAAAGCTCGCCCACGTCGGTTTATTGCTAATACTGAAGGTTAAGGTATCACCAGTATCATCATCACTGACGCTTGGGGTGAAACTGTAGACGGCATCTTCATTCACGCTGGTCGCCGGAGAACCTGATATCACTGGCGCATCATTGGTATTGGTGACCGTAATATCAAAGGCCGATAAACTCACGGTTTCCGTGCCATCGTTAACTGAAATCACAATTCCTGAGGTTGTTCCCACATCAGCATTGGTTGGTGTGCCGCTTAATTGACCATTGCTGCTATTAAAGCTCGCCCACGTCGGTTTATTGCTAATACTGAAGGTTAAGGTATCACCAGTATCATCATCACTGACGCTTGGGGTGAAACTGTAGACGGCATCTTCATTCACGCTGGTCGCCGGAGAACCTGATATCACTGGCGCATCATTGGTATTGGTGACCGTAATATCAAAGGCCGATAAACTCACGGTTTCCGTGCCATCGTTAACTGAAATCACAATCCCTGAGGTTGTTCCCACATCAGCATTGGTTGGTGTGCCGCTTAATTGACCATTGCTGCTATTAAAGCTCGCCCACGTCGGTTTATTGCTAATACTGAAGGTTAAGGTATCACCAGTATCATCATCACTGACGCTTGGGGTGAAACTGTAGACTGCATCTTCATTCACGCTGGTCGCCGGAGAACCTGATATCACTGGCGCATCATTGGTATTGGTGACCGTAATATCAAAGGCCGATAAACTCACGGTTTCCGTGCCATCGTTAACTGAAATCACAATCCCTGAGGTTGTTCCCACATCAGCATTGGTTGGTGTGCCGCTTAATTGACCATTGCTGCTATTAAAGGTCGCCCACGTCGGTTTATTACTAATACTGAAGGTTAAGCTATCACCGCTATCCGCATCAAAATAAGATGGTGAGAAATTATAAGGAGAATCTTCGTTAACAGTGGTTGCTGGCGTTCCTGAAATAGTAGGTAAATCATTAATGTCATAAATAACAGAATAACTATTAGAAACAACATTGCCATTGCCTACAGGATCGTTTGCAACATCAGCATTGATAACTAAACCTACATTACCTTGACTAATAGGATTAACAATAACAGTATATTTAGTGTCATTTACTTTATTAAAACTAGAAAGTGTTGCATTAGTAGCTTGAATATCACTCTCAACAAAATTTTCGATTAATTCTGAAAAGTCAATCGTAGCAGTAAATCCAATGTCTACGCTTCCTGTGGGGCCACTAATAATTGCTGTTGGTTTAATTTCATCATAAGTTATGTTCAAAACATTAGAAGCTGTATTGCCATTGTCTACATGATCCAATGCGACATCAGCTGGAATCTCCAAACTTAATGAGGTTTCATCTGTAGCACTTACCAAAACACTATAACTGCTAGCATTAACCATTTGAAAATCTGACAGTGTTGCATTTGTCACATCAATATCAGTAATATCAAATCCACTTACACTCTCTGTAAATGTGATATTAACTCTAAAATCATCTAGTTGATTTGTCGCTGCGGTTAAAGTCGGAATCGGTTTTACGGTATCAACAATAAACGAACTACTAGGGCCGGCAGCAGGGGCATTGTTAGTCGCATAACGCGCAGTTCCCTCTGCAACCGAAATAGCGAGCGTTCCATTACCACTAAGATTGTTTAATTTAACAACTGGCGTACTCGTATGACCACCAATAACGCTGATATCAGCAGAAGCACCTGTCCCGCTGTCATTGAGTATAATATCTGAAACTAATAAGTTTACTTCGTTAACATCACTGTATGCTATTGTGAAAGTAACTTCATTTTTCGTTAAACCCGTCCCTGCTTTGACTATTGACGGTTCACCAATGACTAAACTCGGGATGGGGGTTTGAGGTGTGGCTGTGTAATCAAAAACGATATCAGCAGCAGCTAAATTAGTTATTGTATTGTCAGCTGCATCTATTGCGACACCATTAGCTAAACCCAATGTTACAGTTCCCGGAGCCGTAGGAATAATCTCAAGAGTAAAATCAGTACCTGCACCCGTAAATGCACCTTTTGTGGCATTTGTGACACTTATATCATCAGCATTAAAATCAACCACTGGCGATGAAAAATAAATAGCCATATTAATTAAAGTTTCAGAAGTAGGACTAGAAACATCCACTTGAGTACTAACTGTTAATTGATCAATTGAAATGGTATCGCTGGCTGGTGCAATTACTTGAAAATTACCATTAACAGTTGCGGCCAAATTAGAGGATAAGCTGGTATAACTTCCAACAGAAGAACTACCCGGTATCTTAACAGTAACAGTGAAAGAGCACTCTCCACCATCAGCAATCGTAACATTAGATACAGTTAGAGAAGTTGTACCTATAGCCAGGCTTCCAACACCACAAAAATCAGCTAATCCGGCACTTATAACTTGAGCACCAGTGATAAAGTCACTTGAAAAATTATCACTGAATGCTGCAGCTGTTGCTTCACCAGCCCCCGCTTGATTAGTAATTAAGTATGTAAGTTCAACAGTCTTATCAGTACCACTAAGTCTGATCGAGTCAGTATTGAAACGTTTACTAAAACGAAGGCCACTAATATCAATTGAAGCGGTATTAGCAATATTTGAAACGGTATCGGAATTTACAATTGCAGAAATGGCTGAACTGCTGAAAACAATATTACTTCCAACAGTATTATCAGGTAATTTAACAGGCACATCAAAACTACATGACTCTCCTGCAGTTAAGCTCCCTCCAGTAAAGACTAACTCAGAAGTACCGCTAACTAATGAACCTGTACCACAAATATCATTCAGCTCAGCTCCCGTTGCAACAAGCCCTGATAATCCAGCATTTAGGTCGAGTGTAAAAGCAATATCTGTAGCAGAAGTACTTGAATTAATGTGGTGCGAAAGCTCAAAAGTAATATGGGTATCTTGCCCAGGCAAAAGCACCTGCTCATCAAAATAAAAGTTCAAAGTAGGCGCAGCATCTACATCAAAGTAGGCTATGGCGGAAGTAGACACGCCAATAACATTCACCCCATTTATCACACTACTAATTGAGCCTGAACTAAACGAGTAACGATTTGGCACCACACTATTATTTAACGTTAACCCCACATCAAAACTACAGCTAGCACCTGCAGCCAATGTAATACTTGAAAAATTAACTGACCAAAGCTCATTAGCAACTGACGATGTTGCTGAACCTGTACCATTACAATAATTAGCAGCAGGCAAAGTAGAAATAGTAGCAAGCGTTTGTGAACCTATTAACGTATCGAAACCAACTGATGTTGCTTCATTAATAGTATCAATATTAGTTAATGTATATCGTAATGTAAGAGCTTCAGAGGCAGACAATCCACTTTCAACAACTTCCATAGTTAACGTTGCGGCATTAGTGATGCGTAAACTGTTAGAAAAATCACCATAGTTTGCATTTAATGAAGATGAAGTATTAGAGATAGTATTTACATAACTTCCATTACTCGCATTAGTGGGTACTGATACTGGAATTGTAAAAGTACACTTTTCACCAGCTGCTATGAAACCATTATTTAATGTGACAACATCGGTTCCTGTTAACGAGGAGCCTATACCACAAATGTCACTTATGGGTAAGCCGTCGGCAACCATACCAGACAGCGTAGCACCTAAATCATTGGTAAAACTAACATCAACAGCATCATTTCCTCTGTCAAAATTAGTTAAAGTCACCTGTAAATTAGTTGATTGACCAGGTTGGACAATTTTAGGTTCAAACACAGCATCGGCAAAACCAATTCCTGTTAAGGTGATCGATTCACCCGCCTTGCCTATTGATTTAAGTGTTGCTGATGATTTGTAAGTGAAATCAGTACTAATAATGTCGTATGCACCAGGGATATTTGAGGCATCAACACCAACAGTAATGGTACAAATATCATTTAAATCAGTCAAAAACTCAGCAGCGAGAATGTTAAAATCCAAAGAGGTTAAATTTAAAATAGTGTCACTTTGCTTATTAACAGTTAAATAAGTACCACACCCAGATTGACTAATATCTGAAGTAAAAACCAAACCTGTCGGTAAGTGAACTTGCCCATTTAATGCATAGGCAAAAGCTGACGAATTATTTTGCAACACAATCGTAAGTGTTGTTGAGTCATTAACCTTTAGAAGTGTATCAGCTAAATTAAGGCTCAAGGACACTGTCTCTGCGGAGACATTAAACGTTAATGAGCTATTATTGCCATTGCCCAAAGACGATACTAAATTATCGGTGGTGATCTCTAGCAATGGATTAGTCGCAGAAGACACTGTCACATCAAAAACTATTTGGCAATCGGTACCAAAATCTAAATCATCAACATTGAAAGTAATTGAAGATGCGCCAGCAGAAATATTAGAGCTACCACCTGCACAAGTCGAAGAAAAATTAATTTGTTCTGCAACAACAACATCTGAAGGGAGATGGCTCTGGAAACCGATGTTTATTGCATTGGTATCTGCTGAGTTATTGGCCAGAGTATAAGTAATTGAAGTAGAGTTACCAACAGAAACTGAAGTACTACTGGCTGCTCCACTAATGGATAAATCCGTCCCCGCAGACCACACAGCAAAGCTCGGCATAAACCAAGTTGTTAAGAAAAATAAAGATAAAAATATATAAGATTTTTTATTGTATGTGGTTAGCATAAAAGCACCATTGAATCCCTTTAATAATCGAACACCGCCCAAATACAACCGAAGCGCCAACATAATGATAACACTTGTCACCAAAAGTGTTATCTTAAAAATAAATTAATAGCCCTCAAATGCTTCCCTACTCCGAAAACAATAAAGAAAAAACAAAACAAAAATTATTTATAACAACAACTTAAAATAGTGCACTTGTTTTAAAACTAAGATTCAAAAGACATCTGACCTTTAAACAAGGTACTTTAGATAGTTGCTATGTGTAAACAAAAGGTTAAAATAAATACAGATAACTATTTTAAAGAAGAATTTCCTATGAGAAGTTTCCCAAAACTTTTTTTTGTGACATCAATATGTGCATTAAGCGCATTGCTACCCCTAACTGCATATTGCGCCAGTGGTATCGTATCCAGCTCGACCGTCTTGGATATTGAGACTGGTAGTAAATTTGATCAAGCAGAGATGCTCATCTCAGGTCCCGGTGACTTCAACCAAACAATAACCTTGTACGGGGATAACACTCAAATCGATATTGATGATTTAGGTGAGTTACCAGATGGGAATTACACCTACCAAATACAATACATTCAACATGGCAAAACTGAATACATAAATGATAACAAGACAGGACGAGAGGGAGTTCCGAGAAACACTGGCAAGATAAAAACTATCTCGGGCTTTTTTAATGTTTATGAAAGTGAATTTGTTACAAGTGATTCAATCGAAACTGAATCTGAATTCAAAGACGAGCAGTAAGTCGTACGTACTGAACATAGGAAAAAATTATGAAACTTTACTCAAAATACTTACTGGCGATACTACCATTAGCAGTAACAACGAGCTTATACGCAGATCAAGTGATATTGGATGACTTAATTATAGATGGCAGCAGTTGTATCGGGCAAGATTGTGTCAATGGTGAATCATTTGGTTTTGACACGTTAAGACTTAAAGAAAACAACTTGCGAATTAAATTTGATGATACGAGTAACTCTGGCAGTTTTCCTAGTAATGATTGGCAAATAACAGCCAATGACAGCAGTAACGGTGGTCTGAATAAATTTTCAATTGATGACATTAGCGGCGGAAGAACCCCCTTTACCTTGGAAGCTGGAGCTCCTAATCATTCACTATATGTTGATGATGGAGGAAGAGTTGGTGTAGGAACATCTTCCCCTTTGGTTGAGCTGCACGTAGTTAATGGCGATAGCCCAACATTGCGTTTAGAACAAAACGGCAGTTCAGGCTTTACTGCTCAAACATGGGATGTTGCAGGCAATGAAGCAGGCTTTTTCATAAGGGATGCAACTAATGGTTCGACATTACCTTTTAGAATACTTCCTGGAGCATCGTCAGAATCACTAGTTATAGATGGAGATGATCAAGTTGGTATTGGTGCAGGAACAAACCCACTTGTTAACCTTGAAGTGCGTGATAGTTCTGGGCCTGAATTTAGATTGTCGAAAGATACTACAACTTTTACAGAATTTGCTACTAATACAGAGGGGAAATTAACAATTACAAGTTCCTCCTCTGCAACCAGTGTAACTACTCCAGTGGTAAATATTGTTGATAGTAATTCTGCTGGTTCTCCTGAGTTAATGCTGAATTTGGCAAACGATGGCCCTTCGTATCTTGGCCTAGATAATATTAATGATAATTCTAGATGGCTTATGCATAATAATACATTAGGAAATTTTAGAATTTCGAAACAGAATTATAATGATACGAATAATCTTACATATAACTCTCCATTTGAGTTAACAGCCTCTGGAGACTTAACAATAAAAGGAAAGATAAAAGCAACTAGCTCTGACTTCACCTCCTCACAGACCCTTAAAGAAAACTTTTCGTTGATATCAGCAACAGAAATTTTAACAAAAGTGGCAAACTTAGCTATTACCAAATGGAACTATATACAAGACTCGGATACAGTTTTGCATATTGGTCCAATGGCGGAAGATTTTCATGAAGCTTTTGGGTTAAATGGTGATGAAAAAGGAACAATTTCTATTTCTGATATAAGTGGGGTTGCATTAGCATCCATTAAAGCCCTAAAACTTGCATCGGATGAAAAAGATAAGAAAATATCCGAATTAGAAAAGCGTATTGCAGCACTTGAATCCCAAAAATAAATATGTTCAAGATTAAGCCAGTTAAATTATAACTGGCTCAATACATCAATTATCTTGCAAAAGTCAAATATGCCATCATTTGGCCTCTAGGATGGTTCCATCCTCCAATGTAATGAAATTGACACCTTTCCTTTATTGCTAAACTGTTTAATTCGCTTTGTGAATATGAAAAATTGTGGTGGGCGTGAGAAAATTCTGCCTTATTAAGAGCTGAGTCTCCTTCAAAAAAGGTAAAATAAAAACGACTGGTAACTTTAGATTTCATTCTAATTTTTTTGAAACACAACTGAATATCTTCAATCGTCAGATGAGTAAAAAGAGATTGTGCCATTGCAATATCAAATGCATTCAAAATGTCAAAATCAAATTTAATATTAAAACTAAAGTTCGGCTTCTTTAAATCCATCATTTTAAGGCCCAACTCTCGCTCCAACCCCAATTGAACTAATTCTGGTTCTGCTTCAATCCCATAATAATTACTAGTATCTAAAAAAGGTATTATATATTGTCCAAGTCTTAGTGAACCACATGCTATATCGAGGAATACGTCAGATGGCTTTAAACCCTCAGATATTAGGAAATAATATTGAAGCTTACCAATACTATACCAAAGTTCACTCGTTGGCGCACCGACATATCCTCTATGACCTTTAGCTTGAATACGTGATCGAGAGTCATCAGAATTGAAAAAAAATGAATCTGTATCATCATTTTCTATGGCCGTTGATATATAACTTTTTACAAGAGATTGGTGTGATTGGAGTTGTTCTTGATATTCTGATACTTTATTTGAGATAAATTTTCCATTAGGGCGAAATTTTTGTGTAAATGACATTAATTGATAAGCAATATTTAAATCATAGTTTTCTAATTGAAGGGCCGTATCACGTAAAAAATTTATATCATCACTTGGTAAGCATTTATCACCGACATTCTTAATCTCATCTTGAAAAGAATTTTGCAAAAAAAGAAAGCGATCGTAGTATTTACTTAAATCATACTGCAAGGTTTGTTTTGATATATAACAGCCTTTAAAGAATGATATTTCCCGATTTGGCCCAGCATAATTAGTAATATTAACATTCGAATTATTGTAACGTCCATCAAGGTTTAGAAAGGCATCATTAAATAAATATGACAGCCAGAAAATGGGAATTTCGTTTTCAATCTCTTTGTGAGTCAAATAATTTATACCTGTTTTATGCTTACTGATAACATAATCATCAGTCTGACAGGCTAAAGGCACTTTAAAGTCAATTTTTAATGACTGCATCCGTTCTTTAGTGAAAAAATCATCTGCAGCTTGCAAAACAAATTCAATATACTTGCAACCTTTACTAGCGGATAAAAACCAAGTAATTACAGTTTTATCAATTACACTTGATGGTTGCTCAAAATAAAAAAGTGAACTTTTTTGAGAGTCTGGTAACCATGTTATCAATGGCTGAATACACAAAGTACTAGCATCAGCCCAAACTCCACCGAAATGGTAAAGTAAAAACAAGCGAATAATTTCTGTCTTAATAGACCAATTGCATTCAACAGATACAACATCAAAATAGCACATTTTGAAACCAGTAATTAGTTCAAGATTACTTAAATCCAGTAACTGAACATTGTAATCAGGGTTTTTCTCTACCCAACTTTTATAACATTCTTTTATTAATTGTGGGGCTTCAGAAATATTAGTATGCCAGAAAAACCAAATCACATTTTCTTTTGGTGCTTTATAACTTAAAGATTCCTTAGGCATTTCAAATATAGAAAAAAGACGCTCATTACTATCAACGACTAAGTTAAGGCCAAATCGTTTCAGATCAGTACATGAATAATCAAACCTTTCAAAATCTAATTGATAAATTCGCTTTATTAGACGCAGTGCATATTTAGACAAAGAGTACCCATCTTGCCCGGAAGATACATTAGCATGACATAGATTGACAGGAGTATTCAAAAAATCGCTTAAATAATTCTCAATTTTTGAAATATCATCCTCAAGCTTGAATATCTTAGTATTATCTAATAAAAAATCACATTGAGGCCTTAAATGATTGTCGAGATAAAAAGGATTTACAAGAAAGGTCTTCAAAGAATGAATAATAAATTGATCAAAACTTATAATATTTGTGGGTAGAATATTTTTATTAATGCGCCAGCGATATTCACTCACTAATCTAGAAAGTGGATGTCTAACAACAGCAAAGTTTCTTATTTGCTTAAAATTGATAATAGAAGATAAGTAAGGGCGATGAAAGTGCTGAGGAGTACATGGTAAACCTCCTGCATTAGGTGAATAAAGGAACTCAAACTGGCAATTTTCTCTTAAAACAGTCTCAATCGATGTTCCAGCATTTTTGGGGATATGAATGAATAAAACTTCTTCCCCCTCCTTGTTAACATAGATAGGCATCTAATATACTCTCTAGTTGTGACTCAAAAGCTTTAGTGGTTCCAAATTTATCTTTTGCCCTGTAGATACAACAATTATATCAAATATATCCTCTGACGATGAATTTTCTAGAGGGTAAGTAAAACCAATGTAACGTGACCGAGGAAAGACGGCTTTAGGAAAACTCGAAAAATAACTATTAGCATTTAGTTTCGCAATAGATTTACCATTCCTGATTAAATCAAGTACGACATATTCGTCAGAACGATTGAAATATGCACATCCAGTTATGGAGTGATTATTTACTACAGCATAAGCATAAACCCATTCCTTACCATTTTTAAAATACTCTTTCCTTTGTAGAAACAAAGACAAGGCTTGTTGATAATACTCAATATCTCGATTTAATAGTTGTGTATACTTAACTATATCCTCGGAAGAAATATTACTTTCAGTCAATTTTTTTGAAACATTTACGTTTTCACGGTCTACGCTTAATTTAAGATTATTGCACTTATTTATCAAATCAATCGAATCGGCATAATATTCGGTAATACCAACACAACCGATTAAAGGCAATGGCAAATAGTTTAAGTATATTGTTTGTATATTTACGTCATTTCGACTTAAAATAAAAGAATCTAAGTCCCCCTCATACCCCTTATGATTAACAAAGTGGTTATAGTGGGAAAGTAAATGTGATACGGGATTCCTTAGAAAGGTAAATATATTCCTAACCGATACAAAGTCAATGTATTTTACCAATGGCACATGTCCACAAAGCCATTGCTGCCTAGAATTTAAGAAATTACATTTATATTGGTAAAAATCATTATGTTCATATATTAATCGCTTAATCTCAAAATTAGTACTTTTAGAGTTGATACCGTAATCTGAGTATACGCCATGCATTGATATGGCACTTCTAAAGCTAGTCCCAGCTGTTTTGGGAATATGTATAAACAATGACTTTTGTGCTAACTTATATTTTTTAAAAAACATTAACAAACCTGAATAAAATTAAATTACCATTCCAATTTAAAATTAAATATAGTTACCAATATCTAACCCTAATAAAATAAACAAATCTAAACCATTCTGAATATTGCTTGTTTGGGTGCGAAAACCAAATAACAAACCTCATTTTACACAAATTAAAAATTTTCTATGTAAACGGGATTAATCTACAACTCATCAGTCAAAACTTTTAGGCGATTTTAACAATAAAACCTTGTATATGTACATTCTAACTTTACAACTTAAAAATATTAATATTTAACCTAAAACTTTTAAACCTCTTTGTGAATCAATATATAATTTCTCACATTGAACCAACTCACTAGCATGCCTTATTTTTACTAAATCAGTTTCTAATTTAGATAAACTTGGCTTTGAAAACTCTTTACAAGGCTTTTCGCTTGTCAAAATATCGTTTACCTTATTACCAACAACCGCACCATACACTTCATTTATAATCCTAAGGCTATTTAATGCTTTTAACGATAGTGAAGAGTTGACAGTCTGATTTTGCGAAACTTGATCAACAAGTACTTGTGAAGGAATATTAAGTACCTTAGCAACTGAAACAAGTAAATTTACTTTCATTTCCGCTTCGTATGAAAATATATAATTACTTTCTACGGCAGAAGCCATATAAATTAAATTCCGCCAAACAGGTAAGTCCTCTTGACTTGCAAAAACCTCTAAAGTTCGAAATTCACCATGCTTTCGTACAACTTGCGCCCAGTGAGAAGGATAATATGTTTTAGGTCTTCTAAAGTAACCAAAAACAACTAATTGAAAATTTAATTTCACACTAATTTGCTGAAACATATTCCAAACAGAATGATGTAAAACACCAAGCGATTCATCAGAAATTAAAACCGTATCACACTTTAATTCAAGTAAGTTGTTAAAAATAGATTCAACTTCAAAATTCAATTCAGAATATGGCTTTGTTGCCTGTCGAAAAACTCTCATTAGTAATTGACCATTTATATCGACATTTGATTTTGAAACATATCTGTTATTTTCGATTCCTGGGAAAACAATACCATATCTTGTAAGAAGACTAGATTTACCATTCAAATTGTGTTGTATAAAACTACTTCCAGTTTTTGGTGAACCACAATGTATTACAATTTTTCTCTTATTATTCACTTTATTTATTTCCATTAAGTGTGCAAGACTAAACCCACACTCTTCATTGACTAAAGCATTAAGTTCATCATAATCTGCGAGTTTATTCATAGAAATGATATCATCAACCGTAAACTTAAGGCAACACGAATCATTATAACTTAATTGAACACTTTTAAGTTGAGGCAGGCGTTGAGACATCCAACATATATCTTCTTGAATAGCTTCGATACCAACATTTACAATATTTTTACTTAATTTAAATTTATTACCCTTTAAATTAGATAATATTCTTTCTAATTTTAGAGTATAGGCATTGTTAATTTTTATATCTTTCCTAGCAGCCTGATAAGAATGGAGAAATTTAACAGCAACACTACTCAAAGATTTATTAACAGATTTTGACTCTGTATATGGTAAATTATATCGATTGCAAAAATCCTCCACAACACTCTTACCATCGGCAATTAAACTCGTATAATCAACATACACGACATTACCAAAGATCTCTTCAAATTTTTCAAATCTGCTACGATACTTGGGAAATAATGATAAAGTACTAGGTGAAATATAATCTGTTTTCAACTTCTGTTGAAAAGCTGATTCAGCAAAAGAAATTGGTTCTCTAACATATGCTATGACTTCAACATGTTTTACATACTTATTGATTAGTTCTTTTACTTTAATTAAATCATTACTTTCTAAACCGGATAAATCTTCCGCAGAAAAAATAATCACAGAATATTCACGACTAAGCTCTGATTCGATTCGCTCTAAATTTATAGCCCTATAATTCTTAAAATCTACGTCACTGTGGCCACGCTTAGTATAGTACGGATGAGTATGAATATCAGATTTAAATGCATAACTGAAAGCCCCAGAATGATTACTTGTCCCGAGGTCAGCGTAAACAATACCTTCGCCTAAATCATTACGTCCTTCAAAGAGGCATTTTTGGATTGAAGATGACCCAGTCTTGTGCATCCCGATATGCAATATACACTTTTTCATTTTACTTCCTAAATTAAAAAAAAGATTAACTACCAATTAGCAGCTTCAGTAAAAACAGTGACAAATTTAGTATTATTAACACTCAGAATCTTAGGTAATACTCTTTCAATTGCATGTAGATAACTGCCATCATAGGGTACTGGTTCAGGAATCTTATAAAATCGTTCTTCAAGCCTTGTTAAAGGTTCTAACGAATCAGTTTTAGCCCAAAACATCGTACCTAATGGATAATTAAAGCAATATGGTGACTCGCTAACATTAAGCGCTATTAGCAAATCTTCGATAAAATTCGTATTGGCTCCATTATCAACACAATGCCGGTCTTCAGCAAATACTAAACCAACATTTTCATTATTAAATTGACTTAAAGTTTTTAGAGCATGTTCCTTTTTACCAATAAGCGTATTTAAAAGGAACATTCGCCATCGTTCTCCCATATCACCATTCACTGCGGATGACTTTTTGGAATGAAAGTGTCCAACAACCTTATAATGACTTGATAAGATATTTTCTTTTAACAACTTGATAAACGGTGCAATATCACGACCTAGATTAGGCACTTGAAATAAAGAGAGCTTCCTACAACCACAATTTTTTAAAGCTAATTTAATACTCGCTTCATCACACTTATTTATGTGTGTAATAAAAACATCAAAATGCCCCGGTAAATTACTTAAGTACTTGGCAAACTCATCTACTAAATCAGTATAGTAAAGATGAATATGCACTGCATATACAAAATCTACCACAGAGGCAACATCACCTTTGTCTAAATTAACGACCATATGTGTGATTGTATCACCTCGCTTAAAGGCTTCTAATAATGGTGCAGATTGAAGTTCATTTGATTCATTAACCCAAGTATTTTCATTAAAACCTGGTGCAGGATTATATTGATGTATCCCCTTACATGCTCGTGTTACATATTCATTAATAGCTCTTTCAACTTTTACATAAGGATTGTAGAATTTTGGTTGAAAAGCACCAGTGGCCTTAAGCTTTTCTATTTGTTCCACAACTTTAGACTGAAATTTTTTAGCTTCCTGCAATTGGTTTAAAATAAATTCTTTATAATCATAAAAACATAATTTTTCTTTAGAAATTGTAACATTACGCCCTTTTAAACAGTTAATATTATTTAAATATTTAGATACATCTTGAGAAAATGCTTCAATATCAAGATAAGGGCTTATTGTAGCATTGGCGTTATTATGTTTTAAAAACTCCGCGCACCCAGTACTTTTATCAAAGCAAGCAATATGAACATCCGCTTTTAACGCATCAATCACCACATTAGGAAAAGGATCCAGCCTTGAAGTCATACAAAACACATCAGTGAGTTTAAGTATGTTATCCAAATTCCTTTGATGACCTAAAAATACTATATCATCTTCAAGACCTTGCAACGATATTTGAGTCTGAATCCAATTAGAGTAATTCAAATCAGTATCCGGATTATAGCCTTCACCTACCCAAACAAATTTACAAGGTTTACTGGTTAGTTCTTTAATTCTTTTTGCTGCAGATATAAATAAATCAACACCTTTTCTTACTTGTACATAACCCGCACCGATTAATAGATGTTCATCACCATTCAAGTTAATAATATTTTTTAGTTGTTCAACAGAATCTATATTACCATGTCCTTCTGGAATAAATGGTAAAGCACCTTGTGGCTGGATAAGTATATTGTTTGGTGTAGCTTTTACAACTCGAGAGCTAAATTCTTTTAGCATTGATTCTTTAAGCACCTGTGCAGGAACTACAACTCTATCAGCAAATAGTACAGTATTACTTATTTTACCTACAGGCTTACTATACTCGGCAAATTCATGGACTAAAGCAACGGATGGTATCCCCATGTCGTTAGCAGCTTCCAATACATTAACTGTTTCAACAGAGTTACAAACAATGCCATCAATTACTCCAAAATGATTACTAATATGCTCTATCGCTTTTTTAACCAATGTTGCACCGACAAATCCAAAACCAGACATGCTCGCAACACAGTTTTTTTCAAAAGCTTCATGTAGTTGTTTTTTGTTCAAAATGAAGTTTATTAGGTTACATTCGCTGAGTATTTCACACCCTAAATTAAAGCCAACTAAAGGTGCTCCCGTCGACGAAGATTCATGATTGGCTATAATGTAAGTGGGCTTTGCTTTGTCGAACTCGACTTTACCTTTTTTAAAATATTTATCTGCCTTGAAGTAGGCCATTCTTCCTTCGGCCTTACCATGCATAACATAATGACGTAAAGGACTAATTTTTGCTTTTTTAATGTCGGGATATAACTCTAAGTAGAGAGACGAATCAAAAAAACCTGGAATTTTTAAAGGCATTATATTCTCATTTTTAAGATAATGTGCAATTGGTTCATCATTCGTATTAGCAAGGTGATTTTCAATATTGTACAAAGACCAATCAATTTCCTCCTTTTTTAAAAGTTCTGAAAATTCCGCGTTTTTATCATGAGCTTTAGTTAAATTATTACCTATATCTTTGGATATTTTTTTTATTCTTAGCCCTGTACGCCCTTCCTTTTTACCATGAAGAATATAATGCACAAGTGGGTTTTTATTACTCTTACGTACATCAAGGTTTTCAGATAAATAAAAACCAGTATCAAAGACACCTTCAATCACAGGTTTATATTTTCTCCAATACCTAACGTAATGTGCAATAGCTTCATCTCTAGAAGTTAAACCATTATTTTTAATATAGTCTTCAAAGTTAATTCCTGAATCTTTTAACAAGCAGAAGTCATAGTCAATTTCATCATTTATTACCTCAGCACCATCAGATAATTCTTCTACTAAAGACATTTCGGCTTTTTCATCCATTTGAGTGGGCACACTAAATGGCAGTCTATTTTCATCAATCCCACACTTAAAATAGTGTAAGAGCGGGTTTACTTTGCTATTTCTTACATCTTTATATTGATTCAAATAGAAAGAAACATCAAATACACCATTAATAACTAAAGGTAATTTCCTGACATTTAGTACAAAATAAACTTCAGGCTCTAACTTTGAATCTATGTTGTTAAACTTATAAAAATCAGTCCAATCAATACCTAGTTTTTTTATCTCTCTTAACTCTTTTCGTAACTTCGGATTAAGCCAGACCTTTAACATTTAAGATTCCTTTCCATTATTTATTTTTGCGGCAAGATACTGTTTAACATCAAAAAAATCATCAACTTTAATGCCAATAGATTTAATTGCGTTTATATCTAATTCATTAGTGATGACATCATAATCTGTAGGAAGACGATCAAAATGTCCTTCAAAAGTAGGGGATATTGATTTAACGTATTGCATTATTCCTTTAAGTGTAACGCTTTTTCCACTTGCAACATTAAATACGCTGTTTCCTGCTTCTGAACTTAAAGAGTGCTTCAGTAGCTCAATAATTATATAAGCCATATCACTGCAATGGATAAAATCCCTTGAATATGTATCATTATTAAACGTATGGAATTTACCTCCATTTCGAATAGTACTGATTAGAACATCAATGAACCCATGATGAGTGAATTTTAGATTACCGTATGGATTAGCAACTCGTGCACAAATATAGTTAAAGTTTCCTTGGATTGAAGCCTTTTCTAAAATGGATTCTTCGATAACTTTTGCTTTGCCATACCAAGATTTCGGCTTGAGCCAGTCGCTTTCTAAAGAAGGTCTGCCATTATAATCGCCATACACTGTGCCACCTGAAGAAATATGTAACAAACTCTCTGTTTTTGCTTTGATTAAAATTAAATTTAACAGTTGCAAATTATCCCAAAATGTTTGAAAAACAGTTTTAGTATTTGACTCAAAGTCAGCAGGTTTAAACGAACCCATCGCATTTATTACGTGCGGATACTCATTAATTATTGCTGTAAATTTTTCTGTCTCATGTAATGATAAAGTTTTGATCCTAGTGTCTTTGTTAACACTTCTTGACACACCAATCCAATCTATGTTTCGTTTGTCTAGTTCAGTGGTTATGGCTGAACCAACAAATCCTGTTGCCCCGAGAACACAAACTTTAATTTCATTCATCACTGGTAATAAACCTTACTTTATTAAATAAACATTCATATGGAGAGTATTATTTTAATTCTGCCCACCATTTCTCATTATTTAAAAACCAATAAACCGTTTTTCGTATTCCAGTTTCAAAAGACTCAACAGGTTTATAACCTAATTCCACTTGAGTTTTAGTAGCATCAATGGCATAACGTCTATCATGACCAGCCCTATCGTTCACATAGGTAATCAACTCTTCAGAATTAGCAAGGATAGCAGATTTTGCACTTGTAAAGTGTTTAGCCAACTTGACATCGCTTTTAAATGCTTCATCCATCAAATTACAGACAACTTTAACGATATCTATATTTGCCCATTCGTTATGACCACCTATATTGTAATTTTCTCCAACTTTACCTTTGTTAAGTATTAACTCGATACCTCTTGCATGATCTTCAACATATAACCAATCACGAATCTGCTTACCATCACCATAAATTGGTAATGGCTTATCTTCTAGGATATTAGTAATGATTAAAGGAATTAACTTTTCAGGAAAATGAAATGGTCCATAGTTATTTGAACAATTTGAGGTTGTCACTTCTAAACCGTAGGTATGGTGATAAGCTCTGACTAAATGATCTGAGGCCGCTTTAGAGGCTGAATAAGGTGAGTTGGGTGCATATGCGGTAACTTCGGTAAAAGCAGGATCACTAGGACCTAAAGTACCATAAACCTCGTCGGTTGAAACATGATGGAAACGATGCTTTAGTGGCGCTTCACCTTTTGCTTTTGGCTCGTCAATCCAAACTTTTTTAGCAGCTTTTAATAAGCTGTAAGTACCGATTATATTTGTTTCGATAAAAGCATCTGGGCTGGTAATTGAACGGTCAACATGTGACTCAGCAGCAAAATGCACTAATGTATCAATACTATAATCTTTAAGAAGTTTTTCCACCAAAGGGGTATCGCAAATATCACCATGCACAAATGTAAAGTTAGGGTTATTTTCAACTAGAGCCAAGCTTGCACGATTACCAGCATAGGTTAATGCATCTAAAACAACAACATTGTCATTGCAATGTGTTTTCAACCAATAATGTACGAAGTTTGCTCCAATAAAACCAGCACCGCCGGTCACGAGGATGTTCCGCTTGTTCATTCAAATTTCCTATAAATCTGTTTACTGTATTGTTAGCAAATCGAGGTAAGCTCCAAGTGAACTCTTATTTACGATATCTTTGCTAGTGACTTTATCATTAACTCAAGTTGCTGCTGCCAGTGCTTTGACTCTATCTTGCACAAGCTTTCAGCAGAGCTTTTATTTAACACACTATAACAAGGACGACTTGCTGGTGTAGGATAAGATTTCGCTTCTATCGGTTTAATCACGACATTTTTATTTAATAGTCCATGCTTATGTGCATATTCGTGAATAGCTACAGCGAAATCATACCATGAAGTCACACCAGCATCTGTCCAATGCACAATTTGGCTTGCTTTAGTCGTACCTGAACTATTAGCGAAATACTCGTCAATAATCCCCCAAATCATTAATGCAAGGCCTCTAGCCCAGGTAGGCGTACCAACTTGGTCATAAACAATACCAAGTTCATCGCGATCATTCATTAATCCGAGCATTGTTTTCACAAAGTTATTACCGTACTTTGAATAAACCCAAGCGGTCCTAACTATTACGGCGTTTGTCGGCATGCAGGTTAATAACTTCTGTTCACCTTTTAACTTCGAGTCACCATAAACACTAATAGGTGAAGGGACATCTTCCGGCGTGTAAGGTTTGAAATGGTTGCCATTGAACACAAAATCTGTGGACACATGAATAAGACCAATGCCCTTATCAGACGCTACTTGGGCCAGATTTTTTGTTCCTATGTCATTCACTGCATAGGCAGCTTTTTGCTCAGTTTCTGCTTTATCTACAGCTGTATAAGCAGCAGCGTTAATAATTATTACAGGTTTATGAGTTTCAACCATTAAAGCTACTTGGTCAAAAAGTGTGATATCTAATTCGTTAGAATCTAAAAAAACGGCTTGATAGCTAGATGGTAATGTATCCTGTAGCTCAGATGCTAGTTGACCACCTTTTCCAGTAATTAATATTTTCATAAAGTTTTATTCATTTTTTTAATTAGTGACTGGAATTTAAAATTTAGGCGCATCTGCAAAAGGTAAACCCACTTCATCTTTAGCTGACAGTAAAGGCGTAATATCATTCACTAATGGCCACTGGATGTTCACTGTAGGATCATTCCACTTCAAGGACACTTCAGCACTGGGGTTATAGATATCGGTGCATTTATAAACAAATTCAGCTGCGGCTGAGATCACATAAAATCCATGAGCAAACCCCTCTGGTACCCACAGTTGACGTTTGTTATCGGCAGATAATAACACACCCACCCAGTGACCAAATGTGGGGGAGGTTTTTCGCATATCAACGGCAACATCAAAAACTTCACCATTAATAACTCGAACTAACTTCCCTTGCGTATTTTCAGTTTGATAATGTAAACCTCGAAGGATCCCATGAGATGACTTACTATGGTTTTCTTGCACAAAATCCCTTTCACCACAATGTTCGTTGAACAATTTAGTTCGAAATGTTTCCATAAAAAAACCACGTTGGTCACCAAATACTTGTGGTTCAATTATTTTTACGTCAGGTATTACGGTATCGATGAACTTCATTTGTTTAAAATCTTCATAAGTGGATATTAAGAATAGTCTAATGCCATTTTGCTAGCCTAAAAGATGATAACAAAATTAAAATACTTTTTGGTCTAATATATCGAGCAAATACTGCCCATAACCTGATTTTTTAAGCGGTAAAGCTAAATCTCGTAATTGTAATTCATTAATATATCCCATCCGAAATGCGATTTCCTCTGGGCAATTAATTTTTAAACCTTGGCGTTTTTCAATTGCTCGAATAAAATTCGCCGCATCAAGTAAATCATCTAAAGTACCTGTATCTAACCATGCCGTTCCCCTGCCCATGATTTCAACACTAAGCTCTTCTCTTACAAGATATTGCTCAATAACATCAGTAATCTCTAGTTCTCCCCGAGCTGATGGCTTAACATTTTTTGCAAATTCAACTACACGATTATCGAAAAAGTATAACCCTGGAACAGCATAATTTGACTTTGGTGCTTTTGGCTTTTCTTCAATAGAAATGGCTTTACCAGAACCATCAAACTCGACCACACCATAGGACTTTGGGTTAGATACATGGTAACCAAATACGGTTGCTCCAATTTTACGACTTGAGGCATTTTTTAAGGATAAAGTAAGATCGTGACCATAAAATAAATTATCGCCGAGCACTAAAGCTGCCCCTTCTCCTGCTAAAAAGTCTTCAGCTAATAAGAACGCTTGAGCTAAACCATCCGGACTATGTTGAACAACATATTCAAAAGAGATCCCCCAATCATGTCCATCCCGAGCAATTCCTTAAATCGGGGCAATTCTTCTGGTGTTGCAATAATGAGTATCTCTTTGATGCCTGCAACCATTAAAGTTGAAATTGGGTAATAGATCATAGGCTTGTCATAAACAGGCATTAATTGTTTGCTTACCACTTTAGTGAGGGGGTATAAGCGAGAACCAGTCCCGCCCGCTAAAATAATACCTTTACGATTACTCATGCATCTTCTCTCTTTAATCATTAAAAAATAACAACTTAACCTTACAACCTTAACGTCGTTTACTAATATAGTGCTCCATCACTTCCTTAGTGTTCCCTTCTGCGATAATTTTTCCCTCTTCTAACCAAATACAACGGTCACAAATTTTTTTAATTTGCTCAATACTATGTGAAACAAATATAACAGTCTGCTCTCCATTGATTTTATTCTGCAAAGCTGATTCTGCTTTTTTTTTGAAGGTATTATCACCAACACTAAGAACTTCATCGATAAGTAAAATATCTACTTCTGTTATCATTGCCGTAGCAAAACCTAAACGGCTTTTCATACCTGAAGAATAGGTTTTGACTGGTTGATCGAAAAAATGTCCTAGTTCAGCAAATTCGTTTATTTGCTCAACCAAAATTAGCGCTTGTTTCTTTGTATAACCATCAAGCATACAACTGATGAGTGCATTATCCCGCCCAGTAAGATTAACATTAAACCCAAGTCCTAACGCTAAAAGTGCCCTTGTTATATCCTTAGAGCAATCAACCGTACCCGAATCAGGTTGTAATGTGCCAGCTAGCAATTGCAGTAATGACGATTTACCTGAGCCATTTTTACCAAGTACACCAAAAACTTCGCCTTTCGCAATCTTAAAACTGATGTTATCGAGAGCCTTGTGAGTGAACATTTTAAATAACCCTGAACGGGTTCTATATTCAAGTGTAAGGTTATTAACTGATAAAATTGTTTCACTCATTACATGAACACTCGGCGAGTTAGCAAACCATCGAACTTTTTAAGACCGGTAAAACCTAGCACCATTAATAAACATGATATAGTCAAAGCAGGCACAAATACTCCCCAATCAAGATGTTGCCCATACATTAGCACTTGCCGATAACCATCTATTAATGCAGCCAAAGGATTGAAAGTGAGTATTAAATACTGCAACTGTGGGTCAGCTATATCGCTAACGCTCCAGAAGATCCCTGAAGTAAACATCATTCCCATAGTGAACATTTGTATAATCATTCTGAAGTCTGGTAGGTAAGTTACACAAAAAGCAAAAATGCTTCCAAGACCACAAATAAGTAAATATTGTATTATTATCAAGGGCACAAGCTGCCACCAAAGCGAGAAAGCGGTATAACCATTAAATGTGACAAATGACAACAACACAGCAAATGTGACGACTTGTTGATAGGCGGCTTCATGAATATTCACTAAAGGGAAAACAAATTTAGGAATAGGACGTTGATTTATCAATCCTTTGTTTTCAATCAACGAATTTGCTGCTGATGTAATACTTTTAGAAAACCATAAGAAAGGGATCTTACCTATTATCAAGAAAATTAAGAAATCCTCTTGCCCCCTGTGTAGCAAAAATTTAAAAACAAAATAAAACATTGCAACGAACAAAAGCGGTTCAAGCACCCACCATAAATAACTCAAAACTAATGTGTTTGCTTTAGATTTTAATTTCATTCTTGCCATCAAATGAATTAAGGGGAAATACTGAAAGAATGCCACTATTCCTCACTCCCTTGGCGAATATCATCCTTGCAGCTAATCACTCTGGTTCCCGATTCAATTTTTTGCTCTAAAAGTGCAACACGCTGTATCAGTCGATCAATTTTAACTCTGTCCTTAGTACGCTCAATATCATTTAACAATGCTTTCATTAATAAAATCATACAGGCGAATAAAACCGGCAAGATAGGCGGATAACCAATACCAAGCAGTTTGGCAGCATAATCAGAAAGTTGCGGAAAGATACCAAGTAACAAGATTAGCACAGACAATACAGTCCAACGGATAGCTGAACCAGGTAAGATCGTATCTCGTCTAACTAAAAGAAACGCAGTTATAAAGAAGATTATCGCTACAAAGGCAGAAAAAATTTGATAATATTGCAAAATAAACTCACTAATCAGTTTGACTTAAAGATGATTGATATTGGAGTTCATTACTTTTCTTTGCTTTGCTAATACAAAGTAAACTTGTATGCGCCATATAGTAAGCCACAGCCCACCAAGAATGAAAAATCCTAGATATGCCATCCTCTCGAGGATTCATAGTAACTTGAAGCTCGCTAAATTTGAGACCAAAGCTTTTGAGCATTAGCAGTACACCGACATCTTGATATTCAAGCATTGTGGCTTCCCTTGTGCTCAGTACCGAAATAGCCGCGCGGTTATAAACCCGTAAACCAGAGGTAATATCAAAAACTTTAATACCAGAAAGGACTCTAAATAACCGCCAAGCAATATGACGCGCTATACTCCCTCTTTGGGTACATGAACCAATCACAACGTCACATCCTTGTATATTTTGGTATTCTATCATTGGCTCAATAGCATCAGGTAAATGTTGACCATCTGCATCAAACGTAATGACGCGCTCATAACCATTAATATAACAATAGCGGATCCCTGTTTGCATCGCCTTCCAAGCCCCCAGATTTGTAGCGAGGGACAAGAGGATAACATTGGCAAACTTTCTTACTTCTTCTGCGGTACCGTCGGTACTTCCATCATCAACGACAATGATATCAAATCCATTTAAGTTCTGAAGAGAGCGTAGAATTTTCGCAACCGTTTTACTCTCATTATAAGCGGGTACCACTATAGCTTGCTTTATCGTCAACTTAACTGCCCTTTTGGATTTAGTTATTATTGTACCTTTAATTTAAGACGTGACATTATATCAAAAATATCAAAAACATTACCTTTTTTCTGTAATATTGCCTGACCAAAATTAATAAACATGCGTAAAACTGCTAGCTAATTTTCAATAGTTAACATTTGATCAAGAAGTGAACTTATCTTCGGATCGTCTGAGTGCTTAATTTGGAAACGGCGTAAGATACCCATCGCTTCTTCACGTTGTCCCATATTCCATAAAACAGTTGCAAGCTGGTGATGTGCATAACCATTGTCAGGATCTAGCTTCGTTGCCTGCAACAGCAATCCCTTTGCAAAGCCTAAACGTCCCGCTTCACGGTGACTGACAGCAATCAGTGCTAATAATTCACTTCTATCTTTCCGTTTATGGGCATTGGTATATTTCATTACTAAGGTGGTTAGTGGACCTGCTGATTCATACTGCCCTAATGAATAAAGTGTTTTAATATAATCCCTTAACAGATCAAAGCTAACAGTTTTATTCGCAACACTAAGATTAATAGCCTCTTGATAATACTGTAAAGCATTACCTCTTTCATCTCTGTTGAGATACTCAGCAGCCAACATTGTAAGTGCCCTAACAGATTGTGGGGACACTAATATTTCATTTTTGGAAAAAGCCAATTTATCAGACCATAAAGAGTTTCGATTTATGGTCGTAATACTAAAAATGACAATTACAAATGTCAGGAAAGCAAGTGCATACTTAATGGCTTTCAATGTGAAAGACTCTGCTAACATCATAATAAAACCAGCAATAGCAATAATAAAACCAATGTTTGGCAGATAGGCACGATGCTCAAATCCTAAATCTGTAATGGGTATAATTGATGACTCAACCAAATGTGCAACGTAATAGAATAAAATCCCAAATGCTGCAAGAGGAGACTTACTTCTCAACTTAAAAGCAATCAAAATCATAGTAACATGACCAACTAAAGCAATGATGATTTTGGGCTCTGTAAACGTACCCAGAAGTTGATTTGAATAGTTAAGTTGTAAACCCACAGGAATAAAAAATTTACAGATATAATCCCAAAGCATTAACGTTTGAGTTGCAGCATAATCAGAGCGACTGATTAATTGTGTTTCTCTGGTGAAATTATCTATTGAAATTAATAATTGGATAATTTGATCTTTCAAGAAGAATAAAAGAAAAAGTACTGATGTTATTACAATAACAATCTTAAAAATCTTTGAAAGCTTTAATACATTTCCTTGCCTAAAAAAAATAAATTCACTTAGAATAATGATTAACGGTAATGTGACAGCATTCTGTTTGGTAAACATCGCAAACACAAACATAATGACAGATAATAAAGTATAAAATACGATAGATTTTTTAGATATTGCAGTTCTTGCAAGCAAGTAAAAGTAGAATGAACTTATGTAAAATAATGCTACCAATGATGCTAGTCGTTGAACTACATAGGTAACAGCTTGAGTATTTAATGGATGAATTAAATACAGTATTGATAGCACAAATGGCAGATAAAACAATATTAATTGTTGATTACCGGTATTAGATAAATGCTTATTTATTCTAATTAACTTTCTTATCACAAAAAAAACAAAAGTGCTTACCAAAAAATGGATTATAAGATTAACAACTCTGAAGTGACTAGGTTCTAATTGCTCGAATAAATTACCATTCAGGGCGAAACTCAAATAACCAACAAATCTCATCCCATAAACCTGAAATAACTCCATCAAGTTCAGTTGAAATAATTTTTGATTATTAACGATAGAACCAAAGTCATCTATATAAAACGGTGCGAAAAGTGCTGGATAATAACAAATAAAACATAGCATTAAGGCCACGATTAAAGAGATTAAGCTTATTTTATTAGATTCCACTTACCATTTCCTTTCAAAAAAAAAGGGCGACCTAAGTCACCCTTTTAAAACATTAACTAACTATTAGTTATTTAATGCCTTTGTATTGGCTGTTGTTAACCATGCCACGGTCTGAACCGTTAACATTGTATGCAGAGTAGATAGTGATATCATTTTCTGGAGAGTTAACTGTAACAGTAAATGCTACTTTAGTTTTCGCATCAGATTCTACATCACCTAAGATACACTCTTTTAGCTCACCAGTGAACTTGGTTACAGTACCAGCTGTAGCCATAACACCATAATCGCTAGAAAGATCACATGTACCGCTCATGCCGTTTTCATCATACCAGTCAACAAAGATTGAACCAGTTTGAGAACCACGGTTATCTACATAAACGATTTGTGTAATTCCTGGGCCGTATGGCATGTAAGGAACATGTACAATAGAACCGTTTAGAGTCCACTCACCTGCATTTAGGTTTGAACCTGCATCGAATTCACCTAAAGTGCCAGTAGCTAAAATACCACCAGTTAAGATAGAACCCATGATTGGAGCATTGTAGTATTCATAGCTTACATCAGCAGTGAAGCTTTGTGGTGCTTTTAGTGCTGCTGCGCCAGTAGGGGTGATCACGAAGGTAGCAGCTGTAGTTAGTGTACCTGCAGCGTTATAAGTATATGTTGCAGACATTTTGTCAGCAGCAACAACTGTATTCAATGAATCACCGTTAGCTACAACAGTAGTGTTAGAGAAGTCACCTTTAAGTACGAATACTTGGTTCTCAACAGTAGCAATTTCAGGGTCTGCACCAACAGTTGACGCAGCCCATGTGATACCTGGAGTTTCTGTAGCAGCTGTAATTGTAACAACATCAGTAGTACCAGTAACGAAAGCTTTACGCTCTTGCTCAATATCAACTACTTGATCTGCACGACCAGAAGCATCGATAGAAGAACCACCGAACTGATTTGCAGAAGTAGCAACAGGCTTGGTTACTTTGTCACCGTCAACGTTTGTACCGTCAACTAATTTGAAATCTACAGAGAAATTAACGCCGCCAGCTAAAATATCTGCTACATCAACTTCATAACCAGTGAACTTGGTAATAGAGCCGATTGTGTTTAACTGATCAGAACCTGTATCTAAGTTAGTTAAACGGTAAGTAGCTGAAGCGCCATTGCTGTCTAATAAACCCCAAACACCAGTAGCTGTTGCACCTGGAGTTCCTGAAGGAATAACAGTTTCCATGTCAACAGAAGCAGGCCAAGTAACACTGGTGTTACCGCTGATTTCTACTAACATACGGTCGCCGACCTGAAGTGCTGCGCCATGTTTAATTTCAACAGTCGCACCATCAACAGTACCAACTTTAAGCTCTAAACCCTGCTTAGAGAACGTGCTGTTTGGAACAGTTACAGTAGGTGTAGCTAGCGCTGCACTACATACGGAAGCTAGCGCAAGTGCCAGCGTAGTTTTTTTAAAAGACATTCTTATCTCCAATTTCATGAAATTGGGAACGAAATACAAGCATTGCTTGCCATTGTTCCGCATATACTTTTTTATCCTAAAAATAGTAAGATGCAGTTTTCTTCCGCACCCATTACGAACTCTAAAACACAGTCTGAACCATGTCAACAGTTGAAGCGTATAATATCATCTTTGTTTGCGTTAGTAACACATAAAATCAAAAAAACTAGATTTTGAGTGCTAAAACCTACGTTCTGTATTCTACACCCAACCGAGCAAAACAATCCCTGGAAGTTCATTCCCGAGTTTTTTAGTTTGATAACCATCATCAACCAATACGATGATAATTAGTCACACTAAAATTTGCAAACTAGATTTATAAAAAAAATGATATTTATCAATGTTGTTCATTTAATAAACAACCCAATTCATTGCAACACTTCTTATACATATACTAATTTTTTACAAAACTAATAATTTAAACAACTGCAACCAAATCCCTTAACCTTACTCTTCTGACTCTTTAACTAATCAATTACTTGATTGAATTACATTTTGAGAAGGTGTTCTAGGGAAAGTAATATTTTGATATCCTGATTCAAACGATTGTTTTATCTCTGCCCAACGATCTGAGCGTTCAATAACCCTAGGTGTCACAAGCATCACGAGTTCTGTACGACTGGAGAACTCTCTCTCACCTTTAAACAGCTTTCCAATAATAGGGATATCTGCAACCCATGGTGTTTCATCGCTTGAATTATCAACATTTTCACTAATTAACCCACCGAGAATAATTGTTGAACCGCTATCGGCAACAACTTCAGTTTTTAACCTTCTTTCGGAGATATTCGGGTTACCACCAGAGCCACTGGACTCTGTTGCATTAGAAATTGATTGCGTAATTTCCATAATTACGACCCCTTTAGCATTCACTGTAGGAGTAACCGAAACATCAATACCGGTTTTTCTATAAGCAGATGCAGTTGTTTTTGAACCATTTCCGCCGGTTGGATCATCCGTGGTAGACCCGATAATTGAAATATCATCTCCCACTACAATACTTGCAGAAACACCATCACGAACAAGTAACGTTGGATTCGACAATACATTAACCAATTGGTTCTTTTTAAAGAAATTTACATCTAATGAACCATCTGTACCGCCTAAAGCGAATTTAAAACCTTCTCCTCCATTACCAAGTGTGCCGCCTAAGGATAAATCTCCCTGACTTAAGGCCCACTCAACACCGTATTGAAAAGTGCCTTCCATTTTTACTTCAGCAATAACAATATCTAGCATTACCTGCTTCGGTAAAATATCCAATTGTTCAATTAAAGGCAGAATATTTTGATACTCTGTACCTGTGGTATAAAATATTAGCTGGTTCGAACGCTCATCAACAACAAAGCTAATGTTATCACCCGTTGCCCCTACTTTAGATTTGCTTTTAGCGGGAGCCTTCCCTGTAGAATCATTCACCAGACGAACAGAACTTGTGTCGGCAGAAGAATCACGCTGTTGTGCGGCAGAGTTATCTGCACCGGATTTAGCCCCTAGTAGAGAAGATAGGCTATCTCCAACATCTGATGCACGCGCATACTGTGGCTGATAGGTATAGTAACGCAGTCCAGATCCAGCCTTAGGTTTATCAAGAATACGTGCCCAATACCTTATTCTATTTAAAATAATTTCATCTGAAGTAAAAGCAGCTACAGAGCCTATCTGTGAAATTGGTACTAGAACCGCATTCTTATTATCAGGCTTGATGGCTGAAATTGGCACGCCTTCATTTTCCAATAAAGCAGTGACATCACTTATGAAGTCAGCTATCTCAATAAATGTTAAATTAATCAATCCAATATGCTTTCCGCGATTAGCCGGCGCATCGAGTAAATTAACTAATTCCAAAGCACGAATAATCTCACTTCTAGAACCTCTTATAAATATCGTACTTTGCTCATAATCAGCAGTTATTCTTGCCTCAATAATTTGATTTAACGTTCTCTCGATTGAAATCTTAACGCCATATAACAACGGAACAACCTGAAGAACTTCACCTTTCGTGTTTGGTACTGAATCAGGTGTTCTTCCTATTCCTGTTACAACTTTATTAGTCGAACCTTGGGGTGTTTTTTGCACGAAATATATATTATTTTCGAAAACCAAGCTTGCTTCACGTTGCTCTAGAAGTGTATTAACTAGTTCGAATAAGCGTCTTTTAGATACCGCATCTGTGATATTAAGTGTAACTGGCACACTATCTGTCTTAATCGACTCATCAATTACATAGTTAACACCCAACAATTCGCCAAAAGAATAATGTATAAAGTCTTTTAACGTCATGTCTTCTGCAGCAACCTTTATCAAGTCTTTCTCAGAAAAATTTGCAGCTAACTGCTGACCAGCATCGAAAGAAACCTGATTACTAGGTAGTGCTTTTAACGGTTCTACTAACTCTCGCTGTGTTTTAGTGACAACACTAGAATCCTCACTAAATGATTTTTTCTCTCCTTCTTCATAGTTATCTTCATTTAAATAAGAATCAGGAATTTGAAACATTTTAGGTTTGGCTTTTGAACTCTCGACTGCTGTGTCGTTTGAAGCACAACCACTTAGAGCTGTGAATACACATAAAAACAGTACTGTATGATTAAAGCCTTTGATATCACTGGATTGTTTCATCACTTATTTCGCTTTTGTTTGATTTCAAATAATCTAAGAACGATAGTACGTTCATTAACAGATAACACGACACTATTAAGCTCGATTTTTTCAATTCGATATTTTTCAATATTCTGGTCATTAACAACCTTTAGTCGCTTAGATTGACCATTTTTTACGTTCCTTTGTTCCAACAAGGCAAATTGTTTACCATCATCAAATACGCCCAAAAGACTGTAAGCATAATCACCAATAAAAACCTGTTCTAAACTTCCACTTTGTTTATCTTGATACTCTTTAGAAAGCTTTGGGTTTGGTTTCGGCTTAGGTTTAGGTTTGTCTTTGTTTTGTGCTTGTTTTTTTGGTGGCACGTCATATTTAGCAAAACTAGCCATTACTTTGCCAATTTCCTCTTCTGTATAAGGAGTATAATTGGTTCGCAACTCTACCTGTGCTATCACTTTATCATCTCTATTTTTAGATGAAACATCATAACGCTGATTAAAATCAATTAAGCTAAGAAGTAATGCGCTGATTGCCGCGCCTTGTATCCAGCGATCATTCAGAAGCATTAGCCGCCTCCACTTGGTATTTCTGAGCGAGTTGAGGGCCTAAAACATAAAAGCTGATTCCGATAGTACCGCCAGCTTCACCTAATGTTTTATCATCCATTTTAACCAGTCGTAATGACAAGTCTTGTAAAGTGATGACTTCCGTCATTTGTCTTATATTCAGAAGAGCCTTTATAACATTCTTTGTTTTACCTCGAATGCCAAGCTTTAAGTTAAGAATAGTTAAATCAGTACCTGACTCAGCCATCCAAGAAGAGGTTGTCACCTTGACATCATGAATACCAAGTAATTTATCTAACTCTTCCATTTTCTTGAGTTTTAAAGATGATATGTCTTGCGTAACATTTATAGAAGCCAGTAGGTTTTGATTATGGTCTTTAGCTTCAGATAATATTTTTTGAAAGTCAGAACCTTGCTCCGACAATGAGTCAGCTTTATCTAATCGATCCTTTAGCTGCTGAATTTTAGTTACTTTACTATCTTGCCACTCCCATACTGGAAGCGCGACGAACTTAGCGAACACTAATATTCCCACGATAATCAACAGATTTTTTTTATTTGAAAATTCGCTCATTAAACAACCTTCGTTTTAAAACTAATGCTGAAACGCTCACCTGTTCGAGACTCTCTTACGGCCCCAGAAAAGTTTGCTTCTGCAACAGATGGATGGGAGGATAATGCGCTAAGTATCACAGTAGCCTTATCTGCAACGCCTGTAATTCGATATTGTCCTGATTGAAATGATACATTAGTTATTTGCATCCCCGAGTTTATAGCCATAGCTAATACATCAAAGGCATTCCAAGGAGTATCATCAACAATAATTTGATTTAAGAGAATTTGATTTAATTCAAGTTGATTTTTTAGATCATTCTGTGCATTTAGCGCTATTTCAACTTGAGATTTATTCTCCTCAAACTTTTTAGACACACTTGTTTCTTGAAAAACTAAAAAACCACTAAACAGCACATTGTAAAGAGTAATCACACTAAAAAAAGTCAATAATATTCTAAGATAAGGAATACTTTTCGCTTTTGAAGACGCTCTAGTCCCAACAAAAAATCGGAAAAATGAAGTAGCTAGAGTCTCTTTTGCCCCTTTGATAAGTGACTTAGCAAGATTTTCTTCATTGATAACTGATACGTAATCTGGCATCGCTATTTCAGCGAGCTGACAAAATGACTCTTCATCAACGACAAAATCGTCTGCAATATATGACACAGGGCCTTTACGACTATGAGCGATGAATATATTGGGTTTATTCGCTGACTGAAGTTTAACTAGACTTTCACGTTTAGCCAAAATGTATGATTCGGGTACAACAAATAATGCATTATTGCACATCAATTCGATTGTATTTTTATCTACAGTCCAAACCGAAACTGAACAAGATTGCTCATCCAAAGGATATGAATTAAAGAACTGAAGTGCATCGTTGTTATCTAACTCAAACTTTGCAGCTTTAATTGCTTCTTTTCCATCTGCAATTGGGTAGATATAATGGTTCTCGGAATAATGTTGCCGACCTAGCACAACAAATAATGCTTGTTTAGAATCAACATCAGAAAATGATATTTGTTTATTATCAGTTTCTACTATTATAGTCTGAACAGTATTACTAACGTATGCGAACCTTGATAGGAGCTTATTAAATAGATTAAGTTTCAAATTTGATACCGTTAAGCTAATTAAAGTAGTAAGGTTAATTAATGAAAGCATTTCGTATAGGAATTGTTAGATATTTCTCTCTTGCAACAACATGGTGTATGGTTTGCTTCTTGGTTGTAACATTATATCTAAACTACGATTGACTTCGATTTGATTCACTTTTGTTCGTATATCCACTCTAAAAATTCCAATTGGTGACATCTGCACATTTAATAAAAAGCTATCATAATCTTGTCTACCAGTTAACTCTGTCAATAATGTTCTGCTCATCGGCCCAACCAATCTCTGCTCAATAATTGCATTAACAACATTGACATCGTACATTATCGGAAGCAAGTCATTTGGAATCGTAAGTGGATTCATAAATGTTGTTGGGTATATGGTTGATGTTGCAACCATTTTTGAGATCATCTTAGGTGGAACCCCAAGAGAACTATACTCATGCTGTAAAAACAGCAGATTTCTTTTAATTTTATCAGTTCCAGAATCCCACTCTGTAGATTTAGAACTTTTGTACTGTAATTTATTTATTTTTTCAGCCACATCTCTGGCCAATTCATCCGACATTCCAATCGCTGACAACCAACGTCTATGGCTAGCTTCCCCCATGAGATTAACAGGGTACAAACCTGCTACATCTTGTATTTCAACAGTGATCCCATCTCTTAACTTAAAAGGTTGACTATAAAGGTTCCAACCTTTGGGTAAGCCAATTGCCCTTGATGAACTCATATCGCTGACACTTAGCAGATACATAATCTCAGATTTAGCTGAATCAAGCTTTAAATCAGCTTCAATTCTTTCAGAAAAACCCTTAGCAATCTCGACTTGATCTCTTGCATTGTAACTAAAACCAATTGCCATAACAGTAATAAGTAATGTGATTAATAGCGCTTGTAGCAATGCGATACCTTTTTGCTTAGATATCATCATTTCTCCCGTCATTCCATAATAACCACTTTGGATGCTGATCGACTAACGCAAACTCCCAATGAGTTTTCTTATCCCCATTTGATAAAATGACTTTTATTTTCTCAGGTAAAAGTCCTTTTTCAAGACTGTTGTAGTTTCGATACCACCCACGATCTTTTTCACCAATAGGAGCGGAAATTTCTCTTGCTTTCACTTCATTTGAATACCAACCAAAGTATTCAAATTGAATATCAGAATAACCATCTAAAACAATAAATTGATGTGTAAAATCAAAATCCTGTTCTAAACTAATGAACACTTCCCTATACATTAACCATTCTTCATAAGTTAATGAGTAGGAAAAATTTGGATCTTGGTTTACTGAAAATCGTACTACTGCTGGAGTAGAAACATCAAACATCGCATTTTGCACGACACCAACAAAGCCATCACTATTACCTTCAAAATAAATACGGGCATTTCCAGTGGTATTTTCCACCACATAAGGGAAAATACCACGCATGAGTCTTGGCATTAGTGCGTTTTGCTTAGCTTTATAAAAAGACTGGTTAAATCGGCCAAGATCTTGGCCCCATTTGTTACTGAATGTTGAGTAAGCGTAGCTTCCTATCAACACGGTTAGAGACATAATTGTTAATGCTACAAGAAGCTCCACCAATGAAAAGCCTCTATCTATTTTTCCTGCCATCTAAATAACCTGTAATTGAAAACTTTTTGAAAGTTTCCCATTTGAAGAGTTAATGCTATACCCCAATTTTGGTATAATGTGTCAGGACGAATAAAATCACCATCAGGTCCAAGAATAATCTGCCCTTTACTTTCGGCCAACTTTTCCGCTTTCCAATGATATTTAATCTGGTCAATGCTACCTTGTCCGCTATACCCTTCTTCAGAGAGTGAAGGGCCGCTATCAAATTGCTTTTGTATATCGGTCTTTATTAAACCTACAACTTGATGAATTTGAATACTTCTCTCAGCCACTCGACTAGAGTTCAAAGCGCCACGATATACCATTGTCATCGCACTCAATACGATAAACAAAATAAAAGAGGCAAGTAACACTTCTAGTAATGTAAAGCCCGACTGTCTATTTTTCATGACTTGCTTTAACTAAATTAAGAACGCGTTTTTGAGAACCGGCTAAAAGCTCTAACTGTGAAATATTTGGCAAACCTAAAGGACCATAAACAAGACGTTGCTTAGGAAAGCTTATAAATTCGAATTGGTATGTTGTTGTTTGTTTACCCATTTCTATCTTTAAATTTGAACCATTAAAATCCAAAAAAACATTAGTTTCATTAATAAATGCCTTTGATGAATAAAGCTTTAAACGACTTTCGAGCCTAAATTGCTCATTTCTTGCTTGAGAAGATTCAATTGTTTTGACTAGCGGTGGGGCCATCAATGACATCACCACTCCCACAATGACTAAGATCACCAATAACTCAATTAGTGTAAAGCCTCTGGATGAATGACCTACATTATTTGTCATTTAGAAACTAATATCGTTGACAGAGACAATACTTAATAACATAACAACAACCACCCCACCAACAATACCGCCCATCACTAGAATGAGAAGAGGCTCAAGTAAAGATGTAAATTTAGTCGCCCAGCTTTGAAAGTCATCTCTAGAACGCTCTGCGATCTCGTCAAATACAGGAGATAACTGCCCGCTTTCCTCTCCAACTTCTAATAAAGAGACATAGAAGTCTGGATAGATGACACTTTTAGAAAGAGATTCAGTTAATCCAGAACCTTTTCTTATCGCATTACCGGCACTTTGTAAGCCACTGCGTATCTCGCTATGACCAACACTTTCGGTGGCTAATTCAATTGCCTTATCAACACTAATCCCAGCATTCATCATCATAGACATGGCCGCATTAAATCGAATACGCTCAACCATTACCACGACTTTTTTAACTAGCGGCGCTTTAGCAATGAGATGATCAAACTTAGCTTTATCAGATTCGCGTTGATAGTAAAGGAAAGCAATAAAACCAATTAGCGCAATTCCGACATAGATTTGATAATTTTGTACCCAATCACTTACGTCTAGTAATAACTGCGTATAAAAAGGGAGGTTTTTCATTCCTTCAAATAATCCACTCATTTGAGGAACAATGTAATTGAACACAAATAAGATACAGCTGACACACACTACCAAAATAACTGAAGGGTAAGTCAACGCTTGAATAAGGCTACGTTTGAGATCCCGCCTGAAACGTAAATCTTCAGACAACTTTGCAAAAACCCGATCCAAGGTACCACTTGCTTCGCCCAGCTTCACCATACTGACATACAAATTATCAAAAATTTTAGGGTGCTTACTACAAACAGCAGCAATTCCTTCACCACGCTTTATATCTGTATGCATTTGCGTTAGCAGAACAGATAAGGCTCCACGGCTCTTATTCTTAGCTAAAAGCCCTATCGCCCTATCAATTCTCACTCCACTTTTTAAAAGTAGCGCCAACTCAGAAGTGACAAACTCCAGATCGTCAAGGTTTACAGAGCGCTTATTTAATGAGATCCCAGTATTGGTCGACTTCTTCTCACTAATAGATATTGGCTTAAGCTTTTGTGCAATTAACAACCGTTTTGCTTTTTCAAGATTATCAGCATCTAACTCGCCATTAATTTTTGCTCCATGAGAGTCATACGCGATATATGTGTAAGACGCCATTAACCTGCTACCCTTATGACTTCTTCAACGGTTGAAATGCCAATAATTGCTTTGTATAAACCATCTTCCATTAAGGTTCTTCTTCCTAGCTTACGATTATGCTCTTTGGCTTTTAATACAAACTGCGTATCTTTTGGGATAGCTTTGAGTTCATCATCACAACGTAAGTACTCGATGACGGCAGTTCGCCCCTTATATCCACTGCCAGAACACTTGTCACAACCGACAGATTCAAAAAGATTGATCTTCTCAACACCGGATTGTTGTGCAATTTTCTTAAGATTATATTTTTCAATAAGGGCTGGGGCATTGCTATGTGGTCTTGCACAGTGAACGCAAAGTTTTCTCGCAAGTCGTTGAGCGACAATAGATACAATTGCCGCATTCAGTAGAAACTCTTCAACACCTAAGTCCATTAAACGAGTGTAGGCACTTGGTGCATCATTTGTATGAACCGTACTGAATACTAAATGCCCTGTTAAAGAAGATTGCATCGCAATACGCGCAGTTTCTTGATCTCGAATTTCACCAACCATAATGATGTCTGGATCTTGCCTTACAATACTACGAATACCTGCAGAGAAATCAAAGCCGATTTCAGGTTTAACTTGAACCTGGTTAATCCCATCGAGTTGGTATTCCACAGGATCTTCCAAGGTTATGATCTTAACTTCAGGCGTATTCAACTCATTCAAGAAAGTATATAGACTTGTAGTTTTACCACTACCGGTTGGTCCTGTTAATAAAATAACACCGGCGGTATTTAATAGATCTTCTCGAATATAAGATTGGATATCTTCAGACAATCCTAATACGGACATGTCATATGTAACCGAGTCTTTTCTAAGGAAGCGCAGCACAATACTTTCTGACTCATTTAGCGGTAATGCAGAAACACGTATATCAAGATCCGAATTTGCTATTCGCATCTCAATTTTACCGTCTTGCGGACGACGCTTCTCGGCAATATCCATACCAGAAAGGATTTTCAATCTAGACACTAAGGGTAATTGTAATCGACTTGAAATTGATTCGACTTCATGTAGAACACCATCTATTCGAAAACGTGCTCGGTATCTGCCCTGCCAAGGTTCTAGATGCATATCAGAGGCACCAGCCTTTACTGCACGCGTAATGAGTGAGTTCAGTAGGTTTACAACCGGCGCTTCACTGGCAAGCTCTCGAAGTTTATCTTCTTCAATATCCGTAAGTTCATTCAAATCATCCATTGAATGACTCATTGATATATCAATGCGATTACTTAACGTCTGGATCTCTGAATTATGAGTAAGCAATACACTGTATTCAAAGTTCTGCTTTTGTAGATACTGCCTAACTTCTAAATCATACGGAGTCGCTGTAACAAATGACAATTGAGGCTCATCACTATAGATAAACCATTTTTTAGCTTCTAAAAATTCACTGTCGCAATTGAACTTTTCCGTTTTTAAAATAGCCGCGTCTATCTCATCAGCAGCACATATCTTAATATTCAATAACTGAGAGTAAATATCGACAACAGAATCCTCAGATAATGCTCCCATATTGACAAGTAACTGCTCTAATCGTCCACCATATTTTTTCTGGTAAACAGTAGCTTTTTCAATATCAGCTTCTGAGACTTTTGCCTGTTTTAATAGCTCATTCAATCTGCTCATCGATGGATAATATCCGCATCATCGCCTTCACCGCCTTCTTGACCATCACGGCCATATGAAAACAAAGTAAACGGCTCACCATTATTCGTTGTACGAGAATAATTGTATGGATTACCCCAAGGGTCTAAAGGCACATCTCTTGGTAAATATGGTCCATCCCAACCAGGCTTATTAGATGTTCTCAGCTCAGATAGACTCTCTGGATATGAACCAATATCTAAACGATAAGTATCAAGCGATGTTTGTAACATTTCCATCTGTGCTTGAGCAGTCTTAATTTTAGATGAATCGACTTTAGAAAACATTGTTGGCGCGACGAGCGACATTAATAGCCCCAAAATCACAATCACAATCAATAGTTCAATTAATGTAAAACCTTTAGTTTTTTTAACTTTTAAAATTTTAAACATACAACTTACATCCTAATAAATCTATAAGCCTGAAATAGTCGCTAGCGCAACAGCTGAGTTATACACAATTTGAGTAATCTGAGTCCAAAGTGTCAAATTATCTTTATATTCAGTATCAAGCGGAACAATAATCGTATCTCCTGGAGAGAGTTGTGCATGACTGTTAAACCATAAGCTTCTATTAGGTAACATTACTGAACCATCTGCTTTTATGATATATGTCCGACTGGCATCCGCACGCTCCCTTGGACCACCAGACATCGCAAGATACTGTTCAAAATCCAGCCCCTCTTTAAAGCGATGTGTCGCTTGATGTTGAACTTCTCCCATTACGGCTATCGTCTGTCTTATTGATGGAACATAAAGAACATCACTATTTTCAAGTTGAAGATCAGCTTCAGGTATTCCCAATTTAATAGCATTAAGATCAACTACCAAACGTCCAACAGCTTTAATACTCTCTAGATCCTCGAGCATTAACTGAGCATCCGAGTAATTAACCACCGTGCCGTCTTTTGATACTCCTCGAGAAGCGATATCCCGACGTAATTGATCTGCTAATTTTTGAATCTCAAGTTGTTCTTGATTTTTAATTGACTCACGAACAAATACGGCTGCATTGGGATAAGCATAATTAGTAAATCCACCCGCCCGTTCGAGTACATTTGATAACGTCTCACCACGTCGAATAGTATAAGTACCAGGGAATTTTACTTCTCCACGAATTTCTACCATCTTCCTTTCTTGCCATTCAGGAGTCGTCATGATGGTTAACATGTCACGGCTTTTAAGTTGAATATTATCTTCAGAGTTGTTCTGATATACACCATTGATACTAATATTTTTATGAATAACATCTGCTGTTTCAGACGAATTTCTTGTGCGGGTTAATTCAGCCCTTTCAGTATAAGCGCCTTCTTGTAACCCGCCAGATGCCTTCAAAAGTTCAGCAATGTATGCATTTTTAGTCAGCGGGTAAATACCAGGGTGACGAACTTTTCCTGAAATCCCTACAACGGCAACATCCCTACCACCTTTGACCTGTTGTGTTAATTTCCCTAAAACAGGGTAAAGCAACTCACTACGTTTCATTGCACCACTAAGGTTTATCAAATCTTTATCATCAAAAAGGTTCGCTAACATTTTTTCAACTTCATTACGAAGTAAATCATCCTTTACTTCAATTGCTCCTGTTATTGCGACACCTGCGATTGAACTTGTATATTTTCCTGATGAATTATTATTTAACGCATTAAAACCTGATTCAAAAGCATCAGCACCAACCAGCTTTTCCCCTTTCAAGGAAGATATTTTTTCAACTCTACTTTTAACCAAACGATTTAGCTCATAACGATTAAGCGTCTTATCATCAAAATTAAAAACAATAACTTTATCTCGAGGCTCAAGGACAAGGTTATCTTTTGAAAAAGGTTCATTAATTGCTTTCCCTGGAGAGAATTGTAAAACTTCAATATCACCATATTGATTTATTTCTCTCACGATTAATGCATATTCTAAGTCTGCATTTGCAGACATATCCCCCAGATTGAAGGGATTAAATCGTTTACCTTCTGACCTAAAGTCCACTGATACTTGCCAGGTCGAACAACAGCACCAATCAAAGTCACTGCATCTTCAAACTGAGATGATGCACTTTTAACATGAATAAAATCACCAGCTTTGGCCTTGACCGACTTTCCTTTACTCGTTGTAACATCAACATTAATAATTGTTTTAAGCCCGTTTGAATTGTATCGTTCAACACTCGTTAACTTAGCATAACCATCTTTATCAATGCCTGCTGCCATATCGATAACATCACTAATAGTCTCCCCTGGCATCAATTCATAGATTGCGGGGCGACGCACTTCTCCAGCGATACTGACTAAACTACCCACAGCAGGAATAAATACCACATCACCTGAACGCAAACTGATATCACCTGATGCATCGCCGCGAAGTAACAGGTTGTAAAGATCAAACTTCCCAACTAACTTACCATTGCGTTTAACTTGAATACCTCTAAGGCTTCCTATTTCATTTACACCACCAGCAACGAAAAGCGCTTGAGTAACCGTAGATAGACTCGATACTGTATACGAACCCGGCTTGTAAGCATCACCAGCAACAAAAATACGAATTGATCGTAATTCTCCCATGGTAATGTTTGACTCAATACCAATCATTTGTTGTTTAATGCGCTGTTGCAATAAATCTCTTGCTTCAGAAAAACTTAAGCCTGTAAGCGAAATAGGTCCTAAATCAGGAAATTGAAGCGTACCATCACGATTTATTGTGAGAGTGAGTTCTTTATGTTCTTTGCCATAAAGTTGTACTTTGAATGAATCCCCAGGGCCTACCATATAACTACTTGGTACAGGAACATCCGACATAGGTGCAAAAGTTGAGGGTTCACCAGCAAACATGTCATAACCAAAGCGTTTCAATTCAAGTTTTTCATTTTCCTCTTCAAATGCTAAATCCTCTTCTTGTCTGTTTAAGGTTGATACATCTTGTTCAACCCTTTTTCGATTAACCAGATCTGGATTCGTCATTGTCTCCTGCGGTTTCGAAGAACCACTCAGTACGGAAGGATCAATGCCATATTGCTGAGCAATTCTTTGCTGCTCTGATGGAGGTAATTTCTTGAATTGTTCGATCATTTGCGGTGAGGGAGTGATCGCTTGTGCAGAGCTTCCCAGAATAATAAAAGCTGATAATCCAGCTATTAGCAATTTAATGGTTTTAAGTCGCACCAGTTATCTCCAATAGTATATAACATTTCTAAACAATTGTTTTTTGTGTTTTTTTATAACTTTCTTAATTCAAGCAAATATTTTTGATACCGCATATTGCGTTTCGCTAGGACATGGTTTGCCATTACACCATTGACTCTTTATCGCTCTGAGAATTTACTTGGGTCTTTTGACAAACACTTAATCTAATATAATCTGAGCACGCTACCGCCCATAGATTACGGCTTCCATAATGCCCTTCGCATAGCGAAATCAAATTTGGGATCAACAAATCGAAAGCATCTAATCATTAGAGGATGCACTCAAAATTGTTCCGCAGTATAACTGAAGAACAGTCATATTTGTGTATATATTTCACCCAATCAAATACCACTGACAATTTATGTTATTTTCATCAGAAATTCTCTTCAATAACGATTCTAATTTGTAAGAAATGGTCTAAAAAACAGATTTGAGAGTTATAATTTAGTGATAGTTGACTCATCTACTAAAATTCTCTTTTGCTGTCCCATAATATTGAATAATACAAAGCAGCGTTTATCAGCATTTCGTTCTTCAAAAATTGCCTCCAACTCTGCAAAGGGCCCACCAACAAATGCGACCCTATCGCCCTTTTGGAATGGCTGTTCCGATGTCGGTTCGATAGCATTTACTCGAATTTTTAATGCTGCAATAATACGATCATCAATGGGCGTCATAACCTCCTTGCATCCCACTATTCTGCTTGCACCTCTTGTTGAATGTATACGACTAACACTTATCTCATTCGGATCAAATCGAATAAACAGATAATTAGGAAACAAAGGCGTTTCAACCAATTTAGAAGTGGATTTGGATTTTTTAATTTCCTTAATCATTGGTAAGTAGCTTTCGATTTGTTGAAGCATTAAATTTTGCTGAGCTCGCAATTCTTCACGAGGCTTACAGTAAAGCAGATACCAAGATTTCATATTGACTCACTATTAAAAGAATTAGTGACATTCCTTATCACCAAAAAATTTTAACAAAATGTATATCAAGGGTAAAGTTCAGGTTGACCCTTCCCCACGCTAAGGGAAGGAGAAACCTCCTGTGAAACGCTTATGCCCCTGCGCAATATTGCTCTTTGCGACATTAATGTCGCGGTCATTATGTTTACCACGATCATGACAAGTCCAGCTCTGCCTTATCGGTCAGCTATAGCGGAGCCATAGAACTAACAGGTTTGGGCGATATAGGCTTCATTATACCTACGAGATCACATTTGCATTCCAGCATATCCGACCTGCATCTATGACCGATTTTGGCATCTTTGTTTTAGCCAACTTAGTGCTTGATACATCATCTATGAAGATAGCTGCATTCTTATTTAAGAGTTTGCGATCGTATTTGTGTAATTTATTTTTGCGTTGGTTCTCCTTTTCGCATGAGTTGCCTTTACTAGCAGCTTCATAGCGGCTTGTTGGTACAGTCCTACTTGAGATCCTAACGTGCGGTAATCGCCTCTAAAGACACTTTCACCGTTTTAGTCAGTGGCCGCATCTTTCACAACCTAAATGGCTACCTAAACTGGCTAAGCCAGTGGATTGGACAGGCTCAATCTCAACAATGACATTAAGATACCAGCGGCCTCTGGCATCTTCAGTAAAGAAGGGTGATTGAAATTTATAACGAGACATTTTGTAGCTATCACATAGTTTAAAAGATTACCTACTAAAATAAACCTGACCGTTTTGAAATTGGCTGTATCAGATTTAATGAGGCTCAAACCAAGCGAGTATTTTGCACCACAAAATTTTCGCCAGCGAAGCTATTCCTTCTTAAATTATTTTCGGCCCGTCATGTACTCTTTAGAAACTTTCTGTAGCGTCTGACTATGTGATCCAAGCTCTTAGGTGCCGGCGTGAGTTTATGTTTCAATATAGAAGTCAGATAAAGAGCGGACTGCTCTCTAATGCTTCTAGATCAAGCAGTTGAAATACCCTCTATTAAAGTATATAGGACGTCTACTTAGTGAAATCGGTTTTTGAGGGGCGATATGATATTGAGTGGAGGGTGTGATCAGCACCCTCCTTCAATACCGCATCAAGCGGCTTTATCATTTTTCACTTCTTTTTCTTGTGATTGATGCGATAAAGCCTTTTGTGTTTGGTTAATTGGGATCGACTTTGGCTTCATGGCTTCTGGCACCTCTTTAACCAAAGAGATTGTCAATAAACCATTAGATAAATCCGCGCCAGTCACTTCAACGTAATCCGCTAAATTGAACTTACGTTCGAAACTGCGATTGGCTATCCCCTGATAGAGATAAGTGCGCTCATCACTTTGGCCTCGATGCCCTTTCACACTGAGTACCCCCTTCTCGACTTGGATTTCGAGATCATCTTGAGAAAAACCAGCTACGGCAACCGAAATTGCATAACGGGATTCATCAAGCACTTCAATATTATAAGGTGGATAAGCACTTGAAGAGGCATCAGATGCTAACGCGCTGTCAATCAAGGACGCTAAGCGATCGAAACCAATACTGCTGCGGTATAGTGGGCTTAAATCAACTGAGTTCATAATATATCCTCCATAGGAAGCAACATAAAATAAAGACAATTAATGGTGATTAAATCTCTGTCACAGACAACCTAACCACATAAAATATATTAAGGTCAAAAAATAAAAAACCAAGGGGTAGTGTTAGAAATTATCTTTATAAGAAGGGAATTTTTTATAAGATTTTTGCGAGATCCCTGTTTTCAGCTCTGTCAGCTAAAAAACTAACCCCAATCATGAACTTGTCTGAAAATTGTCTATCCATCAAAAGATAAACTGACCCTAGTATACCAACCAAACGAGATGATCTTAACACAGCGCGCGAAGGACGTGCGAATATAAGGGTACTGATTGTATTGTTATCTACCAGCGTGCCATTTCAAAAAAACAGATTTTAAAAACATGTGACATTTTAAATATATCGATGTGAATTTTAAGAGGTGATAAGACTACTTTTTTTAATTGGATATGAACATAAGCACAGCTCGCCTAATTATCGAACTGTGCTTATGTTCATGAATTTAAAATGGGTTTAACTGATTTAAACAAGCTAAAACAGATTAATATAATTATTAAACAGCAATTAACTGTAGCCACGTACGGCATTTGCGATATATTCGGCTTGTGCTTGCGACATCTCTGGTTCTATTGATTCAACCATTATACGAATAAGTGGTTCAGTACCCGATTTACGCAGTAAAACGCGACCATTGTCAGCTAAAATCGCTTCAGCTTCTAAGACGGCTTGTTTAACTGCATCCGAAGCAATAATTTCATCGGCACTATCTGCGGTTAAGCGAATATTGAGTAACACTTGAGGCAGCTTGGTCATGCCAGATTTAACTTCAGCAAGTGTTTGACCAGACTCAATCACAGCCTTGAGAACCTGAAGTGATGCTACAATACCATCACCAGTCGTTGCATGGTTCATATCAAGAATATGACCAGAGCCCTCACCACCTAACATCCAGCCAGTGGATTTAAGTTGTTCAACCACATAGCGATCACCCACTTTCGCACGAATAAAGGGAATATCCATTTTCTTTAAAGCTAACTCTAAACCTAAGTTAGACATTAATGTGCCCACAACTCCACCTTGCATTTCGCCTTTGGCGTGAGCCGCTTGTGCCAAAATAAATAAAATTTCGTCACCATCAACGATATGACCATGATGATCAACAAACATAACCCGATCAGCATCACCATCAAGAGCAATACCAAGATGTGCTTCGTGTACCATTACCGCCGTTTGTAAGCTATCTAAATGCGTCGCACCACAGTGGTCATTAATGTTAGTGCCATTCGGTGAATCATTAATACTAATGACTTCTGCGCCAAGCTCACGATAAACATTAGGGGCAACTTGGTAAGCAGCGCCATTTGCACTGTCTACCACAATTTTTAAGCCTGCAAGTGATAAGTGCTTAGGGAAAGTGCCTTTACAATATTCGACATAACGACCAGCTGCATCGTTAATACGACGCACTTTACCCAGTAATTCCGAAGACACGCATTCCATAGCATTATGGTTGAGTGCTTGGTCTAATAATGTTTCAATTTGTTGTTCTTGCTCATCGTTCAGTTTAGTCCCTGAATTAGAGAAAAACTTGATCCCGTTATCGTAAAAAGGATTATGTGATGCGCTAATCACGACACCCGCATCAGCTCTAAATGTAGAAGCAAGATAGGCTACCGCGGGAGTAGGCATTGGACCAATAAGTGCTACATTTATTCCCGCTGCCGACAAGCCTGCTTCGATAGCTGATTCAAACATATAGCCACTGCTGCGCGTATCTTTTCCAATTAGCACTTCTTTAGTGCCCACAGATGCCAATACTTTACCCGCAGCCCAACCCAGTTTCATCGCAAAATCCGGCGTGATAGGGAATATCCCCACTTTGCCGCGTACGCCATCAGTACCAAAATACTTACGTGTCATCATAAAAACCTAATTAACCATAATCAAAAAAGCAAAAACCAACCCTAAGGTTGGTTTGTTGGCACATTATAAATAAAAACTTAGACTAATGCTTTAATCTTTTGCGCAAATGCTTTGCCAAGCTTTTCATTACGAAGACCATACTCTACAAAAGCAGTCATATAACCTAACTTATCACCACAATCATGTGATTTTCCTGTCATATTGAACGCTTCTACGGTATCGCGCTCGATTAACATATCAATCGCATCCGTTAGCTGTATTTCATCACCGGCGCCAGCAGGCGTTTTTGCCAATAACGGCCAAATTTTTTCAGATAGTACATAACGGCCAACTACGGCTAAGTTGGAAGGTGCTTCATCAACAGCAGGCTTTTCGATCATGGCATTAATTTTTGCTGATTCACCTGGGGCAATATCCACGCCATTACAATCAGCAATACCATACTTGTTGACATCACTTTCAGGAACCGGCGCAACCATAATTTGGCTTGCTTGCGTTTCCTTATAGCGCTTTATCATAGCTGCAAGGTTTTCTGTTTTTTGATTGGCTGTAAATTCATCTAAAATGACATCAGGCAACACAACTGCAAATGGGTTATTTCCGATACATGGTTTTGCACAAAGCACTGCATGTCCAAGACCTTTTGCTTCACCTTGACGAACATGCATAATCGTCACATCTTTAGGGCAAATGGATTGTACCTCTTCCAATAGCTGACGTTTAACACGTTTTTCTAGTTGAGATTCTAATTCATATGATTTATCAAAGTGGTTTTCGATCGCATTTTTACTAGCATGAGTAACTAACACGATTTCTTTCGCTCCGGCCAAAACGCATTCATTGACAATATACTGAATGAGTGGTTTATCAACAATTGGCAACATCTCTTTCGGGATAGCCTTGGTTGCAGGTAGCATACGCGTTCCTAGACCTGCAACAGGGATAACAACTTTCATAAATACCTTCTTAATAAAAATGAACAGCGAAAAGCTATCTTAAAAACAAAAAAATTAAACAAAATTAAGAGTCATTAATAATTGAAATAATCATAACACAGCATAAAAATTGATTATGGGATCTATTATTTCAAGTTAATTAGAGGCAGATTTTCACTTAAAAACACGTCATGCTATGATAACAACAGCTTAGTTTAACTGTCTTTGGAACTATCATAGCGTGACTAAAAGGTGAGTTTTTACACTTTTACATCTCAGCCTTTAATAACAGAGTGAGACACTTTTTCTCCATTTTGAGACAGCGATATCATCACTATCCCTCGTAGAGCCTAGATTTCATGTTTTTTCTTAAAACAGTCCCAATAGGCTCTTAAAAATAAATATATTTATTTCCCTATTTTGTCTTGTTTACTCAAAATATTTTTATTCCACTTTATTTAAATCACTACAACAAATTAGTTATTAATGATTATTTATCCATTTTAGGTGGATAATTAACCATAACAGCTGCAATGGCTTCATTAATAATGGCTACGCGTTCTGCTGGTGTATTTTTGTCACGAATTGTATCAGCAACGGTACCACGCCAAATTAGCTTATCAGTTTTGTTATCGACTAAGTCAATCATTAAGGTGCCAACGTCGTATTCACGCACTGTGGTTTGGGTTTGCATTCCAGTTCCCCAACCTACGCCCCAACGAGGGCCGTAATAAGGGTTATAACCAAAACTGGTGTTGAAAGTATCAACATTGATTTTTTTATCCACTTTAGTGATGTAGTTTACTAGCAAATCCGCTGATTCGGGATCTGCAGCCGTCATCCCTTTTTGTGTTAATTCATTATTCACTGCGGCACGTACACGTTGATCCATTAAGCCATCAAGGTGATAAGTTGCATCATCATTTTTCTTTTCTACCCATGCAAAGGTTTTGTATTGGTCAAACGAGATTGCAGGGTCAAAATCTGTACTGGTTTTAAGCGAGCTACAAGCCGTTAAGGCAAGTGCTGAAATAATCACTAATAGCTTTTTCATAGAAACTCCGAAAACACAACTTTGATTAACAATAGCTTATAGACAGCTAGTGGCTTGTCAAGGTTTATGGCTGTTAGTGTTTGTAAATTTAATACCGTCGTTTACTTATAAGCTGCGCCTTTAACAAAATGCCGACTCAACAATTACTAATCCACACAGTTTGGTAAGGTTGCAATGCAATGGTTTCTGTTAAGTCGGTAATTTCTTGTCCGGATATTAGATCTGTCCAGGTTTCTGTAATAATTAAATTCAGTTCACTTATAGGTAAATCCATTACCTGATCAGATATGTTACTGATGCAAAATATACTTTGTTTACGATTACGGCTTTGACGCCAAAAGCCAAATAGTTGCAAGCCTAAATGAAGTGTAAATTGTGTCGCATTGGGACTAAATGCCACTTGCTGTGTGCGCAGGTTTATTAACTTAGTCATTTCAGTTAATACTTGCGCATGTTCACTGGCATGATTAGATAACTCGGCGGTTATTTGATCAAAATCCCATCGATGACGATTAATAGAACGGTTGTGGGAAGTATTAGCCAGTTTTTCATAGTCATTACGAGTACCAAGCAAACTATGAATATAAATACCGGGTATTCCCTCTAGTGCCAACATGATGCTGTGGGCACATAAAAACCGTTGTAAACCCCAAGTATCTTTTCCCTTTGTCGTGCCTTGCAAGGCATCAAATAGCGCAATGTTCATCTCGTAGGGCTTTTGCTCGCCGGTTTCGGTGGTGCGACAAGAGATTTTACCGCCAAACATTTCCATGGTATCAACAAGGGTTTTGATTTCTTCCTCTTCTAACAAACCTTCAGCTGGGCGTAAACCCACCCCATCGTGTGAGGCAATAAAGTTAAAGTAAGTTGTCCCGTCTTGTGCTGGCGGCATGCTCATTAGCCAACGCTTTAAATATAAACAGCTCCCTGTAATAAGAGTATTGATTAATAAGGGAGGCAACGAAAAATTGTAGATAGCATGGGCTTCGTTGGCATTGCCAAAATAAGTTAAGTTTTGAGTGTTTGGTATATTAGTTTCAGTAATGATGACTGCATCATGCTGTGCATGTTCGATTAATGTACGCAGCAGGCGCACTACTTCGTGAGTTTGCGCTAAATTGATTGATTTACTCCCAACAATTTTCCATAAAAATGCTACTGCATCTAAGCGAAAGATATTCACCCCAGCATCTAAATACTGGCGAATAATCGTCACAAATTCTTGCAATACTTTAGGGTTGCTAAAGTCAAAATCCACTTGATCATGGCTAAAGGTACACCAAACATGTTTGAGGCCATTGGCGGTTTCTGTTGGTCTTAATAGGGGTGAGGTTCTGGGGCGCACAACTTGGGATAAGTCATCATCAGGCTGGGCGCAAAAAAAGTAATCGTGACCAACGCCCTCACCTTTTATGAAGTTTTCAAACCAAAGGCTGCGGCTAGAACAATGATTGATCACTAAATCTGCCATTAATCTTCTTTTGCTTGCTATGGCACTGATATCGGCCCAACTGCCTAGACCTTCGTTGACACTTGAATAGTCGATAACCGCAAAACCATCATCTGAGCTATAAGGAAAAAACGGTAATATGTGTACGCCATTAATGCAGTTAAAGTAGCTATCAATAAATTTTGCTAACGTGGTTAATGGCGCTTCGTTAGATTTAAGAATACTGTCACCGTAAGTAATCATAATGATATCTTTTTCAGACCAATGATTAGCAAATGGCTCCACCACTTGGCAGTATTCGGTAATGCGCATTATTTCAATTAACTGGGCAGCAAGTTCGCTGGTTTGCATATCAATATCAATGCCTTGATAGATACAATCAAGCTGCTGAGTTAGCTTTTGCTGTAACGCTTCAATCACTGTTGCCATTGGGTATCCCTAACTTTGTCACGACTCAATCATCAATCACTATTCATCAACCTAGTTAAATTCCGCATTATCCGCTTCAACTGCGGCTTTCAATCTTTCGAGCACATCTGGCATGGCGCTTACAACTCGACTCCATGTTGGCATAAATGGGGTTTCCATTGGGTTATCTAAAAAGCGCTGCCCTGCGGTCACAATGTTTTGAGCAAACATTTCGACAGCTTTTTCTTCTAGATGAATATCGGTTGTTAAGCCATTCATTAAGGCATCATTATGATAGGTTTCAACATAATCGAGAGCGATACGATAATAAGTGGCTTTTAAGGTACGAAATGCCTCGGTGCTAAAGGTTTCACCTTGAGTGGCCAACTTGCGATAAAACGCTTTGGTAATATCTATCGACATTTTTGATAAACCAGCTTCGGCATTGTCTAATGATAAGTCTTGATGCTTATGATCATAATTATCAGCAATATCTACTTGGCAAATGCGATTATGAGCATAATTGCGGTGCATCTCACTGAGGACGCCAATTTCAAGCCCCCAATCGCTTGGAATACGCAAGTCATTAAGTACGTCACGGCGAAAAGAAAACTCCCCCGCTAATGGGTAACGAAAACTGTCCATGTATTCTAAATATTCATTATGACCAACGACTCGTTGCAAGGCTTTAATTAATGGGGTAACTAATAAGCGTGATACACGACCGTTAATTTTGCCTTCCGATATACGGGCATAAAAACCTTTGCTGAACTCATAATTAAATTGTGGATTGGCTACCGGGTAAATCAGTCGGGCTAATAATGATTTTTCATAGGTAACGATATCGCAATCATGCAGTGCAACTGACTCTGTTTTACCCGATGCCAAAATATACCCCATGCAATACCAAACATTACGTCCTTTACCCATTTCTTGGGGGGCTAACCCTAATTCGCTAAGCTCTGCATCAAGGGCTTTTAAGCGTGGGCCATCATTCCATAGCACGCGATGATGTTGTGGCAATTGATTAAAAAAGCCTAACGCTTGTTGATACTGGTCTTTATCAGCTCTGTCTAACCCAATGACAATTTCACTTAGATAAGGGACCTCTTTCAGTTTATTGATAATTTGCGGTAATGCTTCGCCTTCTAACTCAGAGTAAAGCGATGGCAGAATTAACCCTAAAGGACGCGTTTGAGAAAACTTGATTAAGTCTTTTTCCATCTCATCATGGGTGCGTTGGGTAAGATTATGTAATGTGGTGACAATGCCATTTTGATAAAAATCAGCCATCTTATCCCTCCTTAATGGTTTTTGGTGAAATTGATGCTTTGGCTTGGGCTAAATTGGATTGCGTTGACAATATTAAGTTTTGCAAACATTCTGCCCAGCCTTTTGGGCCAAACTCAGTGCTTTTCATGCAGCTGTTTTTGGCCGAAAGTTGTGGAAAGGTATGTGCTGGCGATTTAATTTGCACTGCGATATCGGCAGCTTCAAGCATTGCGTTGTCGTTGCCGCTATCACCTAATGCAATGGTTTGTACGGCGATGTTGTACTCATCGGCATAAAGCTGAGCCAACCAGTTCATGGCTTTGCCTTTATCGTTGTCGCCACCAACATGAATAAAGCGACCACCTTGTAAAATGGTGGCGCCACAATCTTGCATTAAGGTAATAAATGCTTGTTTTGCTTTAGCATCACCTTGCCATAAAAGGGGTTCTGAATAGTGACGCACTAATGCCAGTTTGGCTTTTTCTGGCGACAGATCGGTAATTTCACATAAGGCTTCAGCGCTTAGTTCAGCAAAACCAAGGTAATCATCAGCAAACGCTTTTGCTTCATCTTTAAGTAATTTAAGCCAGTATTCACGAGGCTGACAGAAGGTTTTAACCCAGTAATAACCTTCCGAGAAAGTATCTTCTGGCTGGGTTTTAAAATAGCCTTTGGGGATATAGATAGCCGCGCCATTCTCACAAATAAATGGCGTATTAAAGCCAATAGTTTGTTGAATAGATTCCATTTCAGCAAAGGTTTTGCTGGTATTGGCAATGATGGGGATTTTGCGTTCGTTTAACGCTTCGATGACGTTGATCGCACTTGAAAAGCTGTAGTCGAAATGATCTAACAGTGTGCCGTCCATATCAGTAAAAATAAGTGGTAGCGTCGCCATAGTGGATCCCTTTTCAAATTTACCTAACTCTCTAAGATAAATTTAACGTTTCACTATGCGTGCCAAATTGAATAAAAATTTAAATAGCGCTTTCATTATATTTTTAAAAAGCATTAACCACATAAATTAATTAACAAAAGTTGATTAATCATAAAAGCGATACTTTCATTAAGATTTGGATTGCACTTAATAAGTGCAAGTTGATAAATACAAAAAGCGCACCATTGTGGTGCATTGGTGTGTCATTTCTGCTCAGATGTTCAAAGGTATATTGCTGACTTTAAACCGGTACTTATGGGCTAACCATACTGATTTTCAAAATAGCTTTCAATAATCAGTACCGCTGATATGGCATCAACTTGCCCCTTGGTTAAGGCTTTAAAACCACCTAATTCAAATAGGCGCGCTTTGGCATCAGTTGTGGTTAATCGTTCATCTTGGGTTGTCACTTTCACACCAAATCGACCATTTATTCGATTGGCAAACTTTTGCGCCCGTTTCGTCATTTCTTGTTCTGTGCCATCCATATTTAATGGCAAGCCAACCACAACTAAATCCGGTTGCCACTCTTTAAGTAACTTTTCAATCTCATCCCAGTTTGGAATACCATCAACCGCTTTAATTGAGGTTAATGGATTGGCACTGCCGGTTATCGCTTGCCCAATCGCAATGCCGATACTTTTGGTGCCATAGTCAAAACCTAAAACGGTTTGTGGTTGCATAGTTTTCTCATTAAAAAGTGCTAGGTTGTGTTTTTCAGTGCTTATTAAGCATGACCAACTTGATTAGAAAGTTGCCACATATCAAAACCTAATTGTTTAGAGGCGATTTCCCACAAGTGCTCAGGGTTCTTGTTATATAGCAGATCAGGCGTGGCTTTAATGGTTAGCCAGGTATTTTCAGCTAACTCTTGCTCTAGTTGATCTTTGCCCCACCCCGCATAACCTAATGCCACTAGATAATTGCTCGGCGAGTTTTTGGTACCAATAGCAGATAACACATCGCGGGAGGTGGTTAACATGCAATCGTCACTCACTTTATGACTGTTTATCCAATCTGATTGTGGCGTATGCAATACAAAACCTCGGTCTGGTGCCACAGGACCGCCAACCAATACTTGAGAGTTAATTTGAAATGCCAACTCAGCCGGTGGATTTAAGCCCATCTGCTCAAGTAAGTCTTCAAGTTCTAGGCCGATTGGGCGATTGATTATTAGCCCCATTGCGCCTTTATCATCATGTTCACATAAATAAATCACGCTTCGCTCAAAAAAGGTTTCTTCAAGCGATGGCATAGCAATAAGTAAATGGCCTTGTAAACTGTCCATTGTCGCCCCCTATTGAACAAGAACTAGTGAGGTAAGAATATCTGAGTTATTAACGGTTAAAAACTCATTATCCACCCGCTAATTTTACGGTGTAATTCATTTTCTCTAATAACGTTTTAAGCTGCTCACGATTATCGGTTTGCACTTCGATAGTAAAATCTTTTACTGTGCCACCGCAACCGCATTGTTTTTTTAATTTTTGTGCTAACGCTTTTAACTCGGCTTGGTCTAAGCCTAAGCCTTTAATCACACTCACGCCTTTACCTTTGCGGCCTTTGCTGTCTTTATGAATACGCACAATACCGTCACCTTCAGGCGGAGCTTCCACTGGTTTTTCTGGCTCAATGCGGCCTTTGTCAGTGCTAAAAACCAAGGCGATATTTGGATCAATTCTCATTAGATTACTTCATCTTATTCATCACTGAATTTAAGTTTAACAAATACGAAAACGGCAGGCGAGTCACTAAAGCTGATTTTAAAACATCTTGGCAGGTAAGATTGCTTTAACTCATCATCTTGAATAATGCTAAATCAAGATGATGAGCAAACATTAATTAGTTATAAATAAGGTTTTACGATATTCGCCATCATTTTAATATGATCATCATTATCGTTAAGCGCGGCAATGTAGCGGAAGGTTTCACCGCCGGCCCCTTCAAACACATGGCGGTTTTCGCCTTGAATTTCTTCAAGTGTTTCTAAGCAATCAGCACTAAATGCAGGGCAAATCACGGCAATATCTTTAATGCCTTGCGCGGGTAAGCTTTCAATGGTGGCATCAGTATAAGGTTGTAACCACTTTGCTTTACCAAAACGAGATTGGAAAGTAATCACATAATCGTCTTTTTCCAAACCTAGCTTTTCAACCACTAAGCGGCTTGTTTTCATACAAAAACAATAATAGGGATCGCCTAAATGTAAATTACGCTCAGGCATGCCATGATAAGACATGACTAATTTTTGCGGTTTACCATTTTTAGCAAAATCGGCTTCGATTGAATTAGCTAATGCAGTGATGAGATCGGGATGATCATGATAGGTATTAATAAAGTGCAGTGCAGGTAGGTAACGCCATTTGCATAACTCTTTTGCGATGGCGTCAAATGCCGATGCTGTTGTGGGCGCGGCATACTGCGGATATAAAGGTAACACCACTAATTTATCGATGCCTTGCTTGTGCATTGCTTGCAGGGTATCAGGAACAGAGGGATTGCCATAACGCATCGCTAAATGAACAGTAGCATCATGACCATGTTGCTGTAACACAGCAGATAACTTAGTTTGTTGTTGTTCGCTAATGGCCAGTAAAGGTGAGCCTTTGTCTGTCCATATTTGCTTGTATAATGCAGCAGATTTGGCCGGACGCACCCGTAAAATAATCCCATGTAAAATAAGCATCCACACTAATTTGGGAATTTCGACGACCCGAGGATCTGCCAAAAACTCGGCTAAGTAACGCCTAACTGCGGATGGTGTTGGCTCATCTGGTGTGCCTAAGTTAACCAACAGTACCCCGGTTTTGCCACGGGCACTGTGGCCTGTTTGCTTATCTAACCCTGAAAATCGTGCCAATGTGTGCTCCCAAGTTATTATTTTTAGATTAATTTTCAAAAATATTTTATAAGTTTAGCTCTTTTTCTATCGCTTCTTTAAGCTGTTCGCTATCAGGTTTTACCCGAGAATTGAACTGAGTCACAGTTTCACCATCAGCTGATACTAAATACTTATAAAAATTCCATTTTGGTGCTGCGCTTTTTTCATTCAGGTAGGCAAAGACCGAATTAACATCACTGCCTCTTACCGCCGATGTCGCCACCATGGTAAAGGTCACCCCATAATTAATAAAGCAAACATCAGCAGTTTTCGCTTCATCTTTTTCTTCTTGGAAAAAATCATCCGATGGGAAACCGATCACCACTAAGCCTTTATCTTTGTATTGTTGATGCACAGACTCTAAAGCTTCAAACTGAGGAGTAAAACCACAATTTGATGCCGTATTGACAATTAATACTGTTTTACCTTCGGTTAATTCACAAAGATTAATGTTCTCTTGTGAATGTAATTTACGCGCTTCAACATTTAAATAATCAGGGCAAGAAGCGGCATTGGCATTGGCGCTGTAAATAGCACCACCTACCATAACTAGACCAATAAGTGACAAATAAGTCATAAAGTTACGGCTAGGTCTGCTTTGGGTTTGAGTTGTGGTTAATTCGGCTAAGGTAGACATGATAGCTCCCTATAAGGTTAATGACTAACTCTATCATACGTCAGCCAGTCAACGCTTGATCAATCGATAAAGAAAAACCGTAACAACTGACTGTTACGGTTTATTTTAATAATAGGAATAGCGTCATTTAGCCTAAATCTAAAGTGACACCTTCCATCGAGCCTGCAGTTGAGGTATCACTGCTTTTTAGCTTGATCATTAAGCGTAGATCATTTGGTGAATCAGCATGATGCAGTGCATCGGCATAACTAATTTCACCTTCTTGATAGAGTGCCAAGAGTGCTTGGTCAAATGTCTGCATACCTTGCTCATTGGATTTGGCCATGGTTTCTTTGAGTAAATGCAGTTCATTTTTAGCAATCAAACTGGCAACACGAGGGGTATTAATTAATACCTCAATTGCAGCGCGTCGTCCGGTTCCATCTGATTTAGGTACTAATTGCTGCGCCACAATACCGCGTAAGTTTAACGATAAGTCGAACAATAATTGATTATGTTTGCTTTCTGGCACCAAATGCATAATACGGTCTAATGCTTGGTTAGCGTTGTTGGCGTGCAATGTTGCTAAGCAAAGGTGGCCAGTTTCAGCAAAAGATAAGGCAAACTCCATGGTTTCTTGGGTACGGATCTCACCAATTAAGATGACATCAGGCGCTTGGCGTAGCGAGCTTTTCAGTGCTGCATCAAATGATTCAGTATCGATACCGACTTCACGTTGGGTAATAATACTTTTACGGTGATTATGAACAAATTCAACCGGGTCTTCGATGGTCAAAATATGGCCGCGAGCATGGGCGTTGCGATAACCCACCAGCGCTGCCAATGAGGTTGACTTACCTGTACCGGTACCACCGACCATGATCATCAACCCGCGCTTACTCATCACCAAGTCTTTAAGAATTGGCGGAAGTTTTAGCTCTTCAACTTCTGGAATACGGGTTTCGATACGACGCATGACACAGCCAGCCGATTCACGTTGCCAAAATGCACTCACACGGAATCGACCCAACTCTTTGGCCGCAAATGCAAAGTTACACTCACTGGTTTCATGAAATTCTTTTTTTTGAATGTCGGTCATAAGTGACTCAACAAACTCTAATGATTGTTCAGGTGTAAAACGATTTTCAGATAATGGCCGCAGCTCACCATCAATTTTGGCACTAGGCGGGAAACCTGCGGTGATAAATAAATCAGACGCCTTTTTATCCACCATTATTTTTAAAAACGGACGCACATCCATTACAACAGTTCCTTAGAAGTTAGCTTGCTTATTAGAGCTTTTTGACATTGCATCTTCACGAGAAATTAATCCACGGTTAACCAAATTTTGTAAACATTGATCAAGCGTCTGCATGCCGTGTGCCATACCAGTTTGAATAGCTGAATACATTTGCGCGACTTTATCTTCACGAATAAGGTTACGAATTGCTGGGGTTCCCATCATGATTTCATGTGCAGCAACACGGCCGCCACCAATTTTTTTAATCAGGGTTTGTGAAATAACGGCCTGTAATGATTCAGATAACATGGTACGCACCATACTCTTTTCACCTTCAGGGAATACGTCAACCACACGGTCAATGGTTTTTGCAGCTGAGGTGGTATGCAAGGTACCAAATACTAAGTGACCTGTTTCTGCGGCTGTCATGGCTAAGCGAATGGTTTCTAAGTCACGCATCTCACCCACCAGAATAACGTCGGGGTCTTCACGTAGTGCGCTTCGAAGCGCGGCATTAAAGCTGTGGGTATGTTTATGTACTTCACGCTGGTTAATCAAACATTGCTTATTTTGGTGAACGAATTCGATAGGGTCTTCAATGGTTAAAATATGTTCGTGTCGGTTTTCGTTGACGTAATCGACCATTGCCGCCAGCGTTGTTGACTTACCCGAACCTGTCGGCCCGGTAACTAACACTAACCCACGCGGAAAACTGGCGATTTTTTTGAAGATTTCAGGCGCACCAAGCTGCTCAAGCGATAAAATTTCAGATGGAATCGTACGGAATACTGCACCGGCACCACGTGACTGGTTGAATGCGTTCACACGAAAACGTGCTAAATTGGGCACTTCAAATGAGAAGTCGATTTCAAGATGTTCTTCAAAATCTTTACGCTGTTTATCATTCATAATATCGTACACTAAGCTATGTACGCCTTGATGATCTAACGCGGGTAAATTAATTTTTCTGACTTCACCGTCAACACGGATCATGGGTGATACACCTGCAGAAAGATGTAGATCTGAAGCTTTATGCTTTACACTAAAGGCCAGTAATTCAGTGATTTCCATTATAGAGACATCCATTTTATCAACATGATGACAACAATAGCAGACAGATTATCAATCGCCCAGAGTAGAATTAACCAAGCGGCGCAAAAATGTTCACGCATGCCAAGCGAGATAAAGCTGCTTGCGGTGAGTAAAACTAAACCTGTATCAGACATTATAGAAGCTTATCAGGCTGGGCAGCGATTATTTGGTGAAAACTACGTTCAGGAAGGCGAAGCTAAGATTATTCAACTGCAAAATGATTATGCTGATATTGAGTGGCATTTTATTGGACCACTGCAATCAAATAAAACCAAAGTGGTTGCTGAGCATTTTGATTGGCTACATACCCTGAGCCGCGACAAAATTGCCAAGCGTTTAAATGATCAACGACCAGCGAATAAAGCCCCACTGCAAGTGTGTATTCAAGTTAATATTAGTCACGAAGACAGTAAATCGGGAATACATGCAACAGAGGTTATGGCGCTTGCCGAGCAAATTCAATTAATGCCTAACCTGAGCTTACGTGGTGTGATGGCGATTCCAACCGCGACCGATGATATTAGTGTGCAACAAGCTGAATTTAGCGCACTTGCTCGCATCTACCATGATTTACAACAACGCTTTGATGGTATTGATACCTTATCTATGGGAATGAGCGGCGACCTAGACCAAGCGATTGCCAATGGCTCAACCATGGTGCGCATTGGCAGTGCGATTTTTGGTGAGCGTGGCACTTAAGAGCTGTGGATTCTGGCCTAATCGTTTGAAATCGCCAAAATCACCCTTATATAGCTATATATTGATGTAAAAAATTAAACCTAATGGAAATAAAAATATGACTCAAGCAAAAATTTGCTTTATCGGCGCTGGCAATATGACTCGCAGTATCGTGAGCGGCATCGTTAAAAGTGGCTACCCTAGCCATTTAGTGCATGCTACCAATCCAAGTCAGGCCAAACTCGATGCCTTAAAAGCGGATTTTGGGATTGAGGTGTCTAACGAAAATACCCAAGCGGCAGCGGAGGCCGATGTGATTGTGCTTAGCGTAAAGCCACAATTAATGCAGCAAGTTTGTGAGCAAATGCAGCACTTGGATTTGAGCAATAAGTTAATCATCACTATCGCCGCAGGTATTACAGCATCGCGCTACAGTGATTATTTTAACCAGCCTATCAAGCTTATTCGTACCATGCCCAATACCCCAACACAATTAGGTGTTGGCATGACAGGTTTATATGCTGATGCGTCAATCTCGGCAGAGCATAAAGCGATTTGCCAAACGCTGATGCAAACCGGTGGCAAAGTCCTTTGGGTAGATAAAGAAGAAGATCTCAATCAAGTGATTGCTTTAGCGGGCAGTTCTCCGGCTTATTTCTTCTTATTTATTGAAGCTATGATTGAATCAGGTATCAAAATGGGTATGGATGCAGCCAACGCCCGAGCCTTAGCAGAACAGGCAGCGCTGGGTGCTGCACAAATGGTGATTGAAAATCAGGATTTATCACTTGCTACGCTGCGTAATAACGTAACATCAAAAGGTGGCACCACAGCACAAGCGATTGCCACATTTGAGCAAGGCGATTTACGCGGTTTAGTGGACCAAGCGATGAATAATTGTGTCGACCGCGCTGAAGAAATGGCTAAATTGTTTTAACAAACTTGATTAAGCTTAAGTCTAATTCAACATTAGAATGCTAGGATCAGCTTTTATTTGAATACCCGTTTCATTTACTTTTTTTGAAATACTAAGGCAACATCATGAATGCGATGAGTTTTTTAGTTAACACACTATTTGATTTGTATCTAATGGTGGTTATTTTACGATTTTGGTTACAGTTAGTTCGTGCTGATTTTTACAACCCGTTCAGCCAATTTGTGGTTAAAGCGACTCAACCAATTGTGGCCCCAATGCGCCGCATTTTACCCTCTATCGGCAGTATCGACACCGCATCCGTGGTTCTGGCTTTTACTGTGGTACTCGTCAAAATGTTAGTGCTTACTCTCATTGCTGGCGCAGCAATTGATATTGTCACCTTATTGCTATTCTCTGTGGTGGCCGTGTTTAAAAATGCCGGTGTGTTATTATTCTGGATGCTTTTAATTCGCGCCATTTTAAGCTGGTTTAACCAAGGTTATAACCCTGTGGTGATGATCATGGGCCAATTAACTGAGCCTTTATTAGCACCACTTCGCCGAATAATCCCTCCTATTGGCGGATTAGATTTGTCAGTTTTAGTGCTATTTATAGCAATGAACTTCATCAATATTTTGTTTTCACAATACATACCATTCTGGGCCATGATTTAGTGCCAGCGGTCATCATTAATACTGGGCAAGCTGCTAATAGCTTGCCCGATGTGATTTTAAATGTGTATGTACAACCTAAAGCAAGCCGTGATCAAGTAATTGGTATACATGGTGATGAGCTTAAAGTAGCCATCACTGCACCGCCCGTTGATGGCAAAGCCAATGCTCATTTGATTAAATTTATTGCTAAGCTTTTTAAAGTAGCAAAATCGGATGTGAGTTTACTTAAAGGTGATTTTGGCCGACATAAGCAGTTGCAGGTATCTGCAGCAAAACTTATCCCCGCGGAGATCCACCACATTGCTCAAATATACAATCAATACAACAACTCACAAGCCCGGCAATCCGACTAGACCAGAGAATAAATAAGGAATTTAAAATGTTTCGCAAGTTAGTAAAATTACTTTGTGTCACTCCCGCCATACTGATGTTAGTACTGACTTCGGCCCACGCTGAGCAAAAACAAAGCATTGGTAATTATGACATTCATTATATGGCCCTTGGCAGTACGTTTATTACCCCATCGATAGCCAAAACTTATGGCATAGAACGCAGCAGCTATAACGGTATTGTTAATATTACTGTGTTAGATACCAGCCAAGAAGGTAACCCTGCCGTTGCCGTTGATATATCTGGGATTGCAAATAACCTACTTGATGCCAAAATGAATCTAAACTTTAAAGAAATTCGTGAAGGCAATGCCATTTATTACATAGCTCAGGTACCTTATCGTGATGATCAACTGATCAACTTTGCCATTGGCATCAAACACGGCAAAAAACTCAATACCACCATCAAATTTAAGCAAAAGTTTTACGTTGATTAAATAGATACCTTGGTTACTAAGGTGTTAGCCACATAACGAGGCTACCCCCCTTGTTAAACAACATTGTTAAACGACATTGTTTCTTGTGCTGAGCAACTCAGCACAGCATTCTCAAACCTGACCCGACTAGCACTAGGCTTAACAGATAAGGTACAATCGCACTCATTTCTGTTCATACACTATTGATATACAGGCCTGCCAATGCAATCTATCGCCTCACAACAAATCGTCTTAGCCAGTGGTAATAAAGGCAAGCTCAACGAGTTTGATCAAATGCTCGCTCAATTTAACATTCAAGTATTAGCGCAAAGCCAGTTTGAGGTGCCTGAAGTCGCAGAAACCGGTACAACCTTTGTTGAAAATGCCATTATAAAAGCACGCCATGCAGCAGAAATTACAGGGCTGCCAGCCATAGCAGATGACTCAGGCATAGAATTAGATGCGTTAAATGGTCAACCCGGCATTTATTCAGCACGTTATTCTGGCGCCAACGCAACTGAAGTCAGTAATTATGAAAAACTGCTTGATGCGATGAAAGATCAACCTAGTCGCAGTGCTCGCTTTCAATGTGTATTGGTATTTATGCGTCATGCCAAAGACCCAACACCCATTATTTGCCAAGCAGCATGGGAAGGCAGCCTAAGCGATGCCCCACAAGGCACTGAAGGTCATGGGTACGACCCCATCTTTATTCCTGAAGGTTTTGACAAAACAGCGGCGCAACTCACCAGTGATGAAAAAAATGCCAATAGCCATCGCGGTAAAGCATTAGCACTATTGGTTGATGCCTTGAAAGCCAAAGGTATTATTACCTCCACTGCTATTTAAGGTTAACTTTGATGCTGACGTTACCACCGCTGAGTTTATATATTCACATCCCTTGGTGTGTACAAAAATGCCCGTATTGTGATTTTAACTCCCATGGTCAACATGGTGAATTACCACAGCTACAATATGTAGATGCCTTACTTGCCGATCTCAGCCATGATTTAGCCTATGTTCAAGGTAGGCATATTCATACTATTTTTATCGGCGGTGGCACTCCTTCGCTCTTTGATGCCCAGCAAATAAAACGTTTACTCAACGGTGTTGAACAATTAATTCCGTTTGAGCAAGATATTGAAATCACCATGGAGGCCAATCCAGGCACCTTAGAACATGATGATTTTGCGGCTTATCGCGCAGCTGGTATCACCCGCCTGTCTATTGGTGTGCAAAGTTTCTCGAAAGAAAAGCTGAACTTATTAGGCCGGATACACGATCAAGATGAAGCCATAACCGCTGCTAAAAAAGCCAAAGATGCTGATTATTTAAGTTTTAATTTGGATTTAATGCATGGCTTACCGAATCAAAGTTTTGCTGAGGCGATGCATGATATCGATACTGCAGCAGCGTTAATGCCACCACATTTATCTTGGTATCAACTCACCATTGAGCCCAATACCCTGTTTCATTCAAAACCGCCACAGCTTCCAGATGATGAAAAGCTGTGGCATATCTATGAACAAGGTCAAAAAAAGTTAGCCGCTTTAGGTTATCAACAATATGAAATATCAGCTTATGCCAAACCTGGCTATCAATGCCGCCATAACCTGAACTACTGGCAATTTGGTGACTATCTGGGAATTGGCTGTGGGGCACATGGTAAAATTACCCTACCGGCACAAGACCGCATCGTTCGCACAGTAAAAATAAAACACCCTAAAGGTTATTTAGCCGCAACGGATTACACTTTTGAAACGACAGATGTGCCATCAGAAGACAGACCATTGGAATATTTGATGAACCGTTTACGCTTAATGACGCCCATACCTAAAGCTGAATTTGAAGCACGAACAGGCCAAAGTGCCACCCTTGTTGCTCAAGGCATTGCCCAGTCTATCGAGCGCGGATTGATAACAGAAACCCCAAGCCATTGGCAGTTAACGAATAAGGGCCATATGTTCGTCAACGATCTGCTATCACAATTTATTTAACTATTTAACATCAAGGCAGTTAATCCATTAACTGCCTTAATCCTGTCAACAAAATCTATTTAATTGATTTGGTTTAGTAAAAAACCTTCACCATCGCTCAAGCTTTAAGGTCAATACCCACCTAAAACTAGGTTGCGAAACAATTGCTAACATTTCTATTCACACTTTTCAGTTCAGCTTTATTAGGATAGCGTTTTTGCAAATCTGATTGGAATGTGTGTAATGTTAATAAAAACAAAAACAACTCTTCTAGCGTTAACGCTGTCTAGCCTCATATCGGGCGCAACCTATGCCCATGCAAACTCGATGTCTGATAACAGCCAAACCTCTAGCCAAAGCTCTAGCACAACTGTGGGCACACAGGCACAAACTGAATCAGAGAAAGCCAATGCACTGTTTGACGCGATTTTCATGGAAAACGTGATGGCGAGCCCAGTGAACCAAACCTATTTAGGGATAAAAAAAGACTACGACAAATGGAGCGATATTTCAGATAAAGGTTTAGATGATAACCTTGCCATGACTAAAGCCCACCTAGCTAAACTATTAACCTTAGATGTCACTCAATTAGATGAGCAAAGCCTATTAAGTTATCAGTTGCTTAAAGCACGTTTAGAACAAAGCATCGCAGATGATAAATGGCGTTACCATACTTACCCTATTAACCAAATGTACGGCATACATTCAATGGTGGCCTCATTTCTAATAAACCAGCATCAAATTACTGACATTAGCGATGCCAAAGCTTATATCAGCCGTTTAGAAGGTATTAAGCCGTTACTTGCTCAATTAGAGGCTGAATTAGCCCTTCGTGCAGAAAAAAAGATTATTGCCCCCAAATTTGTATTTCCTTACGTCATATCGGATAGTCAAAATATCATCACTGGCGCGCCTTTTGATAATAGCGAAGACAGTGCTTTATGGGCAGACTTTCAGCGCAAAGTAACGCAATTAGCGATTACTGAAGATGAGAAAAACCAGCTATTAGCTGAGGCAAAATCAGCCCTACTTAACAGTGTTAAGCCGGGCTATGAAAGCTTGATCAGATACACCAAAAGCCTAGAAGAATTAGCTGATAACCGAGATGGCGCTTGGAAACTCCCAGATGGCGATGCGTTTTATAATAATGCGTTAGCCAGAACCACCACAACAGCCATGACGTCAGAGCAAATTCACCAACTTGGCTTATCTGAAGTGGCTCGCATTCATAACGAAATGAGCCAAATTATGCAAAAAGTGAATTTTGAAGGTAGTTTACAAGAGTTCTTTGCCTTCATGCGTGACGATAAACAGTTTTACTATCCCGATACTGACGAAGGTCGACAAGCCTATTTAACTGAAGCGAAAGCATTAATTGACAATATGGAGTCTCGTTTAGATGAAGTATTTAAAATCAAACCTAAAGCCAATTTAGTGGTACGTCAGGTTGAAGCCTTTAGAGAAAAATCAGCAGGAAAAGCATTTTATGATCAACCGGCGCCAGATGGATCTCGTCCTGGTACCTATTACGCTAACCTTTATCAAATGGATGCCATGCCAAAATATCAAATGGAAGCTTTGGCGTATCATGAAGGGATCCCAGGTCATCACATGCAAATTGCCATAGCACAAGAATTACAAGGTATCCCCAAATTCCGTAAATTTGGTGGCTATACTGCGTATGTTGAAGGTTGGGGTTTATATACTGAATATTTCCCGAAAGAGATGGGATTATATGCAGATCCGTACTCAGATTTTGGTCGTCTGGCAATGGAGTTGTGGCGTGCTTGCCGTTTAGTGGTTGATACCGGTATTCATACTAAAAAGTGGACTCGTGAACAAGGCATTGCCTATTACGTAGAAAACACACCTAATGCTGAATCTGACGCAATAAAAATGGTCGAGCGTCATGTGGTTATGCCGTCACAAGCAACGGCTTACAAAGTGGGAATGATCAAGATACTTGAGCTACGTGAATACGCGAAAACGCAATTAGGCGATAAGTTCGACATTCGCGATTTTCACACCTTACTGCTTAAAAATGGACCATTGCCACTAGACGTTCTTGAAACCAAAGTACAGCAATGGATTACCAGCGTGAAATAACAAAACGGCAGCCTGATGGCTGCTGTTACTTATCCTTTCAGCACAAAAAAATAACCCCAGACAAAGTCTGGGGTAAACCAAATAAACTAGGATGATGGTTTGAAAGCTGACATTGTTTTAGTTTGAAAACTTCTGCCAGCCGAGATTCAAAACTTGCGAAGTTGCTGATTTGCACACATCAATAAGAAGGGGTCATTTCTTGTTAACATGCTAGGTTCAAATCATTTCGAATCCACTGTCATCCATTGTATTGATAACAGAACAGACTTCAATACACTGCTGTAAAAAAAATGCTAAGCCATTGTTATTTAGCTTCAGCTTAACTTAACATCAACACAACTAAACCACTGATAAAAAACAACTAATAAAAAAGCCGCAGGGTTAAATGCGGCTTTATTTTAAATACAGAACAATGTTTCCAATATTCTATCTGATTACTTAATAATCAATCGTAATTACTTGCGTAATTTGTATAAATGTTCGAACTTAGCATCCCAGTATGGTGATGTACCAATATGACCCTTGATGAACTCAATAAAGGCACTGACTTTAGGTGCTAAATGCTTACGACGCGGATAGACTGCTTGTAATGGCAAGTTATTCGTTAACTGCCAATCAGGCAACAATGGCACTAAAGTCCCCTGCTCAATCTCATCCTCTAGCAAATAACTTGCAAGGTAGGCGATACCTAAACCACTTACCGCGGCTGATTTTAATGCAGGCGCATTATCTACACGGAAGTTACCTGAAACACCAATTTCGCAGTAATCCTCGCCTTTCTTAAACTGCCACATACTGTGTTCATGCCATTCACCCTGATAAACTAAACAGTTATGCTCTACTAGCTGTTCAGGACGGGAAATATTGCCACGTTGAGCAATATATGATGGAGCCGCCACCAGTAAAAATTGGCATTTCATTAAAGGACGAGCAACCATACCTAAAGGTAATTGCTCAGACATAGTAAGCAATAAGTCTAAACCTTCGCTGACCACATCCACTTTATGATCAAGCAAACTCACCTGAAGTTCTAACTCAGGGTGTTTAGCCATAAAGTCTGGCAAAGCAGGAATAAGATGCATAGTACCAAATGACTGTGATATACCCACTTTGAGCACACCACGAGTTGCGTCATTAAGGTTGTGCACGCTGGCTACGGCTTGCTCTGCATCCCTTAACAACTCTTCACCTTGCAAATAAAGCAGGTTGCCCGCTTCTGTCAAACTGAGGCTTCGAGTTGTTCTCTGAATAAGCTGTACACCTAGTTTGTGTTCTAGATCAGCAACCTGAGTACTCACTTTTGACTTGGAAATACCAAGACGTCTTGCTGCAGCGCTGAAACTACCCGCGCGAGCTACATGGGTAAAAATGGCTATTGGTTCTAACAGTTCTAACATGAAAGTCGCCTTAAGCTGTTTACGACATTGAAAACGATTTTCGGCAAAGTCATTGCTACTTTACACTGTACAATTTTGTCAACTTTATACCGTGCGGTTAATTAATAAAACAACACATCAGCTTGAATTATCAATTTATGTAGCAAAATTACGCTAATTATCCGAAAAGTATCTAAATTTAGAATTAAATGTAATTTTCTTATAATTTTTATGAGTATAACAAAAAAATGTCATATAGCTCTATATTTATAATTGACAATTTTTTTATCAGAACAAACTTGGCATCAAATACTGACGTTTGCAACAATGGTCGCAAGGAATGAGAGATAGGCAACAAAAAGCCCCTGCAACATAGGTATTGCAGGGGAAGGTCAGGTGACACACAATAAAACGTTTTATTCAGTAAGGGGCTTATCTTTAATATTTGCTAACGCGTAAGGTGCAATTTGTGGAATTTGTTGTCTTACTTTGTTCTCTAAAACCATCAACTGCTCAAAATCACCACATATTTCGATAGCCCGAGATTCAATTTCTTGTGATTGAGACTCCATTTGCAGCTCAATGTCTTTACCCACATTTTCCATCTTACTAGCAAATGCATTCATTTTATCTTCAAATGATCCGCCTTCTGACGACATGATATGGCTACCCATGGTCATCATAATTGAGCCTAAAGAGTTGCTGATCATCTGTTCCATCTCTTGCTCAAACTCTTCATTGAAGGTTTCCTCAAGAGATGACTCTGTAGAACCTAGATAAAATAAATCGCCCTGCTGATAAGCCATAGAGTCAACTCGCTGTTGAATAGCCGCCATTAACTTATCTATTTGAGAGCCTGCAGAATCCCCAAATAAAGGCGTTAATGCCATCGATACCGCTTGAGTTGCCATCCCGACAACATCGCCCACTAAGTCGATCACTTCAGGGACTTGACGTGAAACTTCATCAGTATATTGGGTTAATAGCGCTTGTTGTTCAGCAGTTAACGCAACTTGCTTGCCTTCAACAAATAACTTGCCCATTTCAATGCGATATTTCTCATCACCATTTTCGCTCACCTTCAATGATTTTGGCTCAACCGTCACATCGTAGTTGAGGGTGACATTACAACTTTGATCATTAAATGACATTTTAGCCGTTGCTGGAGTTAATGCTCCGGCAGCAAACACTATCCCTGATAATGCAATACCGCTAAGTAATTTCTGTGTTGTAGTCGTTTTATAAGTCATCAGATAAATCCTTTTTAAACACGGTTTGTATGACTGAGTATTACTAACTCATTGATAGACACTACAGAGCACAGTGCATGCCAACTTTAATAAATCATTTAAAATCATAATGATAATAGCATTTTTATTTTATTGAAATTAATTGATAGAAAAGCAAAATAGTAAAATAAACCACTAATTGGTTTATTTTACTAACAGAAGAAGTAAGAAAGGCGCAACAGAGGTTAAAAAATTGACCGTCCGAGTTGCTGACAAAGGTGCTCAAGCATGGCGGTTCCCGCAAGCGAGTTGCCATTTGAGTCTAATTCAGGCGACCATACACAAATAGACATATCGCCAGGAATAACGGCAATAATCCCTCCGCCAACGCCACTTTTGCCCGGCATGCCCACTCGATATGCAAACTCCCCTGCACCGTCATATAAACCTGAGGTAGCCAGCAAAGCATTTAATTGACGAGTTTGTACCGCAGAAACTAACTGCTCACCAGCTAAGGTTTTGCCACGATTCGCTAAATACAGCATGGCCTTGGACAAATCAGCACAGTTCATCTTTAATGCACAATAATGAAAGTAAGTTTTAAGCACCTTCTCAACGTCACCATTAAAGTTGCCAAATGATTTCATTAAATAAGCAATTGCAGCATTACGCGCGCTAAAGGCAAATTCAGAATCAGCCACTTGTTTGTCGTAACTAATATGAGGGTTAAGGCTGAGTTTTCGAACCACTTCTAGCATTCGCTGTTTGGGGGCACCGCTTCGGGCATAAAGTAAGTCGGCAATAATTAATGCGCCGGCATTAATAAAGGGGTTTCGTGGTTTACCGCGCTCAAGCTCAACTTGAACAAGTGAATTAAAAGAGTGACCTGAGGGTTCTTTTCCGACTCGACTCCAAATCTCATCTTCTCGATAAAGATTTAACGCCAATGTTAGGCTAAAAACTTTAGAAATACTTTGGATAGAGAATGGCTCAAGATAATCACCTGCACCAATGGTTGTACCATCTACCGTTGTCACCGCAATAGCAAGCTTAGAGCTATCAATATTAGCTAGGGCAGGAATATAGTCTGCAACTTTGCCCTGACCTAAAAGCGGCCGAACTATGTCGACCGCTTCTTGTAACAATGCTGTTGTTAGCAATTGTTATTAACCCCACCAAATATCGTATAACTCTGTGGTTTTAACATCTTTAACAGGCTTACCTTGCCAAAATGCTTTAACTGCAGCGATATCTTCGTCGGTACACTTACCAATTTTTTGTGTAGCAATAATGCCTTGCCACTCTTTATGCCCGCCGCCATGGAAACCGATTAGACGAGGTTCAATAACTTCATCAATAAATTGATCAACAATTGCATCAATATCCGCTTCAGATACTGAATCTTCAAATGTCCATTGAACATCAAAGCCTAACTCTTGAAACTCATCTACACGTAATTTTTTACGTAAACGACGGCTGCGTTCTTTTGCCATGATATGTCTCCTAGTGACTTAATGACTTATTTTAAAACAGTTGTATTTTATTATTCTGTGCGCTCGAACATAATGTCCCAAACACCATGCCCTAAACGATGTCCACGGGCTTCAAACTTAGTTAATGGACGATATTCGGGTCTTTCAACTACCGTACCAGTAGTAGATAGATTTTTATAGCCCTGCGCTGCACTCATCACTTCTAGCATGTGCTCACTATAATTTTCCCAGTCGGTCGCCATGTGGAATACACCACCAACTTTAAGCTTACGTCGAATTAACTGAGCAAATTCTGGCTGAACAATACGGCGCTTATGGTGACGTTTTTTGTGCCAAGGATCAGGAAAAAATAGCTGAACGCGCGCCAATGAACCATCAGCAATACTGTGCTCTAACACTTCCATCGCATCATGATGATAAACACGTAAATTAGTGATACCCGCCGCACCAGCATCAGATAAACATGTGCCAATACCCGGCTTATGAACTTCAATACCAATATAGTTTACATCAGGGGCTGCTTGCGCCATTTGCACCAAGGATGCCCCCATACCAAAACCAATTTCTAGCACGGTATCCGCATCACGGCCAAATACCTTTGTTAAATCAATATTTTCAGGGCTATAGTCAAGGCCCATTGTTGGCCAATAAGATTCAATAGCTTGTTGTTGGCCTTTGGTTAATCGGCCCTCACGTAATACAAAGCTTCTGATCTTACGAAGGTATTTACCTTCTTCATTAAATTCAGCGGTAGTAACGTCGCTCATTTCTGCCTCTTTAATTACAATCAGTTTTCAAGTTTTCACTCGCCGCTGTAATCGTTAATCTTAAAAATTTATTTTCAGCCCTCTAGTATACCTAATCTGTGACAAGTTGTTTATTAAAACCTTGTCTGATTAATTAGCTATCGCTACACTGCGCCGATGAAAACAATATCCTCTTTCGCTGAGCGCATTATCGCTTGGTACGATAACCATGGTCGTAAGTCATTACCGTGGCAAATAGATAAAACACCTTATCGAGTTTGGATAAGTGAAATAATGCTGCAACAAACTCAAGTTGCTACCGTTATCCCTTATTACTACAAGTTCATTGAACGCTTTCCAACCGTGGTAGATTTAGCCAACGCACCACAAGATGAAGTACTGCATTTGTGGACTGGGCTTGGTTATTACGCCAGAGCAAGAAACCTTCACAAAGCGGCAATTCAAATTCGTGAGGAATATAACGGCGATTTTCCAACTGATTTTGATCAAGTACTGGCACTGCCTGGTATTGGCCGCTCGACGGCTGGTGCGGTTTTATCCTTATCTCTTGGTCAACATCATGCGATTTTGGATGGTAACGTGAAACGGGTTTTAGCCCGCCATGGTGCTATTGATGGTTGGCCCGGCCAAAAAGCCGTTGAGCAGCAACTGTGGCAATTAACCAATGAGTTAACACCTAAACAAGATGTACAAAAATACAACCAAGCCATGATGGACATGGGCGCAACCATTTGTACCAGGAGCAAACCTAATTGTGCCTCTTGCCCTGTAGCAATTGACTGCCAAGGCCAACTGTCGGGGAGACAAACAGATTACCCCGGAAAAAAGCCCAAAAAAACCATTCCCGAGAAACAAGCGTGGATGTTGGTCATACTCGATAGCGATAACCAAGTTCAGCTAATACAACGTCCACCAGCAGGCATTTGGGGTGGGTTGTGGTGTTTTCCACAATTTGATAACCAAGCCTTGTTGCAACAATATTTACATCAAACAGGACTTAAACAATCAGACATAGAGCTAGCAGGATTTAGGCATACATTTAGTCATTTTCATCTTGATATTCAACCCGTGCTTATTGAACTAAACGCACAAAATGCCAGCAGTAACGTACTTGATTCAAGCTGTGTCATGGAACAAACGCCGCGACTCTGGTATAACATCAAACATCCAGCCAAAGTAGGATTGGCTGCAGCAACCGAAAAGATTTTAGCCAATCTTGCTGCCAGCATTAATCAATCCGATTTAAGCTGATCTCATAATACGTTAAGGAGTAAACATGGCTCGCACAGTTAATTGTGTACATTTAAACAAGTCTGCTGATGGCTTAGATTTACAGCTTTATCCTGGTGATCTTGGTAAGCGTATTTTTGACAATATCAGTAAAGAAGCTTGGGGCTTATGGCAAAAAAAGCAAACCATGTTAATCAATGAGAAAAAGCTCAATATGATGAATGTGGATGACCGTAAGTTTTTAGAAGAGCAAATGGTTAACTTTTTATTTGAAGGTAAAGACGTTGAAATTGAAGGCTATGTGCCGCCAAGCGAAGAGTAACCTGCTGTAGTTTTCCCCTTGCTAGAAGCATTTTTTAAAAGCCTATTTACTGAAGCGCGCCGCTTGGTTTGAAAATGGTGGCGTTTAGTTTTGAAAGTTAGCGTTCGTTTGATTTTGAAAATATTAGTTCACTAGGTTTTGAAATACGATTGTTTAAACGGGTTTTAATTCCCGTTTAAACTTCTTTTTCGCTATACGGTAAATCACCTGCTCGCCCTTGTACTTGCTCGTCAACAATATTGTAGTCGAACACAGTTATAGGCAAACCAAACCCGCTGTTCGCATTAATATCAATAGCCACGATATGTTTGCAACTGGCCACCACGCCCAAGTGATTCGAGTCCTTGACATTCTCCCCGACCTAAAAGAACAGTATTTCTCGCGTAATAAAGGACATTCTATTAAACATGGTCAATTACATGTGTTTATTCCTAATTATTATCGCGGTACTTATTTTCAATTCCCTGATACTGCCGGTAAATCTAGCCAACTATTTAATACGGCCACAGTGGCATGGTTTTCCCGCTGTGTGATTTTAGAACTGTGCGACTTAAAAGGTTGTAGCAAAGGTTCAGTTATCTCCCCTAAATTGCCAAAGCATTAGCAATCTCTGCAAGTCACGAGACGATTTAGAAGGGCGACTTTTGCAATAAGTATGACCAAGCATCATGAAATTGCTAAGCTTGAAGTATGGTAGGATGGCCAATTACTATCTGGTAATTGCATTGAGAACATTCAAGCCGGACAACACTATCAGCTAAGCGTTAAGTTTGCGATGTAACAGGCTCTCTATAGTAAAGACGCATTGGATATGTAGTCGCCTGCGTTATATTTTTGCAATATTAAAGGTAATTAAGGATGACAATAACTTCTATTAAAAGCACTAAGGCGTCAGTAACACGCATCACCACAATGGCGCTTTTATTCACTTTATTAACAGGGTCATGTTTAGCCAAAACCAGCCTAGAACCAGACTTAGCTTCACCAGCTCCATTGCCAGTGACTTATACATCAAGCTCTATTGTCATCGATGGTAAAGTTGACCCAATATGGCAACAGGCTCAATGGCAACCACTTGATAAACTGATATTGGGGGTAGCGCCAACAGCAGAAGATTTTAGCGGGCGCTATAAACTGCTCTGGCGGGAAGACAAACTCTATCTGCTAGCTGAAATAATTGACGATGTGATATTAGATCAAACAGCTGACCCCACAGTTCGCTATTGGGATGATGATTGTTTAGAGGTATTTATTGACCAAGATGCGTCTGGTGGCGAACATCAGTTTAATCATAATGCGTTTGCTTATCATGTTGCGATAGACAATCAAGTGGCTGATTACGGTAGTAATCAAACTGCCATGACCTTTAATCAACACCTGCAAAGTCGCTGGATGCGAGATGAATCAAACCCTAAAGTGATCTACTGGGAATTAGCAATTAACATCTACCCAGCAACTTATAACGACAACCTAGCCAGCGACCACCCAAAACAAGTGAAGCCTATAGTATTAGCCGCAAACGACATCATGGGGTTTATGTTGGCTTATTGCGATAACGACTTCTCAAAACAACGTGAAAGCTTTGTTGGCTCACACAATATTCGCCCTATTAATGGCGATAAAAATCTAGGCTATAAAACTGCCGATGTATTTGGCAAAATCAAATTAGTAAAGTAATCAATTCAGTTACTTATTTATTATAAATAAGTAAACAAAAAGCCGTGACAGTACTGACTGACACGGCTTTTTATTCGTCATTGAAGCTTAAGAATTAAGCTTACTTTTTAATGCCTTCTACGACTAAATCAAGATCAACATAAGCTGATGCTGGGCCTAAATCCATTTGTACACCAAAATCTTTCATTTTAAAGCGAGTACTACCGGTAAAGCCCGCACGGTAAGAACCCCAAGGATCATTGCCTTCACCAATCACAACTGCATCTATCGCTAACGGCTTAGTTACGCCATTAAAAGTAAAATCACCGTTTAACACAAACTTGCCATCACCCTTATCTTCTACAGAAGTTGATGTGAAGCTTGCTTGAGGGTATTTACCTGTGTTTAAAAAGTCTGGGCTACGTAAATGCTTATCACGCTCAGCATGGTTTGAATCAACACTATTAGTGTTAATGGTCACATTCACTTTAGCGTCAGCTAACTTGTTCGCATCAAAGCTAAAATCACCTGAAAAATCATTAAAGCGCCCTACCACAAAGCTATAACCTAGATGGTTAACTTTAAAGTTGATTGAAGCATGAGCCCCTTGAGTATCAATAACATAATCAGCGGCATTAACTGATGTGGTAACAAACGCTGGTGCTAACATTGCAGTGCTAAATGCTGCGGCGATTAAGTGTTTCTTCATTGGTATTTCCTTCCTATTTACGTTTAATTATTTTTTAACCCACAAGATGCGAGTTAATGTGTTGTCTTTATCTATAATGTGATGCTTGATTGCGCCGAAAGCGTGAATAACCACTAGTGCAATTAAGCTATAAGCTGCATATTGATGGAACAAACCTGCTAAATCCGCTTGATTGTTAAATAACTCACCAAAACCAGGCACAGCAAACCAATCAAATACTTCAATAGAGCGGCCATCGGCTGTGGATATCAAAATACCTGACACCATAATTGCCACTAATAATGTGTAGATGAGTCGGTGAGCCCAATGTGCCGATTGCTTCTCCCACGATTTATGACTTTTTATTGCGTCGGGTTTTACCGACATCAAGCGCCACAAAATACGAAAGCCGGTTAAAATCAGTAATAAAATACCGATACTTTTATGAATATGCGGTGCAGTTCTGTACCAACTGCTGTAATAGGTCAAATCAACCATCCAAAACCCCAGTGCAAATAAACCTAACACGGCAAATGCAGATAGCCAGTGAATTAAAATAGTGACCAGTCCATAACGGCTTTGAGAATTACGCAGCATATACATCCTTTAATATTTAACAGCCAAGTTGATTTCATTAACAACATTCTAATTACTATTTATTTAACTTAATACGTGTAAATATCGCCAAAACCTTTCGATAAATTAGAAGCATTTGCAACTATCTTAAGCTTAAGCAAAGTGATAAGGAATAAAACCATTCGTGATAGCTGACCCAATGCTCATAATCAACACAGGTAAAGCAAGCTGCTCATTAGCTGAAAAATCGCCAGATTGAACGCAATGTGAGCGAATAAATAAAAAGTTTAAAAAAGCACTTGCACGATAAAAATCATCCCTATATTATGTGCGCACTCCAAACGAGACAGGCCTTACATAGTAAGACAGTTTCAAATGAAGTAGATGATTAAACGCTTAGTTTAATTGCCCGAATAGCTCAGTCGGTAGAGCAGAGGATTGAAAATCCTCGTGTCCCTGGTTCGATTCCGGGTTCGGGCACCATATTTAGCCGGCATAGCTCAGTTGGTAGAGCAACTGACTTGTAATCAGTAGGTCCCGAGTTCGACTCTTGGTGCCGGCACCATATTCAGAGAAACCACTCTATGAGTGGTTTTTTTGTGAGTTTTAAGCTAACGATAAGTTAGTCGCCCGAATAGCTCAGTCGGTAGAGCAGAGGATTGAAAATCCTCGTGTCCCTGGTTCGATTCCGGGTTCGGGCACCATTTTTAGCCGGCATAGCTCAGTTGGTAGAGCAACTGACTTGTAATCAGTAGGTCCCGAGTTCGACTCTTGGTGCCGGCACCATAAAAACAAAAAAGCCACTCGCTGAGTGGCTTTTTTGTATCTGTAATTTGTGGCTATCATAGTTACCGCCCCCATCAATAACTCCAAGATCCTCAATCAGCATAATCTTGGTATCAAGTGACGCTGCCATTAAAACTAGTCACCCGCACAAAATGCGTATATTGTTAAAGTTCACAAACACTTATCATGATTAATACCATTAATCACAAGAATAATGTGAGCTGAGATAGTGTAGGTAAATGCAGGTGTAGCAAGGCAGACTTTTAATAGGTAGTTATTCTACAATCATAATAATCTAACATTGTTATCAGGTATTCTCGTAAGCCAGAATGTTCGTTTTTTTCAGATTAACATCACTATCACAGCAAATGTGGTTAATCGTTTAACGTATGTAAGGGAAACAACAATCTTCAGGCATTAAATGAGGCACACTGGCTGCGATAAGAGATGATGATAGCCGTACAAGTCTCTTAACACATTTCAACCTTAACCAATCAAGCACCTAATCAGCTATAACGCATATATAAGGGAAGATAATGGTTTTAAGATTTCGTTTTTTGTATTTGATATTGGCACATTATTTCAAACGATTCATCGGCGTTATGGATGAAAACACCCTGCACTTTCGGGTGTTTCTTAATGATGTTGATGTGAAAAGAATGAGCAGCGATAGATACCTGCCCATCATGGATCTTGGGCGCATAAATATTATTCTTCAAGCTGGTTTGTTAAATATTTTTTTAAAAAATAAATGGGTACCTGTCGCTAGAGTTGCCACAATCCGGTATCGGTATCCACTTAAAATTTTTCAGAAGTATCAATTAAAATCAAAGATAATTTATTGGGATGATGAGTGGGTTTGGACTGAACATAAATTTGAAAGAAACGGCAGAATAACAGCCGTAGGAATAACAAAAATAACATTTTTGGGGCCTAAGGGCGTAGTCCCTATTACTGAAGTGATAGATGCATATGCTCAACCCGTTGCCAAAATCGCAATACCCAATGTGATTAAAAAACTAATGGATGCAGAGCTCAGCATGAAACAAGACTGATCACATGACATCAAGGTAACACTTCACCTAAACGCAAAAAGAGCGCCTAAGCGCTCTTTCGTTTTATTAATATCTGTTTAAAAATAGCTAGCGTAACTTCCAGCTAGTCATTTTGTAACCTTTTACGGCATAAAACAAAATGAACAAGTAACAAGGGAACATCACCATATAGCCGCCTTGCATACCTAGCGAGGTTGCCGAGCTGGTTAAGCCCCAAAATAGTGGCCCGAAGGCACCACCAGCAATACCCATAATTAATAACGCTGAGCCAGTGCTTGTAAGCTTACCCATACCCGACAAAGCAAGAGGCCACACTGCAGGCCATACAATCGCGTTGGCTAACCCTAAAAAGGCAATCATTAACAGAGTATCAGGTAATTGAGCACCACCAAATGGCACTAATATCGCGTTGGCAATCACATAAGACTGGCTATCACCAAACACAATACCCGCAGTTAAGATTAAACCAAGAATGGCACTGACCATTAACGCATTAGGCTGTGAGATAAAACGTGGAATACAAATGATACCTAAGGTGTAACCCAATACCATACAAAGCATAGTGTATGAGGTCATCACGCCGTAGTTTTCCACACCTAAAGTAAGTGCAAAGGTACCAATGGTATCACCTGCAATTACCTCTACTGCCACATAAACAAACAGGGCGACAACACCTAAAGCAAGATTAGGGTGCGATAAGGCTTGTTTCACTTGACCTTTTTCAGACTCATCGGCATCGGCTTCTTTTTCTAACTCAGGCAAAGGCGACTTTTTAACCGCAATGGCTAAAATACCAATAAAGATAGCCATACCTAAATAAGGATAAATTAAGCTATTTGCCATTTCATCAATTTGAATTTGTGTCAATTCAGTGCCAACGCGATCTTTAAAGCTATCTAGAATTAACGCCGTAAACACCATAGGCGCAATCACACCAGCCCCTTTATTCAATATACCCATCACACTTACACGTGCCGCAGCTGATTCTTCAGGGCCTAAACGCACCACATATGGGTTAACTGCCGTTTGTAATAAAGTTTGTCCGGTACCCATCACTAATTGCGCTAATAAAAACAGCACAAAAATTTGGGTTTGCGCAGCAGGAATAAATAATAATCCCGCTATCATCATGACGCCCATACCTAACGCCATACCGTTTTTGTAACCTACTTTTCGAATAACCCAAGCTGAGGGTAATGCAGTAAAGGTCACGGCAATATAAAACGAGAATAAAATCAGCGAAGCTTGAAAAGGGGTAAGTTGTAAAATTTGCTTGAGGTATGGCATTAACGAGCCATTTAACCATGTCGCAAAACCAAGAATAAAAAACAAAATTGCCACAATGGCCATTGGCACAAAGCTGCTCTTAGATTGTGTCTGTGAGGGTGTAGTCGTCATTTCCATAAACCTGCTCTTTTTATTTAATTGTCATTATTGTCTTAGCGGTTTTCATCTACTTGATGTGAATTGAGTCACAACAGAAGAAGTACCTTCGATAGTAGAACAATTTTATCATTAAGACAACGCTGTCATTTATAGTTAAAAGTTACAACTTGTATTTATATTGATTTAAAAAGAATTAAATACTGATAAATATTTTTCGGCGATACATCCACCACAACAAAAGCCACTGAATGCTGACAAAACCGATCACAGTTAACAACTGTTGTGCGGCTTTAGGAAAAGCTTGAATAATGCCACCAAACACACTTTGAGTAATATAATCCCAACCGACTATGCTAGATCCTAAGTAAATAATAATGGCATTGGTACCAATGACCACAAAGACAAAGGACCACTTTTGCCATTTAAGCACGTCAATAATGGCGTAAAAAACAGCTAGAAAACATAAGCTCCAACCAGAGGTAACTAACACAAAACTTGAAGTCCATAAATCTTTATTGATTGGAATTATCGGATTCAGTAACCAACCAAGCGCAATCAGCATCAAGCCCACCAATCCCAAAATAACGACTTTTGCCCAATGTCCCTTGTGATGTGGTTTAACAATAAACTGGCCAACAAATACGCCTATTAAGGCATTGACGACTGCAGGTAGGGTTGATAACACGCCTTCAGGATCTAATGGCCGATGTTGATAAGCAATACCAGGGCGAAGCAGTTGATCAACGTAAGTATTAATACTGCCATCAAGGGTAAACAGCCCTGCTTGGCCATTAGGGTATGGTAGCCATAATTGAATAGCAGCATATATCACGGTAATAGCTAAAGCGGTGTAAATTTGAGTTGCTAAACGGGTATGCCATACCAGCATAGCCGCAAAAAACCATGCAAAACCAATACGGGCTAATACACTGGAAAACCTAACCTGCTCTATATCTGCTGGTACACCTGTCCCCCAGCCGTGGTTATACAAAACACCAAGGGCAATTAGTAGTAGTAAGCGCTTTAGCGCATGAACATAAATGGGTTGTCTAATAGCAAAAGGGAGTTTATCTAAGCGTTTTGGCGAGAGCCCTAAAGCCACGCCTGAGAGGAAAATAAATAACGGAAAAATTAAATCGTATAAGGTAAAACCATGCCATTGGCTATGTTGCATTTGAGCGCTGGCAACTTGCCACCCTGCCCAGCCGGTTAAGGTAAATAAAGCAGCAAACAACCCTTCACCACCAATAATCCAAAACATATCAAAGCCGCGTAAGGCATCTAAGGATTTTAATCTTTGCTTGGATTTGGGCTGTGATGTGTCAGATTGTTGATTCTGATCCACATCGGTTACCGCATTAACTGACATAGATATCCTTATTGTTTACACGTTAATATCGATAACACCAAATGATATGTAATCTATGCCATCTATATTACTGACCAAAAACCAACTTGCCAGCAATATAAGTGTGACTCACTTGATTTGCATCATTAAGCAACACAAAGTCGGCTTGATATCCCACTTTAACTAAGCCTAACTTATCAGCTAAACCAAGATATTGAGCAGGATAAAGTGATGCCATTCTGATTGCCTCATCGTGTGAGACACCCAGCATAGCGACACTATTATTTACTGCGCCAACCATGTCTAATACGCACCCTGCTAGCTCACCTGTGGTTGCATTCAGGCGATCACCAGAGCGAATAACTTGGGTACCAAATAATTCAAAACTAGCATCTTCAGCCATGCCGACTGGCGGCATCGCATCGGTTACTAGCATGATTTTACCTCGTGGTTTGGCATTAATTGCTATTTTAGCCGCGGCTGAATGAACATGATGGCCATCAACAATTAACCCACACCAGGCTTGTTGGCTTTCTAGCGCTGCACCAACCATCCCCGGCTCGCGCGAGCCCAATGCCGACATTGCATTAAATAAATGGGTAAAACCGGTTGCCCCCGCATTGAGCGCCGCAACGACAGTTTGGTAATCGGCATTGGAATGACCTAAACAAACTTTCACCCCAGCTTCAACTAAACTATTAATCAACTCTGTTGAGACATTTTCAGGTGCTAATGTCACCACCTTGATCCCTAAATCTTGACGACGAAATATCGCCATTTCGGCATCTGAGATCTCACGAATAAACTGTTGAGGATGAACGCCCTTTTTAGGTACGCTTAAATGAGGCCCTTCAAAATGAACCCCTAGTACGCCCGCTTTTTTCTGTGAAATGGCCAGAGCAACTGCATCAGCAGCTTTGGCCATAACAGCCACATCATCGGTGATTAGTGTAGGTAAAAAACCACTGGTGCCAAACTGAGCATGGGCACGACCAATAGTTTCAATACATTCAACACTAGGATCTGCATTAAACAATGCCCCACCGCCGCCGTTAACCTGAACATCAACAAACCCTGGCGTTAAGGTGCCAGCAAGTTTAATCACTTCAGCCGTTGGGTTTGCAACAAAATTGGCTGCATGTTCAACTGCGATGATTTGGCCTGCTTCAATCGTGACAGCCATATCAGTATGAAACTGCTCACCATCAAATAAACGCTCAACGATTAGGGTTTGTGTCATAGTATTCTCGTTCTTTAACAGTTAACTCAAGGACTACAGGGTTTGGGTAACTTTTTTCAAGCCCGCTGGTTGATCTGGGTTAATACCACGCGCAATCGCTACCGCTGCTACATCGATATAAAAACGTTGTAAAAGTGCAAGTGGTGCTACACGCGGATGAATATCGGTTGAGGTTTGATTTAAATGTACTAAATCTGCGCCACGCTGTTTAACATTTTCAATCTGCTCAATGTGACTAGCATAAGACTCATCACCAATACACACATCAACAATTGACAGTTTCTTTTCAACTAGCGTTACTGGGCCATGTAAAAATTCTGCGCTACTGAATGCTTCAGCATGAATTGAGCAAACCTCTTTCATTTTAAGGGCAATTTCTTTTGATACGGCATAGCCTAAACCACGGCCTAACACCACAAGGTTTTTCACCTCACCTAGCGCTTCAGCAGTTAATTGTGGTTCAGCATCCACAGCAGTTTGTAATGCTTGTGGTAAGCTGCTAACAGCTTGTTCTAATGATTCATTTTGAGTCCACTTAGCGGCAATTTGCAGTAATGCCGATAGGGTAGCAAGATAACTTTTAGTGGCAGCAACCGCTTTTTCTTCGCCAGCACGTAACGGAACAATCACATCAACAATGTCTTTAATGGGCGCAGTTTCATCATTGACTAGGGCTACACAAAATGCGCCAGCTTCTTTAGCCATTTTTGCTTGTGCAAGAATGTCTGGGCTACGACCTGATTGTGAAATCACAATCACTAACGCGCCTTCTAACTGCAATGTTTTACCGTAAACAGATGCCACTGACGGCGCTGCGGCAAAAGTAGGAATACCCGCTTCAATTTCAAACAAATACTTAGCAAACACACCAGCATGGTCTGATGAGCCGCGGCCAACAATCATCACAAACTTCGGCTTAAAATCACGTAAAACAGCGCCTAAAGATTCAGTCACCGTTAGGTTAGCAGCAAGTTGCTCAGCAATTTTTTGCGGTGCAGTTCGCGCTTCTTGTTCCATAATCGTATTTGTTGTCATAATAAACCTTTAATTCAATGTAATTAATTAATAAACAGTCACTTAAATATTTTTATCACTTTTGTTTAAGCCACTGACTAACCTATATGTTGTTTTTGAGCAAATAAGCAGGCGCCAAATTCTGGTGGAGACAATGATGGCGAAATCTTGCTTGCTACATCACTATCTAGCCAAGGTAATAGTGGCTCAGCTAAACCACCTATCATTGAGAATCGAGTTGGGTTAATCGCAAAGAGTTTTCTAGCAAGCTCGCTGATGTACTGCGATCCTTCTTTAACAATGGCAATGGCAACCTCATCTCCTTCATTCGCCGCTAAAAGCACAATACGCGCTAATTTGGCATAAACACTGGATGATTTACCGGCCAATTGCTCAACAATGCCTATGGCATTATTGACTTGAAAATGATTAAGTAATTGCTGCGTCAGTGCGGTTGCACAAGCGAATCCATCTAAATGCAGTAGCACATGTTCGGCAGCTTTTAAGCCTAACCATGCGCCGCTACCTTTATCACCTAAAGCAAAACCATGACCACCCAGGCTAACACTTTTGTCTCCAACATGGGCATAACCACAAGAGCCTGTTCCGGTGATAATCACCGCCCCATCTTCACCGTTATGCGCCCCAATACAAGCAGTATGCAAATCGGTGGTAAGGTACATGGCCTTAAAAGGATGTTGCCAACTGGCAATTTGCTCATAAAAATGACCAACATTAACCCCAGCCAAACCTAAACCTGCGATAAGTTTTACGCTGTCGTCGGCACTTAACCCCGCATCAGCAAGAGCAAGGTGAGTTGATTCAGTAATGGATTGGAAAGTTTGCTCTAGCCCATGAAGCGGGTTAGCACGCCCAGCCACACCGGTACCAAGCTGTTGATGTTCTGCTGTATAGATGGTGGCACGACACTTACTGCCGCCGCCATCAATACCAATATAAAGCTGTGAATTGCTAGGTTGAGTGGTACCCATGACTTCCCTCTCAGTATTCAGTTTGAAGCTTATTTTTTGTTGATTCTAATTAAGCCTATGAATAAGTTGCAACCATGTTACACCTAAAATGACAGCGTTGTCATTACTTTTTTTGTAAAAGTATGCCCAGCTATAATATTTGTATATTTCTTCTTTTATAACATAAGCTTGCAACTAAAAAATATTCATAATTTCATCTATCTAACGAAAAAACCGCTAACAATCTCTCATTAGCGGTTTAAATCGTTAACTGTTCAATTGCTTACTGAACCAATAAGCTTCTGCCTTTGCGCTTGCCGTCGGCAGAAACAGCACGCACATGCACTTCACCGTCTACCGCAACGGGTTGCAGATAAGGCTGCCACCCTTTGCCTTGTTGTTGATATTCAATTTGTAACCCAGGAAAAGCAATATTGGCAAACAACTGACCATTCTCAATTTTGGCGCCAACGGTAGGCACACGATATGCAATTTCGGCCTTATCTAGCTTGAGTAGTTCTTTGTGGCCTAGATGATTAGCAATACGCTGCCATTGCTCTGCTTGTTGTTGACGCATTGAAGCACTAAAGTGTTGAGTTGTTTGATTATAAACCGCACCTTGCGCTTGGTATGGCACTTCCCAACTTGGTTTGTGCCAAGCACGTTCGGCAAGCATTAATAACCGAGGATAGATCATATATTCCACCAGCTCGTCACTTCTTAAGGTTTCGCTCCAAAGTTGGCCTTGAATACCACTAAACTGCGCACCATTTGTCAACGGGCCGCTAATTAACTGCCCCTTGTCATCCAGTTTCGGTCTATCATCGGCTTCAAATGGATTGCCTTCAATATCCAACCACTGTTCAGCATTAGCGGGTAAATTACCCGGCATAAAGCTAAATATATGCTGACTATTTAATGCCCTAGTTGCCCAATAATAACCATGCTCTTTAGGATCAGCCTCGTAAGGAAAATCAAAATACAGCACTTCAGGATTAGACAAAATGGTGGTCCAGCCATTATTGGCTTGCTGGTGAGCTCGCTGATAACCTTTATGAGAAATCACATCCCAAACGTTGCTTTGTGAGTTTTTCGGCATATTGGCCACATTGGTGTGGCTCATACCGTCACTCCAGCCAGCGGGTTGAATGCCTTTTTCAGCTAACATATTGGCGACACGTTCGATAAAGTAAGCACCCACTTGCTTGATATCAGTTACACCATAAGTGTTATTCGCAATAAACGCTTTACAAATGGGTGATTCAAGCCAAGCACCGGCGGTTTCGTCAGCGCCAATATGATAAGTTGTTAATGGCTGGCCCGCTTGTTGATGCAGGGCTGCAATTTCGCTAATCACTTTATCGACAAAATGATAAGTCGACTCCATGCAGACATTTAATGTGTTGTCATTGTAATACTGAACAGAAGAATACTCGGTCGGATCATTAGCATCGGTAAGTAAATACTCATTGGCGGCTTCGACCTCGCCTTTGGCCATCAAACTGCGGTAGCGAACATCCATTGATTTAATGGCTGCACGAGAATGCCCAGGCATATCCATCGACGGGATGACCTGAATTTGGCGTGCGTCAGCAAATTTAATAATTTCAATATAATCTGCTTTGCTGTAATAACCATTCACCTTACTATCTGCAAATGGCCCACTGCCAAGCTGAGGTAAGAGGCAACTGTTTTCAGCCAAATCATGACAACGCTTACTGCCCACATTGGTTAATTCTGGCAGACCATCAATTTCTAATCGCCAGCCTTCATCATCCCCCATATGCAAATGCAGTTTATTCAGCTTATAGGCTGCCATTTGATCAATTAAGTCCAACATAAACTGTTTACTGTGAAAGTTACGTGACACATCCACATGCATACCACGAAAATCATACCTTGGCTCATCTTCAATCTTCATTGAATTAACCGTTAAGGTAGTTGGGTTGATAAGCGAAGTTAATGAAGCAATAGCGTAGCTAAAACCACTCACATCATTGGCTTTAACCTCAATTCCCTTCTGGTCAATGGCTAACTCATATGAACCCGCTTTGTTAACTTGTGATCCACCGAGTGAATTAAAACTGACTTTAACACCGCCCTTTTGCTGGCTAACACCTATTTTAGCTAAGCGATCAACTGCCGCTTGAATGCCCAGTTGATCAAGGCCCAACTGGCTGAAATTGGTATCATCAATATCTATACCTGCTTGCAACGACACTGCGGCTCCGTCGGCTGCAATAAGTTGTTTTGTTGGTGTAGGTAAAATGGAATTAATGGCTAATTCGGCATTTGGAGAGACTGACTGATTGTTAGCATACAACACACTAGACTTAGCCCACGCTAACTTATCTGTTTCACTGCGCTGATATTGTCTTTTAGCATCAACAAAATCTTCAACATAAGGTCGCACTTCCATACCCGTTTCAGCATCGATTTGTAATTGAGTACTGGCAATAATTTGCGGAGCTAACGCTTCACCATACTGATTTTTGGCCACAATATAGTAATTAGGCATGGCATCTGTTTCAGATAATTGCCATAACTCGCCACGAAAACGCAATGTTTTAGTGATACCAGCTTTAAAGCCCTTGAACTTATCGCTTGGAGTTATGCGATGTAAATCACCTTGAACCCGCTCAATATTGAATTCATCAGATAAAACGGTTTGAACAGGTCGCATCTGGCTAAAATAGATTTCCCAATTTCCCAGCAGCATATCGTTGTTACTGGTAAAGTCGATTTCAGCAATAAAGCAGCGTTCGTCAGGTTTAGCATTTTCAGGGCAAGCTTCTTGGGGAAGATTTGTCACTAAGCGGTATTTGATTAAAACAGTATCAGCGAACTTCTTTACACTTTCAGCATACCAGTGTTCAGATGTGGCCACCTCATTAGCTTGAACAGAGCCATTGGATGAATTTGAATCCACCGGAGAACATGCCGCCATGGTTAATGACATCATAATGGCACTGAGTGCCCAAGTTGTTTTCATAACGTCCTCTTATTCCTTTTCAGTCTTGTTGTGAAGTGGCTTTATATTGTTATTTTTATATGGGTTGTAATTCTGGTTTACTTGTTTGTTCATTCCCTAGCGTACTGTGACAACCAGTTGAGATTTTATATCAAACGGATCTGATTTCATCCTTAAGTCTTGCAATCTAAATAGTAGTGCGACTAAGAGGTCTGTTACCAAAGTCTGTGGATTTTAAGTAAAAAAAAGCTGGGCCATTAAAAATGTGCCCAGCCTATACTCATATCTGGGGAGAGAATAAAAGTATATAAAATAGCCAATGTACGCCCGACCGCACATTCACTATAAATGCATAATGCAGAGACCTCTTCCACATTATACTGACCTTAACAACAACATTTCCACAAGCAATGACAACGCTGTCATCTGTTAACTTACCTAAGTTTTCAACTAAGATCTATAACTTTTTGACATTTTTAGTACTTTATATAATCAACTTAATTTTTTACCTTTTAATTTCATTGACTTAATACTTACATTACACGCACATTTAGTCGCAACCTGCTAACAATATGCTCATGACAAGCCAACAAGTCACTGGTAGGATAATCACCACTTACAGTTTTTATGCGATGACTACTCTTTATGCTGGCCTTAACTAAGCATTTTTTTACCCGTTTCCCTCCTGGCATTATTGTTGCCATCAGTCTACTTTTTATACTTTGGCTGCAATGGGCATTAAAAACAGATAACTTTTCCCAACTGGTTTTTAGCCATGGCGGCTTTATTTTACTCGGTGTTATCGGCGCTATTTTTGCCAATTCATCGGGTGCAGGTGGAGGAGTTATTTTTATTCCGGCGTTTTCTGCATTGGCTTTTAGTCCACAAGAAGCGATTAGTACCTCTTTTTTAATCCAATGTTTTGGCATGACCGCAGGCTCGCTAACGTGGATACACTATTACCGTAAACAACATCATAAAAATCGTGAGTGGCATGGCTTTGTGCCCTTCGTATTGTGTTGTGCACTCTTCTCAATAGCAGGGTTATGGTTTAGTCACATCAACCACTTTACAGCTCCTGTATCGTTACATCTTAGTTTTAGTTTATTTTCTATTAGTCTAGGCTTAGTCATTATTTTCAATAGTTTAAGATCTATAAATCAAACTAGACAACCCACAAAAAAACACTTAATCATCGATGGTCTAGCATTAAGCGGAGTCAGTTTTATCGGTGGGATTATCACGGCTTGGCTATCTGTAGGTGTGGGTGAGATTATTGTTATTTACTTAATGCTGCGAGGCTACTGCACCAAATTATCTATCGCTACAGGTGTTGTTGTCAGCGCAATTACCGTTTGGTCAGCAACACCGATAACCTTAAGTGAGCAGTCACTAGCTAACTTTGAAGTACTATTATTTGCAGGCCCGGGTGCTTTAATTGGCGGTTTAATTGCGAAAAGAATTGCCCTACTGTTTTCGGTAACCAAACTTAAATTGTTTTTCTCATTTTGGATTATCTTTACCGGCAGTGTGATGCTGGTGATTAACTAATGAGCATGATGGGTGTATATCTTGATACATCAGATTGAATAATGACATTGATGCTACTAGCTATGGTAATAAATAACTCATCATTTAAGTTTACGAAAACCTGTCAACAGCATTATTTTTTGTAAAATAATTACTTATCGCAAAGGCTGCCTCATCCCGTCCATTTCCTTTTCGCCATCTCTGTTCATTTATTTACTTTGATTGATTACACAAACGCAGACAGAACATTAAACCTCAAATACAAAAATGGCGCCGAAAGGCGCCATTAGCTTTAGTATTTAAGCGACTCACTAGCGCCCTAATACTTCCATACGAGCTAAACGATTAACTTGGTTTAACGAGCCTAAGTGTCCAAAAATTGGGCCGAGTAAACCGCGTTGTTTTAACGCTAAAAAGTCTTCGTCAGACAAGGCGTTAAGCTTTTGCTCATCAATAATATATAGACCATTGATATTACGTTTTTCACCCGCTACATCAACGGTTAATGTTTGGCTGATCAACAGCTCTTTTTCTGCTAAGAAGCCCAAAATGCCACGGGTTGCTTGATCTTGCTCAAAGTTGGTGATTAACGCTTTTTTACGCGCTTCTAAATATGGAGTTTCTTTTTCACCATCAAATAAGGCTTCACCTTCTTCTTTGCTAACTTCATTAGCTCCTTCACGAATGCCAATCCACACTTTGTCTTTCACTTCTGGGTTTAGTACTAAACCTAATGGATAATCGCGCACAACAGCAGGAATATATAAACCAACCCATTTACCATCTTTAACGCTAAGGTTTTGACCTGGTTTTAGGCCTAACATAGCAACAGATTGAAACTCACCGGTTTCATTGTTTTTAACAAATACAATTGGGTATTCAGTGGCTGCACGGCCAATTTCGTGCAACGTTACTGGTACTATATGTTGGTCGGCTATATGAGAAAAATCGCTGGCTTTAATCTTTAATTGACCGTGTTTAGCTTGTTCTAATAGCGTGATCTGGCTTGACATTTGGGCTCCTTGAGGCGCTTCTCTTTCAATGTGATAACTGTTAATTCAGTTGATAGTTATTGTTATATCGTGTTTCTTACTATTTTGATATCTGAAACTACCAAGTTAGTCAGCTTTTTCAAGCTGCAAGTGTCATTTTTTACACTTTTAGCGACTACTTGACTAAATAACAGGCAAAAGTCGCAGTTATCTTCATCAGACCTTTTGTAATCCATAGCGATAAATTTTATTTAATAACTCACGATGCTTTGGCAAATGGCCTATTAATTGGTCTGCACGTTGGCTAATTTTGTCGGCATGGTGTTTGGCATTAGTTAGTGATTGAGCATCGAGTTTTAACACTTTTGTATTAAATTTCATTCCATATAAAACATACAGATAGTTTTCTAAATTAAACACTTCGAATTTAGAGAACAAGTCTTCTGACAATGGAGTGTATGACCGCCATAACGCTAATTTAGTTTGTAGACCTTCAGGAATGGTATTAGGGTTGCGGTTATCATGCCAAAAATCAGAATCATTTCTGTCAGATGCACAATAATGTAACTTTGCGAACTCGACTACTCGCTCCCATGCGTAGGCCATGGTTTGATTAAAGCGCTTAGCAAGGCTTTCACATTGATTTCTATCCGTCGGAAAACGATTGGCCAAAAAGCCTGCTGCGAAGTCGGTAAGCATTATAGATGTAGCTTCAATCGGTTCTAAAAAACCTTGAGCCAAACCTAATCCAACACAATTTTTAGCCCAAAATTGTTGACGATAACCGACATTCATCGGAATTTGACGATAATTATATTTGTCTAACTGCCCGCCAAGGTACTGATTAAGCTCTTGCTCAGCACTGCTATCATCCATGTGAGCATGTGAATAGACTAACCCCACACCTCGTCGTTCAGTTAATGCAATATCCCAAATCCAGCCCGCTTGATGGGCGGTAGCTTTAGTAAATGGCGGAATATCTGCCTCTACCCCAGTTGGTACTTGGACCACAATCGCTTTATCAACAAATAGCTGCTTTGATTTATCAACAAACGGCACCTTGAGTGCCTTAGCTAATAAGATTGACTCAAAGCCACTACAATCAATATAAAAATCATATTGTTGCTCACCCAAGGTATCTAGCACTAACGACTTAATACTGCCATCAAGGTGCAATTTGGTATCGATAACATTGGCTTTAATATGTTTAACTTGAAATTTGTCTTGGGCATTATCAGCCAAAAGAAGAGCAAATTTGGCTGCATTTAGATGATAAGCATAACCTTGTACGGCTTGATATTCTGGTGTGGTGATAAGTTTTGGTGCAAGTCCTGCTTCGCATACAGAGAATTGGCTCGACACCATTTGAGCATAGGCGCAGGTCGAGTCGTTCAACCAGTAGTCGGTTAAATCATCACCAAAAGCAGATGGTGGGTCAAATAAGTGGTGATAAAAATTATCTTTGCCATGGCGATTTTTATCTAACCAATTTTGAAATCGAATTGACTGCTTAAAGGTGACATCACAACGCTTAATAAATTCTGTTTCACTAATGCCAAAACTTTGCAGCGTTTTACGAATAGCGGGAACCGTACCTTCACCCACGCCAATGGTAGGAATGTCAGGTGATTCAATTAAAGTAATTTGAAAGCCGCAATTCGCCAAACGTTTGCCTAAATGATTAGCAGCCAGCCATCCGGCCGTGCCGCCGCCCACAATTGCGATTGATTTAATTGTCATACGGTTACCTATCTTATACCAAATTGAGTAAATAGAAGGACATGCTAGTTTATAAAAAATTCGAAAATGGCAGCTTATTTTATTAATAACATCCGCTTATCGAAAATAATTTTATGACCAAATACCGACTATGCTTGGTAGTAAAAATTATTGCCATATAAAAAAGCCCAGCATAGGCTGGGCTTTAATTATCTCTAACAGATTAGAAGCGTAAGTTAACACCTAACTTGTAACGCGCCTCACCTTCAAAGCTCCAAGCTGGGTAGCCACCTTTTAGCTCAGGTTTAACTTCAGCATCATCTGGTGCAACACCTAATTGAACGCTGTCTTCTTCAAGTAAGTTAACCACTTCAAATGTGATACCTAAGTAATCAGTAATGTTGTAGCTAGCACTTAAATCTAAGGTACCAAAATCTTGGTGTTGACGGTTACCATAGAAGCCTGGTAACTCACGCATCATGTACTCACTACGCCAGTTATAAGCAACACGAGCTGAGAAATCATTCATCTCATAGTAGCCTACTAAGTTAACTGTGTGCTTAGAAGAATCTGAGAAAACACTTACTTGATCTGGGTAGTTTTCTGCTGCCGCATCTGAATCAGCAAAGGTGTAGTTAGCAGAGTAACCTAAACCGTTGTCAAAACCATCTTGAATTTGCAGTTCGAAACCTTGTATTTTTCCACCTGTACCATTCTTTTTACCCGAAACAGTCCAGTTATCTTCACCTGAATCAGGGTCAATAATACCAATACTTTCATTTAAGGTTTGCGAAGATGTTACAAATGAGCTCACATCTTTAATGAAGTAAGAAATCCCCATTAATCCGTCTGGGCTAAAGTACCATTCAACCCCTAAATCTGCTTGAGTGGCTTTAAATGGCTCAAGAGCAATGTTACCTGTGTTGACAACCTCGTTACCGGCTGTGCCATCGCTGTAACCAACAAGTGCAGATGAAGCAAACATATCAGCATAGTTGGCGCGTGAAATGACTTGCGAAGCTGAAGTACGAATAATTACATCAGGGGCAACATCAAAGGCAATGTTAATGCTTGGTAACACATCATCGTAACTGGCTTTCTTAGTACTTAACTCATCAGCATAAGTGCCATCGGCTTGTAATTCATAGTAATCAGATGATGCATCTGTTGAAATGTAACGCAAACCGAAGTTACCACGCATGCCTTCTGCTTCGAAATTCGCCATTAAATATAATGATAAGTTTTCTTCATTGATGGTGCCGTAACCAGACTTGTAAACAGCTCCATCTTTAGAGAAACCATCAATTGCCGCTTTAGCATCACGTAACATGGCATCCATTTTAGGCTTAGGTAGTGTAAAACCTGCACCAGATGAAACTTGACCGCCATAGTAAGCTGATGCGTCTTTAGCAACAATATCTGATCTCACATTAGCTGGCAGAGTTAAGGTGCTAACGTCATGATCAGCATAACGGATACCGGTTTTAAATGAGGTTATCGCGCCTAAATCTGCTGGAATGGTGAAATCGAATTGTGCATAAGTTTCTTCATCAGAGTTTGGTTGCTTTTTCAATGCCCAACCCGCTGGTGATAATTGATCACCAAAGTCATCTGCAGTGAAGTTTTTATTAGCAATATCAATTTTAATGATTTTGCCAGTTGCATCATAAGTACCAGCATAATCAGCAGCTGTACCTAACCAGAAACCATAGTTAGCAGTTAAATCTGTACCACCTTCAGACTTGGTGTTACCTACACGACCTTCAAGAGTAAAGTTGTCGTTTTCGTATTCAAAATTGAAGTCGTAAGTATTTGAGTCCATGCTGGCTTGACGAGCCCAAGTTTGTGCCCAACCAGGGTTAGCGCCATTTCCGTCACGACGATAAAAAGTACAGGTACCTAAAGAGTTACGCTTTTCACACGCTTGGTCTTTATCATCTGGGAACATTACAAACAAAGAAGTGTTAGCATTGTTCGCTTTCATATCTAGACTCATAATGTCTAGACCAAAACTTAAGTTATCAGTTGGGCTATATTGGAATGAGCCATTGATTGCTGTGCGCTCACGCTCTTGTTCAAATGTGGTAGGTACAATTTCACCCCAACCAATTAATGACTCAATGCCATTACGTTGGTAAGCGGTTTCTGAATAAGCACCAGAAAGAAGGAAGCCAAAATTTTCTTCTTCATTTTTCCAGCTATATAAGCCAGAAAGCTCAGGATCAGTCTCTTCTGAAATTGTGCCATAGTCGCCTTTAGCACTTAAAAATAATGAGTTAGCATCTAAATCAAGTGGCTTACGTGTTTTTACAATCACGGTTCCGCCAACGCCGCCTTCAGGAAGATCAGCTTGAGATGACTTGTAAATTTCAATACCGCCAACCATTTCAGATGGTAATAAGCTGTAGTTAAAGCTGCGGTCAATCGCTTGCTGATCATACCAACCGGTAGATGCAACTGTGTGGCCATTAAGTAGTGTACGCGTTAGACTGCTTGAAGCCCCACGAATTGATACACCTTGACCTTGGCCAAATTGACGGCTTACCGCAACACCAGGAATACGGCCTAATGACTCCCCAACGTCACCATCAGGAAATTTACCGATGTCTTCTGCAGTGACTGCATCAACAACTGAGTTTGAAAAACGCTTCTCATTCACAGAAGCTTTCATTGACGCACGCATACCGCGAACTTCAATTTTTTCAATGTTGTCGTCAACAACAACTTCATCTGCAGCGATAGCGCCAACAGAAACAACACTGCCAAGTAGGATTGCGATGTTAGTCGCTAGTACATTTCTTTTAAAGGTTGATGGTCGCATCTTCGTTTCCCTTTCATAACTTTATTATGTTTTTAGTTTACATAACCATTCCAGAAGGAATGACAACGCTGTCATGTCTAGAACAAACATTACACAATATTTAACAGTGACGCCACAACAAAATAACTAATAACGCGATATTTTTAACCGAAATATTCTCTCAACCAAAACAAACACTTCATAAAAATATGCTAAAACAACAACTTAAATTAATTTAACAAAAATAAAACAAATATTAATTTTATCTAAAAATCACACACATCTTACCTGTTGTTAAATTGATGATTGCCTATTAAACGAAAAACTCGCACTATTAGCATACAAATCGCCACCTTAAATGATCCAAATTGGGGGATCATCTAAGGTAGTTTCGCCTGAAAAGAGCTTTTTAAATGAAAGTAACCATAAATGACGTAGCCAAATATGCTGGCGTGTCGATAAAAACTGTATCCCGTGTGACCAATAAAGAGCCATCGGTAAAACAAGCAACCATAGATAAGGTTAACCAAGCCATTGCTGCATTAAACTACCAACCTAATGTTGCTGCGCGCAATCTTGCAAGCACAAGCTCCTATGTTATTGGCTTTATTTATGACAACCCGAATGCCTACTACATAATTGATATGCAAAATGGTATTTTGTCTGCATGTAAAGAAAAGGGCTTTGAATTACTTATTCACCCTTGTAACGCCAAATCAACCACTATTTGTGATGAACTCACTACTATGGTTCAGCATTCACGTTTGGCCGGATTAGTGTTAACGCCACCCATGTCTGAAAACCCTGCAATACTGGCCGCACTTGACCGCATAAATGCAAACTATGTTCGCATTATCGCAGGAGATGAAATCACCAATAACAACGGCCTAACTGTATTGGTTAATGACCGTCATGGCGCTGTGGAAATTACCCAACATTTAATTGATTTGGGTCACAAGCACATCGGTTTTTTAAGTGGAGACCAACAACATGAATCCACTAAAGAGCGACTTCAAGGCTTTAAACACGCATTAAGTAATAATAATCTTGATGTACATCAGGAATGGATTTTAGATGGTAAGTACTCTTTTGACTCTGGTGTTGAGGGCGCAAACAAGCTAATTGCAATGAAGAACCGCCCTTCTGCCATTGTCGCTTGTAACGATGAAATTGCGGCTGGCGCCTTATTTGCAGCTAGATTATCAGGTCTTGATATCCCTACTGACTTATCCATTGTCGGCTTTGAAGATAGCCCATTTTCACGCCAAACTTGGCCCAAATTGACCACAGTTCATCAACCCAATATCGAAATTGCCCAGATTGCGACGGAACTATTGATTGCAAGACGCCGAGAAAAAAACAGCACCAATATGAAAGTATTTACCCCGCGTCCGGTGATAAGAGACTCTTCGGCTTCACCTAAATCGTAATACGCAAAACCAGTTTGTATCGACTATTTCGCCCATAAAAAATGCCTCATATGAGGCATTTTTTATCAACAACTGTAAACTCAGAATAAAGGGCTTAATAACAGTTTAAACCGCTTCTTCGTTCTCTTCACCAGTACGAATACGAATAACACGCTCAACATCAGTGACGAAAATTTTACCATCACCAATTTTGCCTGTTCTTGCAGTATCTACAATCACATCAATAGCTTGCTCTAATAATTCATCTTGAATCACAAGTTCAATTTTCACTTTAGGTAAAAAATCGACCATGTATTCAGCACCACGGTATAGCTCAGTATGTCCTTTCTGACGACCAAATCCCTTTACCTCGGCAACTGTCATACCCGTTATACCGATTTCAGCCAGTGATTCGCGCACATCATCTAATTTAAACGGTTTAATAATGGCTTCTACTTTTTTCATTCTTTTCTCCATTCACAGGCAATTACGGTACATAAGTATATCTAAAGTTATTATAGACATTGATTTATATCGTAAAAAATTCAACTTTTAAACATATTACGCTAAAGAAATGTCAGTTTCTGCAGCTATTTATACTTAATTTAAAACGCGCTTTTCGGGCAAAAACTTAATCAATGGCTATAATTATTGCTTGCGCCACAGGATGTGGCAATTTTATTTACAACAAAGGACGTTATAGCATGCAAAGCATTTTAAAACATCAGGGTTTCAATTTAGTTGAATTAGTCACCACAATGGTCATTATGAGCGCACTAGCAGTTATTGCTTTACCTTCACTGCAGGCAATTCAACTACAAGTACGATCCGAAAGTAATATAAAGGCAATTCAGCATACTGTCACTTTAGCGAGAAATATCGCAATTAATTATAATATTCCAGTAACGGTTTGCCCTATCGTTGAAAATCAATGTTCAACTGATTGGCAATTAGGTTTAGCAGTGTTTACTGATTCCGGGAAAAAGTTTCAATTAGAAGGCAATGATAAAATTATTCACATAATGAATCCATTTCATGATGAGGATATTGTCCAATACAATCGAAAAGCCATTCGATTTCAACCTGATGGGTTAGCATCAGGAACAAATGGAACACTTATTTACTGTCCTAAAGAACATACTAGTCCATATTCAAAAGCCATCATTATTAACCAAGCTGGTAGAGCAAGGTTTTCAACTAAGAAAAGCATAAGTTGTAAAAAGTAATTCAATCCTAGACATCATTTATCGCCTTCATGCCACTATTTGTTATACTCAATAGTAGTCACATTAAGGATTTAAAATGAATAAATATAGTCATGGGTTCACACTGGTTGAATTGATGGTCACAATTACTGTTGCAGCAATCTTAATTGGGGTTGCTGTGCCGTCTTTAACTAGTGTTTACGAAGGAATAAGAGCCAATAATAATGCCGAAAACGTCCTAAATTTAATGTCTTTTGCCCGAAATCAAGCCGTTAGTTATGGTACAACAGTGTCAGTATGTGCAAGAGCTTCAGACACATCCTGCAAATCTAGCAATGATTGGCAAGACGGTATTCGTGTATTTGCGGTAGATAGAGATAATAAAGAAGTTGAGTTAAGAACAATTAATTCATTTAACTCTCAAGATGATATTAGTGGTCCATCATCTATTATTACTTTTTCACCAGATGGCCTATCTTCTGGTGGAGAGATAATTTATTGCCCTGGTGGAAAATCTAGTAATTCCAAAAGTATATCTATTCTAACAAGCGGAAAAGTTACTTTTGGAACAGATGGCAAGAGTTGTTAAAAAAATGAGCCCATTAGGCTCATTTTTTTATCTCACTGTAGCTTTATCAATACGTTTAGCATCAGCACTGCTAAAATCTTCATTTAAAGGCACACATTCAATCACATCTTTAATGTATGCATTTTTCTTATCTGACTTTATTTTTTTAGCAACCAGTAACTGACTTTTACTTTTTACTTGATTTCTTTTCCAATTATAAAAACCAATTTGGCTTCCGGTAGTTGTCTCTAAAAGGCATTTATATTCTTCTTTCGAATTATTAGCTTGTGCATTTAATGCAAAGCACAAGGTAAATAATAAAGCTACATACTTCATTACCAGCACTCCTCTGGTGATTTAGCACCTGTTGACGATAGCTCAATCTTTTTGCAGTCAGGATCTCTTCCGGCTTGGATTGATTCAGCTGTAGCGGTCAAAACAAAACTTGCACCATTGATTGCAGAGTCAATTTTGTAATGTTTGTTTTCAACAAGCCAAGGATCAGCACTTAAACCTAATTTAGTCATATCATCAGTATAGGCTCGATGGTCTAAATAATATTGCTCTTGGAGATTAGAGACATTCATTAAGCCGGCTAAGGCATCCGCCCTAGCCCCTCTTGCAACATACTGCGTATAATTAGGATATGCAATGGATGCCAAAATCCCAACAATAACCACTGTTATCATGACTTCAATTAATGTAAAACCCTGCCGATATTTCATACTCTACTCTTCAATATGGTAATAAATCTTGTTAACACCAAGTGTTTTACCTGCTTCAATGGTACCTTTACAATCAACTCCGTCGGATTCCCCACAGCCAACAATCAAATAGATTTTACCGTCATCTGTCGGCTGTTCAGGTTCATCAGGGTCATCGGGATCTTTTGGTGGTTTAGGTGGAATCACAGGTGGAATTTCTGGCGGAATAAAAGTCCCTGTTTTCCACGTTTTGAATAATCCACCTTTATGTAAGTCAAACACATAAAGATTACCTTGACCTTCGGCTAAACATTGATCAGTCACAGTCGTATCTGCAGGTACATAAGAGGTAAAATAAACCTTGCCTCTCACAATAGAAGCCGCTGACAAACTTTTTTCACCAACTGACGGAAGACTATAATACCAACCTAACTTTTGGCCAAAATTAAGCTGTTCAGCATCAGTAGTTGGCGCAGCACTGGTAACATCATATAACTGATTAAGTGTGATTGGATCAGGGATCTTATTACTTGACGCTCCGCCAAATGATTTTGTAATTACATTTCTATCTTGTAGTGTATAAAACTTATCATTTCTAATTCGATCGCTTGGGTGAGGCCTATGACCAGAGCCAATTACCACAGCATCATAAGGTACATTTTGATATGACTTAGTGGTTGTTGAACTTCCTCCCGCAGGGTCTGTTACTGTAATTTCTGTCACATTGGTAAAGACTGTTTGAGCAACTGTCGCACCAGCAAAAAAGCGACGATCAGATTCTATGGCATCGCCTCCTAACTCAGCAAACTTAAACGCAGACCAAAAACCATCACTTGATGTTGGTGAGGCACTAGGTAAATCTATACGCCAAACATTAGCACCAGTATCGGTAGCATAAATTCGATCAATCAGACCATCACTGTTAGAGTCTAAAACCGCGACTTTATTAGGTACACTATCAACAATTCCTGTCAGAATTGTATTATTAGTTCCCGATGTAGGGGTGAACGATCTTACAAGCTTGCCTGTTTCAGCATCTAATATGAAAACCCCTCTGGCATTAGTATCATCAACACCAACTGCTGAACCGTCTTTGGTTGAAGGGGCGTATCCCGCTCCGACAATAATAACAGGCTTGGCGTTTTCAGGATTAGTATTACCTGCTGGCCAGCCTGGAATGAGACCAACAACAGGCTCAGACCAAGTTTGACCTAGCTCAGATAAGCCATCTGAATTTGCATCGACTTTCCACATAAACTTAGGGGCATCAGGTGATGTTACATCAATTGCATAGTAAGATTTACCACCACGGCGCATACCAACAAATACCCAGGCTTTTTCAATACCGGTTTCACCCGTTTTAATATATGCGACTGGCGAACTATCCATTCCGTAAACCGAATGAACGCCAGTGGGGAAATTATCACGCAGTTCTTTTACATTAGGTAATAACTCGTACGGCATAAATGCCCAGCTCTCAGACACACTGTCCCCAGAGTCTTTAAACATATGTAAGAAGCCATGGTTGGTTCCAACAATTACCCGTATATCAGGACTACCTGCTGTACCTAAATTAATCGCCAAGGGTTTAGAGTGGAGCGGGTCACCGAAAATATCGGTCCTAACTGAAGAGTTAGGTATGTCATCGTCAACATCCTTACCTGCAGCCCAATCAAATGTATTAGATAACTCATCTACTGCTACCGCCATATAATCAGCCAGATCATCTTCACCACCAGCATAACTTGCAGCATTTTGTTTGGTAAAATCTTTTAATGTGTCGCCAAAATTCATATAAAGTTTGCGTTGAGCTTGCTGAGCTAAATTATAAGCAACCCCTCCTAATGAAACATCATTGCCATCACCGCCATCTGTGGCAGAATTACAAACAGAATCAGGTGTCCAATAAGAACATGCAGAAGACTTTAAGCCACCATCAGAAGCAATGGCATTAACACCTTTTTTATCTACAATTGAACCATCGGAAGTAATTTTGAATTTTTTTAGATTCCCAGTCCATCTTGGCCCTTTATTAGGAAAAAACATCCCATAATAAGCAGAGTCAAACGTCTCTGTTCTATCAAAGTTATTACTGGCAATTGAAGGCGCTGTGAAACTGGCATTTACTTTTAAAATATCACTAAATACTTTCTGTAATGCCACTTGCAAAGCAGATGCATTCTTAGCGGCATAATACTCCCCACCACCTTGCTTTGCAGTTTCTAGCAATAACGCTGCCGCATCATCAGCACCGTCACTAAAACCAATTGTGTAAGTGGTGACATGTTGGTTATCTGCTAAATTTGGATTAACATCATTTGTGTTCATCCATCCTGCTAAATTAGGCAAAAAGTTAGTAAAATTCGGATTTTCATTCACAAACCCCGTTTGCTTAACTCCAGGCAATGCTTTAATTAAGCTGTCGGCATTCTGATCTAATGTCGGTGCACCATCAGTAATATAAACGACATAAGCTCGGCTTTGGCACTTATTGAATGGCGATACGTAAACCCCTGAGTTTTCAATACTTCTATCCCTTGGAGGGGTATTTGGTGTATAACTATAGTCAGATGGTTTTTTGTCTTTATCTCCAAAAGTGACACTTTTTCCGGCAAAGTAGCTATAGGCCTCATATAAGGTTTCGCATAATGGTGTATTCGTTTCAGAATCAAGATCGGCAATTGTATCTAAAAGTGAGATTTTACTGGCATCTGTCATTGTCTTAATTCCAGAAACTATGCGTCCGCCATCTGCATCACCTTCATTTCGGAAGTTAATATTGAATACTGCCATACCAAAATCAACACTTGGCGTGGTCACAATAGTATTAGTAATCACCTCTTTCGCAATCTCTAATCGAGATTTGGGCACTAACTCTTGGTCACCATTAAACCAACGCAGATAATTATCTGTATACAAGGTCAGAGGTTGTCCGGTACCAAAAGCGGTTAACTTGGCGGCTTTAATTGCATTCTCAATTTCTGATGGGCTTGAACTTTCATTAACTTCAGAATAACGAACAGGATTTTGCTTATTACCTTGGCTATCGACAGGTAAGCCAAGAGGTTGTCCATCAGCATTCTTAAATTTGATTGCGTCGATATCTTCAAAACAATCTAAAATTTCAATGTTTGCGCCATTGTTATCAGGCACTTCACTCCAGGTACCATTTTGACCGGAGAAAGTGTATTCCCGGAAAAAGCCTGTAAAAATACCGTATTTGTCGAGATACTCCCAAGAAGATTCACAACCGTTAATTTCAGCAAGAAAACGACGACTTTCAGATGGGCTATCTGGTACAGGTAAGGCTGAGTTATCAATTCCGCCCTTGGTAAAATAAACCATCCGCTCTTGTAAGGCATTTTCGTTGCCGACAGCGGGATAGACTTGATCTGGGTTATAGCCCTTAACCGCATCTTCTTCAATGGTTTTCATTGACCCTGAGTTATCAAAAATAATCAGAACCTGTGGGCGAGCTCCAGTACGGACAGTCGATTCATAAACATAAAGTTCTGTATCATCGGCAAAACTCAGCGAGGACATGACAAGCGTTGCTGCCAAAAATGTACAAGCTAACTTTCGAATATTCATAATAAACTCCAGTGATATTGAACACTATTTAATGTTCAGCACTTCTTGTTCAACACCATTAACGGTTGTTAAACTACCTAAATTATCTCGACCAAACTCTGCGGTACTTTCAATTTGTATTCTGATGCACTTGATTAAATCACCACTCGATGCATCAGCACTTCGCTGACAATTCACGTCAGCTTTTGTTAACGCTTTTACTGAGCTTTTCACCCCTAAAGTCGCATCTGTAATGGTCATACCATTGTCCATATCCATGGTTACAAACCCCGCGCCACTCGAATTTTTAATTGCATTTTCAAGTGCACCATGGGCAGCTGCCATCGCTTCAACTCTTTCTGAGCCTGCACCAGACATTCTTAGAGATTGCGTAGAACTAACAGCCAAAGCCACACCAATAACAGTCATCATAACCAGCACAATTAAAGAGAAAAACAATACAATACCTTGTTGGTGTTTTAGCTTAATATTCATGTATATCACCTTAGTTTCGAATAATAATAGGGTTAGCTAAAACCACGGTTGTTGACACAATTTTGCGCCGGTAATTATCATTTGATGGTGCTATCTCTTTATCACCAAGCTGATATGTCACATCATTGGTATAACTTCTATCTTGAGATGTAGAACGAACCAGCAAATATACCCTCAAAGCAACCAAACGTTGAAACAACTCATTATCCCACATCAATGAAGAAACATTTTGCACCGGCATATAACTATCAGCGGTATCATCACCATTACTGTCAAAACCATATAGAATTCTCATATTCTCGATACCTTCGACTAGCTGCTCCTCATTATTCATGCCATTACCGGTTGATAAGGTTCGACGTTTTAAAACAGGAATATCACCCTCATTTTCAATAAAATAAACATGGTGTTGGTACTCCCAAATTCGACTGTTGAATAAAGCAGGGGGAGTAGCGCCACCATCAAAAAACTCGATTTGGTTAGAAGTGGCTGCAGCATAGTATCGTGTTGAGGTCATGTCTGCGGCAAGCACATCAGGCCCTACCAGCCGTTTAATTTGTATTACATCAGTATTACTATTAGGACTAATACAAGCTAATTCAAAGGGGCTAACATCTGCCTCATAACCCCATAATCGTCTAAAATGCGCAGGCTGGTTAATTGGAAAACTTCTGTTGTTTATCCCGCCACCTATGCAATCACTTGTTGGAATTGTTGCTGATACGGTTGCGTTTACATTAAAAACAAAATCTGTACCCGTTACATCACCCATAAAGCCAAGTTGGCTTAAATCTCTTTCTAGAATGGCTAGTGCAATACGACCATTTTCTTGAAGTTGGCTAAATTGCGTAGTTGTGGTGACGTTGCTTGAAGACATACTAAACATAGTAAAAATGCCAGCCGTTAAAAATAAGCTAATTAGCATTGCTACCATTAGCTCAACAAGTGATAACCCGGCTTGACTGTTATGATAAATACGCATTTAAGTTCCTACATAATAACCGTGTTAATCTCATAAGCGCGCCGCCTTTTATCTGAGACACCACATTCTTTAACTGCTTGACTTCTATCTGCACCACCATCAGAGGTTTCTCTAATCCCTCTCCAAGTCATAACCACAGACACATCACTTCCTGAAACACTGATACACGCCGTTGCGCTATCTAATCCACCAACCCCGATTTCATTAGATATTTCGTTATCACCTTGGAACGAACGCTCCCATTGATACAAATCCCACAAACGAGTTTCAACATTTGAACAGATACTATTAGCTCCAACGGCTACATCACAGGCTTTAGTAGAAGACAGCGAACCATTATAAGTCCCAGAATAACTTGCCAATTGAGACACATTTAGCCTCATTCTATTAATAATATCATTGGCATAATAAGAAGCTTGGGTTTGCTGAAAGGATTCAAAGCTGCCCTTTTTGGCAACAATGTGAAGATTAAAAATACCAATAAGTCCTATCACCAGAATGACTAGTGATACCATAACTTCAATTAAGGAAAATCCATTCCTTTTAGGTGACATGTGTCAAGCCTCCAACTATCGTCACATTATTGACGATTAATACTGCAATTTACGCTTAAAAATCTTTAACTTAGCATTATAAAACTCAACAATACTAACTGACAATTCATCAACATTCCAGCAGGTTTAAAGCAAACTTTTATAAACAAAAAATCTAACACTTAAGTATAGCTTGTTTACAAGCAAGCACAAAAAAACCCAGTATGCTTAGTACTGGGTTTGTTTAGACAATCCTAACACAATTGTGTGGTTTTTGTTACAACTTTATTCTGCAGCTATAACTGCTAATAAAGTCATTATCTTAGTTCTGCAGGTACCGCAAAAACGACATCTTCTTTACGTCCTTCAACTTCAGTGATCACACTAGGCGCATGATTAGCTATTGCATTTACCACTTGCTGCACTAAAACTTCAGGCGCAGATGCACCAGCGGTAACAGCAACCTTACTAACGCCTTTAAACCATGCTGAATCTACATCTGCTGCAGTATCGACTAAGTAAGCTTCAGTACCCGACTTTTCAGCTAACTCACGTAAGCGATTTGAGTTTGAGCTATTTTTAGAGCCCACTACAATTAATAAATCAGCATCTACTGATAAATTACGCACTGCGTCTTGCCGATTTTGAGTTGCGTAACAGATATCATCTTTACGCGGCCCCTCGATTGACGGAAAGCGTTTTTGCAGCGCTGCGATAATATCTAACGTATCATCAACAGATAATGTTGTCTGGGTAACAAAGCATAAGTTTTCAGGGTCTTTAACGACTAGCTTATCAACGTCTTCTGGGGACTCGATTAAGTAAACACCGCCCTCTGGGTTATCGTACTGACCCATTGTGCCTTCCACCTCAGGATGCCCTTCGTGACCAATTAAGATGCACTCAACTCCTTTTCTACTGGCTCGCGTCACTTGCAAATGTACTTTAGTGACTAACGGACAGGTGGCATCAAATACTTTAAGTCCACGTTTTTTAGCTTCTTTACGTACAGCTTGCGATACGCCATGAGCACTGAAAATCACAATACAGTTATCAGGCACTTGATCTAGCTCTTCCACAAATATCGCGCCGCGATCTTTTAAATTTTGTACCACGTAACGGTTATGAACCACTTCATGTCGTACATAAATCGGGGGCTCAAATAACTCAAGAGCTCGCTCAACAATACTGATAGCACGATCAACACCAGCACAGAAACCGCGCGGGTTGGCTAATAAAATGCTTAATTCAGCAGAAGTAGGGTCAACTTTAAGCATAAAATACCTTTTACTCAGTCATTACTTTAACAACATCTAATTCAAAAGTAATATTGTGTCCTGCAAGTGGGTGGTTTAAGTCCACGGTAATTGAATCGCCCAAGGTCTCTCGCACAATGCCTGGAATTTCACTGCCACCTGGGCCTGCAAAACTCACGATAACCCCAGCTTCAAGCTTCATATCTGCAGGGAAGCGACTTCTATCCATATGATGAATTGCATCAGGATTTGACTCACCAAATGCATCTTTCGCCTTAAGGGTAAAAGTATGCTTATCACCTTCTTTTAGCGTTTTAATTTGCGCTTCAAAAGCAGGGCTCAAACTGTTATCACCCAGGTTTAATCTGGCTGGTTTACCTGATGCTTTTGTACTATCAGCGGTTGAGCCATCTTCTAACAAAATATTCATATGGCAAACAATGGCCTGAACATCTGCTTTATTTAAATCGGTCACTTTGTTTGCTCCTGCTCTGATTGAGCAACATCGGGCTTAAAGGCTTCCCAAATAATCAATACAGCACCGATAAAAATTGCTGAATCGGCAATATTAAATGCTGGGTAATGGCTAGTTTTCCAATAAAAATCAATAAAGTCGACAACAAAACCGTGCATTAAACGATCAATAAGATTGCCCAGTGCTCCACCGATTATCAGTGTATAGGCTATGTTGGTACGCAATAGTTGATGAGATTGCTTGCGTAACCAAACCGTTAGTATTGTACTAAAGCCAACCGCAATGATGGCAAAAAACCAACGTTGCCAGCCACCAGCTTCACTTAAAAAACTAAAGGCTGCGCCATAGTTACGCACATAAGTAAAATTAAAAAATGGCAGCAATTGGATTGATTCATATAACTCAAAATTATCCAATACCCATTGTTTTGATAGCTGGTCGGCAAAAAATACCAACACAGCTAACCAATACCAACGCAAGCCACTGTCTTTCCAAGTTAATGGAGCAGAACTCATAGCGCTTTTCCCTTATGCAAATTCGCGTTGTTCACCTTCACCCTCAATATTTGTCACACAGCGCTGACATAATGTTGGGTGAGATTCAATGGTGCCAACTTCTTCGCGGTGATGCCAACAACGTTCACACTTGTGTGCTTCGCTTTTCACAACGACTAGCTTAAGGCTTGTTAATTCAGTCTCGACAGCGTCTTGTGGCGCGGTGCTGATATCAGCAACTAACGCTTTAGATGTCAATAAAACGAAACGTAATTCATCATCTAGTTTGGCAAGTTCAGTTGCTAATGCTTTATCTGCATACAAAGTAACTTCAGCTTCTAACGATCCACCAATACGCTTATCACGGCGTGCTTGCTCAATCACTTTATTCACTTCGTTACGCACTGATAATAATTGCTGCCAGTAATCATCACTCAAATCGGAATCAAGAGTGACTGACTCAAGACCTTGATACCATTCTTGAGTGAACACATATTTTTCACGTTCACCTGGCAGTAACTGCCAAATTTCATCAGCAGTAAAGCTAAGAATTGGAGTGATCCAACGAACCATCGCTTCAGCAATATGGAATAAAGCCGACTGACAACTACGGCGTGCATTACCATCTTGCTTAGCGGTATATTGGCGATCTTTAATGATGTCTAAGTAAAACGCACCTAACTCAACTGAGCAGAACTGCATTAACTTTTGGGTCACTAAATGGAAATTATATTGTTCATATGCGTCAATAATTTCATTTTGTAATGCTTCAGTACGACGAAGAACCCAACGATCTAAAGCCACCATATCTTGTGGTGCAACCATATCGGTTTCAGGGTTAAAGCCATTTAAGTTAGCCAATAAGAAACGCGCAGTATTACGAATACGTCTATACGCATCTGCACTGCGATTCAAAATCTCATCAGAGACTGTCATTTCACCACTGTAGTCAGTAGCCGCAACCCATAGACGTAAAATATCGGCACCTAACTTGTTGGTCACTTGCAATGGTGCAATGACGTTACCGATAGATTTAGACATTTTGCGACCTTTACCATCAACGGTAAAACCATGGGTTAACACTTGCTTATATGGCGCTTTGCCATTCATAGCCGTTGAAATCATCAAGGATGACATAAACCAACCACGGTGTTGATCGCTACCTTCTAGGTATAAATCAACTTCATGGCCTTGAAATTCAGGTCGTGATGCTACCACAGATGAGAAGGTTGAGCCTGAGTCATACCATACATCTAAAGTGTCCGTTACTTTACGGTATTGAGCCGCATCTTCACCGAGTAGTTCTGAATCATCTAAATCCCACCAAGCTTGAATACCTTGCTGCTCTATTCGATGTGCAACACGCTCCATTAGCGCGACACTATCTGGGTGTAACTCTTCAGTTTCACGGTGTACAAATAGTGTAATGGGCACGCCCCAAGTGCGTTGACGAGAAATACACCAATCTGGACGGTTCTCGACCATTTTTTCAATACGGCTTTGTCCCCAATCAGGCAACCACTGAGTTTTGTCAATTTCCGCTAACGCTTGGGTGCGTAAGCCATTGTTATCCATTGAGATAAACCACTGCGGTGTTGCGCGGAAAATGATTGGAGTTTTGTGACGCCAGCAATGCGGGTAACTATGACGGTACGCAACATGGTGAACTAAAGCGCCTTTTTCTTTCAAAAGCGCGACTACATTATCATTCGCTTTGAAGACATGCTGACCGGCAAAAAATTCAGTGTCAGCCTTGTAAACACCATTATCACCAACAGGGTTAGCCACTTCTAAACCGTACTTTTGACCAACAACAAAGTCATCTTGACCATGACCTGGGGCGGTATGAACAATACCCGTACCCGCATCCGTGGTAACGTGATCGCCTAAAATAGCCGGTACATCAAAGTTTAAAAATGGATGTTTGAAACGGGTTAGCTCAAGCTCAGCACCTTTAATGTTAGCTAAAACCTTATGCGACTCAAAAGCATAACGTTCAACACATGATTCAACTAACACTTCAGCCAGAATAACCGCTGCAGTAACACCGTCTTTGGTGTATTCCACTAAGCTGTAATCTAATTCAGGGCTTAATGATAAAGCACGGTTGGCTGGTAACGTCCAAGGTGTTGTAGTCCAAATAACCATCGAAACTGGGTGCGAATAATGCTCGACACCAAATTTAGCTGCTATTGCTCCGCTATCAGTGGCTTCAAAGGCAACATCAATCGCAGGCGATGTCTTATCTTCATACTCAACTTCCGCTTCAGCCAGTGCTGAACCACAATCAGTACACCAATGAACAGGTTTAACACCTTTATGCAAATGACCACTTTCAATCACTTTAGCAAGTGAACGAACAATATTCGCCTCAGTCGAGTAGTCCATGGTTAGGTATGGGTTTTGCCAGTCACCAAGTACACCAAGACGAATAAAGTCATCACGCTGACCGTTTACTTGCACAGCGGCATATTTACGACATTCTTCACGAAACTCTGCAGCAGAGATTTTTTGACCTGGTTTACCCACCTTTTGTTCTACTTTCAACTCGATTGGTAAACCGTGGCAATCCCAGCCAGGAATATATGGTGCGTCAAAACCTGACATGGTTTTAGACTTGATAATGATGTCTTTAAGGATTTTATTAACTGAATGACCAATATGAATATCACCATTCGCATAAGGAGGGCCATCATGCAAAATGAAAGGCTTACGACCACTGCGGCTGTCGCGAATGTGTTGATACAGCCCATCTTGCGTCCAGCGGTTTAACATGTCTGGTTCGCGATTAGCTAAGTTACCACGCATCGGAAACTCAGTTTCCGGCAAATTCAAAGTCAGTTTATAGTCGCTCATTTATCCCATACCATTGTTTAAGCTAATTAAATCAGCTTGCATCAAAGCTGAATAAAGCCTTAGCTTCATTCGCGTCATTCAAAATTTGTTTTTTTAGTGCATCCAATGACTCAAAAGGTTGTTCGTCACGGATTTTAGCCACTAATTCAACTTCTACTCGTTTACCATATAAATCACCAGAAAAATCAAGCAAATGAACTTCTAGCTGGCAAACTTGGCCTTGCACGGTTGGTCGGTAACCAATATTTGCAACACCTTCATAAATATCACTATCTTGCCAATACAACTTAACCGCAAACACACCTCTTACAGGAACAACTTTACGTTTTAAGGCGATATTAGCCGTTGGAAATCCAATCGTTCGACCAATTTTTTGGCCATGAGCAACTTTGCCACTCATGATAAAAGGATGCCCTAATAATCGACGAGCCTGCTCAAGATTACCGAGTTGTAATTGCTGTCGCACTAGGGTTGAGCTCACTCGTTGCGTCCCTACCAGAAAGCTTTGTGTGCTTACCACGGTAAAGCCGAACTCTTTTCCAGCTGCGACCAACATGTCAAAATTACCTTCACGACCTTTACCAAAGCAAAAGTCATCTCCTACTACGAGATATTTAACCCCGAGTTTTTTGACTAATAACTCTTCAATAAACTCATGGGCAGGTTGATTAGCAAAGGATGCTGTAAAATTAATACACAGCAGCCGATCAATATCCAACTCATCAAGTAATCGTATTTTATCGCGTAACAAGCTTAATCTAGCGGGGGCACTATCACCTTTGAATAACTCTTGCGGCTGAGGTTCAAAGGTCATAAGCGTTGCGGGTAACTGAAAATGATGCGCTTTACTTATCAAATTGCGGATCACTTCAGCATGGCCACGATGAATGCCATCAAAATTGCCAATTGTCAGCACACACCCATGATGTTCGGGCAATATATTGTGTATACCGCGGATTAATTCCATTACGCCATTAATTCCCTAGCCATTCGATTAGTGCAAATTTGTCTAGCTGACTGTCGATTATAAATCGGCAGATTATATACCCAAAACCTTACTCACTTAAACCCACTCACGCTATTAAGGCGTTATATTGTCCAACTAATCATAATATCGGTAAACTTATGTACATATAACAGTCCAGACAGCTCATTAAATCTGCAGCATTAATCATTAAAACAAATCACGCCATTATGGTTTAACCACAGGCTTCATCTTCCAAGGCCTGATCCCCAGCAGCAGTAATGCAATCAAATAACTCCCCGCACCAGCAACAATGAGCATGATCAATGACAACATTCTCTGGCTAAGCTCCCAAGATAACCACTGTGCTTGCTCAGGTAAGATGAACAATACCCCTGTGACCATCACAGCCGTGGCTGTTGCAACTTTTAAAGCAAATATTAATGTCCCACGACTTAATTGATAAACGCCTGCTTTATGTAGACCACGATAAAGTAAACTCGCATTCAATAAAGCAGATAAGGATGTTGCAATCGCTAAACCAACATAGCCAAAAGGAATGGCAAATATTAAGTTGAAAACCATATTGCTAATCATTGCGATAATGCCAAATCGAACAGGAGTTTTAGTATCTTGCCTAGAGTAATACCCTGGTGCCAGCACTTTTATTAACATAAAACTCAGCAAGCCACAGCCGTAAGCAATCAAACTGTACGAAGCCATTTCTACATCATTCAAACTAAAGGCACCGCGCATGAATAGCACCATTAACATAGGCTGAGCCAAAATAATCAAGCCCAGCATAGCTGGGGTACCCAACAATAAAATGGCTTTAACGCCCCAATCCATTGTTTGACTAAAGCCCTCCCCCTGAGCATTCACATGTTTCTTAGATAAAGCAGGTAAAATAACCGTCGCAATGGCAATTCCAAACAAGCCCAAAGGGAATTCTAATAATCGATCAGAATAGTAAAGCCAACTGATTGAGCCCGTCATCAGAAAGCTAGCGATAAAGGTATCGAACAATAAGTTAATTTGTGAAACCGATACCCCAAATAAAGCGGGGATCATCAAAGTACGAATTTTCACAACCCCAGGATGGTTCCAGCCCCATGAAGGTTTAACTAAAGCACGCTCTTGGATCAAAAAAGGAATTTGAAAAAGGAATTGGATTACACCACCTGCAAATACACCCCATGCTAATCCGATTTCAGGGTTCTCCATGTTAGGCGATAAAAACAAAGCAAAGGAGATAATTGCAATATTAAGAAAAACAGGCGTAAACGCAGAAACCGCAAAACGCCCTCGAGTATTCAAAATCGAGCCGGCTAACGCAGTAAATGTAATAAACCATAAATAAGGAAAGGTGATTTTTAGCATTAATGCCGCTAGGGTAAACTTTTCGGCATTAGGGCCATCTTCTAACCAATCAATAAACCAGCCGCCACCGAATAATGCCGCTAGTATCGGAGAACCTATCACCCCGACCAAAGTAACAAGTGTCACCAGTCCCCCTAAAGTACCGGCAACTTTACTGAGTAATTCTCGAGTCTCTTCAGGAGATTGACGCTCTTGGTATTCAGTTAATACCGGAACAAATGCTTGCGCAAAAGCACCTTCAGCAAATAAGCGCCGTAAGAAGTTGGGAATTTTATTAGCAAAGAAGAAAACATCCGCACTACTGCCCGCTCCCATCAGGTTGGCAACCACTACATCACGCACTAAGCCCAATACTCGAGAAATCAATGTCATAGAACTAACAATGACACCCGATTTAATTAACTTTTTACTCAATTGGCCCCCTAGAGCGCTTCCATACAAAATAATTTAGTGGGATTTGTAGCAAATATTCTAATCCAACACTGTCACATACGCGCAAGAGCTGGTAGAATTGCGCCACATTTTACACGAGTGGGTTGAAGATAAGCACGCCCGATTGAAATATTTATCTTTATGTAGGTATTTCTTTCATAGTCGTTGACAAACGAACTAAAAGCAGGCATATTCCTCGGCCTTTAAAAGTATCAAATCCAGTTTTTAGGAGTTGCACCTTGGCTAATAGCAAGTCTGCAAAGAAGCGCGCGCTTCAGTCTGAAAAGCGTCGTCAGCATAACGCAAGCCGTCGCTCTATGTTACGTACATACGTTAAAAAAGTTATCGCTGCTATCAAGAGCGGTGACCACAAAGCGGCTACAGAAGCATTCGCGGTTGCACAACCAATCGTTGACCGTATGGCGACTAAGGGCCTTATTCATAAGAATAAAGCTGCTCGTCAAAAGGCACGTTTAAACGCTAAAATCAAAGCTCTTGTAGCTTAATTTTAACGATTATTTTAAAAAACCGGCTTAGGCCGGTTTTTTTATGTCTGTAATTTAAGCTTATTTTTGCATTTCAGGCACAAAAAAAACCTTAATCGCTTAGATTAAGGTTTAACTTTTTGCTTATCGTTGTTTTAGTTTTTAATGACAGTAACTTTTAGTGACAGTACATTTTATTTAATACTTCAATAAGCTCTTTCACTTCATCGCTTTTTAATGAGTAAAAAACTGTTTGTGCTTCTTTACGTGTACAAACTAAATTATCTTTTCGTAACCACGCTAAGTGTTGAGACAAGGCAGACTGGCTTAAACCCAATTTTTTATTCATTTCACCGACACACATCTCACCATCGTTCAATAAGTGACATAAAATAAACAATCTGCGCTCATTGGCTAACGCTTTAAGCAACACAACAGCATGATCGGCTTGTTGTTGCATTTTTTCAATATTCATCACTCGTAATACTCTCCTCATCGAACCTCTGACTAATATAGCGTTCCCTTACAAATAGAGTCGGGACATAAAGCACACTTTTTGGTAGATTGTCTGAAAAAATGAGACTTAGTTAGAATAATTGAAGGAAACTCATGAAAGACTATAAAAGCACAGCCTTATGTGCCCTAATATTGGTTGGATTATTTGGCTGCCAACAAACAACAAATGACCCCAAACCTCCTGAATTAGTGGTCAATAATTCCGCAGATGCACAAATAAGTCTGCAACTAGCCAAGCAAGCACTCAACTCCAATTTGGCTTATGACATCGTTGAATCCTTGACTGTCGAAATCGGCCCTCGTTTAGCGGGTAGTGATAAAGATTTAATGGCCGTAGATTGGGCCATGGAAAAACTGCGCTCGATGGGATTTGATAAAGTGTATAAAGAATCGGTTCAAGTTCCCGCTTGGTCTCGAGGAAAAGCAGAAGCCAGTATCGTGGCGCCGTTTCAACAACCATTGGTAATTACAGCATTAGGCGGCAGTGTTGCCACACCAACTAATGGGATTACCGCCCCCATTGTTCGCTTTGACTCTTTGGCTGCACTAAAGTTAGCTGAACCAAGCACAGTTAAAGGTAAAATTGTGTTTATCGACCATATTACAGAGCGTCATAAAGATGGCAATGGTTATGGGGTAACTGTTGGAGGTCGCTCTAAAGGAGCTGTTGAAGCGGCAAAAAAAGGCGCTGTTGCTGTTGTTATTCGTTCGATAGGAACAAATCATGACCGTATGGCACATACTGGCGTAATGCGCTATCAAGACGACGTAGCTAAAATTCCTGCTGCGGCAATGTCATTCCCTGATGCAGAACTAATTAACGGTATGCTCAAGCGGGATCCAAACATTATGATGTCACTCAAAATGTCGTCAGAAAACCTTGGGATAGCGACGTCTTACAACGTAATAGCAGAAGTAACAGGCAGCAGTAAACCAGAAGAATTAGTGTTAATCGGTGCACATTTAGACTCATGGGATGAAGGCACAGGCGCTATTGATGATGGCGCAGGCGTGGCAATCGTTACAGCTGCTGCAAAGCTCATTCAAGACTTACCTCAAAAACCTGCTAGAACAATTCGCGTGGTATTGTACGCGGCAGAAGAAGTAGGCCTAATCGGTGGTAAATCTTACGTTAAGCAACACGCTGATGACCTCGAAAAACATTATATTGCAGCTGAATCTGATTTTGGTGCAGGCCCAATCTATCAAATCGACTTTAATGTCGCTCCAGCGAGCTTTAGTCAAATTCAACATCAAGTGTCTTCGATGACACTAAATGGTGTTGCACTGGGTAACAATAAAGCCTCTGGTGGGCCGGATGTATCAATGATGCCAAGCCTTGGCGTACCGGTTGCATCACTCAGACAAGATGGGACTGATTATTTCGATTATCACCATACGCCAAATGATACCTTGGATAAAATTGATCCTAAATCACTAGCCCAAAATGTGGCAGCTTATGTGCAATTTGCTTATATGATGGCGCAATCAGACGTTGAATTACGTCCACTTACTCAGCAATAATTTCTTTTAAAACAACAATGCCCTTAACAAATTAAGGGCATTTATTTATCTCAACTTAGTATTTAACCAACCCTGCCAGTTATTTAGTTTTGCTCTTCTCGCAAGAATACTGGTGAATCATCACAAGAAAGTTCCTCACTGTAGTAGTAACCTTCTAAATCAAACTGCTTCAATTGCTCAAGAGTTTTAGGCTGGTTGTCAATAATGTAACGCGCCATTAATCCACGGGCTTTTTTTGCATAAAAACTAATAACTTTATACTGACCTTTTTTACAGTCTTTGAATACTGGGGTAATTAACTTGCCTTTAAGTTGTTTTGTCTTCACTGACTTGAAGTACTCGTTTGAGGCAAGGTTGACAATAATATCGTCACCTTGTTCCGCAAGCGCTTCATTCACCGCCTGGGTAATGCTATCGCCCCAAAATGCATATAAGTTAGTTCCTTCAGGATTGACTAATCGGGTCCCCATTTCTAAGCGATAGGGCTGAATAAGATCTAAGGGTTTAAGCAGACCATATAAACCAGACAATATGCGTAAATGCTGCTGGGCTGATTGCATTTGTGTTTCAGATAAACTGTCCGCATCAAAACCGGTATAAACATCGCCACGAAAAGCAAAGATAGCCTGTTTAGCGTTATCAAGAGTAAACTTGGGTTGCCACTGTGCAAATCTGGCAGCATTGAGCCCGGCAATCTTGTCGCTAACCTTCATCAAACTCGCAATCTCGACAGGTGTAAGCTCGCGACAAACCTCTATTAAAGAAGCACTCTGTTCTAGCAGCGTAGGCTGGGTAAATTCTTGTGTAATCGGTGGGTTTTCAAAATCTAATGTTTTGGCAGGTGAAACTAAAACCAGCATGATTAACTCCTTTATTCTGATAAAGTCATCATACTTTAGTGACAAAAAAAAACCATGCTAATCCAGCATGGTTTTTTCGATTACGTTAACGCACATTTTCAATGCATTATATCGTTCTACTGTTTATGACTTATGTTTTGCGGATCCATCAGGCCAAATCTTCTCTTCTAATTGTTCTGCTAACTCCGGAAACTTACTGGTATCAAATACGGGATCTTTACCAGCGTTAACTTGCTCGCGATAATCATTAATCACTCGAATAGCCAAACCAGAGAGTAATGAAATTGCGACAATATTCACCAAGGCCATTAAGCCCATTGAAACGTCGGCTAAATCCCACACCAAACCAATTTTAGCCATAGCACCAAACATTACCATGCCTAATACAATCAATCTAAAAATGGGTAACGCTTTTTTACTATTACCTGATAAAAACATCACATTGGTTTCAGCATAAGAGTAGTTTGCGATAATCGAAGTAAAACAAAATAACAGAATTGCCGCAGCAATAAATCCGCCGCCCCAACTGCCAACATGCGAAGATAAGGCATTGATTGTCATACCAATACCCTCACCAGAGCCAGCTGCGTCACCCGATAGTAAAATAATTGCAGCTGTCGCGGTACAAATCACGATGGTATCGAAAAATACCCCATCATTTGAATATAACCTTGTGATGCAGGATGATTAGGATTAGGGGATGCACTAGCTGCAATATTTGCTGCACTACCCATACCCGCTTCATTTGAAAACAAACCACGTGCGATACCAGCTTGCATAGCTTGCGCAACACTATAAGCGATGGCACCACCAGCTGCTTCCTGCCAACCAAATGCGCTATTGATAACGAGCATAAATACGCTAGGCAGCTCGGTTACATTCATCATTACAACGACAAATGCCATAAAGATATAAGCCAGTGCCATCACGGGTACAATAAATTCCGAAACCTTAGCAACTTTCTTTAAACCGCCCATGATAACGATACCGCTAAAGGCGGTGATCCCAATCCCGACATAAAGCGGATTAAAATCAAATACCGTCGTCATTGCGCCAGCAATAGTATTCGCTTGAACGGCATTAAACACTAGACCAAAACAGATAATGAGTAGAATGGAGAATAAAATCCCCATCCAACGCTGACCAAGACCTTTCTCCATGTAATAAGAAGGGCCGCCGCGATATTGTCCATCCACATCTTTAACTTTATATACTTGAGCAAGTGTCGATTCGATCATTGCTGTAGCCATACCTAAAACAGCAATAGCCCACATCCAAAAAACAGCCCCCGGCCCTGCAACGCCAATCGCAAAGGCTACGCCAGCCATATTACCTGCACCGACACGGGCAGCCATACTGGTACAAAATACTTGGAAAGATGACAAGCCACTTTTTCCGGGTCGACGACTTATAGAAAGTAACTTAAGACCATGTCCAAACTGGCTAAACTGAATAAAGCCTAGTCTAATGGTGAAATACAAGCCTGCACCCACTAGTCCGTAGACTAATAATTTGCCCCATAAGAGGTCATTTAAAAAATTAACGATCGTTTCTAACATTGCCATAATACTTGTCTATTCCTTTGGAATAACTTTATTTTATGCTTGTCATTGATAAATCAGCGTAACAACTACAAAATAAAATTATTTTAATTGATTGATTGTTATATGTTTTTATAATTATATGATTAAATATTATTAGTTTAATTGAGCATTATACCTAAACAAATCACTAACTCTAATTTAGTTTGTGTTGATAATAGGTGATTCAGGCTGCATTTTTAACAGTGCTCAATTTAAAGCTTCCGCAAAGTATCATAGCGAGATCATTTTTATAGCCGATCTAGATCACAAAAATTCATCCCCCCACCAAATCACTAACATTCAGTATGGCAAATCATAAAAACTAAGATACAACCCTCATCCAAATTCCAACATTAACAATATCTTATTTACCACTTAAAAGCATAAAAGTTAGATCTTGCCCACATTATTAACAACAAAACAAGAATACAGTGTTCTCACTAGAAGGCTAATAATCGAATAATCAAACTGTAAAGGGGTTAAGATGACAACTAAAAATGAAATTGAAGCACTGAAAAAATTTGTTAGAGCGACTAACTTTTTAGCCACCTCGCAAATTTATTTAAAGCAAAACGTGCTCTATAAACGTAAATTGGAACATGCTGATATTAAGCCACGTTTATTAGGCCATTGGGGAACCTGCCCTGGAATCAATTTTGTATATGCCAATATCAATCGCCTTATCGTTAAACATAAACGCGAGTTCCTATACCTAGTTGGCCCAGGTCATGGTTTTCCAGCCGTCCAAGCAAACCTTTTTGTTGAAGGTTCATTAAGCCACTTTTACCCTGAGGTTATTCCCTATACAGAAACCGGCATTGAAGACATTTGTAAAAAATTCTCTGCGGCATATGGCTACCCTTCTCATGCAAATCCAGAGGCTCCGGGACAAATTTTGGAAGGTGGAGAGTTAGGCTATTCATTGTCAGTGGCTTGGGGAGCGGTACTTGATAACCCAAACCTAATTGCAACCTGTTTAATTGGCGATGGTGAGTCTGAAACGGGCCCATTAGCCGCATCTTGGTATGCAAACCGACTAGTCTCTCCAGCAACGAATGGCGCAGTATTACCAATTGTTCATATCAATGGTTATAAAATTTCTGGCCCAACAAGAATGGGACGCATGAGCCATGAAGAACTCGATCTTGAGTTTCGAGGTTTAGGATACGCGCCAATTATTGTTGATGATGCAGATAGTGAAGACATCTATGAGCAAATGATAAACGCCATGGATAAATCCTATGAAATGATTAATGACATTCAACAACGTGCTCGTGGCGGTGAAGATGTTGTTAAGCCACGATGGCCTGTTATTTTGATGCGAACAGCAAAAGGTTGGACTGGCACCAGTGAATTTGATGGAGTTAAACTTGAAGGTAACTGTGAATCTCACCAAGTAATCGTTAATCACTGCGCTACTGATAAACGCCATTTAGATGCTCTAGATGCTTGGTTAGCAAGTTACAAGTTTGATGAACTCTATAAGCTTAGTCCGGAAGGAGGTTTAATCTTTGATGATGAAATCAAATCACTGATCCCCCCAAAAGAACTATGCTGCGGTCGCCAACGTCTAAGTTATGGTGGAGAAGTAGTACGCGCCCTTGCTAACCCTGATTTAAACAAGCTGCACTATGGCCCTGAAGTGCCAAGAGGACAACGTGGTTACTCAATGCTTAAAATGGGTCAGTGGATGCGTGATGCATTTAAGCTGAATCGAGATCAAAAAAATCTACGAATTTTCAGTCCAGATGAAACCTATTCAAATCAATTACAAGCAGTATTTGAAGAAACCACGCGCGCTTGGCAATGGCCTATTGAAGAGTGGGATCAAGATATGTCTCGCGATGGAAGGGTGATTGAGCTGCTGTCAGAAAACCTATTATTTGGTATGTTGCATGGATATACGGTTACCGGTCGCCATGGTATGTTCCCAACTTATGAAGCGTTTTCACAAGTGATCTCATCAATGGCTGATCAGTACTGTAAATATGTGCACGCTAGCCAAGGGATCCATTTCCGCAAGCCTATACCATCTTGTAACGTGGTGCTGTCATCTTTACTTGAACGTCAAGATCACAATGGTTACTCGCATCAGAACCCTTCTTTCTTAGGCGCCATGTTAGAAAAGCACCCAGATATTATTTCAGCTTACTTACCTGCTGATGCAAACAGTACCTTGGTTTATACTGAAAAAGCCTTTGCTGATAGGGACAAGCTTAACATCATTGTTGCAGGTAAAAAGTCATTACCACAATGGTTATCTTTAGATGAAGCTCGCAAACAAGCTGAAGACGGGGTAATGGTTTGGGACTTCGCCTCTGATGATAATCCAGATGTGGTACTTGCTGGTTGTGGCGACTACGCAACACAAGAATGCATGGCTGCATTAGTATTAGTGCGTGAATTATTACCCAGAGTCAAAGTGCGTTTTGTGAGTGTATCCGAGCTACACAGCAGTGGTTTAGGTAGCCTTAAATTCCAAAGCAAGCCTTGGATAATGGACGAGATTTTCACCGAAGATAAAGGTGTGGTCTTTAATTATCATGGCTATCCAAACACCATCAAAAAATTAATTTTTGATTACAAAGGTAGTCGTCGGTTCCGTATCAAAGGCTATGAAGAAGAAGGTTCGACGACAACACCATTTGATATGGGTGTCCGTAACGGAACATCACGTTACCACTTAGTGATCGATATGGCATACAAGTTATTCCAACAAGGTGTCATAGATGAAACTCAACATGTAGCTATTACAACAGATATGCTGCAAAGATTAGTCGAACACCGTAATTACATTAAAGCCAATGGTGTTGACCCAAGTGAAATTGAAAACTGGGTTTGGACGCGATAATTTAATCGCCAATACGATCTAACCAGGTGATAAAAACGTCTTTAGTGGGCGTTTTTATCACTTTACACAGCAAAACAACAATATTTACCGTCAAGCTACAATCTCCCACTTAAAAACATCAAAATTTATACAACATACAAAATACTGACGATATCGTTTATTTAACAAGTTTTTGTGAATTTTTACCTTTTACTATGGCGAATCATAATATTAACTATCATAATTAGTGCGCTGGCGACTAAACCAAAGGATCACCACGCTAAGGGTCAGCAATGTGTGGTAATAACAATTTACTCACACACTTGTTGGTGGAGTAAAAATAACAATGGACTTATTTATGATGAAGAACACTTTAAAAGTAGTATTACTCACCTCAATGTTACCTCTTGCAGCAAATGCCGCAGAAGAATTAACACCTTGGTACATTGGTGCAGGTTTAGGTGTAAATAATTACGAACCTAATTGCGACCAAAAAACAATGAAAATTTGTCACGACGACTCTCCATATGCTTGGGATGTACTAGCAGGATATTTATTCAATGATTACTTTGGTATAGAACTCGGTTACCGTGCTCTAGGGCGCGCTCAATGGGTAGATTACTCCAATAAATTAAATGATGTCGGCGCTGATGGAATGACATTAGGTTTAGTGGGCTTTTACCCATTTGCCAATAAGTGGTCATTCTCAGCAGAAGCTGGTGCAATGAGCTATATCATTTCAAACAAAAAGCAGTGGAATACAGAATATTATAGCGATAATGGTATTGCGCCGTTCATTGGTGCTGGTATCGGTTATAATTTTACTGATAACCTTAAGCTTCAGGCAAAATATCGTCGTTATGAGAATTTAGATGAAGATAAGTGGAAAACACTTGAATTAGACAGTAACTATTGGGGACTTGAACTTAGCTACCGTTTTGGATCAAACAAACCAACTGCTGCAGCGGTTGCACCTGTAGTTGCACCTGTAGACTCTGATAATGACGGCGTAAATGATGATGTTGATCAATGTCCAGCAACGCCAAGCACCCATAGAGTAGATGCTAATGGTTGTACCATTTACGAAGCCATCACTGAACAAAGTGATGTAGGTGGTATTTTATTTGATAACGATTCTTCTGTGATTAAGTCAGCTTCTTATTCTGATATAGAAAAACTAGCTAACTACATGAAGAAAAATCCTGAGTTTACTGTTGTTATCGAAGGTCATGCTTCTAATGTCGGTACACCAGATTACAACATGGATCTATCAGAGCGTCGTGCTCAAGCTGTAGCTGAAGTATTAACATCAAAATATGGAATAGAATCTAGCCGTGTTAAAGCTGTAGGTTACGGTGTGACTAAACCAATCGTTGAAGGTAATACACCAGAAGCTCATAAGCAAAACCGTCGTATTGAAGCGATAGTAACAAAGACAGAAAAACGAGCTGTGCTAAAATAATTTAATTATTTTTAAGTTTCATAAAAAGTCGCTGATTTCAGCGACTTTTTTATTTTGTAAACAATATTACAAACCGCTACCACGTTGATATGTTAACGCTACCAGTGGCATTGTTGTCATTCAACAATAGCCTTTGTCAGTGTTTCAATTGACTAATTACAACAATAAAAAGCATATTATGAGTAAAAAGATACTATTTTTCGTAATTTTTTTACAAAATCAGTTGGAATACAGGTTAAAATCGCTTCTAATATCTTAAAATCTATTGATACATTGTTTTTGCTTATCGAGAGGGAACGTTCCATGGCCAACGCACTCGCGCAACTAAAATCATTCACAACTATTGTCGCAGACACTGGAGATATTGAAGCGATTAAACGCTATCAACCAGAAGATGCCACCACCAACCCATCACTTATTTTAAAAGCAGCACAAATTCCTGAATATTCCTCTTTAATTGATAATGCCATTGCATGGGCTAAAACCCAGAGCAATGACCAAGTTCAACAGATTGAAGATGCAGGTGATAAATTAGCTGTAAACATCGGCGTAGAAATATTAAAAATTGTTCCTGGTCGTATTTCTACCGAAGTTGACGCACGTCTTTCTTTTGATAAAGAGAAGTCTATCGCCAAAGCGCATAAGCTGATTAAGCTTTATAAAGAAGCCGGTATTGATAAATCTCGCATCTTAATCAAACTTGCTTCTACTTGGGAAGGTATTTGCGCCGCCAAAGAGCTTGAGCAAGAAGGAATTAACTGTAACCTCACTTTATTATTTAGTTTTGCACAAGCACGTGCCTGTGCCGAAGCGGGTGTATACCTTATTTCGCCATTTGTTGGCCGCATTCTCGATTGGTACAAAAAAGATACTGGTCAAGATTATGCTGCACACACTGACCCAGGTGTTGTCTCGGTAACGGAAATCTACAACTATTACAAACAACATGACTATAAAACGGTAGTTATGGGTGCGAGCTTCCGTAACATCGGTGAGATCATCGAACTCGCTGGCTGTGACCGTTTAACCATTGGCCCTGCCTTACTAGAAGAATTAGCTAATACTGACCTCGTTGTTAGCCAAAAGCTGAAACCAACTTCATCTGCCTCTACCAAGCCAATTGCTCTAACTGAAGCCCAATTCCGTTGGGAATTTAATGAAGACCCTATGGCTGTTGACAAGCTAGCGGAAGGAATCCGTAACTTTGCTATCGATCAGGGCAAATTAGAAGTTATGTTGCAAGAGAAACTAAACTAACCAAGGAAGGATTTGATGACTCAACTCACTAAATCAGTAACTTGGCAACAGCTTGTAAAAAATGCAGCTGAGTTACCACATATGCGGGAATTATTTGCTCAAGATGCTACTCGTTTTGAGCAAATGCATGTAAAAACCTGTGGTTTGCTATTAGATTACTCTAAAAATCGCGCGAACAATGAAACCCTTTCACTGTTATTTAAGCTGGCTAACGAAGCAAACTTATCTAACAAAATTAAAGCAATGTTCTCTGGTGAAATCATTAACAACACAGAACATCGAGCAGTGTTACATACCGCGCTCCGAAGCCGACCAGAACAATCCATTTTAGCTGACGGACAAAACATTGTTCCTGAAGTACAACAAACCCTTGCCAAAATGCGTGCGTTTGTTGAAAAAGTGCAAAATGGCGAATGGAAAGGCTACACAGGTAAAGCAATTACCGACATTGTTAGCATCGGTATTGGTGGCTCATTTTTAGGCCCTAAAATTGTTACTCAAGCTTTGCGTCCTTATTGGAAAGATCTCAACTGCCATTTTGTTGCCAATGTTGATGCAAGTTCAATTTGTGAAAAGCTAAAAGGCTTAAACGCCGAAACCACATTATTTGTGATGTCTTCAAAATCTTTTGGTACACAAGAGACATTAACCAATACCCTTAGCGCCAAAGACTGGTTTTTGTCTCAAGGAGCAAGCCAGCAAGATATCGCCAAGCATTTCGTAGCGGTAACCTCAAATGTGAGCAAAGCGACCGAATTCGGCATGGATGCAGACAACATATTCCCCATGTGGGATTGGGTTGGTGGTCGATACTCCTTATGGTCAGCTATTGGTTTACCTATCGCCTTAGTTATTGGCATGGATAACTTCAGCAAATTGTTGTCAGGTGCGTTTGAAATGGATCAACATTTCCAACAAACTCCGCTCGAACAGAATATGCCAGTGATCATGGGGTTACTTTCAGTACTCTATAGCAACTTCCATGGTGCACAATCACACGTTATCTTAACTTATGATCATTACTTACGTGGCTTACCCGCCTACTTCCAACAATTGGATATGGAAAGTAATGGTAAATCAGTTACCCTCAATGGTACCCAAGTTGATTACAGCACTGGTCCTGTTATTTGGGGGGTGAAGGGACGAATGGCCAACATGCATACCATCAATTGCTGCATCAAGGTACAGCATTAATTCCAGCTGATTTTATAATGCCGCTTCAAAGCCATAACCCTTTAGGCGAGCATCACAATCAACTAGCCTCTAATTGCTTTGGTCAAACACAAGCATTAATGCAAGGTCGTACTTACGAAGAAGCATTAGCAGAAATGAGTACTTCGGTTATTGATGATACTCAAAAGCAATTAATTGCCAAACATAAAGTGATGGCGGGGAATAAGCCTAGCAATACCCTATTAATGGATAAGCTAACGCCTGAAACATTAGGCTCTCTGATTACGCTATACGAGCACAGAACCTTTGTTCAAGGCGTAATTTGGCAAATTAATTCATTTGACCAATGGGGTGTCGAATTAGGTAAAGTACTTGGTAATGATGTGCTAGATCGGATAGGTGCAGATAAAGATGCCGATGAGCTCGATTCTTCAAGTAATCATTTAATAAATTTATATCGTCGCGGACAGATATAAACACTAAAAAGCCAGCATTTGCTGGCTTTTTAGTGCTCAACTTATTACTTATTTAGCACGCCATACTCTTCGGCAAGTTTCATTGTCACAAAAACACCACCTCGCATTAACACCAGTGAAACATAAGTGTTGCACCCTATAACTGAAATATGATACTTATTTGCATAGACATCATAATAACAAAGGAGGTTACCATGGATCGATTAGACTATGGTGGTGCGTTAGACGAAGTTGTTGAAAGACCAAGCCGTACAAAAAGTTCTAACAAAAAGCGTAAATGGCGGGAGATAGAAGCAATTAAGGATAAACAGCGTTTACTAAAAGAATTACAAGAAATCGATGATTCTTTTGATTTTGATGTTAACACCCTAATGTTGTAGTTGCACTAAATTTGAATATTTATGCAGCAACCAAAATTAAAAAAGAGCGCTAATTGCGCTCTTTTTATTGTTAAAAGAAGCTAGCGTTTCTTATCCACTCTTGCGATATGCTCACGTAACTCTTCAAAAATCACATTATCATTGTCACTAAACAGTGGATCATCTACCAGTTTTGTATAACAAATCTTTTCAATAGCTTGCCAATCGTCTTCGTCTAAGTGCTGAGCAAATTGAGGGAAAAGAAGCTTCTCCTCAAACTGCATATGAGCAAGTTGAAGTTGGGTGTAATTAACTAAGTCTGAAATCAGTTTTTCTCTTGAAATTACCACATCTGACAGAATCATATTCAAGCTATACATCAATGAGCTAGTCGCCTGCGTTATTTTATCGTGCTCACGATGTAGCTGATCGTTACTTTCCAATGGCTTACCTATGTTTGCCATCTTTTTGACATAATAATCATAAGTAATATCTTCAAGTGGGTGATGACTATGCTCGGTATATCCTTGCATATACTCCACAATATCCCTAATTAAGTTGAAATTAACAGCCTCTCCTTCTGCTAAACGGATATGTTTGCCAGTGAGAATATCCAACAAAATAGCAATATGTTGATGGTCACGCTTTAAACGTTTAAGCATAGTCTTCTCCGTCATGTGTTCCTAACAGTTTAAATCTTAGTCGAAAAAATACCACTATTTCCCAATTTACTATATTGAGAAATTATATTTATGACCAAGATCATGCTTCAGTTCAAATAACCTCTAACAGATCTAAAAAAATAAAAGCACTACTAGGTGCTTTCATAATGAAGAACAAAATAAAATGTCAGATATAATTAGCGTAACATTTTGAAAAGATGCGCCTTCAACATAGCAAAATCAGCATTCAACTCAACAGATAAAATGGTCTTGTTTACGACTTCCTCTAACTCAGGTGGCAAAGGTAAATCAAGCTTAAGCTCTCTATCCACTACATCTTTGAACTTAGCTGGATGTGCTGTTCCTAAAAATATCCCATATTCATCTTTAGTCAATAACTGGCGTAAACCTTGCGCGGCTATCGCTGCATGAGGCTCTGACTGATAACCTAAATTATATAAGTTTAGTAATGACTCAGATGTTTGTAGCTCATTTAAAGCTAAGCCTGATATTAAAGACAATGGCCACCCCATTTGTTCACATATCGCTTCAACACGTGGCCAGTTACTTGGTTCTGAGACATCCATCGCATTCGACATAGTCGCAACCGTATCATGTGGTGCCCAAGTACCATTTTCAAGATAACGCGGCACGGTATCATTGGCATTAGTAGCAGCAATAAATCTGTTAATTGGCAAGCCCATGGCCTTAGCAAATAATCCTGCGGTTAAATTACCAAAATTACCACTGGGAACTGATACAACAAAGTTATTGTGTCCCGCTTTTTTAGCTTGAGCGATGGCCTCAAAGTAATAACAAATTTGAGCAAGTAAGCGACTGATATTGATCGAATTTGCTGAGTTAAGCGCTAAGCCCTCACGCACTTCAGGATCATCAAACGCTTGTTTTACTAGATGTTGGCAAGCGTCAAAATCAGAGTGAACAGCGACAGTATGGATATTCTTGCCTAAAGTTGTGAACATCTTTTCTTGCAACTCGCTGATTTTTCCTTTCGGATACATCACGACAACTTGCACTTTATCTAAACCATAAAACGCATCCGCAACAGCAGCTCCAGTATCGCCCGAAGTGGCAGTTAAAATAGTTAGCCCTTGATCACCTGCTAGTAAGTTCACACATTGGGCCATAAAGCGAGCGCCAAAATCTTTAAAAGCCAAAGTCGGACCATGGAATAACTCTAAACAGCCACGATGGTGATCAACATCAACCAATGGTGCAGGAAAAGTAAATGCTTTATCCACCAAAGCATCAACAGCAGCTTGACCAAGTTCATCCGCTAGCCATGCACCTAAGACTTGTTTACTACGCTCTGCGAATGGCATTTCAAGTAATGCATCAACATTATCCAACACAGGAATAGACTTAGGAAAAAATAACCCTCTATCCTTACCTAAGCCCAGTTGAACTGCTTGACTAAAATTCACCACCTGTGAAGGGTGTTTTAAATTATATAATTCCATTACTGCTTCCTACTTAAATTAAAATATTAAACCTGAACTGTGAGCGACGAAAAATTGTTTTACACTCTGCGAGTACCCTGCTCATCCAGTTTACAAACATGCACAAACCCACCTTGCTCAGTGACATAATGCTGTTCAAGCCATAACTTAGCTTGCTCAGCTTTGGTTAATGAGTCGGTCACACTAAATAAAGTTGGCCCGCTTCCTGAAATTCCCGTGGTTAACATACCTTGCTCAGCTAATGCTTCTCTTGCAGCTAAGTAACCGGGTATCGCAACTGCGCGATATGGCTCTGCTAAAACATCCTTTAATACTTCAATCGCGAGCTTCTCATCTTGCTGATAACTAGCGTGTACAAATGCGCTGAGATATCGACCAAAATCAATTGCCACCGCTTTATCGTATTGCTGAGGAAGCAAAGCTCTCATTTTGGCTGTCGATAATGAAATGCCCGGATATGCAACTACCCAATACCAATTTTTAAAACTCGGAATTGCTGCACACGCTTGCTTTGTTGTATTAAGCATTAATTGCATGCCACCTAAATAACATGGGGCAACGTTATCATAATGCACACTGCCAGATATTTGCCCTTCAAACTCGCCCATTAGTAACAACAAAGCTTGCTGGTCGTAAGGTAGGCCAAAATGTTCATTCAAGGCATAAAGTGCCGCAACTACAGAACTGGCACTAGAGCCTAAGCCACTGCCAACAGGTAAGTTCTTTTGTAACGTTAATTTAACACCATCTTGACGCTTGAGTTTATCGAGAAAAAATACTGCACATTGATAAACAATATTTTGCTGTAAATCATCCGGCAATTTATGTGCCCAAGGCCCAACTTGCTCAAACTCAACACCAGATGTTATTTGACTAATGGTGACTATATCCCCTAATAAACTGCCATCAACAGGTGCTAGCGCGGCGCCAAGCAAATCAAAACCCACGCCAACATTGCCCATTGATGCTGGCGCATAAACACGTAAAGGAGCTTGGTTACTATTAGCCATTATAAACCTACCTCACGAGTCCAGTTTAAGGTTCTCAATACATCGGCAAATACACCAGCAGCAGTAACATCTGTGCCCGCACCGTAACCTCTCAACACGAATGGAATGGGTTGATAATAGCGGCTATAGAATGCGAGCGCGTTCTCCCCGCCCTTAACGCTATATAGTGGATCATAGGCGTCCACTTCAACAACGCGAACATGGCACTTACCATCATCAATTTGGCCTACATAACGTAATACCTTACCTTGCGCTTTAGCATTCGCAACACGTTGTGATACTTGAGCATCTAAACTAGGTAGATTCGCCATAAAGGTATTAACATCGCCTGAATCATCAAAATCAGCAGGTAATACTGACTCGATATTAATGTCAGACAGTTCTAACTGTAGCCCGACTTCACGGGCTAGAATCAATACTTTACGAGCAACATCCATACCACTTAAATCATCACGAGGATCTGGCTCAGTAAAACACTTATCACGCGCTATTGTGGTAGCCTGTGAAAGACTCATCCCTTCATCTAACATACCAAATATAAACGATAACGAACCAGACAATACGCCATTGAATTTATGTAACTTATCTCCTGCACACAATAACTTTTTAAGGTTATCAATAACTGGCAAACCTGCACCAACAGTGGTTTCATACAAGAACTGTCGACGTTGCGATAAACTAACCTGACGAAGCGCTTGGTAATAATCATAATCCCGCGTGTTGGCTTTTTTATTCGGCGTAACAACATGAAAACCAGCATTCATTACATCTAAATAACCATCAGAGACTTGTTCACTTGAAGTACAGTCAACCAACACAGGGTTAAGTAGTTGCTGCTCTTGCCCCCAAAGTAACAAACCAGCTAAATCATAAGCTTGCCCTTGCTGTGCCAATAACGACTGCCAATTAGCCAAATCAATACCATTACTGTCTAACAACATTTGACGTGAATTAGCGATTCCACACACACGAATACTGATATGAAGCTCTTTAAGCATCTCATTTTGTTGTTTAATTTGCTCTAACAAGCCTGCACCAACATTACCTGCGCCGACCAAAAACACATCAACGTACTGTTGAACATCGAAAAATGCTTGATGGCACGCACCAATAGCATGCTTGGTTTTCGATTGTTGAATAACAGTTGAAATAGAGCGCTCAGAAGATCCTTGTGCAATGGCAACAATATTGACGCTAGCTTTAGCCAGTGCACTAAAAAACTTAGCCGCAACCCCTTTATGGGTTTTCATGCCATCACCAATTAATGACACGATGGCTAGACCTTCACGAAGTTCGATTGGCTCTAAAAGCTCTGACTTAATTTCTAACTCAAACTCTTGTTCTAAAGCACACTTAGCTTTATGAGCATCACTGGTTGCAACACAAAAACTGATACTATATTCAGACGAGCTTTGTGTGATAAGGGATACCGAAATACCACTACGAGAAATCGCAGCCAGTGTACGGCTCGCCATACCTACCATGCCCTTCATGCCTGGGCCTGATACGTTAAACATTGTTTGATTATCTAGATTTGAAATCGCCTTAACTTGCAAACCAGTTTTATCATCGTCATTAGAAACTAAAGTGCCTGGAGCCTTAGGGTTAAAGCTATTTTTGATGTAACAAGGAATATGATATTGAGCTATTGGCGCAATAGTTTTTGGATGCAATACTTTAGCGCCAAAATAAGAAAGCTCCATGGCTTCTTGGTAGCTTAATTGCGACAGTAACTTGGCATCAGTCACCACGCGAGGATCAGTATTATAAACACCATCAACATCAGTCCAAATTTCACAGCTTGATGCATCTAAACAAGCAGCAAGTACAGCGGCAGAATAATCAGAACCATTACGTCCCAAGGTCACCACCTTGCCGTGCACATCACCGGCGGTAAAACCTGGCATCACCCAAACTTGATAGTCGTTGAGTGGGAGTAATCCAAAACGTGGTTTACTGACAATAATATCCACCACAGATTCAAGAGGTTGTCCGTGTGCTAAGAATAATGCCACAGGATCAAGCACTGAAGCGGTGATGTTTTTAGCCAGCATAACTTGTTCCATCAATGCCGCTGATAGCTTTTCGCCTGACACAACAACTGATGCACGCACAGAATCTGGGCATTCGCCTAGTAAACTTATACCTTCAAGCTTTTGCTTCCACATTAGCATTTGCTGTTCGAGCTTTTGTGTTAATAAATCTTGTTGTGGATCAGATAGTAATGATTCACCGGCTTGGGTATATAAATCTGTAAACACAGTTTCAATATGGTCTATAACCGTTTGAAAATCTTTACCCGAAACGGCTAAATCCACCATTTCCAATAATGCATTGGTAATGGTCGCGGGAGCAGAAAGTACCGTTGCAACAGGCTCCGTTGCAGATGAGTCAGCAATAATATCTGCCGCCATCAAAAACCTTGGCCAATTGGCTAATGACGTACCACCAAACTTCATAACTTTCATACCGTCTTCTCCTTGTCATTTACCATGACATTAATGCAAATTTTTAAATAAAAAAGCCCGCTTCATAGTCGGGAAGCGGGCTTGTTATTAAATTCTTTTAGGGTGTATCAGCCCGCCCCCACTATGTTAATAGTGGTGGTTGTAATGGTAGTAATTACAACATGATGAAGGACTGACATAATAATTCTCTTTAATGCTGCTAGATGCACACGGGTTAGTTATCGACTTGAATGGATAGCTAACTCATTACATCCCAATTATGCTAATGACTACAGAATTGCTTTTTTACCCCTTGATTGTCAAGCCCAGTTGCCAACTTATTTAAATAATAATTAACATTTAGGTTGATTTATTTAAGATTTCATATTTCAAAAAATGAAACGTTGCTTTTTGCAGCATATTTATATGATTCAGCTACATTTACCTTAACGTAAACGCTTACTTGGTAGTCACTTAAAATAACTTCATAAATATTCTTTAAACAGCTAAAAATTGCTTAATGGCATAAAAACAAGATCAATTTAGCAAAATCTGATGTTAATCATTCCAGCACAAAAGGTTTACAGGTATTATGCGCAAATATCAGCTATTGGAGTCATTATGAAAATTTCAAAACACGCCGCGGTTACCATTCATTACCGTTTAACCGACGCCCAAGGTCTATTACTAGAAAGCTCTTTTGATTCTGAGCCAATGATCTATTTACATGGCACTGAAAACCTTATTCCAGGTTTAGAAAATGAATTAGATGGCAAAGTTGCTGGTGACAAGTTTGAAGCGACAATTCCTGCAGACCAAGCCTATGGTGAATATCACGATGGCCTAAAACAAGAAGTACCATTAGAAGCATTTGGGGATATTGAAGATATCGTTCCAGGTATGCGTTTTATTGCAGAAACTGAAATGGGTCAACGCCCAGTACAAGTTACTGAAGTGAAAGATGATGTTGTAGTTGTTGATGGCAACCATCCTTTAGCTGGCCAAGCATTAACTTTTAATGTTGAAGTTGTTGAAGTACGTGAAGCAACCGCTGAAGAGCTTGCTCATGGCCATATTCACGCACATGGTGGCAGCTGTGGGGGACATGACCATGAGCCATGTGACACGCAAAAACCAGGTTGTGACGGCAACGGCGGATGTGGATGCCACTAGGGTTTTTAACGCTCAGTATTTAGTTTGAAAAGTAATCCCAGTGAACAATAAATGCTCACTGGGATTTTTTTTAATCTATACTTTATGTCAAACCATCCAAAATTCGCTTGTAATTAGCCTAAGTGTTTAATGTTATGGAAAATGCTTTTTAAACACAGGTACAAGCAAAATTAAATTGACATAACAATAAGAATTAATAGTCAGCGACGGAGTGCTTATGTTAATTAAACCTGTTTATGAATTACTCCCTTTTACCTATCTTGGCATAGGTGGGATTAGCATACTCTTACTAGAGCAAAACTATGCGATTGCAGCATCAATAGTGGTATTTTTCTTCGGAGCAAGAATTTACAATCTGCGCTCTCAAAATCGCCGTACCGATCACAAGCGAAGACGAAAAACAGGGATTTGGCCGGACTGGTTTTATGGTTTTATTCCATTCATTTACATTATTTCAGCAGCGATATTATATCGCTTCTACCCTAAAGGCTCTACTACCTTATTTGCCTTGTGCTTAGTTACATTTGGGGTTTACCTGTTGCTAAGGCGCTCAAGTTATCGCCATCATAAAATGCCAGCTTACAAAATCTAGTAATAATAGCGAAATTTATCTTTTATTGTTAACGATGAATCTGACACAAAAACAAGAAATTGAATAGATTAGACAACACTCACTTTTATGGCGAGGATATGGTTATAAACATTTCTGTAAACAAAGCTTCAAACTCAACAAACCATTTTATAATTAATAGCTTACCCACAAACTTTAATCTAATATTAAAGTTTGAATAAGATCGCGCTGCTGTGGACTCATGTTCTTCAAATAATTTGAACAACGTGTAATCGTCGCAATACTTACCTGATATTCTGCTGCAATTTGTCGTTGGCTAAGTTCTCCTGCTAACAAACTCTGAAACACTTTCAAACGACCAGCGATTGCACTGCGTTCTTCTTCAGTTAATAAAAGCTGAAATAAAACGGCTAGATCATCTTGATTAGAATGGGTCAATATTTTATCAACCACTAAGCTCCAATTCGCTCTCATAAATACTCTCTCTTTTTCAGACCAATAGATGATAACAAGGAAAAAGCTGAATGCAAAAAATAGCATAAGTTTTATGAACATAAAGTACATAATCACTCACAAAATCACCTTAAATCAATCGATAAGCAATTAAAGTGACAACCAAACAACTTCACTCTGAAGGTGACATTGTCAATGACAACATAAAAACTTACAATTTTACGAAATATATAATAACGTGATATGCATCATTTTTTGTGTAAAATGCCTTGTCATCAACCTGAAAAATAAAGAGAAAAATTATGAAAAAAACCTTACTTGCTATTTCAGCGGCAGCCATACTCATTCCAAGCGCATATGCCAACAACTTTGAAGATGCGAATGATGCTATTAAATATCGTAAAGCAGCTTTCGGTTTAATCGCTTATAATTTTGGCGACATGGCAGCCATGATTAAAGGCAAGAAAGATTTCAATGCAGACGTGTTCGCCCAAAGAGCAAGTAACGTTGCGGCATTATCACAAATTCCTCACGAAGGCTTTATTGCAGGATCAGATAAAGGCAACACAGATGCTTTAGCCAAAATTTGGTCAGACAAGGCCGATTTCGATGCAAAAATGACCGCGTTTCAGGAAAATGCAGCAAAACTGGCTGTGGCAGCAAAAGGAACAGATCAAAATCAAATCAAGCAAGCGTTTGGTAATACTGGTCAAAGCTGTAAAGGCTGCCACGACGTATACAAAAAAGATTAATTTGTACATCTAAATTAAAAACGGATGTTCAGTTTCTGCATCCGTTTTTTTCATCAAATAACTTTAGAACAGAAATCACATATAGCGAATTGCATCTCCAAGCAATGTGAACCAAACCGTCGCAAACACAACCCCAACAACTAAAACGGCTCGCCATATAGATGTTATTTGCGGGGCATGATTCCTACTTGATAATGATTTATAGCCGGTGATCATCGCTTTTATTAAATTTTCACCTTTGAACAAATACACAAACACCGCAAAGATATGAACTGCAGCAAAGCCTAAAATTAAATTAAAGTTCTGCTTATGAAGCCAAGTTAAGGTGCTAGCAACATCTGATGAAACATAACTATATAGTGGTCCTTCAGTAAAAATATCATCTGTTGCAAACATGCCTGTCACAAGTTGCAAACTCAATAAGCTTAATAACAGGATAACCATATAAGCCCCCATTGGGTTATGACCAACAGATTCGCTTTTTTGTTTGCTTATCGCGTATTGGAAAACCGCTTTAGGAGAACGAACAAATTGTCTAAAACGTGCGGTATCGCTGCCAATAAAACCCCAAATAATTCTAAAGACCAACAACACCATTAATACATAAGCAAATACTTGGTGAAGTGACATCTCACCGGTTTCACCGCTCCACCAAAGACCACCTAATAAGATGACCATAGCCCAATGAAATAACCGAATAGGGAAATCCCAAACTTTAATTTTAGCATTGTTTATTGTCATTAATTCGCTCTCTCAAGTTAACTGTGCGGTCATTGTTACTAAAATAACAATAGACTAGGAGGTTTATTGATTAGTATAAATTTTTTAAGGAGTCATGTGATGGGGGTAAACGTAAAGATTTGTAATGCTAAGTAACCTGCAGGTCATAAAACAAAACACTCATTAAAACCAAATTAAGGCTAAAGCTAAATGACTTTGTGCAGAAAACTAGAAGTGGATGAATTTCACTCAAAAAAATGAAGGAAACACAACATAGAAAGCAAGCTATTCATTCAAATATGCGCTTAGTCAGGCAGTATTTCAAGTAAAAAAATAGCTAAATTGAACCAAAATGACTAAGCGATCAAATAAGCAGCGCCCAGTAGATTAACACCACAAAAGTGTGACTTATATCTCGTTTTTTATCCGGTAGATTGCTAATCTGAACTTAAGCAAATAACAGAAGGTTCAAATTATGCTGAAAATTACAAGCAAGCAACTTGAAGTCACTGCCCTTATCCGTGAACGCATCGAAGGACGATTAGAAAAGTTAAGCCGTCATGATATCCAGTTAATTAATCCCCATATTATTATCACGCAGGAAAAGCAGTTATTTAAAATTGAAGCTTCTGTTGGTTTACCAAGTGGAGAATTATTCGCCCAGGCGAAAAGTGAAAACCTTTATGCAGCAATTACTGCAATGGGACAAAAGCTGGAAAAACAGCTAAATCGCCTGACTCATAAGCCCCAAGCTCAACGTCATGCTACATTTGAAGATGCAGAAGATGATTTTGAGTATGTTTATAAGGAGGACACAGCAGCTTGATATTAACATTAACCACACAGCGCACCTTCGGGTGCGCTTTTTTATGGTTGATTTAATCAAAGTGAGAAATTTTACATTGACACTTAACCCGCTTAGTTTTAGTTTTACCTCATGAACAAAATATTATCTCGCGTTTTTATTTTCTTTTTTATGCAGCCCATTTAGGGAGGCGGTTTTTCTGTATCAAAAAGAAAATGAAAATACCAAAGCCTCCCAACTGGGAGGCTTTTTAGTTTTATCAGATTAAACTAGATCAATTTAAGAGGTTAGCATGAGTCAACCACAAGGGTTAAATCTCACTCGAGAACAAATAACCGCATTAGATAATGAGTTACTAACCTTACTATCCAAGCGACGTGAGTTAAGTTTAGAAGTCGCTAAAAGTAAAGAAATCGATATTCGCCCAATTCGTGATACCCAAAGAGAAAAAGAGTTGCTAGAAAGGTTAGTTCAACAAGGGCGTGAAAAAGGTCTTGATGCTCACTTTGTAATATCACTCTATCAAAGCATTATTGAAGACTCAGTACTCAATCAACAAGCTTTTTTACATGGTCGTGCAAACCCTGATACTCAAAAACAGCAATATACTATTGCTTATTTAGGCGCTCGTGGATCGTATTCATATCTTGCTGCCAGTAGATACTGTAATCGTCGCCAAGTAAGTATGATAGATTTTGGCTGCCAAAGCTTTGATGACATTGTTAATGCAGTTGAGTCAGGACATGCCGATTATGGTTTCTTACCGATTGAAAATACCTCTTCAGGCTCAATCAATGAAGTATACGATGTTTTACAGCACACTAGCTTATCAATTGTTGGTGAAACAACTATCGAAGTAGGCCATTGCTTATTAGGTCAACCTGGAGCCAGCTTAGCAGATATTAAAACCGTATATGCTCATCCACAACCAATTAGTCAATGCAGTCGCTATCTAAGTTTGCACCCGCATTTTAAGCTTGAGTATTGCTCTAGCAGTGCAGAGGCAATGAGTAAGGTAATAGAAGCTAATAACAACAGCGTTGCTGCAATTGGCAGTGCTGAAGGTGGCGCTTTATATCAATTAACGGCAATTGAAGATGGATTAGCAAATCAAAAAATTAATCAAAGTCGATTTATTGTCGTAGCTCGAAAAGCCGTTGCAGTACCGTCACAACTACCAGCCAAAACAACCTTGATTATGGCAACAGGCCAAAAGCCTGGAGCTTTAGTGGAAGCTTTGTTAGTACTTAAAGCACATAATCTCAATATGTCAAAATTAGAGTCTCGCCCTATTCCAGGTACACCTTGGGAAGAGATGTTCTATATTGATATTGACGGCAATTTAGCGACTCAGGATTTACAGCAAGCAATTAAGGAATTAGAACGTCTGACTCGATTTATCAAAGTGTTAGGCTGCTACCCAAGCGAAACGGTTAAACCCACTCAGTTATCGCAAGCACAGTTACTTATTGAGCCTAGCAGCTCTAAAGCAGCTGAAATAACAGAGAAAAAAACATCCAATCAGCTACAACATAAATATAGTCGTGAATATCGCCAGCAAAACACTCAAGTAATTTGTAAACAATTACACATAGGTGATGGTCATTTTGCAGCTTTCTCCCTGATAAATATGTCTTTAACTGAAACTGAATTTACCTCCCTTGCAAAACAAAACAAAGAGGCTGGTTTTCAGGCGGTGATATTGACCGACTTTCATGGACAGTTAAATGAGTTACAATTTAAAAAGTATATACAAATCATTGAACAAGCAGGTCTAGTCGGTGTGCTTTATATAGAACAAGATTCAGATCTAGTCCATGGTCATTTAGCAGATATGTTGATGCTAAGTGGCCAACAAATGTTTAATCAGGGACTATTGAGCCAATTAGGTAAAATGAATGTTGGGGTGATTATCGAAAGAAATAATATGGCCAGCATAGAAGATTGGTTAGCGGCAGCAGATAGAGTACTAGATCAAGGTAATCAACAAGTGGTGCTGTGCGAGTCTGGTATTAGAAGCTTTGCCCAACCTGAACGGGTAACTTTAGATTTAGCAGGGCTTATTGAAGTTAAAGATACCAGCCATTTACCGATAATCTGTAATATTGCAGCCAATGCCACTGACATCGAATATTCACAAATTAAAGCTGCAAAGCAACTTAATGCAGATGGCGTAGTATTAAATGCTATGGAGTATGATGCAAATAGCCAGCTACTTAGGCAGATGTATCAAGATTGATCGTTAATAATCATTTAGTAAAATGCCGGTAGCTACCGGCATTATTGATGAATCTAATTAAAACATGAGAAGACTAAACCATCACCCCTTCATTTAAGCTTATCCAGCCTTTAAAAATGCGATAGCTAAACCAACTGATCCCTAAAAGGTAAACAGGAATACTCAACCACATAGGGCTAATTAAATAACCTAATACAAAAAAAGGACACAAACCTATGATACTTAAACGCTGCCAACGTAAATGAGTCGCCAACAAACTGTTTGGTTTAATATTTTTTTGGATTAAATTAAACCAAAGGCTCACTAGCACCGGAATAAAAAATAGTGGGAACGCACTCATCAGCGCATATAGAAAATGACCGACAGTGTTATCTTGCGTGGTCTGTTTAGACAGCGTGTTCGAAGGGAGCATGAGCACGTTCTCCATGGTGAGTTGATTGACGGTTTTAGTATACAAGACTGTGATTAATATCACCGCCTTGTAAACATAAGCCTTAGATGACAATTACGCAAACAACAAAGAATGAAAAATGATTAACCTGCCTTCATATCATTAACTGATTGCAACATTGCGCGACTTTCATGCTGAAATTGCGGTGCAAAATCTCCAAACCATTTCGCTACCCGCTTAAACTCTTCAACAAAAGCGTTTCTATTTCCTTCTTTAAGCATTGATAATGCATCACGATAATTGTCTAGATAATCACTGATCACATCCTGACTACCTTGCTGAGCAAAGATAATATCGGCATAAAGCTCGGGATCTTGTGCAAATAAGCGGCCTACCATCGCAAGTTCAAGCCGATAAATCGGTGAGCTAAATTGCAACAAACTATCAATATCAGCCTCTTCTTTACACAAATTCATACCATAAACAAAACTTGAAAAGTGACGCATAGCTTGAACTAACTGCATGGCTTTATCATGACGCTCAGGTTCTGCTTCAACAATTCTGGCTCCCCAGATGGCAATTTGTTCAAGTAGCCATTGGTAAGCTTGCGGTTGACGGCCATGACAGACCACAACAACTTGTTTGGCCAAGCTACCAACATCTGGACCAAACATAGGGTGTAAACCAACCACAGGCCCTTTATGTGCATTGAGCATTGCTTTAACAGGTTGTTCTTTAATTGAGGTTAAATCAGCTAAAATACAATCCTCAGGCAAGTTTGTTAAATGCTCGCGGATCACATCACAGGTCACGTTAATTGGGACAGTCACCAATACCATCCCCGCGCCGTCAAATAAGCTATCCGCTTGGTGCCAATCGCCTTTATCTAGGCTTTTAACTTCATAACCAGACAAGCTCAACATTTGGGTAAACAATTGCCCTAACTGCCCCTCACCACCCACTACGACAACATGACCCAAATCATGTTTAATTTGTTTAAAGCCAACGTCTTTTTCATTTAAATAAGATTCACGCATTAAACGACGTAGTACATCTTCAATTAGCTGCGGGGAAACATTCATCTTCTCAGCTTCATCACGACGTTTTGCTAACATCATCGCTTCACGTTGAGGCGCATAAATTGGGACTCCTGCAGCATGTTTTACCGCGCCAACTTGGGCAACTAAATCTAAACGTTTACGAAGCAATAGCAGTAACTGCTGATCAACACCATCAATTAAATCACGAAGTTTTTCTAAATCAGCGGTCGTTTTCTCGTTCATCATGCTCTTCATTAACCATTAACTATTTGTAGTTCATCAAACCGAGTGGGTAAAACTGCAGATAATTGGTTAGCGCCTTCTCTTAAAATAGTTTCAGTTGTTGCCCAATCAATACAAGCATCTGTTACGGATACGCCATATTCAAGTTCACTGAGTGGCTTGTTAGCACTTTGATTGCCTGCTTTTAAATGGCTTTCTAGCATAACACCAATAATGGATTTATTGCCTCTAACAATTTGATTAAATACATCTTCACAGACTTGTTTTTGGCGATTATGGTCTTTAGATGAATTTCCATGACTACAATCAACCACTAAACGAGCATTTAATTTAGCGTTATGGATCTGCTCTTCTGAATCAGCAATACTTTGGGCATCATAATTTGGTGTTAAACCGCCTCGCAAAATAATATGTCCATCAGGATTACCCGCTGTTTGTAGTAATGACACCTGACCTTCTTGGTTAATGCCCATAAAACGATGGCTACTTGCCGCAGATTTAAGGGCATTAATTGCCACATCCAATTTACCATCTGTACCATTTTTGAACCCAACAGGCATAGATAGACCGGACGCCATTTCACGGTGCGTTTGCGACTCAGTAGTCCGAGCGCCTATGGCAGACCAAGTAACCAATTCAGAAATATACTGTGGGCTGATTGGATCTAACGCTTCAGTGGCAACAGGCAATTCTAATTCAGCCAACCAAATCATTAGCTCGCGCGCCATACGTAAACCTTTTTCAACATCAAAAGATTCATCCATATCGGGATCGTTAATCAGTCCCTTCCAGCCAATAGTCGTCCGTGGCTTTTCAAAGTAAACACGCATCAAAATATAAAATTCATCACTAAGTTCATCATGTAACTTTTTCAGCTTTAAGGCATATTCTTTTGCTGCATCAATATCATGAATTGAACAAGGGCCTGTGACCACAAGCACGCGATTATCACATTTATGCACAATGTCAGCCACGGTTCTACGAGCATTGAGAATATAGCGATAAGCATGAGCCGATAACGGTAATTCTTGTTTAAGCTGAGCAGGTGTTGATAACACCTGCTCAGAACTAATATGGACGTTATTGATAGTATCTTGCTGCATGATATCGACTCGCTTTTGGTTTAAGCTGCTAAAGTTAGCAAGCTTGATTTATAATTAAATAGTTACTGTAACACCGTAATGCTACACCATTACATAGTAAGGTAACTATGCCTTTGTGTTGGATTGAGATCAAGTGTTATTTTGCAGATTTGATCAAATAGTTATTCAAAATTTAATCCATAAAACAAAAACCCGCCTTTCGGCGGGTCTATGTGCGAACACTGCATCTTTTAAACTAAATTGAAAACTATTACTTAGTTGCCAATTTTTCACGGATACGTGCAGATTTACCTGAACGCTCACGTAAGTAGTAAAGTTTAGCACGACGAACACGGCCGCGACGCTTAACTTCGATGCTAGCAATTAATGGGCTGTGCGTCTGGAAAGCACGCTCAACACCTTCACCATTAGAGATTTTGCGTACTGTGAATGCAGAGTGCAAACCACGGTTACGCTTAGCAATAACCACACCTTCAAAAGCCTGAAGACGCTCTTTATCACCTTCTTTTACGCGTACTTGAACTACTACTGTATCACCAGCACCAAACTCAGGTACGTCTTGTTTCATTTGCTCATCGTTGAGCATTTTAATGATGTTGTTCATAACTTACTCCGTTCTAGAATTAACTGAAGCGATGACTATTTGGTAATATCCAATTCGTTTACAAACTGTGTTAAAAGTACTGTTTGTTCGTCAGTCAGAGCTAGATTTTCAAATATTTCTGGTCGTCGCAGAAAAGTTCTTCCGATACTTTGCTGTAACCGCCAGAGTCTAATTTTTTCGTGGTCACCGCTTAACAACACTGCCGGTACATTCAAACCATCTAAGACTTCAGGGCGAGTGTAATGAGGACAATCCAGTAAACCGTCAGAGAAAGAGTCTTGCTCTGCCGATGCTTGCTTGCCTAGTACCCCAGGTACCAAACGCGCGACTGAATCGATCAAGGTCATTGCCGGCAACTCTCCGCCCGAAAGCACGTAATCACCAATTGACCATTCTTCATCCACTTCAGTTTGAATAATACGCTCATCAATACCTTCGTATCGACCACATACCAAAATCAAACTGTCTGATTTAGCTAACTCAGACACGCCTTGCTGATCCAGCTTGCGTCCCTGAGGAGATAGATAAATCACTTTCGCTCTGTCACCTGCTGCTGCTTTAGCAGCATGAATGGCATCACGTAAAGGTTGCACCATCATTAACATACCTGGTCCACCGCCGTATGGGCGATCATCAACCGTGTTATGTCTATCATGGGTGAAATCACGAGGATTCCACGTTTGCACCTCAAGCAGGCCGTTTTTAACGGCTCGACCCGTTACCCCAAAGTCTGTAACGGCACGAAACATCTCTGGAAACAGGGTTATTACCCCTAACCACATTTGTTGTACCTCGACTTAGAAGTCAGGATCCCAATCCACTAATATCTGTTTACCTTGCAAATCCACTTTCAAAATGAATTGTTCAGGGACAAAGGGGATCATACGTTCCGCTTTGCCAAAAGCATCTTTGGCGTTAGCTTTAACAAAAAGTACGTCGTTAGATCCTGTTTCCACGATCTGATCAACAACCCCATGTTATAGCCGTTACTATTAGTCACTTCACAACCGATAAGATCACGGTGATAAAATTCATCATCAGCGAGTTCTTTCATCTGCTCAGGCAGAATGGCAATCTCACAATTTGTGAGCATTTGCGCCTGTTCCCGAGTGGTTACTCCTTCAAGTTCAGCGATAACCGCTTTACCTTGAGGACGCCACTGGTTGACTTTAACTTCACGCCATTGTCCTTGGTCAAAAATAAGCCAAGGAGAATAATCAAAAATGCCTTCAACAGAATCGGTATAGGCAGTGATTTTTAGCCAACCTTTAATGCCATGACTAGAGCCTAATTTACCCAGTACTACTGGCTGTTGGTTACTACTCATCTATCTATACCTAAACGCAATTAAGCAGCAGCTTTACGTGCGTCTTTGATTAACTTAGCAACACGCTCAGATGTTGCCGCGCCAGTAGCTACCCAATGGTCAACGCGGTCTAAATCTAAACGTAAAGTTTCTTCTTGGCCTTTAGCTAAAGGATTGAAAAAACCAACGCGTTCGATGAAACGACCGTCACGAGCATTGCGGCTATCAGCAACAACGATATTATAAAATGGACGCTTTTTTGCGCCGCCACGAGCTAAACGAATGGTAACCATGCGTTTTATTCCTCTAATGATTTGCTAGAAGCAAAAATAAAAACTGGAACCCGTGTTCGCGAAGGTCCCAGAAAGAAAGCCGGAAGATTTTACCTGACTTTGAAACTATTGCAACCAAAAGCGGTGTTTTTTACAGCGCCATTTTGTTTGCGAGAAAAATCAGGTTGTCACTTCCGAGTGATAAATTAATTTTTGATGATATTAGCGGCCAGGAAACTTCATACCTGGCGGCAACATGCCGCTCATTCCGCGCATCATTTTTTTCATGCCACCTTTGCCAGACATTTTTTTCATCATCTTCTGCATTTGGGTGAACTGCTTTAATAAACGATTCACATCTTGAATCTGAGTACCTGAACCATTAGCAATACGGCGTTTACGAGAACCTTTAATAAGATCAGGGTTTTTGCGTTCTTTAGCGGTCATTGAATTGATAATAGCTTCCATTTGGCCAGTCATTTTACCATCTTGAACTTGAGCTAGCGCCTCAGGTGGCAATTGCCCTACACCGGGAAGTTTCTCGATCATGCTCATCATGCCGCCCATGTTTTTCATTTGCTGCAATTGCTCACGGAAATCTTCAAGATCAAAGCTGCCTCCTTTTTTGACTTTAGAAGCAAGCTTCATTGCTTTGTCTTTATCAACGCCGCGTTCAACTTCTTCAATAAGCGACAATACGTCACCCATGCCCAAAATACGTGATGCAATACGATCGGGATGAAACGGCTCCAAGGCATCGGTTTTTTCACCTACACCTAAGAACTTAATAGGTTTGCCTGTTATACTACGAATCGATAAAGCGGCACCACCACGCGCATCACCATCAACCTTGGTCAAGATGACACCGGTTAATGGTAAAGCTTCATTAAACGCTTTGGCGGTATTCGCCGCATCTTGACCTGTCATTGCATCAACAACAAACAAGGTCTCAACTGGGTTAACTTCAGCGTGGAGCTGCTTAATTTCGTCCATCATTGCTTCGTCAACATGCAGGCGACCTGCGGTATCGACAATAACAACATCAATAAACTTTAACTTAGCATGGCTGATTGCAGCTTTAGCAATATCCAGTGGCTTTTGACTTACGTCAGATGGGAAAAACTCAACGTCGACTTCAGTGGCTAATGTTTCAAGCTGTTTAATTGCAGCAGGACGATAAACGTCGGCACTCACCACTAGTACCGATTTTTTATGGCGCGTACGAAGCAGTTTACCCAGTTTTGCAACGGAAGTGGTTTTACCCGCCCCTTGTAAACCTGCCATCATAATAACGGCAGGCGGCTGGGCTGCAAGATTTAAAGCTTCATTAGCCTCGCCCATTGCGCGTTCAAGTTCACTTTGAACAATCTTAATAAAAGCTTGTCCAGGACTTAAACTTTTTGAAACTTCTTGACCGACAGCGCGTTCTTTAACGCTGTTAACGAACTCTCGTACTACTGGTAAAGCAACATCCGCTTCAAGTAAAGCCATGCGGACTTCACGTAACGTTTCTTTGATATTGTCTTCAGTTAATCGACCACGACCACTGATATTCTTTAGTGTTCGCGACAATCTGTCAGATAGATTCTCAAACATTAAACCGCTCTTATTTACGCTAATCGATATAATGGAAGCTATTATACCCAACTAGCGCCCAAATACGATACTTGATCGCCCGTAGAACAGGCAGTTAAAAAAATAAAGTAAATAATTTGGCGCTAACACTAAGATACTGTTAAATTTTGCGTAATAGGTCACTGACCATATTAGGGCGGTTCATGTTAATCTTAGTAAAAGATTAGCGTGTGATTCATTTAGCATCGTACTCATTACGGTAATAGCTTTTACAACACGAGCACAAACAACTTAATAGGTTTAAATTAGATGGTTATTTTTTCAGCTTCAGCTATGTTGTTTTACTGTATCGCTTTGGTATTAGTTACCAGTAGGCTATTTCATGCTGATGGACCTAATCGCAAAATGGTTATGTTGTTTTCAGGTTTAGGTGTGGTAATGCATGCGTTTTTGCTATCTGCATCCATATTTACTGCTGAAGGACAAAATTTTAGCCTTACCAATGTAATTTCGTTAGTCAATTGGATTATTGCATTCTCTTTTACTGTGACATTACCACGCTTAAAAGTGGTAGTAATTTTACCGGTTATTTATGCTTTCTCGATTATCTCAGTTGCTTTGCTATGGCTATTACCACCACAGTACATCACCCACTTTGAATTACATCCTGAAATTTTAGCTCATGTGGTGTTATCGTTAATGGCATACAGCGCATTAATGATTGCCGCTTTGTATGCCATACAATTATGGTTAATCCAAAAGAAGCTCAAAGATAAAAAGATGATCATGAGCCCTGCTATGCCGCCTTTGATGACGGTAGAACGGCAGCTATACCACCTGATTTTGATTGGTTTCTTCTTACTTAGTTTATCGTTAATTACTGGATTTGTGTTCTTAGAGGATATGTTTGCTGATGGTAAAGGGCATAAAGCCATTTTATCTATCGCGGCTTGGGTAGTTTACGGAGCCATGTTATGGCAACACTTCACTATTGGTTGTCGAATTAGAACGGCAGTTATTTATAGCTTATCTGGCGCAACCTTATTATCGTTAGGTTATTTTGGGGCCAGAATCGTTAAAGAACTCATATTAACCTAATCATAAGATATTATTTTAAAAGGCAAATTAAGTATTACTTTGCCTTTTTTTATTCCTAATTGTTATCAAAAGATATCGCTATATTTTATTTTTATCTTCTGGTTGTTAAACGAATTAAACTAAACTGACTTGACTCTTTTCGCAGGTCATTAATAATGTCTAACTTAATCACACAAATACTGGCTTACTCTCCAGTTCACTAGTTACAACGGAGCCCCATCTTTGGACGCTATATCAACCAGCGCACTCCTGATTTTTCTTTTGGTTTTAATTCTGATTTCAGCTTATTTTTCTGGCTCAGAAACCGCCATGATGACCCTAAACCGCTATCGCTTACGCCACTTAGCAGGCAATGGGCACAAGGGAGCTAAAAGAGCATTAAAAATGCTCGATAGACCCGATCGATTGATTGGTTTAATCCTCATAGGCAACAACTTAGTTAATATTTTGGCCTCTTCTATCGCAACGATTATAGGGATGCGCGTATTAACCCAATACAATATTGATGAAGCCGCGAGTATCGCTATTACTACCGGTGTACTCACCGTGATAATTTTGATATTTGCCGAAGTGACACCAAAAACTTATGCCGCGCTACATCCTGAACGTATAGCCTTTCCGTCAAGTCTACTTTTAAAGTGGTTACTATTACTTCTATTACCTTTGGTAAAGGGACTGAATATTATCACTTCAGGCTTTTTGCGTTTATTAGGCATAAAATCGGTGCAAACGAACGATGCTTTAAGTCAGGAAGAACTTCGAACTGTCGTTCATGAAGCCGGAGCATTAATTCCACAACGTCACCAAGAAATGTTGTTGTCTATTTTAGATTTAGAAAAGGTGACGGTTGAGGATATTATGATTGCACGTTCAGATATTTACGCAATCAATGTTAACGATGATTTCAAACTGATTAATAAGCAAGTGACCCAAAGCCCACATACTCGGGTACTTGTGTATCGCGACAACATTGATGATGTAGTCGGTTTCATTCACTTACGCGATGCGCTGCGTTTACAATCAAAAGAGCAATTCAGTAAATCGTCATTACTACGTGCAGTGAAGGAAATATATTTTATCCCTGAAGGCACGCCGTTAAATGTTCAGTTAGCCAATTTCCAGCAAAATAAAGAACGTATTGGTATTGTTGTTGATGAATATGGTGACATACAAGGTTTAGTCACACTTGAAGATATTTTGGAAGAGATAGTCGGAGACTTTACGACCTCAATGATCACAACGCCAAGTGAGGATATTAATGTGCAACAAGATGGTAGTTTTCTCATTGATGCCACAATTAACATCCGTGACTTAAATAAAGAAATGAAATGGGATTTTCCTACCGATGGTCCTAAAACCCTAAACGGCTTGATTATTGAGTATCTTGAAGATATTCCAGTCGCCAACACCAGCTTACGCTTAGCGGATTATCATATTGAAGTGATTGAAGTCGCTGATAACATGATTAAATCAGTGCGTATTATGCCTAATTCATTACCAAGCACAAATGATACTGAAGATGATTAACACTCTACGATAAGTTAAATTTTCTTCATTAAAAAAGGCGCTTAGCGCCTTTTTTAATGAAGAAAATGAATGGGGTTAAGCAGTACGTTTTGCAGCTTCTAGCGCTCTTCTTTTATCTCTGGCAATCGGTGTAATTTGTGCATCTAACTGTTTTTCCCAACCAAACATAAAATACAACTCTGCCATTAAGAAAAAAGGACCAATCAATAACTGATTCAAATCATCTATAAAAGCTGGCTTGGCTTTCTCATATTTATGGCCGATAAATTGAATAATCCAACCCACAACAAAGGTCGTAATGGCTATTGCAAAAGGATAATCAGATAGAGCAACAATATTGGCGGTATAGAATACTGGGATGATAAATATTGTTAGTCCTAAGGCTAAACGCACATGGAGCTTATAATAATATGCTAGCGAAATTAACATAAGCACAATTGCACTACTTAATGGCAAACCTGCCACCTCAAACCTGATTGTGGCTAACATCACAAAAACTGACCAAATAATCATAGGTACGCCAAAAAAATGAGTACGAATATTCTTAGGGTTGAGATGGACACTTTTGTAAGTCGATAATTGTTCAACGGCTGATTTCATAACGATTCTCTTTCTCTTGTTGATCTTATTTTAAAGATGTTGTTGTTATTTTGTTAATCTAGCGTAACTACTCTAAATAAAAAAGTCTAATTAAAGGTTTTATCCTAATCACGATAAATAAGTGATCAAAAATAGCGTAGGAAAAACACTTGCAAACAAGGCAGATTTTTTCGATAAGCATTTATTTTACAATCAAAAAATTAACGCTATTATCGCGCGTTTTAACAAGCTAGGGCGATCAATTATTTATTACAATTGGTTTAATTATTCCTAGAAATAAAAAAGGCGCCTAGGCGCCTATGATTTGAATAGGAAAGTTACTAACCTTCCAATATGACGGTGGCAACCGTGTAATGCTGCTCGTCTGCAATGCTAATAAATCCCTGTTTACCTTTAAGCTGCTCAAGCCTTGATAATGCGCCATCGGTAAAACGGATTAAGGGCGCACCATATTCATTATTACTAATATGAATATGCTGAAACGACACACCACGACCAATACCTGTGCCTAGGGCTTTAGCTGCAGCTTCTTTTGCAGCAAAACGCTTTGCTAGGTAACGTGCACCTTGGTTTGACGCTTGGTAAACTGCAAACTCTTCAGGCGTTAACACCCGCTTTGCCAACTTATCACCTATGCGAGCTTGTTGCTCGCTAATACGAGATATTTCAACAATATCAGTACCAAGGCCAACAATTGCCATTACTCGCCTCTACGACCTTCTAACATTAACTTCTTCATGTCTCGTACAGCCGTCTCTAAACCATCAATCGCAGCCCTAGCAATAACGGCATGACCAATGTTTAATTCATATAACTCAGGGATAGCGGCGATAGGCTTGACGTTATGGTAATGCAAACCATGCCCTGCATTAACGACTAAACCCTGACTATGAGCATACTTTGCCATTTCAGTAATTCGCGCTAATTCTGCCGCTTGCTCGGCATCTGTATGCGCATCAGCATAGCAACCCGTGTGGATCTCAATATATGGGGCACCAGAGGCGACTGCAGCATCAATTTGGGCTTTGTCCGCATCAATAAATAATGACACCTTAATCCCTTGCGCTGCCAAGCGCTTTACTGCAGAAGTAATTTTTTCGAGTTGCCCAGCTACATCTAGTCCACCTTCTGTGGTTAATTCTTCACGCTTTTCAGGCACTAAACAGGCATAAGCGGGTTTAACATCACACGCGATAGCAATCATTTCTTCGGTAACAGCAAACTCAAAATTCATCCGCGTTTTTAGTGTTTTAGCCAGTAGATAAACATCTCTATCTTGGATATGACGGCGATCTTCTCGCAAGTGAATGGTAATGCCATCTGCTCCTGCATGTTCAGCAACCGCGGCAGCGTGAACAGGATCTGGGTAATTTGTGCCACGAGCCTGACGTAGGGTGGCAATATGATCGATATTTATACCTAATAAAATGGCGCTCACGATAAATTCCTTAACAGCGGGATAAGAGTAGGATTGTTATTGCTGGTCATTGTAATCGGCAAAGCGCGGGATTTCGACATTATTTAACAAATAATTGTCTGCTTAATAGTGGTTTACTTCCCAGTAGTGGCTTTAATAAGAAGCGCATTAAGCCTTTTGCGGAATTTAAATATTCTGCTTGTAAGTCGTGTTGATGCAACTGGATCAGCATCGCTCCTGGCACGACACTTTTACCATGACTAAAATGGCCAATAGATTGCTGAAGTACTGGAATAAATCCACTATCTGCCACTAAGCGGTAAAAATTTAGTGCTTCAATAGTATTGCCATCACAGTCATATTGCAAAGACGGTAAAGCACCAAGCTCAAGTAATAGCGCTTTTTCAAAATAACGTAAATGACTAGAACAAAATGACTCAGCGAGTGACATCAATGCGCGGTGATAAGCTAAAAATAGGCTATCAGCTTGGTGATCTACACTTAATAAACGCACCAACAGCTCATTAAGATAAAAACCAGAATATAAACTATTACCCGTTAATGGAATTGGTGGTGATGCAGGCTCGATGTGAGTGACGGTTTTTAAAGATAAATTTTTAGCTTCAGATTGGGCACTAAATTGAATAATTAGCGGTTGGAATGGCTGTACAATCGATTTGATAGAACGTTTCCCGTTGCCTAATCGTGTAATGGCATCAACACGGCCAACACCGTCAATAATAAGATTTACGATAACGCTAGATTCTCGATAGGGGCGATGGTGTAATACATAACCACGTTTCATATTGCTCATTATCTTTCTATCGCATTAATGAAAAGTGGTTATGCATCAATCAATCCTTTATTCGACATGCTAGGCATTATTTTAGTTACTTTTAATCTTCACCGTAACCTAAGCTGCGTAAAGCGCGTTCATCATCAGCCCAACCCGATTTAACTTTGACCCAAATTTCGAGGAAAACTTTATTATCAAATAAGGTTTCCATATCTAAGCGAGCTTGGGTAGCAATGGTACGAATACGCTCACCTTTGTTACCAATTACCATGCGTTTTTGGCCATCACGCTCAACCAAAATTAATGCATTAATTTGATAAACACCGTTTTCCATCATTTTAAATTGTTCAATTTCAACAGTGCAATCGTAGGGTAACTCATCACCTAGAAAGCGCATTAACTTTTCACGGACAATCTCTGATGCCATAAAACGCTGTGAGCGGTCGGTCACATAATCTTCAGGAAAATAAAATGGCGCCTCAGGTAATGAGCTTTGTGCTAATTCTAAAATGCGCTGAACATTGGTGCCTTTATTAGCTGAAATTGGCAATATTTCATCAAAATCGAATTTTTGCCCTAATTGCTGTAAATAAGGAAACAACGCTTCTTTATCTTTAATATTGTCAACTTTGTTGATCGCTAAGACAATTTTACGATCATCATTTCGATGCTTTAATTTTTGCAGCACCATCTCATCATCAGCGGTCCATGTCATGCCATCGACGACAAACACAACCATAGAAACATCGGCCAAAGAACTTGCAGCAGCACGGTTCATTAAACGGTTAATGGCACGTTTCTCTTCGATATGGAGACCCGGAGTATCGATAAATACAATTTGTCTCGCTTCGTCCGTATGGATCCCCATGATCCGATGACGAGTTGTTTGCGGCTTTTTAGAAGTGATACTGACTTTTTGGCCTAATAACTTATTAAGCAAAGTCGACTTACCCACATTGGGGCGACCAACAATAGCAACCATACCGCAGTAAGTCACATCATATTGAGCGGTGGCTTGCGGCGCGGCTTGATTCATTCTTGCCAATAATTCATCTAAGCTAGGCTCTTGATTAGCTTGTGTTTGTGGCAAGTCAGTTTTTTTGGTCATTTCTTAAGTAACTCCAATATCTGAGCGGCGGCAAGCTGTTCAGCTTTTCTTCTAGAACTGGCTACGCCAATCACAACGTTAGGCAAATCAGCGATGCTACACTCAACAGTAAAAGTTTGATCATGGGCTTCACCCTCAACTTTTACGACCTCATATTCAGGTAAAGGTTTTTTAAAACCTTGTAAGTGCTCTTGTAAAATGGTTTTAGGATCTTTTTGATTAATGCCGGGTTTAATGGTTTCTAAGCGTTTCCCATACCAGTTTAATAGTAAGGTTCGACAGGCTTCAATATTGGCATCAAGGTAAACAGCGCCAATGATAGCCTCAACCGCATCCGCTAGAATGGACTCACGACGAAAACCACCGCTTTTAAGCTCACCAGGACCTAAAAAAAGATAATCGCCTAATTTAAATTCTTTGGCGATAAGAGTTAAGGTATCACCTTTTACTAAAGTCGCGCGCATGCGGCTTAAGTCGCCTTCTGTGGCTTTAGGAAACTGATGATATAACGCATCAGAAATCACGATTGATAAAATCGAATCACCTAAAAACTCTAACCTCTCATTATGCTTATTAGCAGCACTGCGGTGGGTTAAAGCTTGCGTGAGTAACTCAATGTTTTTAAATTCATAGCCCAAAGTTCGGCATAAGCGCGGTAAATTTTTAATCGGTTCCATCATTACTTAATTCCACCTACACGCTCAAAACGCACACCAGTTGGTACCCAAGTAGGTAAAAAATCATTAGGGGTACGATCAAACTCAAAACTTATCCAAATGGCGACAGCTTTACCGACTAAGTTTTCTTCAGGTACAAACCCCCAAAAGCGACTGTCAGTACTGTTATCACGGTTATCACCCATCGCGAAGTATTGTCCTTCTGGTACGATAAACTCACCGGTTTGTGTTCCGGCTTGTTGATAAAAATGCTGACTAAAATCAGGACGCGATGGATTAACTAAGATGTCATGTTCAACATCGCCTAAGTTTTCAGTATAGCGAATCAACGGCGTTCGGTCTTGAGTAAATTGGCCACGATTAATTTCAGTATGCTTGATAACAATCGGCTCCGGACATTCATTCGTCGCCGTACATTTAGGCTGAACGGATAGCTGCTTATTGCGATAAATGACTTTATCACCGGGTAAACCTACGACTCTTTTAATGTAGTCAATTTTCGGATTTTCAGGATACTTAAATACAAACACATCACCACGCTCAGGCTCACCAGTTTCAATTAATTTAGTGCGCCAAACAGGGTCACGTAAACCATAACTAAACTTTTCAACTAGAATAAAATCGCCCACTAATAGCGTCGGCATCATTGAGCCTGATGGGATTTGAAATGGCTCATAAATAAAAGAGCGCAAAATCATCACAAAGGCGATAACGGGAAATATCGAATGTGCGGTTTCGACGACTACAGGTTCACGAATAATTTTTTCAATTGCTTCGTCAGTCAGCTTTTCTGAACCGGCTTGCGCGAGGGCTAATTTCTCTGCTCGCTTAGGAGCAAAAAAAACCACATCAATCAACCAAATAAGTCCACTTATAAGGGTGACAAGAACAAGAATAAGAGAAAAATGCGCTGCCATTTCTAATGAAACTCCTAAATTAATCTGACACGTTAAACCCCATTTTATCAGCAACTAAAAGCGTCAGATTTGCCGCTGATATTTAGCTAGTCATTGAGATTTTATATATTTAACACTTCAAAGTTGTATCCTACAACGCTTGAAGTTTTCGAGTATAACGATAACGCCGCTAAAAGCGGCGTTATAAGTGAAGCATTTTAGTTAATTATGATTAATCATTTAACTTCAATACCGCTAAAAATGCTTCTTGAGGCACTTCAACGTTACCAACTTGCTTCATGCGTTTTTTACCTTCTTTCTGCTTGTTCAGCAGCTTTTTCTTACGCGATACGTCACCACCATAACACTTAGCCGTTACGTCTTTACGTAAAGCTTTAATGGTAGAGCGAGCCACAATTTGACTGCCAATTGCGGCTTGAATCGCGATATCAAACATCTGCCTTGGAATAAGCTCTTTCATCTTATCCACTAATGCCAATCCACGATGACGAATATTACTGCGGTGAATAATCATCGCCAATGCATCAACGCGGTCACCATTAATTAAGATATCTAAGCGAACCATATCTGCAGGATCAAAACGAATAAAGTTATATTCTAATGAAGCATAACCACGAGTGGTCGACTTTAGACGATCAAAGAAATCCATTACCACTTCACCCATAGGTAAGTGATAAGTTACCGCTACTTGATTACCGTGGTAAACCATGTTGGTTTGCGAACCACGTTTATCAATACATAAAGTAATCACATTACCTAGGTATTCTTTTGGCACTAATATATTAGCTTCAACAATCGGCTCACGGATTTCTGCGATATTATTTAAAGCGGGTAAATCTGATGGGTTATCAACATAAATCACATCGCCGTTAGTCATCTCAACTTCATACACCACGGTTGGCGCAGTGGTAATTAAATCAAGATCATATTCACGCTCTAATCGCTCTTGTATAATTTCCATGTGAAGTAAGCCAAGGTACCCAATGCGGAAACCAAAACCTAGTGCGCTTGATGTTTCTGGCTCGAAAAATAAAGATGCGTCGTTTAGCGATAATTTGTTTAACGCGTCACGGAAGTTTTCATATTCGTCAGTAGAAATAGGGAATACACCGGCATAAACCTGAGGCGTGACCTTTTTGAAGCCTGGTAATGGCTTATCCGCCCCATGCTTAGCATGGGTTAATGTGTCACCCACAGGTGCACCATGGATCTCTTTGATGCCAGAAATAACATAACCTACTTCACCAGCACGAAGTTCAGCTTTATCAACTTGCTTAGGCGTAAAAATACCAACGCGATCAGCATTGTAATTTTGACCTGTTGACATCACTTTGAACTTTTCGCCCTTTTTCAGCACACCGTGCTTAATACGAACAAGTGATACCACACCTAAATATGCATCAAACCAAGAGTCGATAATCAATGCTTGTAACGGTGCGTTCTCATCACCTTCTGGTGGCGGAATTTTAGCGACAATTTCTTCTAATACGTCTTCAACACCAAGACCAGTTTTAGCTGAACAGCGAACCGCATCCTTGGCTTCAATACCAACAATATCTTCAATCTCAGCAGCAACACGCTCTGGTTCAGCTTGAGGTAAATCAATTTTGTTTAAAATTGGCACCACGTCCAAGTTCATTTCTAATGCTGTATAACAGTTTGCTAACGTCTGCGCTTCCACACCTTGACCAGCATCCACCACTAATAACGCGCCTTCACAAGCGGCAAGTGAACGTGATACTTCATATGAGAAGTCAACATGACCTGGGGTATCAATAAAGTTTAATTGATAGGTGTTACCGTCTTTGGCATGGTAGTCCAATGTCACACTTTGCGCTTTAATAGTAATGCCACGCTCACGTTCAATGTCCATTGAATCAAGAACCTGCGCAGCCATTTCACGGTCAGCTAAACCGCCACAGACCTGGATCAAGCGATCAGACAGAGTGGATTTACCATGGTCAATATGGGCAATAATCGAGAAGTTTCTAATATGTTTCATTATGCTGCGATGACTACTACTAAAAATGGATGAAAAATAAGGTGGCAAATTGTACCTGATTAGGGTGCTAATACCAATCAGATTCATCATGGTTCACTAAAACAAGCGATAAAAATAGCAAAGTGAACGCGTTTATCAAAACCTAATCGCACAAATTTATAGACTTTTAAGTACGCTGCCTATGAAATAGTATTGCCTAAGCTGCAATTTAGCGGCTAATTAATACAAATTAAACTTTAATGGCTAAATCTACTTGTTGACCAAGATTAGAGATGATAATTGGCTGGGCATTATCTTCAATCTTAAACGCAAAATGCTTTCCCAAACGCCAAGCTAGATAACCACCAACAAATGACATCATAATCGCACTGATATTGGTATCAATATCTAAGCCCAAACCAAGAAAATGCCCCAAGGCAGCAAATACAAATAGCCCAATCAAAGGTAACAAATAGACCAAGGCTGCAGCTTGTAAAATGACGCTTTCAGGTAAGCCAAGTTTCAGCATATCGCCAACTTGAAATGCGTTATCACTGGCGATAGAAAAACGTTGAGTTTTAACGGAAAAAGCTTTGGCTACTGCAGATGTGCCACAATTATCACTATTAGAGCAATGGTTACAGGCACTTTTAAGCTCAACTTCAACCATTACCCAGCCATCCTTGTGTTCAACCACTCGCGCAAGCTCTTCAAGTAAAGGGCTTGTGGTTGACTGAGCGTTCAATGGTTGTTCAGACATAATAATAATTCAATAAAAAGAGAGTTAATAAAGTCTATTTTAACGCAAGACTTTTGGCAATCCGCTGTAAAGTTTGGATCGGCACTTTACCTAGCGCAACAACTTCTGCACTTCCGACCTTTTCAACCACCATAGATAGCCCATTTCGAGTCATTAACTCTTCTGGCATAGGTTGTTCTGGTGCACGCGCAACATAAACTGAAATATGAGCAAGGCCATCTGTTAAAGCGATATATTCGACGGGTTCATGAATACCTATCAAACGATGGTTATCTTTAACAACGACATCAAACCCCTCTGGTAACCAAGTAAACTGCCAATCTTGGGCATCTTTACGATCTGCTTGCACTATCACATCAGGCCAATCATGCTTGGTGGCTTCAATTAAAATACTGGCAGGCTCGCTTAATTCAATTAACTCAACAACCATGGTTTGTTCAAGTAATTGTTTTTCGCGATTAATGGTGTCATAACGTAAGGGTAAGAAGGTGTCTAAATCTAGCCATATTTGTGCATCATATCGATATTCGTCTTTAGCAATAAAACGCACCATCTGCCCGGGACGACCAGCAATACGACTGCGACCACCTAACACAAATTGGTAACCTTGTTCTAATTTGCTGATATCTCCCGATAACGATCTGGGCCAAACACCCTGAATACGATTAGAGGCTACACTATATGGAGGTTGATCATGCTCTAAAAAAGTCACTGTATTGGCAACTTTTACCGCATTTTTAGGTGGTCCGTTTAGATATTCCAAATAAGCAACTTGTTGCCCTTCCACATGGCCTTGTAGGTAAACCAATGGACGAACATGATCAGCTTGAATTTGAATAATTGATGCTTTGAATTGCTTATTTTGCAAAGCTTGACTCATATTAACAAGCCAATCTTTTGCCGACAATTCATCAGCATGACTAAACGGGGAAATGATTAACAGTGCTAGCAGGAAAAGGCGCAAGCTAACTCCTAAAAGTAAAACAGCAATGATCTATTAGACCATTGCTGAACAAAGAATGACAACTATTGGTTTAATGGCAAATCTGAGAAGTTTTGATCTTCAACTTCAAGGCCGTTATTTAACCGTTGTTGTAGCATATGATCTTGAATATACGCATTAATACGACGACGTTGTTCAACCACTTGCTCGTTTGTAAAGCCTTGCTGATTAGCCACTGGGCCAGTTTGCAGACTCACCGGTGACACGGTACCAACAAGAGGACGAGTATTAAATACAGGTAATGGGTCCTCGACATCTTGATCAAGGTTATAGGTTTGCACCCCAATAATCGCGACTAAAGCGACACTGGCAGCAATAGCATATTGACCAAACTGCTTGAATAATGAAACAACATTATTCCTAGATTGCGGCTGTGTTGTTGCAATATTATCTTTAGCTTTAACTTGTGGAGCTACAATTGTTGGCTCCAAATCAATAGCAGCTGCAATACTTGCTGTAATATCTAAGTCGATGGCTGCGGGCAATTCGCCACGCATTGTATCGCCTATCATATGATAACGATGCCACTCATCATGTGAATCTACATCAGAGGAAAGTTGAGCCAATGTTTGCTCATCAACTTCACCATCTACTGCTGCAGATACCCACTCTTGACTTGATTTAACCATTTTTCACCTATCTTGATAAAGGCTAAGATTGATCCAGTAGAGGCTGGAGCTGTTTGTCGATTGCTTCTCGAGCACGAAATATTCGTGATCTAACCGTACCAACGGGACAATCCATAATATTAGCAATATCTTCGTAACTCATACCATCAAGTTCACGTAATGATATAGCCATCTTTAATTCTTCTGGCAATGTATCTAGGGTATCGAAGATCACTTTACTCATTTGATCTTTCATTAATAACCGCTCCGGAGACGCAAATTCTTTTAACGCATCACTGCCTTCATAATATTCTGCATCTTCGACATCTACATCATTTGCAGGCGCCTTACGGCCTTGCGATGTAAGATGATTTTTTGCCGTATTCACTGCAATTCGGTACAACCATGTGTAAAAAGCACTTTCACCACGAAAATTGGCTAATGCCCGGTATGCTTTAATAAACGCTTCTTGGGTAACATCTGCTACATCAGCTTGGTTTCGAACATACCTTCCTATAAGGCTCATCACCTTATTCTGGTACTTCATCACCAATAGATTAAATGCGTTTTTATCACCTTGTTGTACACGCTCAACGAGTTGTTGATCACTATATTGTCCACTCATCCGAGCCGACTACTCCTAAATCTATATCACTGATATTCAGTCGCTCGAATCTTGTATACATATGTAGACTGAGCTTTATGAAAAAAGTTCGATGAAATATAAAAAAAAATTAATTTACCTAGCAACTGCTCAATAAATACACAAAATAAATAGTTTCAATTAAGAGTAAATGTACCCAATAATTGTGTTTTGATTTACCATATCATCACCATTTGATGACCCATAATACCCGATGACACAAGCAGTTGAATACCAATCTGACATTTTGGTGATAGGCAGTGGCGCTGCAGGGCTCACGTTAGCACTTCACTTAGCCGAAAAATCTAGCGTAATCTTGCTTTCCAAGGGCCCTTTAGCTGAAGGTTCAACTTTATATGCTCAAGGTGGCATCGCATCTGTATTTGATGAAGACGACACCATTGAATCGCACGTCAATGACACTCTTATCGCAGGCGCTGGCTTATGTGATAAAAACGTGGTCACCTTTACAGCTGAAAACGCTAAAGCATCAATGCAATGGCTTATCGACTGCGGCGTAGCATTCGATAAAGAAGAAAATCACGGTGATAATGATGATGCACCATATCATTTAACCCGTGAAGGTGGCCATAGCCACCGCCGCATTTTGCACTCTGCTGATGCGACCGGCAAAGCAGTACAAACCACCTTACAAGAGCGCGCACTTAACCACCCTAACATTCAGGTATTAGAACGCTATAATGCCATTGATTTAATTACAACGCGAAAATTAAACCGCCCAGGTAATCGTGTTTTAGGCGCTTACGTTTGGAATCGTGACAAAGAACAAGTTGAAACCATAACAGCTAAATTTGTTGCCTTAGCAACTGGTGGTAGCTCAAAGGTCTATCAATATACGTCTAATCCCGATATCGCCAGTGGCGATGGAATTGCAATGGCATGGCGAGCAGGTTGTCGTGTGGCCAATATGGAATTTAATCAATTTCATCCAACATGTCTTTACCATGCTGATGCTAAAAACTTCTTATTGACCGAAGCGCTGCGGGGTGAAGGAGCCTATTTACGTCGCCCTGATGGCAGTCGTTTCATGCCTGATTTTGATGAGCGAGCCGAACTTGCGCCGCGTGATATTGTCGCCAGAGCAATTGATTATGAGATGAAACGTTTAGGTTCAGATTGTGTTTACTTAGACATAAGTCATAAACCCGCTGATTTTATTATTAAACATTTCCCGACAATTTATCAGCGCTGTATGGAACTGGGTATCGACATGACCAAAAGCCCGATCCCAGCCGTGCCCGCTGCCCATTACACTTGTGGCGGCATAATGACAGATCTGCATGGCCAAACCGATCTTAATGGATTATATGCTATCGGCGAAGTGGCTTATACCGGACTTCACGGCGCGAATCGTCTTGCTAGTAATTCATTATTAGAATGTTTGGTATTTGCTAGAGCAGCAGCCCAAGATATTGAAAGTCAGCTACATAAAATTACTATGCCAACTCAGGTGCCACACTGGGATGAAAGTAAGGTCTCAAATTCTGATGAAGAAGTGGTCATTGCTCATAACTGGCATGAACTAAGACTATTTATGTGGGATTACGTTGGCATTGTAAGGACAGATAAGCGTTTAGAGCGGGCATTACGCCGGTGTATGATGCTGCAACAAGAAATTCAAGAGTATTACTCTCACTTCAGAGTCAGTAACAATTTGCTTGAATTACGTAACCTAGTTCAAGTGGCAGAGCTGATTATTCGCTGTGCGATGGCACGCAAAGAAAGCCGTGGCTTGCATTATAATCTTGACTACCCAGAGCAAATTGATTCGCCACAACCGACCATTTTACAACCCAACTAGTCGCCATGTTAGTACTTAAAATGAGAACTAAATGACTTAAATCAAGCCAACATCGAAATGTTGGCTTTTTTTAATCGCTACCATTAAATTTCATCTAACGTGATTAGCTAAGCGGCACAATAGCCGATACTGGCTATCGTTAAGCATGTCAGACCAAACCCAAATACTATCCCGATATTTATCTTCAAACTCAATATATAAGATACAGATAAACGGACTAATAAAAGGTCGTTTAGCAAAGTGAAAAGCATCCGCCGCATTTAATATTCCATGACCATCTTTGTTTAAACTAAAACGACACTGCCAATTACGAATCATAAATAATACTTTGATAAATATGCTAAAAGTAATCAAAAGTAAGAGATAAAAAATACAAGAGATCAACCAGGAAGATAACGGAGGCCAAGCAATAAAACTACTAAAAATAACAGCGAACGCCATTACTAAACTCAGGTATTGGTTAACAGAAGCACTCAGCACAAAAATGCTTGAGCCAGCACTTCTGTCACTGTGATTAAGGTGCTGCTCGTCCACGAACTTTAACTATCATTGCAGCTAAATCAGCATCAGGACATTGTTCATGTCCCATAAACCACGCAAATAACTCGGGATCTTCACATTCTAGTAAGCGAATGAAGGTTTGCTTATCTTTAACACTCATCCCTTCATAGTGTGCTTCTACAAAAGGTTGAAACAAGACATCAAGCTCTAACATTCCACGGCGACAAGCCCAACGCACTCTGGCAATATTCATTAATTCCAACGCGATACTCCTGCGATAATTCTATTAACCTTTTATAGTAGGTTAGTCAGCTAATCCTAAGCGATTATCAAAATCTTGCACTTGTTGATCATTACCCGCAAACAATTCAGTAAAGTCAGTTTCTAGTAGCAATTTCACTGCTGGATGTTGAATCATCCGCTCAGCAAACATGACATGATATTCTTCTTTTATATCGGTGGTTTCACCCAGCAAAACCATTCCTTGCGACAGTATATCATGACGATATATCGACGGTGCGACAAAAATACCCCGTTTGAAATAACCAAAAGCTTTCATCATTGCGGCATCATCAAATTCCCCCAATATACTCACATTAAGATTTTTTTCAGCGAACCAACGATGTAACTGTTGACCAAGTGAGGTTCGAATGCCTGGAATAAGTAATTTTTCTTGCTCTAAACAGGCTGGAAACTCTGCGGCTAATGGATGAGCACAAAAAAAACTAACACCGCATTCACCTAATTTTTTAGATAAAATATCACTGTATTTTAACGATTCGCCAGCGCAATCAGACAAAATCATATCAAGCTTGTGCTCACGTAATCGCTCGATTAAGCTTTCATGTGTCGACTCGTAACAAGCTAAATGCATTGAACCATCATGGGGGAGTACAGTCAGTAACACCCTACTGACTAACGCTTTAGATAATGCATCTGCAATACCTACTTCAAACAACACCGAATCATCTTGCTGGTAATTTAGAAGATCAAGCATTTCGTAGCTTAAGTTATACATTTTGTCTGCATAACGAAAAACTAATTCGCCTAATTCAGTCGCCTCAAGCCCTCTACCAACTCGCTTGAAAAGTGAGCCATTTAGCCGTTCTTCTAATAAGCGAATTTGACCTGTAATAGTCTGTGGAGTTAAGCACAACGCTTCAGCGGCTTTAGTCACTGAGCCTTTGCGTTTCACCATCCAAAAATAGTAAAGGTGATTATAATTAAGATGCTGCATAGGGAATTAACCTAAAATAAATGATGACCAATGCAACACCTAAAGACCAATTCTAGGAACCTAAAAGTAGGCTTGTTATCAATAGGCTTGCCATCAACAAAACGAAGAATAATCATATCATTAATTATGAACTTTACTCTTGTTACTGATCACCTTAATGACTAATTGCATAATTATGCCAAAAAAAATCGCTCAACACTGTGAGCGATTTTAGATAAGTCATCAAGTTACTTTTTTAAACTGCAATCCAACAACGAGTTAATCACTAACTCTAAATCATCGCTATTAGCTACGTTATTTATTGATACTTGCTCAACTAACACTGCAACAATATCCGCTTTTACAGGTTCATGGGTTGAACAATACTTGCTATTGGCTTTTTGATAACGTTTCCCCGCACGATATTTAAGAGCACGAGACTCATAGTCATTGCCCGAAAAATTGTTTGCTTTATCAATACGATACATCATTGCACCATCAACAATACCTTCAAGATATGCCTGGCAAGTTTGGCTATTTGCATCTAATAAACATACATTAAAAGATTCCGATTTAGCGGGTAAAGCAAACACACTAACACCTGCAATCAAAGCAACCATTGACAGTTTGTTCATTATTTTGCCCCTTGTTTTGGTAAAACCTTATCTAACCAGAAGTAACCAATAACAGCAGCAAAGAATGAACCAGTCAAAATCCCAAGCCTTGCATAATCACCAAAAGCTGCTGGAGCACTTTCAAATGCCAGTGATGCGATAAAGACTGACATGGTAAAACCGATACCACACATGGCAGCCACCGGCGCAATTTGCCCCCAGCTTACTCCAGGCGGTAACTCAGCCCATTTCAATTTAACGGCTAAGTAACTAAACAGCATGACCCCTATTGGTTTACCCAGTAGTAAACCTAAAATAATACCGATTGTGATAGGTTCACCAAAAGAGGCGAAAGTCATATTAGCAAGGGACAATCCAGCATTAGCAAACGCGAACACAGGTAGAATCAAAAAGGTGCTCCACGGGTGTAAACTATGCTCTAAATGTTCAGAGGGAGATGAACCATCTTTTGCTCTGAGTGGAATACAAAATGCGATAATAACGCCAGCCAAGGTTGCATGCACACCCGACTTGAGCACAGCTATCCACAAGATTAAGCCTAATAGTCCATATGGCGTTAATGATGAGACCCCTTTACGATTGAGTGCAACCATAAAGGTAATTGCAATCGCGGCCACCACTAAACTGATGATTGATAAATCTGCACTGTAGAATAAAGCAATAATGACAATTACACCTAGGTCATCAATAATAGCCAGGGCAAGTAAAAACACTTTTAATGCCACAGGTACACGATTACCTAATAACGCCATGATCCCCAAAGCAAAAGCAATATCTGTTGCTGCAGGAATCGCCCAACCGACTTGCGTCTCAGGATCTGAATAATTAAACATCAAATAAAACAGCGCAGGGAAAACCATACCGCCAATTGCAGCGAATGTAGGTAAAGATGCTTTAGCCGCAGTAGAAAGGGCGCCCTCTAATAACTCACGCTTTACTTCTAAACCAATGAGTAAGAAGAATAAAGCCATTAGGCCATCATTGATCCAAAGTAACAATGGCTTATCAATATCTAACGAACCTACCCGAACTTGAACTTCAGTACCTAAAAAGCCGTTATACAAACCAGCTAAAGGTGAGTTAGCTAATATCATCGCGAGTGCGACAGAAATCATTAAGATGATCCCACCTGCGGACTCTTGACTTAAAAAATTACGTAGTGCCTTTTCCATATCTAACTCCAAAAAACAGAATATTTCGAGTCTATAACAAAATGCTTAAGCAAATATAATCGAATGTTTCGAGCTTATACCTCGATTAAGCCGAGGTATTAAGTAAAACATACAGCCTAGATCACATTGACGCAACCAAATGAGAACCCGTACAGGTATTTTAACTTTTTCACTAAAGAATAATCTAAGTACTATACGCCTATAAATTCAACAAAAATAAGCTTTTATTCACATTGATTAACTAAATATAGCATTTAACTGAATATCATCTCATCAGCTCTGTTGTTTAAAATCATTGAAATTGACTGATGAACTCTAACCAACACAAAGGTATAATGTTGATAAGCTCATCCATTAAATTAGGGACAGAATGAAACAATATTTGGATCTTTGCCAACGCATTGTCGATGAAGGCACTTGGATAAATAATGAACGGACCAATAAACGTTGTTTAACCGTTATCAATGCCGATCTCACTTATGATGTCGCTAATAATCAATTCCCACTGGTTACCACCCGTAAAAGCTTCTGGAAATCCGCCATAGCAGAGATTATCGGCTATATGCGAGGCTACCAAAGTGCTGCAGACTTCCGAGCATTAGGCACCAAAACTTGGGACGCCAATGCAAACTTAAATGAAGCATGGCTTAACAATCCAAATCGTAAGGGCGAAGATGATCTTGGGTTAATTTACGGTGCACTAGGTCGCGCGTTCCCAAAACCTAATGGTGGTCATGTAGATTTGCTGCAAAATATCGTCGATGACTTATCAAAAGGTATAGATAATCGAGGTGAAATTTTAACTTTTTTACATCCCGGTGCGTTTGACTTAGGCTGCCTACGCCCTTGTATGTATGAACACCACTTTTCCTTGTTGGGGGATACTTTATATTTAAATAGCACCCAAAGAAGTTGTGATGTGCCGCTTGGGTTAAATTTCAATATGGTACAAGTATACGTACTACTCGCATTGATGGCACAAATTACAGGGAATAAGCCAGGCAAGGCCTATCATAAAATTGTTAATGCTCACATCTATGAAGATCAACTCGCACCAATGCGTGATATTCAACTTAAACGTGAGCCTTTTCCTGCGCCTAAATTGATCATCAACCCTGAAATTAAAAGCTTAAAAGATATTGAAACTTGGGTAACTTTAGATGATTTCAAAGTTGAAGGTTATCAGCATCACGATGCCATTCATTATCCTTTTGCTGTTTAACACCAAATCTACTCTTATTGCTTTGTATTAGCTAAAAATAAGTTTAAGACCAACAATGAATAAAAGGCCTGCAAAGGCCTTTTTTAATATTGGAGTGGGTAACCTTGATGCAGCTTTAACTCCTAATGGTGCAAACAACATTGAACTAAAAATAATGCCAAATAACGCTGGTAGGTAAATATAACCTAATGTGCCATAGGGTAAATCTGGTGCATTAATGCCAGCAATGACATAGCCTGCGGTTCCAGCTATGGCAATTAAAAAACCAGTTGCAGATGAAAACCCGACAGCTTGACGCATTTGTAAGCCGCAAAAGATCAAAAATGGCACTAACAACACTCCCCCGCCAATTCCCATCAAACCTGCAATTAAAGCAATTAAAATTGATACCACAAACAACACCCAAAGTGAGGGTAAAGCGGCTTCTGCTTTAGGTTTAAATGGAAATGCCATATTAATGGCCATAAAAATGACAAATACCGCAAAGGCTTGCTGGAGTTCATCTGAAGGAATAAGTTCTGACACAAATCCGGCTCCAAACGCCCCGATGACAATCCCTGGTAAAATGGGTTTGAATAAACCCCATGGAATATTGCCTCGCTTATGATGCGCAAGCGTTGAAGACATTGAAGTTAAGATAATGGTACTTAGCGAGGTTGCAATAGCGACATGAGTCAACTGTGATGTACTGACCCCTACCCAAGGTAAAATATATAACAACGAAGGCACAATAATTAAACCACCTCCGATGCCTAATAATCCTGCCATCAAACCAACAAATGAACCAAGCACTAAACAAATTGCAAAAATAAGCAGTAAATTATCCAAATGGTTCCCCAGCAAAACTTCACAGTGGCAATGTCAGCAATTAATGCAGTATGTCTTCTAAATGGTTTTGTTTAATAAAGTCGTGTAAAACGTGTCTAACTTCTAATGCATTTGACTTTTCTAAACAATCACTTAGCAATACTTGCAATTGGCAATGAGACACACGTCTGATTAAATAATTAATCCGCGCTAAGCTGGCTTGATTCATACTCAATTTTTGATAGCCCATCGCCACTAATAGCAAAGCACCATATGGCTCACCCGCCAACTCACCACAAACACTGACATCTAAATTAAACTGCTGGCAATCCTCTACGGCTCGTTTAAGCGCTCGTAAAATTCCCGGATGATAGCTGTCAAATAGCGAACTGACACTCGGATTATTGCGATCAACAGCCAATAAATATTGGGTTAAGTCGTTACTACCGACGGACACAAAATCCACCCTTTTAGCCACATCTTCTAATTGATATAAGAGTGCCGGGACTTCAAGCATTACCCCTATCGGTGGGCGAGCAATGCTAGTATTTAATTCGACATTTAACTCATTGTATGCTTGATCTAAATATTCCAATGTTTCATCTATTTCACCTAAATGACTCACCATAGGCAATAAAATCTGCAATTGCTTACCACTGCCACCAGCTTGTAACATGGCCCTTAACTGAACTAAAAATAATTCTGGGTGATCAAGCGATAGGCGGATCCCGCGCCAGCCAAGAAATGGGTTTTCTTCTTTGATAGGAAAATATGGCAGCGGTTTGTCACCGCCAACATCTAATGTTCGCATGACAACTGGTTTATCGCCTACTGCATTTAATACGCGTTTATAAACTTTAATTTGCTCGGCTTCACTAGGAAATCGTTGATGAAGCATAAATGGAATTTCAGTACGATATAAGCCAATCCCGTCGGCACCTTCGGCAACGTTAGATTGGACACCGCTGAGTAGACCAGCATTAAGATAGAGATGAATTCTCTTACCATCAATGGTTTGTGAAGGTTGCGATAACTCTGCCGAAAAGCGCTTTTGCTTTTCAACATCAGCATTAATAAGCACCTTGTATTCTGCAACCACAGTAGGCGATGGTGATACAAGTAATTGGCCACGATTAGCATTTAAAACTAATAATTTACCATCTATATCCGTATCTGAATCTAATACTTGTTCAACACCAACCAGTGCTGGCACACCTAAAGCTCTTGCTAAGATAGCAGTGTGAGCATTCACACCGCCTAGCTTGGTAACTATGCCGGCTAATTTATGTCGAGGGAATTCAGCTAATAACGTCGCATCAACTTCTTTAGCAACTAAAATTACCGGTGTTTCTGGCTCTAATTCAAGCTTGTCAGGTTCAATCAGTTGTCGTAACACTTTTTGGCCTAACTCACGAATATCACTGGCACGCTCCTTTAAATAAGGATCATCCATTGCCAAAAACTGCTCAATATAGCGGATCGATACTCGGCTAACCGCGGATTCTGCACGCCAACCTTCTGATACTTCTCGAACGTATTCCCCGCCAAGACTGTGTTCATCGAGCAATAATTGGAAAGCTGAGAATATGGAAGCCACATCATCGGCATTATCATTTTCAAAACGTTGCGAGATTGAACTCAACATGCTTTTGCAGCGATTAATCGCTAGTTTCAAACGCGTAATCTCATGCTCAATGCTGTCACAAGCTAAATCAGGCTGTTCTAGGGTGATGACGCCCCCCAAAACTAAGCCTTTGGCTATTGCAATACCGCTAGATGCTGGAGTCCCGTCAAATACCACCTGATGCTGTTCATTAGTAATAGCGGCTTTATTTTTTAAACTGCGGATCACCACCGCTAGCTGAGCTGCCAAGGTCATTAAAAACGCTTCTTCATTTTCACTAAACTCTCTAGAATCAGCTTGCTGAACGACAATCACCCCAACAACAATTTTTTGATAAATAATAGGAACAGCTAAGAAAGCACGATATTCCTCTTCATTAGCTTCGGGAAACAATTTAAATCGTGGGTGAATACGTGCATCGGCCAAATTAATGGCCTCTTCACGTTGAGCTGCCAAACCAACAAGACCTTGTGATAATGGCATTTTGACTGTGCCCACAGCAGACGGTTGTAAACCTTCAGTGGCACTTAGAACAAGTTGTTGTTGCTCAAGGAGGTAGACCGAGCAACACTCAGTCATCATGGCATGCTTAGTTTGCACAACTAATAGTTTTAGTGCCGCATTTAATGAATTAGCCGCGGCAACCGACTGTGTAATATCCCTGAGCGTGCTAAGCATCTTGCTCTCCTTTAATAAGTTAACAAGGATAAATAGTTAACTGCGATTACGACCTCTTTTTTTGTTATGCGGCTCTCGTGTTTGCAAGGCTAGTGTCGTGGCTGCAAATTCTTTCATTACTTTTCGATATACATCACGCTTAAATGACACCACCTGCCGAACAGGATACCAATAGCTTACCCAACGCCAATCATCAAACTCAGGATGACCTGATGAGTTTAAATTAATTGTATTGTCATGACCTTTAAGTTGTAGCAAATACCATTTCTGTTTTTGGCCGATACACACAGGCTTACTTTCTTGACGAATCAGACGTTTAGGTAAACGATAACGTAACCATGACCGCGAAGTTGTTAAAATTTGAACATGTTCAGGCCTTAAGCCGACTTCTTCGTACAATTCACGATACATAGCTTGCTCAGCAGTTTCGCCATCATCAAGCCCACCTTGTGGAAATTGCCAAGAATGTTGACCAAATCGTCTTGCCCACATTACTTGACCAAACTTATTACAGATAATGATGCCCACATTTGCGCGAAAGCCGTCGCTATCAATCACATGGACTCCAAATTAACAAAATATAATTATTGTGATTGTTTCACAAAGCATGCTTGTCGGCAAACCCCTATTTACAACATATTTATGGATAAGTCTAAAGATTTGGCAACTTTATCAACAACAACATGAGGTAACATATTAGTTTATCCACAAAATCTGTGGATATGTCTGTTTGCAACTTAAATAAACGTGAGTAAATGTACTGAATTACGACTCATCGCTATTCAACTACAAAATACCATAGCAAACAAAAAACCTTTACTATCAGAATGATAAGATGCAACCAAAACAACAAAAACACAGACAACCCAGCGCTGTTTACTTTTTAATCACACACAAAGTTATTCAATAAGCCTGAGTTACCAAATAAAACTTATTCACAAATAACAATAGTTATTTCGATTTTTTTTCATTTTTTTAGTGTTAAAAGTCATTGACGCGAGCTTTTTCTTCAGTTAAACGCAACATTTTTATTGTGTTATCCAGCAATTCTGTGGATAACTATGTGAAAAATACAAGGAATAGTCGCGAGTAACTTTTTCAATTGACAGTTTAAACTTGACCTTTTTAATTATAAATAACTAAATTTCATTAACTTACAGTAATAGTAAGCCACGGTATAACTTAAGCAAATCGCAGAGTTTATTTTTTCAGCAGCAACAATATAAGATATGACTATGGCCTTCTCATATTGGTAATGAAACAATAACGCCCCACAGAAACTTGATACTTGAATATATCATTGAGCTTGATAACTTAGATGACAAATCCAAGTATTAGCTATATAAATCATCTATATACTTTAAGTGGTAATTTGTTGTTGATACCCTTACTACACAGCCCTGTTGTCGCCTGATAAATACCAAAGGTCATTATGTCAAAATCATCACCTAAAGATTTAGCTGAACTAATGCAACGTGCTAATTTAATGGCAGGAATTTCATTAGCCGATATTGCCAATGACAATGGCATTACCGTGCCAGATAACCTCAGAAGAGATAAAGGCTGGATTGGGCAGTTGATAGAATTAGAACTCGGGGCAATGGCAGGTTCCAAACCTGAGCAAGATTTTCTGCACTTAGGCGTTGAACTTAAAACCATCCCGATAGACCATACTGGCAAACCTCTTGAAACGACTTATGTCACTGTCGCTCCCTTAACTAACATACAGGGACTAACATGGGAAAATAGCCTCGTTTACCACAAATTACAACGTGTTCTATGGATACCTGTCGAAGGGGACAGAAGTATTCCGGTGGGTCAAAGAAGAATAGGCACGCCGCTCCTTTGGTCGCCCTCAGCTTCAGAAATGTCATTGTTAAAACAAGATTGGGAAGAGATTATGGAACTCATTGCACTGGGTAAAGTCGACACAATCACAGCTCGACATGGCGAGGTACTTCAACTAAGACCCAAAGCCGCTAACAGCCAAGCCTTAACCGAAAGTATTGGTCCTGATGGTCAAACTCAATTATCTAATCCTCGAGGCTTCTATTTAAAGATAGCATTCACTCAACAAATCCTAACCCATGCATTCAACTAAACTTTTTCTATTAACTAAACTCTAGAATATTTTCGAGTCATCAACTTTCTTTGTACGATCTGTAACACACTAACCACAGATAACGTTGCCCAAATGTAAAATTAAAGTTGAAATTTCTAATATTAACTCTTTATTTAACATTTTCTGTGCCTGTATTGATCTAAATCACAATTATCACTAACACAACTTAGGTTTTTTCGCTAAAATGCCGCCTCACTTTAACCGCAATTGGGAAGCTATTTAAACCAGTGAGAGCCAGTAGACAAACGAAAAAACTGCTGTTTGCTATATTAGCTTGGTGTATAGCTATGGCTGCATTTGTGTTTTTTCGATATGCACAAACTCCCGAATTACCTCAATGGGCAGTAGGTCAAGCCGACCTAGCTACACTCGCCATTTTTATGGGATTCATTTTTGGTAGCCTGCATTGGATGTCTAATCTTATTGCTGATTTTAGTGCGATTAATCGACTGCCCTATTTATTCTCGGTGATATTTAAAGGCTTGTTCCTATTATTAGGTGCAACAACATTGGCCTATGTGATCCAGTTTTTGAATATGTGGGCGGTCGAAAACCATATGGTGACCTTGCGACAAATGCTTACCACCCATGTTTTATACAGCCCATCGTTTCAGGCTTTACTGGTCTACTTAGTCGTTGTGCGTGTTGGCTTAGCATTTATTGAACAAATGAGTTTGCTAGTTGGCCCAAGGGTACTTCTTAATATTGGTTTAGGTAACTATCATCGTCCTCGATACGAACAAAGACTCTTTTTATTTGTCGATATGACCTCCTCCACGTCTCATGCAGAATCACTAGGTGATTATAGATTTTCTCGTTTAATACAAGATAGCTTCAGTCTATTAGCCGATACAGTGGTCAATAACGATGCTGAAATTTATCGTTATATGGGTGATGCGGTGTTAATTCACTGGCCGCTTGAAGAGGGTGTCCAATATGACCGTTGTCTAAATATTTACTTTGATTTTTGCCAAGAGCTAAATTGGCAGCGGGCATACTTTGAAGAACAATATGGCTTTGTACCTAAGTTTAAAGCCGCTGCGCACTGTGGCCAGGTGGTTGCTGCAGTTGTTGGAGTTCATAAACAAGAAATTAGTTTCTTTAGTGATGTGCTTAACACGCTCGCGCGTTTACAAGACCAATGCAATCCTCTTGGGCAAAGAATGTTATTATCTGGTGATGTAGTACAACGTTTAGAGCAACAAGATAGTATGTACCAATTACAAAACTTAGGCTTAGTGCCGCTAAAAGGTAAGCAGCACCCTATTGAGGTTTACGGTGCAAGCAGAAAACAGCCTCCCCACAATAAACCCCGTACTTAGTTTTCTCTGAGTTATCAGTGTGCAGCTATATTTTAGATCTTGTAGCTGTAGACTATTTCATATTCTGTGGCATTAGTTTTTGCTGAATCGCTAAGCCTAAAGTTCTAAAGGTGGCAATTCGACTCGTGGTTTGTCGCCACACTAAACCTATATCTCGATAAGGTGCTTCACCCGGTGGTGTCATCACCTGTAAATCAGTGTCATTCAATATACCAGCATCAATAGCCATTTGCGGCAAAAAGGTGGTACCCAGTTTACTGTTTACCATCTGCACTAATGTGTGCAAACTCGTCGCGGCAAATGGATTGATTTTGGCGCTGTCGCCTAATTGACAAGCAGTAATAGCATGGCCAGTGATACAGTGTTCTGTTTGCAATAAAAAGATACTTTCATCAGGCATGGCTTGATAATCTAGCGGGGTATTCATGTCTTGTGACATGTCTTTGTGAACGACCATTTTGAAAAGATCTATTCCCACTTTCATGCTATGAAAGCCACTCGTATCAACAGGTAACGCTAAAATTAGTAAGTCTAACTCCCCTTTACCTAATGCGTCTAATAACCTATCTGTAGTGTCTTCTTTTAACAGTAACGATAATTGAGGAAATTCCTGCTGACATAGCTTTACAACGCGGCTCAATAAAAAAGGGGCAATTGTTGGAATACAACCTAAACGGATCTCCCCCGTCATCGGCGCTCCTTGATTTTTCACCAGTTCGACTAAATCATCAACATTAGTTAAGATACTTCTGGCCCGTTCAACAACCTCTTCTCCAATAGCTGTAAACATAAACGATTTATGATCACGTTCAATCAGTTGATAGCCCAACTGCTCTTCTAAATTTTGAATCCCACTAGATAAGGTTGACTGACTCACAAAACAAGTTTTAGCTGCACGGTTAAAGTTTTGTTCTTGATGGAGATTCACTAAGTAATAGAGGTTTTTAAGGCTTGGCAGTGTTTTCATATAATCGATTATATAACCAGTAAATAATTCAAATAATGAATTAGTCAATGATAAATAACAAGCTTTTAAACTCCGTTTAGCTCACGAAATATAAAAAAAATGCCCCTTATTATAAAGGAGCATTTTCATTCACATTCTGGCTATTTGCCAAATTAAGCTTTTGCTTCTAAAAATAGTTTTAATTGCTGTAAATCGGCTTCAGCATGCTCAACGATTTGGGCTAACCAAGCTTGATGCTCAACTTCCCATTTAGATTCTTCGCCATGCTGTAATAGCTGTGCAAACTGCTGAATGCGCTTCAGACCAACAGAACCAGCGGCACCTTTAAACTTATGCGCTTCTGAACACAAGGTATCTTTATCATTCGCATCACTAGCTTGAACTAAACCACCTACATATTCAGGCATTAACTGTTCAAAAAGTACGACACTTTTTAGTAAAGTACCGGCTCCAATTGCGCTGATATATTGCTCAAGAGTATTAAGATCCAAAATAGCATCTAGTTGCGTTGCGGACATGTGAGGTACCTCGATAAATGTTCTAAGTCTATAAAATATTGATTCATAATACCCAGTCTACTTCTCTATGCAAGCTTTGTGCGGCGCTGAGGTCTATAATCTAAAAACTGAAACACTACCTTAACAAGCTGATAAACTTAGCACCTCAACGCTGAAAAAAACATCGTAACAAATCACGATGAACTCATTATAAAGTATTAGGATGTGGAATTTTAAGATTAGGGTATCTCGCTCCCCTGTCCGCCATGCAAAGCAAGCTGCTGTGTAATGGCGACAATTCCTTCCCAACGATACCCGCACCAATCAGGTGCAAGCAATAATGGTTTTTTAGCGTATGCTGTAACACGATGAAAAATGACATTTTTTGGTGTTAGCCTAATTAACTTAGCCGCAGCTTCTGCATATTCGGTTAAATCTAATAGTTTCATACCTTGATAACGCCACTGCTTAGCCATAGTGCTACCTTCAACAATATGCAAAGGATGCAACTTGATGCCATCCACGCCTGTTGCAAGCACACTTTGTAAACTGCTTATATAGTCATCTAAGGTTTCTCGTGGAAGTCCCAAAATTAGATGGCAACATACTTTCAAACCGCGTGCTCGCGCACGTTTAACCGTATCTGCATAAGCGGCAAAATTATGGCCACGATTAATCAATTTAAGGGTTGTGTCGTTAGCGGTTTGTAAGCCTAATTCTAACCAGACATCAATACCCGTTTGTTGATAGCTTACCAATAAATCCAATACCTCGTCTGGTACACAATCAGGCCGAGTACCAATATGCAATGCAACAATTTGCGTATCTGCAATGGCTTGATCATATTTATCTTTAAGTTGCTGATACTCTTCATAAGTAGAAGTGTAGGCTTGAAAATAAGCAATGTATTGCTCATCACTATGTGTTCGACTGATCCTATCATTGGCCTTTATATTGATTTTGGCAGTATCTAATTGCGTCGCGATCGTATGAAACTCACCTTGTTGTGAATTAAACGATGCCACATTACAAAAAGTACAACCTCCTTTACCTAAGGTTCCATCTCGATTAGGGCAAGTGAACTTGGCATCTATTGTAAGTTTTTTAAGTCTTTTACCATAACGCAGTTTACAATCTGCGCCATAAGTATTGACGAAATCATCCAAGCCCATTTAATACCTCTTTATCATAAAAAAGGCGGCTAATTTAGGTTAAATTGAAATAACAAACCTAGATTTAAATCAAATAAACACTATCTAGTTCTTTGTATATTTTAGTTTTAGATAATCCAAGCTGAATTTTCAAACCATTTCGGCTAAATTTTAAATTACCAAAAGTGAATATTTAGTCAAAAAACACACAATTCTATTAATTGACTGTGTTTGATATAAAATTCACTATTTTTATTTCAAAATCAATTCACTTTCGTTGTTACCAAAAAGTTACAAAACCAGCTAATAAACACTAAAATTCTTTTTATTCATAACGTTATACGAAAAAACCAACAGTTTACGTTAACGTAAACATGGTAGAATGTTACGTCTAGTTAGTAATAATATTTCAAAATGATGCAATAATTGCGTTTGACCTTTAGCTTAAGTCAGTTTAATTTGAGAGGTTCGGGTGCATATCTATGGAATTTTTTCACATTTACCCCGAGTCGTATCTAGTAGAGGTTTTAGGGGGTTTTTGTATGAGCTTATATCATCCCAGTTTCGAGCGGGACAATTGCGGGTTTGGATTGATTGCACAAATGGATGGCGACGCTAGCCACCGCATCGTGCGCACTGCAATTCATGGACTCGATCGCATGAAACATCGTGGTGGTATTGCAGCCGATGGACGCACAGGAGATGGCTGTGGTTTATTAATGCAAATGCCAACCGATTTTTTTAAGGCTATAGCAGCAGAAAACGACTGGCATTTAAGTCGTAACTTTGCCGTTGGCATGCTATTTCTTAGTCAAGATCAGCAAAAAGCTGACGAAGCGAAATTTATTTTAGAAAAAGAACTACAACGTGAAACCTTAAGCGTTGCAGGTTGGCGTCGAGTACCTATCAACCCGGATGTTCTCGGTGAAATTGGTCGCGAGAGCCTACCACAAATATACCAAGTACTAATTAATGCACCTGTTGGTTGGCGTGAAAAAGACTTAGAACGCCGCCTATACATGGCTCGTCGCCGTCTTGAACAACAAATTACCAATGACAAAGACTTTTATGTTTCAAGTTTGTCTGGCCGAGTCATAGTCTATAAAGGCTTGATGATGCCTGCGGACTTACCGTCTTTCTATACAGACCTTGCGGACATTCGATTAAAAAGTGCTATTTGTTTATTCCACCAGCGCTTTTCAACCAACACCTCACCTAAATGGCCGCTCGCGCAGCCATTTCGCTACTTAGCTCATAATGGTGAAATCAATACGATTACGGGTAACCGTCAATGGGCCCGTGCACGTGCGTACAAGTTTAATTCACCTTTGTTGCCCGATTTACAGCAAGCGGCCCCCTTTGTGAATGAAACGGGCTCGGACTCTTCATCATTAGACAACATGTTGGAAATGCTATTATCTGGTGGGATGGATTTATACCGTGCGATGCGTTTGCTAATTCCACCCGCTTGGCAGTCAAACCCTGAAATGGATGATGAACTAAAAGCTTTCTATGACTTCAACTCTATGCATATGGAGCCATGGGATGGCCCTGCGGGCATTGTGATGACCAATGGCCGTCATGCAGCCTGTGCCGTTGACCGTAATGGTTTGCGCCCTTCTCGTTATGTTATCACCAAAGATCGCATTCTTACGCTCGCATCAGAAGTCGGTATTTGGGATTATGCCGCTGATGAAGTGATTGAAAAAGGCCGCGTAGGCCCAGGTGAATTATTGGTTTTAGATACGGCAAACGGTCGTTTATACCAATCTTTTGAAATTGATAATGACTTAAAGCGTCGTCACCCCTATAAAGAGTGGATGGCAAAAAATAGCCAAACACTGATCCCTGCGGAAAAAGTAGAGCCTAATAAACAAGGTTCGCAGCGATTTGATCCTAAAACCCTGCTCCAGTATCAGAAACAATTTGGCTATACTCGTGAAGAACTGGAACAAGTCATTTGGGTCTTAGCCAGTAAAGGCGAAGAAGCTATTGGCTCTATGGGTGATGACACTCCAATGGCTGTGTTATCGAAAAAGTCACGCTCCCTGTATGACTATTTCCGCCAAAAATTTGCGCAGGTAACTAACCCCCCCATCGATCCATTACGTGAAAAACACGTAATGTCGTTAACCACTTGTATTGGTCGTGAACAAAACTTATTTAGTGAAACCACGGGTAATGCTTACCGCGTAATGTTTAACTCGCCAATTTTGTTGTTTAGCGACTTCAATCAATTACTCGGGCTTGATAGTACAAACTACCGTGCAAACACTGTGGATTTAAACTACGACGCGCACGAATCCTTAGAGCAAGCCATTCATCGCATCACAGATGAAGCTGAACGCTTAGCGCGAAGTGGCACAACCTTATTGATTTTATCTGACCGTGCTGTAGACCAAAATGCCCAGGTTATCCCGGCGGCTATGGCGGTTGGAGCAGTGCAAAATCGTTTAGTCGATAAGAGCTTACGTTGCGATACCAACATTATTGTTGAAACCGCATCAACCCGTGATCCACACCACTTTGCCGTATTATTAGGCTTTGGTGCGACAGCAATTTATCCATACCTAGCCTATGAATCAATTGCTGCAATGGCCAAAAATCAAGGTATTGAGGATGTGACACCTCTCATGCTTAACTTCCGCTACGGTATCGACAAAGGCCTGCGTAAAATCATGTCTAAAATGGGGATCAGTACGGTTGGTTCATATCGTTGCAGCCAGCAGTTTGAAGCCGTTGGTTTAGCAAGTGATGTGATTGAATTATGCTTTAAAGGGGTCATCAGTCGAATTGAAGGCGTTAGTTTTAGTCATATTGCTGATGACCAAAAACTACTGCACAAAGCCGCTTATCGAGCCCATTTGCCATTACCGCAAGGTGGCCTACTTAAGTATGTTGAAGGTGGTGAATACCACAGCTTCAACCCAGATGTAGTTAATACCTTACAAGCATCACTTAAGAACCAAGACTACCAAGCCTATAAAGAGTTCGCTAACTTGGTCGATAATCGCCCCGTGGCAACCTTGCGTGATTTAATTGGCATCAAAGGTGATCAAGCTGCGATAGGCCTTGATAGCGTAGAAGATGCCAGTCACTTATATGGCCGTTTTGACAGTGCCGCAATGAGTATCGGTGCATTAAGCCCGGAAGCACATGAAGCACTTGCCGTGGCAATGAACCGTTTAGGTGGTCGTTCAAACTCTGGTGAAGGCGGAGAAGATGCGCGTCGCTTTAACAGTGAGCGTAATTCGGCTATCAAGCAAATTGCATCAGGCCGTTTTGGTGTAACTGCACACTACCTAGTGAATGCTGATGTGCTGCAAATTAAAGTCGCTCAAGGAGCAAAGCCTGGTGAAGGTGGTCAATTACCTGGCCATAAAGTCAGTGTTGAAATTGCAGGCCTTCGTCATGCTCGCCCGGGCGTGACGCTTATTTCGCCACCGCCTCATCATGATATTTACTCGATTGAAGATTTAGCTCAGCTTATTTTTGATTTGAAACAAATTAATCCAACCGCACTGGTATCAGTTAAATTGGTATCAGAGCCCGGTGTGGGCACCATTGCTACCGGTGTGGCTAAAGCCTATGCCGATATGATCACCATTTCTGGTTACGATGGTGGTACAGGTGCTAGCCCTATTACCTCGGTAAAATATGCTGGCTCTCCTTGGGAGTTAGGTTTAGCTGAGGTACAGCAAGCACTGGTTGAAAACGGATTACGTCATAAAATCCGTTTACAAGTGGATGGTGGCTTAAAAACTGGGACTGACGTTATCAAAGCCGCGTTATTAGGTGCTGAAAGCTTTGGCTTTGGTACTGTGCCTATGATTGCTTTAGGTTGTAAGTACTTACGTATTTGTCACTTAAACAATTGTGCGACAGGGGTTGCAACCCAAGATAAAAACTTGCGTGATAACCACTATCACGGTTTACCTGAACGCGTGATGACTTACTTTGAGTTTGTCGCTCAAGAAGTGCGTGAGTGGATGGCAGCATTGGGTGTGACTCAATTTGAACAACTTGTTGGTCGTACAGAATGGCTTCATGCACTTGAAGGCACCACTGACAAGCAGCGTGGTCTTGATTTTGCGCCAATTCTTTACAAGCCTACTGTGCCAAGCACGTCGGCACTCACTTGGAAAGAAACTAACCCACCATCAGATATTGGTGAACTCAACCAAACATTGCTTGCTGATTGCAAACAAGCTGTTGATAGTGGCGAGCCATACTCTTACCAATACGCTATCAATAACACTGATCGCTCTGTTGGTGCAGCCTTATCAGGCTATATTGCCAAAACGTTGGGCGTCACTGGTGCTAAAGAAACTATTTCACTCGGCTTCAATGGCAGCGCAGGCCAAAGTTTTGGCGTTTGGAATAGCCCAGGACTTAACTTAAAACTCTGCGGTGACGCTAACGATTATGTCGGTAAAGGTATGTCAGGTGGCAAAATTGTCATTCATCCACCTGTGGGCAGCCCATTCCAATCAGAACGCAGTGCAATCATAGGCAACACTTGTCTATATGGTGCAACCGGCGGTAAGTTATTTGCAGCAGGCCAAGCCGGTGAACGTTTTGCGGTGCGTAATTCTGGCGCCATTGCCGTAGTTGAAGGCTTAGGTGATAACGGTTGTGAATATATGACTGGCGGCATTGTGGTCGTACTAGGTAAAACCGGAGTTAACTTTGGTGCGGGTATGACAGGTGGTTTTGCTTATATATTTGATCAATTTGGCCGCTTTAATCGCCGTGTAAATACCGAACTGGTTGATACCTTAAAAGTTGAGAGCACTATCCAACGTCAACATTTAAAAGGCTTAATTGAAGATCACGTTGCCGAAACCGGCAGTGAACACGCCAATATGATTTTAAGTGATTTTGACAATTGGATTGACTGCTTCGTGCTAGTTAAACCTAAAAATATTGCCGTTGCTGATTTACTCAAAATCGAGCAAAAAAGCCCAGAACTAGTTGTTAAGGCGGGATAATACACATGAGTAATGATTTTCAGTTTGTCGAAGTTGGCCGAATTGACCCAACTAAGCACGCAGCAGAAAAGCGTGCAACTCAGTTTATTGAGATTTATCAACCGTTTTCACAACCACAAGTATCAGAGCAAGCTGATCGCTGTTTAGACTGCGGTAATCCATACTGTGAATGGAAATGCCCTTTGCATAACTATATTCCCAATTGGCTAAAACTAGCCAAAGAAGGGCGTATTATGGAAGCCGCTGATTTAGTGCATGAAACAAATACTTTGCCTGAAATTTGTGGTCGAGTTTGTCCACAAGACCGTTTATGCGAAGGTGCGTGCACCCTAAACGATGACTTCGGTGCTGTGACGATTGGTAATGTTGAAAAATACATTACCGATACTGCTATCGCCCAAGGTTGGCGTCCAGATATGACTAGTGTTACCCCACGTAAAGAGCGTGTGGCAATTGTTGGTGCAGGGCCTGCTGGTCTTGGTTGTGCAGATATTCTTGCCCGTAACGGTATTCAAGCTGTGGTATTTGATAAATATCCACAAATTGGGGGATTATTAACTTATGGTATCCCTTCATTTAAATTAGATAAATCAGTATTAGCCACTCGCCGCATGGTGCTTGAAGGAATGGGAATTCAATTCAAGCTTGGTGTTACCGTTGGTAAAGATATCAGCTTCCAAAGCTTACTTGATGAGTATGATGCCGTATTCTTAGGAATGGGCACATACACGGCCATGCCAGCTAAACTGCCTAATGAAGATGCTGATGGTGTATTACAAGCGCTTCCTTACTTAATTGGTAACACCCATAAAGTGATGGGTACCAGTGATGACAGCACGCCTTATATTAGCCTAGAAGGTAAAAATGTGGTTGTGCTAGGTGGTGGCGATACTGCAATGGACTGTGTTCGCACAGCCGTTCGTCAAGGTGCCAAAAGCGTTACCTGTGCTTATCGACGTGACGAAGCCAACATGCCAGGTTCAGTACGTGAAGTGCAAAACGCTCGCGAAGAGGGTGTTAATTTCTTGTTCAATCGTCAACCGGTTTCAGTTAAGGCTGAAAATGGTAAAGTCGTTGGTATTGAATGTGTTGAAACCCAAATGGGTGAAGCAGATGCCTCAGGTCGTCGTCGCGCTGAGGTTATCGCCGGCAGTGAACAAGTACTTGAAGCAGATGCGGTTATCGTTGCCTTTGGTTTCCAAGCAAGCCCTGCAGCTTGGTTTAGTGAATTTGGCATCGAAACAAATGATTGGGGCTTAGTCAAAGCCACTAAGACAGATGCCAACCCATTCCAAACAACCAACCCTAAAGTGTTTGCCGGTGGTGATATGGTGCGCGGTTCTGATTTGGTGGTCACTGCAATTGCAGAAGGCCGTGATGCCGCGTTAGGTATTTTAAATTACCTTGATTAGTCATATGTTGGGTTATTCATCTCTTGATTAACCTAAGGTAGTTTATCAAAAGCACATCTTTGGATGTGCTTTTTTGTTTTATGTCGAGACCTAAAATATCACCAACTCAACCGCAGAATTTAACCTAAGCTTTCACCAAATAGCCTAGTGCATGGTATATTAGCGCCCAGCAAATTTTGTCTTTAACGTATTCAAAGGTCTCTACATGAAAATTGGTATTATCGGCGCAATGGAACCTGAAGTGGTTCATTTAATTCAAGCAATCACATCACCTGAACACACCACCATTGCAGGCATTGAATTTGTGAGTGGCAAAATTGCTGACAAAGAAGTCGTGGTAACACGTTCAGGTATCGGAAAAGTGGCCGCAAGTATTGCGACAACCTTATTAATTGAGAAGTTTGCTGTAAGTCATGTGGTTAATACCGGTTCTGCTGGTGGTTTTGTTGATGACTTAGCTATTGGCGATATCGTTATTTCATCAGAAGTACGTCACCACGATGTAGATGTGACAGCCTTTGGTTACGAGATTGGTCAAATGGCGCAGCAGCCCGCCGCTTTTCTGCCTGATGCAGTCTTAGTTAATGCAGCAAAACAAGCCATTGCCTCATTAGGAGAAGTGAAAGCCATAGAAGGCCTAATTTGTACCGGTGATAGCTTTATTTGTGACCCTGAACGCACCAAAATCATGCTGACAAACTTCCCCACTATGGCCGCGTGTGAAATGGAAGGCGCTGCAATTGCTCAGGTATGTCACCAATTCAATACTCCTTTTGTCGTTATTCGTTCGTTATCTGATAACGCCAATAATGACTCGCCAGTCGACTTTGATACTTACATCATTAAAGCTGGCCACCATTCTGCCATGATGGTGATTGCACTTTTGCAACAACTATAAAATTGGCGCTAGGTATATAGATTTAGCTCTGAACAATGTACGTGATAACATTTATGGCAAATAGATATGCAGATAGATATTAACCAACTTGCTGTACAAAGTGACACCATTCAGAGCTGTTTAATCTTAATCGCTGCAATAGGGGCTGCCCAATTATTGCCTTTAGCAAGAAGCTGGCAACCCCTTGAATGGTTCTGTTTACTAGCCAAAACGTTGGCACATAAAGTTAATCATCCTGAACGCGCGGTATCCCAGCAAATGATTGCCGGCATTTTAGCTACAATCATATTAGTCGTCCCGATCACTGTCATTGGTGCACTTTTACTTAAACTTGCTGCCTTTCCATGGTTTTTTGAATTTTTAGTTTTATATGTTTGTTTAAGCGCTTATCAATTTACTCAACCTGCCAAGGCCATTGCCGAGTCATTAAGCCAAGGCAATAACCAGCAAGCTAAAAACATTCTATCTCCTTGGGTGAGCCAGTCTTCACAAGGGTTATCCTCTGTAGGGTTATGCAAAACAACTATAGAAAAAACCTTAACAACCCCACTATATGGCCCCATTTCCAGCATCGTATTTTTTGCAATAGGGGGTGCGTCAACGGTTATAGCGATTCATTTGCTGAGACAATTAGAGCTGAGTTGGCCTCCCTATCACCCCCGCTTTAAACACTTTTCGAGTTTTGTCAGCCAATTTAATCGAATGATCTTTTTTGTGCCTAAAGTGATCTGGCATGTTTCATTAGCGATGCAATTCGGGCGCTTTCACTTTGGCTCACTTGTCGCCGAGGATAAACTCGCCAAAGGGCTGAACAATGATTTTAATACCGTTCACTTAGGCGCCCATTTATTAAAAGTAGAATTAGGCGGTCCTCAGCAATTTATTGATAACAACTGCTTATTAACAGGCGCGCCTAATCCATCACCAAGTAGAGTTGAGCTTGCCAAGATAAAAGCGGGCGCATTTCCACAATATCAGCATATTTCCACTGCAGTTAGAGTTGCTCAAAATGGTAAATTTTTCTTTTTAACGCTTTCTTTAATCACGCCTATTATATGGGTACTGCTAAGAAATATGTAATTTTAGAACTAAAAGCGGTATTATTTGCGGCTGCTTTGACTAGACTTTATTTTCTTAACAGGAAAAACCAATTGTTCAATAATTTACATGTATCACTCACAACACCAGCGTTATTGTTTCCAGCAATTTCGTTATTGTTACTGGCTTACACCAATCGATTTTTTGCATTAGCAGCATTGATCCGCCAATTGAGTGATAAAAATCAGCCCGTCAATAGCAACCAAATTAAAAACCTTAAGCAACGAATTAATATTATTCGCCGCATGCAAGAAGGCGGCGTTAGCAGTTTTGCTTTTTGCGTATTAAGTATGATTTTTATTTATACCGGCTTTAACCAAACTGGCTCAATTGTTTTTGGGATCAGTTTATTATTACTGCTTTACTCTTTGATTTTATCAGTGATTGAGATCCGTATTTCTGTGGACGCACTTAATATTCACCTTAAAGAGTTAAGTAAATGATTCAGTGGATCTACTTTTTTGATTTGTGTGGCACCGCCGTTTTTGCCCTATCTGGCGCACTTGCGGCTGGCAAACATAGAATGGATCCATTTGGCGTCATCGTTTTAGCTTCAGTTACCGCGATTGGCGGCGGCAGTATCCGTGACACCTTAATGGGGGCTACGCCAGTATTTTGGATAAGCGATCCTAATTACATCATCGTGATACTAGCGACCGTGATTGCCTGTTTAATCTTAGTACGTAAGCCGCACAAACTCCCCTCTTTTACCTTGCCGGTAGCAGATGCATTTGGGTTAGCTTTATTTACCGTGATCGGTGCTCAAAAGGCCTTAGTACTAGGACATTCGGGTATGATAGCGGTAGTGATGGGACTCATCACTGGTGTGGGTGGTGGCATTATTCGTGATATTTTATGTCGCCAAGTACCTATGGTGTTACGCACAGAAATTTATGCAACAGCCTCAATAATTGGAGGTATCTGTTATACCTTGAGCTTGCTATCAGGAATGGATAGTATGACATCGATGTTTTTAGCCATGACCAGCACGCTGGTTATTCGCTTAAGTGCTATTCGCTGGCACCTTTCACTTCCTGCATTTGACTTAAAAACAAAGAGACATTGATTTGCGCTTAATTTGCTTGCTATTTTGCTTAATGATTAGCCTTCCAGTGAAGGCTAATCTTGGCGACATGCCTGCTGAGCAACAATTGGCCATGCGTTATATCAAAGCCTATACCGATCATGACTATAGTGCCTTAATGCGCTTTTATTCTCGTGACAGTGTATTTTTTGATAAAACGGCAGGAGTGCAATACAAAAGTAATCGCCATATTATTGAGTTTTTAAAACGCGCTCACGAAGGCGTTTTAGAATATAGACTTAATATCGAGCACATGTTTAATAATGGTTCGCTCGTTGTGATTATCGGCAGTTATCGCTTGCGTGGGCCGGGCGATCAATATGGTAAACCCGGTAAGATCATTGATATTGCCGTGCCAGGGGTGACGACCCTTAAATTTGATATGAATACTCAGCGGATTATTGAGCACATGGATTTAATGGATTACCAAACGATGTCAGATCAACTTGAATCTCAGTAGTCTGCTATCAATTGAAATCAATCATAACAAGCAACCCCATCAGACTTGCCAATTACAGGTAACAAAAAAAGGCTCCAAAGAGCCTTTTTAGCATGCCCATGATAGCGTATTAACTTAATACCACTTTAGCAAATTTACGCTTACCAACTTGGACTACCGCTTCAAAACCAGCATTAAACACCTGACGAGTATCTTCAGCTTTTTCACCATCAATTTTTACTGCGCCTTGCTTAATCATTCGCATACCATCAGAAGTCGAGCCAACTAAGCCAGCCTCTTTTAGTAAGTTAGCAATCGCTAAACCTTCACCGGCTTCAAGCGTAATCGTTTCAATATCATCCGGTATGGCACCTTTTTGAAAACGATTAATAAACTCTTGATGCGCGGCTTCAGCAGCAGCATCATCGTGGAAACGAGCAATAATTTCTTTGGCTAAGGTAATCTTAATATCGCGAGGATTAGTACCATTTTGAACCGCCTCTTTAAAGCCCGCAATTTCTTCTAACGGACGGAAAGACAATAATTCAAAGTAACGCCACATCAAGTCATCTGAAATCGACATAATTTTGCCAAACATTTCATTAGCAGGCTCGCTCACACCAATATAGTTATGTGCGGATTTAGACATTTTTTTCACGCCGTCTAAACCTTCAAGCAATGGCATCATAATAACCGTTTGTGGTTTTTGGCCTTCAGCTTTTTGTAATTCACGCCCCATAAGCAAGTTGAATTTTTGGTCTGTTCCACCTAACTCAACATCAGCTTCTAGCGCAACAGAATCATACCCCTGCAATAATGGATACATAAACTCATGAATAGCGATTGATTGACCTGATGCATAACGCTTTTTAAAGTCGTCACGTTCCATCATGCGCGCCACAGTTTGTTGTGAGGCTAAACGGATCATGCCTGCAGCGCCTAATGGCTCTAACCAACTTGAATTAAACTCAATACGAGTCTTTGCAGGATCTAGAATTTTATAGACTTGTTGCTTATAAGTTTCAGCATTAGCCAACACTTGCTCACGGGTTAATGGTGGGCGAGTACTATTTTTACCACTTGGATCACCTACCATACCGGTAAAGTCGCCAATTAAGAAAATCACTTCATGACCAAGCTCTTGGAAAGTGCGCATTTTATTTAAAATGACAGTGTGACCTAAATGAATGTCTGGTGCGGTTGGGTCTGCGCCTAATTTGATTTTAAGAGGGCGACCTTCTTTAAGCTTTTCAAGCAGATCCGCCTCAAGTAAAATTTCATCTGTTCCACGTTTGATTTCTGCCAATACTTGATCTAACTCAGCCATCTCTACTGAAACTCCTAGAGCTTAAAATTTGAATAAAATAAAGAGGCCTATGTTACTTGTTAGCCACGGCAAATGAAAGAGTGTACACTAATATACCCAAGCAACTTCAAGTTACTGCATTCGGTTATAAACAACTTGAAGATAAAATAACAATAAACAGAGAGATTGGTACTCGAGTCAATGGCAAAGCTGATTACATTATTTAACTTGCTGCCTAAAGCACATCAAATCACATTAGCCTTATTAGCTATCTTTACCTTCGTTATTTTACTCTTACCGTCAGAAGATGCTCAAGCGTCTAAGCAAACAGCAAATAAGTCAACCCAATTGGAAACCAATACTCGCTATTCAGTCCCTTTAGCATTTAGAAGCCCTACAGCACCAAATGCAGCATCTAGCAGTCAAGAGTCGCAAGCGATAACAACGGATGATATAGCCTTTGCTGAACACTTGAGTTCAATGTCATCGTCATCAAAGACAGATCAAGTCATTAATCAAATCGAGGCAGAAGTAGCCCAACAGAAAAGTCACCAACAAACTGAACAGCCGGTTGAATATTATGAAGTAACAAAAGGCGATACCTTAGGTGGATTATTTAAACGTGCAGGGCTAACAGCCAAAGATGTTTACGATATCACCCAACTCCCTATTGCAAAAAAGAACCTGCTAAAAATTATACCCGGTGAAGAAATTGCTATTCGTAAAACCGATGACGGTAACTTAGCTGAGCTCAGTTACCGTATGGATAAAATATCAACCTTAGTGATCACTAAGCAAAATGATAAGTATCAAGAAACGGTTACGAAGAAAGAGCTAGAAACTCGTCAATCATTTATTACGGCTAACATTAAAACAAGCTTTTGGAACGCTGCAATAGATGCAGGTTTATCAGCCAACCATATTATGCAGTTAGCCAATGTATTTGGCTGGGATATCGATTTTGCCTTAGATATTCGTAAAAACGATCATTTCTCTTTGCTATTTGAGCAAGAGTTTGCCGATGGCGAATTTGTGCGAACAGGTAATATTTTAGCCGCTGAATTTGTTAATCAGGGTGAGCGTTACACTGCAGTTCGTTACACAGATGGTGAATATTACTCAGAAAATGGAAGTAGCATGCGTAAAGCTTTCTTACGCTCACCGGTTGATTTTAATTATGTTAGCTCAAATTTTAACCCGCGCCGTTTACACCCAGTAACAGGACAAGTCAAAGCTCACCGTGGTGTTGATTATGTCGCTGCTATTGGCACCCCAATTAAAGCCGCTGGGCGAGGTAAAGTGACTGAGGCAGGTTACAATCAATACAACGGTCATTACGTATTTATTAAACATAATGATACCTATACCACTAAATATCTGCATTTAAATAAACGCAAAGTAAAACGTGGCGACACGGTCAAACAAGGTCAAATCATTGGCACCCTTGGTCGTTCTGGCCGAGTCACAGGGGCGCATTTACATTATGAATTCATCGTCAATGGTGTACATCGTAATCCAAGAACCGTAAATTTACCCAAATCAGAGCCGATCGCTCGCAGTGAAAAAAATAAATTTGATGCCCTTAGTAAACAATTAATGGCTAAACTTAAATCGAATCAAGAACAACAATTGGCCAGTAATTAATACCCTTAATCGCAAGTCATATAACCTATTAAAGTCCAATTTACAGAAGGTAAATCAGTCATGTCTCAGCCTGAATATTATATCGGCCTAATGTCAGGCACCTCTATGGATGGCGTTGATGCCGTTCTAGTCGATTTTAGCAGCGGCTACCCCGTACTCATTAGCTCTCACAGTGAACCCATTCCCCCTCATTTACTTAAAGGCTTACAGAACTTATGCCAGCCAGCAACGGATGAAATCAACCGTTTAGGGAGAATCGATAGAAGTGTCGGTCAATTGTTTGCAAAAGCCGTTAATCAACTGTTAACTCATGCTGGTGTAAGCCCTAGTGAAGTGGTAGCGATTGGTTCTCATGGTCAAACGATCAGGCATATGCCAAATCTTGATATGGGATTTACCCTGCAAATAGGTGATCCAAATACCATTGCGGTCGAAACAGGCATTAATGTTATCGCTGATTTTCGCCGCAAAGATGTGGCTCTTGGCGGTCAGGGAGCGCCATTAGTCCCTGCATTTCATCAGCAAATGTTTGCTCAACCCGATACGACAAGAGTCATCCTTAATATTGGCGGCATTGCTAACATCACGTATCTTCCGGGTGATTCAAGCCAAGTGTTAGGCTTTGACACAGGTCCAGGTAACAACCTAATCGACGCCTGGATAAATCATTGTCAGCAACAACCATTTGATAAAGATGGCGAGTGGGCAGAATCAGGAAACACCAACCCAGATTTACTAAAACAATTACTTTCGCATTCATACTTTTCATTAAGTTACCCCAAAAGCACCGGCAGAGAACTATTTAATCGTGCTTGGCTTGAACAGCAACTAGCTGAATATAGCCACCTTGATGATGAAGATATTCAATCAACATTGCTGGATTTAACTTGCCAAACCATTGCCAATGATATCAATAAGCTGAGTGCTACGGGTGAGTTATTTGTTTGTGGTGGCGGCGCATTAAACAAAGCTTTAATTCGTCGATTAGGTAACTTAATTCCGGGCTATAAGCTTGCCACCACGACCGAATTAGGCATGGTTCCCAAATGGGTAGAAGGTATTGCATTTGCATGGCTAGCCATGCGTTTTGAACGCCAATTGCCATCCAATTTACCAGCGGTGACTGGCGCAAGACGAGAAGCGGTATTAGGTGGGAAATATTCCGCTAAATAATCTTGATAAATATTCATTACCGGCAACTGGCAACATATTGATCTATTGACTTAACTTGATGTGTAAGCAGCGTCATCACTACGCACGCGGATTTCACATGTAAACAAGGAAGAAAACAGATGGATATGAAACAAAAAATGTTAGCCGAATGTTTAGGCACACTTTGGCTAGTACTTGGCTGTTGCGGAAGTGCGGTATTAGCCGCAGCGTTCCCCGATGTTGGCATAGGCCTTTTAGGTGTATCTTTGGCTTTTGGTTTAACGGTATTAACCATGGCTTATGCGATTGGCCACGTATCGGGTTGCCACCTTAACCCTGCGGTGTCATTTGGCTTATGGGCTGGGGGGCGCTTTCCAGCCAACGAACTGGCCCCATATATTATTGCCCAAGTCATTGGTGCCACTCTTGGCGCAGGTATTTTATTTTTAATTGCATCTGGGCAAGATGGGTTTTCATTATCAGGCGGATTTGCATCTAATGGATTTGCCGAACACTCACCTGGGGGCTACGACTTAATCGCGGTGCTTATCTGTGAAATAGTCATGACATTATTTTTCTTACTGATTATCCTTGGCGCAACCGATGACAGAGCACCCAAAGGCTTTGCCCCAATTGCCATTGGCTTAGGCCTAACCTTGATTCATTTGATTAGTATTCCAGTATCAAACACTTCGGTTAACCCAGCACGTAGTACAGGTCCCGCCTTATTTGTCGGTGATTGGGCATTATCTCAATTATGGTTATTCTGGATTGCTCCTATCATAGGCGCAATTATGGCTGGTATTATTTACCGCAGTTTTACCCCATCTTCATTAGATTAACCGTCGCCATTACCCCCAAAGTTCGAACCTTGGCGGTTCGGACTTTTTCAATTTATCACTCAGTGTTATCATGCCGATAAATAACTATAGAATCGGCATAGTTCATGCTGATAACAGTAAGATGAGAATCACATGAGTAACAAAGAAAAAAGTCTAGCCGAGTTAATGAACCTCACGCCTGAGGGTCGCTACGATTATATGATTGAACAAGTTAAAGCTAATGAAGTCATATGGTCATTACAAGATCACGATGGCTGTGTCATGCTAACCACTGAAGATGAAGACTGTATTCCAATGTGGCCTTCTGAAGAAACTGCTGCACAGTGGGCCGTAGATGATTGGAAAGATTGTGAACCATTAGCAATTCCACTGGCTGAGTTTCAACAGCGCTGGGTAAGTGGCATGGAAGATGATGATTTATTTATCGCAGTCTTCCCAGTACAAGATGATTTAGGTGTAGTGGTCGCGCCATTTGAAGTTGACCAACGTCTAACGCCGAAAAAATCTCAAAAACACTAATGATTAATCCAATGGACCCCAAGCCTAAAGCCCATGCTGATACACTGGTTAATAATGCCAGATCACAAGAGGCTTTAGTCGCTCAAAACATGACTCAGCAGCCTATAGCAACCAAATTGCCCAAGCGTCTTGCTGGGTTAATGCTCGTGTATACTTTTGCATCAATCAGTGGATTAATGGCTGCAAAAACTACATCTGATCTAGGTGTCATGATGTGTTTGTTATCCTTGTTAATGGTTATTGCTATCATGGGACGTCAAAAAGCTGCACTGTATATGCTACGAGGTTATAGTGTTTTGCAATTGGGCTTTTACAGTTTTTTACCCGTGATTATGTATGACCCTGATAACTTAGTAGCTGGGCCAACGACGGTCGACTTTGGTGTTTTTCAAGCGGTTGTGTCTGACTGGATTATTTTTTCAGTGCTGATCTTTATTGGCATTATCCAAGTTTGGATAAGTTTTGGCGCCAAAGTTAAAGCTTGGTTCAAACCTAAAGTTAATATGAATATTTTAAGTTAGCCGCTAACCTCTAGGGGATTAGCTTAAAAATGAAAAAGCCGTCAATTGACGGCTTTTTGCTGATATCTAGCCATTTATACTAGACAGAAAAACTCGCCCCGCATCCGCATGTTGTGGTTGCATTCGGGTTTTTAACAAAAAAGCGAGAGCCTTCAAGGCCAGAAGTATAATCAACTTCACCACCGACCAGATATTGTAAGCTCATTGGATCGACAACCAATTGCACGCCTTGTTTTTCAATAGTGAAATCGCCTTCGTTGACTTTTTCATCGAAAGTAAAACCATACTGAAAACCAGAGCAACCACCGCCGGTAACATAAACACGTAGTTTTAATTCAGGGTTCTGCTCTTCTTCTAACAGCCCTTTTACCTTGCTTGCTGCCGCATCGGTAAATTGTATCGGCATTGCTGCATCAGTTTGTTCAGTCATTACTACCTCTAACTTCAGTTTACTGCGGGGAATTATCCGATACCTGACTGTTTTGTTCAAGTATTACCCGTGGTTCTTTTTCACTGTTTGTGATTTCACTATTTATTGTGTTGATATCAGCAAGGTCAAATACCTGTTCAATAGACCCACCTTTGACACCTCTTGCTGCCTGAACTGTCACTTTTATATTAATTCGTTGCAAAACAAAATCGGCAGGCAAACTAAAATCTGTATCCATAACATAGAAATATTTAAAGCCGAATTGGTATGTCTTATCATTTAACTTTGAAAGACGATATTCGGACACGTTATCAGCTTGCACCCCAATAAAATCAGCATCGACACTCACTTGCACATTTGCTTTACGCTTTTGCTGTTGAGTTAAAATCACCCTCAGTTGTTGCTGATTTGTCACCATGCCAGGGAGAAGCTCAACACCATGAATCATGACCCCATCAACTTCGGTTTCAGGAACCATAAGACTTCGATAAAAACGAAGCTCCTTTTCAAGCTCTTTTTGACGAACAAGTTGTTCACTAAACATTTGTTGCAGGTTTTTATTGGCTTCTTGCTCTATAGTCAAAGCAAGATTACGACTTGCTAATACTTTTGCCTGTTGTTCAAGCTCATCAAGCAATTTTCGTTTACCACTGCTGCTATGTTGGATCACTTCTGGCGCAAATGATAACCAAATTTGATGACTTAAGACACCGATCACAAATGCGGTAAGGATTAATGCAATAAGATAACTGCCTGAAGTGCGTTTTTTACGTTCAATTGCTTGAAGTCTGTCAAGCCAACGATGATAATTTAGCATTAGGTAACAAGGCCTTAATAAAATATAATGTTCAAGTTATATTGGGAGACATAGAGCAAACAGTGCAACTCAAACTTAATAAGGCTGCTATTATTCACGCCAAAAGGGCAACACGCAAATATCTGCACAATGAATTTCGCGATAAACTGTCACAAGCGCGGATCAGTGTGCAATTATGTGCACTGGCCTTGTTTTTCGCTATCATAGCTTCCTGTGTCATCATCTTATTCAGATTACTGCTCATTTGGGCAGAACAATACACCCAAGCTGAATCATCATCCTTCAGTGACATCATTCTTGACTGGCGAACCTATTTACCGCTATTGGGCGCCCTGCTGATTTGGCTGTTGTCGTTAATTGGCTCAAAACGATATCGCCGCATGGGCATTGCATATGTTCTTCACCGCTTTAAAATTCATTATGGCAAAGTGCCATTACAATCTGCTGCGGGGCAATTCTTTCAAGCATTAATCGCCTTGGTAACTAATTTTTCAGTGGGTCGAGAAGGTCCTGCAATTCATCTTGGTGCCGTTAGTGCCAGTGTTATGGCAGAAAAATTTAAACTTCCCGATAACAGTGTCCGCATTATGTGTGCCAGTGGCATAGCCGCCGGTATTGCGGCAACCTTTAACGCCCCTTTAGCTGCCGTTTTATTTGTATTTGAAGTCATTGTGAGAGAATACAAGATCCATTACTTCTTCCCTATCATGCTGTCAGCAATTTGCGGTGCGGTATCAAGCCAGTTAGTTTTCGGCAATGTACATGAATATGAATTGATTAACGTTATACGCATCCCGCTTGATCATTACCCCATTTTATTGCTCGGTGGTTTAGGGTTAGGGTGTACTGCTGCACTATTTAATTTCACTCTACTTTCCGTCACAGCCAAAGGACAACACTGGCCGTTAATATATCGCCTGTTAATTGCAGGATTCATCACCACCTTAGTAGGCTTATTCTTACCTCAAGCGTTAGGCTCTGGTGATTTAGCTATCCATGAAGCAATAAGCGAAAGTCCCAGCCTGTTGTTCTTAATGGCTTTATTATTAGGAAAAATGATTGCCACGATTGCTGCAATTGGTTTTGGCGTTCCAGGGGGATTAATTGGCCCACTTTATGGGATTGGGGCTTTGGTGGGAGCCATTTTGGCCTTAGTCAGTAGTGCGTTGTTCCCCTCTATTGCGCCATATGCAGGCTTATATACGGTGATCGGTATGACGGCAATGATGGGCGTGTGTTTAAGCGCACCGTTGGCGGCTTTAGTCGCTTTACTTGAACTGACCAATGATGCGTCAATTATCATGCCGGCCATGTTTGTCACCATCCCTGCATTTTTGGTTGCCTATCAAGGCTTCAAAACCGACTCGGTATTTTTAAAGCAACTTGAAATAATGGGGCTAGATTATAAAGTACCGCCGTTGAACCAAGGGTTACAGAAAAAAGGTGTCAGAGTGCTAATGAATCGACGATTTGTGGTCGTTAATGATGACCAAGAATTGTTACTTGAAGTGATGAAAAGAGCAGAAGGCCGGCCAGTATTAGTGCGAAACGCCGAGCAAAAAATTGAAATGTTACGTTTAGAAATTCCATCATTTGAAGATCAAACCACGCTATCACGCCATCTTATGATTGGTCTTCCCGATACAGCTACATTAAATGAAGCCTACGACGCGCTTGCTGCAAAACGCGCTGGCGAAGTCTATATTTACCGTGATACCCCTAAAAATGTGGTTGGGGTAATTAGTTGGGCTAATTTATTACAAGAAATTCGTTCTGGACAAATTTAAGGTCTCTCATGCTATCTAGCAATAAGAAAATATTCATCATTGTGATTACCCTAGCCTGTCTTGCTGGATTAAATTTAGCTTGGTATAAAGCGTTGTATTCTAAGGGGAATGAAACTCCGGATATTCAAACGAATGCAGATAAAACATCAACACATTCCGATGCAGCAAACAAGCAACAAAATCAGGCAACAGAAGTTGACATAAAACTTGCGCCACTGAGTGAATTTGCGACAAATCAGCCCAACACAATTCAAAATAGTTTTAATTTAATTTCAGATAACCGCCCCAAAAAGCAACCCAAAAAGCTTCAAGTACATTCGTTATCCACTATAAAAAAACTATTCGACTCACTTAATTACAACTCCGAAAGTTGGCAAGCGGGTAACCGTGAAGTGCCTAGACTGACCTTTGAAACTGTAACCGAACGTTGGCAAGAAACAGCTGATAGCATTCCTGTTATTGAAAAAAAGATGATTTTTTTCAGGTTAATGGCCCCATTAATTTTAATAGGTAATGAAAAAACCTTGCTTGAACGGCGTTATATTGAAATGTCAGCACGGGATGATAAAAAGCTATTACAACTAGCTCAAAAATATCGTGTGATTGAGACTGACCAGCTTAATCAAGAGTTGGCGCTGACAGATGAGCAATATGCCACATTACTTAATCGTGTTGATATTATTCCGCCCTCTTTAGTGCTTGCGCAAGCTGCAGAAGAAAGTGGCTGGGCAACATCACGCTTCACCGTCGAGGGCAACGCCTTTTTTGGTCAATGGGATTTTAGTGGTAACGGCATGGCACCTAAACAGCAACGCACTGAACTAGGAAACTATGGTATTGCTCGGTTTGACTCACCACTTGATTCTGTCCTAGGCTATTTAATTAACATCAATACAAATAATGCCTACCAAAAATTACGTGATTTGCGTGCCACTTTGCGTGAAGAGAAAGCACCCATTACTGGACTAGAATTAGCTGGAACCTTAGATAAATATTCTGAACGAGGTCAAGATTATATTGATGGATTAAGACAAATGATCCGCTATAACAAACTTGACCAAGTGGACGAGGCTTATTTATCCGATGACGATCCGATCCATTTAATGAATGCTGACCAGTGATATCAATCATAGTAAAAAAACTGAACAGAAACAGTTTAGAAAATGCTTGATAATAAGGCAGTTTTTTTGATAAACAGTTAATCTACAATCGAAAAAACTATCACCGTATCAGGTGTTTTCACAAACTGGAATAAACATTTATTTATTACAACTTGGTATAAGTTTAACTGTTAAATAATCTCTGCTACAATTTCGCCTCAGCCACCCTACACAACTTGGGTAGATTAAAGGCATATTTTGCTGTTTAGTTTACCCCCTAATAATTGGAAATCAGGCTGATGACTCAGTTCGAAGGTTCACACATCCTTTCAGTAAGCCAGCTAGATCTGGATTCAATCAACACTATTTTTAATGTCGCTAATAAAATGATGCCCTATGCACTGCGTGATAAGCGCACCAAAGTGTTAGAAGGCGCTATTTTAGGCAATTTGTTTTTTGAACCAAGCACCCGCACTCGGGTCAGTTTTGGTTGTGCTTTTAATTTACTTGGCGGACATGTACGCGAAACCACAGGAATGGCTTCGTCGTCATTATCTAAAGGTGAATCGTTATATGATACGGCCCGTGTATTATCAACTTATTCAGATGTCATCGCGATGCGCCACCCAGACGCATACTCAGTAAAAGAGTTTGCACAAGGTAGTCGTGTACCTGTCATTAACGGCGGCGATGGCCCTAATGAACACCCTACCCAAGCTTTATTAGACTTATTTACCATACAAAAAGAACTACATCATGCAGGTATGAGCATCAACGGTATGCACATTGCGATGGTAGGCGATTTAAAATATGGCCGAACAGTCCATTCTTTATCACGCTTATTGTGCATGTATAAGGATATCCAGTTCACATTAATTTCCCCTTCTGAACTAGCAATGCCTGACTATGTGATCGCCGACATTGAAAATGCTGGTCATAAGATCAAAATAACCGAACAACTTGAAGGTAATTTACATCAAGCTGATATCCTCTACTTGACCCGTATTCAAGAAGAGCGCTTTCCTTCGCAAGAAGAAGCCAATAAATATCGCGGTAAATTCCGCCTGAATCACAATATTTACACCCAACACTGTAAATCGAATACCGTGATCATGCATCCTTTGCCACGCGATTCACGCGAACAAGCAAACGAATTAGACAATGATTTAAATAGCCATCCAAGTTTGGCTATTTTCCGCCAAGCAGATAATGGCTTATTAATTCGCATGGCGTTATTTGCATTAACTCTTGGTGTTGAAAACCAACTCGAAAAATATGAGTGCCCAGTAAACTGGTATTCACGTAAAGCTGATCGTTAATCGGCAGAAACATACTTAAGGATTACAGATGACCCGTTCCGAAACACTATTTGAACAGGCTAAACAAACCATCCCAGGTGGTGTTAACTCACCTGTTCGTGCATTCAATGGCGTTGGTGGCTCACCGTTATTTATCGAAAAAGCAGATGGCGCATACATTTATGACGCTGACGGTAAAAAGTATATTGATTACGTGGGTTCTTGGGGTCCCATGATTTTAGGCCATAATCACCCTAAAATTCGTGAAGCAGTATTAGCAGCTGTTGAAAATGGTTTATCTTTTGGTGCACCCACTGAACTTGAAGTCAAAATGGCTGAAAAAGTGATTTCAATGGTGCCATCAATCGAGCAAGTTCGTATGGTTAGCTCAGGCACAGAAGCCACCATGAGTGCCATTCGACTTGCGCGCGGCTTTACCAATCGTGACAAAATTTTAAAATTTGAAGGTTGCTACCATGGTCACGCTGACTGCTTATTAGTTAAAGCGGGTTCTGGCGCATTAACCTTAGGCCAACCAAGCTCGCCAGGTATTCCTGAAGATTTCGCAAAACACACTCTAACGGCAACTTATAATGACTTAGATTCAGTTCGTGCACTATTCGAACAGCACCCTGACGCTATCTCATGCATCATCCTTGAGCCTGTTGCTGGCAACATGAACTGCATTCCGCCTGTAGAAGGTTTTTTACAGGGTCTTCGTGCAATTTGTGATGAATTTGGCGCACTCCTTATTATTGATGAAGTCATGACAGGCTTTCGTGTATCAATGAGCGGAGCACAAGGTTTCTATGGCGTAACACCAGACTTAACCACCTTAGGTAAAGTGATTGGCGGCGGCATGCCAGTTGGCGCATTTGGTGGCCGTAAAGATGTCATGCAGTTTATTGCCCCAACAGGTCCTGTTTACCAAGCAGGTACTTTGTCAGGTAACCCCATTGCAATGACCGCAGGTTTAGCCCAAATGGAAGCCTTATGTGAACCTGGTTTATATGACTCACTTGCAGATAAAACCAAGCGTATAGCAGAAGGTTTTAAAGCTGCAGCAGACAAACATGGTATTCCACTTGCTATTACTTATGTGGGTGGCATGTTTGGTTTCTTCTTTACTGATGAAACAGCACCAATGACTTCATTTAGCCAAGTCACCAAGTGCAATATGGAACATTTCCGTCACTTCTATCATGCGATGCTTGATGAAGGTATTTATCTTGCACCAAGTGCTTATGAAGCAGGCTTCTTGTCTATGGCTCATGGCGAAGAAGAAATTGCGATAACATTAGCTGCGGTCGATCGTGTTTTTGCAGCAATGAAATAACCTTAGCGGTTACACAACAAGGGTTGCCTATTCGGCAGCCCTTTTTTTGACATTTTTCCAACAAAAAGCGTGAGCCAGGTTGCGAAATAGTTAATAGTGTGATTTGATCTGCGCGCCAGAAGAAAGCTTAATTTAAGATTAATTTTGTCTTAATTTGAGCTAGCTTAAATTCATGACATAGCAGCTATGTCATCAACTCAATGTTGGAATTGCCGTCATGCTAGAAACCTTTCTGATCACCCTTGCGGTACTCGCTTTATTAAGTATCGTATTTGAAGAAGTCACCCATATTAATAAAGCCAAAACCACCTTATTTTTAGGCTGTATATCATGGATAACCCTATTTATTGCAGCACAAAGTCCTGAAAAAACTGCCATTATTTCTGATCAGTTAAATGAAAACTTACTCGAAATTGCCACATTATGGCTATTTTTAATGTCGACAATGACCTTCGTTGCCTATCTTAATGCCAAAGGCATGATCCAAATGCTGGTGCAAACCATTTTTCCAGAGCAAGTCACTGTAAGAATGCTGATGCTACAAGTTGGCGCATTTGCGCTCATATTATCAACCTTTTGTGACAACGTAACAGCAACTTTAGTTTCTTTAGGCTTACTTACCACCTTTAATTTAGATAGCCAAATGCGCCGTCGTATGGCGGTACTCATTATCTTTGCAGTGAACTCGGGTGGCGTAGCGTTAATTACCGGCGATGTAACAACATTAATGATTTTCCTCGCAGGTAAAGTACATATCTCCGAGCTACTCATGCTATTTATTCCAGCATCAATCAGTGTTTTATTATTAGCAGTATTATTCTCACTCAGAGCCGAAGGTGCAGTAAGTACCACCCCCATAAAAGCCAGTTATGAAAAAATTGATATTATTATCGGGGTGATTTTCTTACTAACCATTGTAATGACCATGGTGTTAAATGTGTTTTTTGGCATCCCGCCCGTACTCACCTTTTTATCAGGCTTATCATTAATGTTTTTGGTGGGTAGAAGCAGTAGAAGCCGTGCCGAAGAAGTGCAAATACTAGAATATATACGCCAAGTAGAGTTTGATACATTACTGTTCTTCTTAGGTATTTTACTACTGGTCGGAATGCTTAAAGAAATAGGTACATTAGATCTTCTGACACAGGTTTACTCTATGTATGACCCAAGTATTTCTAACTTTTTTACTGGTGTTGGTTCTGCGCTATTAGATAACGTGCCGTTAACGGCGGCGTTGCTGAAAGCCGAGCCAGTATTAACCACAGTGCAATGGCTAGGTTTAACTTATTCAGTTGGTGTAGGCGGTTCATTATTAATCATCGGCTCTGCAGCGGGCATTATTGCCATGAGCAAAGTGCCAGAGCTCACTTTTGTTAGTTACCTAAAATATGTCCCCGCTTTGTTACTTTGTTATGTTGTAGGTTATGGATTAACACTAGTGATCGCCAATTATATCCATGTCTAACTTATGAGGTACTTAAAAGGCGCAATGATTCAGCGCCTTTTAAGTGTCTATCAATTTTAAATCGCTGGCACCTTAAACTCTTGACCATCAATCTCTAAAATCACATCCCGTGGGCGAATTTCAATAATAGTCAATTTACCTTGGATAATATCGCCTTGCTGTAACTCTTCACCATCAACATTGAGCCAGCGATTGTTAGGGTCAGTGGAATACACATGTGCATTGATATTAAATTCTGGTACTTTTAATTGCACACTGGCGGGTAAATCACCATATTTAGGGATCCCCTGTGGTTTAGGCTTGGTGATTGGACTCAATTCATCAGGCGTAACGTCATAATTAGCCGACTGCTCATACTCCACTTCTTTAAGTGCAGCGGCAAAAGCCGCGGTGAGATTATTATCATTTTGACCTACCGGCTGTTTCACTGAAGCAAAGTCGACTTCATTAGCAGCCATGTTCACTTGCAACTGAAGAGCCTCTAACTCTCGAAGTCCTCTTTCATTAGCATTTGCACCAAGAATAATTGGCTCAGATTCTGATTCAGCTTGCTTAAGTATTCTTTCTTGTTGGTAGGCATTTTGTAACTGTTGATCATATTGCTGGCTCAACAATTCTAATTGCGCCAGAGATAAACCATCAACATCTGTGTTGTTAGACTGAAGCGGCGCAACGTCACTGGGTGTTTGCTCAAAGGATTGCGGCAGGCTTGGCTGAATTTTATCTTGAAAAAGATTGTCTTGAGTTTGTACCACGGCATAAGGCTTATCGGATGACTTAGGCACCGGCAACGCCACTTTACCTGCAAGTCTAAAATCAGCTGACGAAGTGACTGCTTGGCTAGGGTTAGGCGTTTGATCTTCAGTATTTCTGATGCGATTGACCATGTTAGCGGGCTGAGTATTAGTAAAATGCTCTGCTGGACGATTTAACAATTTATGCAAAGCCCACGCCCCACCAACGGCTAATACAATTGATACAGCTAACAAACCAAACTTTGCTACAGCATTATGACTGTTAATTTTCCTTGAGGTTGACGGGAGCAAAATTGTGTCGTTTGCCCCTCCCGCTTGTTGCTGCTTTTGCTTCACAACCGCATCAAGTAATATAGACATTAGCCTTGCTCCGTAGTGCTTAATCTTGGCCCTTGCTGGCTTAAATATAAGTTAATTTGCACTAAGGTTTGGTTACCTGCGATACCATCAGGTTTTAAACCATGTAATCGCTGGAAACTTATTAAGCTTTGTTCTAATTGACTATCAAACTGATTAATCAATCTTGCAGGTCGCTTACCTATCATTGCTAAGCTATTTTCTAACCACTGAAGCTGCGCCAATGGTGAACTCTGAGCAATCTCACGAGGTAAGGTTTGTTCTGGCTGCCATAAAATTTCAAAGGTGCCACTAAAATGACGATCAAACCAATCTTTGGTTACCCAAAACTGTTGCTCACCAAGTTGAAGTAAGATTTGATCGTATTGACGTTCAACAATCACACCATAGAAAGGACTCAATTGGGGATCTTGCATATAAACAACAGCGGGGTAATTAAGACGCATAATGCTATTCCAATTTCCTTGCTGTTGATAACAAGCTAAACCTTGTTGCTGTGCAGCTTGGCAAGCCGTTAAACCACTAATAGGCTGCAACTGCCACAAACCAAATAAGCCAGCAAAAGCAACATCAATATTCTGACTTTGGCGCATTGCTTGCTGCATAATGTGCTTGCTTGAATCATTCACTGCAGAATTTGTAGCCTGCGCCATATTTGTCACGTCAACAGAAACTGGTAATTGTTGTGTTTGTTCTGCGTCAAGATTAACAGGTTTAGCAACAGCGTCATCACCTTGACTAAAAAAATAAAATGATCCTGCAAATGTCAGCAATACCGCAGCGGCTACCGCGCCATACCAAAGCTTATTATTCGACTTTTCAACCTCACCTAATACTTCCATGGCGGCCTGATCCACCATTTTATGGTCAATCGGTACTTTCGCTTGCCCATATCCAGCCATCAACGCCCTTTCACATAATAAATTAGTCAAGCGAGGAATACCGCCGCTGTATTTATGGAGGCGACGAATTGATTTTGCGGTAAATAAAGGTTGATGGCGACCTGCAACTTGCAATCTGTGTTGCACATATAAAGCTAGCTCATCAAGGTTTAATGGTAATAAATGATAACGAGCCGTAATACGCTGAGCTAATTGACGTAAGTCCTGTCGCTTTAGCAACTGTTGCAACTCTGGTTGACCAATCAAAATCACCTGAAGCAGTTTTTTGGTGTCAGTTTCAAGGTTAGTCAACAACCTCAACTGCTCTAACACTTCCGAGCGCAAATGCTGCGCTTCATCAATAATTAATACTGTGTTGCGGCCATTTTTATGATTTTGAAGCAAGTATTGGCTCAATAAATCGGTTAACTGCTTAATGCTTGGGTTTTCACCATAGCTAATTTTTAGCTCATCACATAAAGTTGCCAGCAACTCTTGCTCAGTTAAAGAAGGGTTAAGAATAAATGCCGTATCCGTATTTTCTGGTAACTGTTGCAATAAACAACGCGACACGGTTGTTTTGCCGGTACCAACTTCACCAGTGAGTAATACAAAGCCACCGGTTTCACCCAAGCCATAAGTTAAATGAACAAGAGCCTCACGATGGCGATCACTTAAAAACATGTAATGTGGGTTAGGTGCAATAGAAAATGGATTATCATTTAATCCATAAAAAGCTTTATACATACGACCAAGCATCCTTATCTAAAACTGAGGGCTCAAGTTAATCCTTGTATGCTAGCTTGTCAAAAATTAGCTGCAAAAATTGAACTCTGGTAAGCTTTACAGCATAAATTAGCCATAATTAATCAAAAATGAAAACCTATTTAGTCGGCGGCGCGGTTCGAGACCAATTACTCGGACTAAACATAAAAGATAAAGACTTTGTTGTGGTTGGTAGCAGTGTTGATAAGATGCTTGCCAAAGGCTTTCAACAAGTCGGCAAAGATTTCCCTGTCTTTTTACACCCCAAAACCCAGCAAGAATTCGCTTTAGCCAGAACAGAGCGCAAAATCGGTAAGGGTTATGAAGGTTTTAGTTGTGATGCATCTGAACACGTGACGTTAGAGCAAGATTTACTAAGGCGAGACTTAACCATTAATGCAATCGCCCAAGATGATGATGGCAACCTAGTCGATCCTTATGGCGGTCAGCAAGATATTCAACAGCGTATTTTGCGTCATGTATCCGGCGCGTTTATAGAAGACCCCTTAAGGGTGCTGCGTGTGGCAAGGTTTGCCGCAAGATTCCATCATCTTGGTTTCACTATTGCACCAGAAACCCAAGCATTAATGACCCAGCTTTCGCTATCCGGTGAGCTAAGCCATTTAACCCCTGAACGGGTATGGCAAGAAATTGATAAAGTATTCAGTAATGCCAATCCACAGATATTTTTTCAAGTATTACGAGAGTGCCAAGCTTTAAAGATTATTTTGCCTGAAGTTGATGCGTTATTTGGTGTACCTCAGCCTGAGAAATGGCACCCTGAAATAGACTCTGGTATTCATACCTTAATGGTGCTTGAACAGGCTAGCTTATTAACAACAGATAAAGCCGTTCGCTTTGCTTCATTAACTCACGATGTTGGTAAAGCATTAAGCCCAAAAGAAACCCTGCCTAAACATCATGGACATGGACAAAAAGGGGTTCCGTTAATTAAGCAACTTTGCCAACGCTTACGAGTGCCTAATGAATACCGCGACTTGGCCATATTAGTCAGCGATCAACACCAGAATATTCATAATGCATATGAGCTGAAACCCGAAACTATTATCAAGATTTTTGATAAAGCCGATTTTTGGCGTAAACCTTCCCGGTTGACACAAACACTTTTATGCTGCCATGCAGATATAAGAGGACGAACCGGCTTTGAGCACGCTGATTATCCTCAAGCTAATTACTTAACCATATGCTTTGAGCAGTCCGCTAACATTGATGTACAAAGCATCATTAAATCAGGGTTTCAAGGGGCACAAATCAAGCAACAATTAACCCATTTAAGAATCGAATTAATTGCCAAAATCAAACAGACCGAAGTGGATGACAAAAGTCATTCTAACAGCTATTCTTAATGAGGATTTAACTGCTTTTATTCGCTTATTTTGAGTTTTTATCACCAAAAGCAAACAAAAAGCAAAGGTTAGTCACCACAAAAATAGCTAAGTACTTGCGTTTTTCGTTTAATTAGCTACTTTAGTTAGAGTTTTTATGTTTGACCTATAGTAAATTGTAGAAACTATGACATAATTACGCCGCTGAGAAGGCATACGTTTTCTCGCTAAAATTACAACCTATATTAAGGGATTCCCTCATGAACAAGAAAGTATTATTGATTGCTGGTGTTGCTATGACTGCTTTAATCGGTGGCTGTGCAAACACAACTGCTTTAGAAGAAAGCGTTGCAAACCTAGGCAACAAAGTTGATCAACTATCTGCTGAAGTTGGTTCTTTAAAGTCAGAGCAAAGCAAACTATCTGCTGACGTAAAAGGCGCAAAAGCGGCTTCTATGGACGCACAAGCTGAAGCTAAACGTGCTAACGACCGTTTAGACAACATGGCTTCTTCTTACAAGAAGTAAGACGGTTAGTTGAAAATTAGCTTATGTTCATAGGTTGATTATTAGGGCTTGAATCTTGATATACTGCTAAGCAGATTTATCAAATTCAAGCCTTAATTGTTTGTATTACCGGTTGAAACTAGCTTATATGAGTTAATCAGTAAGCCCTAAAACCAACACCTCAAATTCACACCTTAAGCCATCAATTGCAGTCGCTTTAATCTGATGTCTTATCTCATCGTTTGCCCGCCATGCAAACTGGCTATTGTCTAATAAACTCAATGCCTGTTCACCGGTGACATCTAATGTAAAACTCACTTGCTTTTGAGTCACTACTTTAAGTTTTTTCGGAATATTCAACTGAGTCGGTTTTACCGTTAAATCGCTATACACTTTTTGTTTAATTTGCCAAAGATGCTGATTGGTTGGTTGTACTAAAATAATACGGCCATCCTGTTTTAATACTCTAATGCATTCTTGGCCTTTAAATGGCGCATCAAACAAAGTAATTAAATCAATGGAATGGTTAGCAAAAGGCAAGACTTTCATTGAACTATAAAGCAAGTCTGCCGGAGTGCCAGCCTTAGATGCAGCAAATAGCGCATTTTCGGCATCCGACACCCCATAAACTGATAATGATTTATCAAGGCCATTTTCAGCCAATGATTGATATATTTGACGCAAGTAATAGCCGTCAGCACATTGATAATCAAGCCAATTTAATTGATGCTCGCCATCAATTCTGTCTGCTTTTTTGTCCGTAAATAATTGACATATCACCTTTTGCAAGCAATTGACTAAAGGGCTGAATACCCCACTTTGCAATAAAAACTGCCGTGAGCGCATTTGCTGACGCGAAATACTCGATTGCGGTGTTTTTGCCTTCACTTTAATCAATGGATAATAACCTTGTTCAAGCTTGTCAAAGTGATGTTTCGCATCACAATAAAAGCCTTTCGAGGCTTGATGCTGATGTAAGGCCGACTGACAAACAGGGCAAACGAGGGGTAATGACATAATAAGTAATTCCAAATATTCCATCGATATAGAACAAATAAAAAATCTGGCCTAAACCAGATTTCTATAGGTTAAATCATGCAGTTTTAATTATAGAAAAATAAATCCACAAAGCACGGCACCCAAGGTCAAACGATATAACACAAACGGGGTCATCCCCATGCGACTAATCAATTTTAAGAAAAAGAAAATACAGGTATAAGCGGCCACAAAACTCACTATAACCCCAATCCCATGGCGTGATAATCAATCACCTCTTCGCCAGAAATAATGTCTTTACCCATCAATAACGCTGCACCAGCAATAACAGGAATAGACATCAAAAATGAAAATCGAGCTGCGGCCTCTCGATTTAACCCCAACATTAATGCCGCCGTAATGGTAATGCCGGAACGTGAAGTACCAGGAATAAGCGCTAACGCTTGAGCAAAGCCAATCATCAACGCTTTACGCCAACCCGTTTGATATTCAGTTAATTCGTTTCGTGACATTTTGTCACCAACCCAAAGTAAAAGACCAAAAATAACTGTGGTAATAGCAATTACACCGGGGCCACGCAGGTGTGTCTCAACGATACCTTTAAACGCAAATCCCAACACCACAGCTGGTATCGTAGCCAATATAATCCACCAAGCTAGCTTACTATTTTCAGTATGCTGACCTTTAAACATACTGTTAATCCACGCGATAAACATTTCAGCTATTTCATTGCGAAAATAGATAATTACAGCCAACAAAGAGCCAATATGCACGGCTACATCAAATGATAAACCTTGATCTTCCCACCCTAATAACTGCGCAGGTAAAATCAAATGTGCCGAACTTGAAATAGGTAAAAACTCAGTTAATCCTTGGATCAAGGCGAGTAAAATAACCTGAATGGTGTCCATAAAAATCCTTCGTTATAGATATAAAATTAAAATAATTGTTCTGGGAAGCAAAATTCTATCGGCCAAATTTTTTGCTGGGTTTTATCGTATTGCAGCCATAGTGATTGATAACTTTTATTGACCAAGGGATGAGTAAGCTGCGGCGCTAATTCTGCTAGCGGCCATAGCACAAAAGCGTTATAGAGGATTTCACCTCGAGGTAACTCGACTGGAAATTCGATAATTTGATCATCATAAAGCAAAAGGTCAATATCTAGGCTGCGTGGGCTGAACTTCTTTTCACCACGTATCCGCCCATTGTCTTGTTCTATCATTTTAAATGTTGCAACAACATCACTAATAGATAACTCAGTATCGGCACTGGCGACCATATTTAAAAAATTTGTACCTTGAAACCCCACTGACTCACTTTCAAAAACTCTTGATAACTCAAGCTTGCCAAAGTGTTGTTGTAAGTCCAACAAACCCGCTTTAAGATGCTGTTCAGGTTCAATATTTGTCCCTAAACTGATGTAAATCTTTGCCATTGAATATATTAATCCACTTTTAAACAGGTATTTTCATTAGGTACTAGACTTAAATATGCCCACGTTCGATTTCAACGCCGACAGAACTAGCGTGTGGCACAGCACCGGGCTTCATTACGACCACTTTAACCCATTGCACATTAAATTCATTTTGCAAACAGCTAGCCACCATTTCAGCCACGGTTTCAATTAATTCGATTGGCTTTTCTGTTATCAGAGCAGATAATCGGTTCGAAACGGTTTCATAGCAAAGTGCGTGTTGATAATCATCTGTGGCAGCGGCAAGTCGGTTATCCCAGGCCATATCTAAATCGATCAATAAAGTTTGATGGATCTTTTTTTCCCACTCATAGATACCTATCACTGTCTCTACTTTTAACTGGCGAATAAGTACTTTATCCACAAAAACCTCCTTCTAAAACTTGCAGCACGCCATAAATTGTATAAAAACGGAAATATAATCACCGTTTAGCCTTTTTCCTGCGAGCGTAAAGCAGTAGGATAAGTCAATTTGAAACCTAAGTGATAAAATCAAATCATAACGAAAGAACTGATTTCAGTTTATTTTTGATATGAGTAACCACGCATAAAAAAATTATGCGAGATAATACCCTAAGACGAGTAAGGAAACCAATTTGAACACCATTGCACTCACGATTATGATGATAATTCTGGCTTATTTAGCTGGTTCTATCTCCAGTGCGATATTGGTTTGCAAAATGCGGGGGCTACCAGATCCAAGAGAGAATGGCTCTGGAAACCCAGGAGCCACAAACGTATTGCGAATTGGTGGTGTAAGCTCTGCGGTATTGGTATTGTTTTTTGATATGCTAAAAGGCGCTTTGCCTTCTTATTTAAGCTACTTAATGGGAATGGATGCGGCTTCACTTGGATTTATTGCCGTAGCAGCCTGCTTGGGGCACATATATCCAATATTTTTCCAATTTAAAGGGGGTAAAGGTGTTGCCACTGCATTTGGTGCAATGGCCCCTATTGGGCATGATCTAGCTTTGTGTTTGATAGCAACATGGATAGTATTAGTGCTACTTACTCGTTACTCTTCGGTTGCGGCAATGGCAACGGCATTTTTAGCCCCATTTTACACCTTATGGTTAGACGAGCGCTTTGTATTACCTGTCGCAATGCTATCGACTATTATTATTATCAGACATAAAGACAACATCGAAAGGCTGCGCATCGGCGAAGAATCAAAGGTATCTCGTAAAAAACGCAACAAAAAAGCTTAACCGCGAAGTTAAGCTTTTTTATCAATTCAAAACCCAGTGTTAATCAACCGCAGGCAAGGTATCTAAAGGCCAACGCGGCTGACCTTTAACGGCTAAATCTTCAACTTGGCCAGCCTTCAAACGCTGCATACCAGCATAAGCTATCATCGCCCCATTATCAGTGCAAAACTCACCACGAGGGTAATAAACCTTACCGCCAAGCTTGTGCATCATGTCGGCCAAAGACTCACGCAGTCGTGTATTAGCACTAACTCCACCTGCAATAACCAAGCGCTTGTAGCCTGTTTGCTTTAGCGCTCGCTTACATTTAATTGCAAGAGTATCAACTACCGCCTCTTCAAAGGCTCTGGCAATGTTGGCACGAGTCTGCTCATCGTCTGGTTCTGCTGCAATCGTATTGGCAGCAAAGGTTTTTAAACCTGAAAAACTAAAATCTAACCCTGGACGATCTGTCATCGGGCGTGGAAAGTGATACCCCGCATCAAAGCCCTTAGCGGCAAGCTTGGCTAAACGTGGGCCACCTGGGTAATCAAGCCCCATCAATTTAGCTGTTTTATCAAACGCCTCACCTGCGGCATCATCAACAGACTCACCTAATACTTCGTACTGACCAATGCCATCTACCTTAACCAGCATAGAATGGCCACCTGACACTAACAGAGCTACAAAAGGAAACTCAGGCGCATCATCTTCAAGCATTGGTGCAAGTAAATGGCCTTCCATGTGGTGCACACCAACGGCTGGTTTACCCCAAGCATAGGCCAAAGAACGCCCAACACAGGCTCCCACTAATAGCGCGCCAATTAATCCAGGACCTTTAGTATATGCAACACCATCAATATCATTAAGGGTTGAATTTGCTTGCGATAATGCTTGTTTAATTAACGGGACAATTTTGCGGACATGATCACGAGATGCCAGCTCAGGCACAACACCACCGTAATCAGCATGCAACTTTACTTGGCTATATAATACGTGCGACAACAACCCTTGTTGCTCATCATAAACGGCAATGCCGGTTTCATCACATGAAGTTTCTATACCAATAATGCGCATAATGTCTCAATTCCAGTAAAATAAGGCGGCTAATTCTAGCTGTTGACGCTATTTTTCTCCAGATAAAATCACCTAAAACCATTCTCAGAGACAAAACAAGGATAACTAACAAAGCTTCACCATAGCCTCACGTCGATGAGAAACTCAGACTTATCTGAACTAAGGGTTTACAAATACCTTCTGCTCGGTGTAAAATTCCGCACCATTTTAATTAGCCTTTGGCTATTTATGGGTTTAAGTTTCGACTTAAAACATTAATAACCAACTCAACTACACCTAAGGGGTGATGGCGTATGCCAATTATTAAAGTACGTGAAAACGAACCATTCGACGTAGCTCTTCGTCGTTTCAAGCGCTCTTGTGAAAAAGCTGGTATCTTAGCTGATGTACGTGCTCGTGAATTTTACGAGAAGCCAACTACTGCTCGTAAGCGCGCAAAAGCTGCTGCAGTTAAACGTCTAGCTAAGAAGCTTTCTCGCGAAAACGCACGTCGCGTACGTTTATACTAATCTCATTATGAGCCTAGTCGATAAGCTAAAAGACCAAATGAAAGAAGCTATGCGTGCCAAAGAAAAGGTACGCTTAGGCACTATTCGTATGGCACTTTCCGCCATCAAACAAGTCGAAGTGGATACCCGCGAGACGGTAACTGATGAACAAGCGATAGCTATCTTAACCAAAATGGTCAAGCAACGTCGTGATTCAATTGCTCAATATGAAGCAGCGAATCGCCCTGAGCTTGCGCAGGCTGAGGCGGAAGAAGTTCAAGTAATTGAAACTTTCTTGCCAACACCATTAACTGAAGACGAAATTGCAGCGATTATCGATGCAACAATTGTTAAAGTTGGTGCTGCATCCATGGCGGATATGGGCAAAGTAATGGGAGCATTAAAATCTGAAGTTCAAGGTCGTGCAGATATGAGCGCTATTGGTGCTTTAATCCGTGCAAAATTGAAGTAACAAGATTTTAATGTTGAATAAGCCGTGCACTCGCACGGCTTGTTTGTTTAAACTAATTGATAAAGTGAATTCGAGAAAATATAGCAATCAATGGCGATCCCTCGTGATTTTATCAATGAGCTTATAGCTCGCACAGACATTGTCGATCTAATTGATCGCAAAGTTCCTTTGAAAAAAGCCGGAAAAAATCATTCGGCATGCTGTCCTTTTCATAGCGAAAAATCGCCTTCTTTTACCGTCAGCAGAGACAAACAATTTTACCATTGCTTCGGCTGCGGTGCGCATGGCAACGCCATTGATTTTGTCATGGAGTATGACCGTCTCGAATTTGTTGATGCCATTGAAGAGCTTGCAGGCCAGCTTGGCTTAGATGTTCCTCGTGAACAAGGTAATGGCAAGCGTCCAGACCAAGGGTTAAGTCGCGATTTATACCAATTGATGGAAGAAGCAAATCTTTTCTATCAGAGCCAATTACGCCAACACCAAGAAAAACAAAAAGTAATTGATTATCTCAACTTTCGTGGTTTATCAGATGAAGTAATAAAGCATTTTGGAATTGGGTTTGCACCCGATGGCTGGGACGGATTATTAGGCCGCTACCGCCAAAACCAAGCTGCTCAAGATAAGCTATTAACCGCCGGCATGTTGATTGAAAATGACAGCGGCAAACGTTATGACCGATTTCGCGATAGGCTAATGTTTCCTATTCGTGATCGACGAGGTCGAGTTATTGGTTTTGGAGGAAGAGTTTTAGGTGATGGCACACCAAAATACTTGAATTCTCCAGAAACGCCCATATTTCATAAGGGTAACGAGCTTTACGGCTTGTATGAATTAAAACAGCGCCACAGAGATCCCCAGCATGTACTGATTGTTGAAGGTTACATGGATGTGGTCGCTTTAGCGCAATTTGGCGTTGATTATGCTGTTGCCTCATTAGGTACATCAACCACAGCAGAACAATTTCAATTATTAGTCCGCAGTGCAAAAGAAGTTATCTGTTGCTACGATGGAGATAAAGCAGGTCGAGAAGCGGCTTGGCGTGCATTAGAAACTGCACTGCCCTTATTAAAGCCCGGCGATCACGTAAAATTTATGTTTTTACCTCAGGGAGAAGACCCTGACACTATGGTAAGAAAAATAGGTAAAGACGCATTTGAAGCATTAATGCAACAAGCAATGCTGTTACCTGAGTTTTTATTTGAAACATTAAGCAATACCTACGGAACAGACAAAGGCGCGCTTGCAAAACAAGCCATGGCGCTAATCGAAAAAGTCCAAGACAGCGTATTGCAAAATCTATTGTTAGAAAATTTATCCCATAAACTAGGGATGAATAGCAGCGATGATTTAAAGAAAAAATTAGGCTTTGCGACTAAAAAAGCACAGCCACTTAATGCAAAAGGTTTACAAGGTAGAGGGACGCCGCTGAGGCTTGCCATCGCCTTGCTTGTTCAGCAACCTAGTCTAGGCTATAAGCTAGAACCACAACCCGCATTAAGCGAAATTCAGATGGCTGGCATTGACTTGCTAACCCATTTGCTTGAAGTAACTCGAACTCAACAATTGAACAGCGCACAACTACTTGAACTGCATAGAGAGCATGAACAAAAGAGCACTCTAATTAAGTTAGCCCAATGGGATCATCAAGTGGCGGATGAAAATGTGTTGACCGAGTTTAAACAATCCCTGATATGGTTGTCTAACCGATATATAGAACAACGCTATCAGGAACTTAGTCTAAAGAAGACGTTAACAAAAGCTGAAAAAATGCAGCTTATTAAGCTGATTTCATTAATGAAAGGTATTGGTGAATAACGTAAATTTTATCTAAAAATTGCGTTTAAACAATATCATGGACTAGCGAATAATAGTCCACACAGCTATAATTGACGATTTGCGCGACACTCAGCTTAGCTAAGTGTCCCTTCGTTATTTCAGTTACCCAAAATTGGATGATATCTATGGATCACACTCCGCAGTCGCAACTCAAACTGTTGCTCGCTAAAGGTAAAGAGCAAGGTTATCTAACCTATGCAGAAGTGAACGACCACTTACCTGCAGACATGGTCGATTCAGACCAGATTGAAGATATTATCCAGATGATAAATGACATGGGTATCCGCGTGTTTGAAGAAGCGCCGGATGCTGATGACATGATGATGTCGGAAGACAACACAGACGAAGATGCGGCTGAAGAAGCAGCTGCCGCTCTTGCTACTGTTGAAAGTGAGCTTGGTCGCACAACTGACCCAGTACGTATGTACATGCGTGAGATGGGTACAGTTGAACTTTTAACTCGCGAAGGCGAAATTGTCATTGCTAAACGCATTGAAGAAGGTATTAACACTGTTCAATCTTCAGTAAGTGAATACCCACAAGCTATCGCAATGATCTTAGAGCAATTCGACCAGTATGAAGCTGACGAAATACGCTTGTCTGATATTATCTCTGGATTTGTCAACCCTGACGAAGAAGATGTAGCGCCCACCGCCACTCACATCGGTTCCGAATTATCTGATGAAGAATTAGATGACGAAGACGATGATGATGATGACGATGATGACGTTAGTGATGAAGATGAAGGGCCAAAAGGTCCTGATCCTGAAGAAGCTAAAGAAAAGTTCACACAATTACGTGAAGCTTATGAAAAAAGTCTAGCGATTATTGAACTAAAGGGGCGTGATCACCCTGAAGCTATCGGTTCATTGTTTGTTATTGGTGAGCTGTTTAAAGAATTCCGCTTAGTTCCTAAACAGTTTGACCGTTTAGTGAAAAACATGCGCAACATGATGGATCGTGTTCGTGTGCAAGAGCGCTTAATTCTTAAGTTAGCTGTTGAACAAGCAAAAATGCCGAAGAAAAATTTCGTTAAAGCATTTACTGGTAACGAAACCAGCCTTGATTGGTTCACCACAGAAATGAACAGCAACAAGCCATACGCAGAAGGCTTGCGTATGATTGAAGATGACATCGTTCGTTGCGTAGGTAAACTTGCAGCAATTGAGCAAGAAACCGATTTAACCATTGCAGGCATTAAAGACATCAACCGTCGTATGTCAATCGGTGAAGCTAAAGCTCGCCGTGCTAAAAAAGAAATGGTTGAGGCTAACTTACGTCTTGTGATCTCTATTGCTAAAAAGTACACCAACCGTGGCCTTCAATTCTTGGATTTAATCCAAGAAGGTAACATTGGCCTAATGAAAGCTGTAGATAAGTTTGAATATCGTCGTGGTTACAAGTTTTCAACTTATGCAACTTGGTGGATCCGTCAGGCAATCACTCGCTCGATTGCCGACCAGGCGCGCACGATTCGTATTCCAGTACACATGATCGAAACCATCAACAAGCTGAACCGTATTTCACGTCAAATGCTTCAAGAAATGGGCCGTGAGCCGTCTCCTGAAGAATTGGCAGAACGTATGATGATGCCTGAAGATAAGATCCGTAAGGTACTTAAAATTGCTAAAGAGCCAATCTCAATGGAAACCCCAATCGGTGACGATGAAGATTCGCATTTAGGTGATTTTATCGAGGATACCACCCTCGAGTTACCATTAGACTCAGCCACTAGCGAAAGTCTAAAGAACGCAACTCACGAAGTACTAGCAGGCTTAACTGCTCGTGAAGCTAAAGTATTACGTATGCGTTTCGGTATCGACATGAACACTGACCACACGTTAGAAGAAGTTGGCAAACAGTTTGACGTAACACGTGAACGTATTCGTCAAATTGAAGCGAAAGCGTTACGTAAATTACGCCACCCTTCTCGTTCAGAAATTTTAAAATCATTCTTAGACGAATAATTTTAAAAACACTTCAAAAAAAACCTGCTTTTGCAGGTTTTTTTATGCGCATAAATCGACAATTTGCTTAACAGATAACCAATTGAATCAAGATAAGTTAATTGATGCAAAAACACGGGTGACAAGCACCAATAAAGTTCGTATACTTTCACCCGCTTTCGATAGTGACGACTATCTTAAGTCGGCCCCTTAGCTCAGTTGGTTAGAGCACACGACTCATAATCGTTAGGTCCACGGTTCAAGTCCGTGAGGGCCACCAATTCTGATAAGGCGTAGCAAGTTAGTACTTGCTACGCCTTTTTCATTTCTGGTTGCTTTGGCGTTGTAATGGTAATTTGCACAGAACAATCAAGGATGATTTGATAGCAAGATCTTCGATGAGTTTAAGTGTTCAAATAAGGACATGGATAAAGCTCATTGGAATAACATGCCCGATCGGATCAGGCTGATACGAAAAAATTCCCTTATGTTAATAAAATATGATCCGGCCCCTCTGTAACAAAGGTGATGACCTTTTAATGCCATAAAAATCCCATTAGCCACCATAAGGCTAAACTTAAAGTTTATCGAGATTTATATAATTGGGATCTTTTTCTAAATGTGTTTGCGCTAATGTAATGGCTTGTACCGCCCGCGAGTTAAACTCTCGCTGATATAGGGTATATACCACAAATAAACTGGCCAAAATAAATGCCGATGGATGCAAAAACCAGCACAATGCCGCCATCGAAAAATAGTATGAGCGCAAACCATAATTGTATGAGTGAGCGGCTTGATCTTGCACTATCGCCATTTGTCTAGCATAAGCGAGTAAGTTTTTATCTTTACCACTTTTATCTAACGGCGCGGCGCCTATCATCACATTGACAAAACCATACTGGCGCATTGACCAAGTAAATTGAAAAAATGCCAATACAAAAATACCAGCAAGTAAAGCTAACTTAATTTGGACTAATCCATGATTTGGCGAGGCTGTATAGGGAATCGAGCCAATAACCAGCTCAAGCTTTTCAACCTGCGCGAATAACGTCAATACACCCGCAAGTACCAGTAGGGTTGTTGAAGCAAAAAAGGCAATATTACGTTCTAAATTTGCTAACAATGACGCTTCAGCAACTCTTACCTCCTTACCAATCACTTGCGACATCCAGTGGATACGTTGTTGATGCATAACCTTAGAAATACAATCTGTATTTCTTGCTTTTCGGCGTGAAAAGCTAGTATAGCCAACCCAACATCCAATAAATGTTACAAAAGCAAAAATGTCGAGCATAGAAATAGTCATCATTCACACCGCTAATTAATCAAAGTTTGATTACGTCTTACTCTGTTTTAGCGAAATAAACTAAAAAGGGCAAGGACAATCAATATGTTGTCGACTATTCGTTATTGGATGAGTAAAGCTTAACCTTGTGGCATGTAGCAGTAATCTTGATGCCATTTGCTGAGATTTAGAATTGGTATACAAGTCACACCCTAAAATCGGATGACCGATTTGCTGGCTGTGCAAGCGCAGTTGGTGGGTTCGGCCTGTTAACGGCACAAAACTCACTCGGGTTGTGGCAGAAGAAAAACGGTGTTCAGCAACTCGCCTTTCAATCACGGTAAACTGACTATGAGCCGCTTTGCCTGTTTGATGACAAATTTTCATGTAGGGAAAATTATCAATATCTTTGGCAATGGGTAAATCAATATCACCTTGATTATCATCAAGATCACCAAACAAGATGGCAGTATATGTTTTATCAATCATCCCCTGCTGAAATTGTTTAGTGAGTATGCCATTAGCTTGCTTGTTTAATGCCACCAACATAATGCCCGAGGTACCAAAATCTAATCGATGCAACAAGGTTGCACTGGGAAACATGTTAACTAATCTATGATGCACTGAATCAATATTAAGCGGATTTTTGCCAGACAAACTCAATAAACCCGACGGTTTGTTGATCAGTAAAATATCTTCATCTTGATAAAGCACTTCTATCTGCCCTAAACAAGGGGGAGCAATAAACTCGGACATGCAGCAACCTATAAAATAAAAAACTCGCTCTTTATTCAAAAGCGAGTTTTAAGATAACTAACTTTACCATATTCACAAGCTTAACAGCAGCCTGTTAGGTTCTTAAACGACCAAGTTGTTTATGCTGTAAACGGACTAACTCTGCCAGACTAGCACTGCTTTGCTCAGCCTCATCTGATAATTGTGCCAACTCAGCAGCGGAATCAGAAATACCGGTAATGTTACGGCTAACCTCTTCTGTGACTGCACTTTGCTCTTCTGCGGCAGTGGCAATATGCGTTACTTGACTTGATACCTCGTTAATTTGCTCAACAATGGCATTTAACGAGTTCAAAGCAAGCTCCGTTTGCTCAACTGCCATCACAGCACCTTGGGCACCTTTATCAATAATGCTTGACGCATTTTTTACTTCACTTTGTAGTGCATCAATTAACTTACTGATGTCATTGGTGGAACTTTGCGTTTTAGAGGCAAGCGCGCGCACTTCATCGGCGACAACAGCAAAGCCACGACCTTGTTCACCGGCTCTTGCTGCCTCAATGGCGGCATTGAGTGCTAACAAATTAGTTTGCTCTGCTATTGAGCTAATCACTTCTAAAATACGGCTAATATTGGAACTGCTTTGTTGCACCAAACCAACGGCATGCTGTGCTTGTTCAGACTCTGTTGACACGGTTTTAACTAATGCCATTGCCTGAGTTAAGCGTGACTCGCCATCTTTAACATTAACCGTCATTGAAGCGGTTTCTGCTGCCGTTTGCTCTGATGCTTTGGCGACTTCAAGTGCCGTTGCGCTCATTTGATTTACCGCCGTAACCACATTATCAATTTCACTGTATTGGCGATTAACACTGTCGCGAGTTAATCGCGCAATATCGGCTGACTTCTGGCTTTCTTTTTGTGAGCTATCAGCTAACTCTTTTAGCTCAGAAATTAACAATCTTAGCTTGGCAATAAACGAGTTAAAACCTCGTCCTAGCGCAATTAACTCTGCATGGGCCTCAACTTCAATCGACTGAGTTAAATCGCCTTCTGCACTAGCTAGATTTTCTACTCGGCTTTGGATCATATTAAGTGGCGCAACAATGCTGCGAATAACTAAGCCAATAATAATAACCGCAATCACAGTGACAACAATTCCTAAAATCAGTAGTAAACTACCTAAAGACATGGCCATTGCCGTCATTGCGCGGTTCATGTTATCGACAGCCATGAAAGCTTGTAATTTCGGGACTTCAATAATCAATGACCAATTACTGCCAGATAATGGTATTGCGATGGGATAAACAACATTAATGTAATCTTGCTCATCAACATTGCCGCCGCTTTTGTTTAACTGCAGCAATTTCGTTGCCAAAGCAGGCGACATGGATTCAGATAACGGCCGCGCTAACTTATTGTAATGGCTAGCTGCCACAACTAACCCTTTTGAGCTCACTAAGGTGACTTTGGCTTGACCTTGATAAAGGCTATCTGATAATTGCTTAATCATTTTTTGAAAAATAGGTAAGTTAACATCAACGCCCACTATGCCCTTAAATTGATTATTGACTAGTACAGGTACAGTTAAAGATGTCATTAAGGCATTATTACCTGGAGTAATTTCGTATAAATAAGGCTCCATTAAACACGGTTTTTTATTGTCTTTGGCACACAAGTACCACTCAGCTTCACGGATCCCAAACTCATTGAGAGTAGCGACGTATTTTTCATCTGCTTCATCGACTTGCTGTTGGGTAACCGTGCCGTTATCTTCACGCGTGTAATAAATTTCAAGGGTCCCCGAGTTCACCACACTGTGAGTAGCACCTTGTGTGTATTGCGCATCTAAACCATCATAACCATTGGCTTCAAACTGAGCATACATAGAGGATATTTGACTGTTTTTTTGCAATACGGAAGCAAGTGTGAGCTCGACTTTTTCTCGACTTAATGGCTCTGTTGCCGAGGTGTTTTCAATCATTCCCGCAAATGAAAATGGGATCCGATAGGCCTCATTGATAAAACCTGCAACCTGCTCACCATATTCGCCCGCCCTTGCCGATAGTTTGTCGTTTATCTCTTGTTTTAGTGCGGTTTCTATTTCAGTTGCTAATTGCGCATTCTTATCCGTAAGGCTCCACCAAAGACTTAATGACAAAGTCACCACGGTAGCAACAAACAATGCTGTTGTTATCCACAGTAACTTCGAGCGGATCGATAAGGTTTTCATTCATAACACTCCAACTTTTTTATTATTCAATAAGTGTAGTTAACATTTTGGATATTAAGATTTAAACTGAAAAAAATCCCACATTAAGTGGGATTTATTCGCTTAAGCGTTAAAAGCCGCCGCAAAGGATTGCTCCATGATGGCTAACCCAGCTTCTATCTGCTCATCGGGTGCCGTAAGCGGAACCAAGACTCGAATGACGTTGCCATAAGTGCCACATGACAGCAGAATTAAACCACGATCTCGAGCTTCGGCAAGTATTTTAGGGCAATACTGTGCAGCGGGTTTACCGTTTTCAATTAACTCAATGGCAATCATCGCACCTAAGCCACGCACTTCGGCGATTTGGGAAAACTTCGCCTGCATTTGGGTTAATGCTGTTTTTAGCTTAGCACCAACTTCATTTGCTCTAGTCAGAAGCTGCTCTTCTTCAAACACCTCAATAACGGCAAGTGCAGCTGCGCATGCAAGCGGGCTACCTCCATAGGTACCGCCTAATCCACCCGCTGTAATGGCATCCATAACCTCTGCTTTGCCTGTAATCCCTGATAAGGGGAACCCGCCTGCAATCGATTTTGCAAACGTTGTAATGTCTGCTGCAACACCCATTTGTTCCATGGCAAAAAAGGTACCGGTACGACCAGCTCCGGTTTGCACTTCATCCGCAATTAATACAATGCCATGCTCGTCACATAAAGCACGTAAGCGTTTCATAAAGCTAGGGGTTGCCGCATAGAAGCCACCTTCACCTTGTACTGGTTCTAAAATAATTGCAGCGATATCACTTGGCTCTGCATCGTTTTTAAAGATACGCTCAATTGATGCCATAGCATCATCTTCAGACACGCCATGTAGTTCACAAGGAAACTCGGCGCGAAATACATTCGCCGCCATTAAGCCCATGCCTTTGCTATATGGAGCCACTTTACCCGTTAAGGCTAAAGCCGCCATCGTCCGGCCATGATATCCAGAGGTAAACGCTATAACGCCCGCTCGTTTAGTATAGGCGCGAGCTACTTTAACAGCATTTTCAACCGCTTCAGAACCACTGGTAAACAAAGCGGTTTTTTTAGCAAAGTCACCGGGAACTAATTGATTCAATTTTTCGCAGACTTGAATGTAGCTTTCATACCCTAACACCATGAAGCATGTATGCGAAAATGCTTCTAACTGGGCAGCAACAGCCGCTTTTACTTTAGGGTGTAAATGTCCGGTGTTAAGCACTGCAATACCACCTGCAAAATCGATATATTCACGACCTTCAACATCCCAAACGGTCGAGTTTTCTGCACGCTCAGTAAAAATAGGATGAATTTGCCCTACCCCTTGTGCAACTGCCGATTGACGACGTGCCATTAGTCCTTCATTTGTTTTACTCATTGCCAACGACTCCTTTAATGCGGACTAAACCGACATGCAGATGTATTTCATTTCGAGGTATTCCTCGATGCCAAATTTTGAACCTTCACGCCCAAGACCTGAAGATTTAATGCCACCAAATGGCGCAACTTCAGTTGAAATTAAACCAGTATTCACGCCTACCATGCCATATTCCAATGCTTCAGCAACTTTATAAACCAATGAAATGTCTCGGCCATAAAAATAGGCAGCTAAGCCAAACTCAGTATCATTAGCTTGTTTGATCACATCATCAATATTTTCAAACTTAAATACAGGTGCCAGTGGACCAAAGGTTTCTTCACGGGCAACTCGCATGGTTTTATCCACATCACGCAAAATGGTGGGTTCAAAGAAAAAACCACCTAATTGATGCGGCTTACCACCAACAACAATATTGGCGCCTTTTGCAACAGCATCATTTAAGTGACTTTGCACTTTAGCGACCGCATCAGCATTAATTAATGGCCCAATAGTAATGCCATCGTTTGCACCGTTACCGACAGTTAATTTAGCAACCGCCGCAGAAAACTTATTGACAAAGGCATCATAGACTCCTGCTTGCACGTAAATTCGGTTAGCACAAACACAGGTTTGGCCGGCATTGCGGTATTTAGCAATCATCGCCCCATCAACAGCAGCGTCTAAATCGGCATCATCAAACACAATAAATGGCGCATTACCACCTAACTCTAATGACAACTTCTTCAGTGTTGGCGCGCATTGTGCCATCAACTTAATACCCACATTGGTTGAGCCGGTAAAAGATAATTTACGCACAATAGGGCTTTCACAAAGGGTATTACCAATGGCAACCGCATCACCTGTTATCACGCTAAAGACCCCATCAGGAATACCAGCACGATGAGCAAGCTCAGCCAACGCCAGTGCTGTAAAAGGTGTTTGCGGCGCAGGTTTCACAACCATGGTGCATCCAGCAGCGAGTGCCGGTGCAGCTTTGCGGGTGATCATGGCAGCCGGAAAATTCCAAGGCGTAATAGCAGCGGTAACACCAACAGGCTGCTTAATCACAGTGATCCGCTTATCACCTTGATGACCTGGAATGGTATCACCATAAACTCGTTTAGCTTCTTCTGCGAACCATTCAATAAAAGAAGCCGCATAAACAACTTCACCTTTTGCCTCTGCTAATGGTTTCCCTTGCTCAGAGGTCATCATTAATGCTAAATCATCAGCATTTTCGTGTAGTAACTCAAACCAACGACGAAGTTTTACACTGCGCTCTTTTGCAGTTAACGCGCGCCATGCTGGTAACGCCTTGTTAGCCGCGTCAATAGCAGCTTGGGTTTCTGCTGCGCCCATAACAGGTACATGACCTAATATTTCTTGTGTAGCAGGGTTGGCAATGGCAACCGCTTCACCACTGTTGGCGCTAAGCCATTTACCATCGATATAACATTGCTCGTGCAATAAACTCGGATCATTTAAAACCACAATGCTCTCCCTAACCTATGTTATTAAATACCTAATTTGTCTCGCATGGTGTAATACCACGCCCCTAATGCACTAAATGGCACGCGCAGAGCATGGCCACCCGGAAATGGGTAATGCGGTAAAGCAGCAAAAGCATCAAATCGAGTCGCTTGGCCATTCAGCATTTCAGCAATTAATTTACCCGCTAAGTGGGTATAAGTAACACCATGACCACTGCAACCTTGAGAATAATAAATATTATGCCCAATACGGCCAACTTGCGGTAAGCGTGACAGGGTCATTAAAAAGTTTCCTGTCCAAGCATAGTCAATTTTGATCCCTTTTAATTGTGGGAAAGTTTGTAACAATTTGGGCTCAATTAACGCTTTGACGTTAGCAGGATCCCGTGCGCCATAAACTACGCCGCCACCAAAAATAAGCCGCTTGTCACCGGATAATCGGTAGTAATCGAGTAAATAATTACAATCTTCAACACAATAATCTTGCGGCAAAATACTGGCGGCCATCTCATCTGATAGCGGTTCGGTGGTGATCACTTGGGTGCCACACGGCATGGATTTAGCTTGAAGCTCAGGTAACAGCTTTCCTAAATAAGCGTTCCCCGCAACAACGACAAATTTACATTTCACTTGTCCATGAGCTGTATGAACCACGGGAGTTTCACCATCGTCAACTTTCACTACCGCTGAGTCTTCAAAAATCAAACCGCCAAGGGTCTCAATCGCCCGCGCTTCGCCTAGTGCCAAATTGAGTGGATGGATATGACCACCGCTTTTATCGAGCAAGCCACCAACATAGAGGTCGGTATCAACCACTTTTCGAATGGCATCTTGGTCGAGAATCTCTAATTGCTCATTGTGTCCATGGGCTTCCCATAAGGCTTTTTGGCTGTGTAAATGACCCATTTGTTTTTTGTTCATTGCGGCAAATACACCGCCATTTTTTAAGTCACAATCAATATTATATTTGGCAATACGCTCACGAATAATTCGCCCGCCTTCAAATGCCATTTGACCAAAAAGTTTAGCTTGGTCTTTGCCAACGACTTTTTCAATTGTGTCGATATCACGACTAAACGAATTAACGATTTGACCACCATTTCGACCCGATGCGCCCCAGCCAATTCTGGCAGCTTCAAGCACGACAACTTTCATGCCACTTTCTAATAAATGTAATCCAGCAGATAGTCCGGTATAACCCGCGCCTATAATACAAACATCTGTTTCAATTGAAGATTCTAAACGTGGGCGTTCAACCTTATCATTGGCTGAAGCGGCATAATACGAACTAGTATGAGATGTTGCGGGCATAGCACTTCCTTAATGTTCAAAGCTTAAAACAACTGATTTATCGTACACGCAAGCGATTTTAAACACTAGCATTTTCATTAAAATTTTTTACACTTTGTCTATTATATTAAACACAAATGCAACACAGATGTTTGACTAAAAAAATACCCCGCAGTGTTTTATCATTGCGGGGTATGTCAGTATCAAAAACAGTCAGCTTTTTGTTTAGTGAGCTTCCATGGCCGCTTTGGCTTTTTTCTCTGAACGGCGCACAAAGTACCAAGACAAGAATGCAACCAACGAAACCACCAAAATAATAATGGTTGCCAACGCATTAATCTTAGGCGAAACCCCTAAGCGAACCGAAGAGAACACCACCATAGGTAGCGTTGTGGATCCAGGACCTGAGGCAAAGCTAGCAATCACTAAGTCATCTAACGACAAACTAAATGATAACAACCAACCAGCCATTAACGCTGGCGATATCATAGGTACGGTAATCAAAAAGAAGGTTTTTAAGGGTGTTGCACCTAAATCCATTGCTGCTTCTTCAATGGATAAATCAAGCTCACGCAACCTTGATGACACTACAACGGCCACATATGCTGAACAGAAAGTAGAATGGGCAATCCACACGGTTAACATGCCTCGCTCAGCAGGCCAACCAAAGGTTTCTGCCATTTGTACAAACAGCAACAGTAGTGACAAACCGGTAATCACTTCTGGCATAACCAAAGGCGCAGTGATCATGTTTGATAAAGTTAACTTAGCCCACGAGCGACGAAAACGAGTCATCACAAAGGCGGCCATGGTGCCAATAATCACCGCCATGGTCGCACTGTAAAACGCGATGCGTAAACTCGTCCAAACTGCGTCAAGTATTTGTTGGTCTCTAAATAACTCACCGTACCATTTAGGTGAAAATCCACCCCACACTGTAACTAATTTCGATTCGTTAAATGAATAGATAACCAAAATTAGCATTGGCGCATACAAAAATAGCAAGCCAAACCACAGCATCACATTAGAGAAACTTAACTTCTTCATATCTCTTTCTCCATATGACGGGACTGATAACGATGGAACAAGGTAATAGGCACAATTAACAAGGCTAACATGACAACCGCAAGCGATGAGGCCACTGGCCAATCACGATTGTTAAAGAACTCTTGCCACAAGACTTTACCAATCATCAGTGAGTCTGGGCCACCTAACAGTTCAGGAATAACAAACTCACCCACGGCTGGAATAAAGACCAACATTGAACCGGCAACAACGCCACTCATTGATAAAGGGAAAGTAATTTTCCAGAAAGTATTGATACTTCTAGAGCCAAGATCGGATGCAGCTTCAACCAAACTAAAATCTAATTTCACTAAAGTGGCGTAAAGCGGCAAAATCATAAACGGTAAATAAGCATAAATAATACCGATATACACAGCGAAGTTAGTATTGAGCATTTGAATAGGTTCAGATATTACGCCTAACCACATCAAGGTATTATTAATTAAGCCTGTATTACTTAAAATCCCCATCCAGGCATAAACACGGATCAGAAATGATGTCCACGAGGGGAGCATTACAAGTAAAAGTAAGACAGCTTGAGTTCTAGCGGGTGCTCTGGCAATGGCATAAGCCATGGGGAACCCAAGAATTAAGCAACCTAAAGTGGCTATCAGAGCCATTTTTAGCGATGTCAAATAAGACATGTAGTACATTGAATCTTGCAGTAACAATAAATAGTTACCTAAATTCAAAAAGATACTTAGTGCCTCATCAACATAACTGAATGTTGGCTCGTAGGGCGGTATCGCAATCGCTGCAGTAGAAAAGCTTATCTTTAAGACTATGGCGAACGGAAGCGCAAAGAACATCAACAACCACACATAGGGCATACCTATGGTGAGATAGCGTCCTTTAAATAGTTTCAGTGGTTTCTTCATGAGTTTAATACTACCCCGCTAGAATCTTCCCAACTGATATACACTTCGTCTTCCCAAGTGGCATGATCAGCACGGCGCTCACGGTTAGTCATCGAGCATTGAACAATTTGATTGTTATCCAACTTAATGTAGTAAACCGATATGCCACCTAGATAAGCAATATCATGCACAATCCCGTGAGCCCAGTTATATTCACCTTCTGGTTTTTCACGGGTAATGATGGTTTTTTCAGGACGAACAGCTAAAAACACACGTTTGTTTTCTAAACTGGTAGAAATACCGTGACCAATATAAAAAGGCTGCTTTAGCGTGGGGGATTGAATAACAGCGTGATCCACTTCATCTTCAATGATATCACCTTCAAATAAATTCACCGTACCAATAAACTCTGCCACCATGCGACTATTTGGCGACTCATAAATGTCCATTGGGCTGCCTGTTTGTACAATCCACCCTTCATTCATAATTGAAATTCGGCCAGCCATGGTCATGGCTTCTTCTTGGTCATGGGTAACCATCACGCAGGTCACGCCTACGGCTTCTAAAATGTCCACCACTTCTAACTGCATTTGAGTTCGCAGCTTTTTGTCTAATGCGCCCATGGGCTCATCCAGTAACAATAACTTAGGACGTTTAGCCAAGGAGCGAGCTAACGCAACACGTTGACGTTGGCCGCCTGAAAGTTGATGCGGTTTACGCTTGCCATATTTTTCCATATGCACAAGTTTGAGCATTTCTTCAACGCGTTTGTTAATTTCATCTTTTGGCATCTTGTCTTGCTTTAGGCCAAAAGCGATATTTTGAGCAACCGTCATATGTGGAAATAACGCATACGACTGGAACATCATATTAATTGGACGTTCGTATGGAGGCATGTCGGTAATATCGACCCCATCAAGAAAAATACGTCCTTCTGATGGTTTTTCAAATCCGGCTAACATGCGTAATAAGGTTGATTTACCCGAACCAGAACCACCTAATAAGGCAAAAATTTCGCCACGATTGATAGTAAGAGACACGTTATCGACTGCGCGCACGTCGTCAAATAACTTACTTACACGATCAATTTTGACCAGTACTTCATCTTGCGTCTTTGTGGTTGGTTTATTGGTGACGCTAGAGGTGTTTACCATATGACTGCTCCGCCTTTTTGGAATAGGTGTCGCACAAAAAATTGACTTGCGCTAACCACCTTACTCGCAAAATAAGTAGCTAATTAGTTAATTGAAAATTGTAAAAAATATAAAAACTGGGCGAAACATCTCGCCCAGGTATGTAAAACCTATTGACCAGATTTTACTTTGGTCCAAGCACGGGTAACCACGCGTTGGATTTTCATTGGACGAATATCACCAATGTACAAGTTATCAATCACTTCTTGTGATGGATAAATTGCTGGATCATTAAGGATTGCTTCATCAACTAATTTTTGTGCAGGTACGTTTGGATTGGCGTAAGCAACATAGTTAGTGATAGGTGCAATCACCTCAGGACGTAATAAGTAGTTAATAAACTTATGGGCATTTTCAACGTTTGTTGCATCTTGAGGAATAGCCAACATGTCAAACCAAAGGTTAGCGCCTTCTTTTGGAATTGAGTAACCAATTTTTATCCCATTACCCGCTTCGTCAGCACGCGCCGCGGCTTGGAAAACGTCACCAGAGTAACCAAATGCCACACAAATATCGCCATTAGCTAGATCAGAAATATAGCGAGATGAATGGAAATAAGTAATGTGAGGACGAACCTTTTCTAATACTTCAGCGGCCTTCTCATAATCGGCTGTATTTTTACTGTTAGGGTCTAAACCTAAATAGATTAATGCTTGTGGCAACATATCGTCGGCTGAATCCAACATAGATAAACCACAAGAGGCAATTTTCTCTGCATATTTAGGGTTAAAAATAAGCTCTAGTGAATCAAATGGCGCATCTTCACCTAACACTTCTTTGACTTTATCAATGTTGTAACCAATACCATTGGTACCCCATAAATAAGGCACAGCGTGTTCGTTTTCAGGGTCTGCAGTTTGTAGCTGCTTCATTAAATCAGGCTTTAAATTAGCAAAATTAGTTAACTTGCTTCGATCTAACTTTTGAAATGCACCCGCTTTGATTTGTTTGGCTAAAAAGTGATTTGATGGCACAACAATATCGTAACCGCTGCGGCCAGAAAGTAACTTTGCTTCTAGCACTTCGTTACTGTCAAATACGTCATAGATAACACGAATGCCAGTTTCTTTTTCGAAATTTGCGAGTGTATCTTCAGCGATATAATCCGACCAGTTATACATTTTTACCACTTCTTCAGCATGCAGTGTGGTGCTAGCAAAGACGGTCGCTGACATCAGCGCAATGGTAGAAAGTTTATTGAGTAGCTTCATATGTTCTCCCTTACTTGGATAATGGTCAGTTCTGGCTGACAGTTTTTCGCTATTAATAGCGTTATTATCATTTCCTTATTTAAAGGAAACTATCCAATGCTACAACTTATAAACGCATCGGTTTGATCACAGCAAACTGCTAGATTGCTATAAATTTGGATTCTATCAAAAACCCTTTTGATTACTAGATACTAACTTAACTGTTTGGCTAAAAAATCACTATTTAGCCATAAAAATTCACTAAACCACATCAATGATGCTGATAACAGCGAATCGATATTCTGATTATTTATATACCATGCATTTGGCGTAAGTATCATTTAACGCCTTAATCGCTTTTTCAATTAGTTCATCAACTTGCGCGAGACTTATAGTTAACGGCGGCGAAATAATCATAGTATCGCCGACTGAACGCATCACTAAACCATGCTCGATACATAAATCACGACACCAAGTACCTACACCAATGTCACTATTAAAGCGTTGTCGTAATGATTTATCTTTAACTAGTTCAATGGCCGCCACTAAACCAATGCCTCTGACTTCACCTACAAGCGGGTGCTCTGCAAGTTGCTGTAAGCGGCTTTGAAAATAAGGCGCGGTTTCAGTCGCGACTTTTTCCACTAACTTTTCTTGCACAATAATGCGAATGTTTTCTAATGCTGCGGCAGCTGCCACTGGGTGACCAGAATAAGTGTAACCATGGGTAAACTCGCCACATTGATTTTTAATCACCTCAGCAATCCGATCCGCAATGATCACCCCGCCCATGGGCACATAACCAGAGGTCATGCCCTTCGCGATAGAGATTAAATCCGGTTTTAAATCAAAATATTCCGCAGCAAACCAACACCCAGTTCGGCCAAAACCACTGATCACTTCATCAAGGATCAGCAACACATCATACTTAGCTAAAATACGTTTTATCTCAGGCCAATAAGTTGATGGTGGAATAATCACGCCACCTGCACCTTGAAATGGCTCAGCAATAAAAGCCGCTACGTTCTCTTCACCAAGCTCAAGGATTTTTGCTTCAAGAGCTTGTGCCGCCTGTAGGCCAAAAGCCTCTGGTGTTAAATCACCGCCTTCTCCATACCAATATGGCTGAGCAATATGCACTATTCCGGGGATAGGTAAATCACCTTGTTTGTGCATACCAGACATCCCACCCAAGCTGGCACCAGCAACGGTTGAACCATGATAAGCGTTGTCTCTGCTAATGATGGTCTTTTTAGTCGGCTGGCCTTTTAAATCCCAATATCGGCGCACCATACGTAAATTGGTGTCGTTAGACTCTGAGCCAGAGCCGGTAAAAAACACACAATTCATATGCGCGGGCGCCAACTCAGCAATTGTCTTGGCTAGTTCTATCGCTGGCGGATGAGTACATTGAAAAAAGCTATTATAATAAGGAAGTTGCTGCATTTGCTTACTAACTGCATCAACAATAGACTGACGACCATAACCGACATTGACACACCACAACCCCGCCATGCCATCTAACAATTTACGCCCTTCAATATCCCAAAGATAAACACCTTCAGCGCGCTCAATAATGCGAGTACCTTTTTCGCCTAAGGTTTTAGAGTCAGTGAAAGGGTGAATAAAATGCTGTATATCAGCTTGCTGCAATGTCGAAAGCGTCGCCATATAATCTTCCTTATTCCTTGGCGATAAAATAACTCGCCAAGGTTAACTAAAATAATTAAGCAAAAATTAGACCGATAATAGTAAGAACTCGCGTTCCCAAGAACTGACCACTCGGCGGAAGTTTTCTAGCTCAGCCTGTTTTACCGCCACAAATCCTGTCGTGAATGATTGACCTAAGTATTCAACACAAGCTTCGCTTTCTTGCATTGCGACCAAGGCTTCCTCTAATGTGACAGGTAAATAGTGTTCGTTATTGGTGCGACTTTCATTTGAACGCCCAGTAACAGGTGTTGAAGGACGTAAATTTTTCTCCATACCAATAAAGCCACATAATAAGCTGGCTGCAATGGCCAAATAGCAATTGGCATCAGCCCCTGGAATACGGTTCTCAATACGACGATTTTGCGGAGATGATTCAGGAATGCGTAATCCACAGGTGCGGTTTTCTACACCCCATTCTAAATTGACCGGCGCTGAAGTCCCCGGTAAGAAACGACGGAAAGAGTTCGCATTTGGCGCCATTAAGGGCAGTAACTCAGGAATATAAGTTTGTAACCCTGCAATATAATTTAAAAATAACTGACTTTGCGTACCATCTTCAGTGGTAAAAATGTTTTTACCGGTCTTTTTATCAATCACGCTTTGGTGAATATGCATAGCACTGCCAGGTTCATCTGTCACCGGCTTCGCCATAAAGGTGGCACAAACGTTATGCTTTAACGCGGCTTCTCTTAAGGTGCGTTTAAACACAAAAACTTGGTCAGCCAATGCTAAAGGATTACCGTGGCTGAAGTTGATTTCCATTTGCGCAGGGCCATCTTCATGGATCAAGGTATCAATATCTAAACCTTGCTGCTCACACCAATCATACATATCCTCAAATAGCGGATCGTACTCGTTAGCAGCATCAATTGAGAAGGACTGACGACCTGCTTCTGGACGACCAGAACGACCAACGGGAGGCTTTAACGGTAAATCATGATCGTCACTACGCTGAGTTAAATAAAACTCCATTTCTGGCGCAATTACCGGTTCCCAACCTTTATCTTCATAAAGCTTCAGCACTTTTTTAAGCACATTTCGTGGCGACAACTCAATAGGATTTCCCATACGGTCATAGCAATCATGAATAACTTGCGCGGTAGCCTCAACAGTCCAAGGAAGCATAAATACGGCATTTTCATCAGGCACACAAACAAAGTCGATATCGGCATGATCGAGTAATGAATAGAAAATTTCATCATCGATATAATCGCCTGTCACGGTTTGCAGCAACACGCTTTCAGGAAGACGCATGCCTTTTTCATCTATAAACTTGTCTACTGGCGCAATTTTACCGCGGGCGATCCCTGTCATATCGGTTATGACACATTCCACTTCAGTAATTTTATTTTCTTTTAAAAAATCAATTAACTTATCCATTTTTATCTCTCTTGCTGTGCTGCATATAAACGACAGGCTTGGCCAAATGCGTTAAATATTGAGGTATAGAACGCGTTATCTTGAACCTTCCACTCTGGATGCCATTGAACGCCTAATGCGAAATTTTTTGCGTTTGCAACTGAAAACGCTTCGATTAATCCATCTGGTGCATATGCTTCTGGCTGTAACCCTTGCCCAAGGCGATCAACTCCTTGAGTATGAACAGAGTTAACCTCTGCAGTGTCACAGCCCCATGCATCGTGTAGTAATCCACCTGATACAATCGAAATTTTGTGCGATAGCCCATATTGCACATCTAAAGACGCCGTTTTATCTTCTCTATGTTCAATATAATGACCAACTTCGTGTAGTTTCTGGTGCAAACTCCCGCCAAAAACCACGTTCATTTCTTGAAAGCCACGACAAATGCCTAATATAGGAATACCAGCATCAATGGCGGCTTTTATTAAGGGTAAGGTTGTCGCGTCACGTTTAGGATCATGGTGTGTGCCTTCAGCACTAGCGGGGCCTTGATAGTGATGTGGTTCGACATTTGAAGGTGAGCCGGTAAATAAAATGCCATCTAACCGGGCTAAAATATCTGCTGTTGGAAAATCCCTTCCAAGAGAAGGCAAAATAATAGGAAAGCCTTTAGCACCATTTACCACGCTTAATAAGTATTTTTCACCAACAATATTAAATGGATGAAGACCTAATTGTTGATTACACGCCACGACCCCGATTAGAGGAAGACCTGACTTGGACATATCTCACCTTCTAGAAAAACTTGAATGAAGAGTATTATTCTTGTTTGTGTTCATTTTTTCACACACTACACGGATTTATTTTACTAAGCAATAGATGAATGATGGATAGTGTTAACTTTTAATCTAAAAAATAAAATACATCAATACAACAATGATTTAACACATGCTTCATTTGTAATTTCAGCTTTTAACTTTATTCAGATTAAAATTTCAAACCGAAAACACCTGCCCTATTTTGGCGTTAACCTGCACCAGAATAGTGAATTTCGGCCAATATTATTTACATAAAACAACAATGGAAGGGGTACAAAGGAATGAACAGCAGAAGTAGTAAGCTCAAAAGGATAAGCCAAACTCTGATAAATTTGGCTCTCTGGTTTTAATTAAAAATCAGCAGAAGTAGTCGCGCTAACTAAATGACATGGTTGTTCGAATGGGTTGCGAAAACGATGTGGGAGTTCGCTATTAAAATAATAACTATCACCTTTCTCAAGCACAAAGACATCTTCGCCAACGGTTAACTCTATCTTACCTTCAACAATAACGGCGCCTTCTTCACCTTTATGTTGCAACATTTCCTCGCCAGTATCTGTGCCCGGCGGGTAGGTTTCGCTCATAATCGACATACCCCTATTGGGGTAATCTCGGCCAATCAGTTTATACACCAAATCGCCCGTACCAATATCCAGTAACTCATTAGCACGATAAACCACTTTTTGCTCACCAATCGCGCCATCATCCATCGAAAAAAATTCAACTAATGACATTGGAATACCCGCCAACACTTTCTTCAATGAACTAACAGATGGGCTAACACTGTTTTTTTCAATCATCGAAATTGTACTATTAGTTACCCCTGCTCGCTTTGCTAACTCTCGCTGCGATAATCCTTTCAACTTGCGAACAGCTTTAAGGCTTGCACCAATGTCCAAATTGCTTCTCCTAACAATGACTAAGAATAAAAGTGACGCTCTTATAAAACAAAAAATTTAACATCCGTTAATGTTAACGATATTAAAACAAAGCTAAATCCTTTATCAAACGAATTGTATTTTATACTAAATGAGTGTTAAATAAAATGCACACTTATTATCGATATTTTTTATAGCATTTGGTCCGTCATTGACAAACAGACCATTATGTTCGGAGTCACCATGCCAGTTAAGTCACCCGTACACAGCCAACAACATCCCGATTCGTTTTATGTGGCAACAGCTAAACAATGCGTAGAACACCCTAAGCTTGATGGAGAATTAACCGTTGATGTATGCATTGTCGGTGGCGGTTTTACTGGCATTAATACGGCTATTGAATTAAGCCAGCGAGGTTTTAGTGTGGCTGTACTGGAAGCTAAACGCGTTGGCTGGGGCGCTTCTGGTCGAAATGGTGGTGAACTTATTCGCGGTATTGGTCACGACGCCACCCAATTTAGTAACGTCATAGGTGATGAAGGTGTCAAAGCTATCCAGCAAATGGGTTTTGAAGCGGTTGATATTGTGATTGAACGCATTAAACAACACAAAATTGATTGTGACTTACAAATGGGGTATTGCGATCTGGCGGTAAAACCAAGACACATGACCGATTTGCACCAAGAATATCAAGACTTACTCGACCTTGGTTACACTAAAGACATCAAGCTATTAGATAAATCACAATTAGGTGAAGTCATCGGGTCTGATTTCTATCAAGGTGCGTTAGTTGATATGGGGAGCGGGCATTTACACCCATTAAATTTAGTATTAGGTGAAGCGGCAATCGCCATAAGCCTTGGCGTACAGATATTTGAGTACAGCCCAGCAGAGCAAATTATCAAAGGAGAAAAACCGCAAGTTATCACCCCTAATGGGCGGGTAAATTGTTCCTACTTAGTGATTGGTGCCAACGGTTATATAGGAAATAAGCTCAATCCTTATCTTGGTGGTAAGGTGTTACCCACAGGCACTTACTTGCTGGCAACCGAACCATTAACGGAGCAACAATGTGCTGCTATTATTCCGCAGAATATGGCCTTTGCCGATATGCGGGTTGCATTAGACTACTTCCACCTTTCTGCTGATAGGCGCTTACTATTTGGTGGTTTGTGCACTTATTCAGGTAAAGACCCCAAAAATATTGAAGCCGCTTTGCGCCCTAATCTTGAAAAAGTTTTCCCTCAACTTAAAGGGGTAAAAATTGATTATCAGTGGGGCGGCATGATGGGCATTGGCGCGAATCGTATGCCACAAATAGGCCGTTTACCAGATGCAGATAATATTTATTATGCCCAAGCCTATGCCGGACATGGCGTTAACGCCACTCATATGGCAGCAAGGTTAATTGCACAGGCGATTACATCACAAGCTGAGCGCTTTGATGTGTTTGCTAAAATTAAGCATATGACCTTCCCAGGAGGGCCGATGCTGCGCTCCCCTATGTTAGCCGCGGGAATGCTGTACCACAGGATGAAAGATTTATTGTAATCAATTGACACTAACCCACCGCGAAACTGATACATAGAGACATTGGCGCATTGGCGCATTGGCGCATTGGCGCATTGGCGTTTCAAAATACCCGCCCAATGCGCTAAGTCGATAATGAAATAAGCATCAATGGTTAACGGTGATGTTGAAAAAAGTCGCTGTTTTTTACTTCAACGCTGGCAGGTAATTCAGCTGCTCTTTCCAATCGACATTCGTAAGAGCCCATTTCAAATTCACGGCAAATCCATGGCCTAAGTTCATAAATGCTGCACATTAAGGTTTCACGGTCTAAAGCAGAACACCATCCATCATCTAAGCGTCGCATTTTTTCACCGCCCCATTGATCAACTGCGATATGTTTTTTAGGCACACCGGTATCACTAATCAAGATTACTTCTAAACGACAGCAGCAAGCCTGACAATTAGCACAGCTCACCTCAGATTCAGACAAGGTAGTTTCAGGAGATATAACTTCAATAATAGTTGTTGGAGATACAGATTTGATAGAAATAGCCAATGTAATAATCAATATAGAGGGCAAGCATTCTACGCCTGTTTGCCCCTAGTAGACATCAATTTGATTAACTTAGCCTATCAATAATCAATTAACTAGCGGACTAATTGAGTGAATATTGCCGTTAATTTTTTATCCTAAAGTGCGATTTTTACTTAGTACTAGGCACTAGGCGTTAAGCACTAAGCAATAGGTAAATCAGGGTTAGCGCCCCATTCCGCCCACGAACCATCGTAAAGTAGGGTTTGCTCGTATCCTGCTACATGTGAGGCTAAAATTAAAATACATGCGGTAATACCTGAGCCACAACTGAAAATTCGTTGTTCGGCAGCCGATTGCGCCCCGGTATCACTTGAGCGTACATGGGCAAATATAGCTTGTAACTCTTCCACAGATTTCATTTTAAAACCATCAAGCACATTAGCAAATGGCAAGTTAAATGAACTCGGTATACAGCCGCTTCGCATACCTTCTCTTGGCTCTGGTAAGCTGCCATTAAAGCGACCCGCCCCCCGGGCATCAATGATGTCGGTCGTGTCGCTGCCTATTTGAGTCAGTACATATTGAGCATCGCACACTTTCTGAGGTTCAATCCCCCCTTGAATATTGCCTGGTTGACTTGCAATTGCAAAACTTGAAACGGTTGGTCGTGATTCCGCTAACCATTGAGGCAAGCCACCATCTAATACAAATACCTTGTCAAAGCCCATGTATTTAAACATCCACCACACCCTTGGAGAAGCATAAATACCTTGGTTATCATAAATCACCACAGTGCTTTGCTGATCAATCCCTAAAGCTTGCGCAGCTTGAGTAAATTGCTCAGTAGTCGGCATACTATTAGCTTGTAAGGCATTATGGTCAAAAAACTGCTTCTCTAATTGGCAATCCTTAGCGCCGGGAATAACAAAAAGCTGCTCATAAACCAGCGGTTCCTTACCTAAAACCACTTGCATACTGGCATCGATTACAACTAAATCAGTGTCATTAAGGTGTTCGCTGAGCCATTGTGTACTGACTAAAGGAGAATTCATTTTAAACCTCGGATTGCTTTTTAATGATAAACGACTGGGTTAACCAACTGAAATAAATAAATAAGCTTATCCCAACGGCATCGGCTGCTAAATCGGCGACATCAAAAGTACGACTTGCGATAAAGCCTTGACTAAATTCTTCAGCGATCACAAACAACGAAACTCCGATGCTGCCCCAATAAAGGCCATATTTGCCAATGTTAAAACAACGAAATTGCAGTGCAAGGTTAGCCATATAGTCAGCGTACCAAATAGCAGCATGTGACCCACTTTATCCCCATAGGGCATGTGTTTTATCAGAACAAAAAATACACTGCGGCCACCGGTGTTCGCTAAATAAATGATCCAAATAATAAAACCAAAAAAACCGACCGCTAAACTAATCGCAATACGATTAAGCACTTTGTTAGACATAGTAATACAAATCCATTTGTGTTGAGAGTTAAGCATTAAGTATCTAATAACCAATTCAATCAACTTAATAAAAAGCCCCTTACAGCTTGTACTATAAAGGGCTTAATTGATTAAAAGCAAAGCTTATAAAGCAATCCAAGTTGCTTTTATTTCAGTGTATTTATCAAAGGCATGCAATGATTTATCACGGCCATTACCTGACTGTTTATACCCGCCAAATGGCGCGGTCATGTCACCGCCATCATAATGATTAATCCACACCATACCACTGCGAAGTGCTTTCGCGGTTTTGTGGGCTTTTGAAAGATCAGATGTCCACACACCCGCCGCTAGGCCATAGATGGTGTCGTTAGCAATTTTAATCGCTTCATCCATGCCATCAAACTCGATCACCGACAAAACAGGGCCAAAAATCTCTTCACTGGCAATACGCATATCATTGGTCACATTGGCGAAAATGGTTGGTTGAACATATACCCCACCGGTTTCAGCCATAACCTGCTTACCACCTTGCACAAGTAATGCACCTTGCTCTTCACCCGCCTTAATGTAACCCAATACAGTGTTCAGTTGCTGTGCATCTACCACGGCCCCAGTTATTGTGTCAGGGTCTAGCGGATGACCAGGCAGCCATGATTTAAGCTCTTGAGCAATTAACCCAATCAACTCATCTTTAACGCCTTTTTCAACTAACAAACGTGAGCCTGCAGTACACACTTCACCTTGGTTAAAGGCAATAGCTGATGCTGCCGCTTCTGCCGCAGCTTTTAAATCTGGCGCATCATTGAACACAATATTAGGGCTCTTGCCACCAGCTTCTAGCCAAACGCGTTTCATGTTGGATTCACCCGCGTAGATCATTAATTGCTTGGCAATTTTTGTAGAGCCGGTAAACACTAAAGTATCAACATCCATATGCAGCGCTAACGCTTTGCCAACCGTATGGCCAAAACCAGGTAACACATTTAATACGCCCGGTGGTATGCCTGCTTCAATCGCAAGCTGCGCCATACGAATCGCCGTTAAAGGTGATTTTTCTGAAGGCTTTAAAATCACACTGTTGCCGGTTGCTAATGATGGTCCAAGCTTCCAACATGCCATAATCATTGGAAAATTCCATGGCACAATAGCGGCAACAACCCCAACGGGCTCACGGGTGATCATGCCTATTTCGTTATGTGCTGTTGGCGCAACTTCATCATAAATTTTATCAATGGCCTCACCTGACCAACGAATAGCACGGGCTGCTCCTGCAACATCTACTGTTTTCGAAAACTTAATCGGCTTACCCATATCAAGGGTTTCAAGTAAAGCTAATTCATCGGCGTTAGCTTCTAGTAAATCAGCAAATTTGATCATCACTTGCTTGCGCTTAACGGGGGCGAGCTTCGACCAAGTACCGGCTTCAAACACTTCACGAGCATTGGCAACAGCAATATTGGCGTCAGCCAAATCGCAACTAGCAACCTGGGTGAGCAACCGGCCATCTACCGGGCTTGTACATTCAAAGGTTTCCCCAGACTGTGCATCACAATATTCACCATTAATAAAAGCTTGATTGTTAATTGTTAGGCTAGCAGCCAAGGCTTCCCAATCGCTGCGGCTTGTAGGAGTACTCATTGTGACCTCGAATGTAAAAAAGAGTGGCAGAGTTAGCGTTTATTTATCGAATATTGCTTTCGTTCTCACTTCATCAATAAACAATTTGATGGCTAACGGAATAGCTCGATTATGCTTAAAGGTAAAATATTTTCAATATATTTTACAAAAATGGGTAATTTAGTTTAAATAAATGCACAAAAACCTTTTACGTTCATTATTTTTGACATAGCATAGCAAATATCAACCACACAGTAATCAATCGCCTCGCTGTAATTGGCAATCATGATGGATAGAGATATGGAAAAAAATCAACCTAACACAGCAAACCATGGGCTGAATATGTCTCATTATTGGATGCCGTTTACGGCAAACAAACAGTTCAAAACCTCACCGCGAATGTTAGTTAGCGCTGAGGGAATGCATTACACGGATATTGATGGTAATTCAGTATTAGATGCCACGGCAGGACTATGGTGTTGTAATGCTGGTCATGGTCGCAGTGAAATATCAGAAGCGGTGAGTAAGCAAATTCACGATATGGATTACGCGCCCTCATTTCAATTAGGTCATCCATTAGCTTTTGAGCTGGCAGACAAACTGTGTCAATTAAGTCCTGCAGGCTTAGATCATGTGTTTTTCACTAACTCAGGTTCAGAGTCGGTCGACACCGCCTTAAAAATGGCCTTGGCATATCATCGCGCTAATGGCCAATCAACTCGCACTCGCTTTATTGGCCGCGAGCTTGGTTATCATGGTGTCGGCTTTGGCGGGATTTCGGTTGGTGGTATTGGAAATAATCGCAAAACCTTTAGCCAGCAATTACTCCAAGGTATAGATCATTTACCTCATACTTTAGACATCACTAATAATGCGTTTAGTCGTGACTTACCCCCTCATGGCATAGAAAAAGCTGAAATACTTGAACAACTGATCACCTTACACGGCGCAGAAAATATTGCCGCGGTCATTGTTGAGCCCATGTCGGGTTCGGCAGGGGTTATTTTACCACCAGCAGGTTACTTGGCTCGATTACGTGAAATCACGCAAAAACACGGTATTTTATTAATTTTTGATGAAGTGATTACCGCCTTTGGCCGTGTAGGCGAAGCCTTTGCGAGTCAACGCTGGAATGTCACCCCAGACATTATCACTGCAGCTAAAGCCATTAATAATGGTGCAATTCCCATGGGCGCAGTGTTTGTCAGTAACACAATTCACGACACATGCATGGACGCCCCAGAAGGCATGATTGAATTTTTCCACGGCTATACCTATTCAGGCCATCCGGTAGCTGCGGCATCGGCCCTAGCAACCTTAGCCATTTATGAAAACGAGCAACTTTTTGCCCGCGCTAAATCCCTTGAAAGCTATTTTGAACAAGCCGTTCATAGTTTAAAAGGCTTGCCAAATGTGATTGATATTCGCAACACCGGCTTAGTGGGCGGCATACAGTTCTCACCCAGTGATAAAGGAGTCGGTAAACGCGGATATGGCATATTTGATCATTGTTTTAGACACGGCACCTTAGTGCGTGCAACTGGTGACATCATTGCCCTGTCACCACCGTTAATTGTCGAAAAATCGCATATCGATCAAATGGTCAATAGTCTTGCAGACGCCATTGTGGCAGTGGGTTAAACACTTTTTAAGAATATAGATAGGTAACGTTTCATGCTTAGCATCAACCATTTTATTAACGGACAACACACAACAGCCAGCCAGCGTCAGCAGGATATTTATGAACCCGCAACCGGTGAGTTACGCGGCCAAGTCTCATTGGCAAGCCAAGGCGAGGTAGCACAAGCCATCGCCACCGCTAAAGCGGCATACCAAACATGGTCACAGGTTACGCCCCTAAACCGTGCTCGAGTGCTATTTAAATTTAAAGCTTTAGTCGAGCAAAATATTGAAGAAATGGCTGAGCTAATCACCCGTGAACATGGCAAGGTGATTGACGATGCTAAAGGCGAGTTAATTCGCGGTTTAGAAGTCGTTGAATTTGCCTGTGGCATTCCCCACTTATTAAAAGGCGAGCATACCCAACAAGTAGGTGGCGGTGTTGATTCATGGTCGGTTAATCAATCACTGGGCGTTGTCGCGGGCATCGCGCCATTTAACTTCCCTGTCATGGTGCCAATGTGGATGTTTCCTATTGCCATTGCTTGTGGCAATACCTTTATTATGAAGCCATCTGAAAAAGACCCAAGCTCAGTGATGCGTATTGCTGAGTTACTCAAAGAAGCCGGCTTACCTGATGGCGTATTTAATGTGGTTAATGGTGATAAAGAAGCCGTTGATACCTTATTGACTCACCCAGATATCCAAGCCGTTAGCTTTGTTGGCTCTACCCCAATTGCAGAATATATCTACACCACGGCCTCAGCCCATGGTAAGCGCGTGCAAGCATTGGGCGGTGCTAAAAATCATATGCTATTAATGCCTGATGCGGATTTAGATCAAGCAGTCAATGCGCTAATGGGTGCCGCTTATGGTAGTGCTGGTGAGCGCTGCATGGCTATTTCGGTTGTGTTAGCCGTGGGTGATGTGGGCGATAAGTTAGTCGACAAACTGTTACCGCAAATTCGTGACTTACGTGTTGGCAATGGTATGACTCCCGAAATGGACATGGGGCCACTTATTTCTGCCCAGCATCTTGCCAAAGTCAGCGACTATGTTGAAACCGGCTTACAAGAAGGTGCATCACTGCTGGTTGATGGACGAAATATCAGCATTGAAGACCACCAGCAAGGCTACTTTTTAGGGGCATGTTTATTTGACCATGTCACGCCGACCATGCGCATCTACCAAGAAGAGATATTTGGCCCAGTATTGGCCATTGTTCGTGTCAAAGATTACGCCGAAGCATTAGCGCTAATTAACCAACATGAATTTGGTAACGGCACCGCTATTTTCACCCAAAGTGGTGAAGCCGCAAGGCATTTTTGTCATCACGTAGAAGTGGGTATGGTTGGGGTTAACGTACCTATTCCAGTACCGATGGCGTTCCATAGTTTCGGTGGTTGGAAACGTTCATTGTTTGGCCCACTGCATATGCATGGCCCAGATGGCGTGCGTTTTTACACCAAACGTAAAGCCATTACTGCGCGCTGGCCACAGGCAAAATTAACTGAAGCAGCATCGGCATTTATCATGCCAACCATGAAATAGTGAGCATCGTATTATGAGCCAAGGAATTAATAGCATCACTGTGTTTTCAGCTGCCAGCACTGAGATTGAGCAATACCATTTAGCACCAGAAAAATGCATACAAGGCAATCCATTACAAAGTGTTCAAAACCATTTTGAAAGCCCATGTAAGCAATTTAATGTCGGAATTTGGCAAAGTGAGATGGGTTGCTGGAAAATTACTTATACTGAATATGAATATTGTGACATTCTGGAAGGTATCAGCAAAATTACAGATGCTGATGGCAACAGTTTAACGGTAAAAGCAGGCGATAAGTTTGTTATACCTAAAGGTTTTTCAGGCACTTGGGAGGTGCTTGAAAAGTGTAAGAAAGTCTATGTGATGTTTGAACAAACCTGAGTTTTTAACCCGCCATGCGGTACTGCTCACCACTAAATTGCATTGCAATTGTGCGAGTAGATATGTGGTAACCAACGCAGTTCTTGAAACCAAGAACTCTATAAAAAGTGAAACTGGAGAAATATCGTGTCAAAACTAACAAAAAGAGCGCGAATTGCACTGTTAAGCGGATTAACATTATCGGCCACCCTACTATCACCGGTTGCGCTAGCTGAATTAACCGGCGAAGTTGCAGCCACAAACGATTATCGCTTTCGTGGTGTATCACAAACGGCAGGTGATTTTGCTATACAAGCAGGTGTTGATTGGAGCCATGACAGCGGATTTTTCGTGGGCGCATGGGCAAGTAATGTCGACTTTGACGAAGAAGGCTATAACGGCCCTGATGTAGAACTAGATATCTATGCCGGTTACTACGGTGAAATCAATGATGATGCTAGCTATGACGTTACCTTGTATCGCTATAACTACATTGGGTCTGGCGGAAGTGATTTAGGCTATTTTGAGATCACAGCCGGTATCGACTTTGTTGGTTTCCGTGCAGCTTATTGGTACACCAATGATTACGGTGGCGCAGGTGATGATTTACATTATGCCGAGCTAAACTATGGTTGGGAATTTGCTGAAAACTGGAGCCTAGACCTCCATTATGGTTACAACTTCGGCGATGGTATTGATGATGGCGAAGGTTTTGATAGCTATTCTGACTATTCAGTAGGTGTATCAACCGAAGTGGGCGGTGTCAGTATTTCAGCCGCTTATTTAATGTCTGATATGAGTGACGATTATATTGTCGATGACGGCGTTTGGCGCAATGACGATACTTTTTTAGTCAGTGTTAGCTACGGATTCTAATCTAGCTTTATGGCAGTAATATCGGCTTAATCCACTAACTTAATCCACTAAGATTAGTTAATTAAAGGCTTACTCACTTTAGGTTGTAAAGGAGTAAGCCTTTTTTATGGTATTACTTACGGCTGGTGTAATCGCCCCATGCCAACCACTTATAAGTGGTTAATGCATCCAGCGCCATAGGTCCACGAGCGTGTAACTTTTGGGTGCTTACTGCCACTTCAGCACCTAGTCCAAATTGCGCTCCATCAGTAAAGCGAGTGCTGGCATTAACATACACAGCGGATGAATCAACTTGGTTCATAAAGTAGCTAGCGGCATGAATATCATCTGTCAATATGGCTTCCGAATGACCCGTTGAATGAGCACGAATATGCTTAATCGCCTCATCAATATCACTCACGACTTTAATGCCCAGCGTTAATGATAACCACTCAGTCGAAAAGGACTCCTCCCCCGCAGGCGTAACATCAAATCCTAAGCCGTTTAAATATTGCTGCGATTGCTCACAGGCATGAAATACCACACCTAAACTGTGCAAATGGGCAGCCACTTTAGGAACAAATACTTGCGCGACAGCTTGATCAACTAACAAGGTATCTAATGCATTACATACCGTTGGGCGCTGAACTTTTGCATTAGCAATCACATCAAGTGCACGGTTTAAATCGGCTTTTTTATCAACCAACAAATGGCAAATACCAATTCCGCCAAGGATCACAGGAATGCTAGATTGCTCGGCACATAAACGCTGCAACGCTTGACCACCGCGAGGAATGATCATATCGACGTATTTATCTAATCGCAGTAAACCACTAACAATGGCGCGATCAGGTGAGTCAATTAACTGTACGCAGTTTTCAGGTAAGCCATGTTGCACTAATGCACTGCGGATAACGTCACTTAATGCCTTATTTGAGGCTAAGGTTTCTTTACCGCCTCGTAAAATTACCGCATTACCGGTTTTTAAGGCTAATACCGCAATATCTACAGTCACGTTTGGTCTGGCTTCATAGATAACCCCAACGACACCTAATGGCACACAACGGCGGGTTAAACGCAAACCATTATCCAACAGCTTGCTGTCGGCTTCTTTACCGATTGGATCGGCAAGATTAATCACATTATCAATATCGCCAATAATGCCTGCTAAACGTGACTCATCAAGAAGCAAGCGATCCACCATAGCATCCGTTAAGCCATTGGCTTTAGCCGCTTGAACATCTTGCGCATTAGCAGCCAAAATACGGGCGGAATTTTCAGCAAGTTGTTCAGCAATCGTTTGTAATAACGCTGATTTCTGCTGACTCGTTAAACTGGCTAGCGCAAAGCTTGCTTGCTTAGCTTGTTGCCCTAGCGTGGCTAAATACGTGCTAATTTTCTCATCAGACATGGGTAGTAATCTCCTTATTTTCCAGTACAACCATGTCGTTGCGATGCACAGCGGCATCGCCATAGTCATAACCTAATACTTGTTCAATTTCGTTTGAGTGTTTACCGCTAATTTTACGTAAGTCGTCAGCGCAGTAACGACTTATCCCTTTAGCCAGTATTTTACCTTGTAGGCTGACCACTAATACTGTTGCCCCGCGGTCAAATTGACCTTCAATGGTGGCAATGCCTTTTGATAATAAACTGCGACCATTTTCAACCACAGCTTTAGCCGCGCCATCATCGACAATTAATTTACCTTTGGATGCTGGCCCAGCTAGAATCCATTGTTTACGGCTTTCAAGTGGCGAATCAATTGCACTGAAATGGGTACCTACGGACTCACTATTAACCACTTTTTTGATCACATCTTCATGATGACCTGATGCAATAACCACCTCAATACCCGCACGCCTTGCGATATCGGCGGCTTGTAATTTAGTTGCCATACCACCTGTGCCTAAACCAGATACTGAGCCCCCGCTAATAAGCGTAAGCTATCGTCAATATCCTTCACTTGGGTGATTAATTGGGCATCGGGGTTAGTACGCGGATCGGCATCAAATAAACCCTGTTGATCCGTCAATAAAATCAATAAATCCGCATCGCACAATAAGGCCGCACGGGCCGACAGGTTATCGTTATCACCTACTTTTATTTCAGTGGTTGCGACCGCATCATTTTCATTAATAATCGGGATAATATTATTATCCAACAAGGCATTTAAGGTATCGCGAGCATTCAAATAACGCTCACGGTCCTGTAAGTCAGCGCGAGTCAACAATAGCTGCCCCACATGTAAGCCATAAATACTGAATAATTGCGACCAAGCTAAAATGAGCTGACTTTGACCAACCGCGGCCAGTAATTGTTTATGGGCCATGGTATCGGGCAATAAGGGGTATTGTAGATGTTCACGCCCTGCGGCAATCGCGCCGGAAGTACACAACACCACTTCAACACCTGATTTCATCAAATTAGCCATTTGTCTGGCTAACTCCACCATATGTGCTTTATCCAGCTTTTTACTTCCCGAGGTCAGTACACTGGTACCTAACTTAACCACAACGCGGCGATAACCCATTTAGCCTTCTCTTCTATTCGCTTATATACAACGGAGGACCTATTTTTATACCCAATTAATCAAACAATTCCTAGATAAACCCTCACAACAAACCCAATTGATGAAAATAATTTGAGATGCGTTATAAAAAAGGGCTCTGCAATGCAGAACCCTTAAAAAATTAGCCTATGTTATTTCACATTAACCATAAATAAATTTAATTAAAAATAGCACCGCAATAAATAACACACCTGCATTTAAGTCTTTAAAACGGCCTGTCATTACTTTAATCACTAGGTATGAAATAAAGCCAAAACCAATTGCATTAGCAATCGAGAAGGTTAATGGCATCAATAAGCATGTCACAACCACAGGCGCGGCTTCAGTTAAATCATCCCATTCAACATTCACTAAACCTGACATCATTAAAATTGCCACGTAAAAAAGCGTTCCTGCAGTCGCATAGGCTGGCACCATGCCCGCCAAAGGCGAAATAAACAAGGCAGCAATAAATAGCAATCCAACGACAACGGCGGTTAATCCTGTACGCCCACCAGCGCTCACACCCGCGGTGCTTTCAATGTAACTGGTGGTGGTTGATGTTCCTAATGCGGCACCGGTAATGGTTGCCACACTGTCAGCGGTTAATGCTCGTTTTACCCTTGGCAAACGACCATTTTCATCTAATAAACCACCACGCTGAGCGACCGCAACCAAAGTGCCTGAAGTATCAAATAAGTCCACAAACAAAAACGCAAAAATGACTGAAATCATCGATATTTCAAGTACGCTAGAAAGATCCATTTTCATAAATGTTGGCGCAACAGAAGGTGGCATAGACATCAAGCCGTTGTACTGCACATCACCAAAAATTAACCCAAGTACGGTGATAGTCATAATGCTGATAATCACCGCTGCTTTATAACCACGGTGCACTAAAGCAATAATGATAAAAAAGCCAAAGGCGGCCATCACAGCAGGAAAAGAGGTTATATCGCCCATGGTGACTAAAGTGGCCGGACTTGCGACCACAATACCGGCACTTTTGAGGCCAATTAAGGCTAAAAATAAGCCGATACCCGCTGCAATACCAAAGCGCAATGACATTGGGATGCTATTAACAATCCATTCGCGTATTTTGACCAATGACAAAATTAAGAAGCACACACCAGACATAAATACCGCGCCCAGTGCGGTTTCCCAGCTGTACCCCATTTCACCGACGACTGTGTAAGTGAAAAATGCATTCAGGCCCATACCAGGGGCAAGTGCGATTGGGTAGTTTGCCAGTAATCCCATAATCAAACAGCCAATAGCAGCGGCTAAACAGGTCGCAACAAACACAGCGCCATGATCCATCCCAGCATCAGCCAGCATCATAGGGTTGACAAAAATAATATAAGCCATGGTTAAAAAGGTGGTAAAACCTGCCACGACTTCTTGTTTTAAAGAAGTATTATGTTCTTTTAACTTAAATAGTTTTTCTAACATGGAACCATGTTCCTTGGGTGAGGGTTAATTAATATTTTTTATTGTTTTTGAGCCGTTTCGATAACTGACCCCGAATGCTCAAAAGAGGCAAATTATAGCCTGTAGCGTGTCATAAAATCTTACTTTAGATGGCAATAATAACTTGCAAAGCCTGAAAACAGACTTTTCATATAAGGTTAATCATCATAATTAAAGCTAAATGCACAGCAGGAGTTAACGTGATTTTGGGTTTGTTGATCTAACTCGAGGAGTTTGGATTAAAACTTTTATGGACGCCGCATTCAGCTGAAATTTAGGAACGCTAGAGAGCAAATTTTCCTTAGCAGCCTTTTGTTAGCTGTATTTTTCTTCACAGTTACCTAAAAATAGAAGGTTAGTCGCTGTTAGATGCAAGGTATAGCTGGCTAAATGTTCTGGGACAGAAGTAACATCTGAGCCTTGGCCATGCCCACCTTCCTTATTTCTTACCGTTGGAATACCACTTTCGAGCAAAATTCGTACAGATGAAAATTGATTCTGTAGATATTCTGGCACTAGCCCGTTAGTAAGACAGCTATTAATTAATTTCTTTGCTGTGTCGTTTTGATTGTAAGGCCACGAATGCTTTTCATGGATTGCTTTCATCAAACTCTCGAATGACTTGAGACAATCATTAAGGCATTCTTTATAACGTTTATGACGGTAGTGCTCATGGGCTGATAAAAACTCGTCATTTGCACCGGCATACTTCTTGTTCTTACCAAGAAGATGAAGAACGGGTTTTACAACTTCAGAATGGACATATTGAGAGTCGACCCTAATTAGCTCTCCTGATTCAAACTGATAACCAATTCCTGCTTCCTTGAACCGACAATTTAATTCGTCAATTGCGTCATCAGGTTTTTGACAGACGCCAGAAGCATTGCGAAAAGCCCACTCTCGCTCTCTAATATGGGTGTCAATTATTCTGAAAGTTAACTCTATAATGTCAAGGCACTTTTCGTGGCTTTTTTGGCTTAAGAAGTAATCGAAGACTGCTGAAAAATTTGAATTTGTGTATTCTTTTAAAGTAAAAACACCATACTCTTTGCAAAGCACCTTATGAATCTCCGCGTACACTCCATTAGTGGTGTCATTGTAAAGCTGCTCAACGCCTATAGTATCCCGTACGATATGAACTACTTGAACACGGAAGCTTTGCTCAATATTTTCATATTGATATAGATCAGGGACTTCTCCCCTCAACTTTTTCTGTTTCTTTGAAAATAGTTCATATCTTGCCATATCTACCTCTGCACTCCCTGACAGCTAACGTTTTAGAAATTAGTTGGGGCAAAGTAAACTTTAACAAGGGAGTTGATATGCACTGTTAATGAATGGCTTTTTCTTCCCTAAATGGCGCGCTCGATAAATATGCTCGAGGTTCCCCTACTTTGTCCCTAATATTTGATACTTTAATCTACTTTATAGCTTTAATTCAATGTTTTAATAAAAGTTATACTGGGTAGGTTAAGTAGGTCCGTGACTCAAATCTAATCAATTGCCTGCCGCTGGGATGTTCCGGATGAAGGAATGTCGCGATCACATGGTCAGTGATGTTCCCGACATCACACTGACATTTCCCATATCCCTATGGGTCAGATGTGAAAGAGCGACCTTTCGTACAAATAATCCAGCGAGACGCAGCAAGCACGTCCGTGTGGGCTTAACCAAAACCAATAACATCCTTGTTAAAAAGCTAGTTCGGCATCCATGCCTCTCGCTCAAAGCGTTTCACGCAGCGAAACTTCGCCTTCTTTTGGATACTCGCTGGATCATCTGCCCCTTGATTATTGCCTCTTCGATTTGACCATGTTTGTAATCAATAGAAAAACATCAAAATTCAATTTAATTAAATTCTAAGTATCACTTACGCTTTTAATTTGGGGTTCAAATAAAGCCAAATCGAAGAGATAGAATAATCCTGTGCAGATGCGGCTGAGGGGTATCGAAAACAGGACGTTTTCGTTAAGCGGCCATGGATGGCGTACAGCGTCCCGAAGTAGCATCGGCAAAGGGTTATTGTCAATTCAATTTGAGTTGAGGTCATTGAGACTCTTTATTACAAGAACCCGTGAGCTTGGCATTTGTAAATCCATTTACTTCAGACACCTATCGGTAGCGTTAGGGAGATTTTGTATTAGCTGACAATGACCGAAGTTAGCAACAAACGAAGTTAAAAGCAGGATCAATCCCCATCGAAAATATGCGCTTTTCAGCATTTTTCGTCTGGGGCGCTGAGGGTTTCCAAAGGGGCGTAAGCGTTTTGCCCCTTTGGTCTGGTGTGGACGAAGCGCCACGACGTTAGTGGCCGTAGGCCATACTCCAAAGATACTTTGGGGCATAAATAACTGCTCATTCATACCGATGAAATAACAAAAAACAGACAAAAAAAAGCCTACTCAGTGAGTAGGCCGACATATTACAAGCATCCCTTTTGGGGAAAGGAAAGCGAGTATCACTGGGGAGTGATATGGGAATAAATCAAGCAATTTATTACCCGTGTCTAAACGTCAAATTGACGGGAAATGATGTTGGGTCACCAAACGGAAATAAGCTGAACCTAACCTTTAAAACTTCATAGCGAATAAACCGCCACGTAAAACACTTGTGTCAAACCAAGTGTTTTGCCAATAAATCTTGCCATTGCCTAAATAAGACATGATAAATTCTCCAAATTAAAGTTGTTTAAACCTAGTAGTGGCTCTGGTCCGTGGAACTAACTATTCTCAATCCATTGAGACAACTTTCTTACACTCGTTTCCTTGGAGATAACATCCATCCTGGATTTACTAGCATTGACGGCATCTCGCCAGCCAACGAAAAGAATTATACTAATATGTAATTTTATTACAAGTATTTTTTTAAAATAAACAAAAAAACCTTTATTTACGTAATAACATTACCAAAATAAAGGTTTTTACATATTTACTCTAAAACAAGATGAGGCTTATGCACTGTATTTATTTATAAAAATATCAATTGCCGCTTATCGAAAACTGTAATAAAGCTACTAGCGGCTGTGCGGTTGGTTTGCCGTACAAAGGATCCCTTGGGTGGCACTTCCAGCAATATCAATATGGGTATAACTCATAGGTAATTCATTTTTAAGTGAATGTTTCTCTAAACCAGATGCTTTTAATAAAAATGCTGCTGGATATTGATGCCCACGAGCAGTCACCGATGACGGGGCATTATTTGATGAAATAACATCTGCTGCACCATTTTTGTCAGAAATTTTGTCAAAATCATCTGGACGTAAATAAGAGACTTCAAATGGTTCGGCCCATTGCTGCCCGATATGTTGTAATTTAGCAGCTACCTGCTGTTGCTTGGCGACTGAATTTTCAACCAAGGCGCTATAACCACCATAACAACGCACCACATGACCGGTTAAAGTTGCTACCGAATATAACGATGGATTAACCGCTTTGGTGGCTTCAACACGTAAATGTGATAATAAATCCGCTAATACCAAACGCCCTTCTGCATCGGTATTACCAATTCGTACTCTAACGCCAGCATGACTTTTAATAATTTCATCGGTCACAAATGCCTCGCTGCCAATACTATTGCGTACCAGCCCTAACTGGGCTATCACCTTAATCCCTTTAGGTTTAAGTATCGATAAAGTCTTCATTAACCCAGCGATTGCCGCAGCACCACCTTTATCGCGGCTCATACCTGCCATGCCGCCAGCAATTTTAATATCGGCGCCACCAGTGTCATACACCACACCTTTACCGGCAAACAATAAGGTTTTGGTTATCTCCCCCTCGCCTTGGTAACAAACTTTAACCACCCGCGGATGATGACGCGCCACATCAAATGAGCTTCGTCCTACTGCCGATAATAATGGGTAATTTGCTTCTAAACTCGCCTTGTCATCCACAACCTCAACCTGTAAGCCACTATCTTTAAATGCATCAACACAGTAATCAGCAAATTTAATTGCACTCATGCGTTCAGGCTCTGTGCCGCATAAGTCTCTTGCAAGCACTCGCCCAGCTTCTAAGGCATTAAGTAACTGACTTTTATCGTTAGTATTTAATAAACCAATGGCTGTAAACACTGGCTGTAATTGCTTGGCCTCACGGGTTTCTAACGGTTGCCATAATGCTTGTCCGCAGGCGAGTGCTGCAACCTCAGCAGCAAACTCAAATCGAGCATCTTGTGAGGCGCTGACTATCAATAATGGTTTTTTAGCGCCAGCATCTTTAGCAATGGTTATTCCGTCTTTAGCAGCGTTGGCATATATTCTGACGTCGGCATAATCATCATTGCCGGTGACAGGTGAAATAATTAATCGACCACCAGCAAGCCCAGGGGCAAATAACAAGGTCGCTTGCTTGCCTACGCGTTGATCGATTTGAGTGGCATGATTAGCCAGCAAACTAATTTCTTGCTGTTCAATATCATCTAGATTAGGCGTGACCACCACTACCGCATCCCATCCTTCACCTTCAAAAATGGCGTTATCATTATTCACATCAACTACAGGTACTTGATACATTGTCTGTCCTTTTATTAAACATTCAGGGCTGAATTTTGTGCTGAGGGTTAATTTTTATTTACATAATTAAGGTTCCACTATCAATAATAATGGACGCAGTTAACATGGCAACTTATCCCGCTATGGTAGAATAATGCCATAAATTTATTAAATTGAATGATAGAGGACTTTTCGTGACAGCATTAAATCAATTATATCCACAACCTCTTTGGCAATGGTTCGAACAAATTTGTGCAATTCCTCATCCATCTAAATACGAACAGGCACTTTCAAGCCATATTCAACAATGGGCTAAATCAAAAGGCTTAGCTGTTGTTGAAGATAAAGTAGGTAACCTCATTATTCGTAAACCTGCCACTCCCGGTATGGAAAACCGTAAAGTGGTAGCACTACAAGCCCATATTGATATGGTTCCGCAAAAAAATGCCGACAAAGTGCATGATTTTGAAAAAGATCCTATCGAAGCTTATGTCGATGGTGAGTGGGTAAAAGCCAATGGTACTACCTTAGGCTCAGACAACGGCATTGGTATGGCATCAGCTTTAGCGATTTTAGGCAGTGATGACATTAAGCACGGCCCATTAGAAGTTCTGCTTACCATAGATGAAGAAGCGGGCATGACCGGCGCGTTTGGCCTAGAAGCAGGTTATTTAGATGCCGAAATCTTAATTAACACAGATTCTGAGCAAGAAGGTGAAATTTACATGGGCTGCGCCGGTGGCGTGGATGCACAAATTTCTATCCCACTTTCATGGCAGGCACCTGAGTTAAGCAACAAAGCATTTAAGCTAACTTTATCAGGTTTAAAAGGTGGCCATTCTGGCGTTAACATCCATTTGGGTCGTGGCAATGCAAACAAGTTGTTAGCTCGCTTCTTATTTGCTCAAAGTGACTTACTTGCATTAGAGCTAGTTGATTTCAACGGTGGGTCGCTACGTAACGCAATTCCACGCGAAGCCAGTGTAAGCTTCATGTTGCCAGCTGAAAATGTGCCAGCATTAGAAACCGCAATTAGCGAGTTTCAGGCCTTAGTTCGTCAAGAGTTAGCGATAGCCGACCCAGGCATGTTACTGACATTAACAGCCATTGATACGCCAGCAAAAGTAATTGGTGAAGATGCGCAAAATAGCTTAATTGACTTACTACACGCATGCCCAAATGGGGTAATGCGCATGAGTGATGAAGTTGAGGGGGTGACCGAAACATCACTGAATGTCGGCGTAATTAACACCGAGCAAGAAAGCATTGAAATATTGTGTTTAATTCGTTCACTGATTGATTCTGGCCGTGAAGAAATTCAAGGCATGTTAAATGCATTAACGAATCTTGCTGGCGCTAGCATTGAGTTCAGCGGCGCTTATCCGGGTTGGAAGCCTGACAGCACTTCACCTGTCATGGCGATTGTGCGTGAAACTTATAATGATATTTATAAGAAAGACCCAACAATTATGGTCATCCACGCTGGTCTTGAATGTGGTTTATTTAAAGAGCCTTACCCGCACATGGACATGGTTTCGATTGGCCCGACTATTCGCTACCCACATAGCCCAGATGAAATGGTTAACATTGAGACTGTCGGGCAATATTGGCAGCTATTGTTAGCGGTATTAGAGCGTATTCCAGCAAAAGTCTAATCTTTAATGTTGGCAACGACTTAACGTCAATTAAAACTGCAAATCGAGTTGGGTAACTGACTTAGTTTGCAGTTTTTTTTCATCTGTTTCTGCCAAACCGACACTCACACCAAGCAAGCGGATCCCGCGACCATTACTGCGTAAAAAGGCTTGCGCTAACAAGCTATAAAATAAGTTTACTGATATCCCATCACTGCGCTGCTCAATGGTAGTTTGTTTAAAGTCATGAAACTTTATCTTTACCACCTGTTTATTGATCTGTCTGTCTTTGGCACTACGACTGACTCGAGCGTCTAGCTCTTGAATTAATTGCGGTAACACTTGGTGGCATTGCGCTAGCGTAAAAATATCTTGGGCTAAGGTGGTTTCAACTCCCACTGATTTTCTAAGCCGATTATTACTGATCGCGCGAGGGTCAATCCCGTTTGCACGCTCGATCAATACTGCACCAAATTTACCAAATTTATCGAGTAATTTATGCTGAGGATAATCTTGCACATCGGCACAAGTTTCCAGCCCTAAATCGGAAAGCTTTTGCGCAGTAACCTTGCCCACACCAGGAATTTTTCTCAGCGGTAGGGTTTTAATAAACTCAGGAATGTTTTCTGGGGGTATCACATATTGACCATTAGGTTTATTTAAATCAGACGCAATTTTGGCGAGAAACTTAATTGGCGCGACGCCCGCTGAAGCCGTTAAGCCGGTCTCAGCTTCAATGTCTGCACGGATGGCTTTGGCAATTAACGTAGCACTACCGTGGTACAGCACACAATCAGTCACATCTAAAAATGCTTCATCTAACGATAACGGCTCAATAAGATCACTGTAACGCTGAAATATCTGCCTAATTTGCTGTGACACCTCTTTGTAAACCTGCATTCGACCGCGCACTAACACTAAATCAGGACATAACTTTAATGCTTGATAACTCGACATTGCAGACCGCACACCAAATTTACGCGCAGCATAATTGCAGGTGCTAATCACCCCTCGGCGATCTGAGCTGCCGCCAACCGCCACTGGTTTATCGCGTAGCTCAGGAAAATCACGCATTTCAACGGCGGCAAAGTAGCAATCCATATCAATGTGAATAATTTTTCGCATGCCAATATCAATTCAATAAGTAACAAACCCAATGTTACTGTGTATAAAAACAGTATTCAATTGACGAGTCACTTAATTCAATAACAATTTTATTGCCGCCTATAAAAAGATATAGCAGAGCATAATATTGGAATGGGTGAAAAGCCGTAACCATTTGGATATAAAATCAAAAAGCCCAAGCTGTTTGAGCTTGGGCTTTTTTCTGAGTAAATGCTAACTTACATTTTTGTTTGTAGATAGTTTTGCAAACCAACACGTTCAATTAAACGTAATTGTTTTTCTAACCAGTACATGTGATCAGACTCGGTATCATCTAGTAACACTTCTAAAATTTCACGTGTTTGATAATCGCCCTTTTCTTCACATAACTTAATCACTTTACGTAAATCATCCGCGACCTTGTACTCATACTGTAAGTCGTTTTCAAGCATTTCTTTGACATCTTTACCTATATTCAATGCTTCACGACTGGCAACATCAGGTGTGCCTTCTAAAAATAGAATACGTTGTACTAACTTAGCGGCATGCGCTTTTTCATCATCTGATTCATGTAAAATGCGGGTGTATAGCTCGTCAAATCCCCAATCTTCATACATGTGTGCATGCACAAAGTATTGATCCATTGCTGATAATTCACCGGTTAATAAGCTATTTAAAGCGTCTATAACTTCTTGATTGCCTTTCATAATCGAGTCCTTTTAGTTAGTCTTTAATTTGAGATTGAAGATAGTTTTGAATGCCGGTTTGAGTAATCAACTCTTGTTGAGACTCAATCCAATCTAAATGCTCTTCTTCATCTTCGAGCAGATCTTCAAGCAAATCACGACTGACATAATCTTGCTCGGTTTCACATAACTTAATCACATCACGTAATACTGCAATTTGTTCAGTAACCGCATCTTTATCGCAGTTCAACATTTCTTCGGCTTCTTCACCGATACGCAATTTATCAAGTTGTTGCAAATTAGGTAAACCTTCAAGGAACAAAACTCGCTCAATTAACTTATCAGCGTGTTTCATGTCTTGGATCGATTTCTTGTATTCTTTCTCGTTCAGCTTTTCTAAGCCCCAATGCTTAAACATGCGTGCATGAAGAAAATATTGGTTAATGGCGGTCAGCTCGAATGTTAATACACGATTAAGTTGGCTGATAACTTTTGGGTGACCTTTCATAATAATGTCCTTAATGGCAAAACTTGATCTGGATCAATTTAAGCTAGGATAGTACAGCTAGAATGCGATTGCAAATTTTCCTTTAAATTCATAAACATACAACTGATAACTATTATCATTACAACTTAGATTTGTAACTTAAATAACCTGAATTCGGGATAAAAATAGAAGGGAACTAAAAGCTGGTTCCATGATCAGATCTTTCGACCAAGAAGGATTGACCACAAAGGAACCAGCTATGAGTAAACTAGTAGATTTATTTTGTCATGTCGATGATTTTTGTAAGGCTTTTCTACCTCAGTGGCAGCAACTTCAACTTGAAAGTGGCGAGCGAAAGCGTAATCGTAAAGGACGAATGTCTGAAAGCGAAATTATGACAATCATTGTCGCTTTTCATATGTCTCATCAGCGTGATTTTAAAAACTTTTATCTGGGAATTATCTGTCGTTATTACAAAAATGATTTCCCTAAACTTCTCAGTTACACCCGATTTATTGAAGTGATGCCATCGATGCTTATACCACTAAGTGCTTTCTTTACCCATGTTAAAGGAGTGCCTACAGGTATTGAGTTTATTGACTCTACAAGCATTAAAGTCTGCCATAACTTACGCATCCCGAGACACAAGGTATTCAAAGGAACGGCTGCAAGAGGCAAAGGAACAATGGGCTGGTTTTATGGATTTAAGCTGCACATTATTACCAATCATCTTGGCGATATTGTGGCAGCTAAGCTTACTCCTGCTAATACGGATGACAGAAAGCCCGTTCGGGAACTGTCAAAAGGGCTACTCGATAAGCTTTACGCCGATAAAGGTTATATCAGTAAGGCGCTGACTGAAGATTTGAAAGAAAACGGGATCACTCTTATAACAACTCAACGAAAGAACATGAAGGCGAAGATATTAGCGGCTTGGGACAGAGCAATGCTGTCTAAACGGTTCATCATTGAAACCATCAACGACCAACTGAAGAATATTTCTCAGATAGAGCATTCAAGACACAGGAGTTTACATGGATTCATGTTGAACTTGCTAGGTGGATTAATCGCATATTGCCTAAAACCAGAAAAGCCATCATTGAACATCACACCTACAGAAAAGTCAGGGTTGATGGCGATGGCTTAAACCGATCTCAGGTTAAATAGCTTATTTTAGCGATAAAAAAAGCCTTCAAAATGAAGGCTCTTTACAATTGATATGACGTTTATTTATTGGCTTATTAGCCTTTAACGCGCTGATGTAACTCTTGAACTGAAGTCACATTGCCACGGTCATCAGCAGAATGTGCTAAGCAAGTAGCAAACGCTGCATTCAATGTCGTGGTGTAATTCACTTTATAACGTAGTGCACCACGGCGAATTTGACGCGAGTCTTCAATTGCTTGACGACCTTCAGTGGTGTTAACAATGTAGGTATATTCATCATTCTTGATACGGTCAAGAATATGAGGACGACCCTCATGTACTTTGTTAACTAATCGAGGGTTAATTCCCGCTTCACCAAGAATAACCGCCGTACCGTGTGTCGCATCAATTTCATAGCCTAGCTCAATTAGCTTTGCAGCCAACGAGGCAACGCGCTTCTTATCACTGTTACGTACAGACAATAATGCACGACCAGACTTAGGTACTTCAGCTGTGGCACCTAACTGTGCTTTAGCATAGGCTTCAGCAAAGGTATCACCTACACCCATGACTTCACCAGTTGAGCGCATTTCTGGCCCTAATAGTGGATCAACTCCTGGGAACTTGTTGAATGGCAGTACCACTTCTTTAACTGAGTAAAAAGGTGGAATCACTTCTTCTGTGAAGTTTTGTGATTTCAAGCTTTGACCTGCCATCACTCGAGCTGCAATTTTCGCTAAAGGTACACCTGTGGCTTTAGACACAAACGGTACGGTACGTGCTGCACGAGGGTTAACTTCAATCATATAGATTTCGTTATCTTTCACTGCAAACTGCACGTTCATTAAGCCAACTACGCCTAATTCAAAAGCCAGTTTAGACACTTGCTCACGCATTTGCGCTTGAATGTCTGCACTTAAGCTGTATGGCGGTAATGAACACGCTGAGTCACCAGAGTGAACACCGGCTTGCTCAATATGTTCCATAATTGCGCCAACAACCACGGTTTCACCATCACAAACGGCATCAATATCAACTTCTATGGCATCGTCTAAGAAGTGATCGAGTAATACAGGCGATGAGTTAGACACACTAACGGCTTCGTTAAAGTAACGTAGCAAATCTTGCTTGTCGTAAACGATTTCCATAGCACGACCACCCAGTACATAAGATGGACGAACCACTAATGGATAACCAATTTTTTCAGCTTCAATCACTGCACTTTCAACGGTTGTCACCGTCGCGTTCTCAGGCTGCTTCATGCCTAAACGTTGAATCGCTTGTTGGAAACGCTCACGGTCTTCAGCACGGTCAATCGCGTCTGGGCTAGTACCAATAATAGGTACTCCAGCAGCTTCTAAGTCACGGGCTAATTTTAGTGGTGTTTGACCTCCGTATTGCACGATAACGCCTTTTGGCTTCTCAATACGCACGATTTCAAGCACATCTTCTAGCGTCACTGACTCAAAGTACAAGCGATCTGAAGTGTCGTAGTCTGTTGATACGGTTTCAGGGTTACAGTTAACCATAATGGTCTCAAAACCGTCTTCACGCAGTGCTAATGCAGCATGAACACAACAGTAATCAAACTCGATACCTTGACCAATTCGGTTAGGGCCGCCACCTAACACCATGATTTTGTCGCGGTCAGATGGGTTAGCTTCACACTCTTCTTCATAAGTTGAGTACATGTAAGCCGTGTCGGTTGAAAATTCAGCCGCACAGGTATCCACACGCTTATAAACAGGGAAGATTTCATGACGGTGACGCAACTTACGCACTTCACTTTCACTGGCACCTAACACATCCGCTAAGCGTGCATCAGAGAAACCTTTGCGCTTTAACTGACGTAAGAACTCATAATTTAAACCTGACAAACCGACTTCAGCCACTTTAGCTTCGTTAGCAATGAGGTCTTCAATTTGAATTAAGAACCAATGGTCAATATTCGTCAGCTTGAAAATTTCGTCGCGAGATAAACCTGCACGGAACGCATCAGCGATGTACCAAATACGGTCACAGCCAGGCTCTTTTAATTCGTGACGAATAATTTGCATGGCTTCTGAAGATTGTAAATCTACAATCGGATCAAAACCGTTGCGGCCCACTTCTAAACCACGTAATGCTTTTTGTAATGACTCTTGGAAAGTACGGCCAATAGCCATAACTTCACCGACAGATTTCATTTGTGTGGTTAGACGGTCATTTGAACCGGCAAATTTTTCAAAATTAAAGCGCGGAACCTTAGTCACGACATAGTCGATAGCCGGTTCGAATGATGCTGGCGTTTTACCACCGGTAATGTCGTTGCTTAACTCATCAAGCGTGAAGCCCACTGCCAATTTGGCTGCAATTTTAGCAATCGGGAAACCGGTTGCTTTTGAAGCTAAAGCAGATGAACGTGATACACGCGGGTTCATCTCGATGATGACCATACGGCCAGTGTTTGGACAAATACCAAACTGAACGTTTGAACCACCGGTTTCAACACCAATTTCACGCAATACTGCTAAAGAAGCATTACGCATTAACTGGTATTCTTTGTCGGTTAAGGTTTGCGCTGGGGCAACAGTAATTGAGTCACCTGTGTGCACACCCATTGGATCGAAGTTTTCAATTGAACACACGATAATACAGTTATCGTTGCGGTCACGAACCACTTCCATTTCATATTCTTTCCAACCAATTAATGATTCATCAATCAATAATTCCTTAGTTGGCGACAAATCTAAGCCTTGAGAACAGATCTCTTCAAACTCTTCTTTGTTATAAGCGATACCACCACCGCTGCCACCCATGGTGAAAGAGGGGCGAATAATACATGGAAAACCTACCATGTCTAATACGCCATAAGCTTCATCCATATTGTGAGCAATACCAGCACGTGGACACTCTAGGCCAATGGACTTCATCGCTTTGTCGAAACGGCTACGGTCTTCAGCTTTATCAATTGCATCAGCTGTGGCACCAATCATTTCAACATTAAATTCTTTTAGTACACCTTTTTCTTCTAACTTTAGTGCGCAGTTCAGTGCAGTTTGTCCACCCATGGTTGGTAAAATCGCATCAGGACGCTCTTTAGCAATAATATTGCGCACCACTTCCCAATGAATTGGCTCGATATATGTTGCGTCGGCCATTTCTGGGTCAGTCATAATGGTTGCTGGGTTAGAGTTAACCAAAATGACTCGGTAGCCTTCTTCGCGAAGGGCTTTACAGGCTTGTGCACCTGAATAGTCAAACTCACACGCCTGTCCAATAACAATTGGACCGGCACCTAGGATAAGAATACTTTTAATATCTGTACGTTTTGGCATTGCTTCTGTCTTCTCCCAGATAACTACTTAGCGTGCTGACGGTATTGTTCAATAAGCTCGATAAAATGATCGAACAGAGGTGCGGCATCTGTTGGCCCAGGGCTGGCTTCAGGGTGTCCCTGGAAGCTAAATGCTGGCTTATCGGTTAAGTGAATACCTTGTAATGAACCATCAAATAATGACTTGTGAGTCACTTTGATGTTGGCTGGTAATGTGGTTTCATCAGCAGCAAAACCGTGGTTTTGGCTGGTAATCATCACATTACCTCGTTCAATATTACTGACAGGGTGGTTAGCACCATGATGGCCAAACTTCATTTTTAAGGTTTTTGCACCTGAAGCTAGCGCCAGTAATTGATGGCCTAAACAAATACCAAACACTGGAATATCTGTTGTTAAAATTTCTTGAATCGCCGCGATGGCGTAATCGCATGGTTCTGGATCGCCAGGACCATTTGATAAAAACACCCCATCTGGGTTCATGGCTAATACTTCTGCCGCAGGTGTTTTAGCTGGAACGACTGTGACATCACAACCACGGTCAACTAACATGCGCAAAATATTGCGTTTTACACCATAGTCATAGGCAACTACTTTAAATTTAAGCTCAGCTTCTGGGGTGTCAGACGGTAGACCACCGACTAATTTCCAGCTGCCACTTCGCCATTGGTATGTTTTATCTGTGGTCACTTCTTTGGCTAAATCCATGCCTTTAAGACCAGGGAAGGCTTTAGCGTGTTCCAGTGCTTTAGCTTCGTCTAGGTCACCCACCATAATACAACCGGCTTGGGCGCCTTTTTCACGCAGGATACGCGTTAATTTGCGGGTATCGATGTCCGCTATTCCAACCACGTTATTCGCTTTTAAATAATCGCTTAGTGATTGTTGGTTACGGAAGTTGCTAGCAATTAACGGTAAATCACGAATGATTAAACCACATGCATGAACCGATTCTGATTCAACATCTTCATTATTGGTTCCGGTATTACCGATATGTGGATAAGTTAATGTTACTATTTGGCGTGAATATGATGGGTCAGTTAATATCTCTTGGTATCCGGTCATTGAAGTATTAAATACTACTTCACCAACTGAAATCCCTGTAGCACCAATTGCTGTGCCAGAGAAAACTGTTCCATCTTCGAGTACGAGTAAGGCAGACTGTGTCAACGCGACCTCCAAAAAGAGCCAAGCCACTGAAATTATGTGTTTTTATTTTGCACTAAGATACCAATTTCCGCTGAATTACGAAATTTTGACAAATTCGGGCGATCATACAAGACAATCAATACCCAGTCTAGGCGCGATAAAGTCAATTTCAGAAAAAGTATGTTTCAAAAAAAACCACCATATCAAATGGTGGTTTCTACATTAATCATTAAGTCCAAGTACCTGCTGCATATCATACAAGCCAGGATTTTGATCAACCAACCAATGCGCTGCACGCATTGCACCGTTAGCAAAGGTCATTCTGCTAGAGGCTTTATGGGTAATTTCTAAACGCTCCCCAATATCCGCAAACATTGCAGTGTGCTCACCGACTAAATCCCCTGCACGAATCGTGGCAAAACCAATGGTTTCACGATCGCGCTCTCCGGTGATCCCTTCACGGCCATAAACGGCACACTTTTCAAGGTCACGGCCTAGGGTTTTGGCAATCACTTCACCCATTTTAAGTGCGGTCCCTGATGGGGCATCTTTCTTAAAACGGTGATGACCTTCAATAATTTCGATATCGGTATAGTCACCCATCACTTCTGCTGCAAGCTCTAACAGCTTCCACATTAGGTTCACACCAACAGACATATTCGGTGCAAAAACTACCGGAGTTTGTTCAGAATAAGCACCAATTTGCTCTTTTTGAGCATGATTGAAACCTGTAGTTCCTATGACAATCGGTTTACGATTGCGCGCGCACCAATCTAAGTGAACAATAGAAGCTTCTGGTGATGTAAAATCAATCAGTACATCAAAATCATCTGCAACATCATCAAGAGAGTCAGCAATGGCTACATTCATAGAGCCTACACCAGCAAGTTCACCCGCATCGACACCGATTAAGGTTGAACCTAAACGCTCAACCGCTGCGCCTAAGTATATAAACTCTTGATGTTTTGCCGATTCAATTAATGTACGTCCCATACGACCACTCGCACCGACAACGGCAACTCTTACTTTTGTAGTCATTTGCTCTCCCAGTAAAAACCCACTTAAATTTAGCTGCATACTTATTGGCTAAATCATTAACGATATATACAAAAACGCCTAAGTAATCTTAGGCGTTTTAACTAACTTAGATGATGTCTAACAACTCAACTTCAAACACTAACGCAGTGTAAGGAGGAATTGAAGCTCCAGCACCACGCTCACCGTATGCTAAGTGATGTGGCACAAATAATTTAAGCTTGGTGCCAACAGGCATTAACTGTAAAGCTTCTGTCCAACCAGCAATCACACCTGATACTGGGAATTCTGCAGGCTGGCCACGAGTTACTGAGCTATCGAATACTTCACCGTTGATGAAAGTACCGTGGTAGTGAGTACGTACAGTTGAATCAATTGATGGCTTCTCGCCGTCACCTTGAACTAATACTTCGTACTGAAGACCTGACTCAGTCACAATCACTTCGTCACGTTTAGCGTTTTCAGCTAAAAATGCATCAGCTTCAGCTGTTGCTGCAGCAGCGGCTTCTTCTTGTGCTGCTTGTAAACGACGGCTGATTTCAGTAAACGCTGTTTGTAAATCTGCCATTGAAACTTGGCTTTCTTTACCTAAGAATGCATCAGCTAAACCAGCTTGCACTGCAGGAATATCAATTCCTTCAAAAGGGTTGGCAGCTAGTTGCTCGCCCATTTGACGACCTACACCATAACTTGCATGCTGCTCCATTGTGCTGAACACTTCTGACATAATTTGCTTCTCTCATTTTATCGATAAAAAATTTGCACGGAGTTTATCACACTTAATCTGCTGATGCTGTGAAAAAGCCCGATTTTAGGGTGTTTTTCAACGGTTAATTTTACATTCAGTCAAAGACTGTTTTCTTGCTTGGGTATAAAGTGGCATGACTTTATTCAACCCTGACTGTAAATCTTCGATTCGATGACCATGAGATGGATGGGTAGACAGCAATTCAGGCCCTTGTTTACCACCCGCTTTAGCCATGTTTTTCCATAACTGGACACTGGCATTGGGGTCAAAACCCGCTTTGGCCATCAACTCTAACCCCATAATATCGGCTTCGCTTTCTTGATCGCGCCCAAAAGGTAAAATCACCCCAATTTGAGCGCCAAGACCTAGTCCTGCCATGTATAAATCTTTGTTGGCTACGCCACTTGCCCCAAGAGCCACATCGGCGACTTGCATCCCTATCCCCGTTAGTTGCTGACGTGAGACTTGCTCATTACCATGTTGTGCCAAAACATGGGCCACTTCATGGCCGATAACGGTTGCTAATTGATCTTGATTTGTCGCCACATTTAATAAGCCGGTGTAAACCCCAATATGACCGCCAGGCAATGCAAAAGCGTTTACTGAATCAGACTCAAACAACACCACCTCCCACTTTTGGCTTTGGTCTGGTAATGTCGCGGTAATACGCTGGGCAACACAATTCACATAGTTAGTTTTGGCTTTGTCTTGACTGATTTTTTGATCTTTTTTCATCGCCTCAAAAGACTGCGCTCCCATTTGCTGCATTTGAGCATCAGAAAATAGCAGCGCTTGTGTGCGCCCTGTCGGAGATTTGGTTGCCACGCAGCCAACTAAAAAGCTGGATACTAATACACTCACTAACAATCGCTTCATGGTGTTAAGTCCTTCTACTTATTTTTCCAATGTCCTTATATGTTACTGCGTGGTTGAAAAATTACCAAGATTGAATGCACTGTATACTTTTTATATAGATGATTTGTTTCTGCTTGCTGATGAAAAATCGCGGCTACTGCGTTTACTTGCTGTACGACGGTTTGCTTGTTTGTCTCTTGGTGGCCGCTTACTGGTGTTACAACTTGGTTTATCGGTGACAGGAAATGCCTCTAGGGTCTTTAAGGTTAAAGGCTGTTGAGTTAATAAACGAATTGCATCAAGGTGTTGTATCTCACTATGACTGACTAACGATAACGCAATACCGCTTTGCCCTGCTCGAGCCGTGCGACCTATACGGTGCACATAAACAGCTGCTTGATGAGGCAACTCAAAATTTATCACTACTGGCAGCGCGTCAATATGAATACCGCGAGCTAATACATCAGTGACCACCAATACGCTTAACTGACCGGTTTTAAAGTCTGCTAAGGATTGACTGCGATCAACTTGATTTTTATCACCATGAAGGGCGGCGCAATCAATACCGGCTTTGCGCAATTTTTTACACAAAGCATCGGCATTATCTTTTGCGTTTACAAACACTAATACCTGCGACCATTGGTGCAAGTTCATCAAATGCATCAACACCTTCGCTTTACTGCCTTTATTAACCAGATATAAGGTTTGCTCAATATCATCTACGGCACTATTAACTGCATGAGCCTCAACTCGAACATGCCCGGTAGCTAATACTTGCCCAGCTAATGCATCTAAGGCATCGGGTAACGTGGCAGAAAACAGCAATGTTTGCTTATTCGGCATGCGTTTAAGTAGCACATTAATCTCCTTAATAAAGCCCATATCCAGCAACCTATCCGCCTCATCAAGCACAACAGATTGCACGTGTTCAAATCGAATAAAACCTTGTTCAACCAAAGCCAGTAGCCGCCCTGGGGTTGCGACTATCATATGAACCTTGGAGCTTAAGCGATTGATTTGCTGTTCTATCGCTTCACCGCCACATAACACATCCAGCGTTAAACCTACCTTGTGCGCTAATGGCGACAAGTCTTGGCCAATCTGGGTAGCAAGTTCACGAGTAGGTACAATGACCAGTGCCATTGGACCTTGCTTTTGCAACTGTGCAGCCGGCATTAAGCTTAATCGATGCAATACAGGCAGCCCGTATGCGTAAGTTTTACCACTGCCAGTTTGCGCTAAGGCAAGTACGTCTTTTGCTGCGATAATGGCCTCAATCACTAAATCTTGAATGCGACTTGGCTTAGTCACTTTTTCAGGTAAGGCGCTTAATAGCTGTGAATTAAGTTTAAATGTTGAAAATGACATAAGACTGTGCTCATTTATAAAGCTAAATTTACCCAATAAAAAAGGCTGCTTACCCTAAGTAAACAGCCTTAATCTATTGATATATAATGGTTACACGTTTGACAACTAATTAGCTGTTCAAGTCTTGGAAGAACTTTTTCACACCGTCAAAAAAGCCTTCAGCTTTTGGGCTATGCTTTTTAGACTCACCCGTTAATGTTGCTTCAAACTCACGTAACAATTCTTTCTGTTTATCGTTCAGTTTGACTGGGGTTTCCATTACAACTTTACACAGTAAATCACCTACTGCATGGCTTCTAACCGACTTAACGCCTTTGCCACGTAAACGGAACATGCGACCGGTTTGGGTTTCTGCAGGGATCTTCAGGCTAACTTTACCATCTAACGTAGGCACTTCTATTTCACCGCCAAGCGCTGCTTTGCTAAATGAAATAGGCACTTCACAGTAAAGGTTATTACCATCACGAGTAAAGATATGGTGTTCACGCACGCTCACCTGAACGTATAAGTCACCAGGAGGTGCACCGAACTCACCCGCTTCTCCTTCACCTGATAAGCGAATTCTGTCGCCATTATCAACGCCAGCAGGAATTTTAACCGATAAAGTTTTGCTCTTTTCAACTCGGCCGTCACCATGACACTTATTACAAGGATCTTTGATGATTTTACCGCGACCGTGACAGGTAGGACACGCCTGCTGAACCGCAAAGAAGCCTTGACGCATTTGTACTTGGCCTTGACCATGACAAGTGCCACATGTTGTTGCTTGAGTACCTTTTTTAGCGCCGCTACCGTCACACGAGTCACATGCTGCAAGTGTTGGTATACGTAACTCTTTGGTTAACCCACGAACGGCTTCTTCTAGCGATAATTCAAGGTTGTATCGTAAATCACTGCCACGGGCCGCTTGACGCTGACCGCCACGACGACCGCCGCCAAAAATATCACCAAAAACATCACCAAAAATATCGCCAAAGTCACCATGACCACCACCGCCACCACCGCGGTTAGGATCTACACCTGCATGACCAAATTGATCATAGGCGGCTTTTTTGTCGCTGTCGGTTAGAATTTCGTAAGCTTCTTTCGCTTCTTTAAAATTCTTTTCAGCTTCTTTATCACCCGGATTTCGATCAGGGTGATACTTCATAGCTAAACGCTTGTAGGCTTTTTTAATTTCACGTTCACTGGCGTCACGACCGACACCAAGAACTTCGTAAAAGTCACGCTTTGACATAGTGTTTTGCTTCTCGAAGGTTGGCTTCAATTAATAAAGTAAGATTGTGCAAACGGGCGTTAAAGGTGAACCTCAACGCCCGCTTCAAATTAACTAACTGGTTTAGTTAATTATTTCTTGTCGTCTTTCACTTCTTCAAATTCAGCGTCAACAACATCATCAGCAGGGTTAGCTTTTTGACCAGCGTCAGTGGCTTGCTCTGCGCCGCCTTGAGCTTGTGCTTTAGCTTGTGCGATTTCCATCAATTTAGCAGAGGCTTCAATAAGCGCTTGAGTTGCTGTTTCGATGGCTGCTTTGTCATTACCTTTGGTCGCAGTTTCAACTTCAGCCATAGCAGCTTCAATTTTCTCTTTGTCTTCAGTAGGTAAATCATCACCCGCTTCTTCTACTTGCTTTTTAGTCGCATGTACAAGACCGTCAGCTTGGTTGCGAGCTTGAACTAACTCTTCAAACTTAGCATCTTCATCAGCATGAGCTTCTGCATCGCGTACCATTTGCTCAACTTCTTCGTCGCTTAAACCAGAGTTAGCTTTGATGGTGATGTTTTGTGCTTTACCGGTTTTCTTGTCGGTCGCTGATACTTTTAAGATACCATCTGCATCGATGTCAAAAGACACTTCAATTTGTGGCATACCACGTGGTGCAGGCTCGATACCTTCTAGGTTGAATTGACCTAAAGATTTATTGTAACTCGCTTGCTTACGCTCACCTTGCAGTACGTGAATAGTCACAGCACTTTGGTTATCTTCAGCAGTAGAGAATGTTTGACTCGCTTTAGTCGGGATAGTGGTGTTCTTCTCGATAAGCTTAGTCATCACACTACCCATGGTTTCGATACCAAATGATAGTGGAGTTACGTCAAGTAGTAATACGTCTTTAACATCACCAGCAAGTACACCACCTTGAATCGCTGCACCAACAGCTACAGCTTCATCAGGGTTAACGTCTTTACGCGGCTCTTTACCAAAGAAGTTGGTTACTGCTTCTTGCACTTTAGGCATACGAGTTTGGCCACCAACTAAGATAACTTCGTTGATGTCAGACACTGATAAATCAGCATCCGCTAGTGCAACTTTTAGCGGCTCTAAAGAACGTTGGATTAAATCTTCTACTAAAGACTCTAACTTGGCACGAGTAATTTTTACTACTAAGTGCTTAGGACCTGTTGCATCTGCTGTGATGTAAGGTAAGTTCACTTCAGTTTGGTTTGTGCTTGAAAGTTCAATCTTCGCTTTTTCAGCCGCTTCTTTAAGACGCTGCATTGCTAGGGCATCTTTACGAAGATCCATGCCTTGCTCTTTCTTAAACTCATCAGCTAAATAATTGATTAAACGATTGTCAAAGTCTTCACCACCTAGGTGAGTATCACCGTTGGTTGCTAATACTTCAAAGGTTTGGTCGCCATCATTGCTGTCGATTTCGATGATAGAGATATCAAATGTACCACCACCTAAATCGTATACTGCAACTATGTTGTCGCCTTGCTTTTTGTCAATACCGTAAGCTAACGCAGCCGCTGTTGGCTCGTTAATAATACGTTTAACTTCAAGACCTGCGATACGGCCAGCATCTTTAGTTGCTTGACGTTGAGAATCGTTAAAGTAAGCAGGAACAGTAATAACCGCTTCAGTTACTGGCTCACCTAGGAAGTCTTCAGCTGTCTTTTTCATTTTTTTCAAAATTTCAGCAGAAACTTGTGGAGGAGCCATTTTATTACCACGTTGCTCAACCCATGCATCACCATTATCTGCTGCGATAATTTTAAATGGCATGATGTTAACATCGCGCTGTACTTCGTCATCTTTAAAACGACGACCGATTAAACGCTTAATGGCAAAGAAAGTGTTAGTTGGATTGGTTACAGCCTGACGCTTTGCAGGTGCACCTACAATAGTTTCATCATCGGTATAAGCAATGATAGAAGGTGTTGTACGATCGCCTTCTGCGTTTTCAATTACGCGTGCTTTGCCGCCATCAAGGACAGCCACACAAGAGTTTGTTGTGCCTAAATCGATACCAATAATTTTACCCATGGGGTCCTCCGAAAATTGACGCTATTCGTCATAAAATTTGTATTCTGGTGTAGATATGGGGCCGTGATAAAATTTTTCAAGCAGTCAATTGCAATCTAATTTTTGTCATTTTTGCCGCGCAAATCTTTCTTACCACTTATATAAGGGCGTAAAATTGATTTACAAGGGCGAGCAAAAAAAATTTATAGTGTCTTGCTAATATGAGATGTGGCAATATAGCTAAACTGAATATTGTATACAATTATTCCTATTGGTTCAGAGTTTAAATTAGCTACACTCTGTTCCTTCCTAACCGATACATCATCAAGGATTTGTAAGTGACACAAACCAAACTAGCCTACCTTTATGGTTTAGGTGCCATTTTTCTGTGGTCAACCGTCGCAACCGCATTTAAAGTTGCTTTAGGTTTTTTTAGTCCTTTGCAATTAGTGCTAGTAGCTGTATTAACCTCAATTGTCACTTTAGGACTGATTTTAGTCATTCAAGGAAAACTTACTCTTATTGGACGTCAATTTATTACGCGTCCCTGGTTTTATTTGCTTACCGGCTTACTTAATCCCTTTCTTTATTACTACGTATTATTTGCAGCTTATGATTTATTACCCGCCCAACAAGCGTTATCGCTAAATTACACTTGGGCCATTTTATTACCGATCCTTTCGGTCCCGCTTCTCGGACACAAGTTAAGTAAAGCCGATTTGATAGCCGCCGTCATTGCTTACTTTGGCGTATTTGTTATTGCCACCGGCGGTAAGCTGACAGATTTTAGTTTTGAAAGCCCACTTGGAATAGGTTTGGCGCTATGCAGTACCCTTTTATGGTGTTTATATTGGTTAATCAACACCAAAGATAAAGGTGATGCCATTGTCAGTTTGCTGCTAAGTTTTTTACTAGGCTTACCATTTATTATTATCACACTGCTACTTACAGATTCTCTGCCAACTCTCACACTTAAAGGCTTACTTGCTGGCATGTATGTCGGTCTGTTTGAAATGGGGATTACCTTTGTATTATGGTTAATGGCATTGAAGAAAACCGACAAAGCAGCAAATATTAGTACCTTAGTATTTTTGACTCCAGTGATGTCTGTCGGTTTTATCACTTGGATATTAGGCGAACAAATCAGCCTTGCCACTTATACCGGCCTTGGACTCATTCTTACAGGGCTGGCATTACAAAAAGTACTCCCAAAACATTGAACTAGATGCTTCGATATCAGCACTTCCTGATAGGTTATGATTTGATAGGCGTCTTGGAAATTAAACTATTTCATAGTTGAAAAAACATCCAACTAAGGCTATAAATAATTTTTATTTACATATGTTTAATAGCAAAAAGTTGGATAGAGGGATAGGCAATGGGATTGCCACGATGGCGTTTGTCAGACAAAGCAGAAAGGACTTTTCGCTATATTGTGCTAAGTATAGTGGGGCTTATCTTGGTTTATGAAAAAACCTATGGTTCAAGCTCAACCCAATATGCAGCCATGTATTTATGCGTATTTTCATTAGTAGGTACTTACCTTAGTAACGCCATTCAACGTCGTTATTTCACTTATGTCACTGAGTATGCACAGGCATTCCGTATTGTTGCCTTAATTATGATGCTGTGCTTTTTTATTATCTGGATTTATACCACCTATGAACGCTTAGTATTAGCAAGCTTACCCAATGAGTTATTTAATATTGCTCCCTAAATCCAGACCATAAATTGTGACTTTTCGATAATACTCTTCTGTTTAAGAACTTAATTGCTGCCGATACAGGGTAGGCATAACTCTTGTCAATGCTGAATTTGACTCAACTCAATATTATTAAAAATAGTGATTGCAACAATCTGATTAAAGAGTAATTTATGTTTTAGAACATAGCAGCACTAGGATGGTCAAAATGACAGATACATTTTTTAAAATTGCATTTATCACAGCACTTGCCTTTTTAGCTTACAAACTCATTTTTAGTGGTAAACAGGGGTTAACACTGTTTGAAATGCACTTTAAAAACGGCAAGTTAACCAGTCATAAAGGCAAAATTCCGGAAAAATTTGAACGTGAATGCAAACAAATTGCCAAGCACGAAAAACTCACTTGTACTATTCGTGCAGAAAAAAACAATAGTGTCAGATTACATGTGTCAGCCAACGTCAATGACAACCTAACACAGCAAATTCGCAACGTCTTTCCATTTGAGTATTATGATCGCAAAACCGTTGATAACAGCCAACTCAAAGGCTAAGGCTAAAGCTGTTGATATTTAGCTAAATGAGCATGCTTTTAATGAAATAGCCATTGAGTAATCAATGGCTATTTCAGTTAACCTGATGAGACAAACTAGGATACGATCACAAAAACTACGACTTACTGATCACCAAGGTAACTTGTGCAACCGTTATCCCAAATTTAATAATATCGCTTTTATTGATGATAGTTTTGTCATCAACTAAAAACATCCAATCATCAAACTCGACTTGGTATTCTTCACCATCAACCTGCAACTGCATATCATAACGCCAGCGAAGTGCACTGCCACTGGCTTGGCCTTCAGCGACGCCTAAAATGTCATCGGCACGCCCCTCAAACTGACCATTACCTAAATCAGTAATTCGCCATATACGAGTTTGCTTTTCACCATCATCATATACAAACCATTCTTTTAATTCGCCTTTATTACCAGTCCATTCACCTTGCATTTTAACGGTAAACTTACGAGTCACTTTACCGGAAAAGTCCTGCACTATACCGGCAGCCGTTAACTCTCCATCAAAAAAGCTGGCGAGATCCAATGTGGGCGTGGTTTTTTGATAATCTTCAATTGAAGCGGAAGAACAAGACATCAGTAATAAGCTCAGGGCCAACAGCCATATATTCTTCATTAGCGTACTTCTCCAATCAATTGCTTACGTAATTTAGGGCGAGAGGTTCTTTCAGATAACCAAATATCTATGAATGCCTGACTAAAAACCAAATCACTCACCTGATAAAAAGGTTTATCGTTAACTAAAAATTCGGCTAATTGATGATTATGAATCACAAAACTAAGTCGATCGCCTTTGGCGACGTCAGGCCAAGCGGATGACAGATGCGTTTTTATATTATCGATTTCACTTGCTGATAACCCCATGGCCTGCCACTGGTCAATCGTCGCTTCAATTAAATCTTGTGCGCTAATGTCGCGGTGATACTCGATATCTAACATGACTGGGTAACGGTTTTGTTGATATTGACCATCTGTGGTATACAGCTTGGCAAGGTATACATCAAACCACATTACATCCATATCTGCCTCGCCAACTTTGACGAGCGATTGCGTGTCGACTTTAGCAACTGAAATAATATTTGATGCTGCTTCATCGGTACTAGTTTGGTAATTAGTATTAAGCTGATCGCCATAAACTTGGCCCAATTGTGAGGCAAAGATTAATACTGCGCTAAATCCAAGCTTAATGAGTTTGCCTAACCCCGATATCGGTTTGTATGCTGAGAAAAAAAATGGTTGGATAGTAAGGTTTGTCATCTCTTTATTCCTGAAACAAGGAAGGTCGCCAGTGCTAGCGAGATAAGCGACCTGATATAGATAACAATACGGGGAAAAGCACACTCCAGATCACCGCTAAAATGAGGCTTGATTGCAATTGCCCCATTGGAAGCGATACCGCATAAAACTTGGCCCCCGCAAGGTAGCTCAAGCTACCTGAAACACCACCCAGTAATGCTTGTAAATACCATGCTAAACGGTGACAAAAACCAAGACTATGATTCAAGGTAATTGAAAAACCACCCCATAAAATCAATAACCACCAAGGGAATGTACTAAAGACAAATACACCAAACTGAATCAGCAGCATATCTAGGCTAAAGCCAATCACACTGGCAACTAGCATGATTTTAAACTCGGTCAATTTAGCTTTTAAAACAGTAAATTGCAGTGCAACAATAACAGCTGATAACCATAAATACTGGTTTTGACCTAACACCCCCAGCCACCAAATTGCTTGGAAGCTAAGGGCATTGATGATCAACCATTGTGAAGAGGATAACGACAATGCAGCAGACAATTGGGGCGACGCTGATAACTTTTTCATTGTCATTCCCAATATTTAGATTGATGTGATGCGATATTTTGGTCTAACAGCAGTTAAATGCACCGTGCTGGTTGTGCGCTCTAAAAAGCCACCTTCGCAATAACTTAAATAGAACTTCCACATTCTAATAAAGTCTTCACCGTAGCCTAATTGACTAATCTGCTCTTTAGCCGCATCAAAGTTTTGATGCCAGTGCTGCAATGTTTTTGCATAATCAAGGCCGATATCATCCAGAGACCAAATCACCATATCGGTTTTATTGGCAATATGGCGCGCCATTTCACTCACCGATGGCAAACAACCGCCGGGGAAAATATAGCGCTGAATAAAATCGACACTTTTACGATAGCTGTCATAGCGTTGATCTGCAATGGTAATTGCCTGAATCAGTAACTTACCTTCTGGTTTGAGTAAATGCTGTAGTTTCTCAAAAAAGCCAGCTAGGTATTCGTGCCCTACAGCTTCGATCATTTCAATCGATACCACGCGATCATACTCACCCGTTAACTCGCGATAATCATGCTTTAATAAGGTGATTTTGTCTGACAGGCCTTCAGCGTTAACTCGTGCTACTGCATAGTCATATTGCGCATCAGAGATGGTGGTGGTTGTAACATATACACCATAGTGTTTTGCAGCATAAATGGCCAGAGCTCCCCAACCAGTGCCCACTTCTAATAAGCTTTGCCCTGGGGTTAAATCAAGACGCTGACATATGGTATCTAATTTATGGATTTGCGCATCATTTAAACTGGCCTCTTGGCTTGGATAAATGGCACTTGAATACATCATTTCAGGATCTAAGAAGGCTTTGTACATATCATTTCCCAAGTCGTAATGGGCCAATATGTTACGCTTAGAGCCTTGTTGAGAGTTTCGATTAAAAAGATGTTTAATACGGTTTAGACCATTACTAAACCAAGAAAAATAGCGTTCAATGTTATCGAGCAGGGCCAAGTTGCGTGCAAAAACTTGCACTACTTTAGTTAAATCAGGACTAGACCAATGCCCTTGAATGTAGGCTTCTCCAGCACCAATTGAACCTGAAAAAACCACTTGTCGATAAAAACTTGGATGCATCACTTGCATGGTTGCATGAAGAACGCTGCTTTTATCACCAAACACATATGATTGTTGACCATCTACAATGGTTAATTGGCCAGCAGTAAGATGTGCCAGCGCTTTGATAAGTACTTTTTGGGCTAAACTGTCAGACAGCGTTGCTTGAGCTATATTGGTGCTTGTTGCCGTATTTTCCATGTCTAAGCTCCGATACCTTTTTATTTGCATTTATGAAAATTTTATACGCATTAAGCGGTAACTTGGTTCAATACATCTAAAGGTTTGTGTTTTATTTGACTAAGAAGCCGAAGTCTTGACTTGCTTACTCACAAATGGGATCCGTTTTACAAATATCTTTAATGCCTGCCAATAAATCCCGCTGACTATTTTCAATGTCATCAATGGATAACCAATAACAAACTTACGAAGGTTTGCTTTTGAAAACGGGCTTCTTTTTAACGCAATCGTCGCATCAAACAACTTATCGTTATATTGATTGCGATTTTCAATGCTAACCTTTAGCCGATGTGTTGGAGGTAAAATTCGCCACAAGTAATGCATATCAAGGGTCATAAATGGCGACACGTGAAACGCTTTATCGGTATGAGTGGTCTGATTCAAATCAACCAGATAACAATGACGCTCATTCCATGGGGTATTACTTACCTCTGCTATCATATATAGCGGTATATCATCTTGATAGCAAAAGAAAAAGTTAACCGGACTGAAATAAAAACCAAAGTGACGAATTTGACCACTAAAAATGACCTTATTACAGCTTTGCTGGCCACCTAATTTGGCCACTATTGTTAATGCCCGTTGCTTTAAAGCTTGGCTATCTAACATGATGTCACCGGTTGCAGTAAGCAACTCTACTGCAATAAAATCTTCCCCGAACTGAGTTGCTGTATCATTAAGATAATCTTGAGCTTTGAAGGTAAGCAGCGCATTGTTAGCTTTAAATAATGGGCTTAGCTGTAATAACTGCGGAACTTCATCTAAGTCCAAAGCCATCATCGCAATGTCATAACCAAAGCTATGTCTTTTGGGCACATGACGTCTATGGCTTACTTTTCCTTGGTAAATACCACTGTTTAAGCTCGCCAATTCGGTCATAGGTTGATACCAAATTTATTACATACATCCACTGCGCTGTGAACACCGTCTTCATGAAAGCCGTTATACCAATATGCGCCGGCAAAATACGTATGGCGCTTGCCACAGATTACATCGCGTTTCCCTTGCGCCGCCATACTGGCCTCATTAAATACGGGGTGAGCATAATTAAAGCTGCGTAAAATTTTAGCTGGGTCAATCAAATCTGTTTGATTCAAGGTCACGCAAAAGGTTGGCGCATCTTTAGGTAAACATTGCAAAATGTTCATATTGTAGGTCACGCTAGCGGGACGATTAGCCATATCCGACTCGTTATCACCATCAAGGCGGTAATTCCAACTAGCCCATGCAGCAGGTCTTTTAGGTAATAAATTAATGTCGGTATGCAATACCACTTCATTATTTTGATATTCCATCGCTGATAGTATCTCTTGTTCATCTTGGCTTGCATCGCTAAGCATCGCTAGGGCTTGGTCACTGTGACAGGCCAAAATCACCTCATCAAAAAATTGCCATTCGCCATTAGCAATTTGGACCTTTACCCCCTCATCTTCACGGGTAATAGCGGTCACTGGACTATTTAGCAAAATATTATCTTTAAATGGCGCGGTTAAATTTGGAATATAACTACGTGAACCACCTTTAAGCACATACCATTGTGGTCTGTCGTTAATGTTTAATAAACCATGATGCTGAAAAAAACGAATGAAAAAACGTAATGAAAACGCACGCATATCATTAATACTTGCAGACCAAATAGCAGCGCCCATTGGCAAAATATAATGTTCGCAGAAAAATGGACTAAATTTATTTTCGTCCAAATATTGTCCCAAGGTTAATTGTGGGTAATCGTCTGCTTCATAAATCGCTTTACAAGCGTTATTAAAACGCACAATTTCCGCTAAAAACAGATAAAAACTGGGCTTAAATATGTTTCGGCGTTGTGCAAATAAACTCCACAAGTTATGGCCATTATATTCCAGCCCGCTAAACGCATTATGAACACTAAAGCTCATTTCAGTGGGAATTGACTCAATGTTTAGTTTATCCATCAGCTTTTCAAATCGAGGATAGGTGCGGTCATTGAACACAATAAAGCCTGTATCAATCGCATAACTTTTACCCGCGACCTCCACATCAACAGTAGCAGTGTGGCCTCCGATGTAATCATTGGCCTCAAATACCGTTACCTGATGCTCTTGACTCAATAAATGCGCACAAGTTAAGCCTGAAATACCGGTACCGATTACTGCTATCTTCTTCATATTGAATCCTATTTATCATTCTTTTTAGTATGGTTATGCTTATTAAAGACCATTACTTATTGCTATTTTTCAGCATGGAAACTAACCATTTTTCGGGTAGTAACGACACAAGTTTAAGTAGCCAGGTAAAACGTCTTGGGAAGTGAATCTCAAACTTTCGGCTAGCCATACCATTGAAAATTCTTATTGCAGCTTGTTCGCTTGTTATACGCATGGGCATGGCAAAATCATTCTTGTCTGTAAGAGGTGTTTTCACAAAACCCGGACAAATCACACTCACGCCAATACCTGATGTGCGGGCCGAGTTTGATGCTAAATCGACACGTAAACTACGTCCTAGATAACTTAACCCCGCTTTTGATGCGCCATAGGCTTGCGCTCGGGGAAAGGGTAAATAGGTGGCACTTGAACTCATTAATCCAAGTTGGCTGTTTGCGGCCATTAAAGGTAAAAATGCTTCGATACAGTAGCCAATGGAAATTAAATTAGTGTTGATAACCCTTGCGAATAAATCGGCATCAAACTGGATCACATCATCAATGTATTCACAACTACCAGCATTTAAAATGACTTGAGTTAAAGGTAATTGATGGCGCTGTAAATATTGCTGCAAGGTGACACTAGCTTGCTTAATTTCATCGACTTTTGTGACATCAAATACCAGTCCGTAACAACCGCTTAGCTCATCCAGTGCCTGTTGATTACGCCCACAAGCAATAACATGATAGCCTTGGGTGAGATAATATTTAGCTGTCGCTAAACCAATGCCGGATGTCGCTCCGGTGATTAACACCGCTTGAGTTATCGTCGCCATTATCCTATCCGCTTTTTTATCATGCTGATTAAACCACCCAAAAATGGTATTTTTTCATACAACATTTGGCCCACATCAAAGTAATCGCGATGGTAAAAAATCTTATCGTTATACTGTAACTTACTCATGCCATCGACATGAATAGCTTGGCCTTTATTCAGTTTAGGATGGGCGTAGCGCATGGTCCAAAATAGCGATACCTGCTGCTGAGATGGGCTATGAAATACCTCGGTAATATCAAACTCAATAAAGCTAATGTTACTGTAAAGGTTAGCAAAGTAATCAGTTAATGCCTCAAGGCCTTGCACTTGATGCAAGGGGTCACGGAAAGTAATATTTACAGCGTAAATGTCTGATAATAAATGTAAGTTATCTTTATTTAGCTTTTGATATAAGGCGATAAACTGTTCAATGATCAACGGAATAGTAGTTGATTGCTCAGAGTGTGAGCTCTCCGCTGTACTAAACTGAGCTGGCGACAACTCTGCGTTGTTAGATGAATTAGATTGGTCAAACTCAATCTTTGTGCTTGAGGTAGACACACCAGCCATAAGGACTCCGTAAGTAACAAACTTGTCGACATACATTTGCAACGTAGCTAATACAATGCCTTATATGACAATAAGATAGTAGTAGAAAATTGTTACATTAGAATACGCCAGCTTGATAAGTTCAGATCAAACAAAAAGCGCTTAACTAAGGTTAAGCGCTTTTTGTTTGATTCACGTCGATGTTTTACTGTGGAATGAAACTGCGTTATTGCTCATAACCATGCAGGGCAACCGGTTGCCAGTGTTTATCGACTTGCTGTTTGATAAAGTCATCTTTAGCTTTTTGGGCGCCATCCTTATCAAACCCAATAACAGCATGGGCTTTCTCTTTAGTGCTGATATCTGGGTAGTCCACTTTATCAACACCCACTTGTTTTAAGATCAGCGCTAATAAGGTGCGTGATAAGGTCACCTGCTCAATGGCTTTATCTAATAAGGCATGACCTTCTTCTGGGTTGTGAGCATATAAACCGTGTGACGCCATTGCAAAATCCCAACGCCACTGTGAGTGACGAATTCCCATAATAGGGTCGTTCATTAATGCCCATGTGGCACCACCATCCCAAGCGGCTTTGGCTTCAAAGTGCGCTTTGACTAACAGACCTTCTACTTCACGCGCTTTGGCGTCAATCTGCTGCTTATCACGTTCAAGGGAAGCCGTAATCGCTTTTTTGCTTGAATGACACGCTGCGCAAGTATCATCAAAACTAGCTAATGCATTGCCAACTTTATGATTAGTAAAATCATTGCCCTTGTCATCTTTTGCTGGCGGCATATGACAAGTGATACAGGTTACCCCTTGTGCAGCATGCTTACTTCGGCTCCAATGCTCAAACTCAGGATGACGCGCTTTTAAAATAGGCGTTTGTGAAATCGGATGGATCCACTCATAAAAGCGTCTGGTGTCATAATACTTTTCAATATCATCAGCAGTACTACCAAATATCCACGGAATATTTACCTTGTTACTCGCCTCTGGCTGAAAGTAATAAGTCACATGGCATTGGCCACAGACTTGTGCCCCTTGCATACTGGTGGTTTGCTTATCAAAAGGCAGTTTAATTTTAGCCATCGCATTTTGGGCATGGGGTCTGGGTAAGGCTAGCTTTTCACTGCCGTTAACATGGCAATCACTGCAGTACACAACTGACTTAATTTCAGGACCTAAATCAGTAAAGTTAGCCGCTGAAAAGCCTTCAACTCCCATCTTTTGCATCAACCTTGGTGCATCAGGGGTTTTACATGTCCAGCAACTGGCCGATAAGCCCTTCTTACCTTGCTCAACCGACACCCCAGTTCGCAAAATATGGCTCACATCTGCTACTGCAAAATGATGCCCTCTTGGGCTGTTATATTCTTTAGCAAAAGAAGAACCAGCCCACAAGATGATGCTGGCCGGATAAGCCGCCAGTAAATCTTGTTTCTCGGTTTGCTCGGATGTGGCTAACCACGAATTATACTGCGAAGGAAACTGCTGCTGATTTTGCTGATCTAGGCCGCTTTCAGCCCACACAGGCAGGCAAAAGGCTCCAACGACAACAGCAAACAAGTGACTTTTATGTATTTTATCAAACTGAATATTCATACTGAACCTTACCGTACAGTGAGTATTAACCCGGTCTACCATCAATGCGAGGACGGGTTAAAATGGGTGCGTAATACCAAACAAACATGCCAAAACCCACAAACCAAAAACCGCCAGCCAACCATATCCAAGAAGCCGTGTACTGAGGGATCAACAAAGGCATAATTGCCCGTAAAAATGCTGCAATTGGGATACAAGCAAACGCCAATGCCATATTAGGGCCTTGATAAATATTGCGACTGGTATGACCAAGGGATACACGAGAAATCATCGCTAAACAGAGTGAGGCAATACCGCCCACCGCAAATAAATGCAATAAAGTACGATAAGCAAATTCATTGTCAATTTGCCAAGCCATTGCAAGCAAGGTAATAGGTAATGCCCAATAGGAAACATGTAGCGACCACAGCATAGGCTCTTTTAAGGTTTTATGGCCTTGCCACCTCAATATCCTAATCAACTGAAGCCCACCAGCGATTACCAATACAGCCTGCTCTAGTCCACGCGGTAACCAATGCAGCAGAGCTTGCACGAACAACACAGCCATTAACAACAGCAATGACCATTCAATCGCCTTAATGGGTTCTGGCTTAGTAAGCTTTAATCGCATTGCCGTAAACGCTGGAATCACTCGCCCACCCATAATGGAAATCACCATTGCCAACCACCAAATCATGGCTTGCCAAAGTTGAGTTGAGAGTGAAAAGTTACGCTGATACAAAGCGTAATAACTCACTAAGTTAACAATTAACGCCACCATCAGCATGATAGGGAAGCCAATATTACGCCACTGTTTTACCTTATAAATACAGCGCCATAGGGTTGCAGCGCTAATGCCTAAGAAAAGACTATCAAATATTGCAGGCAACCAAATCGGAATATTCATCGGTAATAACAGCAATAATCTAGCCGCTAGCCAACAACCAAAAGTCAGCGCCAGCAACTTGCCTTTCATGGTCGGTTGATTGGTCCAGGTTTGCGCAGCTGTGAGTAAAAAGCCGCACACAATTGCTAATGCAAAACCAAATAACATTTCATGTGGGTGCCACCAAAGCGGAAGCACATTCGCCCAAAACTCGCCATTAAATAAACTGTACTGGGGTGTGAACCAACCCATTAACCAAATGGGAATGTATAACGCGGCAACAATTGCCCCACCCAGAAAAAACGGCCTAAATCCCAAACGCCAAATGGCTGGCATTTGATCTACATCGCTTGGATCATCAATATTTAACATGGAATGACACCTGATAAGAGTTCATTACAGCACCTCTTAGCAATAACCACCAAAAGCTGCATATAAAATACTTGTTTTAGTGTAGGCCTAAGTCACCTTTGCATCAATGACTATTCCTTGAATATAGAAGATGTCTCTACAAAGTGTGAACTTGAGCAAATGATGATCGGTATTAAAAAAGGGCTAAGCGCCCTTTTTGAGTGAACTGAGCACTTCTATTGCCCTTTTACGTGCCATAGCATGCTCAACAATTGGCCTAGGGTAAGCCGCCTGAGTTTGCTCAAACAAACTAGGCGATGAATAAGGCTGCGATTCAAATTGTGGCTCATGGATATTCTTTAACGACCAATTTGCTACTTCAGGGACATATTGCTTGATAAAGCTCGCATCAGGATCAAACTTGCTGCTTTGCGCCATCGGGTTAAAAACCCGAAAATACGGCTGAGCATCGCAGCCCGTTCCTGCAGACCACTGCCAACCACCGTTGTTGGCTGCTAGATCACCATCAATTAAATGCTGCCTGAAATATTTTTCGCCCCAGCGCCAATCAATTAACAAGTGCTTAGTTAAAAAACTCGCCACAACCATACGCAAACGATTATGCATCCAACCAGTTTGATTAAGTTGTCGCATAGCAGCATCAACAATGGGATATCCTGTTTGCCCTTTGCACCATGCATTAAATTCATCAACATTATTGCGCCACTGAATGTTTTTACCCAACACATTGAAGTTTTGCCCACGAGATAAGCGCGGAAATGCCACCAGTAGATGACGATAAAACTCTCGCCAAATTAGCTCGTTTAACCATGTTTTGGCAGGGCTTGCCTCATTGGTTAACGCATCTGGGTAATAGTATAAAATTGCGGTAATGCATTGACGGGCACTTATCGCCCCAATGGCTAAATAAGGCGATAATCGACTGGTGCCTTCTAAAGCAGGAAAGTCACGTTGCAGTTGATAATCGGCTACATCTTGTTTTAGAAAACGGATTAATATGTTTCTGGCAACATCTTCACCGCAATCCCAGATTTGGCTACTCACAGGATGAGGGTAAAACTCACCCAATTCAAAATGTATTGGTTTTGGCTTGGGCAACGACGCTTCAAAAATCGCCGCCTTAAGCGGCTTAATGTGAATGCTTGCCGCCTGTTTTTTCCACTCTTTTGAAAATGGAGTAAACACCTTATACATTTGCCCAGCTTGATTTTGCACACTACCCGGTGCTAACAAGCAATCTTGGTCAAGCAAATGCAACGGTAATCCTGCTTCAATGATGGCCACATCACGTTGACGTTCATTAAACTCTGGCTCATTGGCAGCGTAAATCACGCCTATTTGATGCTGTGCACAAAATTGGCTGAGCCAAGGAGAAATGTCTGCAAACCGAGGTAAATGCACCACGGTTAATTCAATACCTATGTTTGCCAATGACTGAGCTAATAAATTAACGTGCCTTTCAATAAAGTCGATTTGTATCGGAGCAACATCATGCTCAGCCCATTGTTGTGGAGTAACAAAATATAAGGCTTTAACTTGACTGCCGTACTGTTTAGCAAAAGTACATGCCATCGCCAACGCTGGATGATCACTTGTTCGAAGATCCTGTCTAAACCACACCACACTGTTAACATTTTGCTGCATTAATACGGCTCCGCTTTAGTAGGCATAGCGTAATTTAAGGGCTTCAGGGTGTGGATTTAAGTACACTTGGTTTTCAATATATTCAGTTGGAAACTCTTTCAAATAGTGATTAATCAAGGTAATTGGCACTAATAATGGCAGCAAGCCTTCACGGTATTTCATAATGGCATCAGTCAACTCTTCTTTTTGACGAGCATTTAAATGCTTTTTGAAGTAGCCCTGAATATGCTGCAAGGTGCTTGTATGGTTTTTGCGGGTAGCCTTAATTTTTAGTGCTGTCATTAATCCTTTAAAATAACTATCAGCCGAAGCTTCTAGGTCTTCAAGATTAGCCAATATCGGCCCAAGTTCTCGATACAATTTAGGGCTATGTGCCATTAAAAGATACTTATAGCGTGAATGAAATTGAATTAACTTATGCTTGGTTAATCCCGAGGCGATCATATTACGCCAATCATGATAGGCATAAACCCGAGTAAAAAAGTTCTCTTTTATCACCATATCATTCAACCTGCCCTCTTCTTCAACAGGCAGATAGGGGTATTTATCCATCAAGGCTTTAGCAAACACGCCTACACCGGTTTTTGTGCTGTTATTGGTGCCTTTTTTGTATTCTAAAACCCGTTCCATACCGCAAGTAGGCGATTTGGCACAAAAAATATAGCCTCCTAGATAACCTAACTCTTGCACTTTATTACGGCTATATTCATGCAGCTCAGCAGTCACATCTAAGGTGCCGTCAGCACTTTGAATTAACAATATGTCACCATCTTTAATTTGGCGAATGCTTTTACGAGGTGCTCCCATACCGATTGCCATTTCTGGGCAAATACTGGTGTATTCGAAAAAAGGAGCGATTTCTTTGGCACAGTAATAAGAGTTTTTATGACCACCATCAAAGCGAACCTCGCTACCTAATAAACAACTGCTAATACCGATTTGGATTTTTTGAGGAACAAATTCTTGAGGCTCATTCATATTTACGCACTCCTGTGGCGGAAAATAACTACTAATAAAAAATTACGTGCTAGTGATGACAATAGTTCAATTTAAAGAAAAAAACCGAAAAATGACGAATGGATAGATACAAAAAAACAGAGCCAAGGCTCTGCTTCATTGTCAGTGGATTATATTGTAACGTCAATCAATTAACTGGATTTTCCCGTATGCTGCTTACCGACTAATTCAAGTCCCCACACTAAAGCTACACCAAATATGGCGCAAGCAATCGCCAAACCAATTTGATGCGACTCGCCGGTAATGGATTGAAAATCAAATGGAGTCAGGTTTTGCTCCAATAAAGGCACTTGTTCACCTTTAGAATTTTCACGCCAAGTTAATACCTGTTTCCATGGCCAAATTTTGCCAAGGGTACCCAGCATTAAGCCAATTAAAAACATCAAGGTGGCATCATGAAACTTACGCAATAATGCCGATAACACATGGCTAAAGCTTAATAAGCCCACTGCGCAACCGCTGGCAAAGCAAATCAGATAAGCAATATCAAATCCTTTTGCCGCAGCAAGTACCGCAGGGTACATGCCCAATAACAACAAAATAAAACTACCTGAAATACCCGGTAAAATCATCGCGCAAATAGCGATGGTTCCTGCAAAGAAAAAGTTAATATAAGTCGCGTCCATAGCGATCGGATTGAGTACCGTAATCCCCAAGCAAAAGCAACACCAGCAACAAATAACAAGATTTTAATCAGCGAATAATGGCTAACCTGCTTCAACATATGAACAACAGAGAATAAAATCAGGCCAAAGAAAAATGACCACACCGGAATAGGATGCGTTGCCAAAAGCCAAGAGATTAATTTAGCTAAGGTAAAAATACTGGTCAAAATACCGCCAAATACACAGGCTAAAAACGGGCCATTGATATGCATAAAGGCGGCTTTAATTCCTTGAGACTTAACCACGCTCCAAAGCGATGGATTGATTTTTTTAATCCCATCCAATAGTGGGTCTAAAATACCGGTAATAAACGCAATAGTACCGCCTGAAACACCAGGAACAACATCAGCAGCTCCCATTGCCATGCCCTTTAAATAGGTGATAAACGCCTTCAAAATGATTCCTTTAAACTGGTAATTAGGGCAATTATACCCAGATGTCTGTAAGCAAACTACTGGCATCAGTGTTGCCAGAGTGTTAATCTCATCCGACCAGAACACTTACACCTTACAATGAAAAATGAATAACAACAAACCCAACAAAGTCATGGCGTTATACAAAAAGGTAACCGGCTACCCTTTTGGTCATAAAATATTCTCTAAAATGGTGTCTCGCATGGCACCCTATTTCAGCACTGTTCATCCACATATAAAATCCTTAGAGACTAATCGCTGCGAAGTGCTCATTAAAAAACGCAAAATTGTTCAAAACCACATTGGTACGGTGCACGTGATTGCGATTTGTAATGGCCTTGAAATGGCAATGGGCACAATGGCGGAGGCGTCCATACCTGCTCATTTACGTTGGATCCCTAAAGGCATGAGTGTTGATTACACAGCTAAAGCTGGTACTGATATTTTATGTGTCGCCCAAGTAACCCCTGAACAATGGCAAATAGGCGATATGCTAGTTGATGTAAAAGCATACGACAGCAACGGAGTTGTGGTTGTGCAAGGACATATCAAGCTGTGGATCTCAGAAAAACCCCAGAAGTAGTCCGTCTAAAATCTGCCTAAAGGCTATTGACTGAGTTAATGATTCAACGGTCAGCTATAGTTTAGTTAATAGCCTTTTTTACAGATAACAAACAAGGAATGTGATGCACAACAGGGTGATAGGAAAGCAGCGCTTAGCCAATCTTGATGCTATACGCGGATTTGCATTACTGGGGATTTTTTTCTAAATATCTACTATATGGGTAATAGCTTTTATGGCTATGCACCTCATTCTCCACAACTCTGTACCGATATTGTCATTGAGCTACTGAGTAATGTGTTTCTTGAAGGCCGGTTTCTGAGTCTATTTGCCATGCTGTTTGGTGCAGGTATTTATATTCATCGACAAAAATACTCATCCTTACCAATGGCTGCAACTGACCCAATAAAAAGTCGATTACACTGGCTAATAGGCATTGGCTTAGTGCATGGCATTGTTATTTTTTCTGGTGATATTTTATTAGCCTATGGGTTATGCGGTTTACTGGCATATTATTATTACGAACTCTCAACAAACGCATTAATTCAAAAGGCTTGCTGGTTTATCGCTATTGCACTGTTGATGATTTCGCTAATAACGCTCACTATCGAAGATGAACCATATTATCGAGGTTCAGCCTTATTTAATGAGCAACTTAGCGTTTGGACTGGGAGTTATTTTCAGCAATTATTAATGCAAGGTCTGATGGTCGGCTACATGTTAGTAATAACACCATTAACGCTGCTTTGGTACGGGACGGGATTAATGCTAATTGGCATGGCATTAATTAAACAAGGTTATTTTGAAAGTGGTTTTAGTCGCTCACAATTATCAATAATGGCAATATCAGGAGTCGCTTTTTCCATCATAGATAGCGGATTAAGCTTAACTGACTCATTAATACTCAACGAATTATCAAATTTGTTTATGATGATTAGCGCGCTCCCTGTGGCGCTAATTTATTTACACATCATAGTAAAACTTTGCCAAAACAATCCACTAAAGCTCACCTTGCTACAAAATTTGGGAAAACTATCGTTAAGCTTTTATATTTTGCAGTCCATTGTAGGCACCATCACTTTTCGTCATTTATATCCACAATGGCAATCTAGCTTTGACCGAATTGATTATATGCTCTTTGCGATCATTTTTAGTTTATTCCAACTTGGCTTGGCCGCACTCTATTTGCGATATTTTAACCAAGGGCCGCTTGAAAAACTGTTAGTATGGTTAAGTCAACGCAATCATAAATCAAAGACCACGCTGTGGTCATAATCTAACTAAGTAAAAATAGGAGTATTGTTTACTATGAAGTCATTTGCTTGGTTAATTATTGCGCTAATACTTGGCGCTATGACATTGGGTTACTTTGTTTATCAACTTAGTCCACTACTACCTGCTGCATTTATCGTAATAAATATACTTAGCTATGCCATAACTTGGCACGATAAACGAATCGCGACCAAAAACCGTGTTGCCCAGCAAACCAAAACACGCATTAGCGAGAAAACACTCTACAGCTATGCCATATTAGGCGGCTGGCCAGCAGGCATTTTAGCCCAACAGCACTTTCGACATAAAACCCAAAAGCAGCCCTTTAAAGCAATTTATTGGGGCTGCATTATCGTCAATGTGGTGTTGAGTGCTTTGATTAGCTATCAATATTACCAATTAACTCTTTAGCCTAAAGCAAGCTTTAAACGCCGACAAAACCTATATTGCCATAGAAAACTAGGCTACACTTGGTAGCTAATTTTTTAATTACCGAAGAGAATTTTACATGCGCATGATGTTAGCCGTTGTTGTTATTGCCTTAGTGGTATTTTATTTTTTTAGCCAAATGAATAATCAAAAAGCCGCCAAAGAAAACATTGAAAAGGGTAATATTTTCTTAGCTGAAAATGCCAAGCGCGAAGGCGTAGTGCAAACCTTATCAGGCCTACAATATGAAGTGCTGACAAAAAGTGACAATACTGAACACCCTACAGCTCAAAGTAATGTGACCGTGCATTATCATGGCACATTAATAGACGGTACCGTGTTTGATAGCTCAGTTGATCGCGGACAAACCATTGCCTTTTCTTTAAATCAAGTAATTAAAGGCTGGACCGAAGGTGTGCAGTTAATGACAGTTGGCGACAAGTTCCGCTTTTACATTCCAAGCCAACTGGCTTATGGCAACCGCTCAACCGGTAAAATCCAAGGCGGCTCAGTGCTGATTTTTGATGTTGAATTATTTGAAATTAACTAAGAACTGCAAACGCTTATATAACTGCTTATTCAAAGCCCGTTATATAAGCGTCAAACACTATCCACATCTTGCTTACTGCTTATCTAGAAATGTTCTATCTTAGCTATTGCTCTGTTTGGTGTAACTAGCCCAACACTTCTTGGATATTTTTGCCCGTGTCTGGGATATTTAGGATTTACGGCATTGTACGCCCATAGTCACAGATATCACCAGTATGACACTGAAATTTCCGACATTACTTTTAGTCAGATTTGTAAGAATACCCTTTAGTACAGATGAGCAAGCTAGACATTGCTGTAAGTCTATGTCGTCTTAACCAAAATATACCTATTTGGGATACTTGCAGGCTCATCTGCCCCTATTCAAAATACATATAACCAATATCCACATAGCTAAATGCATCTCAAACATAAAATTACTATATCAAACCAACATCTTTTATCATCATTGTGAGCTAAGCTAGTTTATCTTCAAGCATTTTATTTTTGTCATAGTGCAATAAATATCAGCTTTTGCCTTTCTTTACCCAATACCACGTAAACGAATCAATAGGATGACTATGCAAACTCGCACACTCTCTATGCTAATCAAAGCAAGTCTATTTACCGCTTTACCAATGTTGACGTTACCCACCGAAGCCGCACAAAAAACTATCTCTGAATTAGTAGATGCCGTTAATGGTACCCCTGATGAACTTAGCCGCGATGCGGGTAAAAAAGTAAAGTTACGCAATCATGCAAATGGATTTTGTACTTCAGGTGTATTTAAGCCCAATCCCCAAGCCACTGATGCATTTGCTATTCCGTTTTTCACCCAAGCTAATATTGATATTATTGCCCGCTTTTCTTTAGGTGGGATTAATCCACTGTCATCAGATAAAACCACTGGCCGTTTTATGTCGCTAAAGCTAAATGGTGACAATGAAAGTTTGCATTTTGTAACCTCAAATGCCGAGGTATTTTTTGCCAGTAATCTTGATGATTTCTTTACGTTTCAAACCAAAATAAAACAAGGTAATGAAGGTAAGCAATGGTTGATTGACAATAAACCTGATACTAAGGCTTTTTTTGATTATGTAAAAAAACTGCCATCTACAATCAGTTATGCTGATAACCGCTACTTTGGTGTTAATAGCTTTATATTCACCTCAAAAAATGGTGAATCCGTTGCGGGGAGATGGATTTTTGAGCCAGTAAATGGCGTGAGAGCCGTATCAGCAAATGAGCTAGCTCAAAAGCCGGATCATTTTTTACAACAAGAATTAACTGAACGCATTGCCAGCACCCCCGCCACTTGGGATCTGTTTGTTCAACTTGCCGAAGAACAAGATAAAGTGAATGATCCAACGATTGTTTGGCCGACCTCTCGAAAACGACTGTTAATCGGCCAAGTGATTATCAACGGTCAGCATGACGATTCCAAAGCCACTTTAGAGTGCGATAAGGGTATTTTTAATCCGTTACAATTACCCAAAGGTATATCACCATCGGCAGATCCTATATTAAATGCTCGCTCTGCAGCTTATATAGAATCCTTTATCAGACGTAACTAAGGACAACTAACTCATACTGATACTGAAACAACGCAAGACATAAAAACCTCCATCAATTTAGGTTGATGGAGGTTTGTATCACAGTAATATAGTATCGATGGTTATCCAAGATAAAACGGATCATCAATTGATTTGGCTGGTAAGGTAAACCACTTTGGTCCTTGTTCGGTCATATAAAAATGATCTTCATGACGAACACCAAATTCCCCCGGCACACATAGCATTGGCTCGTTACTAAAGCACATCCCAACAGCAAGAGGTGTACGATCGTTTTTGACCAAATATGGCCATTCATGAATATCTAACCCAATACCATGTCCTGTGCGGTGTGGTAACCCCGGAACAGCGTAACCTGGGCCAAAGCCAGCTTGTTCGATAACCGCTCTGGCAGCAACATCCACATCACCACATGGCGTACCAAGCTGAGCAGCAGCAAAAGCCGCAAACTGAGCATCTTGTTCAATTTGCCATAATTCACGTTGACGAGCACTGGGCTCACCAAACACATAAGTACGAGTAATATCTGAGTTATATCCATGTAATTGACAGCCAGTATCAATTAACACCGTATCATTTTTTGACAAGGCTTTAGGTGACACCACCCCATGCGGGTAAGCACTGTCTTCACCAAATAACACAATACAGAAATATGAGCCATTTGCCGCACCTACTTTGCGATGAGCCGCATCAATAAAGCGCGTCACCTCATCGGTAGTAATACCTTCATATAAAATACTTGCCGCCGCTTTATGCACCTCTAGCGTCATATCCATTGCTCGTTGAATAAGTGCTAATTCAGTAGCAGACTTTTGCATCCGGCAACCAGCGGTGATGGGCTTAGCATCAACTAACTTGTTAATATTTACGCTATTTGAGGCACTTAGCGCATTGGCAATGCCATTGCTGATAAAAAAAGCACTCGACTCATCAATCCCAATGGTGACATCTTTAGCAGAAAGTCCCATTTTATTAATAACTTCGGCAAATAAGGCATAAGGGCTTTCATCTTCATGCCAAGTATTCACATGGCCTTTTATCACCATAAAACCTTGTAAAGTATCTAACTCAAATGCAGGAGCTATGTATTGCAACTCGCCTTTGGCAGGTAAAATAGCGCCTACCATGCGTTCACTGGCATACCATTTAGTGCCAGTAAAATAATATAAATTAGTACCCGCATTAAGATACAGTGCGTCAATCCCCGCCTTTTGCATCAAACCTTGCGCCTTAGCTATTCGCATTTGATACTCAGCAAGGCTAATTGCCTCAACTCCCTGAGTCATATTTGTTAAGCCATCTAGCGCTTGTTGCTGAGTTTGTGTGCCGACGCCAATTGTCATTGCAACTCCGTTTTGTCATTTTTCATTACTAGGATTAGCGATAGAAACCACTGTCGCCTTCAATTATTGTATACAATATAAATTGACTATATATTAGGTCAAGTTTAAATAAGCTTAACTTGCAACTCATTCGCAGAGCCTGAGATAATCAGGCTCACTTTCTCGCTCAATCTCGCTATTGGAGTCGACTTTATTTATGCCTTATTCACCTGCTATTGCCTCACGCCTTACCGCTATTCGTCAACAACTTGAAATCGAACAAATTGACGCCTTTATTATTCCTCGTGCTGATGAGTACTTGGGCGAATACGTTCCAGCAAGAAATGAACGGTTACACTGGGCTAGCGGTTTTACCGGTTCAGCGGGGATGGCCATCATTCTCAAAGATACTGCGGCTATTTTTACCGACGGCCGTTATACCGTGCAGGTTCGCCAACAAGTCGATGGCGCTTTGTTTCAGTACCTCAGTTTAACTGACGACCCACAAATTGAATGGCTAGCCGACACCTTACCCACCGGTAGCAAAGTTGGTTTTGATAGCCGTTTGCATACTTTTGCTTGGTATCAACAAGCCATAAGCCGTTTAGATAAAGCACAAATTGCGTTAGTTGATGTCAAACAAAACCCAATTGATGTGCACTGGCAAGACAGACCCACATTGCCAACGGCCCCTTTTAGCTTATTTAGCAACGAATCGGCAGGTAAAACCAGCCTTGAAAAGCGTCAGCAAATAGGCGCATTAGTGGCAAAACAAGGCGCAGATGTCGCGCTTATTGCGGCGTTAGATTCATTTTGTTGGCTACTGAACATTCGTGGCAATGATGTGCCCCGCTTACCGGTCATTTTAGGTAACGCCCTATTAGCTGCAAACGGTGATATGACCCTATTTACCGATCTTAACAAAGTGCCAGCAGGCTTTAGTGAACATGTCGGCAATGGGGTTATTGTTAAAGATGAAAGTGAACTAAAAGAAGCCTTATCTAATCTTGCAGGCGTAAAACTATTAGCCGATCCAAACGCTGCTAATGCTTTTTGTCAGCTGCAAGCACAGCAAGCTGGGGCAAAACTCATTGCAGGGCTAGATCCAGTTGCTCTACCAAAAGCACAAAAAAACCATGCTGAACTTCAAGGCATGAAAGCCTGCCACATTCGTGATGGCGTTGCCGTATCAAAATTTTTGGCATGGTTAGACCGTCAAGTCGAACAAAACATAATGCATGATGAGGCTGCGCTGGCCACACAATTAGAAAGCTATCGTTTAACCGATCCGCTTTACCGCGAACCCAGCTTTGACACTATTTCAGCAACTGGTGCTAATGCGGCAATGTGCCATTACAACCACAATAATGGCACCCCAGCGACCATGACAATGGATAGTATTTATCTTGTTGATTCTGGTGCGCAGTATCTTGACGGCACCACAGATGTCACCCGCACAATCGCCATTGGCCATGTAACCGATGAACAAAAGAAAATGGTGACTTTAGTACTTAAAGGACATATTGCGCTCGATTTAGCCCGTTTCCCTAAAGGCACCTCAGGGCAACAGCTAGATGCCTTTGCTCGTCAATACCTGTGGCAACATGGATTTGATTATGATCATGGTACTGGTCATGGTGTTGGCCATTTTTTAAGTGTTCATGAAGGTCCGCAACGTATTGGCAAAAATGTCAATAACGTGGCATTGATGCCAGGTATGGTGTTATCCAACGAACCGGGGTACTACCGCACAGATGGCTTTGGCATACGCCTCGAAAACCTCGTTGTAGTTCAGCCCTGCTCAGCGCTTGCTGGCGCAGAAAGAGAAATGCTTGAGTTTGATGCTCTGACGATGATCCCAATGGATGTACGATTAATAGATAAAACCTTATTAACCGACACTGAAGTTAATTGGGTTAACCAATATCATGCCAAAGTTCGTCAAACCTTAGCGCCCTTGATGCAAGGCGATGAGCTTACATGGCTGAATAAAGTAACTGCCGCTATTTAGGTTAACGATATTTAAACCAACGGATAAAATGGCAATTAAATTGATTGCCATTTTTTATGCCTGAACCAAAGATAAAGTTCAGGATTTAAACAAAAGTTTGTTATACTCCGCGCCCTTAAAATGGTTACTGAGTTTGAGATAGCAAGTGTAGGCAGCTACGATTTGCTAAAATAGCCTTTAACCAACGTTGACTTGCTGCATTACAGGAACTGAAACCATGAAATTTGAATCTTTTAGCTTCGCACCCGAAATTTTACGCGCGATCGCTGAATGCGGTTATCAGGTGATGACACCAATTCAGCGCCAAGCGATTCCTGCAATTCGTCGTGGTCACGACGTATTAGCCAGTGCTCAAACCGGTACAGGTAAAACCGCTGCATTTGCTTTGCCTATTTTGCAAAAAATGATCGAACAGCCAAAAACGGTATTGGCATCCAATACCCGCACGCTGATTTTAACCCCAACCCGTGAATTAGCTGCGCAAGTTGCAGACAACATTCAAGCCTATGGTAAATACATGAACATCAATGTATTAACTATCTATGGTGGCGTTAAAATGGATAGCCAAGCGGTAAAACTAAAGCGCGGGGCGGATGTCATCGTGGCAACCCCAGGACGTCTACTTGAGCATATCCTTGCGTGTAACTTAAGCTTATCGCACGTAGACTTTTTAGTACTGGATGAAGCCGACCGTATGCTCGATATGGGCTTTAGCGCAGATATTGCCAAAATCATGCAAGCTGTAAATAAAAACCGTCAAAACTTATTATTCTCAGCCACTTTCTCTAGCGCCGTTAAAAAGCTTGCCAATGATATGATGGACAAGCCAAAATTGATTGCGGTGAATGATCAAAACAGTACTGCTGACACCATCAGCCAAGTGGTTTACCCCGTTGAGCAGCGTCGCAAACGCGAACTGTTATCTGAACTTATCGGCACGAAAAACTGGCATAAAGTATTAGTGTTCAGTGCCACCCGTGAAGACACTGACAATCTCGTTAAAGAGCTTATTCTAGATGGTATTCCAGCCGCAGTGGTGCATGGTGAAAAAGGCCAAGGCAGCCGTCGCCGTGCATTACGTGAATTTATGGAAGGCAAAGTGCGAGTATTAGTATCCACTGAAGTGGCGGCCCGTGGCCTTGATATTCCTGACTTAGAATACGTAGTTAACTACGACTTACCATTTTTAGCTGAAGATTATGTTCACCGCATTGGTCGTACCGGCCGAGCGGGTAAATCAGGCGTAGCTATTTCCTTTGTTAGCCGAGAAGAAGAACGCACTTTAGCCGATATTGAAAAACTGATTGGGCAAAAAATCCGTCGAATTTCAGTGCCAGGTTATGAAGTGAGTAACCGTGAATTATTGCTAAAACAAATTCAAAAACGCCGCAGTTTTGCTAAAAACAAGCAGCGTGACGACAATGCCAGTGCACAAATGATTGCCGAAAAAAGCATGACAGGTCGCAGGGTGACTGTTGGCAAATCAAAAGACGGCGTGAAGTACAAAAAAATTAAATAAGCAATTTGTATTAGCGACAAATCAGGACTGCTCATGTTTGGGTATAACTCAGGTTATACCCATTTTTATGGCTATGCCATCAACATGATAAAAGTGCCTACAACAGCCTTTGCAGTTACACCTATCCATTATCATTCATGCCACTTGGATATAATTAATAAAGGCTTAGGGATAGTGATTAACTGCAAGTAAAATAGCCCTAATGACATTTTGGACTAAATAGATATGACCATAACAGAAACTTATAACGAGGCCTTATTAGCGCTTGCAATTGCCGGCATAAATGACCTGACCATGTCAAATAGCCAGCAAAAAGGTCAAAGAACGGCAGCCCAAGAAAGTCATTTTTTATGTAACTGGATGGTGGAGTCTCTCAAGAAAAAACGATTTTCAAAATTGGTTGCTGACGATTTAACTCAATGGATCCGTTTAGCTCGTAGCCAAGGCGCAGGCGCGCAATTAAAAGTGCTGCTTGAAAACATCGTCAACCATTATCAAAACGCAAAAACGCAGCAGTTAAGTCAAGCGTTAGAAGACATGTTAGCCGAATTAACACAACAAGATTGGTTAGTCGTAACAGATACGCCTATTACCACTAAGCTTAAATTAGACGCTGACGGTCAATCTAGCGTGGTTATTTGTCAAACTCAATTGACGCAACATCGCCACGAAGGGGAAATAATTAAACCTGTCGCGCTGTATGTGCGTGGTGATGAAAACCTGCTTGCAAAGGCCGCATATCATCATGGCTTATTGCTTAGCCAAGCCAATAAAAAAACCAGTTTAATTAAACACCATAAAACCTATTTGTTGATGCCTAACAATCAACATAATGCATTGTGTTTGTTAGCCAATAATAATTAAGCGGCATGAATTAAAGTAAAAATAGCTCACAAACCATGCTAGCCGGTATCCATTGATAACGGCTGATAGTGGCAATTATAGTAATCGTAATAACTGTTTATTCTAGCTTGTGAAAACACCTGATAACTGCGTTAGATTTTTTGATTGTAGAATAACTACTTACCAAAAACTGCCTTATTATTACGCATTTTTCCTACGCTATTTCTGGCCACTTATTTACTGTGATTGGTATTAAAATGGATTTGAACTAAACCCTTGTTGAGACAAAATAGCATGTGCTGTTAATGCCGATAAAGCCATATCCACTCCCGGTAACAAATCTGCCGGACTAATTCCGTAATATGCCGCAGTTTGGCCACAAACATAAAACTTCACTTGATACTTTGTTAATTCGTGAATCAAGGTAGCATTGGCATTACCCGCTGTTACATTAGCATCAGAGCTATTCGCCTGTTTGTAAAATGCATTCTTTGTCATATCGATTGCTGCTTTTCCATGAACCACCATGGCTAATTCAATATCTTCAAGCTTGACGCCCGCATCAACATGCATATTAATAAACCGCGCTAAAGTATCAATTTGGCGATTTACCTTACCAACATCGCTCGCCTTACCTAAATCAAAAGCCACCTTAAATTTCATCTTGGCCGGAATCGCTAAATTAGAATCCACCTTAGCAATTTTACCAAAATCTTTAATGACGGGACCCGCTGAAAATGCAGCAAAACCAGAAGAGACCGAAGCTGAAGTGACTTCAGCCGCACTCGCGCCATAGCTAAATATATAACAACTAATAAGCACTATTTTTAGTAAACCAGATAAACAAGCAGACATAATTATTCCTTGATATTGTCAAACTAAGCTTAAACATAAATATTATGAGTCAATACCTGACTGAGTGTATAATATGCTCCCTTTTGCACTTTGACAGCGTTAAATGAAAATAAGATCCATCAACCCGCAGGACTGGCCACAAATTATGGCTATTCAACACGATTGCTATCAGCAAATCACTCCTGAGCCACTTTCGGTTATGCAAAGCAAATGGCATCGTTCACCCCAAAGCTGTTTTGTGGTTGAGTACAAAAACCAAGTGATAGCGTATGTATTAGCACACCCTTGGTATCAAGCAAAGGCACCGAAGCTTGATATGGTTTTACCGAGCATTAAACAAGCAGATTGTTTATATATTCATGACATGGCGGTATCACCAAAAGCACAGGGATTAGGTATTGCCAATAAGCTCGTTGCTGAAGTAAAAAACGCGATGACATTATTAAATTTTAATGGCATTGGACTCATCGCCATTCAGGGCGCCTGCGCTTTTTGGCGCAAACACCAGTTTAGTCCGCTAGAGTCACTACCATCAGTATTAACTGACTCATTAGCCAGTTATGGTGCAGATGCTCATTATTTATATTTTTCTGAACCTGCCAATACACCATCATGATAAACCCGACACTCACTACCATTGGATTATTGTGTTTAAGCAATATTTTTATGACATTTGCATGGTATGGCCACTTAAAAACCCTCAATAGTAAACCGTGGATCATTGCGGCACTGGTGAGCTGGGGAATCGCATTTTTTGAATATTTATTGCAAGTACCAGCAAATCGGATTGGTTATACCGTAATGAACGTGGGACAATTAAAGATACTACAAGAGGTCATCACCCTCAGCTTATTTGTTCCTTTTGCAGTATGGTATTTGAAAGAACCGCTCAAGCTTGATTATCTATGGGCAGGGCTGTGCATACTCGGCGCAGTTTATTTTATTTTTAGAAGCGAAATCTAATCGCTAGAGGATGTTCAATGGCACGCCAAGTAATTTATACCTTTAAAGGTAAAACAAAAACAATTGCATTTAGTTATGACAAACACCATGACTTATATGAAGCCGCAGCAGAAGCAGAAGGCATAGATTTAACCCGCTTTTTAGCAATGGAGCAGCAAATTGCGATGACATCAAAAAAAGGCGCCAAAGCTGAGAAAGATTTTCGTAAAACTGAGTTTGCCCGCTTTGGTTTTAGCAGCATAAAGTTTGTCCGTGAAGAAGACGACGTTTAATTTCATTACATTTAGTATTAGCTTAAGGGTTCACCATGTTAAATTCTGATCACGCTAATTTTCCTCGAGCGGGATTTTTTCGTCGTTTAGGGGCAATGATTTACGATTTATTGCTGGCGGTCGCTGTGTATATGCTTGCCGGTGCTATTGGCTTTGGTTTTTTCTTTGGCTTAACCAGCATAGGCTTAATCCCGATGGCGGGCCACGAGCATATTTCAGATGCACTGCACAATACACCTTTATATAAAGGCATTTACCAATTATGGTTACTGTTATGTGTTGCTGGGTTCTACGCCCTGTTTTGGAGTAAAGGGGGACAAACCTTAGGTATGCGAGCGTGGCGCTTAAAGGTACAACACCCTAATGGTCAAAACCTCAGTTTTATTACCGCATGTGCCCGTGTAGTTTGGTCACTGTGTGGAATAGGTAATATCTACATTTTACTGAACAGCGAAAAACTAGCCCTACAAGATAAACTCACACGCTCTGAAGTTGTTGTTTTATCGGTCGAAGCAAACCAAATGCGTAATTGGCACGGTGCATAAACAACAGACACAAAAAACGCGCATCTAGCGCGTTTTTTGTGACCTAAGGTTGTTACCTTTTAAGAATATCAATGATTTCACGGGTATTTTCATATAACCGAATAACCGTGCCATCCACATCAACCGACACAGAACCATCTTTACCAACAGGCACAACAACTCGACCACGATCGTAAATATCTCTAGATAGAATATCCCCTTTGGCTAACTTCTTCTGCCAGCCTGGTGGCAAAGGTTTACCTTGGTCTACTTTTTTCTGTAATCCAGGAGGAAGCCCTTTCCCCTTGGAGTCATAACGGTCTTTATCCCTGCCATCGTAATAATCTTTAGTCCTATCATTGTTACGATCTTTATCCCTTCCATCGTAATAATCTTTGGTTCTATCATTGTTACGATCTTTATCCCTACCGTCATAATAATCTTTAGTCTTATCATTGTTACGATCTTTATCCCTTCCATCGTAATAATCTTTAGTCTTATCATTGTCACGAGTTTTTTTATCAATGTCTTTGGTTTTACTACTTTGATATTCTTTACTCTTTCCAATGTTTTGTTCTTTATCCTTATCATTTTTAGAAAAAGCAGGATTCGCCACCATGCAACTACTAATAGCTATAATTAAACCTATTTTAAAAAATCTCACTATTCACCTCTGCTGAATATCTGTAGTTAACTTAAGATAAATGTAGACTATTTACGAATAAAATACACTGCGCCAGCAGTAAATAATAAACTGGGAGTGATAGCACCGATAATTGCTGGGAGTTCATAAACCATACTCATTGGGCCAAAAATTTGATTACTGATGTAGAAACCAAACCCCGCCACCACACCAAACAACACTCTGGCCCCCATTGTCACAGTGCGTAAAGGGCCAAATACAAAAGATAATGCCACTAACATCATTACCGCAACGGTTACAGGCTGCATAATTTTACGCCACAAAGCCAATTCGTAACGACTCGCATCTTGCTGGTTAGCTTCTAGGTAATCTAAATAGCCCAATAGCCCTTGAATAGATAGCGCCTCAGGTTTAACCGAAACCACACTTAACTTATCTGGCGTTAGCGTTGAACGCCACTGCTCTGACGGGGTCTCGACTAATTCAATTCTGTCATCAGTTAACTGCGTGGTTTTGACTTCCCTTAACTGCCACTCATCTTGTTGAAATACTGCTTTCTGTGCTTGGGTTAACTTAACCAGCTTTAAATCTTCATCAAACTGATATAGAGTAATATTATTAAGTTTATCAATATCTTCCACCTCACCAATATTAACAAACAAATCTCCATCTTTTGCCCAAACGCCACTTTTAGATTTAATTAAGCTACCGCCTGATAATTTCGTCGCTTGCAATTCTTTTGCTGTTTTTTCAGCAATTGGCGCCCCCCACTCCCCTAACACCATCACCAGAATCATTAACGGTATAGCGGTTTTCATTGCTGATAGGGTAATTTGTAAGCGAGACATTCCTGATGCTTGCATCACCACTAATTCTGAATTTGATGCCAGCATCCCCATGCCAATTAATGCCCCCAATAACACGGCCATAGGGAAAAACATTTCAATATCACGAGGAATTAAATACAACACATAAACAACTGCATCCATCATGCTATAAGTGCCACGCCCCACAAGACGTAATTGATCAACCCACTTAATGATGCCTGATAAGCCCGTTAAAATAAGTAGGCATAATGCTGAGGTACTAAGGATGACTCGAGAAATATATAAATCGATAATATTCATGCGGCCACCGACTTATTACGTTTAAATAAGTTAAATAATCTTGCCCCAACAGGACGCTCTTTACTGAGTAAGAATATGCCCATAAATAATGCGCTGGCATGGATCCACCACATACCTAAATATAATGGAACCACTTCATCTTCTAACGCTTTTCGACCGGCAACCATTAACCCAAAATAACCTAGGTACAATAAAATGGCAGGAAACATTTTGGCAAATTTGCCTTGGCGTACATTGACTCTAGCCAAAGGAACCGCAATAAGTGTCATTAATGGAATGGCAATGGGTAGCGCTAAACGCCATTGGAATTCGGCAATGGCCTCAGGGCCCGGTGTTGCCAATAAATCATCAACCCCAAGCGCAGATAGTTTTCGGCGACGTTGATCAACTTCCTGCTCTTTAATCTCCATTTTGTAGCCACCAAACTCAATAATTTGATAATTAACAGCCTCAGAAGATCCTTGATAGCGAAGACCGTCAGACAGTTGTAATTGTTGGCTGCCAAAGTCACTTTCAATCACCTTGCCGCCCTTTGCCACAATCACATTCGTTTCACCACCCTGCTCTTTGATATTTGGAAGCTGAGCAACAAAAACCTTATCTAACTTGTTATCTTTACTTATTTTCTCAACATACAGTACAGCCCTACCATTCGGGCTAGTTTGAAAACGTCCTTGCACTAATGCCGCTAAACCCGCTTCGGACTGAGCTTGTTCTAACACTTGATTTTGCTTTTCCTCTGCCCAAGGCGCGACATACAAAGACAAATATCCGGTGAATATCATATTAATAAGGGCTAGCGTTAAGGTAACTCGAGTCACATACCACTCGCTCACTCCAACGCCATGCAGCACCACCATTTCGTTCTCAGCATACATCCGGCCGTGAGCCAGCAAAATACCTAAAAAGAAACTCAAGGGTAAAATTAAAACCGTGAGCTGAGGTAAATTAAGCCCTAACAAAGTCATCACTAACGAAGCAGGAAAATCGCCATCGGAAGCGTCAGCGAGAACACGAACAAATTGTTGGCTTACAAAAATAGTTAGCAATACTAGCAGTACTGCAAATTGCGCTTTTAAAACTTCGCCAAACAAGTATCTAAATACAATCACAAATAGGATCCGGCAGGTAAACTTATCTTTTTACTGGTATCAGAGTAACTTTCATGTAAACTGTTTACTTTTAGCAGTTTTGATAGTTTTCTGACCAGCTCGTAAGGTGCTAAAAAGCTCTGGTTTACGGCAAATATTTAGCGTCAACTTAAACGCTTATTTTACCAACTAAGCCAATAGCTTATCACCTCAAAGTTGTTCTGTGGCCAATAATGGCCGAATGAAGAACATTATCTTATAAATATAAAAATTTGTCTTTAAGAATCTAGGAGTGCTCATGGAGTTTAGCGTAAAGAGCGGCAGCCCTGAAAAACAACGTTCAGCTTGCATCGTTGTTGGTGTCTACGAACCTCGCCGATTATCTGGTATCGCAGAGCAGTTGGATAAAATTAGTGAAGGTTATATTAGTAACCTATTACGTCGTGGCGATTTAGAAGGTAAGCCAGGACAAATGCTATTATTACATCATGTGCCTAACGTACTAAGCGAAAGAGTATTATTGGTTGGTTGTGGCAAAGAGCGTGAGTTAGACGAGCGCCAATACAAACAAATCATCACAAAAACCATCAATACTTTAAATGAAACCGGTTCAATGGAAGCTGTGTGTTTTTTAACTGAGTTACACGTTAAAGGCCGCGACACTTATTGGAAAGTACGTCAAGCCGTTGAAACAACACAGCAAAGCTTATATACCTTTGACGTACTAAAAACCCGTAAAGGTGAAACACGTCGACCATTACGTAAAATCGTCTTTAATGTGCCAACACGTCGTGAATTGACCATTGGCGAAAGTGCAATTGAACATGGTTCAGCGGTTTCACAGGGGATGTCTTTATGCCGTGATGTTGCGAACATGCCACCTAACATTTGCAACCCGGCTTACCTTGCTTCTCAAGCGCGTCAAATGGCTGAAACTTATGAAAACCTAAAAGTTTCTACTGTTGGCGAAGAGCAAATGGCTAAGCTAGGGATGAACTCATACCTTGCTGTTGGTCGTGCAAGTGCTAACGAATCCATTATGACCATTATGGAATATCAAGGCGCAGTCGACACCACTCAAAAACCAATCGTACTTGTTGGCAAAGGCTTAACCTTTGACTCAGGCGGAATTTCATTAAAACCAGGCGAAGCCATGGATGAAATGAAATATGACATGGGTGGCGCTGCAGGCGTGCTTGGCACCATGAAAGCGCTATGTGAAATGAAGCTACCAATCAACGTTATTGGCGTATTAGCCGGTTGTGAAAATATGGTATCGGGCAGTGCTTATCGCCCCGGTGACATTTTAACCACCATGTCAGGCCAAACCGTTGAAGTATTAAATACTGATGCGGAAGGACGTTTAGTTCTATGTGACGTATTAACCTATGTTGAGCGTTTTGACCCTGAGTTGGTAATTGATACCGCAACCTTAACCGGTGCTTGTGTGATTGCATTAGGTAAGCACGCCTCAGGTTTGTTCAGCTCACATAATCCACTTGCCCATGAAATTTTAAATGCCGGTGAGCAAAGTGGTGACCGAGCATGGCGCATGCCTTTATGGGATGAGTATCAAGACTTACTTGAAAGCCCATTTGCTGACATGACCAACTTAGGTGGTCGTCCCGCGGGCTCTATCACTGCTGCGTGTTTCTTGTCTCGCTTTGCGAAAAAGTACAACTGGGCCCACTTAGATGTGGCAGGCACAGCTTGGAATAGCGGAGCGAATAAAGGCTCAACAGGTCGTCCTGTGCCAATTTTAACCCAATTCTTAATTAATCGTTCTGGTGTTGAAATCAGCGAATAATTCATTATTGAATGAATCAAAGGTGAAGAAGCAATTCTTCACCTTTTTTATTTGGCTATAGTCAACCTACTCACAAAATCCCCCATTAACCCCACCGCCGTTTTAGTGTAAACTCGCCAATACCTTACTCACCTGTATAAGCATCAATAAAATGCCGCAAACTTTGTTTTACCTTATGCCTGATAATCATAATCAAATAAGCGCATTAGATGCCGTCAATCTGGCTGCTTGCCGACTAGCAGAGCAGCATTATAGAGAACAAAAGCAGGTGTATATTCATTGTCAAAGCAAGCAACATGCCTACCAGATTGACGAATTATTATGGCAATTCGAGCCAAGATTATTTGTGCCGCACAATCTTAAAGGTGAAGGCCCGACCACAGGAGCCCCTGTTGAAATTGGCTTTGATACCCTTGGCCCCAATAAAAGTCGCCAAGTTCTGATTAATCTTGCAGACCAAGTGCCTCAATTTGCGGTAAACTTGCCTCATATTATCGATTTTGTGGCTAATGATGAAACGCTTAAGCGAGTCGCCAGACAACGCTATCGTCAATATCAGACTCTGGGTTGCCAAGTTGCCACCCAAGCATTAGCCGAATAAACACTTAATTTAGATTGAGATAAAACGATCCCATGGAAAAAACATACGATCCTAAGTCTATTGAACAAGCTCTATACCAAAACTGGGAAGAGCAAGGTTACTTCAAGCCACACGGTGATGAATCACAAGGCAATTACTGCATCATGATCCCGCCGCCAAATGTGACAGGTAGCCTGCACATGGGCCATGCTTTCCAAGATACTATCATGGACACCTTGACCCGCTACCAACGCATGAAAGGTAAAAATACCTTATGGCAAGTGGGCACTGACCACGCTGGTATTGCAACTCAAATGTTGGTTGAACGTAAGCTTGAAGCAGAAGAAGGCAAAACTCGCCACGACTTAGGCCGTGACGCCTTTATGGACAAAGTGTGGGAATGGAAAGCGCAGTCTGGCGGTACCATTACCAAACAGCTTCGTCGTATGGGTGCCTCTGTTGATTGGGACCGTGAACGTTTTACCATGGACGAAGGCTTGTCTAAAGCCGTTCAAGAAGTCTTTGTTCGTTTATATGACGATGAATTAATATATCGCGGCAAACGATTAGTTAACTGGGATCCTAAACTGCATACGGCAATTTCAGATCTAGAAGTTGAAAACAAAGAAAAACAAGGCCACATGTGGCACTTCCGCTACCCATTAGCAGAAGGTGCATTAACGGCTGATGGTAAAGACTATTTAGAAGTTGCCACTACTCGTCCTGAAACCATGTTAGGCGACAGTGCTGTTGCTGTGCATCCTGATGATGAACGCTATCAGTCATTAATTGGCAAATTTATCTTATTGCCAATCGTAAACCGTTTGATCCCTATCGTTGCTGACGATTATGTCGATATGGAATTTGGTACTGGCTGTGTAAAAATCACCCCAGCTCATGACTTTAACGACTACGAAGTTGGCAAACGTCATGCATTACCTATGTACAACATCTTCACTTTAGATGCCGCAGTACGTGCTTTTGCTGAAGTGATTAACACTGACGGCACACCCAACAAAGATATCGAACTGGCTATACCTGAGCGTTATGTTGGCCTTGATCGATTCAAAGCGCGCACAGCAATTGTCGAAGAGTTTGAAACCTTAGGTTTACTTGAAAAAATCGCCCCACACGGATTAAAAGTTCCTTATGGAGATCGCAGTGGCGTAGTCATTGAACCACTACTTACAGACCAATGGTATGTAGCGGTTGCACCAATGGCCAAAACCGCTATTGAAGCAGTTGAAAATGGTGACATTAAGTTTGTGCCACAGCAGTACGAAAACATGTACTTCTCTTGGATGCGTGACATTCAAGATTGGTGTATTTCACGCCAACTCTGGTGGGGACACCGTATTCCAGCTTGGTACGATGAAAACGGCAAAGTTTATGTTGGCCGTAATGAAGCTGAAGTACGTGCTAAACATAAGCTTGCGGACTCAGTGGTATTACGCCAAGACGAAGACGTATTAGATACTTGGTTTAGTTCTGCACTATGGACGTTCTCCACCTTAGGTTGGCCTGACAACTTAGAAGATTTAAAAACCTTCCACCCAACTGACGTGTTGGTAACAGGTTTTGATATTATTTTCTTCTGGGTTGCCCGTATGATCATGATGACCATGCACTTCATTAAAGATGAAGATGGCAAACCACAAGTGCCTTTCAAAACCGTTTATGTCACGGGCCTTATTCGTGATGAAGCCGGTAACAAAATGTCTAAGTCAAAAGGTAACGTGCTTGACCCATTAGACATGATTGACGGTATCGATCTTGAAAGCCTAGTAACCAAACGTACTGGCAATATGATGCAACCTCAATTGGCTGCCAAAATTGAAAAAAGTACCCGCAAAGAATTTGCCGAAGGCATTGAGGCCCACGGTACTGATGCACTGCGCTTTACCCTAGCAGCAATGGCATCAACCGGTCGTGATATCAACTGGGATATGAAGCGTCTTGATGGCTACCGCAGCTTCTGTAATAAGTTATGGAACGCATCACGTTACGTATTAATGAATACCGAAGTGCAAGCGGATCCTGACAGCAATGAAGCAGGCGAACCTTTAGATTGCGGCCAAATTCTTGTTGATGGCAAGCCGGGTGAAATGCAACTTTCACTTGCTGACCGTTGGATTATTGGTTTATTCAACCAAACAGTGAAAACCTTTGATGATCACATGGCAGCTTACCGTTTTGACTTAGCGGCAAACACCTTGTACGAGTTCACATGGAACCAATTCTGTGACTGGTATTTAGAGTTAACTAAGCCTGTATTGCAAAATGGTAGCGAAGCCGAGCAACGTGGTACACGTCACACATTAGTGACAGTGCTAGAAAAAATGCAGCGTTTAATGCACCCAATTATGCCTTATATCACTGAAACCATTTGGCAGCGCGTTAAACCGCTAACCAATGTGACTGGTGAAACCCTAATGTTAGCCGAGTTCCCTCGTTATCAAGCTGAAATGGTCGATGCGCAGGCAATGGCAGATCTTGAATGGGTTAAGCAAGTCATTGTTGCGGTGCGTAACATTCGTGCCGAACTTAACATTGCCCCATCTAAGCCATTAAATGCATTACTACGTGGAGTTAGCGCACAAGATAAAGCCCGTATTGAAGCCAACCAAACCTTCTTTACAACCCTAGCCAAACTTGAGTCAATGACCATTTTAGCCGACGGTGAAACAGCCCCTATGTCGACCACCCAACTTGTGGGCGAAATGGAGCTATTAATCCCAATGGCAGGGTTAATTGACGTTGCTGCTGAAATGGCACGTATTGATAAGCAGCTTGAAAAATTAGGCCAAGAAATTAGCCGCCTTGAAGGCAAATTATCTAATCAAGGTTTTGTGGCCAAAGCCCCTGCTGCCGTGATTGAAAAAGAACGTGCAAAAATGGGTGATTTAACTCGTGATATTGACAAGTTAACCGAACAAAAATCTGAATTAGCTAAACTAGAAGGTTAATAATAACATACAGTTAATCAAAACCTTAAAGCCAGTACATTTGTACTGGCTTTTTTATTTGCTTAACAGAAGTGGGAAGGTTGTATTGGTAACATTTTCTGCACGAGTTATCTGTAATATAGCAAGAACGATGACACCCACAAAAAGAGTGATCTCAAATATATTCTTAATCGTCTTTTTCCATTTTTGTTCACCATAGTTGTATGCCTAATGCCGCCTACACAGGCCAAGCGACAGCGAGAACCAGCCCAATACGTTTTTTACATTGGGCGCTTGTGCTTGACCTTGTTATGTTTTTTATACCGAAAACAATTCAGAATTAGTCTTCTAAACGAAAAAGAAGCGATCCGCTACGGTCTGTAGCCTGCTGACCTTCGAAGACACCAACATATTTGCACGGCATTTCCATGTGGTAGACCTCATCTTCATCGTTCCGCAGAACCATCTGCCCAGATAAGTTGTAGACGTACTCACCGTCGAATGTTCCTGTGTTCGCTCCACTGGCATCATATACTTGCTTTAACATTCTATTCTCCTTTTGAAACATAACTCCCAAGCAGGGGCAGCAACGGCTGAGGGTATCGAAAACAAGATGTTTTCGTTAAGCGGCCATATATGGCGTACAGCGTCCCGAAGTAGTATCTGCAAAGGGGTTATTACCAATTCAATTTAAATTGATCTCATCAAGACTGTTTATTTCAGAAACCCGAGAAGTTAATAAGCTCTTTAACTTTGCACTTCATCACATCAAGCAGCATAATGCTGTAAACATGTTAAATAAGATGGCGATATGAAACAAAAATACTCATTCATCACCCCCGCTCTTTTGTTGCTATTAACGGCATGTGGCGGCGGAGGAGAATCATCTGAGCCCCCGTAACACCGCCCACAGTGACGCCGCCAGTAACGCCACCGCCAGTTGAAACTGCTGCACCAACTATTGCCGCTATTCCCCCATTAACCGAATGGAATAATGAGGCCATTAGCATTAGCGCAAATGTGACTCTAGATCCCACTGTGACCGCGACTTATCTATGGCAACAAACTGCGGGTGCAGAAGTAATTATCAGTGATGCGGATAAACAGACTGTGATAATTGATGGGTCACAATTAGAAGATGACACGGTTGTCACCCTTCAGTTAACAGTGACTGACAGTAACAACAAAAGCGCTTCAACTCTGGTTAATATCAGCTTGAACGACCGCATTACAGCAGCCATGAAAACGGGCAATGCCAGTGATATCACTGGCCCACTTGTCACGTCTTTGGTTAAACGCCTTAATCAAGATTTTCTGCAGACTAAGCTGTTACAAACTGATTTTTTGAACACCATTTTTAGTACTGACGCCATCGTATTTGAACCCGGTCAGCATTCACAATTAATTGGAATTAATAATGCGATTCATGGTTATCCCAATAATCCAACCTTTGAATTACTGAAAGGGAATCAAGGGCGTATTTTCGCTGCCGCAACAACTCAACAAGGGGTTAATCACGCTGCATTTGGAACCGATATTTTTAATCGTCTTAATGCAGGACACTTCCCTGAATTTGAAGCCAGCTTTAAGCGGTTATTAGCTTGGCAAATGCAGCAAACATTAACTGATGCATCGACTAACCACATTAGCCTATTTGGTCTAAATGAATCTGGTGCAAGTCGGGTAAAAACTTGGTTTGCAAGTCACTACCCAAATATGATCGTCACTCATTGTGCCGATAGTGCAGCAACGAATGACACATTAACAAGTTGCGTTAATGATAGTGATTTAGTGGTTGTTGCCTCAGATGAAGTCTTTACCGATCTTCAACTGAATAGCGTATTGGATTCCGCGCTAACTCAAAAAAAACCACTGCTCTATACCCACAGACATTCTTGGAATAGCAAACCACAAACTGCAATTGTGCTGGGAAAAATTCACTTTTCAATGCAAGGTCCAGGCGGCCCGGGCAATTTTTTCAGTGCAGATAAAGCTAATTGGAATAACGTTGCTGATATGCAACAAGCCTCACCTTTATTCAATGATGAGCAAAAATGGGTTAACGGATTCTTAAACCAAGAATTTCCGTTTAATTTTAGCCAGTGCCAAACAGATTGTGATGCCGTTTATAACGACAGTTACCGCCCAAGTTTACTCGCAATAAAGCAACGTATTAATCAGTTAGATCAAAATAAAATAGCGCTTTTCGAACAAGAAAATAGCCATGCTATTTATAAAAAGATAGTACTACTTGGCGATGTTTATCGTCAGGATATTCAGTATCCAATGAATGTCGCCAGTATAGATAACTTAAGTTTCGCCAAAGCCTACTTTGCTGATCACAGTATGTTTTATACCCGCTCATTTAGCATGGTACCTAACTCACTGGGTAACTTTAGCCGCACTGACTTTAGCCATGTTTCACCTAAAGATAAGCAAATTAACCTGACCAGTAAAAGTGGATTCCGCTCGACAGGGGTTTATCACATTCCCGGTCAACCAATGAGTATCAAGCGCTTGGACAATAGTGCAGTCCGTACATGGGTATTTGTTAATACTCAGCGTTCAGGCTCCACCAAAGAGTTTGGCGATAATACTTACAACAGACCTAAATATCTGCAGTCACCTCAAATTGAGCTTAAAAACGGTGAAACAATCACCCTAACAAGCGCTTATGGTGGCCCGGTGCAAATACGATTTGAAGAGTCCGATATCAACACTCAATTCAGCTTTAGCAATATTGGGGAGCACCCGTATTGGCGTGATGGAATGGATGCCAATACCTTTGCCACCTCACTTGCTCAGGCCGATTACGATTGGGCAGAAATCGCCAGCCCACATTTTGAAGTGCATTCGCAAATCGATAAAATGCAGAAAACGATGGCGCTTTATCCTCGTTGGAATAGTGCAGATACCATGGCTGAGGCCATGAACAATAACTTACATAATTTGCCGCATGTTTTAGCCGGTTATCAAGGCCCGAATATCGATACCGTGGCTGAAATTGTAGATTTTGCTAATAACCATAATTTAGCAATCGCGCAATTGAACAAGGTAAAACACATGAATGCAGACCAAGCAACCTGTGGTTCAGGCTGTTCAGGTAATCCTTATGATGCATTTTGGAGTTTCAACCCACTAGGTCATGGCGATATTCATGAGCTCGGCCACGGATTAGAACATTCAAAACTGCGTTTCGATGGCGTTGATAGTCATGCGTCTACCAATCCATATTCTTATTACACTAAGTATATGAACTACTTATCTTTAGGTGAGCTACCAAACTGTCAATCATTACCGATAAAAAATGAGTTTGATTTACTGCAGCAAAGCGTGCAAACAGCGGATCCATCGGCCTTTATGAAAGCCGCCAACTTGAGCGGTTGGAACCAAGGCATGTCCATTATGGTGCAAATGTATGCCACAGCCCAAAAGCAAGGAGCCTTATCTAATGGCTGGCATTTACTGCCTAGGCTGCATATTATTTTGCGCGAGTTTGAAAATGCTAAAAATGATGTCAGTAAGTGGGATGCGATTAAAGCTCAGCTTGGCTTCAGTCTTTTTGAACAAACCGAGGCTAAATCAATCAGCAATAATGATTTTCTGGTCATTGCCATGAGCCATGCCACTAAACTTAATTATTTACCGCTGTTTGATATGTGGGGATTAACGGTTTCTGATAAAGCCAAGTTACAAGTGAACCAATTTGGCTATGCAGCCACCATCAAACAAGTTTTCGCATTTGAAAAAGACGGTTATTGCTACGGTTTAGATATGCCAACCGTGGCTATTGATGGCATTCACCCTTGGCCTTTAAACTAGCGAAGCAAACTACCAACCAATAAAATCAGAGGGTTAATTACATTATCCCTCTGATTTTTATTCTCCTTGAGATCATACTCATCAACTCGGGCTTTTAATCGCACTTTTGCAAGTGAGTTTATCAACAAGCGCCTCCCGTATAAATCAGCATAATTTATCAATTATACTGGTCAAATAGTGCTAATTACTGTAAAAGCTTCAGCCAAAATCATCATCCAATTAAACGGTACACCACTATGTCAGATAAATTCTTTTTTAAAGGTCGCAGAACCCCAAAACCGGCCTATGGCGAAAGTGGCTATAACACCAAACGCCAGACAAAAATTGGCACCAAAGCAAGCCCGCTTCAGTTATCCGTTCAAACGGAAGAGCGTAAGCAAGCTGTACAAATCATGGTTGATGAACAACACTTATTTGCGGTTATTAGCGTAAATAGTGACGTTGAAGAAAACATTGTTGAACTTGAAGGTATATTAAATAAACCTAAAGCCGTTGTGGCTGAAGCAAAAATCAATCGCAATGACCCATGTACTTGCGGTAGTGGCAAAAAATACAAAAAGTGTTGTGGATAATACGTCCCTAACACTCAAAATCAAGCGAGCATTTAGCTCGCTTTTTTTGTTTAAGAAATACTCAACCATCACGTGATAGGGCAATTAAGCCAGAGTTGTTTTGTAATTAGCGTTAATTTAGGTAAAGTGTCTGCCAATTTCGCTAAATAATCATAACAAAAGGGTGACATATGAGCGCTAATTCACACTCAGGTAACGACCTCAGTGAAGTGAAACAATTAGGCATGTGGGCGTCAATTACCAGTTTAGGATACATATTCTGGATAGTTGGCGGAATGGAATTGGTTGAGCGTATTGCTTATTACGGTGTAAAAGCCAGTGCGGGGTTATATGCAAAATCACCGGTATCGGAAGGTGGTTTAGGCATTGATTTACACGATTACGGTATTATTCTTGCCGCTTGGGCATTGCTGCAAACCTTTATTCCAGTTTTTACTGGTGGCATATCTGATCGCGTTGGCTACAAAGAAACTATATTTGCCTCAACTATTATCAAAATCATGGGTTATCTCACCATGGCTTTGTTCCCTAACTTCTGGGGCTTTTTAGGCGGTGCTATGCTGCTCGCTGCCGGTACTGGAATATTTAAACCCGGTATTCAAGGGACATTAGTACTCTCAACAAGACGTGAAAACACCTCTATGGCTTGGGGTATATTTTACCAAGTGGTCAACATTGGCGGTTTTTTAGGCCCCTTAGTTGCGGTGCATATGCGTCAGTTATCTTGGGATAACGTGTTTTATGCCTGTGCTGCCATTATTTCGCTTAACTTCCTATTTTTATTAGCCTATAAAGAGCCCGGAAAAGATGAACGTATTGAGCGCGCTCGCAAGGTTAAGTCTGGTGAAATTCAACAAGAAGCCCTATGGAAAGATGCCCTACATGAACTAAAAAAACCTGTAGTTATATACTATATGTTAGTGTTTGCTGGCTTCTGGTTTTTGTATAACTCACTGTTTGATGTGCTACCTATTCATATTGCTGAATGGGTTGATACCAGCATTATTGTTACCTCTTTATTTGGCCCAGAAGGAACCAGCAGCGGTATTTTACAATTCTGGTTAGGCTTAAATAATGAAGGCACTAAGGTCATGCCTGAGGGTATGCTGAACTTAAACGCAGGTATGATCATGACCACCTGTTTTTTAGTGGCCGCTTTTACCGCTAAATATCGCATTACCACTGCCATGTTAGTTGGCTGTATTTTAAGTATTGCCGCCATTATGTTGGTTGGGGTATTTAATGCCGCGTGGATGATAGTGTTAGCCATTGCAATGTTCTCGTTAGGGGAAATGATGATCAGCCCTAAAAAGAATGAGTTTATGGGCAACATTGCCCCTGAAGGTAAAAAAGCCATGTATCTCGGTTTTGTCATGCTACCGCAAGGCATTGGTTGGACTTTAGAAGGCTACTTTGCGCCTAAGCTTTATCAAATGTATGCCTCAAAAGAAATTATTTCTCGTGATGAATTAGTTGCCCGGGGCATGAGCCAAGCGGATGTTAATGCGATTCCACAAGGGGAAGCTTTTACACGCTTGGTGGAGTTTACTGGAATCGAAGCGCAACCATTAACGCACATGCTGTATGAAGCGAATAATATTGGTATGGCTTGGTACATTATTGCAGCCATTGGCATTATCTCTGCGGTCGGTATTTTTATATACGGTAAATGGTTACTGACAATGCAGCGCCAACAAGCGAGCTAATTGACTCAATACGACTCAAATAATTAAAGGCTATTCTGAGCAACTGTGATGAAATCAGAATAACAAAAAGGGAGACTGGATAGTCTCCCTTTGTTTTATCTAGCTAATCATCAACTCACAACATATCTGATAGCTTAGTGAGCGACGCCACTATGAGCTTTATCAATACCGTAAGCTTTACCTTCAGCATGACATGTTGCACATGATTCAATAGGTAAATCAGCATCCGTCATAGCATCACCTTGAACGACAGCACCATTACTCTTGAAGTGAGATAGCGCTGAACCACTAATGTGACAAGAGCGACATGACTCAGCAACAGGCGAAATAAATTCTGTTGCGCTAACTTGGATAGAGCGTTTACCTGATGTTAATCCACCATCAGCGGCAAACATGACAGCACCTTCTTTATGACAAGCTTGGCAATCTGTGGCTATTGCAGGATAACCAACCGTTTCCATATCTTTGTTAAAGTAGATCCCGCCACCATCCCATGAACCACTGTGGAAACGGTGAGCAACAGTAACTAAGTCACGGTTACTAAAGGTAATACCTGGAACTTCTGCAAATACAGGCTTGCCTTCAGTATCCACTTCACCGGTATCATAAACAACACCACCATGGTAAGAACCTGGGTAGCGATTGTTATGACAATCCATACATTGGGTAAAGTCAGTTGCGCCATGAGTTCCTTTAACATGGGTTAAGTTACCATGGCAGGTATTACACTGAGCTTCGCTGACTGTAATGCGGTCTGGATCATCCATACGAGCAATGACAGTTTCTGCGTTTGGATCAGATAAGTTGAAGTACTTAATGGGTGCATTATTAGCGACGCCAATTTGCTCAACGTCACCATCATCATTAGTGGTACATTTCACCACTAATCCGCTTTCAGCACAAACCTGTATTTCAGCCGTCACATAGATAGGACCAACTAAACGGCTTGCGTCAAAATCTTTAGCGAAAGTCATCACACCGCCGCTTAAACTAGCAAGATCGCCTATCGCCATACCAAGTCCACGTAAAGGCGTACCATCAGCTTCTAAATTACCAATTAACAAACCACGACGAGTGCTGGTCATATACGGAGTTAAGTCAGTACCATCGGCAATGGCTGCGCCGTTAAGCGTGACATTAGCAACCACGGTTAAAGTAGACTTTGCAGGATCTGCTGTTGGTGTAACAGTCGCTGAAGTAAAGTCGAATGTTAACCCTTCTGCGGCGGTTGCTCTATCGCCTACGTTATGAGCCAAGATTGGGCTTAAGCTACCTGCACCATGACAACCAGCACAAGCTGCATCGCCACTTGGAATGATACCTCGGTGATTTTCACCTGTAGTCAAATCAACATTCATATGACAAGAAAGACAAGCTTCAGCATAAATGTTGTCGTTCCACTGAGTGCCATTATCATGACAAGTTGTACATTCGCTCAATTCCGCAGGAAAATGAACACCCGCAAACTCTTTTGCATCACCTTGAAGTAAACCATCTTCGGCAAGCACTCCACCAGCATGAATGGTATGGATCATCGCATTCCAATTAGGATTAAAACCTTTATCGGGATCGGTTTGATCAGCTGCATAAGCTGGGTTATGACAAGTGACACAGTTTTCAACTTTCTGGTAGTTATGGTGAGCACCGATATTGGCAATACGCATATCACCTTCAGCATACCCAGTTAACTCACTGTGACATTGAATACAGGCGGCATTAGAAACAGAATCTTTAGCAGAAACGGCTAGCTCACCTGTTGCAGGAATAAAATCAAGCGGAGTAGAAAGTAACTTGTCGCTAATGCCTTCCCCTGATGCATCCGTTACATCATAAGTACGAACCATCACTCTGAATAAGCTATTAGGGTCCCCATCGGCAGAGACCACTGGCGCATTGCCTTCATGTGTCCAACTTCCTGAGTAAGTACCCAAGTTTTCAGTATCTTCTACAAGTGTACATGCATTAACAACATTACCTTGGCGATCCGTTGTTTCCCCCGTTAGATTACAATACATACTAGAGCCAAACTCATTGGCGATTGAGTTACTGGACCACAACATTGGCGCACCAGTACCAGAGTCATTTTCAACTTGGTTAATCACATAAAGTGCAATTCTTTCAAGCCCTGTGAATGGAACATATTCTCCTTTAGTATTTTTAGCTGTGGCAGTGAACTTAATGCTAAAAGGCTCACTTCCAACAACAACGATATCTTCAGGCGCTAACGTTATCTTGAAGTCTGCGGCGTTCGCACTCACTACAGAATCAACCACTGAACCAGCAGGCGTACCTGGTGTGCCCGGAGTTCCAGGAGTCCCTGGTGCGCCAGGTGCTCCATCTTGACCGTCTTTTCCGTCAGAACCACATCCAGCGATACTGAGTGCTACAAGAAGTGCTGCGGTAAGCAGTGTTTTATTATATTTTCTAATCATAAATCCCCCGATTTAGATTTGTAGACAATACACATACAAAATATAAGGAAATTAGAAAAAACACCCGATGAAGATTGCAAATATGTGAATCGCGGTTAAACAATCGTTAACAGAAATTTGCAATTTTAGTTTTTGATATTCAGAGCTTGATTTAAATCAATTTTTTTCAAGATGAGATGACTATTGTTTTGCATTTAAAACGCCGATAAACGCTCGCTTAAATAAAGTGACATTGGAGTGGATAGCAGGTCCCACGCGCAGGAAAACGATATTGCTTACAAAAGTCCCATAAGTGAATCGAAATTTACAAGATAACCGACTGAGTAATTTGAATAACTTGTTGTTTGATATTTAAAGAATAACGTCGATACGCTTCATCTCGCTCAATAAGACAGTAATGAGGCATTGCCATCACAGCATCAAGTTTTGCAAACTCTGAAGCAGGCAGTTTTTCAACCCGTAACTGCGGAATATTATTAGCAAATGCACCTTCATTAAAAAGCGTCAACGACAAGCTATTCATGGTGAGAATATGCCAATACCACTCTTCGATTGTTTTAACGCAGTCAATGTCATCTAAAGGTAAGCCATGGGTTTGACAATAGAGTTCTAGCGGATCAATGCGATTATTAAAGCCACTACAACATAAATAAACCACTCGATGCTGAATAATATCTTCTAATTTAAACGCTTGAGCCGTATTCCAAAAAGCATGTTGCTTCGCGCCAACAACACATAAGGCCCCTACTTTAGCGATAGGAGTCACAGCTAAATCATGGGTGTCTTGCCCCATAAAACCGATGCCAAAATCTAATTCACCTTGATAAATTTGCTCTTCAGTATCTGATTGCCAACTGTGCAATTTGATCTTGCCAACCAAATTAGCAGAATGACTAATCGCCATCGCCACGCTTGAAATAATGTTCGGTGAAACAGCCACTTGTAAAGTTGTTTTTTTATTTTGAGTCGCATGCTGGCTCGCTAGGCGCTCGATTTGACAGGTCATTTCACACAACTGACAAATAGGTTGATATAAAATTTCAGCTAACGGAGTGGGCTTTAAACCTTGCTGACGACGATAGAATAATTCGTCATTAAAAATACTTCTTAGCGAGGTCAAACAACGACTTATTTTGGCTGGGGAAACGGATAACTCTTTTGCAGCAAAATTGGCAAAACCAGTTTCATATGTCAGTTTAAAAACCAATAAACTAAAAACATCTAACTCACTGATTTTTTGTAACGCTTGAATATCCACATGCCACCCTGCACTGTTAACCAATTGTAACAAGCTAGCATAAGATATTGAGCAAAAAGTTGATCTAGCGCTGAATAATGCTCAGCACTTCGGTTTTTGTTAATTGACGATATTGACCCGGTTGTAAATCAGTATCTAACTTGATGTCACCTATCGCGATTCTATGTAAACCAATCACAGGGTTTTGAAAGCGGCCGAACATTCTTTTAATTTGATGATATTTACCCTCATTTAACTCAACCATAGCTTGAATTGGCGATAAAATCTCCAGCTTTGCTGGTGCGGTTGTAATACCTTCATATTCAAACCACATGCCTTCAGCAAAGACCTTAATGTAATCTTCATCAATAGGGTTAGCTAAGGTAACTAAGTAACGCTTTGTCACTTTATTATCAGGTGACATCAGAGCTTGAGACCATTTCGCATCATTGGTAATTAGCAATAAACCGGTCGAGTTTAAATCCAAACGCCCCGCGATATGCAGTAAGTCTTTATCAATACCAACAAGTAAATCAACAGCGGTTTGATGCTGTTTATCCATTGTGGCACTCACCACGCCTTGGGGTTTATGCAACATCCAATAAACAGCTTGTCTTTGCTGTAATACCTGTCCCTGGCAAACAATAAAGCTAAACTCATCTATTTGCTCATCAGGAGACATAACCAATTGACCATCAATCATTATTTCACCTTGCACGATCATATTTCGTACTGATTTTTTAGGAATTTGTTGATGCTTGGCAATAAAGGTATCAATTCTGCCGCGTTTAGATGCCATAAGATATATTTTTTCAACGTTGAGTTAGCTTACATAATACCTTACCCTGTATACGGAAAAAACAAACAAGGAGTCACATGATTTCGCAACCTGTCAGCACAGAATTGCGCCCGGGGATGAATACAACAGAACTGAAACAAGCTATTGCATCACTGGATACTTTTTTAGAAGACAATATTTTACATTGCCCAATCAATGAAACGCTCACCACCCGAGCGAACTTTTTTGATCAACTACTTGGCCTTTTATGGCAGTCTCATCAGTTTTGCAGCGATAAATTCTCTCTTAATGCGGTTGGTGGTTATGGCCGAAGCACCCTACACCCCTTTTCAGATATTGATATTTGTATCATTCATGATGGACCATTAAATCGTGAAGAATCTACCAGTATCAGCACCTTTTTAACTCAATTGTGGGATTTAGGGCTAGACCTTGGTCACGGAGTTCGCTCGTTAAAAGATACCTACAAAGCCTGTAAAGAAGACGTCACCATTGCCACTAGCTTATTAGAAATTCGCAATATTACTGGCAACAAACAACATGAAAACCAAGTATTAGCAGCCCTCTACAGTGACAAACTGTGGAGCAGTAAAGCATTTTTTAGCGCTAAACTTGAAGAACAATTACAACGGCACGCAAAAGCGCAAGGCACAGCTTACAACATTGAACCCAACTTAAAGACCAGCCCAGGAGGTATGCGCGACTTACAAACCCTTACTTGGGTTGCGCGTAAGCATCTTGGCGTTGGTGATATGCAAGCACTAAGAAAACACGGTTTTTTCACCAATGATGAATACGCCGAATTATTAGAATGTCAGAACTTCATTTTTAGAGTTCGCTTTGCGCTTCATCAAGCGGCAAAACGCTCAGAAAACCGTCTTTTATTACAATATCAAGCTGAAGTAGCCAAATTAATGGGGTTTGGTGAAGGCAGCCCGCTCGGTGAAGGCGGTAACATTGCCATTGAAAAAATGATGCGACAACTCTTTCGTGCAATGAAACGCATTAGAGAACTCAATCAACTCTTAATGGCCTATTTTTCCCGTGAAATCGCGCCCAGTAAACGCAGAAAAACAATTGTCATCAATGATAATTTTGAAATTATTGAAGAGCATATTCACGCTCGTCATGAAGATGTGTTTATTGACCGCAGCCAAATTATGTCGCTGTTTTTATTGATTGCCACACATCACAATCAAATTATTGGTATTAGCCCAGAAACGTTAAGGCTATTGCGTCAAGTTCGCCGCCGTTTGATGGGCGACCTACAAGATTTTCAAGCCTGTCGAGAAACCTTTAAAGCCATTTTTGCCCATCCTCAAGGTATGGGGCTCGCCATTACCTTGATGCATCAACACGGTATTTTAGCTTCTTATTTGCCACAATGGCGCGAAGTGGTTGGGCAAATGCAGTTTGACCTGTTTCATGCTTACACTGTTGACGAGCACACCCACAAGGTACTGAAAAACATCTACCAATACAGCGTTGACAGTCAAAATGGTACGTTAACCAAAGATCGCCAACTTGCAGCTGATTTATATCAGAAAATGTCTCACAAATCCGCATTGCTGTTTGCCGCACTATTTCATGATCTTGCAAAAGGTCGAGGCGGTGATCACAGTGAATTAGGGGCCGTTGATGCTAGCTTATTTGCTAAATTTCATGGTTTAAAACTGTCCCATGAACGATTAATTTGCTGGTTAGTTGAAAACCACTTATTGATGTCGATTACCTCGCAGCGTATGGATATTCACGACCCTGATGTTATTAACCGTTTTGCCCAGTCGGTAGGCAGTCAAACGCGATTAGATGCATTATATTGTTTAACCATTGCCGATATTCAAGCCACTAATGATGACTTATGGAATGATTGGAAAGCTTCTCTATTAAAAGAGCTTTACTTTGCCACCCGCAAAGCCCTGCACAGTGGTTTTGAAAACGTTTTGCAGTTACGTGTTGTCGTGCGCGATCATAAGTTAGATGCCATGCGCACTTTGTGCCAAAGTGGCATTGACGAAAGCAAACTAAAAACCTTGTGGAAACGACTTCCTTTATCATTTTTCAGCCACTCTGAGGCAGAAGATATCGTCAGGTACAGCCAAGCTTTATTAACACATCAATCACCCTGTCAGCAAGCTGAACACCCAAGCCCGTATGAAACCCTCATATTGCTTGATGAAACCGTTGTAAAAGGCGGCAGTGATGTGTTTGTTTACACCAAAGATCGTCCCGGATTATTTGTAAAGCTATTCAACGCATTAGCCACATTGCGCATTTCGGTCAAACAAGCACAAATATCCAAAACCAAAGATGGCTATGTCATTGAGTCATTAAAAGTACTCGACTTTGATGACAAGCCTATTTTGAATGCCTCTAGACGAAAGCAAGTAATTGATAAACTGTATAAGGTGCTAGATCATGACATTCAATTACCCAAAAAACGTCAGCCGAGAATGCATCAAAGCTTTGAAAATCAGTTAAGCATTGCGTTTTTATATTCACGTCAATCAACCCGCACTTTACTCAATGTGTCAGCGCTAGATACCAGTGAGTTTATGGAACAAATCGCCAGCGTATTTAGAAAACAAAATCTAACAATCCACTCAGCAAATATTAGTACTGTTGGTGAGCGGGCTGATAACGTGTTTTTACTGTCAAATGAACAAGGTCAACAATTATCAGATCAAGAACAACAGCAATTAACAGAGCAATTAAAACAAACAATCAATGATGGTTAACCAATAGCGTGTTATTCAGGGCAAATCGCTATCAATGATTTGCTCCTGAATAAGCCTATGCGATAATTCAGCTAATTTGATAATCACATTGACTGACCCCTATGAACAAACCTTTTAGCTATAGCTACGACATCACACTAGATAAAAACTATTTCAGCGAAACTTATGACGCCTCAGTCAACCCAAAGTTAACCGCCAAAGATTTTATTAAAACTGGAATTTTTGCCTTAATTGGTTTTGCTATTTTGTTATCTAGCAGCATGGGGACAATCAATTAGCCAATAAAAATGTCTATTACCTTGGCTTTTTCTTTATTGGTTTAAGCGTTGTGGAAGGCTTAAGTATTAAATTTAAACGTACTTGGTGGCTATGGCGCCAAATGATGAGCAAAGCAGCTAACAATACCGCAAATATTACCCTGAATGACCAAGGTATTAATACCCTATCCAAATTTGTCAGCCACACTATTTTATGGACTGAGGTTTATCGAATCACTGAATCTGATAACGGATTTTTAATTCATTTAGGCAAGCAACAAAACTATTTATCAAAACGGGGCCTCAGCGATGAAGCATTAAGCTTTATTCGCAACAAAATGCATTAATTACCTGTTAGCTATTTGTTATTGAAACAACTTAGATTAAGATTTGTTTCAATAACAACGTTCTGCTTAATCGGATCCTGAAATGAAAATCACACATTTAGTTTTTATGCTGACCTCAATTGCATTAGCATTATCACCAGCGGCAACAATGGCTCAACCTCAGGCTCCCGAGCAACAAATCATCTCCTTAAAAGCGGCTTGCACTCAAATTGCCCAAGAAGATTCCATCCCAGATAACGAGCTAGCACAATTTTTACTTGATTGCGTCAACGACCAACTGACCGAAAGCGGTTATCAACGTATCGAGTCGATTGATGGCAAGGTTGATTCGACGCTTGCAACCGAAGAAAATGACCCGCTTTAGTCGATTTACCCCAGCAATTAACCTTACTCACCAAAGGATGCCCTATTAGTCATTGGCTGATGGGCTCTATAAAGCCTGTACAAAAATACCGATTGACGCGCCAATAGCGACAAACCAACTTAATGAGCGCAAGGTGCTGTAATTTATCAAATAAAAAACATGATAAATCACTCGTGCCACCACATGAATTATTGCCAGCATGATCGCTGTATCATTCACACTATTGGCTGCAATCACGCTGACAACGCACAAACCAAACACCAATAATGACTCGAAAGCATTTTGATGCCCCGCCAAAGCCCTTGCACCAAATCCCGTTAATTTAGCTTGTTGCTCCCTTGGGTGCGCATTATCGTAGCCGCCCAATTTAGCCATAGCAAAAGCCACTGGCGCTTTAGCCAAATAAGGTAAAAGTATGGCGATGAGTAAACAGATTAAAAGCGTATTCATGTAAAACCTACCAAGGTGATGTGTATCATTCTCGCAAAGTTATAGCATGTCGGGAGTCAAATGCCTTCATCTTAATCAACTCATGTGAATGCTCTTAAATTACTTATAACCCAAACAGACTGAACTGAAAGTACTTAAAACCACTACTTTTATACTAGCCTCACGCAAAATTAATTTCGTTTATAAAATCGACTAAAAACGCCCTAAAAAAATTAACAAGACTTTTTCCACTTTTGTAACCAAATGTTTTAATTATCTTTGACACATGTGTTGCAAAATTGTTAACTTAGAGCCGCTACTCAATTTTCACGCACTTAGCCGTACTAAAGTTTCAATTTACTGACACTTTTTTAGGTAAGAGCTTTGTTGAGAATACAACCAATTTTCGACCACGATGTTGATGCTTTAACCAATATGGAATTTTAGCCGATAATAACCAACAACAAGGATGCTATAAGAAATGAAAAAACTGCTCGTGCTATCAGCGCTCCTTATCAGCATGCAAGTTTCAGCTAAATCACTGCCCCCTATCTTAGAATATTTGCCAAACTGTACACCTAACTTAATTGAAGGTATTTATATTGAGACAAAATATAATGGCAGCTCAAACGATAAGTTAGTTGAAAGTGCTTTCCATCTTGTTCGTCAAAAAGCCAAAGAGAAACGCGTAGACGCAGTTATTATTACCAACCTTATTGAGACCAATAAGATTATTGTTACTGCCGATTTAATCGACTATTGTGATGAAGACGATAGCTTATCTTCGGTTAGCACAGCTTATAATCGACTTAGTCGAAAGCCGATAAGCTTACAAAGAACAACCACGCAGCCGCAAACTCAAATCGCAAAAGCCAGTCAATCACAACCAGTTAAAAAATCAATTAACTCGATTGATCTTCCAGCAACAACCCGTACTGAGATAACCCGCACTGAGCCAAACCGCAGGACCAGCGCAAGTGTCAGCAGTACGATACCAAGATATACTGAAAAGCAACTGGCTGATCTTGCCTCTCAAGTCTCTTTAAAATCATCAAACGTGACTTTAAGCAGTGCTTATGGCGTCAGCATTGACGATTCAACCAATCAACTAATTAATACACTTGGTCCCGCTAGCGCAATTTTCACCCTAAACGATCAAACAAATGCTTGGTTATACGGTCGTGAATTGTGGTTTATCGTTAAAAATGAAACCGTAAAAAAAATCACTTATAAAGAACGGTCTGTGTTGAATTTTACCGGTAAAAATCTGATCAGTTATGATGAAAAGTTTGATAACAATTGGCGTATTGATGATAAAGCCACTTATCGTGATGATGTTGCCAAAGTGAACAGACAATTAAACTATCTAAAGCGTCAAACGAAAGATCAATATATTGTCTCTAATCAAAGTAATATCCTTACTTTAGATTTCAATGAGTTTTCATCCTATTACGATGACGCCTCGGAATTACTCTTAACGGGCTTTAACTTCCAATCTAGAGATTTTGATCAAGGTAAAGTTGACATTTTATTCTCTGACATCAAACATGAAAAATTGTATGACCTGCTGATTCCATCCAATGATCCGCAACCGCAAAAACTTGATACCTTAGTGACGCGCTATGTACCCAATATAATCAATTTTTCCGATTCAGGTATGTGGGAAGTATTGTCAAAAAACATTCAAGTGAAGCATAAAAACAATATTATCAAGCAGGTAAAACTGTCAGAAAGTATCAACTACCCTGTTGAGTCTGATGCAGAATTTATGCGTTTTTTAAACAAGTTAAAAATTCCCGCAACGCGAAAAGCCATGCTAGATCACTTCAATGGTAATGTGACGACTTGGTTAGAAAAAATCAGCGTCTCTCGTGATGGCTTTGTGTTAAAAGCAGAGTTCACATCAGAAGATGATGATGCCATGCTGATATCTTTGGATGTTGAGTATTTATAGATCACATCAGGGTTAAACTTTGCCCGCCAAACCTAAAACCAATAAGCCTAAGCATCATGCCTAGGCTTATTGTTTATTTGAATAAGTGTGATTTGAATTAAGTGTGATTACCAAGGGAAGCTGACTCTCGAATTAAAGAGTATTAATGACCTCAATTCAAATTGAATTGACAATAACCCCTTTACAGATACTGCTTCGGGACGCTGTACGCCATCCATGGCCGCTTAACGAAAACGTCCTGTTTTCGATACCCTCAGCCGTATCTGCACAGGGTTATTTATCTCTTCGATTTGGCTTTATTTGAACCCCAAATTAAAAGCGTAAGAGATACTTAGAATTTGATTAAATTGAATTTTGAAGTTTTTCTATTGGTTACAAACAAGGTCAAATCGAAGAGGCGAAAATTTCAGGGACCTTTTGATTTATATAAAGAGTGCAGCGTGTCACAGTCGTGCTTGCACATAAGGTCGCTCTTTCACATCTGACCCATAGGGATATGGGAAATGTCAGTGTGATGTAGTCATCCTGAACATCCCAGCGGCAGGCAATTGGTTAGATTGAAGTAATGGCCTGCTGTAACTGAGTCAATTAAAATGAAGTATAAAGTTAGTGGTCGTAACGTATTTTTGCCCCAAAGTATCTTTGGAATATTGCCTGCGGCCACTAACGTCGTGGCGCTTCGCCCACACCAGACCAAAGGGGCAAAACGCACGCTTTTTACAAAAGAAGCCCTTTGGAAAACCTCTGCGCCCCAAACGAAAAATGCTGAAAGCGCATATGAAGTGACCCCATAAAGTTGGACATTTCTAGTTAAGCGGCTTCTTTTAAGGCCTGATTTCGGTACTCAACCGGAGTTAGGCCTTTTAGTTTGACCTTAATTCTCTTTTGGTTGTAATACGTTATGTATTCTTTGATTGCGCTAATTAGCTCATTTGCGCTTTCAAATTTACGTCCATGATACATTTCTGTTTTAAGTAAAGCGAAGAAGTTCTCTGCTACTGCATTGTCTAGACAGTTCCCTTTTCTCGACATGCTTTGAGTTAATCCTGCATCTTTCAACATTTTCTTGTATTTGCTATGGCGATATTGCCAACCTTGATCACTATGAACGATTGGCTTTGACCGACTATCAAGCTTTGCCAATGAATCTTCTAACATGCCAGTGACCAATGTTAAACGAACATGCTTTTCAACTCGATAAGCGACAACTTCTTGATTGAACGTATCTATTACAGGTGACAAATAGACTTTTTGCCCCTTTACTTTGAACTCTGTAACATCGGTTACCCATTTTTCATCGGGCTTGTCAGCGTTGAAGTCACGCTTTAAAACGTTAGGTGCTACTTGGCCTTGCTCACCTTTGTAAGAGCTATACTTTTTAGGCCTAACCATGGATTTCAAGCCTAGCTCAAGCATTAATCTCTGTACTGTTTTCTTATTCATTTTGTACGTTTTACGCAACTCTAAGTGCACTCTACGGTAGCCATATCGCCCTTTATGTTCATGGTAAATATCACTAATGAGCTTCCGCTCCTCTTGATAAGGGACCGGTTTACCTAATGACTTTTTTTGGTAATAGAACACGCTTCTAGGTAGCTCTACAGCGTTAAGTAAGTGCTTAAGGGAATACTCATTTTTTAGAGCCAGAACTATCAACGCTTTCTCTTTGTTTGTTGACGTTTTTGCTGTTCCAGCTCCTCTAACTTTTTTAAAACAGCGTTCTCCGCTCGAAGGTAGGCAAGCTCTTCTTTTAACTCTTCAATGCTCTTCTGGTCATCAGATTTTTGGGCTTGTGAATTTGAGCGAAGTTTCATTTTTGGCCGACCTTTAGTTTTTGAGCGCAAGCCGTTTATGCCATCAGAGATATAGTGTTTTTCCCACATATATAAGATGCCTGGGCTAGACAAATTTAAGACAGCGCTAGTGTGGCTGATTGACCATTGATTTGTCCACATCAGATTTAATGCAGAGAGCTTTGCATCTGCAGTCTGATATTCATGCCCGTCACGAAAGGCCTCAAATTGATGAATGGAGTATACCTGACTCCAGTATTTGACCAGCCTAGGATGTATTTTAAACTCTTTAGCTAGTTGAATAGGTGACTCACCAGATAAATGACGTTTTGAAACAGTTAATTTGAATTCTCGTTTATGCTTATACATAAAAAGACCCCCAATAATTGGTGTCCAACTATTGGGGGTCTGTTCAATATTTTCGATGGGGTTTTATCCAGCTTCTGACCTCGGTTGTTGCTAACTTCGGTCATTGTCGCCTAATACAAAATCTCCCTAACGCTTCCGATTTGCGTCTGAAATAAATTGATTTACAAATGTCACGATTGCAGGGATACCAAAGAGTGACCGTGGCCTAACGAAAGCTAGCTTGGCATCCATGCCAAGCTCACGGGGTCTCGAAACAAAGAGCTCGATGACCTCAACTCAAATTGAGTCTGAAAGCACAAACTAAGCTTTTCGCGCCCTGTTCAAGGTGTCACAAACAAGCTGAACCCCTTGAATTGCTCTTGGAGATGCTCGGTGCAGTAAATCTGCATTGAGCTGATAAATATGCTTTTCCTTAACCGCGGGTAATTCAGGCCATTTAGACCAATCCACGCCTAACACATTTCCTTCATCCTGACTTTGTAAAATCACCTCAGGCATGGTGAGCAATACATTTTCAACACTGACTTGCGGATAGTCACTGGCGGCATCATAAAATACATTATCACCATGACAAGCCTCAATTATATATTGGATCCAACTGCCTTTAGCGACCGTCATTAACGGCGTTGACCATAACTGATAAAACACCTTTACTGGCGACTTTAATTGATTTTCAGCACGGATATCCGCTAGCTGGTGACGATAGTTTGCTGCGACTTTAGCGGCTTTATCTTGATTGCCAGTAAGTTCACCGAGTGCCTCTAATTCACTGGCCACGTCGTCAAGGTTCTTGGGGTCGCTGTTAAATACATTAAACCCTAATCGTTTGATTTGATTTATATCTTCTAGCTTATTACCACTTTGCCACACGACAATTAAATCTGGCTCCAGCTCAATAATACGTTCAATCTGAATGCCATAATAGCCGCCAATCCGCGGGATGTGTTTAGCCGCTTGGGGAAAATCGGCATGATCTGTAGTTGCAACTATCAACTCGCCAGCGCCAATGGCATAAAGCATTTCAACCGCATGAGGAGATAAAGCAATAATTTTTAGCGGCTGTTTATTTGAAGCCTGCGCTAAAGGCGTAAATAGCCAAAGCATCACACTTAATAAACCCAAAATGCCAATATGGCGCATAATCTTCTCCATTAATACACAAACTCCTGATTTATTACCAATGATGCTGTTTAGCATAATCGACTAAGTTTTTAGGTCGATATTCACTATCTTGCTGCCAACGCAGCTTAACAGAAGGGTGAACTAAAATAGATTCAACGGCTGTTAATTGCCTATAAGTTTTCGTTTTGATCCGATAAAACTTACGCCGTGAGTTAACCAGCTTAGCCAACGGGTTAGGCACAATACCACTCAACAAATGGTTTTCAATACTTAATCCAAATAATCTTGCTTGCTCCATCATCCACTGCAAAGGGATGTCTGATAATGAACTGCCATCCTCATCGGGTGGATAACTGCCTCCGACATTACTGTGGGAGCCTGCAAACCAAACTTGTTGAATATCGGTGGAATTTCGAGGTGACCATATCGTCGGAGCAAAGTCTTGGCGATGCTCATCAATGGCTAACGCATGACGAGCAACATTAACGTTAGGGCCGATTTTGGTATCATAAAACTCATCTTTATCTTCAAACAGCCCTAAAAATGAAATCGGGATCCCCATTGCGCCAACCGTATCCCACACACCAATGAATGCGATATCACTAGAAGGATGGGAATATTTGGCTCTAAACGCCACAGATTTAGTGCCATCAGGTGCGTATTTACTATCTTGCGTTTTGTAATGCTCAAACGCTTGCTGAATATACTTAGCTTCAGGGCGTTTAATAATTCCGCAATTATAAATCAATCCTGATAAACACCGCACAGTATAAGCACCACGGCTAAAGCCAAATAGCCATATTTCATCACCGGGTGCATAGTTTTGTACGATATAGCGATAGCCATCCATAATGTTTTTGTGTAAGCCCCGCCCGGTTGCGCCAGCCACAAAAGCATCGTGATAAGAACCAATACCCCAATCATAAAAAACCTGCTGCAACTTACCATCCACAGCAATGGGCTCAATCGCTCGAGCTATTTTTAGTACGTTTGTTGCATAATCGGTTGCTAAATCTTGTTCAGGTCGATTCCAGGTGCCATCGGCACAAATCACAATCCTTTTGCTCATTTTTATCTTCCTCAGTATCGACTAAAGCCCCATAGTCATATTGTTTAAAAAATCATCTACTATTAAAACTGAATATAAATGACATGAGAATTAGCCGAAATGATTAATCCAGCAGATTGCCTGTTAATGGTTGTTGATATACAAGGAAAACTCGCTCAAGTTATGCAGCAATCGTCAATGCTTCATCATAGGGTAGCCACGCTCATTGAGGGCGCAAAACTGTTTGATATGCCGATTATTTGGTTAGAGCAATTGCCAGATAAACTCGGCAGCACCTCAGAAGAGTTGGCACAACTATTAAGTCCAGTTTGCCAACCCATTGCCAAACAGCACTTTAGTAGCTGGCAATCTGTGCAAGTGCAAACCACTCTCGCACAACAAGGGCGTAAACAGGTTATCTTGTGTGGAATTGAAACGCATGTATGTGTATATCAAACCTGTAAAGACCTGCTCGAAAATGACTTTGACGTCCACATAGTTGCTGATGCCATGTCTTCAAGACAACTCGATAACAAGGTGCTTGGGATTCAAATGATGCTCAATTTAGGCGCTCAGTTGACCAATGTAGAATCGCTGCTGTTTGAATTACAACACCAAGCTCAAGGCGATAGATTTAAAGCGCTGCTCAAGCTAATTAAATGATCTTATGCTGCTAAACTGGCGTATCCTTGTCCATAGTTTCATTGGCCAATCACCAGCTTGAGATAGCATGAATAAATCACTTGATAGCAAAAATGTCACCAAAGTTCCTAGTAGTCGATTATCCAGGTTGTCAGCTTTTGGTAGCCTAGCCACTCGTCTTGCTGGAAATGTGATTAAAGAAGGTGTTAAGCAATACAGCCAAGGCCAAACGCCAAAACTTCAACAACTGGTATTAACCCCGACTAACATTGGCCATGTTGCAGATAAACTCGCGCAACTTCGCGGCGCAGCCATGAAAGTAGGCCAAATGCTATCAATGGACGCGGGTGAATTATTACCAGAGGAATTATCACAAGTACTGGCAAAACTTAGAAACGATGCCAATTTTATGCCTCACAAACAGCTAATTTCAGTATTAAAAAGCCACTGGGGTAACGATTGGATAGACGCCTTTGGTCAATTCGAATTACGCCCTTTTGCTGCTGCATCCATTGGCCAAGTGCATCTTGCTTATCTTGCCACAGGTGAAAAACTCGCGGTAAAAATTCAATACCCCGGCATTAGAGACAGTATCGACAGCGATATTGATAATGTAGCCTCGCTGCTGAAAATGTCAGGCTTAGTACCAGACAACGTCAAACTGGATTTACTACTCAATGAAGCCAAACGACAATTACACCATGAAGCCGACTATATTTACGAAGCCAAATTATTAACCCAATATCAAACATGGGTGAGCCAAGACCCTCATTTTGTGGTGCCAAAAGTTTATTCAAAGCTAAGCAACCATAGCATCTTGTGTATGGAATTTGTCGAAGGCCAAACGATTGAGTCAGTAGCCAATCTAAGCCAAGAAGTGCGCGATGAACTGGCGACCAATTTACTCAAATTATTTTTAGACGAATTATTCACCTTCAAGTTAGTACAAACCGACCCTAACTTTGGCAACTTTCTTTATCAAATTGATACCAATAAAATTGTCTTACTCGATTTTGGCGCCACTAGACCAATTAGCAATAACTTATCAGCAGGTTACAAAAAGCTGATGCAAGGTGCCATGAGCAGTGATTACAATTTAATGACTCAAGCAGCAAAGCAAATTGGTTTCTTTGAAACAGACATAACTGAAGCCCAACAAAAACTTATCGTTGATATTTTTCATCAAGCCTGTGAACCATTAAGGTGTGATGGGAAATATGATTTTGCAGGCAGCCAACTGGCAAAACGAGTCACCACGGCAGCAAAAGCCATGAGTACCCAACAAGATAAATGGCATACTCCGCCAATGGATGCTATTTTCGTTCACAGAAAACTTGCGGGCATTTATTTATTAGCGGCAAAAATCAAAGCGAATGTTGATGTTCGGGCACTGTTTTCAAGTCATCACTTAAACTAACTTTGGGCTCAGGCATGTTTATTTCAAATTTACTGCGTATTTGTTGCGGATTAATATTGCCGTTCACTCTTGGCATATTTTCAGCCAATGCCCAAGAAGCAATAGACTTAACTCAAGTCGATAACACACTTGAACACCCTCACCAACAAGGGCAATTAGAAATCACTGCCATCGGTGATGGGGTTTATTTGCATAAATCATATCTAAATATTGGCAGTTGGGGGTTAGTTGTCGCTAATGGTCTAGTGGTTGTAGATAACAACCAAGCTTATATTATTGATACCCCATGGACAGATACCGACACAGCACAACTGGTAAGCTGGATTAAAAAACAAGGCTATACCCTTATTGCCAGTATCTCCACCCATTCCCATCAAGACACATCCGGCGGTATTGGTTACCTTAATGGCATTGGCATAAAAACCGTCGTTTCTGAAACAACCCAGCAATTACTTGCCCTGTCAGGCCAAACCACAGCAACAAGCACATTTAACACTAATCACTATGAATTAAAAACTGGCTTGATTGAAGTCGATTTTATTGGCCCAGGACATACCAAAGACAATCTAGTGGTCTGGTTACCTAAACAACAGATCCTTTTTGCAGGCTGCTTAGTAAAAAGTCTAGATAATCAATCAATGGGTTATATAAAAGAATCAGATTTGACCCAATGGCCACTGACACTTGAACAGCTTAAAAGACAATTTAATCAAGCAAAAATACTTGTACCCGGTCATGGTACCCCAGGTGACATGACATTGGTTGATCACAGTATAAAGTTAATAAAAACCCATAATAATCAATAAAACATCATATTGAGTTCATCTGAACCAAAGTGAGTTTCACAAGGAGAGTTACATGTTTAGTCACATCATGATTGGCGCTAACGATATTGCCGCTTCAAAAAAATTTTACGACGCTATTTTAGGCGCTTTAGGCTATGCCCCAGGGAAAATTGATGAACACGGTCGCTGTTTTTATATGACATCTAGCGGAATTTTTGCTCTTACAAAACCTATTAATGGTGAAGCAGCCACTTACGCTAACGGCGGAACCATTGGCTTTACAGCCTCAAGCCCTGAACAAGCAGATGCTTGGTACGCAGCAGGAGTGGCTAATGGTGGCGTGGGCTGTGAAGATGCACCAGGTGTTCGTCATAGCCCATTTGGTCCTTTATATCTGGCTTATTTACGCGACCCAACAGGCAACAAGATCTGCGCAATGCATCGCGGCTAAGCACTTAATCGTATCATTTATGTCAACCTCAAGCTGGCGCAAGCCAGCTTTTTGTTGCTCGCCAATAAGACCTGCTTTTGAAAAAGCGCGCAATGATAGATGCAGTTCAGGTGTCGACAAGGTAAAATAAGCGCCCTTTGATTTTTGAGTAAGCGCTATGTCAGTGACCGACCCTTGTTTTATTACTTTTAAAGACAATTTTGACACTAAAAGCTTACCCAACAGCTTCACGTTTCCGTTTTACTACCAGCCACATGCCCTTTGCCGACAAGCAGCAGAGCAATTGCAACATGACTGGTTAATCCCGAATACTTGGCAACATAATTTTGGTTTAAACCCAGCCAGCGATTCAGGCATGATTATTGGTAAGATGTTTGGCGTGTTAATTGTTAAGAATAAACAAGGCGAAGTGGGCTTTTTAGCGGCGTTTTCGGGCAAATTAGCGGAACAAAATATCTTACCGCCCTTTGTACCGCCTGTGTTTGACATGCTAACCCAAGACAGTTTTTTTAGTATTGAAAACCAACAAATCAATGCGTTGAACCAAAAATTAACCGCACTTGAAACGAACCCAAAACTTGCCGAACTCACGTTGACATTAGCGCAGCAACAACAAGTTGCAGACCAACAACTCGAAGCACAAAGGCAACTCATTGTCAGTAGTCGTAAACAAAGAAAATTAGCTCGCCTGCAAGGTGAAACCACTTTAGATGGATCAGCTTTTAAAGCCTTATCCATAGAGCTAAGCCGCCAAAGCGTGCAACAAAAAAATGCCTTAGCAACACTGAAACAAACTTGGCAAAACCGCATCACAGAAATAAAGGAACAACTGGCACAACTGACTCAACAAATCGATACGGTAAAATCACAACGTAAGGCCTTATCAAACGCCTTGCAGCACAAACTATTTGGCCAATATCAATTTACTAACATTTTAGGCGACAAACGCGATCTCAATGATATTTTCAATGAGACGCCTAACCATTTACCGCCCGCTGGTGCTGGAGAATGTGCTGCGCCCAAATTGCTTAATTATGCGTTTAATCATGATTACCAGCCGATTGCTATGGCCGAATTTTGGTGGGGTGCCTCACCTAAATCAGAAATCAAACAACACCAAAACTTCTATCCGGCCTGTCATAGTAAGTGCCGCCCGATATTAAGCCATATGCTAAAAGGCATGACGGTGGATCCCGATCCTCTACTTGTTAATCCTGCGGCAAACAAAACAATCGACATCATCTATCAAGATCAGCACATTGCCATTATTAATAAGCCAGCCGAAATGCTATCTGTGGCAGGTAAAAATATCACCGACTCGGTGCAGACTCGCATGAAAACCCTATTCCCAAAGGCAACCGGTCCATTGATTGTTCATCGACTAGATATGTCAACGTCGGGATTAATGGTGATCGCACTTAATCAGCAAGCCAATAAAGCCCTGGTGCAACAATTTATCAATCGTACCGTAACCAAGCGATATATTGCCTTAATTGATGGTTGCCCCGCACAAGACAGCGGCACAATAAACCTACCATTAAGGGTTGATTTAAACGATCGACCAAAACAAGTTGTCTGTTATGAACATGGTAAACATGCGCAAACAGACTGGTGTATTTATAAAAAATATACATCTAAAACGTTGCTGCACTTATACCCCAAAACAGGCCGAACACATCAATTACGCATGCATTGTGCTCATCATCTAGGATTAGGAATGCCCATAGTCGGAGATGATTTATATGGCACCCAAGCTGACCGATTACATCTTCATGCTGAATTTTTAGGTTTCCACCACCCAGAAACCAACCAATGGATTGAGTTTTCAAGCCAAGCTGATTTTGAGTAGTAAAAGCCCACCAGCAAAATGTTAAAAAATACCGATAAGGCTAAAGCGCAAGCGCAATAATTGCCGAGCAAATTTTGTGTAAAGTACACTAAAAACAAAACGATCGCTCACAACACTAGTCATGTTAAAAAATATGAGTTAATGTAACAGGTTGTAAAGGGTGCGAATTGTGATTCTGGCGTTCTAGAAGCAAAAATTGATAAAAACCGCAAAAATGCACCTAAAACCCTGACGTTGTATAACATCCAACACACTATTAAGGATAAGAGTGGAACTATGAAAGAGTGGTATTTCTCAAATAATGGTGAAGTTAGTGGCCCACTAGGGCTGACAGAATCAAACAAATTTATCGAACAAAACCCCAATAGTTACGCATGGCATCCTTCCTACGCACAATGGATCCCAGTAAGTCATGTTGAAGAATTCAGCATAACAGTAACACCTCCACCCCCGCCTCAAGAAATTCCTAAGAAATTGATTGAGCGTTTTATTGCAAAAGAGAAAGAGTTAAATACAGCATTAGGCCGCATTGAAAGTACCTTTAAAGCAATTAGTAACTCATTGTCAGATTTAGATCGTGACACAAATAGAACCAAAACGGTTACTCAGAACTTAAACCAAGAAGTTAAAACAACCATCCGAAGTGTTAATGAACAATATGAAGCACTGCAACGTAAACTTGCAGGAGCGGCAACCTCGTAACGGTTAGTAAAAAATTAATTTCCACTGTTGATAACCACTAGATAAGAATAACGACTATGAAAAAATGGTATTTTTCACATAATGGCGATGTAACTGGACCATTATCAGAAGTAGAGGCAAGGAACTTTCTTCAAGACGAGCCCAATTGTTACGGTTGGCATCCATCGTTTACTCAATGGTTACCCGTCAGCCATATCAGTGAATTTGCAGCTTTAGTGCCGCCACCTGAGTCCCCTGCGCAAATTCCACTAGAGTTAATCACCGACTTTACTCAAAAACGTAAAGAGCTACACGCAACCATCATGAATATGGATGAAAGCGTAAAATATACCAAAACATACCTTTACGAATTAGAACAAGAAATCAATATCTATAAACGCCTAACCAACAAGTTAAGTGATGAAGTTAGAAATAACATCAACTCAATTGAAATTAAATATGAAGGTTACTTAAAGATATTTGATGAACTTATCAATGCAATGGATATAGCCAAATCAGAAATTGGTGAAGTGACCACAGAATTTGATAAACGTGTTGAGTTACGTAAAAAAGATTTAGCAGCAATACCAAAACCACCTGCTGCTGTGGTTAAAGATACTGCTGAAGCTGAAGTTAACACGGTAAAAACAGATAACGTTGCAGAAATCCGCCCAAGAACAGCATCATTAGACCCCCAACCCTACAAGCCATCAGCCAGCTTAGATAATGTAGCTGTGCGGGTGAAGCCTGGAGAGTCAATTGATGATATTGCACCGCCTGCTATCAACAAAGCCGATGCAAAAGCAGAGCTTGAAGACGACATGAGAACCGAACTTGAGCAGCAGCTAGAAGCCGTTTTCGAGAAAAGCAACGCAGCCCAAACAGAAGAAGCAACAGCTAAAGCTGAAGCAACACCTAAGCGCCAAGGCGTTACTAGCATCTTCAAATCAGTATTTAGAGGTGATAAAAAAGTTGAACCTCCTGGTGAACTAGCGACAGAATTAACAGAGAAAAAATCTCCCCCTTCTCCAGTTCAGCTAGCACACAGTAATGATCATTTAGATATCGACGATGATGACGATTACGATGAGGATGAAAAAGCGATAGTCAACGAAAGTGCAGCAGACAGAGAAAGCAGAATACGCCGCCGTAGTCGAAGACGTCGTTAATATAAAAATGATTTATCGACTCATAATTTAACCAATACCGTTTAATCAATCGAAAAAAGGCTTATTTGAATTTCAAATAAGCCTTTTTTATATAAGGTGCTTAATAGCATACACAACTGGAAATCCATTTAGCCAAATAGCCCTTTTAATAACGAAACAGCATTAATAACAAAAAATTATCAAAAACAAAATTTTTAATAATTTTTAGATTCTATTAAATCTACCTATACTTACGCCATCAAAACAAACAACACATTAACGAATTACATAAAGGTAAATTGATATGAAAATGAGTCATGTAGGTATTATGGTTGGTGACATGGATAAAGCCGTTGAGTTTTATACCAAAGCACTAGGTCTTGAGATTGTGATGGGAAAATCAGCTGTCACAGAAGAAAAAGAATCCGCAATTGGTAGAATGTGTATCGCGGTTTTTGGTGAAGGCTTTAAAGGCTTCAACATCGCCCATTTAGTTACATCTGATGGCATCGGCTTTGAACTGTTTGAAATGAAAGACAGACAAGAAAGACATCATGTTGATTTCAGCCGTATTGGTATTTTCCACTACTGTTTAGAAACCAAAGATTTTGAAGGTGTTATCGAACGAGTAGAACAATTTGGCGGCAAAGTCAGAATGGACATCATGCGCTATCACCCAGAAGACGATAGCAAACCATACAAAATGGTTTATTTAGAAGATCCATTTGGAAATCTTTTCGAGCTTTACTCTCATTCATATTCAGAAACTTATTCATCTGAATACGAGTAACATAAAAGTAAATCAGTGGCCAACTCATATTGGCCACTGATTTTTTATTTCAAAACACCAATAAGAAAGCAGTAAACTTCAAAGAAAACAAGTTAATGACTATTAACAATCGACAATGGTTTGTTTAATAACATTTACATCACCGCCAAATGTAACATCATATATACCAATCAATAACTTAAACCAGTCAAATATTCTGCAAAACAAGACTTTTACGCGATCTTATGACAGAATAAACCACTTTCCTTTTGCTCGTGAGCACCATCTATTCGAGTTACATTTATTATTTGTCTCTGATTTCATAATTAAACTTATCAGGCGAATTTACTGACTAGGAGTCTTATGAATAACATCATCACCATAGGCGAGTTAGAATCATTCATCATTGCCTTAATGGTACTGTTTATTGGTCATGCGGTTAATCGTTACATTTCCTTCCTACGTAAATACAACATTCCCGAACCCATTGTTGGTGGGCTAATTATTGCTGGGATAATTACCCTTCTTCACTTCAACAATATTCATCTGCAATTTTCTTTATCAATGCAAAACACCTTGATGCTGATGTTTTTTAGCTCTGTTGGTCTTGCTGCCAGTTATAAATTGCTAATGAAAGGCGGTGCCAAAGTATTCCTGTTTCTAGGCGTCGCTTCTGTTTACATTGTGATTCAAAATGCGGTTGGGGTCAGTCTTGCGTCAGCGTTAGGCTTAGAGCCAATTATGGGCCTGATTGCAGGGTCAATTACCCTCTCTGGTGGGCATGGAACAGGCGCAGCTTGGGCACAAACCTTTGAGAAAGATTACGGCATTCAAACCTTTGAATTTGCCATGGCCGCAGCAACCTTTGGTCTTGTTATGGGCGGGATTATTGGTGGCCCTGTTGCGCAACGCCTTATTAACAAAAACAAGTTAATATCGTCATTTGGGATCAGTAAAAATCATCACAAATCTCACCCCGATATTGTCACCTATGATCAACTTGAAGAAGATAGAGTTACCGCAAAAAGTATTTTAGAAGTCCTGTTTATCATGCTGCTTTGCGTTGCAGGCTCAAAATGGACCAGTCATTTAGTTGCAAGCTTTGATCTGACATGGTTAAAAATGCCTGACTTTGTTTATGCATTATTTTTCGGAGTGGTGATCACCAATATCACCGAAGTATCACGTGGTTATAAAATCAACCGAGAATCTGTCGATGTTCTTGGTACAGTTGCATTAGCATTGTTTTTATCGATGGCATTAATGAATTTAAAATTATGGGAAATTTTTGATTTAGCCATTCCTCTTCTGGTTATTTTGGTGGCACAAACCATTATCCTTGGATTGTTTGCTTACTTTGTTACTTTTAAAGTCATGGGGAATAATTATGACTCAGCGGTGATGGCTGGCGGCCACTGTGGTTTTGGCATGGGAGCAACACCCACAGCGGTAATGAATATGGGGGCATTGGTGTCACGCACAGGGCCGTCACCACAAGCATTTATGGTAGTCCCCATAGTCGGTGCATTTTTTATCGATATTGTGAATGCAATTATTTTGCAGGGCTACTTAAGCTTTATTGGTTAGTCAGTGGCTAACCTATTAAAGTTAAATACACAAATGCCAGACAATGTCTGGCATTTGTGTATTATCAATCCTGTGTTATGCGTGTGAATGCGACTCTTTACCCGCACAGTGACCACATTGATTAATCGTAAATCCTTCAGCGGTTTCCGTTAAACGTCCGTTACCAATAAACATGTCAATAAGCTGTTGTGCTGTCATATCACTTGCTTGGCAAGTGTGAAATTCAGCGCTGGCACCAAACTCCTGAGCCACTAATGCTAACCATTGATCACGTGGCTGTGGTGAGTGTTGTTTCATTAGATTAATGACGTTACGGCCATGAATGGATTTAGACATTAGTTACTCCTCATATTTAAAATCCAATTATAACGCTATGCTGGCTAACCATTCGTGCGATAGCTCAAAATTGTTAAACCTTGCATGGCAATTATCATTGAATATTAAATTTGAAACTTGTGGATTTCGACCTCTAATTTGTCTGTGAGCAGTTTCACTTGCTCACTATCGCTATGGGCTTTTTCTGACACTTCATTGGTTTTAGAAGCCGTATCAGCAATCAATACAATTCGCTGCGCAGAGTCTTCTCCCGCCGCCAATTGCTCAGTAGCGGCTTCGGATATTTGTTGACTCATGTGCGCTATATCAGACAATGACTGAGCAATATTTTTAAGTTCATCTGCAACGCGCACAGACTTGGTCACCGTTTCTTCACTAGTCGCAATGCTTTGAACCACAGATGATTTAGCATCTTGAGTGGCTTTTTGCAGCTTATCGATCATTTGTTTAATTTGTTCTGTGCTTGTTTGTGTTCGCTGAGCTAACTGCCTGACTTCATCGGCCACCACCGCAAAACCACGCCCTTGCTCTCCAGCCCTTGCGGCTTCAATTGCTGCATTTAATGCTAATAAATTAGTTTGCTCAGCTATCCCTTGGATCACCTGTAACACACTGGCAATATTACTGACCTCATCATCTAAGATTTGTATATTCTTGCCAGCACTTTCTATTTGCGTTTCAAGCAATGAAATCGTGGTCGCAGACTCTTGGGTTAATCGATGTGCATTAATGCCCTGCTGCTCAGCCGCATTCACTGAAGCGGCGGTCTGCTTTGCGTGCTGAACCACATTAGCTGAGGAAGCTGTTAATTCGGTAATGGCTGAAGCCACCATTTGGGTTTCGTCGTGCATTGCCCGCGTAAGCTTATCTAATTCATGGGAACGCTGGCTAGAGCTATCAGTCTGGTGATGCAGCACATCTGCGACGCTTTTAATCCCCTGCACCACACCTTGTAACCCCACCTGCATATAATTCATAGCTCCAACCACAGAGTTATCAGGCGCATTAGCTAATGTGGACTGTTGGCGCAAGTTACCTCTAGAGACACTTAATACAAATTGATGAACCTGTTCAATTTCAGCACCTAGTGAGTGATGCAATTTAAAACCAAACCTTGCCAAACTAAGCGATAAAATGATGGCGACAATCACAGCAAATGTAAGTAGACCACTGGCGACAGACCAATACCTTGCATCAGCTTCAGCGTAACTAATACCCGTCCCCACATACCAATGCCATAATTCGGATTGTTGCACCACTGAGGTTAATGAAACCACCTGCCCTTCACGCTGAGAGGTCCATTCATAGGTTAAAATCTTACCCGTTTGGCTACCTACAAGTTGCTGTACCATTTGACCAATGCTTTGTCCGTTAGCATCAACAAAATCATTAAAGCTGGTGCCATGCAACTGTGGATCGTGGGGCGTTGCCACAAAATTCATATTATTATCTACAACATAAACATACTCTGAATCATGGTATTTATTTTCTCGCAGTACTTGAATTGCTAATGATTTTGCCTGCGTTTCGCTTAATTCCCCTGATTGCTGAAATTGCTCAAATTGCGCCACAATATTGGCTGTACTTTTCATTAATTGATTTATGCGAGCAATATTGTCGCTATGACTAGAATCAGATAATGCATGCAAACCGCCAAAGGCGATGCCAAGCGTTGCAATAAACAAAAGGATAGCAAACAGTATTATTTTTGTTTTCAATATCATAAGACAACCTTACGTCAAATAACTCGGCAAGCTTTCAATTTTAAGGGAGTAACTTACTAAACCACAAAAATGACAACGTTGTCATTAACTTTTTAACATATTAGCAACCTAAAGTATTAAATAGCACATACAAAAAAGCCTGCCGAAGCAGACTTTGAGTAGATGTAGATGATTAAAAAATTAAATTGATGAATTAATATGTAACACCTCAAAACAAACTTAAACTAGCGTTTGAAGTGAGCCTAGTTGAGCATGCCAGCACATAGCCTTCGGCAATTTCTTGCTCGGTTAATGTCATTGAACTACTTGATTGAGTGGTGCCTTTAGTAACCTTACACTTACAAGCACCACAAACACCGCTTCGACACGCAGCAATAATGGGTAAAGCTGCAGATTCAATGCCTTCAAGTAAGGTTTGTTCACTGGAAAGTGGAATATCTTGATCGGCGATATTTAAGATAAAAGATTGGCTGGCAGCTTGATTGCTTGCCGTGTTAACAGAAACGTTAGGCACTGCACCAAAACTTTCTTGATAGAAGTTGTTCATATCGAAATTGGCTTGTTCCAACATAGCCTTAACCGCAGCCATGTAGGGTTCAGGGCCACAAATAAACACGGTACGAGTTTGATAATCAACCACTAGCTTAGTGAGCTTATCAATATCTAAACGACCAAGTATATATTGAGCTTGTTTATTAGCTTGCTGAATTGATGTAAGTTTTTCATCTGATTCAAGAATATAGCTTAAGGAGAAACTTTCGCTACGCTGCGCCATTGACCCCACTGAATCAGCAAAGATAATATCATTTACCGAACGTGCACTATGCACAAAAGCAATATCACTACCAACTTGAGTATCACATAACCAACGCGACATTGAATGCATAGGAGTGATACCGCTGCCCGCGCTGAGAAACAAATACTTATCAGCTTGAATATCAACCAAGTTAAATGCGCCATCAGGGCCAGTGACTGTAACTTGATCATCTACATTTAGCTGCTGAGCTAAGTAATTTGATACCAAACCACCTTCAATTTGTTTAATGGTCACAGTCAAAGAATAGGGGCGAGAAGGTGACGATGCGATGGTATAGCTACGATAAACTGGCTTACCGTCAATGTTTAACTTAAAGGTAATAAATTGCCCAGGTTTAAAATTAAACTTAACTGGCTCGACGCCTTGAAAACGAAAACTGATAACATCATGGGTTTCATGCGATTTTTCAACACATTTAAGCTGTACTTCACCGCGTTGCCAACTTTGTGCGGCTAAAATATTTGCATTGCTAAGTGTCGTTGCTTTGGGCGTGTCTTCAACCTGAACGTCTGACTCTTTTGCTTCATCATCAATAGCTGATAATGCTGCCGAAAATGAAAACCCTACAGGCTTAGCTGCTGTTTTCAGTTTGCTATCTGCTTGCGCAGCCGATAGCGCCCCAGAAAATGAAAAAGCGGCTTTAGGTGGCGACGAGGCTTGCTTAACAGAGTCTTGGGACTTTTCGGGTTTATCTTTGGCATGGGCAGATGATAAAGCAGCTGAAAATGAAAATCCTGAGCGAGTCATGTGACACCTATAAGCAGAAAAAAGAACAAAAAAGGCGATATCATATGAAGCTGATATCGCCACAGAGAAGATGATTAAGCCGCTGTCATCATTGCTTTTAAATCTGATTCAACGTCGGTGGTAGTGCGTAAACCAAATTGATCTTCTAAGATCTTAGCAAGATTATCAGTTAAGAAACCCGGTGCACTTGGACCTGTACGGATGTTTTTTACCCCTAACGATAATAAGGTTAATAACACCACAATCGCTTTTTGCTCAAACCAAGATAATACCAAGCTTAATGGCAAATCATTGATGTCACATTCAAAAATATCTTTTAACGCTAATGCTAATTGAATGGCTGAATAAGCATCATTACATTGGCCAACATCAAGTAAACGTGGCACACCATTGATATCGCCAAACTCAAGTTTGTTAAATTTGTACTTACCACAACCCAAGGTCAAAATAAGTGAATCATCAGGTACAGATTTGGCCAAATCGGTAAAATAGCTACGTTCAGCTTTGTCACCGTCACAACCACCAATTAAGAAAAAGTGTTTGATTGAACCATTTTTGACGTTTTCAACTACAGTGGGTGCCGCAGCCATTAATGCATTACGCGCAAAACCAATCGTAATCGAGTGTGGGATTTCATCATATTTAAAGCCTTCTAGCTCAAGCGCTTTATCAATCACAGCGCTAAAGTCATCGCCTTCAACATGAGTTACACCAGGCCAGCCAACGATACTGCGGGTAAAGATACGATCTGAATAGTCACCCACATTTGGGTCAATAATACAGTTAGAAGTCATTACAACAGCACCAGGGAATGTCGCAAATTCTTGTTGCTGATTTTGCCAAGCACTACCGTAGTTACCTACTAAGTGAGAGTATTTTTTAAATGCTGGGTATGCTAATGCCGGTAACATTTCTCCGTGAGTAAACACGTTAATCCCTTTACCTTCGGTTTGTTGCAGGATTAGCTCTAGATCTTTCATATCATGACCAGATACTAAAATAGCTTTACCTTTAATAGACTTAGTATTTACCACAGTTGGCTCTGGATGACCGAATGCTGAGGTTTCACCAGTATCAAGCATTTCCATCACGCGATAGTTAAGCTGACCAATGCCCATCGCGGTAGTAAATAACTTGTCAGCATCAATAGAATCTTCACCTAAAAACGCCATGATTTCATGGAAGCGGCCAGCTACATCAACATCAGTTTGATCCAGTACGCGTGCATGCTCCATATACGCAGCAGCACCTTTTAACCCGTAGAGGCACAATAAACGCAACCCCATGATGTCTTCATGTACATCACCACGATTAGGTAATGCGACAGGCGCTTGTTCAAGCATTTCAGGCTTGCTAGCAGCAAGATTAATTTGACCTTGATTTGCTATCACTACAGGTGTTTGGCCGTTAGCTTCACAAGCCGTAACATAAGCCGTTTTTAACTGTTCACGATAAGCTTGTGCTTCTCGGGCATAACCCACCAAACGATCGTCATCAAAGTTCACGTTTGTTAGGGTCGCAAAAAATGCTTTAGGGACGAATGTATCAACATCTGCGTTAACAATACCGAATTCACGGGCTTTAACTGCATAAGCAGAAACACCTTGCAGCATGTAAATCAATAAGTCTTGTAAATCTGAGGTAGAGGCTAACTTGCCACACATACCTTGAGAATAACTACAACCATTGCCTTGCGGGGTACGAATTGTTTGCTCACATTGAACACAGAACATGGATATACTCTCCTAATCTTAATCATGTATAATATTTACATGTTTAAGGTTAGTGTACACTCTAGTGATAAAATCAACAGGAAATTTTGATTTCAATAAGTCATTTTGCGATCGACATCACTTTCAGTATTTGCTGATATAAATACCCTAAAAATACCAATAACAGTTAATAAGCGAACAGCGACAGCCTAGGGGAATACCTGATAAGCAGGCATAATTTTGATAAGTAGTTATTTTACAATCTAAAAATCTAAGGCTGTTATCAGTTATTTATTTCGATTGTTATACCGTTATGGTAAATCAACAATTTGATATAAAGGATTGTTAAACCAGATTATTGGCTAAGTAATACCTTAATCTGCCGTTGCAGTGCTTTGTCATCTTGGCGGCCATATTGCAATAAAATATCGTCTTTACCATCAAGATTAATATCACCAAGCGATACCATTGAGCCCTCTTTTGGCAATGTCATGGTGAGTGTTTGGTTACTTTTACTAAAAGGAATGTTACCGAATTGGCCAAAAAAGACTTTTAGCTCATTATCATCATTTGACAGAATAAGCTCATCATAACCATCGCCATTAAGATCGCCTAAAGTCACCACCGGCTTACCACTTTGGCCAGAAGTTAAACTGAAGTTCAGTTGCACTTGTTTAGTCAAATTGGCTTTATCTTTAAAGCGACTTTGTTGATCCATTTTAAACAGATAAACATCTTGGTCTATGCTACCTGACAGTAAGGCACCAATCACTTGTGACACGCCAATATCAAAACCTGATACCAGCACCTCTAGGCGGTTATCATTATCTAAATCAATAAATTGTAAATCGGTTAACGTGCCTTCAGCACGAATGATACTTGAAGGTTCACGGCCAAAATCTAACTTGCCTTCATCATTGCTTCCAAGGTAAATCTCATAATCATTACTGCGATCAAACACCCCCGAGCTTTTGGTGTAACGTACAACTAGATCGGTAATCTTATCGCCATCTATGTCGGCAATTTTTTCCACTTTGCGATACAACAAATCACTTTGATCTAGCGGACGCCCATAAGCATCACGCTTATTCCACCAGTTCACACCACTAATAGGCTGACTTACCGATAAATATTCTGCATTGGCGGCAAAAAGCCCAGAAGGAAGTTGATAAAATACCTCCAACATTCCCTCTCCGACCTTAACAATATCTTGTAAGCCATCGAAATTAATATCGGTATGATAAAGCGGTGCTTGGCTGTACTCCGCCCCTCACTGGTAAGCTCAACAATCGGCAATATAGGAATGGATTGTCGAGCAAACTCCCCCTGCTGTGTACCTAACAATAAATGCGCTGTCCTAAAGTCACTGATGATGACATCCGCAATGGCATCATTATTAATATGCGCAACAAAATCACCGCGAGAAATAAAGTCACCACGAGGTAGAATGGTAATCGAATTAACAGCGGCAACCTCTTCTATTCGACCATTTTGATTGGCAGACTTTGGCTTATCGATAGCTGTCTGACTAGCAGGTAGATATTGCAATAATGCTTGCGAGTTTAAAAAATACAAGGTTTGCAATTCAGTAGCATTGGTGGCGGCAAGTTTGAGCTCATCGGCATCAAGAATGTCATAACGAAACAAGTCATGACTGAGTATCACCTTATCGAGCAGCACCAATTGTGGCTCAATGTTATCCATCTGCAATAAACCATAGATGGCAAGCCAGCGCTGACGTTTATCATCCACACCAAAAGCTAATAGCTCTTTGCCAGGGAGACTCAGTACATTGGCACTAATAATGGGTTGAGTTAATTCAAAATCAGCTTGGTGGGAAATGGTGGAAAAATTAACACTCGTATCCGCAACACCCTGAGATACCGTAAACGGACATGCCAGCAAACCTGCAATTAGCAACAACCTGCTATTCATTATTCGACCTTCCATTGCAAAAATAATTAAACCAGAATACGTCCAACCTACAGCAACAGTTTAGTGGCAGCTAATTTAATTTGTTACTAATTGCAAAAACAAACAGGGCTTTCATTTATTGAAAGCCCTTGAAAAACAATATTTAGATACCATCAAAGTGACCTAAATTAACCAAGTAACGCAAAACAGCTAGGTTAACTCAAATTCAGCATCCGGTTCCCAAAACTGCAATTTAATTTGTTCCACTTGTTCACGACATTGTAAGAAGGCCGTGACCAAATCAGGATCAAACTGCTTACCAGCCCCATCCGCAATATAATCTAGCGCTTTTTGAGTTGGCCAAGGCTGCTTATAGGGTCTGGCTGAAGTCAGTGCATCAAATACATCAACAATGGCAACAATTCTCGCACTTAAGGGAATGTTTTTACCACTCAAGCCTTGAGGGTAACCGTTACCATTCCAATATTCGTGGTGACATAAAGCTATCTCTTTGGCCATGACCAACAAGGGAGCATTGTCATCATCACCCAAGATTTCAGCCCCAAGCACAGGATGCTGTTGCATTATGGTGCGCTCATCATCAGTCAATCTTCCGGGCTTTAATAAAATAGCATCTGGAATACCAATTTTGCCAATATCATGCATAGGCGAGGCATGTAAAATCAGCTCACACCATGTTTCAGTCGCACCAATATGCTGCGCTAACATTCGGCTTAAATGGCCAATTCTCACAATATGCAATCCAGTTTCATTATCTCTAAACTCAGCTGCTCGACCTAATTTAAGGATAATTTTATGGCGTGTTTGCTCTAATTCTTTGGTGCGCTGCTGAACTAACTCTTCAAGCTGTCTTGCTTGGTTGGACAGTGCTAATTGATTTTTGACCCTCACTTTTAACACGGCAGGTCGTATAGGCTTTGAAAGATAGTCAACCGCGCCTAACTCTAATCCAGTTTGCTCATCTAAATCTTCCGTTTTCGCGGTAACAAAAATAACCGGAATGCGGCTGGTAACCGGATTGGCTTTTAAATGCTTGCAAACATCAAAACCATTCATTAATGGCATCATGACATCCAATAAAATTAACTCAGGTAATGGCTGTACCTGTGCTAGTTCAATGGCTTTTTGACCCGATGTGGCTGCGCGAATAATAAATTGATCCGATAAGACACCATGAATAATACGAATATTATCCGGCATATCATCAACAACTAAAATAGTAGGTTTTGTAGTCAGTTCATTAACCGTCATGTTGCAACCTTAAATTCAACAAAAATAAACACCATCAAAGTGAGCCTAAATTGTTAAATCCTACCTGCTGAGGTGTTAACAAAATTTGCAGCCAAGTTGGCGGCCAGTAAATATAAAACATTTATTCATCACACAAGGTAACAAATTGCAACTTACGGCTATTTTATAACCAACCACCAACATTCGGCCACGCCATCGCAACAAATAAATCACGCATTCAGCATAACTAAACGTCAACCCAAACAACACTCACAAAGCTTGTAACAATTGGTATCCAAACAAACGATAAAGCTTAATTACTGTCCGGTAATGTATATAATTAGCGCAACTTATCGCCAAAATAGACAAAGTGTGCATTTATTAGCTCTAGTATAGATACCTTAGTGGATCTTAACCATGCACATAAGTAGATAAATAATAGACCAGCGCGAACAATCACCAAAAATTCAATTCACAAAACAAAGAGTCGTACGCTGAATTTAATCCAACACCATGGCACAAATTTATTCTAAATATTCTTTAAGGAAACCTAATGATGAGCATTAGTGCAATCCCCACCCAAGCTAAACGCATATTAATAGGTGCCTTATACTTGTGCGCTTTTGCATTAATCATTTTGTCCATTGATGTCATCAGCGAAAATAAAGCAAGTAAACCCAAAGCAGATCCGACGCCTCAAATTTCAGCCATTGAAAAATTGCAGCAAAGTCAGTCTAAAAATATCACTATGATTTTAGGCAATGATCGTCCTTTTTGGCGAGACATTGCTAAATTTTCACAATTTGCAGCCAATGACATCAACGTTAACCTTAAGGTTATCTACGGCAATGGGACTACAAAAAGTGTACTCAATCTTACACAGCAAGCCATCGCAGAACAGCCTGATGGCATTATTTTTGCTGAGTATGACGACATACTTGATCAGGTTTTAAGCAAAGCCAAATTGCACCAAATTCCGATCATCAGTATTAACGGAAATAGTAGTGATCCTAAACTGATTCAAAAAGCCAATACTCCAAATTGGGTTGGCCGTTTTGGTAGAGCCCCTAATACCGAAATAGCACTACTTGAAAGCCTACTGACTGCTAGAAATGATCCTAACTGGCAGCCAAACATCTTGCTTATCGCTGGTAATCAAGACGATAAGGTGGTTGCAGCAAGAACAAAAAAGCTCACCGATTATGTCTCCGCTCGCTGGCAAAATGCTGAAATAAAGGTTCGGTATGCAGATTGGGATCCACAAAAGGCCAAGGAGGTGTACAAAGAAACTCTAATTAACAATAAGCATTTAAATGTGGTAATTGCAATGAATGCTGAGATGGCCGACGCAATTTCCCAAATAGCAGGCCAGCAACTTGCAAACCGACCGTTAATAGGCGCTTTGAGCTGGCAGCCAGAATTTACTGATGATATCCCTAAAAAACACATTAATGCGGCGGCAATCGGTGCCGATATGATGGGCGCATTTGCCACTGTATTGCTATTTGACTATTTAAATAATAATGAAGTTCGTAACCAAGGGTTTGACTATGTTATTCCACCGGTCATACTTAACCCTAGTAACTACAAAAACTATCTTCCTCTGCTAGATATAAACGGACAAGCTATTGAATTTAAAGATATATCATTAACATACAATCCTGATATGTTATTACCAGACTTTAATGTTTCTAAGCTACTTATTATTGAAGAAACCAAGCTTTTTTTAGCCAAGTTAACTAAGGAAGAGTTGACATTTATTAGAAATAACCCTGTAGTTAACTTAGGTGTCGACCAAGATATGGCTCCGATTGCATTTATTAGCGATAGTGGTGAGCACCGAGGGTTAATTGCTGACTTTATTGCAGAAATAAAACCCTTAGTACCAATAGAATTTAAGGTTTCTACCGCAGCCACATGGCACGAGTTACTCAAGTCCTTTCGTGACAAAAAATTGCATATGTTAACACCAGTTACGGATCATTATGCCCGTGATGAGGAGATGCTATTTACTCAGGCTTTGGCTCATTTTTCGCCGGTACTAATCACCCGAAATGAGGTAAATGATATTATCGGGCTTGAAAGCCTGGTCGGCAAAAAAGTGGCTGTTATTGCTGAAGATATTACTGAGTTACAATTAAAACTTGATCACCCCGAGCTCATTGTTGTTGCTTATTCTAATCTTGAAAATGTATTAAAGGCAGTCAACCACAAAGAGGTTTTCGCCGCTTTTGTTCACTCTCCACTTGCCGTAAAGATGTTAGAAGCTTTTGGGCAACAGGATTTACAAATTGTTGATTTATCAGATTATCGTTTTGGCATGGCATTAGGCATCAGAAAAGACTTACCAGAACTGCAAAGTATTTTAAATAAAGCATTTGAGCAAATTTCTTCTCGCAAAAAGCAAGGCATTAAAGACCGCTGGATAAATGCTAAGTTCGATTTTGGCATTAAAAAACAACGAGTAATTAATTGGGCGATCAATTTAGCTATTATTCTTTTGGTGATTTTTAGTGTCTTCGGATTTTGGAATAGACGCCTAAATCAAGAAATAGAACAACGAAAACTGACTGAAGAACAACTTAATCTCAGTCGCGCTAAGTTCCAATCATTATTCGACGTTTCTATTGAAGCATGCATGCTATCAAATATGAACGGAGTGATCCTCGACTGTAATCAATCATTACTCGATTTAATGTTATACACAGATAAAAATGACTTAATCGGTGAGCCACTCACTCATTTCTATGCCATAGAATCCTCAGATGCACATGCCATATTAATTGGTCGACTCGAAAAAGTATTACAACAGGGCACCCTAAAATACGAATGCGAAATGCTAAATTCAGCTGGCCAAAATATTCCCATAGAAGCCACGTTAAAAGTGATTGAGTTAGAAGGTGAGCAATGTATTTTAGGCTCATTTAATGACATCAGTGAAAGATTGCGCATTAACCAATTATTAATTCAAGAGCGAGATGTACTGCAAAGCATCTTAGGTAAAAGCCCGATTGGGGTTTGGATATGCGTTAAAAATAATTGCCGTTATGCCAATAGACGCATGACCGAAATGACAGGACTAACAGTGGGCCAGCAGGTGGCAGAGATGTTTAGCAACCCTGAGGATTTTAAGCAAATATCCCAATTGGATGTGAATCAAGCACAAGAATTTGAAAGCCAATTAATCAAACCCAATGGCAAAACTATTGATGTTCACATTACCGCTTATCCCACAATTCACGGCGGTCAAAATGCAAACCTATGCTGGGCGTTAGATATTACCGATGACAAACTCATCCAATCAGAATTAGCGATAGCCAAAGAAGCTGCTGAAGCAGCAGCGCAGACTAAGTCTGACTTCTTAGCCAACATGTCCCATGAAATTCGCACCCCCATGAATGCGATTCTTGGCATGTCGTATTTAGCATTACAAACCGATTTATCAGGAAAACAACGAGACTATGTTGATAACGTACATCGTGCAGCAAGCTCCTTATTAGGTATTCTGAATGACATTTTAGACTTTTCAAAAATTGAAGCCGATAAAATGGATCTTGAGAATGCTGAATTTGATATGTACGAGGTGATAAGTAATTTAGCCAATATCATTAGCTTTAAAACCGATGAGAAAAACATCACGGTACTGTTTGATTTCCCATCAGACTATACCCGTTACCTCAAGGGTGACAGTATGCGTTTAGGGCAAATACTGATTAATTTCTGTAATAATGCAGCTAAATTCTCTCACCCAGACAGCAACATCATCGTTAGAAGTACCTCTAAACGAAATGGCACCGATGTCGAACTGCTTTTTTGTGTCGAAGATTTTGGTATTGGTATACCTAAACACAAACAAGCCAAGTTATTTGGTTCGTTTGAACAAGTTGATGCTTCCACATCGCGAGAATATGGCGGCACTGGTCTGGGTTTGGCTATTTGTAAGCGTCTGGCAAATCTTATGGGCGGAGAAGTGTGGTTTGAAAGTGAAGAAGGCAAAGGTAGCCGTTTTTACTTAAAACTGACGCTGCAAGAAGGCAGATATCATGATCCAGCTGCACGTTTTGAGTACACCAAACATTGCTCATTTACCATGTTAGGCCTACCCAAAATCACTACTGATTACCTGATGAAACATGCGAATTACTTCGGTATCGATGTGAAAATTAACGATGTGCCAAGTGCCATTGAAGAGATAAACCAACATATGCAAAGCGCTGATGCATCAGCACCTTTCTATCTAATCTGTGACTACCAACATTGTAGCGACGAATTACTCACAGCACTGGCATCAAGCCCTCAATCTCGAATGGTGATTATTCATAGAATATCCGAACAAGATGAAGTAAATCATATCATTAGCAATAGCAACCAAATTATATCACTCGCTAAGCCATTAACCCCTTCAAATATGGCTGATGCCTTGATTGTGCTAGTCACCGGTAATAAGCCAACATCCAGCGTATTACTGGGCGACCAGCCTATTTTAGAGATGAAATATAAATTATCAGGAGCGGAAGTATTACTGGTTGAAGACAATCTACTCAACCAAGAGTTAGCCTTAGAACTATTACAACAAGCTGGCATTAAAGTCACCCTCGCCAACAATGGTATCGAGGCCGTTGAATTAGTCCAAAACAAGCGATTTGATGGGGTACTAATGGATTGCCAAATGCCACTCATGGATGGGTATGAAGCAACACGGCGCATCAGGGCTGACAAGCAATTTGCCAATTTACCTATTATTGCCATGACTGCCAATGCGATGAAAGAGGATGTAGATAAAGGTATTGCTTCAGGAATGAACGATCAAATCAATAAACCTGTGCATGTAAGAGATCTTTACAGCATCATGGCGCGCTGGATAACACCACAAACTCAGCAGCCATTGCCGCCACAAATCAAAAATGATGATATCTCAATCAAATTGCCAAAAATTAAAGGGTTAGACACTAAGCGCGGTATGATGAACTGTGACAATAATTCACAACTTTATCTGCAACTACTGCGATCATTTATTCAAACCTGTGAGTCCCTAATTAAACAGCAAACTCAAGCACTCAAGAATAATGACGCAGCCGAACTGAAAATTAGCATTCATACCTTAAAAGGGGTTACGGCCAATGTTGGGGCAAACGATGCCAGTCAGCAACTAGCTAAAGTTGAGTTAAAGATAAAGGACAGTGACTCAATCGATTGGAATACAGTGGATGGCAAGCTGCACAGTTTACACATAGAGCTAACACAATTATTAACCGACTTAGATAACTGGCATCAAAAAAATCAACAGACAGTGACAAAGCGTGAACTCAATGATGATGCGATAAGCCAAATGCTGGCAGAGTTACAAACGTGTTTAGAACAATATAACACTCAAGCTTTAGACTGGGTGAATCAACTCGATGGCGTCAATCAGCTAACGCCACACAAAGCAGTACTTAAATCATTAAAAAATGACATAGAACAGTTTGAATTTGATCTTGCCTTAGAAAAACTAGCGCAATTATCGAGTGCCTTAAACCGAGTGAGGGAATAATGCTATGCAATTGAACCAGATGACAGTGTTGATTATTGAAGACATGGATGCGCTGCGTCAAATAATGATGGAGCAATTACGTCAACATGGTTTTGGTCGTGTATTACAGGTAGAAAACAGCCGCCGAGCAATAGAAACACTCGAAAATAATGACGTCAATATTGTCCTGTTAGACTGGCTAATGCCCGGTGGTAATGGGCTTGATGTATTGCAAACTATGCGTTCAAGCCCGAGGTGGCATTCAATACCTGTCATTTTAGTCACCGCCAATACTAATAGAGACATGGTTAAGCAAGCCATTAAATACAATGTTTCCAACATTATCGCTAAACCCTTTACTGCTAAAACCCTGCAAACAAGAGTGTTACAAGCCTTAAAGGCTGAGCGCAAAAATCTGTTTGAACAGCTTGCGCCCAAAGAAGTGGATGAAGTGCCCGCCCCCCCAGTGATGGATGAAAAAAACAGCATTTTAATTGTCGATGACATTCCTGATAACTTATCTTATCTAGTGGGTTTATTAAAAGATGATTACCGAATTCGTTTTGCCAAAAACGGCGCAGCAGCGTTAAAAATTTGCCAATCGCCAACCCCACCCGATCTAGTACTACTGGATATCATGATGCCAGATATGGACGGCTACCAAGTGCTCAAAGCCATGCGAGAACATCCACAGTCAGACCAAATCCCTGTGGTGTTTGTGACCGCACTCACTCAACTAGAAAATCAGTTAGCAGGTTTAAGAGGTGGAGCTGTTGATTATATTACCAAGCCGGTTCAGCCTGATATTTTAAAGTTAAGAGTCAAAAACTTATTAGCCACCGTCAATTTACAGCGCGACCTGCAAGCAAACTATGACAACATGTTAGCAATGGCGAAGTTAAAAGACAGCGTTGAAGATATTGTCCATCACGACTTAAAAGGCCCTTTGGTTGCGATAAGCACGATGGCAGAACGGATCGCTCAAGATAAGAGCTACCCGAAAGAGTTACACACCAAAATTAACCTTATTGAAGAAATGGCGCAACAATCCATCAATACGATTAGCCTTTTTTCAGTGTTATATCGAATTGAAACTGGCCGTTTTCAATTAAAAGCCGAGCGATTCTCTATTCATCATGTCATTAAACGGATTTTGAATGTGATGCATGTGACCTTTCGTCACAAACAACTTGTTGCTTACCAACTTCCTGATGAGGATCCTAATCAAGAATTTGATGTGATGGGCGATCCGATTTTAACTTATTCACTGCTATTAAATTTGATCAAAAATGCCTTTGAAGCAGCTAAAATGCGAACCAAAGTTGCAATTCACTGCGAACAAAAAGATGCCATGATCAGCATCAAAATAGAAAACTCTGGCGTTATTCCCGAAGAAATACGCGATACATTTTGGGATAAATATGTGTCGTCCGGTAAACCCAATGGCTCAGGCTTAGGAACATATTCCGCCAAAATGCTTACACAAGCCCAAGGAGGTAATGTTCGTTTCTCCGTTGATGACTTACAAAATCTCACCACCATTTTTGTTTCATTACCGATAGCTAATCCGTAATATCGCAGAGAAAATAACCGCAAAACCACAACTAGTCAGTCATGGCACTTTGCTCAAATAGTTTGAGCCAAGTGCCTCTCAGCAATAAGTGTCGACGTAACGCAAATAACCTGACATACATCACAATAAATTAGTGTGTTAGCTAATCTCTTATCCGTAGCTCAGGTTAAATAATCTGACATACATCACAAAATTTTTTTACAAAGGACAAAATGTCCAATTGACTCGACAAAACTCGATCTACATCACAATTAACAACTACCAAATAAAGCAATAACACACCATCGTATAAACAATTGATTTGCATCAAATCGAAGCAAGCTAAGTCTACTTAATATTGTATCCAATGGATAAAAATTAACCCATAGTGTCAATGATTAGAAGGTTAGCTTATGGATACCCATGCAGCGCTCTTTGAGCAAGGCAAAAAGCGTCTTGAATACTTACGCCAATTTGCCCCAAGACAGCAGATCACTTTAGAACAAAAAATGGCTGAAAATGGAATTAGTCGCCGAGATTTCATTAAATGGAGCGCTGCGGTCACCGCCATGCTGGCACTGCCTCTCCCCTTTAGTAACTTGGTTGCACAAGCCGCTGAGCTGGCCGACAGAGTGCCGTTAATTTGGCTACATATGGCCGAATGCACAGGCTGCTCAGAATCACTTATCCGTACCGACACCCCTAATCTAGACAGCCTCATTTTTGACCATATCTCTCTTGAATATCACGAAACATTAATGGCTGCAGCAGGCTGGCAAGCAGAAGAAAACCTTGAACATGCTTTAGAAGCCTACCAAGGTCGCTACCTACTTGCTGTAGAAGGTGCGGTGCCCACCGCCAACAATGGCGCTTATCTCACCGTGGGCTGTAAAGGTCACACAGGTTTGCATATTGTTAAACAAGCGGCCCAAGGTGCTGCTGCCATTATCTCGGTAGGAACTTGTGCAGCATTTGGTGGAATTCAAGCCGCTTCACCTAACCCGACAGGGGCTAAAGGCGTCCATGAAGTTGTTGATAAACCAGTAATCAACTTGGGAGGATGCCCACCGAGTGAGAAGAACATTGTTGGCACACTGATGTACTTCATCATGTTTGGCAAATTACCAGCTTTAGACATGTTTAACCGCCCTAAATGGGCCTATGGCGCTCGGGTACATGATAACTGTGAACGTCGTGGTCGTTTTGATGCTGGTGAATTTGTTGAAACCTTTGGCGATCATGGTGCTAAAGAAGGCTACTGCCTCTACAAAGTTGGCTGTAAAGGCCCTTACACCTATAACAACTGCCCAACTGAACGCTTCAACCATCATACCAGCTGGCCTGTATTAGCTGGACACGGTTGTATGGGCTGTTCTGAACCGAATTTTTGGGATGACATGGCCGACTTTGAACGGCCACTTGGACGACAATTATTACATGGCATAGATGCAACCGCTGACACCGTTGGAGCAGTCATTTTAGGTGCCACAGTTGTTGGGATTGGCGCACACGCCGTTGCCAGTTTATTTGCTAAGCCATTGGAGGAATAATCATGAGTAAACGAGTCGTTATTGATCCCATCACTCGTATTGAAGGTCACTTACGTGTTGAAGTGGAAGTCGACGAAAATAACAAAATCACCAAGGCTTGGTCATCATCTACCTTATGGCGCGGTATTGAAGTTATCTTAAAAGGCCGAACCCCAATGGATGTTGGGCTTATTGTGCAACGTATTTGTGGGGTATGTACTTATTCGCATTATCGCTGTGGTACCGAGGCCGTTGAAAATGCTCTTGGAGTTAAAATCCCACTGAATGCCAAATATTTACGTAGCTTGATGCAATCATCACTTTATATGCATGATCACATAGTGCATTTTTATCACTTACACGGTTTAGACTGGGTTGATGTGGTGTCGGCATTAAGTGCCGATCCTGCGGTTGCGGCACAAGTTGCCTTACAATACACAGACAAACCGATCGCCGCCGGTGAAGGCGAGTTACGCGCGGTACAAGAGCGTGTTAAAGGGTTTGTTGAAACCGGTAAATTAGGTCCTTTTGCTAACGCTTATTGGGGTAATGGCACCTATAAGTTTACCCCTGAACAAAACCTTATTGCCCTATCTCACTACTTAAAAGCACTTGAAGTACAACGTGTTGCGGCGGAAATGCTCGCCATCTTTGGCGGTAAATCACCGCATCCACAATCAATTGTTGTGGGTGGTGTAACCTCAGTGCGCGACATGTTAAGCCCAGCGCGTCTACAAGAATGGAAGCAAAAACACGCTATTGTTCAAGACTTTATTGAACGCGCCTATCAAGCCGACATCGTTATGGCAGCCGAAGCCTTTGGCAATGAACCGAGTGTATTAGGCGGGGTTAATGTGAGTAACTTCTTATGCACTAACGATTTTATCATGGCTGATGGTGAATACCTGTTTGAGCAAGGTGTCATTATGAACGGTGATTTAGCAGGCGTTAGCGATATTGACCCAAGCAAAATCAAAGAAGATGTTACCCACGCTTGGTACAAAGCAGAAGGTGCTCAACATCCCTACGATGGAACCACGGTCCCTGATTACACCGGCTTTGTTGAACGCGATACGGTTTATGGCAAATTACCCACCCTTGATGGAGACGGCAAATACTCTTGGGTCAAATCACCTCGTTACCAAGATGAACCGGTTGAAGTTGGGCCGCTGTCTTGCTTATTAGTCAACTATGCCCGTGGTAACTCAATCGTTGTGGATGCGGTAAATGGCTTATTAGCCCGTACCGGCTTGCCAATTGGTGCCTTATTTACCACTTTAGGCCGAACCGCAGCGCGTATGTTGCAAACCGTATTGGTGGGTCAAGCTAGTTTACGCACGTTTGATGCGCTGTTAACTAACATGCAATCCGATGAAACCACTTATGTCACGCCTGATATAGACCCAAACAAAGAATACGTTGGCCACGCCATGAACGAGGCGCCTCGCGGTATGCTAAGTCACTGGATCAGAATTAAAAATGCCAAAGTTGAAAACTATCAAGCCGTAGTGCCAACCACTTGGAATGCCGGTCCTGTCGATGCCAATGGTAAAATGGGCCCCTATGAAGCTTCCTTGATTGGCTTGCAACTCGAAGATCCAACTAAACCACTTGAAGTTATTCGAATTATCCACTCGTTTGACCCATGTATGGCATGTTCGGTACACGTGATGGATTACAAAAAACAAACCTTAGGTCAGTTCAAAATTGACCCCAACGGTTTTTAATTTGGCTGGATGACTTAAATAAGGAGGGTTTATGGCACACACAGCAACCCACACACGACATTTGATATTTACCCCAGCCATTCGGATTTTCCATTGGTTACGGGCACTGGCGATTTTAGTGCTTGTGGTAACAGGGTTTTATATCTCATGGCCGTTTTTGGTAGCGCCTGAATCAACCGATGTATTGGTTCAAGGTTGGATCCGTTTTGCACATATTGTGTTTGGTTTTGTTCTCACAGCCGTTACCTTAGTCCGTTTTTATTTGTTTTTCTTTAGTCGCAATAATATTGAAAGACGATCATTTAAAGACGTCATGAGCGTTAACAGTTGGATAGTACAATTAAAGTCTTATCTTTGGATGGGACATTTAAATAAAGCAGGAGTTTATGGGCCACTGCAGTTTGTGACTTACGTCGCAATCTCATTGATGGCTTTGTTTATTTGCATTACAGGCTTAGTACTTTATGCCAATGTTTATCACTTAGGCTTAGGCGGCATGCTGTGGGAAAGCGCGGCATGGATAACAGCTCAAATGGGCGGTTTAGCCAAGGTGAGAATTTGGCATCACTACCTAACGTGGACATTTATTGTGTTTGTGGTTATTCATGTTTACATGGCGGTTTGGTCAGGTATTCGCTTCAAACAAAACTCAGTAGACTCCATTGTATCTGGATATGATTACCACAAGGAACATTAACCTGAGTGAGTAAAATATTACTATTAGGTATTGGTAATGTTTTGTACGCCGATGAAGGTATCGGCGTACATTTTACCAATTATATCAAAGACAAATATACCTTCACTCACCCTAGCCATCAGTTAGACATCATGGATGGCGGCACCCTTGCGCAAGGGCTCATTCCAATTATTTGCCAGTATGATCAGTTGATTGTGGTTGATACCGTTAACAGCGCCCAAGCCAAAGCCGGTGAGGTGTTCTTTTTTGATTTTGACCATGCACCCGCTGAGATTGACTGGCAAGGCAGCGCACATGAAGTAGAAATGCTGCAAACCCTCACCATGATGGATATGGTTGGCGACCGCCCGCAAACCCAGGTATTAGGTGTTATTCCCACCGTTATCGTCCCTATGACACTCGGCTTAACTGACGCCCTTTATGCCGCAGTGCCAACCATGGAAAAAACCTTGATAAATTATCTATCCGCATTAGGTTTTAGCCTGTCACAAGACGATGCTGTCAGCATTGATTTAGTGATTCCCGATGCTTATAAACGAGGTCACGAAGATGAACCACTGCATCCAATTTGAATTCATATGTAGTCAACCTGTGGCGCTTTATGGTCATTTATGCCACCAATATGTGGACCGAAAGGCCATTGACATTCGCGCTGCGCAGTTTACTGATGAACAACATAATACCCATTACCTACTAGAAGCCTTCGCTGAGCAAGCCCAATTAGAACAACTAGCAGAAGAGATTGCTGAAGACTTTTTATTATCGGTTTGGCTGATAGATACTCGCATTCAGCGAGTTGAGCACAAACAATATCCACAGTCATCTTTGAGTCTTACCAAGCCAACGCCCTATGCTCCACTGCCTTATTGTCAACACTGCCAACCCTTATTTGGCGATAACCAAAGCCAGCAGTTTGCCAATATCAATTTAGCTTGCTCGCACTGCCATGGCGAGACTAAGTTATCAGTGGCGCAGAAGTCATTAAGCGAACAAGACATTTTTGCCTTCGCAGATTTACTGCTTAATAACAGTACCTTACATTTACCCGATGACAATATGACATTGTCACTGGCCTTGCCATTAAGTGCCAAAGACCGACCCAGTATTATTGTCTGTAACCCGAATGATCTAAATGGCTACTTTCATTTAAGCGATCATCAAGTACTGGCCTTATCTAGCATTGAAAAACCCTGCATCACTTTAATGACCAATGACACAGGTAAAGCCCATTTTAAAACGGCATTGGTTGATGTGCAGTTTGCCAGTAATCGTTTATTAGTTATTTTGACCGAAAAACTGCGCCAACGAGGCATTAACTGGCTGTATTCACATTCAAATCCACCCGGTGAACACCATGGAAACCCGCCACTGAAGCTAGCACGATTAGCGGAGCAATGGATAGCAAAGCAACAAGTAAAAGCGGGCCAGTGTGAGGTATTATTTAATCCATTACATGATGAAGCCATCTCACAAATCGCCAATATTAACTACTGTGCCACTAGCATAGATAAACAGGTTAGCTGGAGCGCAATTCACACCGAACACAAGCAAGTATTACCTGAGTCACACGCCGCCCAATGTGCTTTATTGGCAGGGCTACAAACCATGTCACCGCCTAACCCATGCAAAAAAGCTAAACACGCAGCGATATTATTTTTTAGCTATTATCAAGCCAGTCAAATTTTAGCCTTAGACAAAGAAGGTAACGCCGAGCTATTTTTTGAAATGGCCAATATTCCTAACTCGGGTTATGAAATTTGCCACCAGCTCAGCCAGAGTCGTGAAAGCGGTTTACTGGATAAATTTAAACAAATGTATCCCGACAGCTACAACGCCTTATTAGATATCGAGCTAACTTCTCACACTAAATCACTGACCAGTTTAATGGCCGTGGCCGCAGCCATCATCGGCTGTCGGGTGTATCACGATGCGCCTGAATCTATCACACAACAATTAGCTGATAGCTTTATTGCCGACGCCATGGGATTTAATGGGGCCAATGCCCCCCGTATTGATTTCCCGCTGACTAAAGGCGAAGCCTATCGCAGCCTGAATTGGTGCAAAACCTTAGGCACCCTGATGAGCTTTCGCATTGCCGGTGAAACCGATACCAGCAAGCTTGCCTTTGCCTTTCATGACTCTTTGGCCGACTACCTCAGCAATTGGATTGAGCACCTAGACAAAAATATCGGCATCAAGCACTTAGTGTTAGCGGGCAGTGAGTTTGACAACCCAGTGTTAGCCAAGCGTATCCAAATGCGAGTCGGCAAAAATACCCCTTTAGTGATCAACAAGCAATTAGACTTAGAAGGCGCTAACTTGGCGGTTGGTGGGATATTCCTTCGTCAACGACGCCGCTAGACTTAGTGATGCCCAAGGCAAATAAGGAACCCTATATGGCATTTGAACAGGTCAACATATTTGTGAATGGTATTGTTCAAGGTGTGGGCTTTCGGCCATTTGTGTATCGGCTTGCCCATGAATTGTCACTCACCGGCAGTGTGCTTAATGATCACCGTGGTGTCAGCATTGTGCTGCAAGGCGAGCCCACCAACATCAATCATTTTTTACACCAATTAGAGCACTCGCCACCACCACTTGCGCGTATTGATGCCATTAAAACTGACTACCATATTGTTGAACAACCTATTAGGACGTTTTCAATTATTGAAAGCGACAAAGGCAACGAGCACGCCATTGTTGCCCTATCGGCAGATAAAAGTACTTGCCAAGATTGCCTAGCAGAAATGCACGATCCGACTAATCGTCATTATCAATATCCTTTTACAAACTGCACCAATTGCGGGCCCCGCTACAGCATTATTAACGCCTTACCTTACGACCGCCACAACACTTCAATGGCAGGCTTTGATATGTGTGACCAATGCGCAGCGGCATACACCAACCCTATGGATAGACGCTACCATGCCCAGCCTGTCAGTTGCCCAAATTGCGGCCCCAAATTGAGCTTACAATTAGTCGAACATCAGCTTGAACCATTTACATTCAGCGTTCACGAGTCGGAGCAGCAAAGCAATCAACAGGTCATCAAGCAAACGGCTACACTGTTAGCCCAAGGCAAAATTATTGCGATAAAAGGTTTAGGTGGCTTTCACCTCATTTGCGATGCGACCAATAGCAACGCCGTCAATTTACTCAGACAACGCAAACAACGCCCCGCCAAACCTTTAGCCGTTATGGTGAATAACCTTGTACAAGCACAAACGCTGGTACAAGGCACACAAGCGGAATGGGATGTGTTATCTAGCGCAGAAAAGCCGATCACGGTGATGCAAAAAAAATCAGCCGTCAGCGAATTATTAAGTGATGCTGTTGCCCCACAAATAGATAGATTAGGCCTATTTTTACCTTATACCCCCTTACATGTTTTATTAATGGCCGCATTTAATCGCCCCATTGTGGCCACTAGCGCTAACCGAAGTGGCGAGCCAATTATTTGTGATGGTAAGCAACTACTTGATAATTTAGGCCATGTAATTGATGCCATGGTTGACCATGACCGCCCCATTATTAACGCCTGTGATGACAGTGTGGTACAAGTGATCAATGGCCAACTGCAAGTGATCCGCCTTGCCAGAGGCTATGCCCCGCTCACCTTACCAACGGGAAACATCAAACTGCAAAATAACACTGTACTTGCCGTTGGCGGCCAGCAAAAAAATGCCATTGCGTTTGGGTTTGATCGCAACTTAATTCTCTCGCCTCACATTGGCAACTTATACAGCCTTGAAGCACAAATGTACTTTGAGCGTAGCCTAGCGACCTTTAAACGTTTATACGATTTCACCCCTCCACAGTGATCAGCGACAAACACCCTGATTACGCACCAAGCCGCTGGGCACAGCAATATTGCCAACAGCATAAAACCGTAAAGCAGCAACAAGTACAGCACCATTACAGCCATATTCTTGCCACTATGGCCGCCAATCAATACCAGCAAACCGTATTGGGGTTTAGTTATGATGGCACAGGCTTAGGTGATGATGGCTCGCTTTGGGGCAGCGAAGTCATGCTAGCGGATACTCAAGGTTATCGAACCCTCGCTCACTTTACGCCGTTTAAACTGATTGGTGGCGAACAAGCTATTAAGCAACCTGTGCGTATTTTATTAGCCTTACTATTTGCGCATTTTAGCCTTGCTGATATTCGTCGCTTACCGATTCATGCCATTAATCAACTCAGTGACACACAACTGACTAACCTGCATATTTTATGGAAAAATACCAATCATGGGGTGTATTGCCGCTCAGTCGGTCGCTTATTTGACGCCCTTGCCGTAGCGTTAAATCTAATACAAACGAATCAATTTGAAGGCCAAGCAGGCATGTTGGTCGAAGCTCAAGCGGCTTTGAACCAGCACGCCTTAATTGCCTCAAGTTTTCAAAACAAGCTGACTATTAAGCCGATTATCGACAACAGCACAGGCATTACCCAGTGGGATAGCCAAGATTTGTTCAAGCAGATTATTGATACGATTCAAACAGGCGAAAATCAGCCACAATTACAACAAGCCTTATGTGATGCGTTTATTCAAGCTATCGCAAATGCCTCGTTATCATTGGCGCAACAGTACCCTCAATATCCCTTGGTATTCAGTGGCGGCGTATTTCAAAATAAATGCTTATTAAGTCTATGTTTAACCCAAGCCAAGCAAAACCATCATCAAGTGCTGCCAAGTCATCAAGTACCAATTAATGATGGTGGCTTAGCATTAGGCCAGCTGTGGTATAGCATTCATCAAAACAGCCTGTAAATGGATAGATCTCATTAATATCACCAAACCCCAAAATTGATCTAAGCAAGGCCAAGCAGTTACCAAAATGACTCACCAAAAGGCGAAGCCCCTCTTTAAATGAGATGTAAATCACACATTAACATTCAAAAATGTCATTCGGCTAAAAAGTCTTTCAAACCTGACATCAATCAAGGTTTGTAAGCGAAATATCACGCATACTTTAACAATAAATCATAGTTATGGAATTTGATTATGTGCCAGGATTGCGGTTGTTCTATCACCCATGACCATCATCATGACTCACTGCATACTAACCCGCAGTTGAATGATAAAAAAACCTTATCGGTTATTCATAAAATATTGGATAAAAACGATATTGAAGCCCAGCACAATCGTGAGCATTTCGAAAAGCATCACGTGTGTGCATTCAACTTAATGAGCAGCCCAGGTAGCGGTAAAACCACCCTATTAGAACACCTTTGTCAGTATACGGATTTACATTATGCGGTAATTGAAGGTGATCTAGAAACCTCTCGCGATGCCGACCGCCTCATCGCCAAAGGCATTAATGCTTATCAAATTCAAACCGGCTCAGCCTGTCATTTAGACGCATTTATGGTTCATGGTGCCTTGCATCATATTGACCTTGCACCACTGGACATTTGCTTTGTTGAAAACGTAGGCAACTTGGTTTGCCCAGCAAGCTACGATGTCGGCACCCATAAAAATATTGTTCTGCTTTCTGTGCCAGAAGGCGATGACAAAATAGAAAAATACCCCGTTATGTTCCGCCGCGCTGATCTGGTGCTTATCACCAAAGCGGATCTCATAGCGCATTTTGACTTCAGCATCGACAGCGCTAAGCAACAGTTAGCCAAGCTCAACCCTCATGCACAAATTATGACCATTTCGGTCAAACAACCTGAGTCGTTATTGCCACTCATTGATTGGCTGGCTACCAAATACGCTGCGCTGAACCAAGAATCTCAAGCCACACACAAGAGATAAGGACAAAACTATGTGTTTATCGGTTCCTTCTCAAGTTGTTGAAGTTCACGATGATGCCAGTGTTACAGTTGACACCCTGGGCGTAAAAAGACGTGTCAGTAGTCACTTGATCACAGACCCATTAGCCATTGGCGATTATGTGTTAATTCACATCGGTTTTGTGATGAACAAGATTGATCAGCAAGACGCCCAAGAAAGCTTGGCACTCTATCAAGAAATCGTCGAAAAAATGTCTGAGCAGGAGTAACTCTCTAATGCTGCTAAAGGATTTATATCAAGGGTTTCGTGATCCTGACACCTTACACCACCTTGCTAAAGCCATTGCACTTGAGGCGAAAAAAGTCACTGGCGATGTCAACATTATGGAAGTGTGTGGTGGCCATACTCATACCATAATGAAGTATGGCTTATTACAGTTACTGCCCGCCAATATTCGTTTTATTCACGGACCCGGTTGTCCGGTTTGCATTATGCCCAAAGAGCGCATTGATCATGCCGCAGCGCTGGCCAGTATGCCCAACGTTATTTTAGTCAGTCTTGGCGATATGATCCGCGTTCCCGGCTCAAATGGCAGTTTGGCAAAGTTTCGCTCTCAAGGCTGCGATATTCGCCCAATATACGACCCGTTAGACACCCTAGTGATCGCCAAAGATAATCCCGACAAAACCGTGGTATTTTTTGCTATTGGCTTTGAAACCTCAACCCCAATGACCGCAGTGTTAGTTGAGCAAGTGATCAAGCAACAACTTGATAATGTTATATTTCATATCAACCATGTGCTTGTGCCCCCTGCCATTGATGCGGTAATGGCCGAACCAAACACCAAAGTAAACGCCTTTATTGGTCCTGCGCATGTTAGCGTGATCAGCGGTGCCAAAATTTACCAAGCCGCAGTCAATAACTACCACACCCCTGTGGTGGTATCGGGTTTTGAGCCTGTTGATGTCATGGAATCGATTCTAAAAATTGTGACTCAAAAAGCCCAAGGCAAAGCCGAACTCGAAGTGCAATACAGTCGCGCCGTTAGCTATGACGGCAATCAAGCAGCGCAGCAGTTAGTGAATAAATACTTTCAAGTCAGTCCTGAGTTTAGGTGGCGCGGTTTAGGTCCCATCGCTCAGTCAGCCTTACAACTTAAACCTGAGTTCAGTCATTTAGATGCAGAAGTGCGCTACCAAGGTCGATTACCCGTTACCTTAATTGATGATCACAGAGCCTGTCAGTGTGGCGATATTCTACGAGGTTTAGCCAACCCCAAAGACTGCAAAGTATTTGGCCGAGGCTGCACACCAGAAACCCCGCTTGGCAGTTGTATGGTGAGCTCTGAAGGCGCCTGCAACGCCTATTATCGTTATGGTGGTTTAAACGAGGAGCAAAGGTAAACCTATGACAAAATCATTAAAAACCGTGCAGCTTAGCCATGGTGGTGGCGGCAAAGAAATGGACCAACTGATTAAGTCAGTGTTTTTTGAAGCCTTTAACAACCCTATTCTTTGCAGTGAAGAAGATGCAGCGAAATTGCATTTGTCGGGTCCTGTCGCCTTTACCACAGACTCGTTCACCGTAGCGCCGCTATTTTTTGCGGGTGGTAATATCGGCAAACTGGCCATTGCAGGCACGGTCAATGATTTAGCCATGATGGCTGCCCAGCCCGAATATTTAAGTTGCAGTTTTATCATTGAAGAAGGCTTTGCCATTGATGACTTAGTTACCATAGTCAACAGCATGGCAGCAGAGCTTCATCAGTCAGGGGCGCGCATCGTGTGTGGCGACACCAAAGTCGTTCCTAAAGGCTGCGCCGATGGGCTGTTCATTAACACCACAGGCATAGGGCGGATTATTTACCCAGATGTGTCAGCAAACAATATTGTTGCCGGTGATGCCATTATTGTGTCCCGCGATATTGGCCGTCATGGAGCCACAATTTTAATGGCGCGCGAAGGCTTAGCGTTAGAGTCTGAACTGACCAGCGACTGCGCCACGCTATGGCCGATAGTCGAGCAACTCATTGCCGCTAACATCCCCATTCACGCCATGCGTGATGCAACTCGCGGAGGTTTATCGGCTGTGCTAAATGAGTGGGCCAAAGCTTCAAATATTGGGATTGATGTCAATGAGTCAGCCATTCCGGTTGCGGATGAAGTAAAAGGCTTATGCGAGCTATTTGGCTTTGAACCCTTTGACCTAGCCAATGAAGGCACCTTTATTATTGCCCTGCCACAGGCAATTGCACAAGGCGCCATTGAAGTGATGCAGCGATACGGCCATTGCCAACAGGCTGCCATTATTGGTCATGCAACATCGGCACACAGTGGCAAAGTGGTATTAACCACACCTTGGGGCAGCCATCGCTACCTTGACTTACCTCAAGGTGAATTACTGCCAAGGATTTGCTAATGCACGAGTATTCAATTGTCAGCGCATTAATCGAGCAGTGCGAAGACCTAGCCAAACAACATCAAGCCAACGCGATTCGCAGGGTTGAGGTAAAAATAGGCATATTAAGTGGCGTTGAGCCCGCACTGTTATCGCAAGCATTTGAAACATTTAAATTAGATGGCATTTGCGCCAATGCCACATTCAACATGCATATTCAGCCCTTGCTGTTGATGTGCAACCAATGTGGTATCGAGTCAGAGCAAACTGCTAGAACGGTGATTTGCCCACACTGCCAAAGCAATGACACCCGCATTATGGATGGCGAAGACATGATGCTAATGCAATTAGAAATGGATACCGAATAAACGACTTTACCGGTTAATTGATGTCAATCACATTGGTATTAGCCAATAGAAAACACAACGTATAAGGAACGAACATGAGAAACACAATCGCGGCGTTAGCACTAGCAAGTACACCAACGTTAGCCTTAGCCCATGAAGGCCATGGGGCAGTCGGGTTATTTCATCACTTAATGGATTTAGCACCCGCCATTGCATTAGTTGCCGTTGTGGCGTTCATTGTGTACAAGCGTGCCAACAAAAGTTAGTTAACCAAAAAGGTTAGCGATTGAGAGGAAAATGGCTAAGGAAGCGCATCATAGGTTTGCCTAACCTGCGCTTCACCGTATTGTCGCTCTAGCTTACGCACAATAAAATGGCCTCTGGCCATATCCTGAAAATGATCAATAAATAACGTATTGATCATTGCTCCACCCGCTGCACCAATTGCGGGGACAGCTTGTGCTGCTATTTTTTGGGTTACTTGCACACCAAAGCGCTCGGCCACAATGGTTACCACTTTCACCATCATAGGGGCGGCTTCTTTACTAAAACCTTTGGTGGCGATATATTGAGCCGACTCTGCGATAGAATTAGCCAGCACGGTACGCACCGCAAAATAGCCCTTTTCAGCTTGGTCGTCGTCAGTTGATTCACCACCAAACGCAAACACTTCTAAACAGGCCATTTTCGTAGAAAGATCGTTAAGCTGCTCGCCCTCACTACGGGCAATATCCGCAATAGAACGCAACATAATGGTGGTAGAAATAGGCAGCTCGATGGCCAATGCACTTAATCCAAAAAATCCGCCAACACCGCCACTTACCGCAACCCCAAGCTTATACCACTTATTCGATGATGGGGTATGCTGCGCATCTTTTAAGGTAAACAGCGCCGCATCAACGGCTTTGGTTAATGCCATTTCTGTCACTTTACCTATGCCGTTACTGATAGATTTAGGCAACAAAGCAAACCCTTGCTCAATGGGCTTGCCGATTAAATCAGTCATTTTGGCTGCAAGACCCGGATTTTCCAGTAATTGTTTAGCTTGAATAAGCTGCTGTGTATCTGCTGCGGATAAGTTCAACGTCACTCCTAAGATAAAGTCGCTATGACCATAGCAAACCTCTTAACGACTAAAATCATGCTTATCTTAACTATGTAAGTCACTATTGCCTTAACAACCTAAATGATGATGCTTAAACAAGGGTGACCTTTTCAATCACAATCGGCGTTTTAGGCACATCTTCATGGCCTGCGACTGTTGTGGTTTTCACTTTTTCAATTTCTTTCACCACGTCAATGCCAGCGGTTACTTTACCAAATACTGCATAACCCCAGCCATTATTGGTGGTGGCTGTGTGGTCTAAAAAGGTATTGTCAGCAGTATTAATAAAAAACTGCGCCGTAGCTGAATGCGGTGCATCGGTACGCGCCATCGCAATGGTACCCAATACATTACTTAAGCCACGGTTGGCCTCATTAGCAATTGGATCATGGGTTGGTTTTTCTTTCATTTTGGCATTAAAACCACCACCTTGGATCATAAATCCTTTAATCACCCGATGAAAAATCGTGTGTTCATAAAAGCCTTCTTGGCAGTATTTTAAAAAGTTTTTTGAGCTAACAGGCGCTTTTTCCATATCCAGTTCAATCTGAATATCACCGAAATTGGTGGTAAATATAACAGTCATAATGCTTCACTTAGTTAAGGTCTGTTGACCATGAGAAAGAAGGTTTGCTTAGTATAGCGAATTGCGGGGTAACTGAGATAACCAACTTTAATAGATAAACAAGACAAGGATGTAAATGCTCAACTTATCAGCCAAAAGATAGCCTGTTAACGCTAAACAGTAAGAAATGCTCGTAGTTTACTGATAAGCGGCAAACACCACCTTTTCATGTTTGTCTAACTCAATAGTGCATTGATTAGTCACGAAATAAAGTTGACTACTCAACACAATAATAGAGCCGCTTTCATTCAATGTGTGTGTATAGTGAGACAAGTCGGCGGTATTGAGTTGCCTAATGACACTTGCTTGCGTTACACCAAATGAAAAATTACTGCAAAGGTAGAAAATTTCATCTTTTGCTATTTTCCAATAAAACGCAGTTATTGCCATAAAAGCAATCATCGTCACAAGAGCAACAGCCATTAAAATTCTCATAGAGCATGTATCGAACAATTAAGTGGATTGCTTGAGATTGATTTGCGGTATTGCATACTTTATAAATCTGCTCACGTGATTTACAACCCTGAAATTTAAATCAACGCCCGGAATATCACGATTCCTCTTGGATCTGCCCCACTAATAACACAGGTGCAGCATCTAACTCTTGCGCATCCATCATGTAAGCAATTTTCTCTACGGCAGACAGCAACTGATTTTGCTCGTACTCATCAAGATTTTGATAACGATTAATAAAATGTTCTTGTAGCGGTTTTGGCGCGCTGCGTAAAATCTCGACACCAGCATCACTCAATGACAAGTGCCACTTACGTTTATCTGATGTGCTGCGAGTACGTAACACAAGATCTCGAGCCTCAAGTCGGTCGATAATGTTCACAACGGTAGGCGAGCTTAAAGCAACGGCTTGAGCTATCTCTTTTGCTAATGGACGTTCAAGTGCCGCGATGGCCTGCATTACCATCAATTGAGGGCCAGTTAACCCAGACTGTTTATTGAGCTGGCGTGAATGTATATCGATAGCTCGAATAACACGGCGCAGCGAAACGAGTAGTTGCTCGTACTTTTCCATAATCACCTCTTACATTATTGGCCGTACCATACCAGAAATATGACTTAAGCTCATGCTTCTCATTTAAAAAAACAAAGCTTAATCTATTTGTCTGTATTAGCGATGACCATAACGGGCTTATGAATAAGCGAGAACGGCCCGCAAGCGAGCCGTATTGTAATATGAGTTCAATTACGCGCGAACCTGACCATCACCATTAACAAGAAACTTTTCAGTAGTTAGCGATTCTAACCCCATAGGTCCATAAGCGTGCAACTTAGAGGTTGCAATGCCAATTTCAGCTCCTAAACCTAATTCACTGCCGTCAGAAAAACGCGATGAAGCATTCACCATAACCACAGATGCATCCACAGTTCGTTGAAAACGAGTGGCGGTTAGTTCATTCGCGGTGCAAATCACTTCAGTGTGATGACTGCCAAAACGTCGAATATGAGTCACCGCTTGATTGACATCTTCAACTTGCTTAATGGCAATTTCTAGCCCTAAATATTCATGGCCAAAATCATCTTCGGCCAATACATTACACTCATCAAAGTAGCTAGCCGATGTTGCACAAGCATTCACTTTGACCTGATGTTCTGCTAATGCGACTGCAACTTTGGGCAAAAATTCAGCAGCCACATCTTGATGCACCAATAACCCTTCTAAGGCATTACAAACACCTGTGCGCTGGGTTTTACCATTGAGTAATAACGACATCGCAGTATCAAGGTCGGCCTCTTTATCAACATAAAGATGGCACACTCCTTTAAAATGCTGAATGACCGGAATTTTGCTGTTATCAGTGACAAAATGAATCAAGTCTTCTCCGCCACGCGGAATAATCACATCAATGTAATCTCGCTGCTGCATGAGTTCTAGCATTAATGCCCGATCAGGTGAAGGCACCACGGTAATTAACGCTGGCGACAATCCATGATGTGTTAATACTGTCTGTAAAATATTGGCGATAACTGTGCTGGTTTGTAGTGCTTCTTTACCACCGCGTAAAATCACTGCGTTACCAGATTTAAAACACAAAGCGCCAGCATCGGCGGTAACATTAGGTCTTGCCTCATAAATCATGCACACCACGCCTAATGGCACTCGCATTTTGCTGATCATCAACCCATTTGGACGCTGGCCCATGTCACGAAGTGTGCCAACAGGATCTGGCAATGCCGCAACCTCTTCAACGCCCTTTGCCATCGCATCAATACGCTCAGGTGTCATTGCTAAACGGTCAAGCATGGCATCACTTAGTTTTAGCTCGTGAGCATTTGCCATATCAATTACATTAGCAGTTTGAATCTCATCGCTATGGGCTCTAATCGCCTTTGCCATGTCGATTAAGATGGTATTTTTTTCCGCGGTGCTAAGCGCGGCAAGTGCATGTGCTGCATCGGCAGCAGCTTTAGATAAATCTTTAATTAAGCTCATAATTATTCCAGTATGGCGATATTTTTTTCGGAAATCAGCGGACCATTTTTTTGCTCAACATCATGAGCAAACTCTTGGTCGACCTGTTTTGCGATAAAATTAAGTAGGCAACTGCTATAGTTTGATTTGGCTTTTGCTAGTTTAGTGCCATCGCCTTTGCGCACTAAAATGGTATCACCTACAGAGAATTTACCCTTGATTGCAATCACATCACCGCTAGTCAGCTGAGAGTTGTGTTGTTCTAAATTACCGTTGAAGTCATTTTCGACTATTAATTCACCTTGAGCCTGCGAGGTATGGGTCATCCAATGTAGATGCTCCTGCATGGGCTGTTCAAATGGGGTGAATAAGGTGCCAGGGTTAAGTCCCTTTAACAGTTGATTGAAGGTATCAGGCTCAAAACCATTAACGATGACAGTTTCAATTCCGTGAGAAATGGCTTTTTCTGCCGCTTCAATTTTTGTTTGCATCCCACCCGTTCCAACATCACTAGTGGCACCACCTGCCATCGCATATATATCTTTGGTGATTTTAGTGACTTGCTTAATTAACTTGGCGTCATCATGAATGTTAGGGTTTTTGGTGTATAACCCACTCACATCTGAGCAAATGATAAGTGCATCAGCATCTGCCGCTGCAGCTACCATTGCCGATAGATTATCGTTATCACCCACTTTAAGTTTGTCAGTCGTTACGGCATCGTTTTCGTTAACGATCGGCAATAAGTCATTATCTAGCAGGCTAAACAGCGTGTCTTTTATGCTGATATACCGCTCACGATCTCTAAGATCACCATGGGTAACCAACAATTGTGCAGTAGGAAAATCAAATAGCTTTTCCCATGTAGCCATCATGCTAGCTTGGCCTGCGGCGGCCATTGCTTTTTTAGTGGTTACATCTGTGGATGTGGCATTTGGAAATAAGTGGCGTCCAGCGGCAACTGAGCCTGAAGAAACCAGTACCACTTGGCATCCTTGGGCACGACAGTTAGCAATAAACTGTGCAATACCCAACAGAAAATGACTGCTACATCCTTTTTTGTGGGGGGCAATTAAGGCACTTCCCACTTTAACGACAATGCGTTTCCAGTGTTTATTTACCATGTTGCAATCCCTATCTTTGTTGAGCCAGCACGCGACCTGCTTTATTAAAGGTATCAACCGTGTCATCGCAGGGAGCACTATCCAGGGCACTGATTACCCATATTGCCGCACTACTTACCAGAAACCCTGGGATCATCTCATAGATGATAGTCGTTAACGCTTTACCGTCAGACAGCACCGGAGCATATATCCAAAATAGTACGGTTGCAGCACCTGAAACAATACCTGCGATAGCAGCTTTATGAGTCAGATTCTTCTTATATAAGCTAAACAATATTAATGGACCAAATGCCGCACCAAAGCCTGCCCATGCATTGCTCACTAGCGACAATATGCTGTTTGAACGATCAAGGGCCAGCATACTGGCAACAATTGCTACCACTGCAACAGCATATCGGCCTATTTTGACCATTTGTTTTTCACTAGCCTCACGCTTTGAAACAACTCGATAAATATCTTCAGTAAGTGAGCTTGAAGACACTAATAACTGTGACGAAATCGTACTCATAATGGCCGCTAATATGGCCGCCAGTAAAAATCCGCTGATCATTGGATGAAATAGTAACTCTGAAAATACAATAAAGATGGTTTCAGGATCCGTCAGCTTCATATCGAATTTATTCGCATAGGCAATCCCCACAAGGCCGGTTGCCAAGGCACCAATAATGGTTACCATCATCCAGGTCATCCCAATATTTTTAGCTATTTTGATGTCAGATACCGATCGAATAGCCATAAAGCGCACTATGATATGTGGCTGACCAAAGTATCCTAAACCCCAGGATAAACTTGAAATCAACCCAAGCCAGGTAATGCTTTGCATTGCATCACCAAAGTGAGGAATTGACTCATATGCAAAGTTCATCATTTTGTCGGCGCTGGTAAACTCTTGAAAAGCGACAACGGGTACCAAAATCAGCGCGACAAACATAATACAGCCTTGCACAAAGTCAGTTAGGCTAACGGCTAAAAAACCACCCAATAAGGTATAAGAAACCACAACTGCCAAGGTAATGACTAACCCTAGCTCATAATTTAAGCCAAAAGCAGATTCAAATAATTTCCCTCCAGCAACTAACCCTGCTGATGTATATAGGGTGAAAAATATCACGATAATAGCTGCTGAAATTATCCGAATATTACCGGTAGGGGTATGAAACCGCTTAGCAAAAAACTCTGGAATAGTGAGTGCATCGTTTGCGACTTCGGTATAAACCCTTAGCTTAGGTGCAACAACCAAATAATTAATCAGAGCCCCCAAAAGCAAACCGATGGCAATGTAAATGGTTTCAAAACCCACTAAATACATGGCACCGGGTAAGCCCATTAACATCCAACCACTCATGTCGGAAGCGCCTGCAGACAAAGCTGTCACTTGAGGGCTCACTTTACGCCCCCCAAAATATAACCTGAAACATCGCTAGTAGACTGTTTAAAAGCAAACAACCCTATGGCTAACATCGCAAGAAAATAGATAGCCAATGAAACATAGCTAAGGTAATGCATAAATTAATGACTCCCTGACGCTTTGCTACTCTTCAGTCCTTTAGGGGTGAGCAAGGCAAAGATGTAGGTACTTAGAATGGCGATTAAACACAGTAGCTGAATACTTTCTTTGGTTTTTAATGTGGTGATATGCCATAGGCGTGAAATGAGATTTTCTTCTGATGCTATGTCTGACGACATTGTTACCCTCCTGAGAGCAATAGATAGTAAATATAAAAAGCCATCTAATAATTAGATATATAATAATTAGATAGCTAATAGTTAGTTCACTAACTATAATAGCATTATTGAACAACTAGTTTCTAGGGCTACAGGGAAGTAGGGATTAACCAAGCAGGTCAGCAATATTCTAAGCACATGTAAAATAACGTTATTTCATGCTTCAATTATTTAACAATTTAAAATCAAGAGATTGACAATAGATGCTTTAGGTAAGCCCACTTGCATTTGTTGTGTTGCAATAACAGCCAAGGAATGTCAATCAGATATGATCGACATTCCTTCAGTTCATAGCCGATAGGAAGAATAATGACTCGTTATAGACTTACCGCTACCTGTATCATGTTAGCTTTATCAGCTAGTGCCAATGCAAGCTCTGTTGAAGAAGAACTACAAGCCTTAAAAGCACGAATTGAACAGTTAGAATCACAACAACAAAAGACAACACAAAAATCGCAAGAAGCTGAACAACGGAATATTGCGGTCGTAAACGAAGTTGAAGAGATTAAAGATGTAGCTGTCGAACAAGCACAAGTCAAAGTTAATTTTGGTGGTGCTGTGCGTGTCAACTACTCCTATGAAGACTTTAATGATGCCAACGCTGACCGCGGTGGCGACTTTGACTTCGACCTATTTAGAATCGATGTATCAGGCAGTTACGGTAACCTGATCTATTCAGCTCAATATCGTTGGTTTGAGTACATGAATGCAGTGCAACATGCTTGGATTGGTTATCACTTTGACGAGCATCAGCAGGGTAAAATCGGCGTTACTCAGGTACCATTTGGTATGCTAACTTACGCATCAAACAACTATTTTTTCAGTTCTAACTTTTACCTTGGTCTTGAAGATGACCATGATATGGGCCTAAATTACACATACAACAGCGATGTTAACCGTTTTGATATCGCCTTTTATAAAAACGATGAACAAGGCGGGATTGACGGATTCGTATCAGATCGAACCGACCGTTATGCCTATGATGTAGTCGGTATTCGTTTAGACGGTGAAGATGCTTATGACGCACCAACCGCTGGTTATGAAGCCGGTGAAGTGAATACCTTTAATTTGCGTTACGCCCATAACTTTACGTTCGATAAACTGAATCTTGAAATAGGTGGCTCAGTACAATCAGGTCAGCTAGAAATCGCCAACGGCGCTGATGGTGACAACTTTGCCGCAGCTATCCATAGTATTTTTGATGTTGAACGTTGGAACGTGAAATTACAAGTAACTGATTACGAGTATAATGTAGACGGCATGGACGTTGATCGTATTGTCGTTGCTGCGTATCACTTTTATGACTCAATCCCTGCAGAAGCGACCACCTATATCGCAAATATTGCCTACAGCTTACCGGTAAATGTGGGACCTATATCTAACTTAACTTTCTATAATGACTATTCTTTGGTCACTGGAAAATCGGCATCACTTAAAGACACCTTTATGAATGTAACGGGTATGGCAGTGTCCGCAGGAGGTTTATACACCTACTTGGATTTTGTTGTTGCGCAGAACCAACCATTCATTGGTGGAACTATGGTCGGTAATGGTAATACCAATAAACGATTCAACATTAACTTTGGTTACTATTTTTAAGAGTTTGCACAGATTTAACAGCCCGTTTAACACTAAGTAAACGGGGCCTAAAATGCCAAACTGCTATTAACAGGTTTAATTGTTAATTAGCTTAAAAGGCTATATGTATTGTCGAACCTGTAACAACATTAAGCGACTCAAACCAACCGCGAATCATGAATTGCTTAACCGTAGTGTAGGTTTGGCTAGTCATGTTATTACCTCCCCCTTACAGACCAACCCACTCAATATCAAAGGCCATAAACATCAACGCTTCAGCTTTTAGTCGCCTATATCTAAGGCTGCTAAAAAATTACTCTTCCAGTAAACAAGTGGCCTGCTTGGAAGTTTCAATATAAATAACCGTACGATGATTAATCTGATTACGGGTAACATAGCCGCACTTACCAATAATCTCAGTGTCGTCAGACAGCAAAAAATGATACGAAATAGTGCCATCATTTTGATTTAAATCGTAATAGATTGCGTTTTTCTCACCAGCCGCTACTTTACCAAAATCTAAACCACTACTTGGCAGTTCAACACGGCTTGAAATAATATCCACATTGGATCGATTTTCCACTGTAATGCTTGGGGTTAGATAACGATATCCACTGATCAAAATCACAATACAAACAATTGACCACCCTAATAGCCGCTTGATCACTTTCACTATAGCTCTCCGATATATAACTCAATGAATGCCGTTTTTATACAAAAGCCTTATGGTATTCAACATTTCCCTTTGGCATTTCACCACTTAAAAGTAATGATTGAAAATACTCTGGCGGAACCCCTTTGAACACTAACTCACTAAGCGCTTTGAAACCGAATCGATTATAATACTCTGGCTCTCCAAGCAGCACACAACCTTTAGCATCTAACTCGCGAATAGCATTTAAGCCTGCAAGTATTAATTGTGATCCAATACCTTGATTTTGATATTCTGGTTTAACAGAAACAGGAGCTAATCCGTACCAATCAATGAATTCATTGTTTATCTGAACTTTGGAAAAAGCTATATGGCCAACCACCTCGCCATTAATTTCGGCAACTAAAGACACTGAAAGTGCATTATTATCACGCAATCTAGTGACTATTTTATGTTCTGTTTGATTGCTATGAGGATGATTTTTGAAAGCTTCAATTGTGATAATTTCAATAGGATTAATATCATCATTACGTTCAGGTCGAATATTTATGTTCTGATTCATACACTAAACCTTCGAAATACAACGCCTCGCTAAGAGGCGTAAAATGCTTGGTTATAATTAGCGAAGAATGAACGCAAACCAAGCGTTTTACGTTCTTTCTTGAGCGACTTGTTAAGTGGCTGATACTCTTGATTTTACTTTATCAAAGTCTTCAACATTAGTGTTAATTTTAGAACCTAAATATATAACTACTTCACGAGCTCCAGCACCAAGTGCTAGCTCTCGTAAAACTCTTTCTTCTATATCAGTTAAACCGCCGTCGGTTTTCTCCAATTGATGAACTATGACTCGAGGCGAAGGTTTGATTTTAGATTTATGCAAAGTGTACATACCATGCTGTAGTATTTTCTCAGCACACATAAAGTCGGCGATAAATGATCGATTGTGTTTAAAAGGGTTAAGCACTCTAATGTTCGAGCCTGAAAGGGATTTGGCTTCCTTTCCAATTGCTTTTATTATTTCGCCTTTTTTAGTGTTTTCGAGTGCTATATAAGGTTCATCTTCATACGACAAATCAGAAGAGAAGGCTTTAATAGAAAGTTTGTTTTCACTTAATTCAAAAAGTAAATCATGCGAGAAAAGGCTTCTTATAAATGTAAACAATACTCTGGGCCTCCGAGCCACTTAACGTTTAAGTATTTATGCGCTGCATTGTTTGCAGGGTATAAATCGCTTGTTGGACTAGGCCGATGCCACATCCATATTTATCGGTACATTTTATGCTATAGGAATTTGCTTTTTTGGGGTAGTTGTTTTTAGTACAACACATTGGCTAATCGTTTGTTCTGATTGCATCTTTCAAGCCTAATTTTGCGAATTAGTTGGGTCAGAATTAGTTGGGCCAAGGTGAACTTTAACAAGGGGCTGATAGGCACTTTTAATGAAAGGCTTTTTCTTCCCTAAATGGCGCGCTCGATGAATATGTTGGAGATTAGCCTACTTTTTCCCTAATATTTGATACTTTATAGTTTTAATTCAATGTTTTAATAAAAGTTATACTGGGTAGGGTAAGTGAGTCCATAACTCCAATCTAATCAATTGCCTGCCGCTGGGATGTTCAGGATGAACGGAATGTCGCGATCAAAGCGTTTCACGCAGTGAAACTTCGCCATGGTGGTCAGTAGTCACGGCCGCACTTACACCTGAAATTTTCGCCTCTTCGATTTGACCATGTTTGTAACCAATAGAAAAACATCAAAATTCAATTTAATTAAATTCTAAGTATCTCTTACGCTTTTAATTTGGGGTTCAAATAAAGCCAAATCGAAGAGATAAAATAACCCTGTGCAGATGCGGCTGAGGGTATCGAAAACAGGACGTTTTCGTTAAGCGGCCATGGATGGCGTACAGCGTCCCGAAGCTGTATCTGTAAAGGGGTTATTGTCAATTCAATTTGAATTAAGTTCATCAAGACTCTTTATTTGAAGAACCCGTGAGCTTGGCATGGATGCCAAGCCAGCTTTCAAAACCTAATGCATACCAAATAAAGCCAAATCGAAGAGATAGAATAACCCTGTGCAGATGCGGCTGAGGGTATCGAAAACAGGACGTTTTCGTTAAGTAGCCATGGATGGCGTACAGCGTCCCGAAGCAGTATCTGTAAAGGGGTTATTGTCAATTCAATTTGAATTAAGTTCATCGAGACTCTTTATTTGAAGAACCCGTGAGCTTGGCATGGATGCCAAGCCAGCTTTCAAAACCTAATGCATACCAAATAAAGCCAAATCGAAGAGATAAAATAACCCTGTGCAGATGCGGCTGAGGGTATCGAAAACAGGACGTTTTCGTTAAGCGGCCATGGATGGCGTACAGCGTCCCGAAGCAGTATCTGTAAAGGGGTTATTGTCAGATCAAGTCTGAGCTAGTACAGATAATAAAAACCTTAATAATCAAATCCAAGTTGCGCTTTGATACCTGCATTAAAGGCATGTTTTATCGGTTGCACCTCGCTCACGGTATCAGCTAACTCTATGATTTCACGATGGCAAGCTCGACCGGTAATAATCACATGCTGCATGGCTGGACGGTTTTTAAGTGCCGTTAACACGCGTTCTAACTCAATATAATGGTAACTCACCATATAGGTTAGCTCGTCTAACAACACTAAGTTAACGGACTCATCTTTTAGCAGCTTTTCAGCTTCAAGCCATGCTTCCATGGCGGCCTCAGTGTCTTTTGCTTTATCTTGGGTCTCCCACGTAAAACCTGTACCCATTACGTGAAACTCAACCCCAGCACCTTCCAATAAATTGCGCTCACCACATGCCCAAGTGCCTTTAATAAATTGCACCACGGCAGCTTTATGACCATGACCAACAGCACGCGCAACTGAGCCAAAACCTGATGTCGACTTACCTTTACCGTTGCCTGTCAGTACCAGCAAAATGCCCTTTTCTTCCTGAGCTGCGGCAATTTTAGCATCAACGCCTTGCTTTACTTTTTGCTGACGCGCTTTATGGCGTTGGGCCTTTTGATCGACTTGGTTGTCGTTTTCATTTGTGTCACGGCTCATGCAATCACTCCTGTTAATTTATCGACATCAAGATGTGCTTCCAACACATCCGCTAGACGATTTAATTGCTGTTCTCGAATTTGGTTGATATCAATTAGGTCGGCTTGTTCAAGGCCTGCCCACTGTAAAATTAATTGGCAGGCATCAGGTTGATCAAACAAACCATGAATATAAGTACCAAAAATTTGATTATCGGCGCTGATTTGACCATCGGATTTAGGGGCAAATGAGGCTGTTGTTAACTCAATGGGCGTGGCTAAACCGCTAAGGGTTGAGGTTGATTGACCACAGTGGATCTCATAACCACAGAAGCTTGCTTGCTGGCCATTTAAATGTAAGTAACCACTTACTTGAGTTAATGTTTTATGTTCCATTAGCTCAGTGGTGATAGCCAATAAACCTAAACCTTGTTCGCATCCTGCGGTATCTTCAATGCCTTGCGGGTCATTAATGTGCTGACCAAGCATTTGATAGCCGCCGCATATACCAATCACTTTGCCGCCATAACGTAAGTGTTTACTAACCAGTTTATCCCAGCCCAGTTGGCGCATAAACGCTAAATCGGCGCGCACATTTTTACTACCGGGTAAAATGATTAAATCGGCTTGAATCACACTTTGTAAAGGATTGTCGGCTAACGACAAATAACTAAACTCAATCTGGGGATGTAATCTAAGTGGATCAAAGTCTGTGTGATTGCTGATCCGCGGAAACACCAACACCAATACTTTTAGCTTGGTACGCTCAGCGCTATTTACAGGTGAGCTTGTCACACTGTTTGACTGTGGAATTAACGCATCTTCAGCATCTAAATGTAAGTCATGTAAATAAGGTAATACCCCTAGTACGGGTTTTTGGGTGTGGTTTTCAAGCCAGTCAATGCCTGATTGCAGTAAGCTTATATCACCGCGAAAACGGTTAATAACAAAGCCTTTGACCCGTGCTTGCTCGGTTTCACTTAGCAAGGCTAATGTGCCAACCAGATGGGCAAAAACCCCGCCTTTATCAATATCAGCAATAATGATCACTGGGCAATTGGCGACTTCAGCAAAGCCCATATTAGCAATATCGCCTTGGCGTAAATTGATTTCAGCAGGGCTACCGGCCCCTTCTATCAGTACCAATTGGTATTGTGCGGTTAAACGCTGATATGACTGCATCACAGCCGTTAATGCATGCGCTTTATAACCACGACTTTGCGGGCCAAAAAAAGCGTTTGCTTCTAGTGTGGTTAACGCTTTACCGTGAATAATGACCTGTGCCCCTGTGTCGGAGCTAGGTTTAAGCAGTACTGGATTAAAATCAGTGTGGGGTGCTAAATAACAGGCCGTGGCTTGCAGCGCTTGAGCACGACCAATTTCGCCACCATCAAGAGTTACCGCACTATTTAGCGCCATATTTTGTGGTTTAAATGGTGCAACCTTTACGCCTTTACGGGCAAATAAACGGCATAACCCCGCCACTAAGGTACTTTTTCCGGCATCTGATGTGGTGCCTTGCACCATTAACGCCCCTTGAATTTGGCTATCAGCGGCTTTCATGATGGTTTACTCGACTTAAGTGACAAAGGTAATCCGGCAACCACTAAGCTGACATCATCGGCAATGGTGGCAATGGCTTGATTTAGCCAACCAGCCTCATCGACAAATTCTCTGCTTAGCTCACCAAGCGGCACAATGCCTGATCCCACTTCATTACTGACTAAGATAATATCCGCTTGCAACTTAGGTAACAGACTCAATAATTGCTGTTTTTCAGCTAACCAAGACCTGTTCAGCGCTGCACATTGATTTGAATCGCCTTGCTCACAGGCGAATAAATGATTGGTGATATATAAGGTTAAACAGTCAACTAAGATAATTTGATTAGGCTTATCAATTTGCTTCAGGGTTGCTGCCAGTGCCAACGGGGCTTCAATGGTGTGCCATTTCACGTTACTGGTAATTCGGTCTTGCTGATGCCGCTGAATACGGCGCTGCATTTCATCATCACCGGCGGTTGCCGTGGCAATATAAATTGCCGATAAGTCTTCATCAACAAGCCTTTCAGCCACCCGTTGCTCAGCGTAGCGACTTTTGCCGCTTCTCGCGCCACCTAACACCAAATGCAGCATTAACTTAAGCCAACAGCAAGAATAACCAGATAACAGACAAGTTCTGATATTTGCTGTGCCGCTCCTAAGGTATCGCCAGTGTAACCGCCGATTTGACGTCTAAAAAAGTTGGCCAGTAAAAAGCGGACACACCATAAAATAATAAATAAGCTAAAAGCCACCACACCATTAAGCCACAGCAATACAAACAACCCTGACGCCAATAAAATAAACAAGTCATTTAAGGATTGCTGCTCGGCTAACGGTTTTGATTTCGCGCTGTCATCATCACGCACATATTGTTCACTAAAAATCAGGCTGCTGGCCAATACACGGCTTAAGGTATTAGCCACCACTAAACCAGTCACTGCGGCCATCGGACTAAAAAGGGCTAGCTCTACCAACAATTGCCATTTCAGTAGCAAAGCGAGGCCAATGGCTAACGCGCCATAACTGCCAAGGCGAGAATCTTTCATTATTTTCAGCTTGTCTGCAACACTCCAGCCACCACCAAAACCATCGGCAGTGTCAGCCAAGCCGTCTTCATGAAAACCACCGGTCAGCAATACGCCAACGACCATGGCCAATAATACCGCCACACTGGCCGGTAAAATTAGTTGTGCCAACCAGAAGATTGCGCCAGTAATAACGCCAATTAACAGTCCCACCACGCCAAAATAGCGGCTGGATTTATTCAGTTTTTCAGCATCAACTGTTACCCATGACGGGATAGGTAAGCGGGTAAAAAAGCTCAGTGCCACAAAAAAAAGAGTTAATTGGCGCAAGCCTAGGTATTTAGTCGACATAAGTTCCTTTAATGACAATTACACTACGTTTTTAACACCAGCACTGTCAAAGCTGGCCATCTCATTATAAAAATTGACTGCCCCTTGAATTAACGGCAGTGCTAATGCTGCACCGGTTCCTTCACCTAAACGTAAGCCGAGTGACAACAAGGGCGTGGCATTTAAATGAGTCAACATCAGTTTATGTCCTTGCTCATCTGACTGATGCGCAAAAATCAAATAATCACTTACCGCAGGGTGAAGTTTCACTGCCACTAATGCAGCGGCGCTCGCAATAAAGCCATCAATCACGACTAGCATTTTACGCTCAGCCGCGGCCAAAATAGCCCCTGTCATTTGCACAATTTCAAAGCCGCCCAAATGAGCTAACACATGCACTGGCGACACCAGCTTACTGCGATGCATTTTTAAGGCTTCATTGATTAATGCCTTTTTAAGCTCGAAGGTTTTGTCATCTACGCCAGTGCCACGCCCCACACATTTTTGTACATCTAAATCTAATAAGGACGCCATAATCGCTGCGGCCGACGAGCTATTACCTATGCCCATTTCACCTATGGCAATTAAATTACAGCCAGATAACGCATGACGCTCAACCACTTCTGCAGCGGCTTCAAAGCCTTTTCTAACATGTTCTAGGGTCATTGCGGGGGCTAAATGTATGGCCTCGGTGCCATTACCTAAACGATGTTCAGTCACCCCTTTTGCCCCTAGAGGCGCCAACATACCGCAATCAATCACTTCAAGGTTAAAACCCATTTGGCGACAAAATACATTAACGGCCGCACCACCTTGAACAAAATTAGCCACCATTTGGCGGGTAACTTCACTGGGCGCTATCGATACCCCATATTGTGCAATGCCGTGATCAGCAGCAAACACCAATAATCCCGGCTGTTTTATATGTAATTGGCTGATATTAGGATCACGACTTAACTGCACTTGAGCGACTTTTTTTGCCAAACCTTCAAGTTGGCCTAATGCCCCTTTAGGTTTGGTTTTTTGATCAATTTTACTTTGAATTTGTTCATCAAATCGATGCGTTACAGGATCAACGGCAAACATAGTGACTCCATGCCTTTTGGCAACTACTTATAAATAACACCAACTAGGTCATCATTAACGACGATGACGCAAAATAAACAAGAAAAAAACACTGCCAATGGCAGCGGTAATTATGCCAACAGGTAACTCTTGATTACCCAAAACACAGCGGGCAATCACATCAATCCACACCATAAAAATTCCGCCCACAAGCGCGGTAATAACCATTGGCTGACGGCCGGGCAATAATAAGCGCACACAATGGGGGATCATCAATCCCACAAAGCCAATGCCACCACAGCTAGCAACTAACACCGCAGTGATCAATGAGCATAACAACAGCATATTTAAACGAAGCTTCGCCACATTTACCCCTAAGGTATGGGCGGCTTCATCCCCCGCTTGCAACGCCACAATTTGTCGCTTTAGGGCTAAAATAATGACCAAGCTAAAAAGTACAACCAATACGGGTAACACAACCCCAGACCAACTGGCTTTAGCAAAGCTGCCTAGGGTCCAAAACAGAACTGACGCGGCAGCCTGTGGGCTAGAAAAATACAACAACAAACTGGTTAATGCGCCAAACATAAATGAGGTAGCCACCCCAGATAACAGCATGCGTTCAACCTGACTGACCCGCCCTAAACCCGATAAACTCAGCACCACTAAAACCGATAAACTCGCCCCTAAAAATGCACCAATAGGCAGGAGTAAATTTTGCCAGTTCCACCAGCTAGCAATTGCAGCAGCCTGTAATAATGATGAATCAACAACACCCGCAAACAAGCCTGTATCAGCTAAAACTGAAAACACCACCACAGCGCCAAAAGAAGCCCCTGAACTGATACCAAATAAATATGGATCAGCCAACGGATTACGGGTGACAATTTGTAACACGCTACCTGCAATCGCCAGTCCAGCGCCTGCCACAAACGCCAATACTATGCGAGGAAAACGTAGTTCAAAGATGATTCGCTCAACAATACTTCCCCCCAAAGTGCCACTGGTTGATGGATCTTGCGTGGGGGTGAGTTCTGACTTAAATAGGCTATTAACAAGAAGGTGAACCACATCACTAAAATGAATATTGGCAGCCCCAAAACTTGCCGCAGCCATAGGGGTGAGTAAGGTCACAAGGATTAAGCAAAATAGCAACAGCTGATAACGAACTTGGTGTTTACTCTGACTCATGTGGGCTCGCTATTTTACTGGTACTGTTGCCAATGGCGCGCTGATAACCATAATAGTAACTAATCAGTGGCTTACCATGTTGTGGATGCTCGGTTACTTCACAGCACACCTCAAACACTTGACCAATTTGCGCCTCAGTTAACACCTCTGATGGGGAACCTTTAGCAACAAGCTGGCCTTTATTAAGCAGTAATAAGCTGTCACACATGGCACTGGCTAAATTAAGATCGTGAATTGAAGCAATTACGGTAATACCTAAGCTTTTGACTAATTCAAGAATTTGAATTTGATAACGAATATCTAAATGATTGGTTGGCTCATCTAAAATAAGTAACTTAGGCCGCTGAACAATCGCTCTGGCAATTAACGCCCGTTGTTTTTCGCCACCTGATAATTGCCCATATTGTAAAAAGGCTTTATCAGCTAAGCCCACTTTCAGCAATGCCTGCTCAACTAACTGAATATCATGAGTCGTTTGACCATCAAACAGACCTTTGTGTGGTGTTAATCCCATTGCAACTAATTGGGTGGTATTCATATCAAAAAATGGGGGAGTATCTTGTTGCACCACCGCCACTTGGGTTGCAAATTTCTTGGCAGAATAGCGACAGATATTATCGCCAAATAAGGCAATCTCACCACAAGTTGGGCGAATAAAGCGGTAAAGACAGCGCAGCAAACTTGATTTACCAGCGCCATTAGGGCCAATAATCCCCAGCATTTGCCCTTGGGGTAGCTCAAATTCAATACCCGATAAAATATCGATATCATCAACGCGCCAAGCTAATTGACTAACGGACAAAGCAGCGGCTGTCATAAATGACGCCTAGAAAGATGAGGGGCGGCACTTGCTTGGCAAGTACGGCAAATTAATAACTTCATATACGCTCCACTGAGTGTTCCCGCTCAGGCGTTAAAAATGAAAGTGATAAGCTGGTATCTGACTTTTTAAATGCGCTTATTAAAGGTGAATAAACACATATAAATCACAGTTGCGGGTACAGTTCGGGCTTGCCCGATTCCCAATACCTATCACCTATAAAATAGGGGTTAATGCTGGCCTATTTTGGCGCTTAGCGTCGGCCAATTCAATCTAAAACTGATGTCATCAAGTGAAACGAGTGGTTTATCATCTATATAAGCGTCAACACTAACGAGTGCACCATAGGGTATAGCAAGCTGGCTATACAATGTCGCCGATTTCCTCATATCTAAAATTAACCCGATAACAGTGCGGATCACCCCGCCATGGGTAACTACTAAGCTGCTTGCGTGTGATTGATCCTCACACCTTTTAGTAAGACTCAGCTGTTGCAGAATAAATAAGAGTACTTGCTCAACCCGCTGAGTAAACAATGCCAATGGCTCTGCATTGTTTGGCGTGTTATCTGCATCCCAAGGATTAGCGTAATAAGCACTTACCTGCCCGCCATATTGCTGATACAGGTGCTGCCATAACTCACCATCCCAGTCACCAAAATCAATTTCTTGTAAATCGGCTAATGTCGATATGGGCAAAGCATGCTGTTTTGCGATATCGTCACTCCATAGTTGGCAGCGCTGTAATGGCGACGTAAATACACAATCAGGCAGTTTGGGCAGACTATTAAAAGCTTGATTCATTTGAGCTTCCCCCTCAAATGATAAAGCAACATCGGTTCGACCTCGCACTATGTCACCGCCTTCACAATGGCCATGACGCAAGAAAACCATTTGAAGATGTTTCATTTAATTTAGCCTTGCCCTGTTAGTCACAACTCACGTATTATGGACGTCTATACGTATAAATGTCCAAAATATTTTTTATCTTGGCAATTTTAGATGGCAGCCCGCCAATCAAGGTAAAGTCAATTTGGCAAAAAATCGCTTTGCACGCAATTTGGCGGCATTGCCCTGCATTAAAAAGGTATTCGGTTATGGCGAAGACGACTCATTACAGTCAAACATATCAGCAGCTTAGTGCTCTTCTCAAACAGCGCATTGTTATTCTTGATGGCGCAATGGGCACCATGATCCAAGACTACAAATTGGAAGAAGCCGATTACCGTGGTGAGCGCTTTAAAGATTGGCATTGCGATGTCAAAGGCAACAACGATTTATTGGTGTTATCACAGCCACACATTATCAAGCAAATTCATCGAGAATACTTGCTGGCCGGTGCCGACATTATTGAAACTAACACCTTTAATGCCACCACAATTGCCATGGCCGACTATGACATGCAGTCGTTATCGGCTGAAATTAACCTTGAAGGCGCCAGAGTCGCCCGCCAAGCTGCCGATGAAATAGCCGAACAAACGGGCCAACCACGCTATGTTGCCGGGGTACTTGGTCCAACCAATCGTACCTGCTCTATCAGCCCAGATGTGAACGATCCTGGTTATCGCAACATTCATTTTGATGACCTAGTGGCTGCTTACATTGAATCCACCAGCGCATTAATTGAAGGCGGTGCAGATATCATTATGGTTGAAACCATTTTTGATACCTTAAATGCCAAAGCCGCTTTATTTGCCATCGAAACCGTGTTTGACAACATTGGCGAACGCCTGCCAGTGATGATTTCGGGCACCATTACCGACGCTTCTGGGCGCACCTTAACAGGCCAAACGACTGAAGCATTTTACAACTCTTTACGCCACATTAAACCATTATCAATCGGCCTAAACTGTGCATTAGGCCCAAAAGAACTGCGCCCTTACGTCGAAGAATTATCTCGCATTGCTGAATGTCATGTATCAGCACACCCCAATGCAGGCCTGCCGAATGAATTTGGCGGTTATGATGAAACGCCAGAAGAAATGGCCGAGGTCATTGTCGACTGGGCAGCGGAAGGCATGCTAAATATTGTTGGCGGTTGTTGTGGAAGCACACCAGCACATATCAGCGCGATTCGCGATGCCGTTATCACCCACGCACCTCGCAGTATTCCTGACATCCCTGTAGCTTGTCGTTTATCAGGACTTGAACCACTAACCATCGATGGTAACTCGCTATTTGTGAATGTTGGCGAGCGCGCTAACGTCACAGGCTCGGCAAAGTTTTTACGCTTAATTAAAGAAGAAAAGTTTGAAGAAGCCTTAGATGTGGTGCGTGAGCAAGTAGAAAACGGCGCACAAATTATCGACGTCAACATGGATGAAGGCATGCTTGATGGCGCAGCGTCGATGACCAAGTTTTTAAACTTGATCGCCTCAGAGCCGGATATTTCCCGAGTACCGATTATGATCGACTCTTCAAAGTGGGAAGTGATAGAAGCTGGGCTAAAATGCGTACAAGGCAAGTCCATCGTAAACTCTATTTCGATGAAAGAAGGCGAACAAGCCTTTATTGAACAAGCCACCTTAGTGAAACGTTATGGCGCAGCAGCCATTGTGATGGCCTTTGACGAAGACGGCCAAGCCGATACCCGCCAACGTAAAACCGAAATTTGTACCCGTGCTTATCGCTTGTTAGTCGATGTCGTTGGTTTTCCGCCAGAAGATATCATCTTCGACCCAAATATTTTTGCCATCGCTACCGGTATTGACGAGCACGACAATTATGCGGTCGACTTTATTGAATCCATTAAAGACATAAAAGCCACCTTGCCTTATGCGATGATTTCAGGTGGCGTATCTAATGTGTCGTTCTCATTTAGAGGCAACAACCCAGTACGAGAAGCCATACACGCGGTATTTTTATATCATGCGATTCAAGCCGGTATGGACATGGGCATAGTTAACGCCGGGCAGTTAGCCATTTATGATGACATTGACCCAGAGTTAAAAGAGAAAGTTGAAAACGTGGTACTTAACCTGCCATGTCCAGTTGCAGATTCAAACAATACCGAACAACTACTCGATATTGCCGAAAAATATCGTGGTGATGGCCAGCAAGTCGCTAAAAAGGAAGATTTAGCATGGCGTAGCCTGTCCGTTAATGAGCGTTTATCCCATGCGCTTGTCAAAGGGATCACCGAATTTATTGACCAAGATACCGAAGAAGCACGCCAACAAGCCGTTCGCCCGTTAGATGTCATTGAAGGGCCATTAATGGATGGCATGAATGTAGTGGGCGACTTATTTGGCTCAGGCAAAATGTTCTTACCGCAAGTGGTGAAATCAGCAAGGGTAATGAAAAAAGCCGTGGCTTATTTAAACCCTTATATTGAAGCAGAAAAAGTGGAAGGCCAATCAAACGGTAAAATTTTAATGGTGACCGTTAAAGGTGATGTACACGATATCGGCAAAAACATTGTGGGTGTTGTACTTGCCTGTAATGGTTTTGAAGTGTTCGATCTTGGCGTTATGGTGTCGGTTGAGAAGATTCTTGCCGCCGTAAAAGAGCACAATATTGATATTATTGGTATGTCTGGGCTTATCACCCCAAGCCTTGATGAAATGGTGCATAACGTGAAAACCTTCCAACGTGAAGGGTTAACCATTCCAGCCATTATTGGCGGTGCCACCTGCTCTAAAATTCATACCGCAGTAAAAATTGCCCCACATTACCCCCATGGTGCGATTTACATCGCTGACGCCTCGCGCGCAGTGCCCATGGTGAGCAAATTAGTTAGCAATGAAACGCGCCAAGCAACCATTGATGCAACTTACGCTGAATACGACATCATGAGAGAAAAACGCCTGTCGCAAACCAAGCGTAAAACCATTGTTTCAATTGAAGCGGCTCGAGAAAACCGTTGCCAACATGACTGGCAAAACTACACCCCATTCACGCCCAACGTACTTGGTCGTCAGGTGTTTGATGATTACCCATTGACGGATTTAGTTGAACGAATTGACTGGACACCGTTTTTCAGAAGCTGGGAATTACATGGTCATTTTCCAGAAATTTTAGATGATAAAGTTGTCGGTGAAGAAGCCCGTAAGCTGTATGCCGATGGTAAAGCCATGCTAGAAACCATTATCAAAGAGAAATGGTTAACTGCCAAAGCTGTTATTGGTTTATTCCCAGCCAATACCGTCAACCATGACGATATTGAACTGTATACCGATGAGACAAGAACCCAAGTCGAAATGACGACCCATCACTTGCGGATGCAACTTGAGCGAGTGGGTAATGACAACTTCTGTTTAGCTGATTTTGTAGCCCCGAAAGACTCTGGTGTTGCTGACTACATGGGTGGCTTTGCGGTTACTGCAGGCCACGGTATTGACGAGCATGTTGCCCGTTTTGAAGCAAACCACGATGACTACAACGCCATCATGCTTAAATGCCTTGCTGACCGATTAGCTGAAGCCTTTGCTGAGCGCATGCACGAGCGAGTTCGTAAAGAGTTTTGGGGTTATGCTGCTGATGAGCAGCTAGATAACGAGGCCTTAATTCGTGAACGCTATAAAGGTATTCGCCCTGCACCGGGTTATCCAGCCTGCCCAGATCATACCGAAAAAGGCTTACTGTGGGATTTATTAAAACCCGATGAAACCATTGGTTTAAATATTACCGAAAGCTACGCCATGTTCCCAACCGCTGCTGTATCAGGTTGGTATTTTGCTCACCCTAAATCACGTTACTTTGGCGTGACCAATATTGGCCGCGATCAAGTAGAAGACTATGCCGCACGTAAAGGCATGAGCGTGACCGAAGCAGAAAAGTGGTTAGCGCCAGTGTTGGATTACGACCCAGAGTAAAGAGTGATGTGGAGTAATTATTAGGCTACTCCATTTGCAAACTTCGTTTGGATAAAAGATGTGGTCTATGCGCCACATTTTTTATGCCTAAGGTTTAGCCTAGAAAGTACCGACTGTTATTTAAATATCGCATTTTCATGATGCTCCAAGAGGGGGCGCAGTTCACAACCTTTTGGTCTAGTGTGGGCGAAGCCCCCAACTTACCTTGCCCGCAAGGCTAAATAAAGCAAACAGCATTAAGAAAATACATCAGGCGAACCAATATCTTTGAGCAAATAATCCATCAAGCCGCTTTAACACAATTACGCCCTGCTGATTTTGCTAGGTATAACGCTTCATCGGCTTTAATCAGCAACGACTCAAATGATTGCTCATGCGTAAACGAGGCAACACCCGCACTAATGGTTTGCTTTAATTCAGGTGCAATACTTGACCAATCGTGATGCGCGACAGTGGTAATTAAACGCTGCGCAATGAATATGGCAGTATCTTTATTGGTATTCGGAAGCAACACTAAAAATTCTTCGCCACCCACCCGACCAACAAGGTCAGTTTCACGCATTGTATTTGCCGCTAACTCCGCCAGTTTAATCAGCACATGATCGCCCACTTCATGGCCAAGTGAATCATTAACAGCTTTAAAGTAGTCGGCATCAAACGAAATAACTGAAAATGGTTGGTTATCGGCAGCGGCTTGCTTAAGAAAATCATTTCCACGCTCATAAGTATCACGTCGATTAGAAAGGTTAGTGAGGTAATCTGTTAATGCAAGACGTTTAAAAGTCCGTTTGGTGAGAATTTGCTTATAAGCAAAAATAGAAACAAAAATTAAAATAATGCAGCTTAAAATAATAATAATGATCTGCATGTTTTCATTGCGCTGCATAATAGCGAATTGCGCATCTTTGATTTTAGCGGCCTCTATGAGCAATTCATTTTCAGAGATAACTTGCTCTGTATCAAAACGTGCTTGCATTTCAGCATTACGTTCATCAAGGATTTTTTCATCCATTTGATGATGCAGCGCAATATAATCAGCTTGAGTATGAAATGACTCTTGCCAACGGTTTAACCCAGCTAACACTTCACTTTGTAGTAATAACGTTTCACTGATCCTTACATCATTTTGACTCGTCTGATAGGCTTGTTTTGCTTTAGTGAAATAGACCAAAGCTTGTTGCAGATTATTTTCATGCACCATCACTTGTGCAAGATAAAAATATAAGTGCCCCATCACATTAGGTAAACTGTCATTGATGTGAGTTTTAGCTTGTAATAAACGGAGTTTAGCTTGATTAAATTGCCCAAGCATAATCATGCTACCTGCCACCTCAATAGACATAAGCTCAGCATTGATTTGATGCCCCTCATCTAACCAATATTGTTGACTTTTTTTAAGACGCTCAATGGCTTGCTGATAATTTTTAAGCTTATGGAATGAAATAGCTATTTGATAATTAATGTCATTAGCATTAAATAATTGCCCCGAATCAATATAATATTGCTCTAGCTTCATTTGATACTTTAACGCGGAAGCGGGATCGCCAAAGCGACTATAAGTCGAAGCAATATCACTTAAATTATAGGCTTCCCAATAAGGAGAGTTTAATGACTCGTATAACTGTTGGGCGGTGATAAAATCTTCTAATGCGGCACTGTAATTGCCTTTGAAAGAATACATTCTGCCACGAATGTTACGACCATCGGCAATTAGACGAGGGTTATCGATTTTATAGGCATACTCAATCCCTTTATTGACATCCCCAAAAGCACCATCAGGATCAGAAGCCATGTCTTTAAACCAACCTCGACACAGGTATAAATCCGCTAAAATCTCTGATGGAAACGGATCTGAATAAAGGATGATTTGGTTATCAGCGTAACGGATACCTTGCTGAAGCAGCTCTGGGGTCGAGTTTTTTTGATACCAGCAATAAGTTCGTACATAACGTTTTTGCCTTTCTGTATCATCAGGGTGGATTAATGTTGCTAATTCAGCAATCGCTTGCTGAATATCATCTTCTAAAGGAATAAGGCCTTCAAGTAATTGCAACAAAATTTCATCAGCGCGAGTTTCATTTTCAGTTTGGTCACCAATAGCGCTTGGACTGATACCACTTAGGACGACAAAAAGCATCGCGCACACCCATAAGGGGACAAACTTTGATAAATCCATTAATCCTTTAACCTTAAATCCATAAATTTAGATAAATAGCAAAACAATGACCATTTTTAACTGCTGTCAAATCAATGGGTATCTGTAGTCATCTTTAAAGGCTTTAAAAACGAATTGGTTCATTTTGAACAGACCCCCAATAGTTGGACACCAATTATTGGGGGTCTTTTTATGTATAAGCATAAACGAGAATTCAAATTAACTGTTTCAAAACGTCATTTATCTGGTGAGTCACCTATTCAACTAGCTAAAGAGTTTAAAATACATCCTAGGCTGGTCAAATACTGGAGTCAGGTATACTCCATTCATCAATTTGAGGCCTTTCGTGACGGGCATGAATATCAGACTGCAGATGCAAAGTTCTCTGCATTAAATCTGATGTGGACAAATCAATGGTCAATCAGCCACACTAGCGCTGTCTTAAATTTGTCTAGCCCAGGCATCTTATATATGTGGGAAAAACACTATATCTCTGATGGCATAAACGGCTTGCGCTCAAAAACTAAAGGTCGGCCAAAAATGAAACTTCGCTCAAATTCACAAGCCCAAAAATCTGATGACCAGAAGAGCATTGAAGAGTTAAAAGAAGAGCTTGCCTACCTTCGAGCGGAGAACGCTGTTTTAAAAAAGTTAGAGGAGCTGGAACAGCAAAAACGTCAACAAACAAAGAAAAAGCGTTGATAGTTCTGGCTCTAAAAAATGAGTATTCCCTTAAGCACTTACTTAACGCTGTAGAGCTACCTAGAAGCGTGTTCTATTACCAAAAAAAGTCATTAGGTAAACCGGTCCCTTATCAAGAGGAGCGGAAGCTCATTAGTGATATTTACCATGAACATAAAGGGCGATATGGCTACCGTAGAGTGCACTTAGAGTTGCGTAAAACGTACAAAATGAATAAGAAAACAGTACAGAGATTAATGCTTGAGCTAGGCTTGAAATCCACGGTTAGGCCTAAAAAGTATAGCTCTTACAAAGGTGAGCAAGGCCAAGTAGCACCTAACGTTTTAAAGCGTGACTTCAACGCCGACAAGCCCGATGAAAAATGGGTAACCGATGTTACAGAGTTCAAAGTAAAGGGGCAAAAAGTCTATTTATCACCTGTAATAGATACGTTCAATCAAGAAGTTGTCGCTTATCGAGTTGAAAAGCATGTTCGTTTAACATTGGTCACTGGCATGTTAGAAGATTCATTGGCAAAGCTTGATAGTCGGTCAAAGCCAATCGTTCATAGTGATCAAGGTTGGCAATATCGCCATAGCAAATACAAGAAAATGTTGAAAGATGCAGGATTAACTCAAAGCATGTCGAGAAAAGGGAACTGTCTAGACAATGCAGTAGCAGAGAACTTCTTCGCTTTACTTAAAACAGAAATGTATCATGGACGTCAATTTGAAAGCGCAAATGAGCTAATTAGCGCAATCAAAGAATACATAACGTATTACAACCAAAAGAGAATTAAGGTTAAACTAAAAGGCCTAACTCCGGTTGAGTACCGAAATCAGGCCTTAAAAGAAGCCGCTTAACTAGAAATGTCCAACTTTATGGGGTCACTTCATTTCAGGTAGCATTTTTAAATGATTGATACAAACTGATACGTCATGAGGCATTTGAACAGCCGATGAAGTATAGATGCTTTAACGGTTTACTTTATATACCACACCTGAACACTCAACACTCAACACTCAACACTCAACACTCAACACTCAACACTCAACACTCAACACTCAACACTCAACAATATTATTTGGCAGCTTAGAAAAAAGTTATCCTGTTTGCGAGCATATTCAAAAAATCAGTCAAGTAACTAAACCTTCAGCCCCCACATATCAAAAGTTTCTTGGCAAAGCAGATCTCTAAAGTCAGGATGAGCAATATCGATTAAGGCACGAGCACGTTCTCGTAACGATTTACCCCGCAGATTAGCTATGCCATATTCGGTGACGATGTAATGCACATGGGCACGGGTAGTAACAACCCCAGCACCAGGTGACAAAACGGTGGCGATCCTTGAAACCGTACCTTTAGCTGCAGTACTTGGCAATGCAATCACTGAGCGGCCGCCCTCAGATAACCCTGCTCCACGAATAAAGTCCATTTGCCCGCCCACCCCTGAATAAATTCGCGTCCCCAATGAGTCAGCACAAATTTGTCCAGAAATATCCACCTGTAATGCCGAGTTTATCGCCATCACATTAGGATTCTTACGAATAATAGCCGTATCATTAACTTGCTCTATGTCCATAAAAATGACTGATGGATTGTCATTTACATAATCGTAAAGTCGCTGACTACCCAAGGCGAACCCCGTCACCAATTTACCCGGATGCACTTTTTTACGGCTGTTATTAATCACCCCAAGCTCAACCAGATTAAGCACACCGTCTGAAAATAGCTCGGTATGTACGCCTAAATCTTTATGATCAGTCAAACAAGACAACACAGCATCAGGAATTGCACCTATGCCCATTTGCAAACAGTCACCATCTCGTACTAGTTTTGCCACATGTTGACCAATCGCCAAGCTAGTGGCGTCACTTGCTGCCAGTGGATGCTGGGGTAATGGCACACTTTGCTCATACACTGCGGCAAATTTATGATAATGAATAAAGCCATCACCATGAGTGCGTGGCATTTGCGGGTTGATATGTGCAATTATTTTTTTCGCCATTTGACAGGCAGCAAGGGTAGCTTCTACCGATATGCCTAATGAACAAATACCATGCTGATCTGGCGGTGATACTTGAATAATAGCAGTATCAATAGGCTGTTCTCCTGAACGAAATAGTTTAGGTACTTCAGATAAAAAGATAGGCACATAATCAGCATCACCTTGCTGTAACAGCAACCTTGTGGGCAAGCCACCAAAAAAACAACGATGACGAATATGTTGCTTTAAACGTGGATCGCTCAGTGATTCTGCGCATTCAGTATGTAATTGCAGCAAGGTTAAATTTTGCTTAGTTAGCGCATGCACAGCTAACGCATCAAGTAATACTTTAGGGGTTGCGCCCATAGAGTGAGTCCATAACGTTTCACCGTCTTCAATTAATGAAATGGCCTCTAATGCAGTGTTACAAATAATTGGTTTCATTGATGTTGCCCAAAAATATGCCTAAAGCTAGTGTAAGGGCTAATCTAACGCTTTGACAGCATTAGTGATGTTGTCTTTGATCTTGAGCAATAGTTGATTTGATCTCGAAATCCGTTTAACCCATGCACCGAGTAACTACCACGTTAAAAACGAGCCGTTACTCGCACAGGTATTCACTGCACACCTGATTGCGTCCGTTATTTTTTGCCATATACAAAAAGGTATCGGCTTGATTAATTAACTCTCGTAGGGTTTGACCTTGAAAATGGCTAACACCGCAACTAATGGTCAGCGAGAGCGACAATTGATCAATAACCAGTGGCGTATTAGCTAATGTTTCTCTTAGCACATTTGCCTGCTGCAGGAGTTGTTGTTTAAAGTTGGCAAGCTCAATTGGTGCTTTAACTAAAATAAGAAACTCTTCCCCACCCCAGCGTATCACGGTATCGTCTTGCCCTTTTATCTGGCTAAATAGGTCGGCAATATGCTGCAATGCTTTGTCGCCAACGCCATGACCATGCTGATCATTGACCCGTTTAAAATGATCAACATCAATCATCATCACCCCATATTGTATATCGCCATTAATGGCTAAATTGATATTCTTTACCGCTAGCGCAATGCCTTCACGGCGGTTATAACACCCCGTCAGCACATCAAACGTCGCATTATTTATCAATGTGGCTTCTAACTTTTTTTGCTCGGTGATGTCAAATATCACTCCTATTAACCCAGCGACATTACCTTGCAGATCAACAAAGCTGGTTTTATGAAATTTGACAAAGACAGGTTCACCTTCATTATTGCGAATTTCAACCTCATAAATTTGCACACCAGGATTATCAAATAATGCCTTATCGGCACTTTGATAAATATCGGCCAAATCTTTTGCAAACAAGTCATAAACACTGGCCCCTACCAAGTCTTCTCGGGATATTTTGATGAAATCTTCAAATGCTTTATTACAACCTAAGTAAATGCCGTTGATATCTTTGTAAAAAATCGGCACAGGCAAGGTATCAATCGTAAATTGCAAAAAGGGATTATCCTTGGAAAAAAATGCCGATATATCAATCATGGCTAAGGGATCATTCAATAACATCAAAGTCCTCTCATAAAAAGCATTCAAAATGAGTATAGCTTCACTATCAATAAAAGCACTGTAAATTAAGCGCTTAACATCCTCACAAATACCGCCAAACGAAAGCAAAACTCTTGTGCAGTTTTTTGAATATATTGCTGATTTAAATCGTGATCTTGATCAAAAGAACATCAAATTGACAAGCCTATACTGGTCATAAGAAAGCCAATCATTTTTCGCTTCACCATATGCAGCAAAGTCGATGTTGTTTGCCGTGTCACCCTATCGAAGTGCTGCTATGCATCTTAAAACATAAAACAAAGGAGGCCATCATGGCTGAGTTCACCACCGAACAGATAAGGAATTTAGCAGTGCTAGGGCACACTGGCTCGGGTAAGTCTTCATTGCTAGAGGCATTACTGTTTCAAGGTAAGGCTATCCCCCAAAAAGGCAGGGTCGATAAGGGCACAAATCATGCTGATTTCACTGCCCAAGAAAAAGACCATCGCCATAGCCTAGAACCTTCTTTTCTTAATCTTGACATCGACAATCATCACATTAACTTTATCGATACCCCAGGTTTACCAGACTTTTTTGGCCGCGCCTTATTACCGCTTCCCGGCGTTGAAACCGTTTTATTAGTCATAAACGCTGCCGCTGGTATTGAAACTATTACTCAACGGGCATTTGATGCAGCCAGAGCACAAGGTAAAGTGGTATTAATTGCTATCAACCATATTGATGAAAATGCGCAGCGACTCCCTGCGTTACTGCAAGATATTCAAACTAAATTTGGCCACCGCTGTTTACCAGTCAACTTACCTAACGCAGCACTTGATGATGTAATTGATTGCTACCTTCACCCTGAACCTCAATTGCAAGGCAGTGCATTATTTCACGATATTAGTGCAGCAAGAGATGAGCTAGTTGATACCGTATTAGAAGAAGACGATGAATTAATGTCGCTTTACCTTGAGCAAGGTGAATCGCTAAGTCCTGAGCAATTACACGAACCGTTAGAAACCGCACTGCGAATGGGCCACTTAGTTCCAGTTTGCTTTACCAGTGCAGAAAATGAAGTCGGTATCGCGGCTTTATTGGAGCTTATTATTAAGCTGTGTCCTAATCCACTTGAAGCTAATCCACCACAATTCATCAAAGGTTCTGGTGAAAACGCCCTTCCTGTCGATGTGACCCAGTCAGCAACTGATCACGTACTCGCTCATGTATTTAGGGTTTCTATCGATCCGTTCCTTGGCCGAATGGGAGTATTTCGTGTTCATCAAGGTACCATCACCTTAGGCATGAAGCTATTTGTTGGCGATAACCGTAAACCTGTTAAAGTCAGCAGTTTATTTAAATTACAAGGCGATCAACAAATTGCGGTAACCTGCGCAATCCCCGGTGATATTTGCGCCGTGTCTAAAGTCGATGAGCTCACCGTCGGTGCAGTATTACATGACAGTCACGACGAAGATGAATTTAGCTTACCTGAGTTAAGCTTTCCTCAACCTATCTTTGGTTTAGCCATTTCGGCAAAACGTCGCGGTGATGAGCAAAAAATTGCTGAAGTACTCAATAAATTAGTCGCTGAAGATCCCAGCTTACATATCGCCAAAAATGAAGCTGAAGGACAAACCGTGCTGCAAGGACAAGGTGATTTGCACCTTCAAATCGCTCTCGAAAAAGCCCACAACATGTTTAAGGTTGATTTAGAAACCCAAGTGCCTGCAGTGGCTTACCGCGAAACCATTACCAAAGCAGCCACAGCGCGTTATCGTCATAAAAAACAATCTGGCGGCTCAGGTCAATTTGGTGAAGTTGAAATCACTATCGAGCCTTTACCAAGAGGTACAGGTTTTGAGTTTGTCAGCAAAGTGGTGGGCGGCTCAGTTCCCAGTCAGTATATTCCAGCCGTTGAAAAAGGAGTTAAAGAAGCCATGATTAGCGGCGCACTGGCAGGCTATCCGATGCAAGACATTAAAGTCACCTTACTTGATGGCAAACATCACAGTGTTGACTCTAAAGAAATTGCCTTTGTGATGGCGGGCAAAAAAGCATTTTTAGATGCTGTTGAACAAGCTTCAGCAGTGATCCTCGAGCCGATTGTGGAAATGCAAGTGAGTGTAGCGCAAGAGCATGTAGGTGATATTACGGGCGATATCAGTGCAAATCGCGGCATTATTTGCGGCACACAAGCAACAGATAACAACAAGGTTTCTGTCGCAGTAGAGGCACCATTAGCCACAGTTGATGATTATTCAACTCGGCTGAAATCAATGACAGGTGGCGATGGCCAATTTGCTATGACATTTAGCCGTTATGACATAGTGCCTGAACATGTGCAACGCCAGTTAATAGCCGAAACCAAGCTAGATTAGCAGACAAAACAACAGGAGGGCTAATGCCCTCCTTGTTTATTTTTTAGCACTCAGCTTTACTCGCTAATACTTTAGCTGGTTCTTGTTCAAACTGAATCCCATCCCAGCCATGTTGAACAAACTGACGAATATTTTGATGATCATTTGCTTGTGGGTTAGCCAGCACATCTCGGTAATGTTGGCCAAATAGAGCCAAAGTTTGCTGCTGAGTAAGTTGTTGTAACAGGCCAAAAGCAAATACCTTACACGAGCCTGAGTTTTCACCCGCACTGTTGCGCTGTGATCCATTGGTAAACCCCGTTACGCTGAAGTCATAATGGCTATCAATTAATGCTAAAAAGTCTTCAAACATAAGGCTGTCGGCTTGATGTTCAAGCTTGTCGATAAAGTCAGCAATATTGCTCATGGGTATTAAATCCACTCAAAAAATAAAAGCCTACCCTAAAGCCAGATTTCACCTTGGTCAAATGAAAAACCGTCATCCAAAATGAGCCCAAGTTACCGGTGCACACTATTTAACCAACCGTTCAATTTTATTGTATGTTTAGGGTTAAATTTTCCAATATTTTATCGATTAATCCTAAGATATAGTAAGCCAATTAAGTCAACAGTCAGCATACTTTGATACACGGAGAGCAAACGGATGATCACTTTACGTCACGCACATGAGCGAGGCCATGCAAACTTTGGCTGGTTAGATAGCAAGCATAGTTTTTCATTCGGTAGCTATTACGATGCTGCGCACATGGGAATATCTGCACTTAGAGTCATTAATGATGATAAAGTCTCGCCAGGTGCTGGATTTACCCCTCATGGTCACAAAAACATGGAAATCATCAGCTATGTGCTTGAAGGCGCAATTGCCCATAAAGACAGCGAAGGTAATGTTGCCGTGTTACCTGCTGGTGAGTTTCAATTAATGTCCGCAGGAACTGGGATTAGCCATAGTGAATTCAATGCGTCTAAAACTGATGACCTCAAATTTTTACAAATTTGGATCCAACCCAATGTAATAGGCACTAAACCTGAATATCAACAAAAGCACTTTGGTCAAGCACTGGGGTTAACCACAATCGCCTCTGCTGATGGCAAAGAGGGCAGCTTACGATTAAAACAAGATGCAACCTTGTCACAGCTTATTTTAGCTGCGCAATCACAGCTCACCATTGAAGTCAGCCCAAGCCGACATACCTATGTTCATCAAGTTCAAGGGGAATTGTCGATAAACCACCACAAGTTAAATGCTGGCGATGGCGCACATATTAGTGAAGTTCAATCGATAACACTTAACAATGTTAGTGATCAACAAGTCACCGCATTAATATTTGATTTACCTTAGGGCTTATTGATCGGCTTACATAGGTGGTGAAAATAACTTAAGGCGTCAACACGGATAATTTGGCAATCGGGTCATGTGCATAACCTGATGTGTGACTCATAGCGTGAGATAAAGCACGAGCCATCCTTAAACAATCAACTCCACTTATGGGTAAGTAAAGCAGTTTAACTTTTGCTAAAACAGATTGTAAATTATGAATGTAAGCCAAATGACATAATATTATGTAATTTGGACCCTTGTTGCTGTTGAGGTTTTACTTGCAAAGTCGGATTCTTTAGTTCTGCACCAGCCCTTTGCAAAATCGTCTGCCAGCTATGGTCATCCTTAGTTTGAAGCGCAAAACCAATATTCACCGCAACCGATATCTCTTTAGGCAAAGTGTTTAAACGACAACAGGCCACTTTAAGATGAATCCGCTGAGTTAAACCTTGTAATTGCGCCAGATCAAAATGTGTCGATAACACTACAAATTTGCGCTCATTCAGTCTAAAGACCTCATGTTGAACATTGGCTATATGCTGCACGATATCGGCAACATGTTTAATAACATCATCTGTTACATTCGAGCCAAAATCTTGGTTCACCCTTTCAATATCAGCCACTTCAACTAAAAGAAAACTTAACTTTTGCTGCTGACTATCAGGATTAAAGCATTGGCTAGCCTGTAAAACTAACGAAGGTTTTGTTAATAATCCCGTTAACTTATCGACTTGCGTTGCTTGATGTAAATGTGCCTGTTGCTGACGAGAAACAATTAAACAACAAGCTAAAGTCATTAGCGTAAGAAAAACGATAACGGCCAGCGTACCGGACTCTAGTAACAATTGACTGCCTAGTTCAGTGAGTGGAAAGGTTTGGTCAAACGCCACAAACACAAAACGAACAAGTTGTTGGCCAAAAAAAATCAGTTCAGCCAGCATCAATGGATAATAAGTTAGCAGAAGAGTTTGTTGTTTGGTATTTCGCAATACTGTGATAACCGTAGAAATACTGATCAGCATTAAAAGTGGGTAGATATACAATAAGCGGTGAGTTAACGTTTCAAGCAGCCCAGGAATATAATGAATAAAAAACACTAATACAGCGATATAAATAACCGGTATCCATTGGGGCGCTAATTGAAAATGCCGCCTTAAGCCAACCAGCAAACCTAAATGAGCAAGAACGTACAAACCATTTGCCGCAGCAGGTCCCAACCAATAAGGCAAGGTGACATAATAAGATAGCAACCCTATGGTGCTACTAACCAAAAACAGCCCACCAGCAATTGTCCAATCCAGCAAGCAGCGTTGTTTATGGCCAATAACATAAAAAATACTGAAGGTGATGACCATCACAGCGCTAACAATGACGATGATCAGATGTAAAATAAAAGCGTCCATTGCTTATGTTCCATCCATAGTTTGCTCTGTGGCTTACTGAGTAAACACTAATATATCGCCAACATCTAATTTATCAAACCATTAATATTACAAATGACCCACTTTTACCCAAATTAAGGTGTTTTGTTCAACATAGGGATTGTGTGCGCTTAAATGCGGACTACGGATCCAAGTGCCAGCAGGATAGCGGCCTAACTCATCAATAAACTCACCGCTAATAACATAAATCTCTTCGCCGCCAAAATGCCTATGGGGTTGAAATTGAGTCCCCGCAGGCCAATAAACTAACGCGGTAGACTCAGTGAGGTGTTGATGAAGAGGCATCACCTGTAGTGCGCCATAACCTTGTTGCCATTGATTATTTTGTGTATCAATTAAAACTTGTTCAGTATCGGTTTGTTGAAACTGATGCAGCTTAACTAATAATGTGCATCCTTCGACACTAAAGGGTGCATGGCTAAAACCTTCTGGATTACGAATATAGCTCCCTTTGGGGTAGTCGCCAGTTTCATCTGAAAATACCCCGTCTAATACCAGTATCTCTTCACCTTTAGGGTGTGGATGGCTGGCAAACTTGGCTCCTGCATCATATTTAACAATACTGGTAGCATGGCCACACTCGGCGTCTTGCCTTGCAAGACGCTTGCGCCAAACACCAGGGGCAGGACTTTTATCCCATTTAAGCTCATGAGTGTTGATCACCACGCGCTGACTAAAATCCATGTTTAACATTCAATATCTCATTATTATAAGCCAGCAGCGTTAAGGCATTATGCCATCGCTTTAGCTATCACTGTTTACATTGGCTAGTTCTTTTTGTTTTTTATACGTTTTAGCCGAGGCTGGAATAGGTGAAACCTTGCCGGTTTCAAGCCACTTTTTAAGACGATTTGCATCTGCCATGTGGGTATATTTACCAAAAGCATCCAATACCACAAATGCCACTTTACGTTTATCCATTTCGGTCAACATCACTAAGCAATGCCCCGCTTTACTGGTATAACCGGTTTTAGAAAGTGCAATGTTCCAATTATCTTTAAACACCAGTTTATTGGTGTTGTGAAAATCTAGCTTGTAACGTGGTTTACTAAAAATAACATGCTTTTTCTCTTGCGAGCTAAGCTTGCCAAGCAATGGATAATCTTGACTGGCTTTTAATAAGGTGACTAAATCTTTGGCGCTCGATACATTCTCCACTGATAAGCCTGTTGGCTCTGCAAAATAGGTATGGCTCATGCCTAGCGCTTTCGCTTTGGCGTTCATCGCTTTGACAAAAGCTTTAAAACCACCCGGATAATGATGTGCCAAAGAGGTAGCTGCGCGGTTTTCCGATGACATTAACGTCATTAGCATCATGGTTTCACGACTAACTTCGCTTCCTATCCGAACACGAGAATGCACATTATTCATAATCGGCGAGTCATCAATTTTAACTGTGATTTTTTCATTCATTGGTAGTTTGGCATCTAACACCACCATGGCCGTCATTAGCTTTGTGACAGAAGCAATCGGCACACTTTGGTTAATGTTACTGGCATATAAAACTTCATTGGTTTTCAGGTCGACCAACATTGCACTGCCTGCGGCTAACTCTTGATGGTTTGCCGGTGTTGATTTGGCCGCGGCTATAACCGTTTGAGATGTAGCCAGCAAGGTCACACAAGCCACAAGGACGAATTGGATAAATTTCATAATAAAAAGAAAAAATTGAATGTTAACAGTAATTATACGACATAATATTTATAGCTTGGCAATTAAATCAATACTTAGGTATTAAGTTTAGGCTTATTGTCGATGGCGCTTCCTTTGCACACTAAATACATACCCATTGCAATTTTAGTCGGTTTTATAACGAATTATGTGACTTGCAAGTAAATAAAATCCCCAGTTAACGTATCTGCTCAGGCTTAGCCTGAGCTATACTAAGGCAATTTATTTTATTGCCACCACAGGATGTTGATATGACTCAAGATGAAATGAAAAAAGCCGCAGGATGGGCAGCGCTGAAATACGTTGAACGAGATACCATAGTTGGAGTGGGTACGGGTTCAACGGTTAACCACTTCATTGATGCCCTTGCCACAATCAAGGATGACATCAAAGGTGCGGTATCAAGTTCTGAAGCTTCAACGGCTAAATTAAAGCAGCTTGGTATTGAAGTATTTGACCTAAACAATGTTGATGAAATTGCGGTTTATGTTGATGGTGCAGATGAAATTAATGATCGCATGGATATGATCAAAGGTGGCGGCGCAGCATTAACGCGTGAAAAAATTGTCGCAGCAGTGGCCAAAAAGTTCATTTGTATTGTTGATAATACTAAGCAAGTTTCTATTTTAGGCCAGTTCCCACTGCCGGTTGAAGTTATCCCAATGGCGCGTTCATACGTTGCACGTGAACTTGTTAAATTAGGAGGCGATCCTGAATACCGTCAAGGTGTTATTACTGATAATGGTAATGTGATTTTAGATGTGCATAACATGCAAATATTAGATCCCAAAGTAATGGAAACTAAAATCAATGCGATTGTAGGTGTTGTCACTAATGGCCTTTTTGCTAACCGAGGGGCTGATGTACTACTTGTAGGCACTCCAAATGGGGTTGCGACAGTTTTACCAAAATAACCCTAAAACTCTCCCTTTAAGCGATATGGGTTAAATGACAAAAAACGCCTAACAATCATCATTAGGCGTTTTCGTTTTCATTACACTTTGAACACACTCACCGCTTCATGCAGTGCTGCCGCACGAATACTTAACTCTTCAGATGACGCCGCATTTTCTTCAGATGCTTGTGCCGTTTCATCAGCAATATCACGAATCACAACAATATTTTTACCGACCTCAGCAGCAACCATACTTTGCTCTTCAATCGCTGCAGCTATTTGTGTACTCATGTCCATAATATTGATCACATCATTGTTGATCTGACTTAACAAGGTGCCTGCTGTTGCAGCTTGCTCAGCACTTTCCCCCCCTTGACGCTGACAAGTATCCATTAATTGCACAATAGAATGAGTTCTTGACTGTAGTGTATTGATAATACTAGATATTTCCTCAGTAGATTCTTGAGTTCGCATCGCTAAACTTCTTACTTCATCAGCAACAACCGCAAAGCCTCTTCCTTGCTCGCCAGCCCTTGCAGCCTCGATTGCCGCATTAAGCGCGAGTAAGTTAGTTTGCTCAGCAATACCACGGATCACATCAAGTACCCGACCAATAGTGATACTATCGGCTTCCAGTTGCGTGATCACTTGCGAGGAATCATTTAACTGGCTTGCTAGCTGCTCAATTTTAGCAATCGTTTGCTCCACACCCACTTGACCACTTTGAGCATTGTCATGGGTTTGACTGGCTTTTAATGCAGCAAGCTCAGTATTTTTAGCTATTTCATCAATGGTTGAGCCCATTTGTGTGATTGCTGTCGCCACCATGTCCGTTTCATTTAACTGCCGTAACACACCTTCAGAAGCCGTAGATGCATTTTTTGATAACTCATGACATGAGTGATTCATCGCCTCTACCGCCTCATTAACTTGCTCAATCAAGTGATGAAACGCTTGAACCATACTGTTGAAATGCACAGCAATACGGGATAGCTCATCATCTCCAGATTCATCACAGCGTAATGACAAATTTTTAGTTTGCTCTATTCTGGAAATCACCTGAGTAATTCTTTCAACCGGTACAATAATGCTTCGTATAATTATGAAGGTAATAGCAATCAAAAAAGCAGTGATAATCAGCGACACCGCCACACCAAGATAAATCGCATTTTGCTCTGCCTGAGCAATTTCGGCAAAAGTTTGCTCATGCAATGCCTTAACATCTTGCTCGGTTTGATGAATAACATCTCGAAGTTCAAGCATTTTCCCATCATTGACAGACAAGCCAAATTCGCGCTCTTTACTGACCAGTCTGAGGAAATCATTTTGGTAACGCTCGATGTTATTTAAGAGTTCAGTTTTAATGTTATAAGCTAAATTTGAATTAGTTAACGATTGTTTGAATAGATTAATATTGTCTTGAAAAGTATCTACATACTTTGTATCACGGCGCAGCATAAAGTCTTTTTCATTACGACGTAATTGCAACATGATAATGGTTAATGTGCTATCACTATTGGATGAAAGTAATTGCTCTACACTATGCACTGCATCACGCAAGGTGCCGTAAAGACCTGATTTGGGCGTTAAGCCAATTTCTTTCTGTAACACCACGATCTCAGCAAAGGTTTTGCCATACAGATCAATGCTGGCACGTAAACGATTAAGCGCTTGAGTCGAAATATTTCTTTCTTCGAGTAAGCTACCTAATGCTTGAAACAGCACATTTAAATCAGCAAAATTCTGTTTGTGTTTGTCGATGTAACTCAAATCGAGTCGAGTTAAAAAATCCTTTTCTTCTCTGCGTAGCTGTAATATTTCTTTTTCAACTTCAACAACATTATTACTGGCATGGGAAAGTTTTTCAAAAACACTCGCGGAGTATCGTTGCAATCCAAACATGGATAATAGTGCCAAAATAGAAACTGCAGCACTTAACATGAGCTTTGAGCGGATCAGCATTTTAATGCCCTTCTTTTTTATCTTCTTCAATATGTATAGTTGCTATATGTCATTACTGCTAACTTAATGGATAAAAGTCAATAAAAAAATAACAACTGAACTCATTAAAATTAATAGCTTAATACTGACTAAAAACACCAAATGTTAATTTTTTAAATATAAAAGTAAACCTTTTATGTACTTGCTACTGTCAAACTATTAGTTATCTACTCATTTCACGTTAAACAGGAAGTATTGTGACCGAGCAAAACCAAATGCCGCATTCGACAATCGATCATTTTCAGTCTCAACTGGCTAACGATAATGAGTTGGTGGCATTAGCTAGTCAAGGTGATCAGCAAGCATTTAAAGCGCTTTATCAGCGTCATCATTGTCGGGTGTATGCCATTTGCTTGCGTCTTTGTCATAGCGTCAGTCAAGCGGAAGAAATTACCCAAAACTGTTTTGTGCGTTTATGGCAAAAGTTGCCGCTGTTTAAAGGTGAAAGCTTATTTACCACTTGGTTGCATCGGCTTTGTGTACGACAAGCCATTAATGACATGAAAGCGCAACAAACATTTTGGCAACGATTTATTCCCCACCAAGATGTTGACGAAAATCATCAAGCGTTAATCATGCCTGCACAGGAATGCCATCAACTTGATAAGTTACTCGCTCGCTTGCCGCAACGCACTCGAATCGTATTTGTTCTTTGCGCAATAGAAGGTTACCAACATGATGAAATTGCAAAGTTATTAAATATCGCTGTCGGCACCAGTAAGGCCCAATATCACCGAGCTAAGCAATTATTACAGGAGATGATGAAATGAAGCAGTCTCATCAACAAAATATCAATCTCGACGCATTAGTGAATGATTTACCAAAAGAAATAAAACCCGAAAACGATTTGTGGCTAGGTATAGAAAAGCAACTCACGCCTCAGCAAGGTGAAAATAGAACAACAACCTCGTCTAAATGGCGCACGGTTGCCATTGCCGCAAGTCTGATGCTTGTCAGCCTGATAGGTTTACAGCAATGGTTTTATTTCAACCATGATGACCGTCAACTCGCCAAGGTTAACGATAGAACAAACATGGCTAATGATGCCTTCATTCAAGAAGATGATATTAAAAGTTACGCGCAAGATATCGCGCCACTTAATGCGTTAATTCAACAAATTGCTGCTAATCATCAAGCCCAAATTGACGCCTTAATCACCTCGCAACAAACGCAAGGGTTTGCGACCGTAAACTATCAACAGGCCATTGAAACTATGACTACGGAACAGCAGCAATCGAAAATTGAAAAAAGTCTATTTGATCTTAGACAAGCAGCAGACTCAACCCAGCAAATACTATTAAAAGAGCCAAACAATCAACAGATTTGGCAACTTTGGATTTGGATTTTAAAGCAAGAATTAGCACTCATAAAGCAACTGCCTTTGCTGCCAATTTATCAGGCGCAAGATCAGCCATTACTCAATCAACACATATAACTAGGTCATCAAACATCACCTAACCACATAAATGTGAATATAAGGAATTAACATGAAATCGTCACTAAAATCAGTAATCCATTTTGTCATATTGAGCTCAACGGCCACACTTAGCTTATCAGCTTTAGCGGGTGATGCGGTTAATCAGCAGTTAAGTGTGACAGAAAACCCATCGGTAAAAGTCAAAGTTCAACGAGGTCAATTACAGTTCATTGCATGGGATCAAGCTAGTATTAAAGTTGAAGGCAACTTAGATGATTTATCTCAAGGTTTAACTCTTGAACAACAAGGCAATCACTTTGTCATCGAAGACAAAATGCCCCGTAATTATAATGGCAACAATAAACAAGGCTCTAACCTTACAATCTATTTACCCGCCAAAATCATGTTAGACAATGAGGGCGTATCGACGGATGTCAGTATTGCCAACTTTACGGGGGAGATAAAAATCGCACAAGTTAGTGGCAATCTCAGCCTTAATCATCTTTCAGGCGACATTCAAGCCAACACGGTTTCGGGTGACATCACCAGTAAGAATCTATCGGGTAAGCTAACGTTTGAAAGCGTATCGGGCGATATTGATGATCAACAAAGTGAAGGGCAAAGCACCTTGCGCATGGTCAGTGGTGATATTGACATTCAAGCAGGCCAATATAGTCAAGTTAGCATAGAGCAAGTATCTGGCGAGATTAAAGCTGAGCTAATGACAATCGAAGAATTAAAATTAACAGCAATCAGTGGTGACACAGAACTAATGGTTGCTCACTCGCTAAAAGACGCGACCTTAGAATCAATTAGTGGTAACTTAGCAATAACCTTTATGACCATGCCAGATGCACAGTTCAACATTGATGGTGGTCCAGGCGGAAAAATACGCAATAATTTAACCCAAGACAAACCCCTAAAGCCTAAGTATTCTCCTGGTGCATCCTTGACGTTTGCCACTCAAGCGGGTCATGGTCGGATTAATATCAACACCATCAGCGGCACGATTGAGCTTGCTAGCAAATAACTGACTAATTAATCGCAACATTTAGTTCTGTGAAACATAGAGATAAACAAAGCTGCTGGCAGGAAATTATGTAAGTGACGCGTAAACATCGGCATTGATAAGCCTAAAGTTGCCATTAATACAGGATGTTGGAATACAAACAAGCAAGTATTTTGGCGCCAATAAAATTGCAGGCACAAAAAAGCCTTCACAGATGAAGGCTTTTAATTACTGACTTAGCAGTGAAAAGTCCTATAAAGGAATTACTTTTCCATTTGGTGACAATCAGTACACTCAGTAATGGTTAGCTCTGGAGTGTGCATCTCCATATCGATTTCATGTGCATCACCAATAGCGTGACAATCAGCACACATAGCTAAAGTTGCACCGTCTTCAACGTGTTGTGCCACTGGGATCTCTTCGTGACATTCAACACAGTCAACAGCAACTGCTGAACCAGCAAAAAATAGTGCTGCAAGTAAAATTGGATATTTCATAAGTAAACTCCTAAGTCATCGAGGTGTTGTGACATATTTTGCGGTCATCACTCTATGTCAAACACTGGTTTAGTTGTATTAACAACTATTTTGGCTCACATTTCAAAAATAAAGTACAAAATCGCTAACGACATCAAATTATTGATTGTATTTTTATATAATACCAGTCTTTATTAACAAAAAATAAACACGCAGTTCAAATTTTACCCACAAGTTTAGCAGAATCATACTCTCGACTTAAGCAACTGCTTAATCAATAGAATTTATTTCTTCATCCGTTAAAAATCGCCATTCACCTAATGCTAAATCGGCATCTAATTCAATTCCACCAATGCTTTCACGATGTAAGTTGACCACACGATTTCCAACCGCAGCGAACATACGCTTAACTTGATGATACTTGCCTTCACTAATAGTTAATCTGACCAAACAAGGGTTAACGATGTCAAGTATAGCGGGTTTTGTTAACCCCTCTTCATTACGAAGTGCAATACCCGCAGCAAATTCAGCAATCAATGCTTGCTCAACCGGCTCCGCAAGCTCCACCAAATAACGCTTTGCGCAATCTTTTTTAGGCGATGTGATTCTATGTGACCATTGACCATCACTGGTAATCAGCACTAACCCTGTAGTATCTGCATCTAATCGACCAGCAATATGCAAATTATCGACTTTTTCGACGTTCAGCAAACTCAGCACTGATGGATACACTTCATCAATGGTTGAGCAAATGGTATCGATAGGTTTATGCAGCATAATATACCGCTCACCAACAACACTGATAATCCGCCCTTCAAGGCGTACTACAGTTTTATCAGTTACCTTAAAGCCGGGGTCTTTTACGATAACACCGTCACAAGTTACATCACTTCTGTGCAACGCTTTTTTTGCGGTTGAGCGAGTAAGCTCGGTACTCTCACAAATAAATTTGTCTAAACGCACGCCATATACCTTTAATACTGCAATTTATTCATATTATGCGGGCTTAACCTGTAAATAGAAATCATCGATGACAATTAATCTGCCCTTGTCACTCTTTAGTAACAGTTCGTCACAAAAAAAGCGCTCAAGAACCTAGCGTGCAGCTTGTAAAAACAGGTGGCAACCCATTAACATAGCATTCACATAATAAAAGCTATTGATAAAGTCGTCGGCTTAAGTCATTGGCAATAAATAAAATGCACCTTCATTAGCCCCTGCAATGGGGCTTTAAATTAACGCAAGGGAAACAACATGAGAAAATTGGTTATTGGAGGACTTTGTGCCTCACTGATTGCAGGCCTTACCGCATGCAACGATGGCACGAAAGCGACCACTGAAGCAGTTAAACCAGAAACAGCCAAAACCGCTACCGCGGCAGCCGTTGAAAAAGCCCTAACATCGGGCATTACCTTCGACAATATGGATAAGTCAGTTCGTCCACAAGATGACTTCTATCTTTACGTGAACGGCGGCTGGATGAACACAGCAGAAATCCCAGGCGATCGCACTAACATTGGCGCATTTTATGATTTACGTGAAAATGCCAAACAAGATGTTAAAGCCATTATTGAAGATTTAAGTGCATCAGACACCTTAACCGAAGGAACTGATGAGCAAAAAGTAGCAGATCTCTATCGTTCTTTCATGGACGTTGAAACCTTAAATAAATTGGGTGTTACGCCATTAAAAGCCACTTTTGATAAAATTGCTGCACTAAAAGACAAAAATGAATTAGTCACCTTTTTTGCTGAAAACCAAGTCAATGGCGGCGGGACACCATTAGCATTTTACATCAATGTGGATGCCAAAGACTCAAGCCGTTACGCCACCCACATTTGGCAATACGGTTTAAGTCTGCCGGAAAAAGATTACTACTTTAACGATAGTGAGCGCTTTATAAATATCCGTAAAGCCTACCTTGAGCACATCGAAAAAATGTTCAATCTAGCCGGCCTAGAAAACGCTAAAGCCTCAGCAGCGTCTATTTTAGCCCTAGAAACCGCCATTGCAGAGAAGCATTGGGATGTAGTCGAAACTCGCGACAGCACTAAAACCTATAACAAATTTGAAGTATCTGAACTAGCGACTTTAGCACCAGACATCAATTGGACGGGCTACTTAGCAGCCTTAGGCGCAGACAAACAAGCGGATATCATTATTAACCAGCCAAGCTATATTCAAGGCTTCAATGAAGTATTAAAAGCCAATGATTTAGACACTTGGAAAACCTACATGACTTGGCAAGCCCTCACTCATGCGGCAAGTAATTTATCTGAAGCATTAGATAATGAAAACTTTGATTTTTTTGCTAAAACCTTAAACGGTCAAGCAGAACAAGAGCCGCGTTGGAAGCGGGGTGTTAGCACGGTTAGCAGTACATTGGGCGAAGTGGTAGGTAAAGTGTACGTCAAACGTCACTTTGTGCCAGAAGCGAAAGACCGTATGGAACACCTAGTTGAAAACCTACGCAGTGCTTATGGCTCAAGTATCGATTCTTTAGATTGGATGAGTGAAGCTACCAAAGTGGCTGCAAAAGACAAATTAGCGAAATTCAATCCTAAGATTGGCTACCCAAACAAATGGGCAGATTACAGCAAATTATCGATTAAAGCAGATGATTTAGTAGGTAACATCACCCGTGCAGCCATTGTTGAGCATAACCGAAATATCGCTAAGTTAGGACAACCTATCGATAAAGATGAATGGCACATGACGCCACAAACCGTTAATGCCTACTACAACCCAACCATGAACGAAATCGTGTTCCCAGCAGCAATTTTACAACCGCCTTTCTTTAACCTTGAAGCCGATGACGCTGTTAACTACGGTGGTATTGGCGCGGTTATCGGCCATGAAATGGGCCACGGTTTTGATGACCAAGGCGCTAAATTTGATGGTGAAGGTAACATGCGTGATTGGTGGACAGAAGCTGACTTAAAAGCATTTGAAAGCAAGGGTAAAGCTTTAATTGCTCAGTACAATGGTTATCAAGTATTTGATGATTTACACGTTAATGGTGAACTAACCTTAGGCGAAAACATTGGTGACTTGTCTGGCGTCACTATCGCTTATAAAGCTTACAAAATGTCACTTAATGGCAAAGAAGCACCAGTTATTGATGGTTTAACCGGTGACGAACGCTTCTTTATGGGCTTTAGCCAAATTTGGCGAGTGAAAATGAAAGAAGAAGCATTGCGTAACCGTGTTGCAACCGATCCACATTCTCCTGGCCACTTCCGTGCGATAGGCGCATTATCAAATATGCCTGAGTTCTATAGCACTTATGACGTAAAAGAAGGCGATAAAATGTATATTGCCCCAGAAAACCGCGTAAAAATTTGGTAATAAAATAAGCCAAAATCCTCTTCAAGGGCGCCTAACACGGCGTCCTTTTTTATCCTGCTATTCACGATAATTCTGCTATAATCCCGCCAAATATCGCACCACCTATGATGGCGTTCAAAGGATAAACACATGCAAGAAATTATCGATCAACTTCAAGAACTCAGCGAAACCGTTCCGGTTCCTTTAGAGTTGCCAACTTTTGAGCAACTCGTCGAAGTTGAAGAGCAAATTTTAATTGGCATCCCTGCCGATTTAAAAGAGTTTTTATTGCATGCCAGCGATGTGATTTACGGTAGTTTTGAGCCTGTTACCGCAGCCGATCCTTATACTCACACATTTTTACCTGAAGTGGCCAGTTATGCTTGGTCAATAGGCTTACCTAGAGAACAAATTCCAATTTGCCAAGTAGGTGATAGCTTTTACTGCATTGATGAAAACGGCCAAGTGCAGTTTTGGGAAGACGGTGACTTCAATGGTGAAATGTGGGAATCATTTTGGGATTGGGTTGAAGACGTTTGGCTTGCACAATAAATTTATCTCTATTTAGGAAAAACCATGTCTAAAGATACTGGCTTAAATGCCATTGAAATGCAGTGTTTACGCCTGTCATTTGGATTAACCACTGAACAAGTGGCCTTGTTAACCAAAACCACTCATGAAGCCGTAATAGCATGGGAAGCCGCAGAGGCAGAAGCACCTGTACCTGCACAGAAAAAACTATTAGAAATTGATGACATCATTGAAATGCAAGTACTCAATACCACTGACGGTATTGAAGCGCTTTTCAAAAAAGAACCTAAGCGTCGTTTAGCCTTTGTGGTTTATCCCACTCAAGCGTTATATACCCAATATAACCCTGAGTTTTTAAGCTCTTTGCCATTAACTGAGCTATATAACACAGCGGCATGGCGCATCAAAAAAGAGTGTAAATTGGTATTAGAGGTCGATGTCAGTTTAATCCCATTAGATGCAGAAGCTTACAAAGCTTATCGTGCCGATAACGGCATGAGCGAAAGCCGTGAAAGCCGCGCCAAATGGGCTGCAACTCAACTGTAAGGCTGTTAACGCTAATGTAGCATGACCAGTAACCGTATTTTTTATATATCAATCACAATAGATAAGTGGACTGAAATAGCGTAGAAAAAACGCTGTTATTAGGAATTTTCACAAGCTAGCATGAGCAGTTATTTATTACGATTGGGATTAAATTTAAAAGGGTCGAAGACTAAACGTCAGCGACCCTTTTGTTTATTCAAACAACCAGACTCTCTTCAATAAACCCGCTAGGCTTTGACACTAAGCTTGCTCTTGTGCCGCTTTCGCAACTGGCTCAGTTTTGGCCAAGGCTGATTGTAATGCTGCCCGAGTGAGCAATCTATCTCGGTAAGCTGTTAATTTGGGAGGGATAGTTTGATCAAATGCAGTTGCCCACATTAATGTATGAGTGAGTAAAATATCGGCCGTAGTGAATTGCTCACCCAATAAATAGCCTGATTCTGGTACTTGGTTTTCGGCTAAAGCCGCTGCTTTATCAAACTCCCATTTGGCAACAGGTAACATCTCAGCAAGACGTTGCTCCTCCGGCAAAGCAAAGCGATGCTTACCCATACTCCAAAGCGCCTGCTCGAGCTCACAAATAATAAAACTCACCCACTGATGATAAATAGCGGATTGCTGGGTACCTCTGGCGGGTAGGAATTTATCATGACCATACTTTTCAGCAAGATATTGCACAATGGCCGCAGATTCGGTCATCACAAAGCCATCTTCTTCAATCACAGGCATTTTCCCGCTTGGGTTTAACGCCAAAAACTCAGCACTGCGATTTTCTCCTTTAGCAAAATTTAAAAAGCGAAACTGCCATTCAATTCCTAACTCTTCTAACATCCAAGACACGCGTAATGCGCGGCTTCGCGGAGTACCATGTAATGTGATCATTGTGTTTACCTGTATGTAATAAAAAAGCCGTATTACTCAATATAAAAGTAATACGGCCCAATAGCTAATAAGTCATTATATTAAAAGTTCATTGTTAGCTTTGTATAAATATATCGCCCTAAAGGATTATGGATTGATTGCACATAACCATAAAGATCTGAATCGCCATCACCAATTGCAAATGGTGGTTCTTCATCAAATACATTATTTACACCAACAGTTAACTTGAATGTTTCAGAGAAACGATAAGCTCCTTGTAAATCGACAATAATTTGCGAATCAACCATACGAGACTGATTATCTTCAAAGTCTAAAACACCATCAAAATCAATGTCTGGCGTATCCTCAAACTCACCAACATAGGTTAGGTTTAGATTCGCAGAAAAGTCATCTTTACTCCAGTTAGCAGTAGCTAGCCAGCGGTATTCAGGAAACTTATATTCACCGGTATAATCCAAGTTATCTTTTTCAAATTTATCTAAGTAACTCCACTCAAGACCAAATTTAATATCACCATAATCATCAAGCTCTAAAGCATAATGACTTGAAATATCGACACCTCGTACATCTTGAGAGCTTAAGTTAATAAAGCTTGAATGAATAACATCGATAGTACCGAATGTTTGGCCCACAGGAGCAGGTAGACGTTCACACACCGTACTATTTTGATCATTACAATGCGCGGTATAAATATCACCTAAAGGCTGTTTATCGATTTTATTATCTTGTTGAATGCTCCAAACATCAAAACCAATGTCAAACTTTTCATACGGGGCCCAAATCATGCCCACGTTCCAAGTTTCAGACTCTTCCGCATCTAGATCTGGGTTACCAGCAAATTCAGTGTTGTAATCTAGGGCGGTACAATCTACACCGTCAGCCTCACAGCGATAGGTATCAATAAAGAAATTACTTTCTTGCGAAGGCCCTAAACCAATTTGTGCTAATGAAGGTGCTCTAAAACCAGTAGCCCAAGAACCACGAGCACTCAGATTATCAGTTATTCCCCACATAAACGCTGCTTTTGGATTAAAGGTTGAACCAAAATCACTGTAATGATCATAGCGACCAGCAAGTTGTAATTCAAAGTTATCTGCAACAGGAATAGAAAATTCTACATAGCCAGCATATTGATCGCGATCCGCTTTCGCAGAAACCGCTTCAGTACCAAAAATTAGCCCACGTTGAAATTGCTCATCAGGTGTGTCCGATACATCCTCTTCACGATACTCAACACCAGCAGCCATCATGACGTCTCGATCACCAATTGTGAATGCTTGGCCAGTAATGTTCGCATCAAATGAAGTCATATGTGACTCACCTTGGCGCACTAAACTAGTCGTAATATCGTCGATAACATCTTGAGAGTTATACGTGCCTCCAAAAGGATTATATCGACCAGCATCTATTTCACGCTGTAAATAATCAACTCGCACCCAACCTTGCGTGCGATCCCCCTGCTGAGTAGACTCACTTCTACCTCGCTGTACAGATGCCTCCCAATCCCAATCGTTTACAACGCCACGAAGACCAGCCACCATTCTTAATGTATCTGACTCGATATCCCAACGACGAGCTCCAGCATCTACGGGTCTGAATCGACCAATTTCAATGTCTTTTCCAAACGGATTATTTGGATGAGTTCCCGGAACAGTTAAACCAGCAGATTCATCTAGAGGTGTCGCTGCACCTCCAGCTTCTGAAGTATTATGTTGAACCGCAACCTCTAAGAAACCCGTTACATTTTCAGCAAAAATATATTCAAATTGACCAATAAACCCAACTCGCTCGGCTTCTGGAATCGTCAGGTTATAAGGGCCATAATCGAATAAACAACTACCACTAGCCGTTGCATTTTCTGGTGGACAATCAGGATCAATGGTTTTCACGCCATCGACATAAAAGTAACCAGGGAAACCACGAGATGAGCGGAAGTCCTCTCCACCATAAGGCGATTGATTAGCAGTACCAAACCTCCCCATTTCACTCGCTGCTAAGCGATTATTGTTGAAATAATCAACAATGACAGACGCGCTCCCTTTTTCACCTGTTATGCCCCAGACTAAACTGGCAGTTGTTTCGTCATAATCTGAACCTGACGCGCCACCATATCCAAGGTTGAGCTCTAGACCCTCAATATTTTTACGCAAAACAATATTTACCACACCAGCAATAGCATCTGAGCCGTAAATAGCTGAAGCGCCATCTTTCAAAATATCAATACGCTCAATAGCCGAAACAGGGATATTATTAATATCAACAAATGAGTTGGTAATTCCTTCAGCAAAAGAACTTGTCGCAACTCGACGGCCGTTAATCAGCACTAAAGTGGCATCCGCTCCCATCCCTCTCAAACTGATAGCTGCGCCACCATTTGCAGTAGAATCTTGACTATTACCTCTTGTCGAAAAAGTGCCTGCACCAGCTGCAGGCATCTTTTCAAGCAATTGCTGAAGATTATCAAAACCCATATTAGCAATATCATCTTTGTTCAATGACTGTATTGGCGACGGGCCTTCAATATCAGTTCGCTTAATACGGGAGCCAGTTACTTCGATTTTTTCTATTTGCTTAGCTTCGGTTGATTCCGCAGCATGAGAAACAAAAGTAGTTGGTGCTAAGGTTAACGAAATTGCCACAGCGCAGGCGCTGCGTAGTAGGTGAGGTCTTTTCATGATCTTCCTTAATATAATATTTAAATACTTTTATTTTAATAAGTTACTCGACATCATTTTCGAGCAATGCTTTTATGTTAAGCCATCACTAAATTAGAGCTTTGATTCAAAATGTCAATAAACAACAAACTAAAATGTTAAATATTTGTGTAACCAGCAGTTTTGCTATGTAACAATTTGTGGCAAGCTAAGCTCATAAAAAATATAAGTAAAATTTTTAATTACCTACGAGTACCAGTAAATGTCATCCAGCCACATCATTAAACATCCATCTAAAGTGATACGTTTTAGGCAAGGTATTGCTAACCTTGGGCCAGGCATTTTGATGGCTGCTGCGGCTATTGGGGCTTCGCACCTTGTCGCATCAACTCGCGCTGGTGCTGAATATGGCTGGCAACTGGCTTGGTTAGTGTTAGCGGTAAACTTGGTTAAATATCCCTTTTTTGCTGCAGGCGCACGTTACACAGCAGCCACAGGTGAGAGTTTATTACATGGCTACCAACGTCAAGGTAAAGGCTATTTAGTCCTGTTTAGTCTGCTCAATAGTGTTGCCGCGGTAGCCAGTACCGCTGGCGTGTGTATGTTAACTGCAGCGCTGCTGACTCAGTTTGTTCCCTTATCGATTGATATTCTTGCTGCATTAGTGTTAGTCAGTTCACTGTTGTTATTGATAATCGGTCATTACAAATGGCTAGATAGCATCACTAAAATCATTATGTTCACGCTAACGCTAACCACCTTGATTGCAGTTGTGTTGGCTTGGGCGCATCAATGGGGTCAGCCACAAATCACATCAACAGCCGATGCGTGGCAATGGGCTAATGTTGGTTTTTTAGTTGCAATGATGGGCTGGATGCCTGCCCCTATTGAGGTAAGTACTTGGAACTCAGTGTGGTTACTCGAAAAACAAAAATCACAATCGATTAATGCCAAACAAGCAGTTTTTGACTTCAATTTAGGTTATGTCACCACAGCGATACTTGCGCTAGTCTTTTTAGCGTTAGGCGCGTTAGTGATGCATGGTTCTGGTGAACAATTCTCTGATTCTGGATCGCAATTTGCCAACCAGTTAATCAGCCTTTATAGCCAAGTAATGGGCGAACATAGTCGCTATTTGATTGCCACAGTTGCCCTACTGTGTATTTTTAGTACCACAGTTACCGTCATCGATGGCTATAGCCGCACGTTAAATCTGGCGTGGCAATTGCTAAATAAATCTGCTGATTCATCATTAAGACTAAACAGTATTATGTTATTTATCAGCTTATTAGGCCTAGGGTTAATATTATTTTTTAAAGGTGCGTTATTGCCACTACTTGAATTTGTGATGATATTAGCTTTTATGACCACGGTTATTTTTGCTTGGCTAAACTTTCGTTTGATGACGAGTAAGCATCTGCCTAAACATCACAGATATGGGCCTAATATGGTGCGGTTGTCGTGGTTAGGGCTAATTTATTTTATCGGCTTTTCAAGCATTTTTATCTTTTGGTATTTAACCAAACTGTAAAACAGTATTCACCTTGGCAAAAATGTCTGAAGTAATTCTTATAGAATTAACCGATATGTCGCGCGTATTTGGTATTCATGATGATATACGTCAAGCGTTACGTAAAATTATCCAGCAATAATCATACTGAAATGCGCTATAATAGGAGGGCTAAATAAAGCATTCACATAACTCGCGCAGCCGCGCCAGAGAGAACTATGATAAACAACGATATTCTTCGCCGTATTCGCTTCATCTTTGACTATTCAAATGCAAAAATGGTCCACATTTTTGCTGCAGCTAATGCTGAAGTCAGCACTGACAATATTATTGCTATGCTTAAAAAAGAAGAAGAACCCGGTTACCAAGCCATTAATGACAGCCTTATGTGCCAATTTTTAGATGGATTGATTATTACGAACCGTGGCTTACAAGAAGGTGCAACAGTGCCAAGCCCAGTTAAAAATTTAAACAACAACTTAATGTTTAAAAAACTGCGCGTCGCACTCACCTTAAAAGAAGAGGATATTATTAGCCTTTTAGGCTTAGCTGAATTTTCAATTACTAAGTCAGAATTAGGCGCGCTATTCCGTAGCCCAGACCACAAAAACTTTAAAGCTTGTGGCGATCAAATTTTACGTAACTTTTTAAAAGGTTTATCAATCAAACACCGTGGCATGTAACTAGATTGGTCAACGACTTTAAATGCACTGCTTTGTCAGTGCATTTTTGTATCTATTCAAACACCCATCAATGAAAAAAATGTGAATTTACTCACTAAACAGACCACAAAAATTGCTAGTCATGTTAATCTACGCCATCTAAAAACCTAACTAACATCAAACAAAAAAGGTTACCCATGGACGATAATAAACGCCCCCTCTATCTTCCTTTTGCAGGACCTGCAATTCTTGAATCTCCTCTGCTAAATAAAGGCACCGCCTTTACTGAAGATGAGCGAATTTCTTTCAATCTTGAAGGATTATTACCTTGGGTAATCGAAACCATTGACGAGCAAGTGTCTAGAGCCTACGAGCAGTTTGCTAGCTTTAATAATGATCTCGATAAACATATCTATCTGCGAAACATTCAAGACACCAATGAAACGCTCTTTTATAGCCTGCTGCGCAGTAACATTAAAGAAATGATGCCCATCATTTATACCCCAACAGTGGGGCTAGCGTGTGAGCGTTTTTCGAAAAACTACCGTCGTAATCGTGGCTTATTTATTTCATATCCTAACAAAGACCGCATTGACGATATTTTAAATAACTCTACTCGCCATAAAGTAAAAGTGATTGTGGTCACTGATGGCGAACGCATTCTTGGTCTTGGCGATCAAGGTATTGGCGGCATGGGGATCCCAATTGGTAAATTGTCTTTATACACTAGCTGTGGTGGTATAAGCCCTGCGTATTGTTTATCTGTGACTTTAGATGTTGGCACAGATAACCCGCAGCTATTAGAAGACCCAATGTATATGGGTTGGCGCCACCAGCGAGTTGGCGGTGAAGAATATAAAGACTTTGTTGAAGCCTTTATGCAAGCGGTAAGTCGACGCTGGCCTGATGCACTGATCCAGTTTGAAGATTTTGCACAAAAAAATGCCATGCCTTTATTAGAGCGCTACAAAGATCAATACTGCTGCTTTAACGATGATATTCAAGGCACCGCCGCGGTAACAGTTGGGTCATTGCTTGCTGCGTGTAAAGCGGCTAAAACAGAGCTTAACAAACAGCGAGTAGTATTCTTAGGTGCGGGAAGTGCTGGCTGCGGTATCGCCGAAGCCATTATTGCGCAAATGGTGTCGGAAGGTATCAGCGATGAGCAAGCTCGATCGCAAGTATTTATGGTCGATCGCTGGGGCTTGTTAATGGACAACATGCCAAATTTATTGGCGTTCCAAACCAAACTCGCTCAACCGGTATCCACCATTGAAAAGTGGGATAACTACAGTGAGAACGTATCACTGCTAAATGTAGTAAATAATGCTAAACCGACAGTATTAATTGGTGTTTCTGGTGCGCCGGGCTTATTCACGGAAGAAGTGATTAAAGCCATGCATAGCCATTGCCCAAGGCCGATTATTTTCCCACTGTCTAACCCAACTAGCCGAGTAGAAGCCACCCCAAAAGATATTTTGCATTGGACCGCAGGCCAAGCCTTAGTGGCTACAGGCAGCCCATTTGAAGATGTGGTTATTAACGAACAAACCTTTGAAATTGCTCAGTGTAACAACAGCTTTATCTTCCCGGGTATTGGTCTTGGTGTTTTATCATGTGGCGCAAAACGTGTGTCTGATGAAATGCTAATGGCATCAAGCCGTGCTTTATCTGAGTGTTCACCCCTTGGTAATACCGGAGAAGGTGCGCTTTTGCCTAATCTTGACGATATTCAGAAAGTCAGTAAACACATTGCTTTTGCGGTGGCTAAAGTAGCCATTGAACAAGGTTTAGCATTGCCTTGTACCGATGAGTTACTAAAGCAAGCCATTGAAGATAACTTTTGGGAACCTGAATATCGCCGTTATCGTCGCACTGCATTCTAGCTTTTAGTTTGTCGCTTTGGCGATCAAGCCAAAAGACTCGACAATTTAATTGACGCAATAAAAATCCCAGCAGGCGCTGGGATTTTTTTAAACAATCGTTTAATGCTAGCTGAATTAGTCAGCCATGACCTGTTTGAAACTATTGAGCATCGAGCGATCAGTACGAGCTTTTTTCAATTTACGTAAACACTCTTTTAAAGACTGCTCTGCTAAACGACCAAACACACCGTCATATTCATTATTATTCATTTCTTCTTCAGAATCAGCGCTATCCGCAATCTCTTGAGCCACACGGCTTAACTGCATCCAAGCATTAGCAATATAAAATCCATGAAACTCAGCTTGGGTAAACAATTTTTGCGCACTAGCCGGTAAACCGTCCCAGGCTTGCTGAAAAAGGCCGGCTTTATCGGCTAATAATTCAACTAACAAGCCATCATAAGCTTCAAGTAATGTGGCTGGCATTTTATCCATAGGAAGCACTTTATTCGCTACGTTATAAGAAACTTGCTTCACAGTCTCTGTGTATTGTTGATCTTTATCGCTCATTACTTTTCTCTTTAATTTAATATCGGCTACTCACCATATTTGTGATTATACGCGATTGCAGCCAAACACCACCTTCACAGCCTTAGAAATCCGTTAAAAATTGAGGTGCAAGTCCAGCAAACTTGCATCACAGCTTAATTAATATCTACCATCACCAATCGAATGGTCGCCTAACAGACAAATGTTCACACAAACCAAAGTTATGGATATTAATTTTACCTTAATCCTTTAACTAAGTTATACTCAATTCAAGCAAAAGCTCCCAAAAAATAACAAAAGTTACAAACCAGAACTGGATGAATACATTGCCCAATTTCAGCACTCGTTTTATGTCGATCTTTTTTTATGCCTTATTGCTGAATATAAGCATCAATGCCAATGCTGCCGCATCCCCAAACCCAACCCGTGCCGATAACATTTTTGACCGAATAGAAAATGGTTTAGTAAGTACACAATCTGAAATTGACCAATTAATCACTGAGCTTGAAGGCTTAATCGCTGCAGATGATACTCAAAGACAACATCGCTTAGTCCGAACTAAATGCTGGAATTTTGAAGCCATCACTAACGAACAAATACAGCAAGCCATCGATTACGCCAGCGAACAAATACTGCTTTTTTCTGATCCCGCTCCTTCAATAGTATTATCCGATTTGTATTTATGCCGCGGTTGGTACCGGCAAGTTATGTCGAAAGTAGATGAAGCGCTATCAGACTATAATATTGGTATCGAGGCCGCCTACCAGCTAGAAAACCCTCGCCTTATCGCTGATGGACGCAGTTCTCGTGGTAGCATGTTTTCATATCAGGGCAACTTCACTGCGGCGTTAGAAGACTTAATTACCGCACAACAACTTTATGAGTCATTAAATATACCTTATTGGGCTTCGTACAACCTAGGTGAACTTGCTTCTACCTACCGCCGTTTAGGCGACTCGGCTACCGCGTTGAAATACCAACTTGAATTAGAGCAGTACTTCATCGAAACAAATCAAACTTATGATGCTAATGAAGTCAATAATCAAATAGCCTTTTCATTAGAAGAATTAGGCGAATACCAGCAAGCAATAGAACGCTATCAAAAAAGTCGTGCATTTTGGTTAAACGAAAACAATAACCTCAACGCGGAAAGCATGTCTATTGATATTGCTGGTGCCTTAATAAAGCTCGGTCAATTTGAGCAAGCTAAAACACACCTGCTTCAAGCAGAAACTGTTATTCCGGAGTCTTATGATGGCTCGTTTAGCTATATGAATTTGTACCTTGCACAGGTGTTTTTTGATGAAGACAACTATGACGAGGCAATAGCGTATTTAGACAAGGCGATCAAATCATTCGCTGTAAGTCAAAACAGCCGTGGGATCAGCACCAGCTTAAAACTAAAAAGTGACATATTAGGTGAATCACAACAATGGTATGAGGCCTATCAAACACTTTATCAATATGTTGATTTACACATTAAAATGGATAAAAAACATTTAGCTGATCGCAATGCAGAAATGCAAACCCGCTTTGATACTAACAAAATTAAAAATGAAAACTTAGCCTTAATAAAGGCATCAAAAGCAAAACAAGCTCAACTTGAGATCATGCAACATAATAAAAACATGCAAATAATTATTACTATTTTGAGTTTAGTGATTTTAATTCTAGTGTCTATTTTTGCTTATAAACAAATACTACGTAAACGCTCATTTAAACAACTTGCCTTAACGGACGAATTAACAGGACTCGCCAACCGTCGTTTCACTTACGACCAAGGTGATGATTTTATCAAGCAGGCTAAAGATGATAACATCCCGTTTTCTATCATTTCGTTTGATGCCGATCATTTCAAACAAGTAAACGACAACTTTGGTCATGATATTGGCGATAAGGTATTGGTAAAAATTGCTGAGCTAGCCGTTAGCATGATGCGTGATACCGACATTGTTGGTCGTGTCGGTGGTGAAGAATATATTGTACTACTACCTAACATTTCACAAGACAAGGCCATAGAAATCGCGCATCGCTTAATCGATATAATCTCTACTTACGATTGGTCGTTAATTGCCGCTCAATTAACACAAACAGTGAGTGCTGGTGTGGCTTCATTTGAAGATGAACAAGATTTTTCAGCCTTATTGGTAAAAGCAGATAAAGCATTATATTTAGCCAAAAATGCAGGCAGAAACTGCGTGAAATCTTTATAAATAAGCCATATTGTAAGTCACCCGTCTAAGCGGGCTTGACCTAACGGACTGATGACTTGCTTTATGAGTAATTTCTCCCCTATCGTATTCATAAAGCCGTTATAATAGCACGGTCTAAGGTTAACTTACTGTCACCATAATGAATACACACCAGCCGCAACTAACAAGTACTCAACTTAGCCAACTTGCCCAACAGATAAAAAAATGGGGTAAAGAGTTGGGGTTTGCGCATATTGGCATTACAGACCTTGACTTAACGGAGCACGAGCCTAAATTACAAACTTGGCTTGATAACGGCTTTCATGGTGACATGGGCTATATGGCCAATCACGGTATGATGCGTGCAAGGCCAGCCGAACTGCATCCTGGCTCTATCCGTGTCATTAGTGCACGAATGGATTACTTACCTCCTGAAGCTGGGTTTGCGACTAACCTTAGTGATCCTAATCTGGGTTATATATCTCGTTATGCTGGTGGACGTGATTACCATAAATTAATGCGTCAACGACTTAAAAAGCTAGGCGACAAAATTGCAGAGCATTGCCAAACACTTAATTTCAGCCAAACAGATTTTCGTCCTTTTGTTGATTCCGCTCCCATTTTAGAGAGGCCTCTAGCAGCTAAAGCGGGGCTTGGCTGGACTGGCAAACATTCGTTAATTCTACACCCTGATGCTGGTAGTTGGTTTTTTCTAGGTGAACTACTCATTAACTTACCATTACCCACAGACATCCCGATAGTAGAAGGGTGCAATACCTGTGTTGCCTGTATCAAATCTTGCCCAACCAATGCGATTGTTGCCCCTTATGTGGTTGATGGAAAACGCTGTATTTCATATTTAACCATTGAGTTACAAAGCGCCATTCCTGAAGAATTTAGACCACTGATTGGCAATCGTATTTACGGTTGTGATGATTGCCAATTAGTCTGCCCAGTGAATGCCAGAGCGCCACTCACAAATGAGCACGATTTTCATACTCGATCGCCATTAGTTCAACCTAAATTATTAGATTTATTCGCCTGGTCTGAACAAGAGTTTTTAACTAAAACCGAAGGTAGCGCTATTCGTCGCCTTGGACATAAACGTTGGTTACGCAACATTGCTGTTGCATTAGGCAATGCCCCTGCCGATCCGCACATTATTGAAGCTTTAACTCAAAAACTAACATCTGCAGAAGTGGATGAATTAATTATCGAGCATATTGAATGGGCCTTAACCCAGCAACAACAAAAGCTAACCAGTCCAATTAGTGCTGAAGAAGCATCACAAAAGCGTAAAATCCAGCGCGTGATCCGCAGTGTACAAAAAGGCTTACCTAGAGATGCCTAACTCAAAGAGGAGGGCAACCTCCCCCTAAAATAGGATTAATCTTCTAAGGTAAACCCAACCTTCACCGTTACCTGCCAATGGGCAACTAAACCTTCTTCTAAGTGACCTCGCGTTTCAACCACTTGAAACCATCTTAAATGTTTAAGCGATTTATTGGCCTGTGCAATCGCATTTTTAATCGCCTCATCAGTGCCTATGGGAGAAGACCCCACTAATTCAATAACCTTGTATGTATGACTCATCTTTATGCCCTCTAGTAACCGTGAATATCATTGAGTATAGGCAAAAAACCATCAATTGAGACATTAACCTAGGCTAACAACTAAACCCTCGGCTCCTTCAATTGATGACTAAAGCAGCAAAAACTGTAGCTTTAGCACCATTGTCATCATGAATTGCTAAAATAAGGTTACTTTTTTGTAAAAAAATTACACAGGCGTCTGGACGTCTAGAAGTTTACTGTGTTAATCTGCTGTCAAGTAATTGAAAGCTGTTTATCGGCTAGTTGAGTAAGTTTCATGTGGGGTAAGTAATGATAGAGCTTAGACATCTTCGCACTTTAGTAGCATTAAAAGAAAGTGGCAGCTTAGCGGGTGCAGCTAAAAAACGCTTTGTAACTCAATCGGCACTTTCTCATCAAATTAAAGAACTCGAAACCCGCATTAATTCAGCCATTTTTGTACGTAAAAGCAAGCCATTAGCCTTTACCCATGAAGGGGCTCGCTTATTAAACTTAGCTGAAGAAATTTTGCCTAAGGTTATAGCGACAGAGTTTGATTTAAAACGCGGTTTAGAAGGCACAGAACAGCAGCTCAAGCTAGGGATTGAATGCCGCAGCGGTATGAAATGGTTAGCACCAGCAATCGAAGCATTTCAACATCAAGTCCCAAATACCTCTGTAGAGATTGCAAATAAACACTTAACAGAGTCGCTTAATGCCCTCGAAAGCGGCAGTTTAGATATTGTACTCACCTCTGCGCCCGTCCCTGGCCATACGCTTGCTTATCAACATTTATTTGATGTTGAAATTAAGCTTGTGGTTGCCAATGACAATCCTTTGGCCAGCCAAGTATATGTTACGCCTGCACAATTGGCTGATACCCCACTATTAAGCTTTGCAGCACCTCTTAATAGTCTAGATATCTATAAGTACTTTCTAGAGCCAGCAGGCATCAAACCCGGCGAGCAAAAACAATGTGAGTTAAGCTCAGTATTAGTGCAACGAGTTGCCTGTAACGATGGCGTTGCAGCCCTTCCGGCTTGGTCACTCAAAGAGCTTCAAGGATTAGGTGTAAGCGCAGTTAAATTGGGGGCTGAAGGGCTTAAAAAGCCTGTATTTGGAGCCTACAGACGCGATGCCACTAACGCAAACCTTATCCAAAAATGGTTAGAATTAGTGGCACAAGAAGGTTTGCAATTACAGCGGGTTAATTAACAATCCTCGCTTAGAAAGCACCCTGCGTAACAACAACCCTGCTGAGTCAGGGTTACTTGTTTGGCTTAAATTATGAGCTATCATAAATTCACTGCGTAAATCATCGTCTAGCCCCAGTGATTCAAATGCCTCAATCGATAATGTTTGCTGATGATTATCAATTAATGACTTGATCACCTTTAGCGATATCGGTCTTTCTAATTCACTATTTAAATAAGCAAATGCGGTTAAGGTAATGACTTGGCCAAAGACACTAAATAAGGCTAGCGTCTGCATTTCATCTGCATCAATTTTCAGTCCAGAGCCTTTTTCGTTTTCTTCTCGTAGTAGCGAAATGGTATCAACGGCAATTACTTCATTTAACTGCCAATACCCTTTAACTAGCTTTTTATAGGGTTCTTCTAATGAATCTAAGCGCTCTTTCAAATAAAACGAAAAGGCATAACGGTATATGTTCACTTGCCCTAAGCGAATAAGGGCATCTTTAATACTCCGGTTTTTTGTTGATACCACGCCTGCTGTTTGGGCTGTATTGCTACGCATTAATAAATGCGCAGCTAATGCCGGATCCTCCGACACGGTATCGTTAATAACACGAATATCAGCTTCATTAAGTAATGCTTTTTTCAATGGTGCCAGAATACCACGGCGACCAATAACTTGTTCTTCATTAGCGATAATTGCTCTAACGTGTGTTAACACTTGTTGCTCAAGATTTGTCATAAACCTTATTACCTATAACACTGTGTCGTTGTACATGTTTTCATTTTGAAAAACCTTAGCATAAAAAAGCCAACAAAAAACTTGTTGGCTTTAAATAGTATAACTAATTTATCAATTTAGAAGCGATAGCTGGTACTTAAACGAAGGTTACGCCCTTCTCCAGGGTAATAACCACTTCCCCAAATTGAATAATAACCTGCGCTAACATAGTCTTCATCTAACAAATTATCAGCTCGCAAACTCGCAGACCAATGATTACGAGTGTAATTGATGGCTATATTCGTTAGCACATAACTGTCAAGTTTAGGGTCAAGGTTAGCATTGTCGCCTTCAATAAAGCGCTCACCAGTATAAGCGCCCTCGGCAAATACCTGCCAATGGTCATTGATATCATAACTCACATAGCCACGGCCATTATGCTTAGCCACCCAAGACAGTGCCTTACCTTGATTCACACCGTTGGTAAACTCGGCATCGATATAGTCATAACTAATCCCAAAGACTAAATCTGATGATACTTGCATATCATATTGCGTACTGACGCCATAACGACGCGATGCTTCAGCATTAACGTTAGCACCATCAAACTGACCACCATCAGGCTTTTGTGCACTTGGATCCCAAATGATTTCATCTTCTAAATCTAACCGATAAACATTCACAGTAAGTTGATGAATAGCGTTAATAAAATCCCAACCCGCTTCATATGATCGCCCAGTTTGAGGCTTTAAGCCAATCACCCCAGGCGAGGTATAAGCTTGTTCATCAACCTTAGCGAAGCGAAAGTTTTCATCTGCTCGAACATATACACGATGACCACTGCTGTGACGATAATTCAGACCAAATTCAAATGCATGCGCATCTTGTTCTAAATCAACTCCATTAGGATAAGCATCGCCATCAACCAAATCATCATCGGCTTGCGCATAGCGACCACCGACGACATACGATAAAGATTGAGTCAGTGGCACGGTAGCTTGAACATAAGCACTGGTTTGAGTTTGTTGATTACTTCGCCCCCAACTAAATTCTGACTCACCAAGATGATAATCAATGCCGCCAACGATATTTAGCTCTCCATTATCAACAACATATTTAGCAATCGCTTTAGGTGAGACGCTGAGCAAGGTTCGATCGTTGCGTCCGTAACCGCCCCATTGGATACTCTTAGTAGCACTATCGCTATAGCTCACATCAAGGCCAGTATTCCAGTTGTTATTCAACTGATAAAAATAACCACTGCGAACAGCACTGGTTATTTCATGAATATAATCTCCTATATTCCATGGATTGGCTTGTCTGGGATCATCGGCTAACTCAGTGCCAGACAACGAACCTGGCGTTTGCCTATCGTTATCGTAATAGCTGGTTTCAATGAAAAAATCTTGCTTGTCTGCTTGATATTGAACACGACCTAAAACCGAACTGGTTTGACTATCATTTTCATCTCGGTAATTGTCGGACTCGTTATAACTGGCTGCCAAATAGTAATGCCAAGCCTCATTGATCGCCCCTGACATATCTCCTTTTGCTTCAAGCATATTGAAACTGCCTGTGGCTAATTGCAAACCACCACCGATATCAGTGGGTGCTTTAGTGATAATATTGATCACCCCGCCCACTGCCTGATCGCCATACAATACCCCAGAGCTGCCTGACAATATTTCAACACGTTCAATCTGACTCACTGAAATGGCACTTACACTTGGCGCAGCAATATCAATGTTATTCAGTCTACGGCCATCGAGTAAAATTAACGTGTTACTGGCCGCTTGCGAAGCACTAAACCCTCGCATAGAAAATACCGGGCCGGTGTTGTTATCAGAGATTTGAATGCCACTTTGCCCGCGCAATAAATCACCTAAATTGCTGGCACCGCTCATTTGAATATCGCCCGCATCAATCACATTAACATTAGCAGCAATGTTCAATGGATTATTAGGACTACGCCCAATAACAACCAGGGTTTCATCAACAGAAGATGAATCTATTACCGCTTGTTTTGATGTGGCCTTGCTGTCTAAATCAGCAGCAAAAGCGAATGAAGACAGACTGGTAAGTCCGAAGATAGCGCTTAATGATAAGGCTAATTTTGTTGGTTTAATACCCATTTACCTTTAACTCCTAAAAGGGAAAATGGGGCAGGAATGTCGCAATAAGCAAATATCACCGATAAAAGTGCGCAATGTTTATCACATTTCAAGATCTGCCCACCGAAATCTTAAAATCATCTTTAGGGCCGGTCTCCGGACTCAGGTATTCAATATCATATATAAAATAATAATATCGGCGAACAGTGCTATGTTGCACACTATCCTAACCTTCACCGTTGCGGGGGCAGTATCAGATTTGCACTGATTTCCCGATTATCTAATCACTTATTATTACAACTCAATGAATAAGCTTTAGCACCACAAAAGATTGACTAGTCATCATGACCAATTGAATCGCGGCAATTATACGGACTATGGTAACAACTTGATATACAGATAAGAATTTTATCCCCCAGCTAATCAAGAGTTATTTTCAACTAGCCGTAAAAGTAAAATCCGAAAAAGATCGACCGTTAATTATTGGCCATAAAATCACGATAGTTAGTTGCATCTAATGGTGGCTTATTTTCTTTAAAAACTGCAGTACGAATTGATTTATGAATGAGGTATAAGTCTTCAGCGCCGCTGACGACAGTAAAGTACCCAATTTCACCTTTGGGGACTGTCGAGAAAGTTTTATCAACAAAAATAGATTTGTGATGAATGTTAGGCATCACTGTACAACCTAAAATACCATGGACAGCCTTTAAACCTTCCACCTCTGAAGCGCCTAAAACGGTATATACAACCTGACCTTCACAATGTTCTTTATAAGTATCAGCCATACCGTCGAGAAAAACTTGAGGTTCGATATCATTTGCAAGCCCTTTGAAACCTTGCATACAAACAAGCCCGCTCCAATTGTTTAAGGATTCATTCGCTGGAATAAATTCTGCCATAAACATTTCGCCCTGCATTTCGTGAAATGCAAGTTTCCAAGATAACGGTGGTAAAAAACCAAATTTAGATGCGAAATCGGTAAGTTGCTGAACATCTTTAGGCATTTCGACTTTACCAATGGTCGTGTTTTCGTCACCAAAAATGGTATTTTGAGCGGGAAAAGGATTCGCTGATAGTGAGGCAAACGGAATTAAGCAAGCCAAAGTAAGCCAAAATAAATTAACCGCAGAAGGTTTCATTCCATAAAGTCCTTTCAGTCAACTAATCAAATACCTTTGATTAGGCCGTATGATGTAAATCTAACTATATAACACAACGGCCTTTTATCAAAAACTAATCTTTAACAGCTTGCCACGCATGCACAGCTGTTAACATTAATTAAAAGCCTCATCATCGCCATCGCTAGCATCAGTTTGTTCAACGTCGTCGAACTCGCCAGATTCAGCAGCAATGGCAGCGGCTAAGCTTTTAGCTTTTAAATGCTTTTCAGTTTTACGCTTATTGCGTTCAACTTGCTTACCTAAAAAATCTTGTAGTGCTTGTTCGCCCCATGCGGTCGCTTCAGCTTCTGATGCAAAACCATCATGGCTTTTTGAAACCACAGTTTTAGTTGCGGTCATACGGCGAGTAATTTCAGTTTTCCAACCATTATTCGCTTCAAAAACTCGAAAAGCATATTTTTTACTTTGACTCATTTGTCTATTTATCCTAAAAATTTAGAGACTATCTTCTGTTATCACTTGATATAACACATCAAGCTTAACTTTGTTTTACCATTTGATTTGAACCAACAATCATCATTTCGCATTTTTGGCAATCAAACACTAATTTCAATTTATCTTTACCTACATCTAAAAACATCGGGTCAGCTTTAATGCCTTCCACTTCTTTCGGGCACAAATTAAAACTGAAGCGCAAACAATGCTTGGTCACCATTAAGGGCGCATCGTGAAGCACTTTATTTTTCTCATAGGTATCTTCAATTTGAATCACCCCATGTTGTTCGTAAAAATCACGTGCTTTTTCATTGGCAACATTGGCTAAAAAGCTCAGCGACTTCTGTGGGAAACGAGCCTCTTTATTATGTTGCCAGCGCGCGGGGCGCACATAAGCATTAACCCTAGCCAGTATTAATGCATTGACTGCATCACGGCGTAACTCATTCACAGTAGAAGCCGGTAAAAACCATACTTGTTCAGTTAACAAATTAATCTTGTTGGCCACAAAATCAGTGCTGCCAAGTTTTGCTAATTGTTTTTTCAAATTAGCGGCCACTTTAACTTGATCGTTGGCAGCCTCTTTTGAACAGGCCATCGCCACCGTTGCCGATATGCCATGAGCATCAGTAATTGTTAAGCCGACACCGTCTTGGGTATCGCAAAACTGCATATCAACGGCAATTTTACGGCTCGCAGAATCTTTATTCAGGGTTGCTTCAAACTTATGATCAAAGTTACGAAACATCATCACGCCTACTTTTAAATCTTTCGGCACTTCTGTTAAATACAAGGTGTTGCCATCAGCACGATTGACTCGAGTGCCAGCTAATTTATCATCAGATAAACGCTGAACTTCATAATGCTCAACAAAAAAACACAGCCCGTCACCATTATTAAAGCTGATTTGTTTGCCACTTTCGCTGGTGTCAATTTTTATAAAATCTTTACCTACATGAGTAATGCGTCCCACTTTTTCGCCAATAAACTTAGGTGAGCTAAAGTGTTCAATTGCTTCAGTACGCTGGTTAACAAAGTAATCAGTTTTACCGCGGTTAAAGCTTTTATCGGGATCGGGAGTAAAGTTAAATTCACAACGCCCATGAGAAATAGACTCAAGATCATCACGCTTGGCGATAATCGAATCTAACTGCTGACGATAGTGTGCTGTCACATTTTTCAAATAAGTAATGTCTTTTAAGCGGCCTTCAATTTTAAAAGAGCTAACGCCAGCATCAATTAATGCCTCTAAGTTATCTGTTTGGTTATTGTCTTTTAGTGATAATAAATGTTGGTTTTCAGCCAATACATCACCATCTCTGGTCGTTAAATTGCAAGGCAAACGGCACATTTGCGAGCATTCACCACGATTAGCACTGCGATTAGAATACGCATGACTTAAATTACATAACCCGCTGTAACTAACACAAAGTGCACCATGAATAAAAAACTCAAGTTTCATTTTTGTGCTAGCAGCAATGTCGCGAATTTGTGGAATATTTAACTCACGAGCCAAAACCACTTGCGAGAAACCCACCTGTTCTAAAAAAACTGATTTTTCAGGAGTGCGATTATCCATTTGCGTACTGGCATGTAAGGCAATAGGAGGTAAATCAAGCTGCAACACTCCCATATCTTGAATGATTAATGCATCCACACCGGCTTCATATAAATCCCAAATCAACTGCTGGGCTTTGGCAAGTTCGTCATCCATTAAAATGGTATTTAACGCAACAAACACTTGCGCATGATAGCGATGAGCAAACTCAACCAAACGGGCAATATCTTCAACACTGTTGCCCGCATTATGGCGGGCACCAAACGCTGGGCCACCAATATACACCGCATCTGCTCCGTGACGTATGGCTTCAATGCCATAATCAGCATTTTTTGCTGGTGCAAGCAATTCAAGTTGACGCTTAGTCGTCGATACTGAAGTCGGTGTCGGAGTAAAAATTTCCACAGAAGCCATAGGATTAATCAATTCATCTTATATAAAACAGGTTGATAAAAAAGTGCGCCAACAAAGCTTGTTGGCGCACTATTCTGATAAGCTGTATTCTAGCAAATATGTTGTAAAAATACCCAGTTTAGATAAATAAATCTTGGATGTTTTTTAAATCACCTTTGCCTTGAGCGATTTCTTCTAAGTTTAACCCTGTTACTTCATGTGGGAACACTAGCCACTCTTCAGATGCGTGAATATAGTAATCAGGCTTTAAAGGTACTTTGGTATTATTCGGCTTGTAATAAGGACAGGCAATACGAATGTCTGCTGGCGTATTTAAACGCATGAATTTTTTTAACTTACCAATTAACGCATCAATACTGCGCCCCGAATCAAACACATCATCAACAATCAATAAGCCATCGCTGGCATTTGCATTTTCAATAATATAATGCAATCCATGAACCTTGATGTTCTTATCTTGCTTGTCGGTGCCAATGCCATAGTAAGATGAAGTACGTACAGCAATGTGGTCCGTTTCTACCTGTTTAAAATCAAAATATTCTTGTACTGCAATGCCAATAGGTGCACCACCACGCCAAATGCCAACAATGAACTGTGGTCTAAAACCACTTTCATAAACTTTCGCAGCTAAGCGGAATGAATCTTCAAGTAATTGTTGCGCGCTAATAAAGTGTTTATCGATCATCAGATGAGGCCCCTATTTTGATTGCGGCGAATTTTATACCAAAATGATCAACTTTGCCTACTTTGTCATTCAGTTTATTCATTTAGATCATATTATTGAACCGTAATTCATCAGCAATAAGCTACAAGCAAACTTATCACCATCAAAAAACGTCTTCTCCTTACGAGTTGGCTATGGCATAGTATTTTTTATCGCCAATTCAGGATGAAGACGCTCGCATGTTAATAGATAACCGTTTAACCACTCCTGCATTATCTCAAACAGCAAACGCCGAACACATCGCCATTAAAGGTGACAATGCGCTTATTTGGCCGTTACTGAGTTTGCTTAAGTCATCTAATCGTAGTTGGAAAGTCCATCATTTAGCCACTGAGCTACAAGCAAAAGGTTTAATGCATCACTTAGACCCTCTGCCAGAAAAAGATTTGTTCAAACGAAACTTTCTATTAATGAATGCGTTATATCAACTACAAGATATGTTGCTACCTAAGCAATGGCTGCAAGTAAAAGCCATGGAGATCCAACTGTTTCGGATTGTGCCTAGCAATGCCGATATATTGCATCGTGATGATGCTGCGCTACGTGATTATTATTTAGATTGGAACCACTATGACACTAGCGTTAACGTAGTGCGTGAAATGCTTGAATCATTTTGGAGTAGTTATCAGGAATATATTGGTTTTAACGTTAATTTAATGAATAAAGGGCATGCTTTAAAAGTGTTCGAACTGGATGAAACTGCCACCGACAAAGACATTCGTCGCCAATGGCGTAAGCTCGCCTTAAAGTGGCACCCTGACAGAGACGATGGTAATGCAGACAGGTTCAAAGAGGTATGTGAAGCTTGGCAAACCTTACGAGAAAAAGCTTAACCGCCTAAGTCTACGCCAGTAAGAGACACACCAGTTAAATGATATAAATCACCGCTAGATCACATAAATAACAACACCAACAGTCAAAAATTACGGCATAATCCATGGCGTATTCATGCATAGTAATAAACTTTTTTTGAGGTAATCATGTTCAAACATTTAGCCCTAGCCATTACATTAGCCGTCGCGCCATTAAGTAGCTTTGCAGCGCAATTTATTGAAGGCAAACATTACACCCAAATTTCTAATAACATGGTGCCAACTGAACCAAAAGTAACAGAGTTTTTCTCATTTTACTGCCATAACTGTTTTAATATGGAAACACGTTACCTTCCTGAAATTAAAGCCGGTTTAGATAAGCAAATTAACTTTGACACTAAGCATGTTGATTTTATGAATAGTGAAATTGGCACTGAAGTAATGCGTTCATTAGCCGTTATTCATGAAATGGACAATAAAGATGAGCTAAAAATCGCCATGTTTAATGCAATCCAAGGTGAAGCGGATGATGGACATGATCACAGCGCCCACGGCCATAGCCATGAACCACAAGTCACCAGCCGTGATGATATTAAAAAGGTGTTTGCCAAATTTGGTCTTGATGGCGACGCCTACGACAAACTTGCTGATAGCGAAGCAACCGATAAAAAACTGAGTTTATGGCGCCAACAACAAGTTATGTATCGTGTCCAAAGTGTGCCAACCTTCATTGTTAATGATAAATACGCAGTTAACATGAATGAAATGCGTACACTAGAAGATATTATTGAAGTGATGAATTACCTTGCACTGAAAAAGTAATCACTAGCTCAGTATCAAAACAAAAAGGGGCAAGTGTGAATAACACTTGCCCCTTTTTTATTATCCTGAAGTGATATTTTCATACATATCAACTTTTACCATCGTAATAAATGACTCATCATGCAAGCTTGCGAAAACACCTGTTAACTGAGTTAGATTTTTTGATTGTAGAATAACTACTTATCAAAAAAATCAGCCTTGTTATCACGCATTTCCCTTGCGCTATTTTTGTCTACTTATTCACTTTGATTGGCATTATCGTTTAGGTTTGCGAGCTCCGCTCGGCTTGCCGCGACCGCCACCAGCCCCTTTAGGTTTAGGTTTAGCTTTGCCTTTACTTGCACCGCCACGATGATTTTGCATAAAGTGCTCAGGGCCTTCTATTTTATCCCTTAATGATGGCAGTTTTGGCTTAGGTTTAGGCTTCTTCTTTTGGGTGGCTTTTTTATCTTCCGATGACGAGTCTTTGATCATTTCAAACAGTGTATCTAATTCTTGCTTATCTAAATCACGCCACTCGCCTATGGGCAATCCTTTTAGACTCACATTCATGATTTGCTGGCGCTCAAGTTTAGTTACTTCAAATCCAAAATGCTCGCACATGCGACGAATTTGTCGATTTAATCCCTGCACTAAAACAATTTTAAACACGTATGTTGATACTTGCTCAACCTTACATTTTTTGGTGATCACCCCAAGGATTGGAACGCCATTGCTCATTCCTTTAATAAAACTCTCGGTAATCGGTTTATTCACCGTAACCACGTATTCTTTATCATGATTATTACCAGCGCGAAGAATTTTATTAACCAAATCACCGTTGTTGGTCAAAAAGATCAGCCCTTGAGAATCTTTATCTAAACGACCAATAGGAAAAATACGGGTTGAGTGATTAACAAAATCGACAATATTATCACGCTCAGTCGCTTCAGTGGTGCTGACAATACCAACCGGCTTATTTAGCGCAATAAATACTAAATCTTCTGCATCTCTGGCTTCAATATCTTGGCCATTCACTTTAACTTTGTCGCCAAAAGAAACCTGATCGCCTACTTGCGCACGTTTACCATTAATAAACACATTACCCATTTCAATAAAGCGGTCAGCTTCACGTCTAGAGCAGATCCCACTTTCGCTAATGTATTTATTAAGACGCATACCCGTATCAGACACGATGAATTTCCTATTGGTAAAAGATAACGAGCGCAAGAATATCATAGCCAACAGGGGTTGCCCAATGGGGGAAAATAAATTGTATTTATATGCAGAGGAATTAATCGATAGAGAAAAATGATAGGGGGTATTCTATTAATAACAATCAGGATAAATTACTGATCATTCTAGCTTGTGAAAATATTTACTGTGATAGATATGAGGAGGAGATTGAATCAGGAAAAAATGGCTGGGGTACTAGGATTCGAACCTAGGAATGCCGAGATCAAAACCCGGTGCCTTACCACTTGGCGATACCCCAATTATTTTTTTACAACTAGAGGAAAAACTTAGAAGAATTTGATGGTACGGGAAGAGAGACTTGAACTCTCACACCTTGCGGCACCAGAACCTAAATCTGGCGTGTCTACCAATTTCACCATTCCCGCATCAAATTTTTTATGAGTATACCCTATTTAGAATAAGAGTAAACTTTGATATTCGCTAACTGTTTTGGCTCACGCCTTTCCACCTAGAAAATATGGTAGCAATGGCGGGACTTGAACCTGCGACCCCAGCATTATGAGTGCTGTGCTCTAACCAGCTGAGCTACATTGCCATAGTTTTACAACAAAATGGCTGGGGTACTAGGATTCGAACCTAGGGATGCCGAGATCAAAACCCGGTGCCTTACCACTTGGCGATACCCCAATAGTCTGTATTAAGACTATTAAACTTAATCTAACAATTGTCTATCTTTACAGCTTAAATATGGCTGGGGTACTAGGATTCGAACCTAGGAATGCCGAGATCAAAACCCGGTGCCTTACCACTTGGCGATACCCCAATCAAATTTTTTTGAAACACCCGCATAAGCCAGCATTTCGAATAATGGTACGGGAAGAGAGACTTGAACTCTCACACCTTACGGCACCAGAACCTAAATCTGGCGTGTCTACCAATTTCACCATTCCCGCACGACTTGTTCATGTTTTACATCTTGAACTCTTCAAAAGAAGAAGATGGTAGCAATGGCGGGACTTGAACCTGCGACCCCAGCATTATGAGTGCTGTGCTCTAACCAGCTGAGCTACATTGCCACTTTTTTCTCGCTGCCCTCTTGGCGAGGAACGGGGCGTATTATGCTTATTCACAGTATCGAGGTCAACTGCTTTTTTTCGCTATTTTCATCATTTTTATCTATTCGGCTATTACTTCACCAAACTGAATAATGTTCCAACGAATTAAGGCCATTTAAAACGCCACTCTGTACACTTTACGCCCAACAGCCTTATCTTGATCATTTATTCAATCATATTAAGCTGATTCAAGATAAGGATAGTTTGCTATCTTCTGCTTTAATGACGGCTTATACGTTGAATAAGAAATGCATGACATCGCCATCTTTTACAACATATGTTTTGCCTTCTACACGAAGTTTACCCGCATCTTTTGCGCCCGCTTCACCTTTATAAGCAATAAAGTCGTCATAAGATACCACTTGAGCACGAATGAAGCCTTTTTCAAAATCGGTATGAATAACTCCAGCCGCTTTGGGTGCAGTTGCACCTACAGGCACAGTCCACGCTCTTACCTCTTTAACACCTGCAGTAAAGTAGGTTTGCAAATTAAGTAAGCTGTAACCACCACGAATAACGCGATCAAGGCCTGGTTCTTCAATTCCAAGATCGGCCATAAACTCATCACGCTCTTCAGCATCCATTTCCGCTAATTCAGATTCAATGGCTGCACAAACCGCAACAACAACCGCATTTTCTTCTGCCGCAATAGCTTTAACAGCATCAAGATGAGGGTTATTGTCAAAACCATCTTCAGACACGTTAGCGATATACATAGTCGGCTTTAAAGTTAAAAAGTTAAGATAAGCAACCGCTGCCAACTCTTCTTTCTCTAACGAAAGCGAACGCAGCATTTTGCCTTGATCTAAAGTCGGACGCATTTTTTCTAATACTTCCACTTCAAATTTAGCGTCTTTATCTCCACCTTTAGCTTTCTTTTGCTGACGTAAAATGGCACGTTCTAAACTGTCTAAATCCGCTAATGCCAATTCAGTATTGATCACTTCAATATCGCCAGCAGGGTCAATTTTATTGGCCACGTGAACAATATTAGGGTCATCAAAACAACGCACTACATGACCAATTGCATCAGTTTCACGGATGTTAGCTAAGAACTTATTCCCTAAGCCTTCACCTTTTGATGCTCCAGCAACCAAACCTGCAATATCCACAAACTCCATTGTGGTCGGTAACACACGTTGTGGGTTAACAATCGCAGCTAACGCATCAAGACGCGGATCCGGCACGGGTACTACACCAGTGTTTGGCTCAATAGTACAAAACGGAAAGTTAGCCGCTTCAATACCAGCTTGTGTTAGTGCATTAAACAGCGTTGACTTACCTACGTTTGGCAAACCAACAATGCCGCATTTAAAACCCATATGCTTACCTTTATATGTAAAATTATCGAATTGATAATGACGTTCAAATTGTGTTTGTTAAAGCGTTGTAGCTTTAAACGAATGTAATCTATGCATGGCTTTCACCATGTCTTCTTTGTACAAAATTTCAGTTGAGCGCACAGCTTCATCGATTGCGGCAACAATTAACTCTTGTTCTGCTGCAGGTGCTTTGCCTAGCACATATCCACTGACTTTGTTCTTGTCACCCGGATGACCAATACCAATGCGCAAACGATGAAAACCTTTGTCATTGCCTAAACTGGCAATTATATCTTTTAAACCATTATGGCCACCATGGCCGCCGCCAAACTTAAATTTAGCAACGCCTGGTGGCATATCGAGTTCATCATGAGCAACTAAAATTTCTTCCGGCAAAATTCGAAAAAAATTGGCCAAAGCTGCGACAGACTTCCCACTTAGGTTCATAAATGTGGTTGGAATAAGTAATCGCACATCTCGATGATGTAAAGTCGCTCTAGCTGTGACACCCAAAAATTTACTGTCAGCAACAAGCTGCACATTACAAATACGGGCGAGCTCTGCAACATACCAAGCGCCTGCGTTGTGGCGGGTTTGAGCATACTCAGCGCCGGGATTAGCTAATCCCACAATCAATTTAATGTGACTCATGTTGACCTAAAATCTAGTTGGAAAATCCACAATAGCAAAGCAGCTATGGTTAAAACGCGGCATTTTAACACTCAAAACCGTTACCAACAAACACCCATTATTAATTGACGGTATTTCTGTGCATGGGCTAATTCAAACCTAAAGCATATTTCAATACTTTTTGTTTTATTGGCCCATCAAGGTTTGCCAGTTTTAATGCGCCATTGCGTAACAGTTTTAACGGTAATAGGTCATTACTAAAACCGACATAAAAGGCATCCATTGCAGTCATCATTAATTGATTATCAAAATATCTCGCTTGCTGATATTGCTTTAACACACTGTTATCGCTAAATGACACACCATTTCCAAGCGCTTCAGCTACCTTACTCACCAAAACGTCGACATCTTTAAAGCCAATATTAACCCCTTGGCCAGCTAATGGGTTGATGGTGTGAGCTGCATCGCCCAATATAACCAGATTATCCTGATAATATTGCTTCGCATGACGGCGGGTCAGACCAAAACTGCCTTTATCGATAACGGTAAAATTAGGATCTAATCTATCTGGAAAGTTCGCGCGAATTTGCTCCGCTAATTGTAATGGGTTGAGTTGCGCTAACTGTTTAATTCTGTTGGTTGAATCATACCAAACCAAAGAAGCATGATTGCCGGGTAAAGGCAATAAGCTGCGCGGCCCCTGTGGCGTAAATTGTTGCCAAGTGACCGACTGTTGTGGCGTTTGCGTTTCAATATTGATCAACATGGCGGATTGCGCATAATCCCACCCTGTTACGCCTATACCGGCCCATTGTCTTACTTGCGAATTTGCACCATCTGCACCAACAAGTAATTGAGTAGTTAGCTTGCTATCATTGTCTAAATGGACACAAATCGCTGCGTTATCGGTTTTGGCTAAGCGTTCAAAACGACTCACTTTCGCAGGACAAATTATATTGATGTTGTCCATCAATTCAATTTGCTGCCACAAGCTGAGTTGAATCAAACGGTTTTCAAAAAAATAGCCAAGTAAAGGTTCACCAATTTGATCGGCACTAAATGCCGTAATGCAATCCATCATCTCCCAAGTTTCTAATCCGGTATAAGGCACATGACGCATGGCTAAAAGTGAGTCCATAACCCCCAATCGAGAGAGTAATTGCGCTGAAGCCACACTAATTGCTGACACACGTACATCTAATGCTTGCGACTCATCAAAGGGCTTAGGCTTATGAGCTTCAACTATAGCAACTGAGAGTCCCAATTGGCCGAGACCAACAGCAGTGGCAGCGCCAATCATACCGCCACCGATGATCACCACATCATAATGAGATAAAGCACATGATTGCACTGCGGCCAATGAGTTTTCAGATGAAGACAAAGTTGAAGAAGATTGTTGTGACATGAAAACGCCCTTAGGTAAATAAACTTCAATAATCTGTGTATGGATATGTCAAAAGAGGTCGATTTGTGTACAGATGTTGCTATAAAACGCCTTAGCCATACTTGGTTACAAAGACGACATATTTTCCAGTAAACCTAAACATAAACTGTCATTGTCTAATCACTACAAGTAGTCACAAAGATTACATAAATCATCTTAATGTTCCGCCACCTGCCAAGGATCTTGTGTCGACGTTTATCAGAACACCGCTTTCTTGGCTTAACCCATTCACTCAGGTAAGAGTGTAAAGTGAGGAAATTATGAAAAACCGTCAATTAACGTACTACACACAAACAACAAAGCGAGCAATAGGATTATCAGCATTGTTTTTGGCTAGTAGTTTATGTTTTTCAGGCTATGTAAGCGCGGCAAACACCTCTACTAATACAAGTCAACCACAAGCCATGGAAAAAATAACCATCACATACCGTAATGCATTCGATTATGCCTTATATGTACAAACCACGGAAATGTTAGTGTCATTTAATCGCGAACTTGAACAAAAAAATGTCATAGAAGCGCGTAACCAAACCCATGATATGGCAGCAGACTTTGGTGTACTAGTAAGCCAACATCATGATTTATTGGAGCAAACCTATGACAACAACAAATCAGTACAAAGTTTAGGGGTATTGGTCGCACCAGAGTAATATTAGCAAAACTCGCACAAATGCTAGCCACAGCAGCCTACAACAGGTAAAATATCGCGCTATTTTTACTATAGGTTTATCGGCGAGCAGTGATGAGTAAAAAACTTCATATTAAAACCTGGGGCTGTCAAATGAATGAGTACGACTCATCAAAGATGGCTGATTTATTGGACGAATACCAAGGCTACACCTTGACAGAAGAAGCGAGTGAAGCAGACGTGTTATTGCTTAACACCTGCTCTATTCGAGAAAAAGCACAGGAGAAGGTTTTCCATCAACTTGGGCGTTGGAAAACCTTAAAAGATAAGAATCCGAATTTAATTATCGGTGTAGGCGGCTGCGTTGCATCCCAAGAAGGTAAAGCCATTAAAGATCGCGCCCAATGCGTTGATATTATCTTTGGTCCACAAACCTTGCATCGTTTACCAGAAATGATCGATCAAGTACAACGAGGCGAAAAAGCCGTGATCGATGTGAGCTTCCCAGAAATTGAGAAGTTTGATCGCTTACCTGAACCTCGAGCTGAAGGCCCAACCGCGTTTGTGTCTATTATGGAAGGCTGTAGCAAATACTGCTCTTTCTGTGTAGTGCCATATACCCGTGGCGAAGAAGTCAGTCGTCCTGTTGATGACGTGATTTTAGAAATCGCACAGCTTGCAGAACAAGGGGTACGTGAAGTCAATCTTCTTGGTCAAAACGTCAATGCGTTTCGCGGTGCTACACACGATGATGAAATCTGTACTTTTGCCGAGTTATTGCGACTAGTTGCCAGCATTGATGGTATTGATCGCATTCGCTTTACCACAAGTCATCCAATTGAGTTTACACAAGATATTATTGATGTGTATGAAGACACACCTGAACTGGTCAGCTTCTTACATTTACCAGTGCAATCGGGTTCTGACCGCATCTTAACCCAAATGAAACGCGGCCATATGGCCATTGAATACAAGTCCATTATTCGTCGTTTACGCAAAGCACGTCCTGATATTCAAATCAGTTCAGACTTCATTATTGGTTTCCCAGGTGAAACTCAACAAGACTTTGAAGACACCATGAAACTGATTGAAGATGTGGCATTTGATCACAGCTTCAGCTTTATTTACAGCGCCCGCCCAGGCACACCTGCCGCAGACTTACCTGATGACGTATCAGATGAAGAGAAAAAGCAGCGTTTAGCTATCTTACAAGACCGTATTACCCAACAAGCTATGCGTTATAGCCGTCAAATGTTAGGCACTGTTCAACGCATTTTGGTTGAGGGCCCATCGGTGAAAAACCCAATGGAATTACGTGGCCGCACAGAAAATAACCGCGTAGTCAACTTTGAAGCACCACATACCTGCATTGGCGGCTTTGTGGATGTGAAAATTGTGGACGTATACACCAATTCATTACGCGGCGAATTTATTCGTGGTGAGGATGAAATGGATTTACGCCGTAGCCTTCGCCCAGCAGAAATTTTAGCCAAACATAAGCAAGATGATGCCCTAGGCGTCACCCAATATAAACCTTAATCGGTTTTACAGCGTATTAAGCTAAAGCAAATGAAAAGGTGGCTAGTCCACCTTTTTATTTGTTTCAATCTAACATAACTAGAAATTAGCCCAGTGGATACGTACACTGGATTTAATCAAAATAAAAAAGTTGTAACGGAGCCTTATTTGTCCACTAAAGTCACCACTATGAACTTGTATCTAGAGCCCTCTGATACACGTCGATTAACGTCATTATGTGGCCCATTTGACGACAACATCAAACAATTAGAACGTCGTTTGGGTGTCGAGATTATTCATAGAAATAATCATTTCACTATTGTTGGTCTGCCCCGCAATGCACTAAATGCCAACAATCTTCTGAAACAGCTATACATTGAAACCCAGCCGATAAAAGGCAGCACGCCAGATTTAGAGCCCGATACGGTTCATTTAGCGATTCAAGAAGCCATCGCTTTAGAAGCCGACGACGGCATGGGTGACAACAGTACTAGTATTAAAACGAAACGCGGTGTTATTAAACCACGCACACCAAATCAAAGCGTCTATATGCACAATATTGCCCGCCATGACATCAGCTTTGGTATTGGTCCCGCCGGAACTGGCAAAACCTATCTTGCAGTTGCAGCGGCAGTTGATGCCTACGAGCGCCAAGAAGTTCGCCGTATTCTATTAACCCGGCCTGCGGTTGAAGCCGGTGAAAAGCTCGGTTTTTTACCTGGCGATTTAAGCCAAAAAGTCGACCCCTATTTACGCCCGCTTTATGATGCTTTGTTTGAAATGATGGGGTTTGAAAAAGTAGAAAAGCTCATTGAACGCAGCGTTATTGAAGTGGCACCACTCGCCTATATGCGCGGCCGCACACTTAACGACGCCTTTATCATTTTAGATGAAAGCCAAAACACCACCGTTGAGCAAATGAAGATGTTTTTAACCCGTATTGGGTTTAACTCACGGGCGGTGATCACAGGCGATATTACTCAAATCGATTTGCCACGTAGCCAAAAATCAGGCTTACGTCATGCAATCGAAGTATTAAGCGAAGTACCAGAAATCAGCTTTAACTTTTTTGTGGCGCAAGATGTGGTTCGCCATCCCGTTGTCGCTCGCATTGTCGAGGCTTATGAGGCATTTGAGCAAAAAGAGCAAATAGAAAAAGCGGCTAAAGACCAAGCTTATCGAGAACGTGAATACAAACGTCAGCAAGCACTAGCTAACGACAACGCATCCCCAAACAACAATTTAACCACTAACAAAAATGCGGATTAACAACATGACCAAGGTCAATTTAGCACTGGATTTGCAAATCGCAGTTGAGTCCGACAACCTACCGACCCAGAGCCAGTTTGAATCATGGGTGCTGACCGCCATTGGCACAGGAATGAGTGATGTAGAGCTAACCATTCGCTTGGTTGATGCCAGCGAAAGCCAGCAGTTGAATTACACTTACCGTGGCAAAGATAAACCCACTAATGTGTTATCTTTTCCATTTGAAGCGCCCGCTGAAGTTGACCTGCCACTTTTAGGTGATTTAATCATTTGCGTTGCTGTGGTAGAACAAGAAGCATTAGCACAAAATAAATCCTTGGAATCCCACTGGGCCCACATGGTGATACATGGTTGCTTGCATTTGCTAGGCTATGACCATATTATCGATGAAGACGCTGAGGAAATGGAGTCATTAGAGACTCAACTCCTTGAACATTTAGGTTTTTCAGACCCCTATAAGGAAGCATAAGTAAATAGGTTTATGGCTGTTAACACACAGTTTTAATTAACTTATTTAGGTAAATATTATGAGTGACGATATCCCCCGAGTACAAACGCCTCAAAGAAAAGCTGGTTCGATAAAATCAACCAATTATTCCAGGGCGAACCTCAAAATCGTGAAGACTTGGTCGATGTGATTGCCGGAGCTGAAGAGCGAGATCTGATCACAGAAGATACCCGCGAGATGATTAAAGGCGTATTAGAGGTTTCAGACCTGCGAGTGCGCGACATCATGATCCCACGCTCGCAAATTGTTACTCTACAAATAGATAGCTCTGTCGATGAATTACTTGAAATCGTCATCGATTCTGCTCACTCTCGTTTTCCTGTCGTCAATGAAGACAAAGACCATATTGAAGGCATTTTACTTGCCAAAGATTTATTAAAATACGGCTTCAAAAACTCCGAAGTGCCCTTCTCACTTGCACAAGTGATACGCCCAGCAGTGGTTGTACCCGAAAGCAAACGGGTTGATGTATTACTCAAAGAGTTTCGATCACAACGTTATCATATGGCCATTGTGGTTGATGAATACGGTGGTGTATCAGGATTGGTTACCATTGAAGATATCTTAGAAGAAATCGTTGGTGAAATTGAAGATGAATTTGACCATAACTCAGTAGAAGACACTGAAGTAAAAAAACTCAGTAATACTGTATTTATGGTGAAAGCCTTAACTGAGATCGATGATTTCAACCAAGCTTGTGGAACAAACTTCAGCGATGAAGAATTTGATACTGTAGGTGGTCTTGTTTCACACGCATTTGGTCATTTGCCTGAGCGCAACGAAAGCATTGTCATTGATAATATCGAATTTAAAGTCACCAATGCCGACACCCGTCGTTTAATTCAGCTACGTGTTAAACTGCCCGATCCCGAACTTAGCCAAAACTCAGACGACTAATCGTGCTCAATAAATTGTTACCTCACTCAACATTGAGTTTAGTGACACTGGCAACAGCATTTTTTGCTGGTGCCAGTACCTCACTGTCTTTTGCTCCCTATAACATTTGGGCTGTAATGCCCATAGCCTTAGCCTTTGCGTTGTGGCAAAGTCAGCAACTTATCGGCAAGCATGCATATAGGTACTGGCTCAGCTTCGGCTTTGGTTGCTTCTCATTTGGCATCAGCTGGGTGCATGTCAGTATTGATACATTTGGCGGAATGCCATTAATCGTATCGATGGCTTTAATGGGGATTTTAGCCTTATATTTAGCGATTTACCCTGCACTAGCAGGCTGGTTATTAAATAAAATCTTACCCTCAACTCAAGCCAATGAAAAACAGCAGTATTTCAAATATCTGGCGTTATTTCCTGCGCTATGGGTATTAACCGAATGGCTACGAGGTTGGGTGCTCACGGGGTTTCCTTGGATCTGGATAGGATATAGTCAAACCAACGGCCCATTAAATGAACTTGCCAGTATTGTTGGCGCATTAGGATTAAGTTTCATCATTGCCATACTAGCCGGAGCTATGATGTTAACTAGCCAAAAACGCATGATACCGTTATTCAGTGTCGCAATAATGCTCATCGTTTTTACCTTGGTCGCCCCTGCATTAAACCCAATACATGCTAGCGGTAAAAGCGTTAAAGTGGCTTTAGTGCAAGGGAACATCCCACAAAGTATGAAATGGGAGCCTGATGCATTATGGCCTACCATGCTTAAATACATGGACCTAAGCCGACAACATTTTGATGAACAATCCAGCGTCGATATTTTTATCTGGCCAGAAGCCGCAATACCCGCACCAGAGTCAATGGTGGAAGACTTTTTAGTTAACACAAATCAAGTGGCAAGCTTCAACAACAGCGCAATAATTACCGGCATTATCAGTCACCAACAACAAGATTTTTTCAACTCACTTATTGTCCTAGGCAATCATCATAATAAGCAACAAACCCATGCTGATTATCAAGGTAATGGCATAAATGAATTTAAAAAACATCATCTATTACCAATCGGTGAGTTTGTGCCTTTTGAGAGCTTACTGCGCCCATTAGCGCCCTTTTTTAACTTACCCATGAGCTCATTTCAACGTGGCGATTTTATTCAAAATAATTTGTCTGCGGTTGGTTACCAAATTGCACCAGCCATTTGCTATGAAATCGTGTTTCCTGAGCAAGTTAGAGCCAATACCCATGCCAATACAGACTTTATTTTAACGGTATCCAATGATGCTTGGTTTGGTAGTTCTAACGGACCACTGCAACATATGGAAATAGCCCAAATGCGCGCGATTGAGATGGGTAGACCTGTAGTACGAGCAACCAATAATGGCATCACAGCCATTGTTGATCCTTTTGGAAAGATCACCGATCGATTACCACAATTTGAAACCGGCGTATTGGTCAGCGAAGTAGCACTATACGAGGGCGAAACTTGGTTTAAACGCATTGGCCAAATACCATTGCTGATTTTTAGCACGCTTTTGCTATTATTAGGATTAGGATTTCGTTACCAAAGTGAACAAATTGCCAAACATAATCGATAGTTCCTCAGTTCAGCAACAGGGCTTCACACTAATTGAGCTCGTTGTTGTGATTATTATTCTAGGTATTCTTGCGGTCATTGCTGCACCTAAATTTATTAACTTAAGTAGCGATGCGCGGATCAGTACCTTATCAGGAATATCCAGTAGCGTAAAAACTGCTAATACTCTGGTTTATGCCAAATCTCAAATGCCGAGCCTACAAGTGCAAGGCGTTGCTGGACGCGATGATTTACTCGATATTGATTTAGATGGCGATGGTATGTTTGAAACACGTTTGAAATGGGGCTATTTAGATAATACCGACATTGAAAAATGGATCGAGCTGGATGACAGCTTTACGATTCAGTATCAAGGCACAGCCAACACTTATATTGGTTACGACAAAGATGAAAATGGTCAAGTCACCAACGACAATTGCTACTTTCACTATACACAAGCCGCTAATGCCACTACCCCTCCAGGCTATGCCATTGTCAGCAGTGGCTGTTAAAAAAGTGACTGAAACGAAGCAGCCTTAGAAAGCCCATTTCGCGTCGATTGGCGCTATTAAAAGTAAAGTCACGACTAAAAATGCGGCAATGGTTACATGTCCATTTCTAACCCAAGTTAAGTTAATTTGAGTTAAGTTACAACAACACCGACACGCTAAGCCAAATATTCCTTAATGCGGTTTTCACCTGACATTTTTGTACAAAAATGAACCAAACAATAGTTTGCTGCGTAATGCACTAAGATATCTAAGTCAGTATGTTTGGGAGCTCAAAATGCAATTATCAGAAATAAAGCAAGCCATCGCAGTTCAGTCATTACATCCGACTATCATCAGTTATGCTGATTCAAATCATTACTTGTTAGGTGTTAAAGATGACAACGGTAATTTTCGCAGTGCTCGCAGTAAAGATGGCAAACTCTTAAGTCTAAACTCCATAAAACAGGCAGAAGAGTTACTCAAGTTACAAGGTATTCGTTATGCAATCATCGAAATGCAAACTGCCTACGATGAAATGATTGGCAATAGTTACAACAACCATTGCCGTTATCGCGTTAATTTCTAGTGTACTGAGTTAGGGTGATAATGGTTCTCGAGAAAAAGTGTCACTATCACATTGTGGGCAGTCGGGAATAACCCCTGGGAAATCAATTTGCATTTGATAACCACATTGATCGCAGGTCAACATCCCCTGATTGATAATTTCCCCGGATTTATAACAACCATGATGCTTAAAATCTTGCTGAAGTTCGTGCCATTCTATTTGACTTTTATCGGTTATCTCACTTAACCAGTGCCATAAGGTGTTTTCAAAGGCGATGACAGTGGGGCTGTAACTCATGTCATCAGCTGTTTGATCTTTTAAAAAGTTAGCTATATCACGCTTTAAAAATTCTTCCACTAAAGCCAGTTCTTGTTCATCGGCCGTTGATTTCAGCTGTAAATAGTTTTTTCCTTGGGTGACTGAGGCAAACAAACTTTTAGCAGTCAATGAGTTATCTTGCTCAAACTGCTGTTTAACTTGCTCAAATAGCGACTGATATAGCCCTAATAACGCTGAACTTCTTCCACTCATATTCAATACTCCTTCATACGAACCTTTTTAATGCATCACTTCTAGTTTATTCTATGTAGTTATTCATCACGCAAATGCGCGTTAGTTCAAATATACGTGCAATACCAAAAATGGGCGGCATGGCCGGAAATAGATTGATGCAAGAACAATATAATCCCTTAGAGATTGAAGCCCTAGTGCAAAAGCACTGGCAAGACCAAAAGACCTTTGAAGTTACCGAAGACGAAACCAAAGAGAAGTTTTACTGTCTCTCTATGTTTCCGTACCCATCTGGCCGACTTCATATGGGACACGTACGTAACTACACCATAGGTGATGTTGTTGCGCGTTACCAACGTTTACAAGGAAAAAATGTTCTACAGCCTATTGGCTGGGACTCTTTTGGCTTGCCCGCGGAAAACGCAGCGATTAACAATAAAACCTCTCCAGCACCGTGGACCTATGAAAATATTGAGTACATGAAGAACCAGCTTAAATTGCTTGGTTTTGGATATGACTGGAGTCGTGAAATTGCCACTTGCACCCCTGAATACTATCGCTGGGAACAGTGGTTTTTCACTAAGCTGTATGAAAAAGGCCTAGTGTATAAAAAAACCTCATCGGTTAACTGGTGTCCAAATGATGAAACCGTACTGGCTAACGAGCAAGTACAAGACGGTTGCTGCTGGCGCTGTGACACCGAAGTCGTGCAAAAAGAAATTCCACAATGGTTTATTAAAATCACTGATTACGCTGAAGAGCTATTAAACGATATCGATACCCTTGATGGCTGGCCTGAGCAAGTTAAAGCCATGCAACGCAACTGGATTGGCCGCAGTGAAGGCATCGAGATGACTTTCCAAGTTGCGGATAGCGATCAAAGCTTTGATATCTATACTACTCGTCCAGATACCGTTATGGGTGTCACTTATGTTGCGATTGCAGCAGGCCACCCTCTTGCGATTGAAGCTGCACAAAATAATCCTGAGCTAGCTGACTTTATTGAAGAATGTAAAAATGCTGACACCACTGAAGCCGCTATGGCATCAATGGAAAAGAAAGGCGTTGCAACCGGTTTAAATGCCATACATCCTATCAGTGGTAAACTTGTTCCAATTTGGGTCGCTAACTTTGTATTAATGAACTACGGCACTGGCGCTGTGATGTCGGTTCCCGCACACGATCAACGCGACTATGAATTTGCTAAAAAATACGGTTTAAGCATTGAAGCAGTTATCAAGCCTGTCGATGCTGAGTTGGACATCAGCAAAGAAGCATTTACCGACAAAGGTACTCTGTTTAATTCCGCCGAGTTTGATGGCTTAGATTTTCAAGCGGCATTTGATGCCATTGACGCCAAGTTAACCGCTGAAGGTAAAGGCAAACGCCAAGTAAACTACCGTCTTCGTGACTGGGGCGTATCTCGTCAGCGTTACTGGGGTGCTCCTATTCCAATGGTTACCTTAGCAGATGGCACTGTTATGCCAACTCCAGAAGATCAACTTCCGGTTATTTTACCAGAAGATGTGATTATGGACGGTATTCAAAGCCCAATTAAAGCTGATAAAGCTTGGGCTGAAACCACAGTAAATGGTCAAGCTGCACAGCGTGAAACCGATACCTTTGATACCTTTATGGAATCGTCATGGTACTACGCGCGATATTGTAGTCCTCATGCCGACCAAATGTTAGATCCCGCTAAAGCCAACTATTGGCTACCGGTTGATCAATACATTGGTGGTATTGAGCATGCTTGTATGCATTTATTGTACTTCCGCTTCTTCCATAAACTATTGCGTGACATGGATTTAGTTAACTCAAACGAGCCAGCTAAACAATTGTTAACCCAAGGCATGGTATTAGCAGACGCTTACTACTACACCAATGATAAAGGCGCCCGTACTTGGGTATCGCCATTAGATGTCACCACCATCGAAAAAGACGATAAAGGTCGTGTCACTAAAGCCATCGATAAACACGGTAACGAACTGGTTTACACTGGCATGAGTAAGATGTCGAAATCGAAAAACAACGGTATCGACCCACAGGTGATGGTAGAAAAATACGGTGCTGATACTGTTCGTCTATTTATGATGTTTGCTTCGCCACCAGAGTTAACACTGGAATGGCAAGAGTCAGGTGTAGAGGGCGCTCATCGCTTTATCAAACGTTTTTGGAAACTCGCTAGCGAGCACATAGCAGCTGGTAATACGGAAGCATTAGATGTTAAAGCTTTAAATGCTAATCAAAAAGCATTACGTCGTGAGCTACATAAAACCATCGCAAAAGTGAGTGATGATATTGGTCGTCGTCAAATGTTCAACACTGCCGTTGCAGCAATAATGGAACTGATGAACCACCTATTGAAAGCACCACAAGAGTCAGCGCAAGATCGTGCATTAATGGCTGAAGCCTTATCTGCACTGACTCGCTTGCTTTACCCAATCGTGCCACATATCAGCTTTAACTTATGGCAAGAACTGGGTAACGAAGGCGTAATCGAGGATAGCCGCTGGCCTGAAGTTGACCAATCGGCCCTTGTTGAAGACAGCAAATTAATTATTGTACAAATTAACGGTAAGTTACGTGCAAAAATTACTGTTGCTGCAGATGCCACTCAAGAGCAAGTGCAAGAAATTGCCATGCAAGATGAGCACGTACAAAAGCACTCTGATGGTTTAACCATTCGTAAAGTGATTTATGTACCGGGCAAGCTGCTGAATATTGTTGCTAATTAATATTAGTCATCAACACTAGCCACTAATAAGCCATACTCAATTAGATTAGTATGACCAAGCTTGTTAGTTTATCGCCCATCACAACCTAGTTTGTGATGGGCAATTAATTTACTTGCCATAATCATCATGGCTGATAAAGGACGTTAATCACTTTTATGCTGGCAAAACATATTGGCATAGCGCTACTCTCGGTTATTTTACTTATGACAAGTGGCTGTGGCTTTAAACTACAACGTAGCTACTCAATTCCGGTTGAATTACAACAGCTGCATTTAAGCAGTAGCGATCAATATAGCGAGCTTACAAGGTTAGTTAGCGACAGACTGCGCATCAACCAAGTCAGTTTAGTTTCAGCAACAGAAACTACCCCAACCCTAAGACTTGTCAATGACTCATTAGAACGTGCAACCTTATCACTTTACCCAACGGGTAATGTTGCTGAGTATGAACTTATTTATGTTGTGAATTATAGTGTGACCCTGCCACAAGGTGAACCTCAAGCCTATCAAGCAGAAGTTAGACGCGACTATCAAGACGATCCCCGCACCGCATTGGCTAAAAGCCGTGAAATGGAGCTGTTAACCCGTGAAATGCGCATACAGGCGGCAGACTTAATTATTCAAACACTTGCATCTATCGGAACCAACTAGATGCGGGTTTATCCTGACCAACTAAAAACACACCTTAAAAATCTCGCCCAAGTGTATTTAATTTTTGGCGACGATCCTTGGTTAGTTGACGACAGTAAACGCCAGATAATTAAAGCGGCCAAAAAACAAGGTTTCGATGAAAGAGTACAACTTACTCAAGAAACCGGTTTTAGCTGGAATGATTTAGTTCAAGAATGGCAATCAATGAGCTTGTTTGCCAGCAGACGCATTATCGAACTGACATTGCCTCAAGGTAAACCCGGTACTGAAGGCGCTAGTGCATTTCAAACCCTGCTTCAACAGCCCAATCCAGATATTATTTTAATCATACAGGGTCCCAAAGCTGGCCTTGAACAAACTAATAGCAAATGGTTTAAGTCATTAGACAGTCAAGGTATCTATTTACCTTGTGCTACACCTGAAGGTAAACAATTTGAGCGCTGGCTGGATAGCCGCATTCAACATTACCAATTGACTCTGCATCATGACGCCAAAGCCATGCTGTTTAATTTGTTTGAAGGTAATTTACTTGCCGCAGAGCAATCAATGCAAATGTTGCAATTGATCAGCCCCACAGCCAATATTAGCGCTGAGCAACTTGGCCAGTATTTTGAAGATCAATCGCGTTTTAGCGTATTCCAACTCACCGACGCCCTACTGAGTAATCATCAAAAACAAGTTCAGCACATGTTAGCGCAACTTCAAGGTGAAGGCACTGCCATGCCCATTTTAATGTGGGCAATTTTTAAAGAGATCAGCTTATTATTAAATTTGAAATTAGCCCAGCAGCAAGGAGAGCCGTTAAATAAGCTATGGGGACAATATCGGATTTGGGACAAACGTAAGCCGCTTTATCAAGCGGCATTAACCCGTCTTGAATTACACCACATTGAGCATATGCTTGCTTTGGCCTCAACCTTAGAACTCAACCTTAAACAGCGTGGTGCTGAAGATTGGATTGGCATGAGCCACTTATGTATTTTATTTGACCCTCGTGCGCACAATCGTTTAGCGCATATTGAGCTAAGTTAATTACACTATGCACATTGGAATTTTAGGTGGCACCTTCGACCCAATTCATTTTGGTCATATTAAACCTGCATTAGAAATCAAGCAGAAGCTTTTACTGGATGAAGTTTGGTTGATGCCAAATCATATCCCTCCACATAAACAATCCACCAACATCACAACACAACATCGATTAAAAATGGTACAAGATGTTTGCCTGCAATATCCGCAATTGCAGTTATGTGATATTGAAATCAATCGCGACACTCCGTCTTATACAGTCGTCACACTGCAGCAGCTCAAGCAAGCGTATCCTCAAGCCAGTTTTTACTTCATTATGGGCATGGATTCATTCATCAATTTACCCAGCTGGCACTTATGGCAACAGCTTTTTGAGTTATGTCATATTGTACTTTGCCAGCGCCCGGGTTGGACTTTACCCCCAGACTCGCCAATGCAACAAGTGCTCAATCAGCGAGCAACCACAATTGCACAATTAATTGACAACAAAAACAATACATCCCAAAACACCCATGGCGACATCATTCCTGTCGACATCTGCCTACAAAATATCTCCTCCACTGAAATTCGCCAAAAAGTGCAAAGCAATCAAGATATTTCCAAGCTACTTGCACCCTGCACCATCAATTACATTCAGCAGCATCATCTTTACCGTCGTTAACCTGTCGAGTTAATTGCGTATTTCAGGTGAAATTGAGTATAATGCTCCGTTAATTTTGACTAATGAGGTATTTCGCGTGCAAAGCACCGAACTTAAAGATTTCGTTCTCGATAAAATCGATGACTTAAAAGCTAAAAACGTTGTTGTGTTAGATGTTAAGCAACAGTCTAGCATCACAGAAACTATGATTATCTGCACAGGCACATCTAAAACCCATGTTCGCGCCATTGGTGAACACGTGGTAGTCGAAGCTAAAAAAGCCGGCGAGCAGCCATTAGGTGTTGAAGGCCGTGACAGTAGCGAATGGGTACTAGTAGACTTAGGTGATGTGATTTTACACATCATGCAAGAACAAACTCGCGAGTACTACCAGCTAGAAAAGCTGTGGTCAGAACATAACGCCTAATGAAGTTACAACTGATTGCCGTTGGCACCAAAATGCCCGATTGGGTTACCCGTGGTTTTGAAGAATATCAGCGTCGTTTCCCTCGAGATATGCCGCTTGAATTAATAGAAATTCCTGCAGGTAAACGCGGTAAAAATGCTGATATAGCCCGTATTTTGCAAAAAGAAGGCGAGTTAATGTTAGCAGCTGTTGCAAAAGGCAATCATATTGTCAGCTTGGATTTACCCGGCAAAAATTGGACAACGCCCGATTTAGCAGAACAAATGATCAAGTGGCAATTAGATGGGCGTGATGTGAGCTTGTTGATCGGCGGGCCAGAAGGACTTGCCCCGGCCTGCAAAGCTGCGGCCAATCAAAGTTGGTGCTTATCAGCCTTAACCTTGCCGCATCCACTGGTAAGAATCTTAATTGGTGAAAGTCTCTATCGCGCATGGAGCATCAATAACAACCACCCTTACCATCGTGAATAACTTATCTAAGCATAAGAATTAGTTAAGGTTTAATAAAACTATCAGTAAGTTAAACTAATTTCATTGTTGTTGACATTACAGCACAATTAAAGCGATTCTATTTATTTTCGCCGTTACTTATACACGCTGGAGACGCTAAGTGCCGCCAAAGAAGCGCATCACTATCCATGATCACGCCGCAGAAGCCTCATTATTCAAGCGTCGCGCATTGTTCACTTTTGTGTGTGTATTTATTCTGTTAAGCGTTTTACTCTCTAACCTTTATCAGCTTCAAGTTGTTTCTTACAAAGATTACGAAACCCGCTCTAATGATAATCGTATTCGTGTCGTACCCACGCCACCAAGCCGCGGCTTAATCTTTGATCGTCATGGCCAGTTACTAGCAGAAAATCAGCCCTATTATTCTTTAGAAATGATCCCCGAGCGAATAAAAAACCTTGATGAGACTTTTGACAAGCTCAATGAGATCATAGAAATCAGTGATGAAGAGCGCCAAAACATCAAAGAAACCTTAAAGTTTCACCGTCGTTTCAAACCACTAACCTTAAAAAATAAGCTTACTGAACAGCAGGTTGCAAGTTTCACTGTTAACCAACACCAATTTCCGGGCATTTATGTTGAAGCCGGTTTAAAACGTCACTACCCCCATACAGAGCTAATGACCCATGTTCTAGGATATGTGGGAAAAATAAATAGCCGTGATAAAGCCATGCTTGAAAAAAATAACAACTGGAAAAATTACGCCGCAACAAAAGATATTGGCAAACAAGGTATTGAAAAGTTTTACGAAAGTTTATTGCATGGATTGCCTGGCCACTTAGAAGAAGAAGTGAATAACCGTGGCCGCGTTATTAGGACACTTAAAGTCACCCCACCCACACCAGGGCAAGATATCTATTTAACCCTTGATTTAAAGCTGCAACAAAAAGCCATGGAATTATTAGCGGGCAGACGCGGTTCAGTCGTGGCAATAGACCCTCGAGACGGTGGTATTTTAGCCATGGTGTCAAGCCCATCGTACGATCCTAACCAATTTGTTCATGGTATTAGCAGCAAAGCCTATAGTGATTTGCTTAATGATAAATCACGGCCACTCATAAACCGCTCAACCCAAGGCCAATACGCCCCCGCATCGACAGTCAAACCCTTAGTGGCGTTATTAGGGCTAGATGAGCGCACCATTAGTGATCGAACCCGCGTTTGGGACCCGGGTTTTTGGCAAATGCCCGGCGTTGAACGAAAATGGCGCGACTGGAAAAAATGGGGCCATGGATGGGTTGATGTTTATCATGCCATTATCGATTCCTGCGATATCTTCTTTTACGATTTAGTCTATAAAGTGGGCATTGATAAGTTATCTCCCTTTATGGCGCAATTTGGATTTGGTGAAAGCACCGGCGTTGATATCTTTGAAGAATCAGCAGGCGTCATGCCTTCTCGAGATTGGAAAAGACTCCGTTACAACCAACCCTGGTATAACGGCGACACCATATCAGTTGGTATTGGCCAAGGTTACTGGACAAGCACACCATTGCAATTAGCTAATGCAACCGCAATTTTAGCGAATAAAGGACAGCGTTTTACCCCGCACTTACTCAAATCGTTTAAAGATGACACGGTAAAAATTGATACGCCAATCGATGAGCAACCACCGATTGAAATAAAAAACCCTAAAAACTGGGACATTATCACTGAAGCCATGCGACTAACAGCAGATAAATCCCGCTTTACAGATGCAAAGTACACCGCGGCAATGAAAACCGGTACAGGGCAAGTATTCTCAGTAGCACAAGATCAAAAGTACGATGCCGAAACCGTAGCGGAGCATCTACGAGATAATGCACTTATTGTTGCCTATGCTCCTTTTGAAAACCCTACAATTGTCTTAGCAGTCGTACTTGAAAATGCTGGTTGGGGTGGGGTTAACGCAGGCCCTGTAGCACGCGCATTACTTGACGAATATCTATTGCGCGATGAATGGACGATACCAAGTGAATAACAGTCATCATCAGAAAAAATCTATCTGGCAGCGTTTACATATCGATCTGCCATTACTTACAGGCCTGTTGATATTAATGAGCTTTGGCTTGTTTGTTATCTACTCAGCTAGCGGCGAAGACCCAGCAATGATGGAGCGCCAATTTACCCGTATGGGGTTATCTTTAGTGATCATGTTTTGTGTCGCTCAAATTAACCCCGAAGTATTAAGACGCTGGGCTCTGCCCATTTATATAGCAGGCATTATCTTATTACTTGGCGTGCATTTTTTTGGCACCATCAATAAAGGCGCTCAGCGTTGGCTTAATCTCGGTTTTATGGAGTTTCAACCATCGGAACTGATTAAACTGTCCTTCCCTATCATGATGGCATGGTATATCAGTAAATTTCCTTTGCCGCCTAAAAAGCGTTACTTAGCTGGCGGGGCTATTATTTTATTAATCCCAACCTTATTGATTGCTAAACAGCCTGATTTAGGTACTTCAATTTTAGTCGCAGCATCAGGGGTTTTTGTACTATTTTTATCCGGTATGAGCTGGTTAATTGTCGGTGGGGTTGTGATTGCAGGGTTAATCTTCTTACCTATCTTGTGGTTCTTCTTAATGCATGACTATCAGCGCACACGGGTAATGACCTTATTTGACCCCGAAAAAGACCCACTTGGTGCTGGCTATCATATTATTCAATCTAAAATTGCTATTGGCTCTGGTGGCGTCTGGGGTAAAGGCTGGTTACAAGGCTCGCAATCACAGCTTGAATTTTTACCAGAAAGACATACTGACTTTATTTTTGCCGTCATAGGTGAAGAATTCGGTTTAATCGGCAGCCTGCTTTTATTAGTCATCTACTTATACATCATTGGCCGCGGCTTAGTTATTGCGTCAAGGGCACAAACGAGTTTTGCTCGTTTACTTGCCGGTAGTATCACCTTAACTTTTTTTGTGTATATTTTTGTTAATATCGGCATGGTTTCAGGCATTCTACCGGTAGTGGGTGTCCCCTTGCCTCTTGTGAGTTACGGTGGCACCTCGATGATGACATTGATGACGGGTTTTGGCATTTTAATGAGTATTCAAACTCATCGGCGATTTATAGACAGATAGGAAGATTTCATGCAATTCTCAACCCGAATATTTGGCGCGCTCACACTATTGATATCCAGTCAGATATCCTGCGTCCACGCAGCAACCGACGTTGACGACCTAAAACAACAATTTATAGCCGATCAAATTAAAAATGGATTTAGCCATCAGGAAGTCAGCGACTTTTTAAATCAATCAACCTATAACCAAGCCATTATTGATGCAATCACCAAACCCTGGGAAGCCAAACCTTGGCATCAGTATTACCCGATTTTTTTAACCGAAAAGCGCTTGGAAAAAGGCCTCGCTTTTTGGCATGAAAATGCCGATACCATTGCAAAGGCTGCGGATAAATATAATGTTGATCCTCAAATCATTGTGGCCATTATTGGCATAGAAACTTTTTATGGTAGCTACATGGGTAATTATCGCGTCCAAGATGCACTGTATACCTTAGGTTTTTACTATTCCCCGCGGGCGACATTTTTCCGTAAAGAATATGCCAACTTAATGTCGTTGATAAAAGAAGAGCAATTAGATAACGCCACCTTAAAAGGCTCTTATGCTGGCGCCATGGGTTATGGGCAATTTATCCCCTCAAGTTACCGCCACTATGCCGTTGACTTTAGCGGTGATGGCCGCCGAGATTTATTAACCAATAAACAAGATGCCATTGGCAGTGTAGCCAACTACTTTCATCAACATGGCTGGCAACGCGGCGAACTCGTTGCATTAAAATTGCACCACAGTGACAATAAACCACCTAAAGCGAAAGTATGGACTAAAGAAAAACTCCATTATCAAGCCAATGATATCTTAGCGCCCAACCTGAGTTTAGCGACAGCAAGAGATATTGATATTTCGCAACCAGCCATGCTTATTAAACTTGAACAACCGAGCGAAGATGAATATTGGTTAGGGTTGAAAAATTTTTATGTGATCACCCGTTACAATCGTAGCCCACTGTATGCGATGGCCGTGTATCAATTTAGCGAACAATTAAAAGCCGAATATAATGCCAAATAAATTTCAATTAATTTTAACTAGCTTACTTATCACTGCGTTATTAGCAGGCTGTTCGTCTAAACCCAATAAAGACAACAAAAAAGCCCCAAGCCAATCGGGCCGTTATTCAATGGCGAATGACAAGTATCCCGATAATGCACCTGATGTCAGCAAAGTGAAGAATGCAGTACCAAAATACGAGCCTTATTCTCGCCAAGGCAATCGTAATTACACTGTACTAGGCAAAAGCTATCAGGTACTTGAAACCGGAAAAGGCTTTAGTGAAACTGGCCACGCCTCATGGTACGGGGCGAAATTTCATGGCCATTTAACCTCAAATGGTGAAACCTACGACATGTATGCCATGACAGCCGCACATAAAAATTTGCCGCTGCCGAGTTATGTTAAAGTCACCAATCTCGAGAACAATAAACAAATTATTGTGCGCGTGAACGACCGAGGCCCCTTTCATGACGGGCGAGTCATTGATTTATCTTATGCTGGTGCTTATCACCTAGGCATGCTGGCTAAAGGTACTGCTCGTGTCAGATTAGATGTGATACATGTCGAGTCTGATGTTGAACGCGCAGTAGAAACCTCAACCGATGAGCAGCCGCATTATATTCAAGTGGTTGCATCAAAAGACAAATTACGTATTCATAGTCTGGCCAAAGAATTAGAAAAAAAATACGCCGTAAAATCTCGCATCATTTCCGGCAATGGCATGCACCGTATTCAACTTGGACCTATTGGCAAAATTTATCTTACTAATCAGTTACTCGATAAATTACACAGCCAAGGTTACCCACAAAGTTTTATCGTGCCGTAGCCCAAAAGCATTCACAAAAGTGCATTAAACTACCCTCACTATTGGCTCAACCTTGTTGAGCCAATATTTTTTCCCCAATGAAGGAACCTTAATGCAATTTCATTGCCTACTAATGGTATAATGGATTTTTGTCTTATCTTCGAATTACTAGAGACCTGCTACTTTCATGATGAATTTTGCTAAAGCTCCAATCACTACCGCGCTGCTATTTTCCTTAGTGTCTTTATCTGCTCATGCTAACACGCCTCAGCCGGATCCACGCCCAACGCCAAATCGTGCGCCAATGGTGACCCCGGATGCACCGAGTGTCGCAGCCAAAGCTTATGTATTAATGGATTATTATTCTGGTCGGGTTATCGCCGAAGAAAACGCTTATGAAAGCCTAAACCCAGCATCATTAACAAAAATGCTGACCAGTTATGTGATTGGCCATGAAGTAAAAGTCGGCAATATCTCTTTAGATGACGATGTGTTAATCACTAAAAATGCTTGGTCTAAAAATTTCCCTGACTCATCAAAAATGTTCATCGAAGTAGGCAAAACCGTCAAAGTTGCCGATTTAAACCGTGGGATTATCATTCAGTCGGGTAACGATGCCTGCGTAGCTATGGCTGAGCATATTGCCGGTACGGAAGACGCTTTTGTTGACTTAATGAATTCATGGGCCAAACAACTGGGCATGAACGACAGCTACTTTGAAAACTCACATGGCCTAGATTCAGATAATCACAAAACCACTGCTTACGACATGGCAATTTTAGGGGCAGCTTTAATTCGTGATGTACCGGAAGAATATCGTGTTTATTCTGAAAAATCTTTCACTTACAACGGTATTAAGCAATACAACCGCAATGGTTTATTGTGGGATAACAGCTTAAATGTTGATGGCATTAAAACCGGCCATACTTCTGGTGCAGGTTATAACTTGGTCACATCAGCAACTCAAGACAACATGCGTCTAATCTCTGTTGTACTTGGTACAGCGAGTGAGTCAGCCCGTAAGGCTGAAAGCAAAAAGCTGCTTAACTATGGTTTCCGCTTTTTTGAAACCATCACGCCATACAAAGCTGGTGACACTTTTATCAGCCAAAAAATTTGGTACGGTGATGTTGAAAACGTTGACCTAGGCTTAGTCACAGACACCCCCATTACCATTAATCGTGGTAAAGCCAAAGACTTACAAGCCAACTTTGAATTAACCAAACCGTTAACCGCACCACTGGCTAAAGGTGAAACCGTTGGCCGTGTTTACTTCCAGTTAGATGGCAAAGACATCGCTCAGTTTCCACTTGTCACACTCAATACTGTTGAGGAAGGTAGCTGGATAAGTAAGTTAATGGACTATTTCAAACAAATGTTTGCTAGTTGGTTTGAATAACTGAGTAATTTATTTCATCAAAATTTATTTATTTGATGAAAATCAATTTATTAAAGCCGCTTTAGTAAGCGGCTTTATTTTTTTCAAGTCAACACTGACTTGAATCAGGTATAATTGCCACCATATTAGTATTCACAATACATAAATGAGTAATCCGATGTTAGATACCAACTTTGATCAAGTCATGGACTTTCCACATTCATGTCCTTTTAAAGTCATTGGCGATGCCGATGATACCTTAGCCGATCGCGTTGTCGCTGTAGCACAACAACTTGCTCCAGGTGACTATGTGCCAACAGTAAAAGCATCAAGCAAAGGCAGCTATTACTCAGTAACAATTCGAATTACTGTCACCAGCAAAGAGCATATTGAAAAAGCGTACATCGATCTTGCCGCTATTGAAGGTGTAAAACGCGTACTCTAATTCCAAAAATATCTTCAGAACAATAAAACTTGAGTATAATACTCAAGTTTTATTGTATACCTGTTGAACATAACAACCTTAGGGGAGACGTTGCCCTTGCAACCACAAACTTTGCACATCCGCCATCTTGGACTACAAAACTATGAATCTGTGTGGCATGCCATGCAGGAATACACGGACAACCGTGATAGTGACAGCCAAGATGAGTTGTGGGTAGTTGAACATCCGCCAGTGTTCACTCAAGGCCAAGCGGGTAAAAGCGAGCATATTCTAAACCCCGGCGACATCCCCGTTATTCAAGTTGATCGTGGTGGTCAAGTTACCTATCACGGCCCTGGACAACTAGTGGTCTATCCACTTATCGACATCAAGCGCAATAAACTTGGCGTCAGGCAATTAGTGAATAACATCGAGCAATGCATTATCAATATGCTAGCTCAGTACGATATATCAGCCTACGCTAAAGCCGATGCTCCTGGCGTATATGTGCAAGAGCGCAAAATAGCCTCACTTGGATTACGTATTCGTAAAGGTTGTTCGTTTCATGGCATGGCACTGAATGTGGATATGGATTTAGCGCCATTTCAACGCATCAACCCATGTGGTTACGCCGGTCTTGAAATGGTGCAATGCAAAGCATTAGGCGGCCCGCAAACCGTATTAGAAGCTGGCGAAAAATTAGTACAAACCTTTAGCCAAGTTATGGGCTACCTACAACTTGAACATCATCAAGGATTAGCAAAATAATGAATAGGCCTGAAAGATTACAACCAGGTGTAAAATTACGTGATGCAGATAAAGTGTCACGTATACCTGTCAAAATTGTTCCCTCAGAGCGCGAAACCATGTTGCGCAAACCGGATTGGTTACGCGTAAAGCTCCCCGCATCTAACCAGCGAATTCTTGATATCAAATCAGCACTGCGCAAAAACGGTTTACATTCGGTATGTGAAGAGGCCTCTTGCCCTAACTTAGCGGAATGTTTTAATCATGGTACTGCAACTTTTATGATTTTAGGTGCCATTTGTACTCGCCGCTGTCCATTTTGCGATGTAGCCCATGGCCGCCCTTTAAAACCTGATGTACAAGAACCTAAAAAACTGGCTCAAACCATTGCCGACATGAAGCTAAAATATGTGGTTATCACTTCAGTAGACCGTGATGATTTACGTGACGGCGGAGCTCAGCATTTTGCTGACTGTATTCGTGAAATCCGTATTCTAAATCCAGATATAAAAATTGAGATTTTAGTACCGGATTTTCGTGGTCGTATTGATGCCGCACTAGACATCTTAGCCACCGAGCCACCTGATGTATTCAATCACAACCTTGAAACTGCACCAAAACATTACCGAAAAGCGCGACCAGGAGCTAACTACCAATGGTCGTTAGATCTATTGAAAAAGTTTAAAGACCGTCATCCCAATGTACCGACTAAATCGGGCTTAATGATGGGCTTAGGTGAAACCAATGAAGAAATCGCGGATGTATTACGTGATTTGCGAGCGCATAATGTTGAAATGCTAACGTTAGGGCAATATCTACAGCCAAGTAAATTTCATTTACCGGTTGAGCGTTATGTACCACCTGCAGAGTTTGATGAGTTAAAAGCCTTAGCAGACGAGCTTGGCTTTACCCATGCAGCCTGTGGCCCACTTGTTCGTTCAAGCTACCATGCCGATCTGCAAGCACAAGGTAAAGAAGTTAAATAACGCTTTACTGGCTGCAACCTCAATAAAAACGGCGCGAATAAGCGCCGTTTTTTATTAAAAAGCCATTAACACATCACCCCAAAGCAAACACAAAAATCAAACACAGCCTCATCAACAGCCCAACTCACCTTTAACAGCAATTTTAAATAACTCATTAAAAAAGCCAGCCAATACTCATACTGAGATCATGATCGCTATGCAAATTAATGTTCATGATAAACTCCGCCGCCATACAGTTGAGAGTAATTCCTATTCAGATTTGAGAAAGGCTAGCGATAATGAAACAGCTTCCATTAACCATGATCAGTGCAGCCATTGCTGCGATATTAGCGCCAAGCGCAATAGCCCAAGAAAAACCAGCTGATGTCACTGCGGCAAAAGAAACAAACCAACAAAATTCATCAAATATTGACGCTATCCTTGCCAATGAAAAGTTAAATATCGTTAACAACTTCCATGATGTTATTGTGATATCTGGCTCACGAATGGAACAAACCTTGGACGAAGTCGCTGGCAGTGTCGTAGTCATAGATGAAGAAGCCATTGCACGTAACATGAGCACAGACTTTGCCACCTTATTTAGAACAGAATCCGCAGTGGATGTTAAAGGTGGTGCAGGTAAGCCGAGCTCAGTCACCATTCGTGGTATTGGTGGCAACCGTGTGATGATGGTAAAAGACGGCGTAAGGGTAAATAACCAGTACGCCTCACCACTTGGCCCAGGTGCAGAAGGGACAGGCCGTGGTTTAACTGAGGTTGAAGGGTTAAAGCAAGTAGAAGTGCTTAAAGCTGCAGCATCAACTATGTACGGCTCTGACGCATTAGGCGGCGTGATGGTTATGACCACTAAAGACGCGGACGATTACCTTGCGGGTCAAGACTATTATTTTTCAGCTAATGCTGGCTACACTGGCATGAACAACGAATTCAACGGTGGCTTTACCAGCGCATTTAGCCAAGGCAACTTTGACAACCTTGTCAGTTATCAACGCCGTCAAGGTGAAGAGCAACAAAACTACAGCAACACCTTGCCTGACAGTGATCTTGTTACCGATAGCGTATTACTGAAAAGTAAATATCACTTTAATGACGACACCAATTTACAGTTAACGGTTGACTACTTAACCCAACAATTAGACCGTTGGGAGCAAAAGCCACACAAAACCGACCCAAGCAAAGACACCTCAATTGATTATGATCGTAAAACAGATGCCTTAAATACGTCATTGCGTTTGCGTTCAACTAAAGAGCGCGTAGTACACGATAACGTCGACTTTGTTCTTTATTATGGTCAAACAGATCAAAGTGAAAAGCGTAACTACTTCAATGGTATTTCAGCACCCGATCGCGAAATCAGCCAAAAACGCGACTACCAATTTAATGAATATCGATTTGGTTTTGCCAGTACTTTTAGTAAAGCATTATCGTTAACCGGCCATGACCATAATATTATTTATGGTGTGGATATTGAGCAATCAAAAATGAGCCGCCCACGTGATTATCAACAGCTTGACGATAATGGCAACTGGATACCCTCTGACACAGATACTTTCTCGTTTGCAGATACTAAAAGCTTACGAGCAGGCGCTTTTGTACAAGACGACATTACCTTTTTAGACGGGAAACTAAACGCTATATTAGGTTTACGTTACGACTACTTTAAAAACACCCCAGATCAACATCAAGCTGAAGATGCAGGACGAGATCCGGCCGACTTTGCCGCAATGAGCGATGGCTTTTGGTCCCCCAAAGCAGGCCTTGTATATCACATTACCAATAACGTGAATGTGTATACCCAATATGCATATGGCTACAAAATGCCAACCCCAGACCAAAAGTGGGGTGAGCTAGAAGTTAAAGATGGCGCAATGCCATTTCCTGTGCTCATTCAAGCAAACTACGATTTAGAATCAGAGTCTAGCCATACAATCGAGTTAGGCGTTCGGGGACACCATGGTGACACTCAGTACGAACTGACCACCTTTTATACCCAAGCTGATGACTACATTGATTGGGAATTTGTCGGTTGTAGTGGTAATGGCCTTATAGGCTGCATATTACCTCGCTCATTAGAGTACCGCTATATCAACTACGATAAAGTGACCCTTTACGGCGCAGAAGCCTCATTCCGTCAGTGGATTGGCAGCGATGTTGAAGTATGGGCTAATGTGGCCTACACCCATGGGGAAGATCAAGATGGTAATTACCTGAATACCGTCAGCCCATTAAAAGGTAACATTGGTGCCAATTACCACACTTATCTTGGTAATACCGAGTTAGACTTGGGGCTTACCGTGCGTTTTGCCGATAAAATGGATCGCACCACCGACTTAGATATCTTCCCTATTGCTATGCCTAATATGGATTTCAATGAAGTATTTAACACCTCAGGTTATGCGGTTACCGACTTAACCGCTAATCTTCGAATTAATGATAACTGGGGCGTGCGTTTCGGAGTATTTAACGTGTTTGATAAAGAATACATTGAATACGCGGATGTGGCAGGCCAATCCAAATTCTTAATGGGCTCATTAGGCGTCACTGAAGAAACCTATTCACAGCCAGGACGCTACTTTAACATTAAACTTAACTACACGTTTTAATTGATAAAATAGCAACTTAATAAAAAAAGGTCAGCGCATATTGCACTGACCTTTTTTATTAAACGGTTTTTTTCTATTTAACTGTAGAGTAATTAAAAATGTTAATGCGTATATAAGGCAAATGCTTATTTTTCTGTGAAATCCAAGTTTAAATATAAATTCGTAACGTAAACTTACAAACAGCTCACAAACTTAAGTCCATTAAAATGGCATCTTCTCGACCATCATCAAGCGGGTAATACCCTTTACGCCTACCGCTTTCAACAAATCCAGCTTGTTGATATAACCCCATTGCTGCGCAATTCGATTGACGCACTTCCAGCATTACAACAACTGCATCAGCCACTTTTGCCTGAGCAATTAACTCAGTGAGTAATTGCTTACCTAAACCACGGCCTTGAGCTGTTGGGGCAACGCAAATATCCAATAATGTTACTTCATCAATAATTTGCTGCACAATTGAAAAGCCCAATAACTCATCGGCGGCATAAATTCCCTGCACACGATACAAATGACCAAAGCAATCTTCAAGATTTGCCAAACTCATAGGGTGGGAATGCACTAACGATTCAATCCTGAACATCGCCGGAGCATCATCAACAGACAGACTGCGAATTTCAAATGGAATTGCAGAAGTGATAAGTGCTGACATAGCTTGAGAAACACCTTAAGAAATAAAAAGTTATGGGTAAAACGAACAAAAACAACTTAAGCGACTTTATTGCGATGCTGACAAATCTGTTGCCAGAGTTGACGTTTTTCATCAGCCGATTGAATCACTTCTGATAGCGGCGCGCTGACCAACCAGGCGACTCGAGGACGCATTTTAACCTTGCGCATATCCCACACGACTTGCGGCCCCTTGAGTAACTCACAATCAAAATCACATTGCTCCGGCAACACATCCAGCAATGCTAACACTTGCTCAATAAAGCCTTGTTCTGATAAATCGGCGTCTACGTCATGCAGCACTAAATACGGCTTACCCGGTTTATCGGCACTACGCCAGCGAGTGATGTTCATAGCATCAAGGTAGGCAGCTTTATCTATCATAGTGAGTTATTGGTTTTTCGTTGAGGTTGCAACAGAATAGCAGTTTACCTAAGAGGAAGGAAAAAAACTTCGCTTTTACGCTGCAAATACCAACCCATAGAATAGGTTGAGGCACTAATAAAAGTACACTGTTAGACACTTGCAAGCATCTAAATTTAACAGTGCAAACACCTTGGCTTAAGACTAAACAATTAAGCTATGTAGGTGCTAACTAATGAGCTGTCGTTATGATTTTTAATTAATAAAGGGAAATTCTCCCTCCAAAACTTGTTTGGGTAAAGATGTTCACGCCAATTATCGCAATTTTTTGTTTTCTCATAACCCAGAGCCAGTTTTAGGTGAGTATTACTTTAAAAAATCTTCTCTTGATGGTGAAAATACATCTAATAAAATATTTTCATCGTCTAACGCTATCGCACCATGCTCAAAGTGTTTACGCGCAATATAAGCGTCCCCCGCTTTTAAGATTTGCTTTTCACCATTGATCTGCGCTTCAAAACGACCTTTAGCAACATAACCAATTTGGTCATGAATTTCATGAGTATGTGGTTTGCCTTCAGCGCCCTTTTCAAAACTCAAGTGCACCATCATTAAATCATCGGTAAAACCAACAATTTTACGCTTGATACCTTGGTCCACTTGTTCCCATTCGTGTTCATCAGCTTTAAAAAATACATTCATTGTGCTACTCCAAAAACGTTATAAGCGTTGCTAATCGTCTATATTGTTTTATCATAATGCTTACAATTAATTTGTAATACAAGATATTATTTATGTGCAGTATATCAACTAATCTTTTATCCGCCCAAAGTCGCTGACAGATAGACTATATAACGGAATGCCTTGCCGCCAATTAATCAAGCCGAATGTGATCAGCTTCATTTTCTAGTAGGATTATATACAACCATTACAAATATTGTATTACTTTATACCAAATACACTAAATTCAAGACTGCAAAAAAGGTGAACAGACCTATAGCAACGCAACCTATATTGCTTACTGAAGCCGAAATCGAAACAGGTGAAGAAATCATGCCCTAAGGGGCGCAACAAAACCCGCTTGACCCAGCCGCTAATCATTCATGACAAACTCTAATCATGAAAAACAGCAATGCAAGTTAAATCGCTAGCCGTGGTAAGCAAAATCGCCAAGATACTGTTTATACCAATCGTAAACATTTAGCTTGATATGAAATTAGCATTACCTACACCACAAAAGTATTACTAAGATAAAAAATCAATATCATTAACTTAAGTTCAAGTACGAACAAGGGGAAGCTAATCGTCTGGCGAGTAAGTCTTGCCACATACTAGATGCTTATTATTTGTTCAAAAATAGAATGGCAAGTAAGGTTGGCTTTTGATAATACAAATATAAAGACAAGTCAGCATCCGTCTCTTTTTGAATAATTAATACCTATTTTCAGTACTTTTCATCAGTATTTATCATGTTATATTACCGCCATAACTCTCAATATTTGCGATAATATGTCTAATCAATTTAGTTCTATTTCAGGCTCTAAACGCAGTTTACATTTGCATGTTGCACGTGAAATTGCTCGCGCAATCCTTTCCGGCGAATTACCCCAGGGTGATATTATTCCGGGAGAGATGGCGCTTTGTGAGCAATTTGGCATTAGCCGCACAGCGTTAAGGGAAGCTGTAAAATTACTAACCTCAAAAGGCTTACTACAATCTCGTCCCAAAATAGGCACTCGTGTAGTTGAGAAAAAGTACTGGAATTTTCTTGATCCACAACTCATTGAATGGATGGAAGGCATTACTGATGTTAAAGAATTCTACGCGCAATTTTTAGGGTTTCGCCGAGCCATTGAACCTGAAGCTTGTGCTTTAGCCGCACAAAATGCCACGGTAGAACAACGTAAAGAATTATCAGCAGTTTTCCAGAAAATGTGTGAACTCGATGCCGCACCAGCGCTTGATATTCAAGGTTGGATTAAAATTGATATAGAATTCCATCGGTTAATTTTCTTTTCAACAGGTAATGACTTCTATCTGCCGTTTGGCAATATTCTCACCACTATCTTTGAAAACTTTTTTGCTCATGCATCACAAGAAGGTGGGACTTGTTTAAATGAACACAGAAACATTTATGAAGCGATTATGGCAGGCAATGTAGACAAAGCCCGTGAAGCCTCACGAAAACACCTTTTATCAATGTCCCATGATCTAACCAGCTAATTTTAAAAGTAGATCATAAAAACACCGCCAACTGGCGGTGTTTTTGTATGACAAAGTAAGGCGGATAAGGTTAAATTGTTTCTGCTTGAGCTTCTTTGCCGCTCTCAACTTTATCATCAACCGCTTTCGCACAGCTAATAGTAACTGCCATAATGATGACCATTTACATAAAGTCAGATCGGACGACCATAGGCTGAACCATGATGGAGCAAGCCATTGACCATGGCCACATTTGATAATAGCGCTACAGCACACACTTAACAAAAAGCTATTTCTCACCGTCAACACACCTATAGTTAGGATATTGAAATACTGTTATGGCATGCATCTAAGTGGATTTATATTACAATAAAACAAATATAAGATATGTGTCTATTGGTGTGTTATTTAGCTGAGATTAACTGGCTAGAACCACGCTCAATAATTTGAAAATCGAGCACATGCCTAAGCTCGCTTACGCTAACATCATTCAGCTTCTCAAACTTGGTCGAAGCCAAAATGCTAATCGCCATTTGCGCCATTTCATCAATGGGTTGCCTTACAGTAGAAATATTCGGCCATACAATTTTCGCCACTTGAGTATCATCAAACCCCACAATAGCCACATCGTTAGGAATGTCTAATCCCTTAACTTGCGCAATTGAAATAACGGCGGCAGCCATATCATCATTGGCAGCAAAAATTGCTGTGGGTCTATCCGCTAGACTTAGAAGGTTTTGCCCAGCATTCATACCTGACTGATAAGTAAAACTGCCTTGCTCGACATATTCGGGTGGTACCACGATTTGATTTGATCTCAGCGCATCTAAATACCCCTGATAACGCAAGCGACTTACGCCTTGCTTGGTATCTCCAATAATGTGAGCAATTTTTTTATGGCCTTGTTTAATCAACATTTCGGTTAGTTCAAATGAGGCCTGATAATCGTCCATGCAAATATAGGGCGATAAGGCCAACTGCGTATCAGGCGCCACACGTACAAAGGGGATTGCAGCATGCGTAAGCACATCAATAATGGCTTGGTTGTCACACAATGGCGGCAATAAAATCATCCCGTCAACTTGGGTGACTTCAATGAGCTCTTTTACCGACGTAATGGTTTTATCAATTTGGTCATTGGCTTTTTCAACAATCAAGTGATAGCCCGCATTACGGCTTGAATGTAGCGCACTTAATAAAAACTGACTGATATAGGCATCACTTGGGTTATCATATAACAAACCTAAAAAGAATGACTTACCACTAGCAAGCCGACGAGCCGACACATTAGGGCGATAGCCCATTTTCTCAACCACGGCCATGACTTTATCGCGAGTTTTAGGGCTGACTTTGGCATCTTGATTTAGTACTCGAGAAACGGTCATCATCGACACGCCCGCTTGCTCTGCCACATCTTTAATACGCGCTCTTTTTAGATCAGCCATGTACTACCTTTCATTCATTTTCAATAATATCAATGAGTAACATCAAACTTTACTGCAGTTTGATCATCGCTTTAACCTGAGCTAATAACTGCTGGAACGTCAAACTATGCTGATGACTAACCACATGGCTTTCAATTTTACCCTGATTAATTAGATTAACCATTTCTTGCGCTTCATAATGATATCCAAGGGATTGACGGTTATCCGCAAAGTGATCAACTAAAAGATCAAGCTCAAACAAACTGCACTCTGACGCTCTAAAGGCATCAGGTATTTCAATAATTCCTTTATCGCCAATGATATAAGCTGTGTTGCTTAATTTACATTGAAAAGACGTCGCAAGATTAATTTTAACTTCTCCACAGCGCCCCATCATCATAACATCGTCTTCAACGCCATTTGGAAGCACATCAGCGATAACCTTTAATTCCGTCAACGGTGCTTGCACAAAGTAATGGGCGATGGCCAACGGATAAATACCCATATCCAGTAAACACCCTCCAGCTAAATCAGGATTATACTCACGGCCGCTGGGTTCAAAAGCTATCGGGTAGCCAAAGTCTACTTTCACATGTTTTAGTTTGCCTATTCGGCCTTCATATAACCATTGCTTGGCTTTTATCATCGCAGGCAAAAAATAAGTCCACATAGCCTCCATCAGCAAAAGTTGCTTCTGTTTTGCCAGCTTAGCCAGCGCTAGCCATTCATCCACAGATACCGTCACAGGCTTTTCACACAACACGTGCTTACCCGCCATTAATGCATCATATACATTTTGAAAATGAAAATTATGTGGTGTTGCAATGTACACCACATCAATATTAGGATCAGCAAACATTGCCTGATACCCTTCATAACAATGCTCAATACAATGTTGTGCGGCAAAGGCTCGGGCATGATTGATATCTCTTGCCGCCACGCCATACGCGATACAGCCTTTTACATAGGCCAAATCTTGGCAAAACTGCGCTGCAATTCTTCCACTACTGACAATCCCCCAATGGATCATGGTTTATTTCCTTATAATTGAAAGGCTGTCATAAAGACAGCATACATTGCAACAAACACCTCACAGCTAACTGTTAGCGCTATCCGAGCTATAAAATAGCAGTAAAGCAAGTATAAATTACAACATAAAAAATCTACTTGTCAGTTAAAACAACCAAAACTAATGTTAGCGATAATAACCGCCCAAGCTGTACCCCGCCCTAAAAATCACCAAAGTTTTATTACCTAAAGATTATTTACGCTTAATGATGGCAGGTGACTTTGTCTTGGATATCTTTGATTCGGCTGGCACCTTATGCGCTGAGATTGCGACTCAGTGAGGAACCTATTGTAGCTGGCGCCGGTGACAATGCCGCAGGCGCTGTCGGTATTGTGGCTATTAATCCTAACCAAGCATTTTTATCGCTAGGAACCTCGGGGATATTTTGTTGCTAACCAGGGCTATTTACCAAATCCTGATAACGCGGTACATATTTTTTGTCATTGCATTCGCAACACTTGGCATCAAATGTCAGTCGTGCTCAGTGCGGCTAGCTGTTTAAGTTGGGTGACTAAACTTATCGGTTATGGCAACGAAAATACCATAAAAAAGAGGACCAAGTGTTACTATGGTCCTCAACCCGTGGAGTGGGGGAAGCGTTAAGTCGAAGGCAATAATGCTATTTCAGTACTTGCCAATGTACCTTTGATTTCAATTGCCACTTTGTATTTTTTAACTGAGCCAGGCGCAGTGTTTACATCCCAATCTAAATCGGTAGCATCAAAGCGATAACTGCCTTTTTCTGTTTCCACTAAAACACCTTCACAATCCGCTGCAGCACTATCACAAGTATACTGATGAGTTACGTGCCAGCGCTTCCATGCTTTTGCGTGACTAGACGATAAGTTTTCGTCAGGAAAACCAAAGTAAGTAATGCTGTAATCTTTGGCATTGGTCACAGCTAATGCGTCATCATCCGCCAAGCTAAAGTTTAATGTACCGCTCACGCCATCAAACTCAGCAAGACTTAGGTTAATGGCTAATGCCTCAGTGGCATCAATGCTGTCAACAACCGGTGGAGGGTTAATAACAGGCGGCTCATCTTTAGCAGAATCGCTGTCACTGCCACAACCTGTACACAGTAATAACCCAGCCAAAAGGCTTGTCACTAATTTATCATTCATGACGGGCTCCTTAATTAAAGTGTCCGGTATGACACACGGTACATTCCATATCAGTTTTCACACTTGCTGCACTGCCCATTGTCGATGTGGCACCATGACAGCTTTGACAGTTTTGCGCATCTTCTGACGGTTTAGATTCTGGCAATGCCGCAATATCTTCACCCGCGTAAGCACGATTTAATAACTCAACCAAATGATAAGCAATTGAGGCTGATAAACGGTAGCAACGTTCACCCTTTTCACTAAAACTAAAGCCTGACGCTTTAGACCAGTTACTGATTGATGAGTGACATAACACACTGTTAGCAATAGATGACTTGCCCACTTTGGCGGTCTTTTCTTCTGTAGAGCCAATCCCCGCAATAAACTCTGCTGATGACAGTGGTAACTCGGTTGTTTCATAATATCTAAAGGCTGCGCCAATCACTGCAGCATTTTGACCATTAATATCATCAAGAATATTCACTAACATACCGGTGGCATTCATATTGCCACAAACTGTGCCTTGTCCAGCTATACCGGCACCACCATAGGCTGCAATAGCGGTAGGAATAGAGGCAAATTTGGCCGCGTCTGCACTACTTGAATTAGCCAACATGGTCACTAGCGAATGAAAAACCTGATGCATACACCCACCACCGGTTTCATAAGCCAACTTTGCCGTTGCCATTGCATCTAGTGGTACATATTTTAATTTATCACCTAATGCTAAACGAAAGTTGCCTTGCTCATCGGTTGCGGCAAAAGCCGAAGTGCCCATTAATGTGACTCCCGCTGCTGCGGTGCTGATACCAATAATTTTGGTCAATGCTTGGCGTCTATTGATGCTCATAAAAGTGTCCTCACTGGATAATGTTTTTATTTTGTCGACGTCATTTTGTGAACGTCTGTTGTTTGATTGAAGCCAGTTTGGACAAGGAATATTGTAAATAATGTGATGCTGACTTGATGAATATCAGTGAGATTTTTCTAATAAAGAATTAATGCATTGATAAAGCTAAAACTCGACAAAAGCGATTAACCCTAACAGCTTAAAACCAAAATTCAGATTGCAATGTGATCTTCAGCGCTTTATTTATGATATTTGCAGTATTTTTGACGATTTATCGCGATGACATACTTACGAAAGACGGCTCGAATAAGGTGACTTTAATCACAAATCAGCAAGCTTAAGCAAATGGCATCGACAGTTTTATATATGAGTTGTAAGGAATTAGTCGCGATCACAGAAATTATTTATCCAGTCGCATAAGCTAATCAATAAGATAATCACTGGACTGCTAGGCATGCAAATAGGTGACAGCCTCTTTGATATACAAAGGGGTATTTTGACAAATCAATTAACTGGCGAGCAGTGGCAATTGCCCCGTGCTGAGCGACAGGTATTAACTTTACTTGTGGTCAACATTGATAAAGTGGTCGCGAAGCAAACATTAGGCGCCGGCGACAATGAGCATCCGCCGCTAAGCGATTCATCGGTCACCCGAGCCATCTTTATGCTGCGCTCGTTTTTAGGGCCGTTACATGAACACATGATTGAAACCATAAAAGGCAAAGGTTATCGATTACACATAGATAAGCGCTTATCAAAGCCTGTCACTAAGGCCACCACCGGACGAGTAAAACAAACCTATCAAGCGGTGATTTTATGGTTGTTTGGCAAGCGAAATAGAGCCTTGAAAGCTTGGATTGGCATACTGATCTTGCTGCTGACTATATTGGTGTTAAGACAATGGCGAGTGTCTGTCGATGATGATGTGCAGCATACACCGGCTTTTGCCAGCACCAGCGTCACACTCAAATCTGGCCAGCAATTAAACTTGCTAAGCTATGCAAAATCAAAAACCAATAACACCCTATTATTATTACTTGCTGAACGCTTAGCTCAGGAATTTGGCCACTGCGACACAACGCCTTGGAAAAATGTATATCTGTCACTTTCACACGACAAACAAGTGTTTAATATCACCTTAAAAGGCGATAAGTTTGGTCAATCTGTTGTTCGAAACCTAAAGCTGACCGATTTTAGACAGCAGAAAAACTTTATTTCCGAACAATGGTTTACGGAGGTATCTTTGTGTGAATAGAAAAGTAGTTTGGAGCATCAACCTCATTGTGCTAACGCTGTTGTTAGTCAGCATCACGGTCAGCTATCATCACCTATATCCCACGAAAGACTTGATGCTAAGTTGCAGTTCAGAGCTATTTGATCGCACGAATACAAATGGTTCTGAACAGCGGCATTATTTGCTGGTGGACGTTGTGGCTAAAAATCAGCAAGCACAAATCAATTACCGCTATTTCAACCTCGATGGCAGCTCAGCTGGCAGCATTTTGATGCATGGCAAACTGATTGATGTTGACCAACATAACAATCGCTACCATTTTTCAGTCACGACCAAACAAGAAACTGAGCACAATATTCAAGGCGAACAGCCACAGCACATGCAATATCTGTCTTATATCAGCTCGTTAAATATCGACAGCCAAAAAATGCATAATCTCTCGATTGAGCCACTGGAATTAGATACTGACAGAGATTATGCCATAGTGTTATTTCAACCCAGTAATACCGTATGCGGCTGCAGAATAGTCAATTAACCCGCATCTAACTTTGACCATCATCGCAACTAACCAGTCTTCACCATAAAAACGGCACCTAAATGTTAACTTTGGTGCCGTTATTTTGAATTGATTAGCCTGTCAACACTTGGCTATTTTGCCAAGGGTAAAACCAAATAACGCCTAGCCTAATACCGAATGCGCTACTGATTCACTCCATTTGGTTTAACGGTTAGCGGCTTCAAAGCTATCATCAAGCTGATGTTCAAAACTGGCAATATCCACTTTATTGCCTTTTAAACGCTCGACCACAATGTAGTTGACCGGCACTAAAATCAACGTAATAAACGTCGCAAATATAATCCCAAAGCCCAATGATATTGCCATTGGAATTAAGAACTGCGCCTGAGTTGATTTTTCTAATAACAGCGGTGTTAAACCAATAAAGGTGGTTAAACTGGTCAGCATCACAGGCCTAAAGCGTTTGGCGCCTGCGGTTAAAACCGCTTCGGCTATCGCCATACCATCAGCGCGTTTTTTATTTATAAAATCCACCAGCACTAATGAATCGTTGACCACAACCCCCACCAGCGCCAACATACCCAATATACTGAATATGGTGAGTGGCGATCCCATAAACCAGTGGCCGAGCACAGCGCCAATCAAGCCAAAAGGGATCACGCTCATCACAATCAACGGCTGAATATACGACTTAAACGGTATCGCCAATAAGCTGTAAATCATAAATAGCACAAACACTAAGCCCCACTGTAACGACCCAAAGCTCTCACGTTGCTCGCGCGCCTCTCCTTCAAGCGAGTGTCTAACTCCCGGATATTGTTGCACTAAATTATCAAGAAACACTTTAAGATCGGCTTGTAATACCGTCATATTGGTGTTGTCTTTGTCCAAATCTGCGGTGACATTTAATACTCGATAACGATCGACCCGTTTAATGCTAGACGGACTTTTACCAAAGGTCATTTTGGCCACATGCCCCAATGGCACTTGCGCTCCCTGACTGGTGGAAATCAGCACTTTTTTAAGGTCATCCAATGACTCACGCTCATTTAATGGTAAGCGCACCATCACCCGAACATCGTCACGACCACGTTGAATGCGCTGCACTTCAGCACCAAAATAGAAGCTTCTTATTTGGCTAGTCACCTCTTGACGCGTTAGCCCCAGCGCTTTGCCTTGTTCGGTTAGCTCAATCAGCAATTCTTCTTTACCGTCAGATAAGCTATCGGCAATATCAAATACCGTTGGGTAAGTTTTTAAGTGCGCTTTTACTTTGTCGGCGATTTCACTTAGGGTTGCAATTGAGTTACCACTAAGCTGCACATCGATGGGATCAGAGCTTCGGCCGGTTTCAGCTCGATAACTCATAGACTCAGCCCCAGGAATTTCACCGACACTTTTACGCCATTCGGTTAATAATTCCCTAGAGGTAATATCAGAGATACGCTTCTCGGCTGGCGTAATTTCAAAACGAACGCCCCCCTCATTCGAGGTGCCGCCACGACCACCTGTGGTCGCCAAAATATTGATAATGACACTGTTACCATCTTCATCACGGTACTTGTCTTGTAGCGCCTCAGCTTTAGCCGCAATGCGCATAATATGTCCATTGGTGACTTCAAATGGCGTACCCGCAGGCATGGTTAAGTTAAGCCGTATGGTTTCACTCGGAATACGCGGAAAGAAAGTAAACTTAGTCCACCCGGTCGCTAGCAATGCCGCAATAATAAATAAAATGCTAATAAACAAACTTAAGGTGGCCGTTTTATGTCTTAACGCCAAGCGTAAAAACGGTTGATAAAACCTAATAATCGCGTGTTCAAAACCATCAGCAAACCTTTGTTGAAACAGTTCAAACTTATTGTATTGCTGCTTCTCGTGGCGCAACTTGATATTTTTAAGGTGAGCAGGCAACACAAACTTAGATTCAATTAACGAGAACAATAAAACCGGGATCACCACAATCGCAATTTGGGCAAATAATGCCCCACGAGTGCCTTCAATAAACAACATAGGTAAAAAGGCTGTTACCGTGGTTAATATCCCAAAGGTAACCGGTGCCGCCACTTCTTGAGTTCCCAAAATAGCAGCTTGTTCGCCACTAGGTGCCGTTTTAAGGTGGGTATATATATTCTCCCCAGTAACAATGGCATCATCAACCACTATCCCTAGCACCAAAATAAACCCAAATAGGCTAATCACATTTAACGACACACCAAAAAATGGCATAAAAATAAATGCGCCCATAAACGAAACCGGAATGCCAATAAACACCCAAATAGCAATCGATGGCCGTAAGAATAAAGTTAACAACAGCAATACCAATATGCCGCCTTGTATTGCGCTGGTCGTTAAGGTGGCAATGCGGTTTTTCACCAACTCAGAGTCATCATCCCAATAGCTTAAGCTATAACCTTCTGGTAAGGTTGCTTGGCGAGAGTCGATATAACCTTTTACTTTATCTGCCACATCAATCGCGCTTTGCTGCCCAATACGATAGACATCAATAAATGCCGCCTGTTGACCATTAAAGCGGGTTCTTACCGGTGTTTCTTCAAAACCATCCACCACATTTGCAACATCACCTAAACGAATAATGGTGCCATCTGATGCCGATTTAATCGCAATGTTGGCAAATTCGTCTTTGTAATAGGCTTGACCTTTAGAGCGCAATAAAATATCGCCACCTTGGGTTTTTAAATTACCTGCCGAAATATCGGTACTCGAAGCATTAATCGCTTTTGCCACTTCGCTCAAGGTTAAGTTGTATTGGCGTAATTTATCTTGCGACAATTCAAGCGACACTTCATAGTTGCGCACCCCACTTAAATCCAGTTGAGTAACACCATCAAGGCGCAGCAGTTCATCACGCACTACCTCAGCAAATTCTAAGGTTTCCTTTTCGCTATATTGGCCCGTGACCGTAACGGCAATCACTTCACGCTTGCGCTGAGCAAGAGACACAATTGGCTTTTCAGCATCCACAGGGAAAGTGTTAATTGCATCAACGCGACTTTTTATGTCTGCCAGTACTTCTCGGGCATCAAAACCACTGTCAATTTCGATAATCACCTGCGATGACGACTCGGAAGAGGTAGAGGTCATTTTTTTTATCCCCTCTAAATCTTGTACCGCCTCTTCAATACGTATCGTGACTCCTTTTTCAACATCTTCAGGTGTGGCCCCACGCAATGACACTCGCACAGAGACCATCTCAGACTCGACCGTTGGAAAGACTTCGAGTGGAATGCGCGTTGACAACGACCCTAATCCCAGCACCAGCAGCATCAACATCAATAAATTGGCCGCCACATGATTTTTAGCAAACCAAGCAATCATGATTGTGGCTCCTGACTAGTGCTAGCCTTGTGCGGTTTTGTTGGCGTAGGCGGGTTTAAATCATCAGCGCGGTTATCTTTGCTTGCCTTATCCTTCGCGGCACCGGCTACAACAACAGGCGTGCCAGAGCTAACTTGCCCCAGCGAGGTAATAACCAGTTCATCACCAGCTTGCAAACCTGAGCTGATCACTGAATCTTGGCTATTTTGCCACCTCGTTGTGACTTCACGGCGCAATAACTTTCCGTTATTAACCACATACACATAACTACCTTGATAGATGGCTTTAGTCGGAATAACTAGCACTTGGGGAAGCATTTTGCCGGCAATATTCGCACTAAGATATTGGCCAATTTTAAGTGGCATTTGTTGATTAGCTTGATAATCAAAAGGATCATCGATTTGTGCCACTACATAAAGCTGCTGCGAGTTGCTATCGATGGCACCTTCAGTGCGAATTAACTGCCCTTCCCACTTTTGCAAGCCGATTAAATCTGACTCAAAACTCACCTTTGCCACCACAGTATTACCCTGCTCTGGCAAGTCTACTAGTGCTAAATCATTGTTATTGATGGGTAAACGGATTTCAACATAATCAGTGGCGTAAATGGTAGCCAGTTGACTATTGGTTGACACCACACGGCCTACATCAACATTTTTTTCTAAAATTCGTCCCGAATAAGGCGCAACGATTTTAGTTCGCTCTAAGGCAAGGTTAGCTTGTTCTAGTTTTGCTTGGCTTGATAGCATGGCCGCTCGCGCCGCCGCTAATTGAGGCTCACGTAACACTAATGCATTGGGTTGACGATCATTGCTTAAGCGTTGCCAATCAGCCAATGCTTGGTTAGTTCGCGCTTGTTCTTCTAATAATTGCTGCCTAGCTAACAGTAAGCCTGCTTCGGCAATTTTCACTTCCGCTTGATAGTCTCTATCATCGAGCTGAACTAACACTTCACCTTTTTCAAAAAAGCCGCCTTCACGAAAATTAGGGCTAATTGATAAGATTTGACCAGATGCTTGAGTCACTAACACACTTTGCGTACGTGGCTTAACGACCCCAAAACTGCTTACTTGAATTTGATAGTCTTGTGGCTTAACCACCTGGGTTTCCACCAACATGGCTGCAACTTTCATCGGTTTGCCGCGATCAGAAGTGGGCGGATTTGAGGTGATCAAAGCAACTGTCGCCACCGCAATGGCAATAATGACAACGGGGATAAGGTATTTCTTATTCATCATATTTTTCTTCTTTTGTCACGCTGGCATCAAGGTCACCCCCTAATGCAAGCAGTAAACCAATACGGTTAGCAATGATTTGATTTTTTAAGCTAATGACTGAGCTTTGAGCCACAAAAGCACGATTTTGGGCATCTAACACTGTGGTGTAACTCACAAGACCACTTTGGTATTGTTCAAACGACAGGGTTTCAGCTTGTAAGGCATTGTCTTGCGCTTTTAGCGTTGATTGGTATTGCTGCTGCAAACTAGCATCAAGATCGAGGTTGTTTTCAACCACCTCAAACGCACTAAACAAGGTACTTAAATACTGCTGCTCTTGTTGTTGCAATTTCAGTTTTTGCTGCTCGGTAAGTGACTTTAAGCGTCCAGCATTAAAAAGGGGCGCAGTAAGGCCAGCAAACACCGACCATGAGCTGTAATCACCACTGAATAAGTTGCTGACATCATTGCTTGCGCTACCAATATCAGCGCCTATTCGTAATGCGGGATAACGCTGCTTTTGGGTAAAGGCCACTAAGGCATCTTGCGCTAATAACTGATACCACGCCGCTTGCAATTGCGGTTTACGCTTTACCAATTCGCTAGGAACGCCCATTTTTATGCCCTGAGGCAATAAGGGTAATTGCTCATCAATTAATAAATCCCCCGCTGGATAGCCACCTAATAAACGCTCTAGCGATCGAACATCTTTGTTTAACTGACTGCGCTGCGATAACAAATTTGCGTTTTCGCTGTGGTATTCATTTTGGGTTAAATACACGTCTAATGCCGCATTTAAACCTTGTAAATAGCCTGACTCAATGATTTCAAAATTCAGTTTGGCATTTGCTGTCCGGCGTTCAAATAACTTAACTAATTCAGTTGAGGTCACCACCTTGTAATAAGCGATAAAGATATCGGCAACTAATGTATCTCTGGCTTGTTGGTAATTGGCTTGGGCCGTGAGTAAATTTAACTTTGAGGCTTTGGCGCTATCGGATAATTTACCCCAAATATCTAGCTCATAACTGAGGTCAAGACTGAGGCTGTTAGTGCTTAATGAAGACACATTATCGCCACGCCGAGCACTATTGGCAGACAAGCTTAATTCAGGCCAAAAGCTGGCCTCACTCACATCAAGCTGTTGCTTTTTTAGCTCAACTTCAAGTGCCAATTGAATTAATTCTTGATTGGTATTAAGGCCAATGCTGATGAGTTCTAATAACTGTTCAGTGGCAATTGAAGTTACCCAAGGTTGATTGTCTTTTAACGATTTTGCATCTGTGTGCCACGATACCGGTAATGTAGGCTCAACCAAAGGCTGATTAACATAAGATGAACTACTGCAAGCGGATAAAATGAATAGCGAAGTTGCAACCGCCACTAGCGTATAGCGTGTTTTCATGAACTGGAAATCCATTTTTGTGTATTATTTTCAATATGACTTTTCTGTTACGTATTGGATTGTAATGAGATCACTATTTAAATAACACTGCCAAACTGTAACTTTGCATAGCTTTACACAGGTAAGACTAAATTAACTTATCAGTTCTTTAATGAGATAAGGTACGCAGCACAATTTAGGGAGTGAGAATAAATTATCGTAACAAAATAATCGGATATTAATTTATCAAAACACACAAACCACTTTATTCGCTTTGAATATTCACCATACCCCAAATAGCTATTTTATATCGCACTGATAATGGCCTAATGACCATAAACGTTAGAGAGTGTTTGCGCTTAATAATTCATTGTTTTTATTTTGTACTATACTCATTTGTAATAACAAAATGATAATAACAGACAACATTTTGTGCCTTTCTCTGTTGATTTTTGGGTGCTTTATGAAAAAAATCGCCATAATTATTCTTTGTGCAATAAGTATTATCTGCACCAAAACTTACGCTGAACAAGCAGAAAAAGTATACAGTTTTGGTGTGGTCCCTCAATTTGAATCTATCAAGATACACCAGATTTGGCGACCGATCCTCGATATTTTAGAGCAAGAAACAGGTTATAAATTTAACCTGGTAGGATCATCTAATATTTCAAAGTTTGAACAGGAATTCTCGCAAGGGAAATTCGATTTCGCTTACATGAATCCCTACCACATGGTCATGGCAAATGATTACGCAGGATACTTGCCAATTGTTAGAGATAATGGGCGCATGCTATATGGTATTTTGGTCGTAAAAAAAGACAGTGACATCACGACTCCAGCCCAACTTAATGGTCAAACAATTGCGTTCCCATCACCTAATGCTCTAGGTGCATCATTACTTATGCGTCAAGAATTGCAGGACAATTTTGGGGTGTCATTCAACTCTAATTATGTAAAAACCCATGATTCAGTTTACATAAATGTATTACTTGGTGAAGCGGCTGCTGGCGGCGGGGTACAAAAAACGTTAAATAACCAAAAACCACAATTTAAAGAGGCGCTAAGAATAATACATAAAACCCAAGAGGTGGTGCCACACCCAATAGCAGTATTACCCAGTGTACCCGTTGAAGTCGTCAATCGAGTACGGGAGGCATTGTTAAAAATAGGTGGGTTAGAGCAAGGTAGGCAATTACTTGAAGAGATCCCCATGAAAAAAATCGGCCCTGCAAACATGGATGAATACATTACCCTTAAGGAAATTGACTTAGACCGATTCTATGTAGCGCCTGCGACTCAATGAGCATCAAATTTAAGCTAGCCATTCCGCCTTTATTAGGCTTAATGTTAGTCATTGCTTTCATTCAAGTATTTTGGCAACCACAACAGCTAGCGTCAGCTAAAATAAAATATGAAAATCATATCAACGAATTGCTTGATATCACTGCAGTGGTCATGGTTCCGCATATTTTAGAAAAAGACCTTGGGTCTCTGTTTTCTACCCTAGAAATGCTAGAAAAAAATTATGCCAACCATTGGTACAATATTACTTTCTTTAATCAAAACAACAGAAAAATCTACCCGTTGTTTAGGAATGACACTGACACAGCTAAACTCAATAGTGAATTTATTCAAATTAATTACCCTATTAAACTAACTGGTGAACCTCTAGGTTTCATCGTGTTTGAGGCCGATTGGGGTAAAGAAAAAACACTTATACTAAAAAATATCAGTGCCATACAAAATGTCATTATTTACATGATTATTTTGATTATCGCTATCTCTACACTCAGCCAATTCCAGCTCATTTATCGGCCGTTAAAAAAACTCAGTCGTGCAGCAAACAAAATCGAAAATGGCGACTTTAATACAGAACTACCGCGGTTAACCAAAGATGAACTGGGCGAACTCACTAAATCGTTTAGCGCTATGCAACAAGAGTTAGCCTTCAAGAATAAGACGCTTGATCATCATGCAATTATCAGCATGACAGATATCGATGGCGTGATCACTTATGTGAATGACAACTTTATAAAAATCAGTGGCTATACAGAAAAAGAAATAATAGGTAGCACACACAACTTGGTTAGCTCAAATAGATATAGTCCTGAGTTTTACCAAAATATGTGGCAAAGCCTCAAGCAGGGAGATGTTTGGCATGGCGAAATATGCAATTTGACAAAATCTGGGGTTGAATATTGGGTAAACTCCACGATAGTGCCATTTTTAAACAACCAAGGTAAACCTGAACGCTATTTATCTATCAAAACCGATATAACCAAACAGAAATTGGCCCAAGAAAAACTCAAGCATCTGGCAAACCATGATGCACTAACCAGTCTTCCAACACGAAGATTGTGTTTAGAAAACCTAACTAAAGCACTATCGATGGCCAAACGAGATAACAGCATTGTTGGTATCATGTTTATTGATCTTGATGGTTTTAAAGCTGTGAATGACACCTTAGGCCACGATGCAGGAGACTTATTACTTATTGGGGTATCTGAAAGATTGCTCAAGTGCACTCGTGAAATGGACACTGTAGCGCGAGTCGGTGGTGATGAGTTCATCATCATATTATCTCGAGCTTATCATCGTGATAACGTAGAAGCCGTTGCAACAAAAATTATTGATACTTTAACAGAGCCATTCAACCTCAATGAACAAACAGCCCAGATTGGCGCAAGTATTGGTATTGCTCTTTACCCAAATAACGGCCATGGTGCAGAAGAGTTGATTAAATGCGCTGATGAGATGATGTATGCTGTTAAACGAAAAGGGAAAAACAACTTTTCATTTTTCGATGATATCTAACCTCCTCTGTTACAAGTGTATTAAACAGTCAATTAATAATATATGGAAATACTTTTAAGATGTTACTTTACAACTACCTCGCTAAATCTCTATTAAAAATTCCATCCCATAATACCTATCTCGGTAAATAAGTAACAGAAATAGTAAGGAAAACATCTGATAACAAGGCAAAAATTTCGATAAATAGCTATTCCCTACTCGAAAAATTCAACGCCGTGATTAAGTGATTTAACAGATAAACTTGTACATTTAACAAGCTAGAATGAGCAGTTATTTATCATGTTTGATATTACTTCTGACTAACTATGATGTTTGCTCCACAGTTCAGCAAACTTATCTGCGGGAACCGCAGGACTAAACAAATAGCCTTGCATTTCTTCACAACCATTTTCTAACATAAACAATTTCTGGGTTTCGGTTTCGACTCCTTCTGCGATAACACTAAACCCAAGACTGTGTGACATCGCTATAATCGCTTTCACAATAGCAGCATCTTCTTTATCCTCAGGTAACCCCATAACAAAAGACCGATCAATTTTAAGTTTATCTATCTTAAATCGTTTTAAATAAGTCAGTGATGAATAGTCTGTTCCAAAATCATCTATCGCCACTCCAACACCCAGAGCTCTGAGTGCTTTTAATGTATCAACAGCTAACTCAGCTTGTTGCATGACCGAGCTTTCTGTTATCTCTAATATCAGGTGGTTGGGATTAATCCCAGTATCATTTAGTACTTTTTTTACGCTATCGACCAACAAACCTGAGGTAATTTGTTTACCTGAAATATTCACCGACATTCTAATAGAAGGTAACCCTTGTGCCTTCCATAGGTTCATCTGTTGGCAGGCTGTAATTAATGACCATTTACCAATTTCTTCAATCAGCCCATTCTCTTCTGCCGCTGGAATAAATTTTGCTGGTGAAATCATGCCTAATTGTGGATGCGTCCAACGAGCTAGAGCCTCTACGCCAACAATACGATTGGTACTTAAATCAATTTGAGGCTGATAATGCAATTCAAACTGCAACTCTTTCATTGCTTGAAAAAGGTTGTTTCCAATAGAAAAACGTTCTGTCGCTTCTATGCTTTGGCTCTCATCATAAAAAACAACTTGGGAGCCACCATCACGCTTAGCTTTATACATTGCAGTATCGGCATTTTTAACTAGTTCGGTAATTGTTTCACCATCATCAGGATACACCGCAACCCCAACACTGAATGAAACATACAGTTCGTTATGATTAATGATAAAGGGAGTTTTGAAGCTATCTAAAAGACTATTTGCGGCGTTTAATATACTATTTTTACCATTCACACCTTCAAAAATAATAGTGAACTCATCACCACCAAGTCTAGATATGGTGTCTGAAGCGCGTCTATCCTCCATTAGTCGCTTGGTAACCGCAACGAGTAAAGCATCACCTACAGGGTGACCTAGTGAGTCGTTGATCTGCTTAAAACGATCTAAATCCATAAAAAACAAAGCTAACTTACAGCGCTTACGCTTAGCAACCGCCATAGCATGTTCCAAAGTCATGTTGAAAAGCATACGGTTGGGTAAATCTGTTAAAGAATCATGTTGTGCAATATATTCAAGTCGCTGCTCTGACTCTTTCATATGTGTAATATCTGAAAAAACAGCAACATAGTTAACTACATTCGCATTTTCATCAGTAACTTTATTAATGCTAACCCACTTTGGAAATACACTGCCATCCTTGCGCCTATCCCATATTTCACCTCGCCATTTTCCTCTAGTCTTAATTTGATGCCACATTTCACGATAAAAATCTTTATCATGGTGTCCTGATGAACAAAAATCTGGACTCAACCCTAGCACTTCATCTTCGTCATACCCTGTAATGTTTGTATAAGCATTATTAACCGCAATGATACGGTTGGTTTTATCTGTTATGAGAACTCCTTCAGTGGTATTTTCAAAAACCGCAGCCGCCAACAGAACACGCTGTTCAGTTTGACGCAAATGAGTTATATCTTGCACTGTACCCGATAACATTAAAGACTGGTTTTGATCATCAAAAGTAACCTCACCAATTAAATGAACAATGCGTTCTTCTCCATTTATCTCAGCTAACATACAATCCAACGCAAAGCCCTGCTGTTTGTTGATGGCGTCATTAAAGGCATTGCGAACCAGATCTTTATCTTTTGGATGTATCCTATCAATAAAACTGTCAAGCGTTAGGTGATTAACGCCACCAGGAAAACCCAAAATGATTTGAGTTTGCTTTGAGCATTCAAATTGTTGCTCTTTAACTAACCACTCCCAATGCCCCAAATGTGCCACTTTCTGCGCGTTCATCAATTGTTGTTGGCTTTTTATTAGCGATAGTTCGTTTTTTAATCGACCACTAATATCTCGAATGACAATGATGCCACAGACGTCAGCGACATCTACTCGGCTAAGATTAATTTCAACGGGAATTTGTTGCCCTGCTTTTGACAACACAAATAAGCTTTTCAGTTCTGTTATACGACTCGAAGCAGAGTGTTTTACAAAAGTCTTAATTTTTGCAGCATATTGATTGCGCTGCTCAGGGAGCATCAATTGCACAGCCTGCATGCCCGAAAGTTCAGCATGGCTATAGCCTAATAACCGCTGCGCCTGTTTTGATGCACGCAAAATTTTACCGTCGCGATTAAAACTCAGCACAGCATCCGGCATCGACTTTAATAGATTATCAAGAATGCCATAAGCTTCTTGAATGCGTTGATTGACTTTGATAAATCGGATCAGTATGCCGCTAAAAATAAACATCACTGGAATAGCTAAGATACTAAACAATAAGAATTGAGTGGTTTCTTTAATCTTTTGAGTCGTGAAGTGACGAGTCTCTTCCGCTCGAGCCAAAGCCCTTTCTTTCAAAAAAGCTAACGCAATAAAAGCTGGCTCATCATCTACTTTTACCACCTTATCTATTTGAGCTATGGTCTGTCCATTTGCAATACCAAGCGTTACCAATTCAAGGTTAGCCTCGTATTGTTCCACAACGTTTTTAATGTCTAAAATAGCTTGCTCTTCAGCAGCTGAATTTACAAACTGGTGGTATGAATAAAGAGAATGTTTAAATTTTTGTATACTTTCCTTCGCACTATCAAGATAGGAGGGGTTATGGCGTAAAACATAATTTTTAAAATGATGAATCAGTCCACCAAACCCTATTGAGTGATGGATTTCCTCCAAAATTTCAATCTCTTTGACTGTTTGTTGGCTATAATCAACCCAAAAATTTTGTACTTGATTGATTTTTGCCACCCCCTCTTTGGCAAAAAACACCCACGACAAGCTAAGCAAAGCCGTGATAGATAGGATAGCCATCAAATTTAATTTGAATCTTTTGCTATTATTTTTCATCGTCACTCAGCATAAAAGTTTTTAGAACACTAAAAAATAAACGCGATAGGGGTTTATTGCACAGTTTTGATCAGCAACACATTTAATGACTTTGATATCAACCTTATGGTCATATCGTTTAAAGTTGACAAAGTTAATGCGTTGACTTTTTTACAAGTATAGACATGGATCAAACTTATGGATGAATATTTTTTCCACAAACAAAGCCGATACCAAAGTTGTGATGTCCGAGTCGTCATGGTCAATATTTCAACCTCATCAATAAAAAATGTCTAAGCCAAATACCCTCTAAATTGCAGCTGAATCAGCCTTGCCAATTAGCTTAGCAATCTGCGGGATCGGGCAAAGTTGAAATAACGGGCGGGGTTGTTAGTGTTGCTTTGTCATAGGTAATAAAACAAGTATCCTGTGGAGCGCCAGCTTGCCAAATTTTGGCTCGGCCGCTGCCAGATTCTTTTTCAAATAACCACTCAGTATCCTCATTATTATTCACTTTAGAAATACTGATATCTAAAGCAACAGCAAAATCGTTAAAACTAGGTGCCAAATAGCCGTACATAATTGTGATATCTACGCCATCAGCAATGAAAAAGCTATTCACTTTGTCCTGTTTTTCTACCCCAAGAATCGCAGCTTTTGAGTAAATTAATGTATTAGTACCATTAATCGCAGCTTTTAATCCTGCTAGGGCTGACACCCGCGCATCCCCTTGCAAGTTAATAAATTTAGGTGCAGCAGTTACCGCGAGAATCCCTAAAATAATAATCACCACCACTAGCTCAATTAGCGTAAAACCCTGAACTTTAATAACTTTCATATTCTCACCTCTAAAATAGAGCAATAAACTAACTTTAGCTGCTGATGACAAGAATTACCAAAAAGCTTAAAAATGATACAGATCAAGCCCATAAGCCCCCTAAAATTTAACAATAGCTTTTCGCAACATACTTTTAGTGCTTGCAACCAAGTAATTTGCAGTTGAGGTATTTCAAATAAAGAGAGTTGAACGAGATGAGGTGATAGGCTTGGATTTACTCAGCAGATAACTTAGCCACAATGCCACTGAATAAATGGGTATAAAACTGCACAATAACAAAACTCAACATAATATAAATTAACATGATTATTGAGCTTTCAACGTCAAAAGTGGGTGTGTTATTTAACGCCCCTGCTGTCATCAGCAACATGATATTGCCACCAATAATGCGGTGAACCACTAAACGGGGATGCGACATCACTCGCCAGAGCATATAAGTATTAATAAAATAGAACGCAGCTAATTGCCAAACTTCTGTCATGGCTGGCATGATCAACACATATTGGACAATAAATATCACCCCAAAGCCAAAGTAACCCAACATCCAATGCTTGAGCATACGATCAGGCATTGGCGCTAATAACCCCGCATATACCCCTGCATTTAATGGAAACATATAACTATCTGGAATAGGGACATAAATCCATAACATCAACGCAGTAATAAACATGCATAATGCTTTTAGTGACTTTATAGCATCAAGCCGATAATTTTTAGGCGGCAAAAAGTCAGCTTTAGCCTCTAGGGGTAATTCATCGTAAGCTTGCTGAATATAACGAGGACAAGGTACACCTTTGTCTGCATGTTGAGTAGGCTCTTGTAAAAAATCAATCACGTCCTTTAATAACATTCTATGACGCAAAATTAATTGTGGATTTTGCCAATTTGCATGAATTTGAGCTAGACAGTGCTGCGCAACAGCCATGGCTTTTACATGCTCTCGCCACTGCTTATCGCGCCGATGTAATTGATAACGGTCGTGAAATGGCATATTGAGATATTCATATAACTTTCTGATACTTGAACTGTGATCTTTATAACGCACGCCATGATGATCGACGCCGTCAGCCATAATAGCATCAAGATGACGGTTCGCTTCCTCAAAGCTAGTTACTAAATTATTTTGGGTTTTGGTAAACAGCTCTAAAAAAAGCGTTTCCGTGTTTCTTGGCCAAATAATACGAAATACTAAAGTGTATACCACTATTCCAAGGAGGGTTTCTTGTAACCTTAACAACAAAACATTAAATGTTACCTGGTTATCAAAGCCACCAACACTGGCAATAATGATGCACACGGTGAATGTGGTGGAATAGATATAGCCATACTTAGGATCACTAGTCATGAAAACACAAATAGCCAAAATCACACATAAAATCGCCAAAAACATGAAGCGTTCTTGAGATAAAAATACAATTAAAAATAATCCCGCAATAATGCCAACACCGGTACCTAATAGCCGATGACGGCCTTTGGTTATCGCATGACCAATGGATTCACTCATTCCCATCACTAATGCAGCCATAGCAGACCAGTATGGTTTTTCCCATTGCAACCAAAGCGCACAACAAATCGAAAGCACCACAGCCAAAGCCATTTTTAATGCGATTTTATTATTCGATTCTTCCAATTAATAACCTTAATGCGTAATTAACTATTTTTAGTGATTAGCGTTTATTTAGCTTAGCTTGGTTAGTTACAATTAGCTGTAGACGCTAAATAAATTTCAATGAACAGGACAGTAAAAAATAACCAATCAGCGAATAATATACAGTGGATTAGAAAAAAAAAGCACTAGTCAGTTCGCGCGATTAAATATATATGATCGCTAAAGCCATCTTGACGTACTAACAAACATAAAAGGCGTCTCAATACAGGAGTAAACCATGGGATTAATTGTCAATGGCAAGTGGGTTGATCAATGGTATGACACCTCTAAAAGCCAAGGCGAATTTAAACGCCAGCAAAGTCGCTTTAGAGATACTATCTCAGCGAATGGCCCCTATAAACCAGAAGCTGGTCGCTATCATCTATATGTTTCATTAGCCTGTCCTTGGGCACACCGAACACTGATTTTCAGGCAATTAAAGCAACTGCAAAACATCATCAGTGTCAGTTGTGTCAAACCTGAAATGCGACAAAATGGCTGGGAATTTGACCCACAAAATAGCAACTATAAAGACCACCTCTTTGCCAGTGACTATTTGTATCAACTTTATTTAAAAGCAGCCCCCGATTATCAAGGCCGTGTCACTGTGCCAGTATTATGGGATAAACATACCCATCAAATTGTTAATAATGAATCCAGTGAGATAATCCGCATTTTTAATAGCGCGTTTAATCCGTTAACCGGCAATGACGATGATTATTACCCCGCAGCACTCCAAACTGAAATCGATGCCATTAATGACCGAATTTATCATCAAATCAACAATGGTGTTTATCGAGCCGGTTTTGCTACCACCCAAACAGCATACGAAACCGCCTATGATGAGCTTTTTACTAGCCTAGATTGGCTTGAAACACACCTAGGTAAACACCGCTATTTAGTCGGCAACACACTCACCGAGGCCGATTGGCGCTTATTTACAACCTTGGTGCGTTTTGATGCGGTATACCATGGACATTTTAAATGTAATCGCAACCGCTTAAGTGAATTTCATCATATTAGTAATTACGTCAGAGAGCTTTACCAATTTGGCACTGTCGCCGACACCATAGATTTGGATTACACCAAAAGACATTACTACGCCAGTCATGACACCATTAACCCCACTCTGATAGTCCCCAAAGGGCCTGCTCTGGACTTTACCATTAAGCACGATAGAGATTTACTTAAATGAACAAACCGCAGGAACCACCGATTAAAATGGCCATACCCACAACAACATAGGAATACTTACCGCCACAACAATGGCCTCAAGTAATAAACCAAGTCGCCAGTAATCGCCAAATCGAAATCCCCCAGGACCCAGTATCAGGGTATTATTTTGATGACCAATGGGGGTTAAAAATGCACAGGACGCCCCAACGGCAATAGCCATTAAAAAAGCATCTGCACTCACGCCAAGCTGAGTTGCAGTGCTTATGCCAATGGGACACATCACGGCTGCCGTAGCCACATTATTCATTAAATCAGATAAAAACATAGTGATAACCAGCACTAATACCAAAGCACCAATGGCATGACTTTGAGCGACATTATCCAGTAAAAACTGGGCAATTAAATCTGCCGCACCTGTTGTAAACATGGCATTAGCAACCGGTAATAACGCAGCCAATAACACCACAACCGACCAATCAATGGTGCTATAAATCGATCGGATTGGCACAATGCCCAATAATGAAAAAGCCAACCCACCAGCCACAAAAGCCACCGCAGCAGGCAAAATACCCAATGCCACTGTTGTCACTGCAATGGCCATAATGATTGAGGCCACCAGCGCTTGACCTTTTTTGGGCACCCTAATATCTCGTTCAGCTAAAGGTAAACACCCAAATTGCGACGCAAATCCCGCAACCGACTCAGGGTCGCCTTGAAGCAGCAATACATCTCCTGCTCGCAATGGTGTTGAACGCAAACGTTTAATTGACCGCAAACCTTGGCGAGAAATGGCTAACAAATTAATACCAAAGCGGCTGCGTAGTTCGATGTCTGTAGCAGAGCGATTGACTAATGCGGCACCGGGTTTAACCACCCACTCCTGTAAAATGATATCAGCGACTTTGCCCGCATCCCATTGCCCCTCTTTTTCAATGATGGTTGTATCAGCATCGGTTAAGTCTGGCTTATCAGACTCTAACGCAGGTTCGGTTGGTGGTTCATTGTTGACACTAATGTCTTCTTCCAATTTTACCCCAAGACTTGAAAGTACTTTTGGCAATGACTCTGGCTCAACCTCAATCACTAAAATATCATCTTGCTGCAAAACTCGTCTGGGGCTAGGGGCAGACAAGCGCACCTTACGGCGGATCAAACCAATAATTTGCGCATCAGCCTCAACCAGTAATTTATCAACCTCAAACAGACTCTTATTTTCAGCCTGACTGCCCGCTACAATACGCACCTCGCTTAGATAAGTTCCCGTGTCAAAACTGCCCGACTCAGACTGTTTGCGCACAGGCACCAGTCGCCAGCCAAACACCCCAATAAACACCACGCCCACAACGGCCACCGTCACACCCACCGGAGAAAAATCAAACATGGAAAAACTCTCCAAGCCGCTTGCGCCTCGAAAGCCAGCAACCACCATGTTAGTCGGCGTACCAATTAAGGTCATCATGCCCCCCAAAATAGACCCAAATGCTAACGGCATTAACACTTGGCCCGCAGGCAAACCAAACTTGGCTGCCATCTGAATGGCTATTGGCATCAGTAGCGCCAACGCGCCAACGTTATTGATTAAGCCCGATAACAAGGCTGCAAGGCTTATCAAGGCCAATATGCTTAAGGTTGGTCCCTTAGAGGTGGGCAATAAATGTTTTGCCAGAACATCTACCGCTCCCGATATTTGTAAGCCATACCCCAGCACTAACACACTTGCCACGGTAATCACTGCGGGGTGCCCAAAACCACTAAATGCGTCAGCACTGGGCACAACGCCCAAAAATACACAGGCAAGCAAAGCCATTAATGCAACAACATCGTGACGCCATTTCCCCATAGAAACAGCGCCATAGTGATCACTAATAAAGTAACAATAATGATTTGATCAGATGACATGGCAAATGGACCCTAGATGATTAATCCTTAACATGAAGTGCTTCCTCAAACATTAATGATCATCGTTGGCAGGTGCTATTAGCATAGTTCAACTTTACCGTTAACACCTTAAACAAATTAGACTTTTATCATTAGGTTTAATAACTTGCCACAGGGCCAATGCAATCACTTTCACTCAATTTCATATCCAGAATATTGCCAACTATCAATGTTAAAAAAAGCCACTTTCTCGTTCCAAAGAAAGTGGCCATGCACCTTTTTAACCATAGAAATGATGAGTAAATATGGTTAAAAATCAGTACTCGTTTTCCCTAACATAACCGCAATTCTAGTATTCGTAGCTAAATTGCAGGGTGTATTCTGTGCCTGGGTCTTTGGCGTACACTTGAATATCCTGTTGTTCATATTCTGTGGTTTCACCCAGTAAGTTTTTCGCCTTTAACTTAATCGCCATGCTGGTGGTGGGAAAAAAGCTATAGGTGAAATCTAAACTATGAAAGGGTTTTTCATACACATCATCTAAGCCACCACGGCCACCGTAAGCAATGCGTTCACCAAACACGTTATAAACCAAAGTGGCACTGTGATAACTGTTAGAAGAGTCATAACTTAGCTGTACGTTGGCCACCCATGCAGAATGGCCTGTCATACGGCGCTTATTGTTAGTTGGGTCGATTTCACCATTGGGAGCGATAGTAATTTCAGAGTCACCTATGGTTAAATTACCGGCAACAAAGAAGTCTTCCCATAGGCTGCCTTCGCTGATGAAGTCTAAGGTTTGTAAAAACTCGGCTTCAAGTCCGTATACGTAACCCGATTCGGCGTTATAAAACTTCAGCTGACGACCCGCCTCAGAAATGCGCTGAATCGGCTCGATAGGTGCATCCACATCTTTATAGAACGCGCCTAAGCTGAAGTTATCCCCTTCATCTGAGTAATATTCCCAGCGCACATCAAGGTTATAAATGTCTGAGCTGGCTAACTCTGGATTACCAAAAAAATCAAATCCGGTAACGGGATCTTGAAATCGCACAGGCGACACTTCACGTAAGTCTGGACGCACTATGGTTTTACTGGCCCCTAAACGCCATTGGGTGGTGTCGGTTTGCTTCCAGGTAAGTGACATTGACGGGAACCAACCGTCTTCCGCGATGGCATAATCGGCTAAATCGTAACGGCCGCCCTCGTCTGAAATCTCCCCCTCAGGCGTTATCGGCAAGGTGACACGGCGAAAATCTTCATAACGCACCCCTGCATAAAAACGCCATACGTCATCAAAATCGACATCAACACTGATAAAACCGGCATCATTTTTTTCAGCGGCCACATAGTCTTCGGTGTCGGTTGAGGCATCTTTTAACTCAAGCCCGATGGTGTTGTTATTGATGTTGTCGTCAGAAAAAATAGCGTCGAACTCTTCAGACAAGAGAGCGCCATTCGGGTCGGTTGGACTTAAATCAACATCAAACGCGAGGCGAGTAGCATAGCTTTCGCGGGTGCGCTCATAGTATTGATAGCCGACTTTGACTTTCATCAGGGCATCATCAAACTGCAGCGGGTAGGCGAAATCCCAGCCGTAATTTTGGCTGTCGTCCTGTAGGTTTGAATACACATATTTGGGCGCATCTTGGGTATTCAGATTACGTGAAATAGGCGAGTTGGCTTCATCTAAAATCACGTTATAGGTATAAGACAACTCATTTGGGGCGTTCCGTTCTGAGCTGGCATCAGAAAACATCCAGTTAAATTCAGCATCATTGAATACTTCAATAAAGTGATGACCCTTTATTTGATTGCTGATTAAGGTTCTTTCTTCGTAATCAATACCATAAACCTGTAATGCATTGGGCTCGCCAAGGGTGTCTATGGTTTCTTCAATGCCAACGGAAACATCGTCTGAGGTGTCACGCAAATAGGTGGTGAAGGTTTCAATTTTATGGTTGTAACCAATTTCTAAGCCTAAATTCAGCATGGCCGACATTTGCACAATCGAGTCGGTGCCGATAATGTCTTTTTGGTTTTCTATTTGAGTTTGTTCGCTGTCACCATCAAGCTCAACTTCATACTTAGTGTAGTTTTCAGCTTGCTGTTTATAGGAGTATGCCGCTAATGCGCCAAATACAAAGTCGTCTGATATGTCAAAGCGATCGCCAATGGCAATGTCGCCCCTAAAACCAGGGTCGGTACTGTCTGTTTTTACCGCCATATCGCGATACATGTCTAAGGCCAATTCGCGATTCATTTTTTGGGCTGTGGGTAGTTGATAGCGCCATTAGAGCCGCTAACAATATCAATCGGGCTGATACCGCCAAATTGATTAATCGTGTTATCAATACTGGATGGCATGCCGCGGGTGCCGTCATCTTTGCCGGTCCAATCATCACCGCCACCCTTGTAGGTATAGCTATCATTGCTGTCGTTGGTATTAAAACGCCCACCCACAGAGGTTTTAAAGAAAAAGTTAGCGGGAATAGCCTTAGTGCGAATGTCGACATGGCCACCACCAAATGCGGCTGGTTTTTCAGCTGAAGCTGATTTTTGTACCGATAATGATTCAATTATCGATGCAGGAAACATGTCTAACGGCACTACATTTCGGGTCGGATCCGGTGACGGTACTATAGCCCCGTTTAACGAGGTGCTTGAATAACGCTCACCCAGACCACGCACATAAATAAATTTACCGTCTTTTAGGGTTAACCCCGTCACTCGGCGCAGTGCAGCAGCGGCATCGCTGTCGCCGGTTCTCGAAATTTGTTCTGAGCCCATAATATCGGCTACAGCAATTTGTTCACGACGCTCTTCGGTCGCAGCCGAAGCTGAGGTACGTAGTCGCCCGGTAACAGAGATCACTTCAATAGGTTCTATCGGAAAAGATTCACCAGCGGCTTGCGTTGATGTTTGCGTGCTAGATGTCGGCTCATTGAGTGTTTCATCTTGCGCGATTGCCTGAGTGGCGGCCAATGATGTTACTGAAAGCACTGATAGAATCGCGAGCGTTAATTTGTTGGCGGTAAAACTCGGCTTGGTTTTCATACGTGATAAGTCCTGTATGCGGTTCAGAGATAGCCGCCCCATAGCATTGCGGGGCGGCTATAAACTTAGCTACTTAATGGTGTGATTTACTGTGGGAAGTAAGCCCAACCTTGACGCCAATCATTTTGGCCATCGAATGCACCAATAAAGTTGGTGGCTTCGAAGAAGTTGTCGTCTGTGCTTAAGTCTTTACCCGCGCCGATTAATGCTGCATCTGTGGTTGCTGGCATGCCGTCGGTTAAGGTTACCGCTTTGGTTGCGTTACCTTCTTGCCCCATAAACCAGGTTTCAACATTGATTGCATCTGCGGTTGCCGCGTTATCAGAGCTGTATTTGAACGGCTCGTTACAGTCGATAATCGAGTGTGACATGGTTAAGGTGTTGTTGTTCACATTGTCAACTAAGCCTGCATAACTGCCATCTAGCTCTAAACACTCTCCAGATTCTGTGGTGCTTGTACTGCCTTTACGTCCTTGCACTAACACGTTATACAGTTCAGCTGCGGTGGCGACGCGCAGTAAAATACCCTCGCCTTTATCACCACTGGCATTTTCAATGTCTGCGCCCGGTAAAATGGTGAAGTTAGCTAATTTAGGCTTGGATACTGGCGTATCTGTGGCACCTTTGTGGCTGTCACCTTCAATACCACGGTTAGCATTGCCATCTTCATGGGTAATGTAAACAAACTGCGCTTTACCTTGCCAGCCGTTAGTCCAGTCTAAGCTGTCGTCAAAGTTGTGGGTAAGGTACACGTATTTCAGGTTCACCGCGCCGCCCCAAAACTCTACACCGTCATCACCATTAGCATGCACTTGAATGTGGTCAACTTGGGTGCCACTGCCGACTGCTGCAAACGAAATCCCGTTCATTTCTTGGGTATCATTCACTTTAAAGCCCGCATACTTAATCACCACATAGCTGATTTGACCGCTGCTATCGGTGTTGTCGTTACCGCCATATGGGAAGTCACCGACTTCAAATGAGGCATCACAGGCATTTTTATCTGGACAAGTATTGGTTAAGCCTTTGCCTAAAAGCACTAACCCGCCCCACTGACCGCGCGCGCCTTCAGCACCCGCTATCACATCCTGTTGCGAGGTCATTTCAATGGGGTGAGTGGCTGTGCCCTGAGCCATAATTTTTGAACCACGACTGACCACAATATAGCTGTTGTCGGTGGCAAATAACTTAGTACCCGCTTGAATGGCTAAAGTGGCTGAATTGCTGTTATCGCCGCCAACAACAACTGCGCCGCCATCAATTTTGTACATGACATTTTGACCAGCCAATAAAGTGGTATTGCTTAATACGTTACCCTGTAAAGTACACACTAAGGTGACCGCATCATCTTTGTACAAGCCTGCAGGAACGGTTTCAGCGGTGGTGCCAACAGGGCAAGATGTTAATGTCGGTAATGTTGTCGGAGCGGGAGTGGCATCGTCATGAATCGCCGTTGTCCAACCTTCAGTCCAATCATTGGTGCCATCAAATGCGCCAATATATTGGGCATCCACTAAGCGATCATCCAAGTTGCTTAAATCTGCTTTACCAGCAGTCAATGCAACTGATGAGGTGTTCGGCATATAGCCTGTTAAGTCAGACGCGCCGACTAGGTTGCCCTCTTGGCCTTTAAACCAAGCTTCAACATCTAGCGCTAAAGTGCGACCTTCTGCGGCATCCGGTTTGGCATTTTTAAATGGCTCAACACAGTCAACCAAGCTGTTTTGTACGGTTAACTCTGCGCTATTGGCATTGTTTACAGTGTTGTCATCATTCACCTCTAAACACTCACCCGAATCTACATCCCCCTTCACCAACAGGTTATAAGCGGTTACGCCAGTGCCTTTGCGGAATAAAATCCCTTCGGCGTCGTCACCACCCGAGTTAGTACCGTTAGCCACATCGATAGTGATGTTAGCTAATGTAGGCTTAGACATAGGCATAGCGTTGGCATCGCTGTTACTGTCAGCCTCAATACCACGGTTAGAGCCATTGTCGCCTTGGCGAATATAAACGTGTTGAGCACTACCTTGCCAACCGTTAGTCCAATCTAATGAATCGTCAAAGTTTTCCGTTAACACCACGTTAGAAATGGACACGTTACCGCCCCAAAACTCAACGCCATCATCATTATTTAAATGCACTTGAATGTGGTCAACTTGAGTACCGCTGCCAACACCCGCAAAGCTGATGCCGTTCATTTCTTGAGTGTCGTTAATTTTAAAGCCGCCAAATTCAACCCGCACATATTGGAGCACACCTGAGCTATCTTGAGTGTTATCGCCGCCATAGTTATGGTTGCCCACTTCAAACGAGGCATCACAATTGGCTAGATCTGGACAGGTGTTTACCGGTGCATTACCCAGTAAGACTAAGCCGCCCCATTGGCCTGCTTTGCCTTCTTGGCCTAACGCGGTTTCTGCTGATGTGAATACGATAGGTGCGGAAGCTGTGCCTTCAGCCATGATAGTTGAACCACGGCTAATGACTAGATACGAATCACTGCCACCTAATACCTTAGTGCCAGGCAGAATAGACAATTCAACTGAATTTTCGTTATCGCCACCAGCAACCACCGCACCGTTAAGTAGCCATACAACATCATTGCCCAATACAATTTTATCGCCGTCTTGACCGCCTGTAGAAATGGTTGATGCTGCAGTTGAAGGTAACAAGCTACCTTTTAATTCCCAAACCTCTTTACCATCGACAGTAGCAAGCGTGGTACTTTTAGTTGCAAAACCACTATAAGACTTTTGCTGCGCCGTTTCTGTTGGAGTGGTTGGAGGCGTAGTTGGTGTGGTAGGCGTTGTGGTCTCTTTACCTGTGTTGATATTGATATCACCACCACATCCCGCAAGACCTAAAGTTGCAGCTAAAGCGGTAGAAATCGCGGTGAGTTTAAAAAGGTTTTTCAGTTCCATTGTCATCTCCGAAGACGGATTGCATTACAAGTTAGTGAGGTTTTATTGCGTGCCACCGGCAGACGCATTTGCTGGTGCATAAAACTAACGAGTAAAAATGACAAAAAGACTGTGTTAACGTGACATTAACATTTCCATAGCATGACAGAATAATGAAAAGCCTGTCACCACAAGCCTTGCAAGCAAGTTGGCTTGTAACTTTTGAGTAACAAAAAAGAGTGAAGAGCATTAATAGCACAGTGGTTTGACTGGCTAAAATCGACAACTACAGGTTGATCACCGCTTTAAAACGGGCAAAGGTATTCATTTGGTCACTGGCACTGAGGGGAGAATAATCGGTATTATTAGCGATTAATGTGTATTGACCTGGCGATTGCTTGATAACTTTTCTGAGTAAATATTGTGGTTCACCGGTTTCATCTAGTAGTTCAATCGCTAAAATTTGGTTGGATATTGAGCCTGCACTGCTTGGGGTTATCCATTCAAACAGCAATAAATCACCATCCACAATTGGCGATTTGCCGCCATTCATAGAGTTACCAGCCGCCCTTGCAATAAAATATTTATCTGGATTTTTTGCCCCATATTTTGCAGGTAAATCAATGCGACTCACAATCTCGGCGCTGCTCGACCGAAAGTGACCACAGGCAATTTTAAGATCTTGATAAAACGGTAAAGACAGCCCACTTTCATCTGACGCTTGTTGCGTATCAATAGCCTGTAGTTTAGCTGGCTGAGTATTAACTGCCGGTAAACCTAACACGGCTATATCTTGCTCAGTTAAGGCGATGTCTAGCTTGCTGTAGTAATGTTTAAGATCATCTAGCATCTGTACTGTGATGTTATTTAAGTCAGAGGGAGTAAGCTTGTCCCATAACACTGTGTCGAACGAAATTAAATTCAGCTCTTTGCATTGATATAAAAAGCGTTTACGTTCAAATTTTTCAAATGGGTTAATCAGAATATTCCGTTTGATAAATGCAGGATCTAATAAATTATCCTGAATATTAAGAGGGTTATCTCCCTTTTCGGCTTTGGCGTACTTGTGAAGTAAAGCTTGGTAAAAGCCTGAATATAAACTAGCTAGCACCTCTAAATCCATCTCACCTTGCTTATTACAATGATTGGCCATCAACATAAGCAGGACTATTTTGTATGAAAACGTATAGTCACGTTTTTCAATAAATTCGATAAAGTCGGCCTTGCGCGTATCTTGAGTTCTTAAAGGGATGTGCTTACTTTTTCTTATCTTTTCAAGCTGCGCCACACTAAAATAACTTAAGGTTTTACTGCCAAAGGGAATGGTTTTATCGGCGACTAACTCACCTTTTTTCATCCACGCTTTTACTGTTCCCGTTGAAATAAACAGCTCTCTGGCAAGTTGTTCTTCATTTAATAAGTCACTGAATTCTTTTTCAAAGTTAAAAATATTAATGGGTTCAATACGACGTTCTGACTCCCATAAGCCATCTAAAATCAGTAACTCTTGCTGAGCTGTCCCTTGCACATCCTTAACCACATCACCAAAGGGTTGGTAACTACCTAAATTAAACAAGCCATGTAACGACCAAGGCGTCATTGCTGCGCCATAACTGTCCACAACATCAATAACATACAAGGCTTCTTTGCCCGGATAATGTCGAGTGCCACGCCCAAGTTGCTGGGTGTATAACACTTTTGACATAGTGGGCCTTGCCATCACAACAATACCGGTTTGAGGCGCATCCCAACCTTCGTTAATTAAGTCGCAGGCACATAACATTTGCACCTTGCCTTGATGGTACAAATCTAAGCCAGCACGATCATGACCACTGACCGCAGCCGCTTTTATGCCTAATTGATTTAATAATTTAGCCATTCTTTGGCTGTGTTTAATGTCCACACAGAACACGATCCCCTGCTGGGTGCTCACTGTTGGCGAGTGTGGGTTGAAAAAGTATTTTAGTAAAACATCAGCAATCAATTGATCACGCGAAGGCACAATAACAGTTTTTTGCAGATCGCTTCTGACAAACTCTTTACCATTAAATCTCACCTTAGAAAAATCAATATTAGACTCCAATCTAAAGGCACGAATTTGTGGTACTAGATTTTTTTGAATCGCTTGCTCTAATGTCATTTCAACTTGGTAATGACCAAAAATATCAATCAAAGACCGCTTATCAAGCCGCTCATGTGTAGCGGTTAACCCCAGCAAACTTTTGGGGGTAAAGTAATTTAACACCTGCCGCAAACCATCAGCCGCTGCGCGATGTGCTTCATCAATCACAATGTAATCAAAATGGTCTTTGGATAATTTTCGATAATGGCGCAATACATAAGCACTGGTTTGCACACTAATGTCGAGTTGAGGATGATTGAGTAACTCACCCACTTTTACTTCTGGGAGCTGAGCGTGAATGCGTGCGATAAGCTGATTTTTTAACGCCACAGTAGGCACAACAGCCAATACTCGCTTGGCATTATATTGCTGTATTTGCAGCCTGACATCTTCAATAAAAACTTCGGTTTTACCGGTGCCCGTGGGTAAAACCACCAAAAAACTGTTCTGCCCAGCTTGTCTTTTTTCAGCCAGTCGATTGACTGCATCTTGTTGATGCGCATACAAACTAAAATCAACTGGCCGCTCAGCTTTATACAAGGGGGATGTTAAAAAGTGAGCTGACTCACCAAAGTAATCTTTTAACTGGTCTTCAAATTTAAATGCATCACTCATGCCGCGATCAGACCAGCGATAAACCAAATAGCCATCGTTAACCAATGAGTTTTGTTTGAACAACTGCGAACGATATTGCTTTTTAGACACAATAGAAGATAAAGGATGATGGTAAGTTTCACCATTAAGCTCAATGGCTATGGGTGATGATTTTCGATGCAGAATGTAATCAACAAATCGCTTATGACCCTGCCTGTCTACATAAGGCGCTTCGGCCTGTAATGCATGCACAGATGCTTGGCCAAATACGGTCTCAAAAATTTGTGCAAACTTAAACTCTGGCGGCGTGGGATCAATATGTTGATCTTGTCGATCCGCACCATACTTTTTCAGCTCAATAGTTTCAATTTCATCGGCAACAAACAATGTAATATCTTGGGTTAATTGCGCGATATCAAAAGCACAAAATCGATACAATCCTTGATATTGATGCATCAATTTATTCTGATAACTGGTGTAATCCACATAATGAAACTCAGCAGGATTGAGGGCATACAAGGTGTGATCAATTAAAATGGCGGGTAATTGTGATGCTAAGGATGTTGCCTTAGTCTGCTCAAAAAAATATAAGCGACCCACCTCTACTATATCGACTAACTGATATCCAAACCGGGCTAAAACCTGATCTATCCTTATCGCATCTAGGGGCATTTAATTGCCTTTTATCAGAATAGCATTTAACCATTTTTCATCTTGGCGATCAGGTCGTGCATCCCCTGTTATCCATGTTTTAACCACAGTTAAACGGGTATCTTTAATAAACAGATTAAGTCTGGTTTCGTCAGCGTTGGTAAAGTAACGGCCACCCCGTTCAACATCATCATTGCCATATTTAAATGAACAATAAAGATAACCGCCCGGTTTTAAATTTTCAGCTAAGTTGGTCAATGCAGCAGGCAATAAACCACTAGCAACATGCAGTAATGACGCGCACGCCCAAATACCATCGGCTAATCTTGCCGCTTTGTAATGCTCAAACGTATTTAGCGCAACATCAATCCCCGTTAACGCAGACGCTTTAGCCACTAACTCTTCACTGGCATCAAAAGCACTAACGTCAAACCCTTGCTGCAAAAAGTACAAACTATCTCTGCCACTACCACACCCTGCATCAATAATATGACCATTAGGCGTTAATAATGGTAAAAATATGTCATATAAGGGCGATAAATCGACGCCAACAGTATCGTTATAGAATGACTCGGCATTGACATTATAAAAGTTAGTTTTCATAAGGTTGGAATTAATAAACAATGGCAACAGATTATCATAAACAATCATGCTTTGGTAAAACGACATCAAGCAAAATTACTAATCAACTACATTACCGCGAAGCAAGAGGATCAAGCTGTTAATTTTCATAAAAGTTGTGTTTTTGTCTGGGGTTCAGCGCTATCGAATTTATCGAGTGCTGGTGGCATTGTGGCATTAAGGGGGCTAAAAGAATCGTTAAGTCCCGTGGTTACGGGGACCATAACTTGCTATATGAACGCAAGTATCTAGGCAACTACACCTATCTTTTAAAATTCCAAGGCCACAGGCTGAAGATATCCAGTACTGGTTGGCACCGTTCATTAAGGCAAGCCATGATGTAATCAAATGGCACTAACTCATTTACCTATACGGTTTCTACTATTCTGTAAAGCGTGGTGCAGGCATAAGCCACCTTTGACGTGTTGCTGTACCTTCCAAAGGCCGGTTAACAAGGTACACTCAAGATAATGTCAAGCTCTGTAGCGATGTGAATGCCATCGCTAGAGTAAGAAAGCCAATCTTGTTGGCGAAGTTGAAAATAAGAAAGATAGCCATGGGGGTAAGCGTCAACGCGCAGCTTTGAGCCCTATATTTCGGCCAGAATTGCTAATTTGGTTAAATGACTGGCAAAGAGAAGTCCTATCCTAAACCTTGCCCATATTACATTGTTGCTTTCGAAGTTTTTGTCTTTCTAATGATAGACGTGCCATTGCAGTTAATACTCGTTGGGCTTTATCGTACAGCATTGAATCGGCATATTGTTTATCATCACAAATTGTTTGAGCATAATGCACGGCAAGCGACATAATAAGTTGTTCAGCTTGAGTGAGGTCCTTGTGTTCTAGCTCCTTAATAAACATTAATAAAAAGCATTGGAACAAGGTATCAAAAACTTGTGCCTTATCCATGTTGTAATGTTCATTTTTAGGCTTTGGGGGTAATTCGATCATAGCCGCTATGAGGCTACACACTGTCGAACAGGATGTAGCACCGACAAATAATTCATCAATTGCTTTATCCTCAGCAAAGTATTTTTGTAATTGTTGGGCAAAGTCAGCTTTGTTCCATTGTTGGGCTACTGATCGAATGACACTCATTAATTTTCCTACTAGCGATATAAACGCATTGGGATGATACTCAAGAAGTAAATTAAATGTTTCACCTCAACTAAAAATTTCACTTTACTTTAATATCAAGCAGGATCTGCAAGTCGAAAATTAAAATTTTTAACAAATCACCAACTCCTCTATAAAATTCAGTTATTGCATTGACTTTTACACATGTTAGAAACTGATCTACCCAAGGCAATAGGTGTTCAGTGAGCAAAATAATAGACAATTTTGGCTTTTTTTCGGTCATTAACTTACCCAACACAGCGATAATTAGTCCAATATGATCACGAGGCTGTTTAAAAGCCGTATTTATATCGATATTGTTATGCTGACAAAATTGTTCAAACTCGATACAACTTTGTCCATTCACAAGTTGATCTTTATCTGTATAGACCGACCCCCAAGGGTAAGCAGACTTAACTCCAGGTCCAACGAAAAGTTGTTTATAGTCATTACTGAGTTCAATGAAACTATGTTTACACAACGCCTTTTTCATTTTTATACAAATATCGTCAGTTGGCGAAATAAGAGTCGGCCAATTAGTGATAATTTCATCATTCACGTGTTGGTAAAAAGCTTCTGTTGGTGTATTGAATAACATACAAGAAAGTACATTACAGATAGCTGCTGAATTTTCAAAAGTGGCTTGGTTCATTACAATCTCTGTTGTTATTAACTGAGTGGTTTTAGGCATGGGTGACTGCACCCATGCCTAATAACTCATTAAGATTACACTTCGTTTTCGTTTTGGATTGAACCGTCCGAGCGGTCGTTGTAACGATTTACGGTAATAAGTAAGTTAGGGTCTGTAATACTACTACTCGGTAATGGTCTAGCATCACCTCTAACAGCCATAGGGTATCTTTTTTCCAAGATTTCAATTTTGTCAAAATCTAATGCGCGTTGTGGGCAAGACTCAACACAGGAAGGTTTTTTACCCTGTGCAATTCGGTCTTTACATCCATCACATTTGGTCATCACTTTGCGTTGAGTATCTAGCTGAGGTGCATCATATGGGCAAGCTCGTGCGCAACTTGAGCATCCAATACAAAGATCTGTCATAACATCAACAATGCCATCTTCGCGCCGTTTATGCATGGCTCCTGTTGGGCAGGCTTTCACACATACTGGTTCATTACAATGATTACAACTAATAGACACATAGTAGGCAAATACGTCATTAATATATACACCATCTTCTATTTCTTGAAAGCTGCCACCGCCGTATTTATAGGTACGACGTAGCATAGGTCCTAAATCAATATCATTTTTGTCTTTACAACTAATTTGGCATGTTTTGCAACCACTGCATTTTTCAGTGTTTATATGAAAACCATATTGGGTATAATTATTCATCATATCTTCTCGTTACCGTTTATTAAGCTAGACGGATTTCAACTAGGTTAGTATGTTGTGGATTGCATTTACCAATCGGTGTTGGGTGGTATTTGGTTAATGCATTAACATTACCGCCAGTATCGACTTTTGTTGATAAATTATCGCTATTTAACCAAGCTCCTTGTGCTAGAGATGTTACGCCTGGCATGATTAACGGCGTAACTTTTGCAGCAATAATGACGCTCCCGCGATCATTACTAATTTCAACTTTGGCACCATCAGTAATACCACGCTCTGCTGCATCTTTAGGATTTATCCATACTGCATCTTCAACAGCTTCAGTTAACCATTTGATATTATGAAAGCTTGAGTGAGTTCGACTTTTTGTATGATGACCGATTAGTTGTAATGGAAATTGTTCACGAGTTTCGGTGTCTTCATAGCTCTCCCATGTTTTGTGATACATTGGAATGGCCGGAATTAAATCTCCTTCAGGGAGTTCCCAATGAGTTGACATTGCTGCAAGTGTTTCTGAGTAGATCTCTACTTTACCACTTGGAGTGCTGAGTTTATTTGCTTCAGGGTCCGCAAAAAATGAACTGAACGCGACATTTTTGAAGTCTGGATTTGGTATTTTATACAAACCACCCTCAACAAGATCTTTGTAATCAGGTAACTTGGCATTGTTCGCTTGGTCACGCTTGTATAGTTCATCCAGCCATTGGTCGTAATTCTTACCTTCAAACACTGCACCTTCAAGACCTAAGCGTTTAGCAATTTCATAAGTCACTTCAAAGCAACCTTTTGCATCTACAGGGCTATTTACTGAGGTGGTCATCGGAATAACTGTTTCTTGGTTAGTTCCACCGAATGCACTAATATCGGTATGCTCTAAATCAGTTAAATCAGGTAACAAAATATCTGCGTATTTTGCACTTGGTGTCATAAACACATCATGCACTAAAATAAACAGCTCATCAGCTTCTCTGCTGGCTAAAATTTCATGAGTGCCAAATGAATCAGAGTGTTGGTTAATTAATGCATTGCCAGCATAATTCCAAATAAATCGAATGTTACTATCTAGTTTTTCAACACCTTTTAGACCATCTTTTTCAGGCGTAAAGTCAACACCACGTACAATCGCATCACTCCAAGTAAAGAATGAAATACTGCCTGAATATGGATTGTCTCCTTTAGGTGAGAGACTTATGGAACTTCTCCCATGACTAGGCCAAATACCTGAATTAGTTCCAGAAATACCGATTTTCCCTAGTAATAAAGGTAAGATGACAATTGAGCGTACAGTTTGCTCGCCAATTGCGTGACGTTGTGGACCTAGACCTTGGCATATAAAAGGGGTTGAGGCATTCATTAAATCTTGAGCCAAAGCAACAATTTCATTTGAAGCAATACCTGTAATTTTTGCTGCCCACTCAGGTGTTTTAGCTATACCATCTTCGCCAAGCCCTAAGATATGAGACTTATAATCGCTATTTGGTTTAGCAGATGCTGGTAAAGTGTCGCTATCATAACCAATACAATATTTATCCAGAAATGCCTTATCAGCTTTACCTTGACGAATAATCTCGTAAGCTAAAGCTTCACACAAAGCTGCGTCAGTACCTGGACGGATTGCCAACCATTTATCTTCTTTGCCTAATGCAGAATCAGAATAGCGAGGGTCAATCATGATAACTTTTTTGCCTTGGGTGCATGTACTCCAGTCGTAAGTTCCACCACCACCACTCATGCGTGTCTCTGCTGGGTTAAAACCAAATGCAACAACTAAATCACTGTGCAACATTTCAGTGTATGTGCTTGATGTGATTGTACCATACGTGTAATACATAGCTGCCAACTGTTGTGAAGAGCTATAAGTTCCATAGTGGTTTAAATATCCCCCATTTCACATAAAAGTTTTGCGCCCCATTGACCAGCCCAACGCCAATCACCGCCAGAATATCTAGCGTATAGTCGGCCTGTGCCATAGTGGGGGTATACTGCAGAAGGTCCGGCTTCGTTATAGACTTTTTGCAAATTTTCAGCAATGGTATTAAAAGCTTCATCCCACGAACACTCTATGAAACTACTTGCATGGCCACGAGGTCCAACACGCTTCATTGGACGATTTAGCCTGTCTGGTGAGTAGACTTTTTTACGAGAAGAGCGACCTTTGAGGCACGCCCTAACTTGGTGAGTACCAAATTCATCACCACCAACATCATCAGTTTCAATTCGTGTGATTTTTCCATCAACGGTAATAACTTTTAACGGACAGTTATGTCCACAGTTACAAGTACAACAAGACCAATCAACCTTCTCCCCTACAGGTGGCACTTCAGGGACTTTATTTGGCTCATCAGAGCTGGTTTTACAGCCGGTAATGGTTGCTGCACAGCCTAGTGCGGCACTGGCTTTTAAAAAACTTCTACGTTCCATTCATTTATCCTCAGTAACTAAAACGATGCGTGTTAACGCAACTTGTAGGTAAACGACAACATCACTTGGTGTGCGTTATAGTTATGGTTGATATCGCCCAGAGTAATCATCCCCGGAATATCATTGACCCCTACGTTGGCTGCATCGGTATCGAAATAGCGTTCATAGCGGTATGTTAATTTCAGCGCCATTTGCTTGCTCAAGGCATAATCGGCGTACATGCTGGCACTGTGGTTGTATGAGTAATAATCCCCATACGGATTCGTTCTATCGGCGGTGACATTTGTGTCACTAATTGAGTTACTAAATAAGTAATCAATACCTAAGGTAAGCTTGTCTTGCATCAAGCCGCTGTAGCTTGCACCTGCGCCTAAGCTGATAAATTCGTCTTCAATGTCGGCTGCCCAGTCAGGGCTAGCAAAACCTTGGCTGCCAGCTTGGTTAGAGTTAATCCATTGCTGACCGGCAAATACATAACCATCAATATGCTGATTAAAGGCAATGTTAAGGCTAGCGTCATAACCGTAATCTTCAGATTCAGTCAGGCCAATTTGGGTCTGGTCATACTCGTCTTGAGCATAACGGGTGCTAATGTCTAGGCTCATCCAGTTGATTGGGGTGTAGTTCACCTTGAATTCAACGGCGTTGCGTGTACGGTCAGCTAAGTAGTACTTGCGTAATAAGGCGTTGTTTTCAGATGATGTCAGCTCATTGGCTTCATAGGCAGAGCCACTGCGATTCGCATGCTCGGCTTTCAGGTTAAAGTTAACCTTATCCAAGGCGCGAACATTGAGTTTTAGCCATAAATTATCGTCATTAGTTTGCTCGCGATCACTGAAGGTGCGCTCCACTTCTTTGCGGTCGTAACCAGCTTGCAAACGGTAACCACTTGCAATGCGGTAACTAGCGTTCACTTTGTAGGTATTACGCTCAATGTCTTGTGGCACGTTTTGTCTAAAGGCGCCGGTTAAGCTATTGAAGTTGTATTGAGCAAATTCAGCGGTTGAGCTTTTATTATCACGCTTGCTGTAATCAATGCTGCCACCTAAGCGTAAACGATTAGTAAGCATAGAGGTCAGCGCAAAGCGGCCATCAAGAGTATCAACTTGACCATCCCAGTTTTGTAGCGGGTTGCCGGTCATTTGAATCAGGTTGTCATCTTGAATCATACGTCCAGTAACAATTCGACCGTTAATGACGGTGCGATTGATATTGTATTGACCTGACAATGACACTTGATGGGCTTGGTTATCTGGCGCGGCAGAATAGACATCGTTGGCATAAGGCAAGCTTAAGTGGTCGATGTGGTTTTCATATACACTGCCAAAATAGCTCAGTTCGGTGAGCCAATTTTGGCCAGAGAAGTGAATACCGGCATCAAACTGTTTAGTAGTGGCATCAATAGGCAGACCAAAGTTGATCGGACTAGGCGACACCAGACTTGCTGATTTATGACCCGTTTTGTCTTCTTGGCTGTATTTCACAAAGGCGCCATAAAAATCTTGGCCATAGTCAAAACCTAATGCCACTTTTTCGCGGCGTTGAGCTAAGTCGAAAGTTTTGATCGCATCAGATGGCGTCAACATGCCATCGTTGTGCCACAAACGACTTTCCACATCACCGGCTTGATAGGTTTTAATCGCATCATAATCGAGGCTAAATTCATACAAGCCTGCTTTACCACCAGAGATATGAGCAAAGCCATTATCCATGCCTAATTGATGGGCTTGAATTTGCGCTTGATAACCTGAGCTACCTTGAAATTTAACATCACCACTAACCGCACCAATGCCGCCATCTTTACCTGTGCCGAACGCATTGCCTGCATGCACATCGCTAACATCGTTAAAGCCAGCAGCGACACTCACTTCACCGCTATAACCTGCTACGTTAGTGCAGCGTTTACATTCATATTTATGGGTGTCTACTGAGGTAGTATTGGCATGACCGACCCCGAAGTTAGCCGCCACGCTAGAGGTTGATACCGCCAGCAGTGACAGGGTAATAAGATTCAATTTAAATGACATAATCTTGCTCTCCATTAGCGTTGCAGCAGACTGCCAGAGGGGTGGTTAGACCCGTGAATTTGGCTGTGACAATTTAAGCAGCTTTTACCACCACCAAATGCATCCATACCAGGCTCAGGTACCACGCGAGAGGCGTGACCATCTGAGGCATGACATTGCTGACATAACTGCGGTGCGCGGTTATCAAGTAAGTTATCGTTCACACTGCCATGTGGGTTATGGCAACTGCTGCAATCTTCAGTGACTGGGGCGTGTTCCCATAGGAATGGACCGCGCTTTTCAGCGTGACAGCTGTAACAGGTGTCATTAACGGTAGGCTTAACCAGTGCGCTTTCGCTCATTGAGCCATGTGGAGCATGACAATCAATACAGGTCATTTGGTCCCATTTCATTGGGTGAGAAGAACGCTTGTTCATGTCGGCTTTTTCTTGGGTGTGACATGAGGTACAGGTGTCGTTCACTGATAATTTGTCTAGCGCAGGGTCTTTGGCGGCATGCACGGTGTGGCAGTCTGCACAGGCAATTTCTTCAAGATTATGAGTGCTGGTATGCCATGCCATTTGCTCTGGGTCGTTATGACAACCTTGGCAGACGGTGTTTTGAGTTGGCGCCGAAAGCTTACTGTCTTGACCAAAGGCAATCATCGGCTCTTTACCGCCTTTGTTGTGATTGCCTTGCGGGCCATGGCAGGCTTCACACTGTAGACCAGCCATAGGAGATTCGCTATTGGTTAAGTTGCCATGGGTGCCTTTAAAAATATCCATGACTTTTTCATTTTTACGGTGACACATTAAGCAGTTGTCTGCACCTTTAGGGGAGTAATTTCCTTGAGCAAACTTATCAACTAATTGTTGTTCTAATTGTTCAGCACTAAGATCATCCCATGGGGTAGCATTAGCGCTTGAATAGGGAATTAATATTGAAGAAACTCCAATTATTAACATGAAGGCCATTTTTTTCATAAATATAATCCCCTTTATTAAGGTAAGTATTTATTAAATTGATTTCTAAATTGGCCGAAGATTTTAATATGCAATTAAACAAATCATCGATTGTTAAAAAATAACAGATAAGAATTGTGATGAATCACTAAAAAATAGTAAGAAGCGAGCTTTAAATCGCAGCGCACTGATAACGATTATCATTTACCAAAAAATTAATAAGTTAACTATCAACAACTTAAAAATCGGCATACCTATTTTGTGATAGTTAGGTTTTGCATTTGTTATATAGAAGGAAATGTTAATATAAGATCTATATCAAACTTATTAATAAGCTAATTAAATACATCTTTTAAAGGTGAGATTAATTCGTAATTGCACTCCAACTAAAGTAGCAATTAATTGGTAATCTTGAATTTTAATAGCTGACGTTAATGTTTAAATTTGTTTGAATAAAATTTAAAGAGGAATAGATACTAAATAACCGTATGAGTATAGATTTTATTTGCAAGCAGTCGCTAACCGATTAAGCTTATTTAGCTTCACCTAAATCAATATTCCACGAAATTAACTCAAACATATCATCTGATGCTACATGCATAGGAAATGTCGTGAAATAATGGCAGCAATCCACAGCCAGATTAAGTAATTCAGAGGGGGTCTAGTTTATGTAATGACTGACAGGTAGAGGTTTACTGAAAAAATATCCTTGACCCAAATTACATTTCATCTCACGTAAAAAACTCAATTGCTCTTGGTTCTCTATTCCTTCAGCAACCACCGACAAACCAAGACTTTGAGCAGTCCAAACGATTCCTTGGACAATATTTTTATCGCGGTCGTTAGTAATTATATCTTGAATAAAACTTCGATCGATCTTAAGTTTAACCGCTGGTAATCTCTGCAGAAGTGTTAAAGAGGAGTACCCCGTTCCAAAATCGTCCAGTGATATAGAAATTCCACATTCTTTAAATTCATTCATGATCGACAAAGCGCTTTCAATATCCTCAATAAAACTGGATTCGGTTATTTCTATCTCAATACTACCTTCTGGAATACGGTACTGTGTTAAAGTCGATTTAACCCTATCAATGAGATTTGGATCTCTAAACTGTTTGGGTGACAGATTTACCGATAATGGTACATCAATATTCTCATCTCGGATGATTCGAGAGCATTCTTCGAATGCCCAATAACCCAATTCAAAAATAACATTGCAACTTTCAGCAATCGGAATAAACAAATCAGGTGGAACTAATCCTTTTTCAGGGTGATTCCAACGCATTAACGCTTCGTAGGAGACAGTCAAGCCACTTGATATGTCTACAATTGGTTGGAGATAAAGTACTAACTCTTGGTTATTTATCGCTTGTTGCAGCTCTTTCTGAATATTTATTCTGCTAACCGCTTCCTCTTGTAACGCCATATCATAGACAACAATTTGACTCTTGCCTGCGTTCTTCGCAGCATACATCGCCAAATCAGCATTACGATACAAGGTCGTGAAATCATCACCGTCGTTCGGCAAAAACGCTACACCTATTGATGCAGACAAATTATGCGAACGATCAGTAACTAAAACAGGTTTACATATTTCCTCTAAAATCCTCTTCGCGCACAGGATTGAATCTTCAACTGTTTCAGTACGATCTAGTATCACGGCAAACTCATCTCCCCCATACGAGCAACAGTATCCATATCTCTAGCGGATGAACGAATGCGATCCGAGATTATTTTTAACACAGTATCACCAACGTCATGACCACATATATCATTAATAGGTTTGAAGTTATCAAGATCAATAATAAGTAGCGCTGAACCGACTCTGTAACGCTTGTATTGACTTAACGCTCGTTCTACTGCCTCTTTTAATTTCGATCGATTTGACAGTTTGGTTAATGGGTCGTGATGAGCGAGATGTTGTAATTCTCGCGTTTGCGTTTCGACCACCCCTTTCAAAATTCGCGGTTGATTTAGAATTTTCCGCAGGAGTGCCACGATGAAAAGTGAAACCAACAAAGAAGAGAAAAAGGCGAGTTCACGAACGAAACTGGGTAATGGATTTGGATCAGACATTTGAAGGTACCACTCTCCGTTTGGCACTTCTATTGTCCCCTCGAGAGAATGTTCACCGATCTCATTTTTTGAGGTTGATATTAAAATGACCTCCCCCGTATCTGGATGTTTACGTGACAGCCGGTAAGCGTAACCTTTTTGTTCGTAATTGTTTAGTTCGGTAACACTTAAAAGGTCATCCAGAAACAATAGCGCTGAAACAAAACCCCAAAAATACTCTTTGTTAGTCACCTCATCTTTCAAAAAGACGGGGTTTCGTCCAACCACCGCCACTCCCCTTGGATCAGTTCAAATGGTCCCGCTAATGTCATATGCTGCTCATGCAGTGCCAAGAGTGCTTCCTTCCGCCTACTGTCATCCTTCAAAATATCGTGACCAATAGCCTTTTCATTTCCATCTATAGGATGAATTGAGTGAATGATGCCATTAGGAGCTAATTGAAGATTAGAGATGCCGCCGACAGTATCCATAACCTCTTGGGCGTACTCTTCAAAGTCAGGAAAAAGCCCACGGTTCTGGCGCACTTCCTGTGCTAAAATTTTTGTTGATGAGAGAGATTGACCTAAACGCCTTTCGATTGCCTGAGTCTGAGTGTGTACGATTTCAGACACAAGAAAAGTCTGCCTATCGCTATATGAATTCAAAGCTAGACTGGAAAAATATCCCAATAGTGATACCAATATGAGGAATATTGCGATGCAAACTTTGTCTACAGCATTTATGTGCAATTAAAGAATCTCCATCCTAATTTCGGCACATTATTAACTGTAGCATAGATGTCTAACCTCGTAGGTTTCCTGACTAATTTACATAATTTTTCATATATACATACCACGCTCGCCCATAAACAAAGATGGACTTATCGTTTTGCATCCATCTGGCGAACGACTCCTAGCATCAATAAGCGGTTCATTAAAAATTTCTGCTCAATGATAAATTTGCTCATAAAAGGTTAAGCTCATCTTGGGCTTAAATCATCTAGCTAACGTAATATTGAATTATGTTCTATTGCTATTGATGGAGACTAAATGAACAAGATTAATCCTGCTAAGCTATTAAATAGTAAATGGACAGCATCAAAGCCGATGCACCGAGAAAAGCACTTTTTGGTATCTGAAATTGAGTTTGAAGAAGATGGCTCAGTGTTGTCATGTCAATTAGAAGCTGTAATGACAAAGAATGCGTATCTCATTGATTGGACTGAACTCAAAAATAATAATAAATGGGTGCAGGGTTGGAAATAGTGAATTGATACTTGCAGAAACAAGCCATATCAATTCATTTTATAGTACGTTTTAGCCTAATTAATCTAATAGCAAAACGCCAAAAAATCACACTATCTTAATTAGGAGTGTCTGAACATAAATCTGCATCAGAAAAAGTTGTTGTCACGGTTTGGTCACCATTTGGTCACCATTTGCAAAATTGAGCTTCTATAGCGTAATAAATTAAGGCTGAACTGGAGAGTAATAAATTTAAAAAAGTCAGAAAAGACAAAGGCCTAGCATAAATGCTAGGCCCTCTAAATTTGGCAGGGGTGGCAGGACTCGAACCCGCAACCATCGGTTTTGGAGACCGCTGTTCTACCAATTGGAACTACACCCCTGTTGACGTGGGGCATTATGCAAAAACCACTGACAAAGGTAAAGTACTTTTTCAACAAAAACCGCTAACTGAAGCATTTTCAGCCAAGTTAGCCGTTGGAATCATCTAAAAGCCAAATTACTTAACGATTACATCAGCACATTCAGGTAAATCGCATTGATGAACCTCAAGTGTGATGTGTTTAACTTGGTTAAATTTTGACTGTAATTGTCGTTTTAATTTTAGATTATCGATATCTTCGTGAGTCACGACTGACAGTACCAATACAAAATCTGCAGAGTTTGCGCGCCATAAATGAATATCGCTTATCACACAGGCGCAATGTTTTTCTACAAAGGCTTTTATCGATTCTTGCTGTTTTGCCGCTTGATTGTCATCTAACAATATTGGGCTAGTGTGCATAATAAGACCATAAGCCCACTTCGTTATAATAATTGCACCCACTATACCCATGATAGGATCTAGCCATAACCAACCTAAGTATTTGCCTAACACAAGCGCAAATATCGCCAATAAAGATGTCAGCGCATCGGCCAACACATGCATATAGGCGGCATTCAAATTGTGATCATGATGTGCATGAGAATGATGGTCATGATGGTCATGATGGTCATGAGAATGATGATCTTTTAACAGAAATGCACTAACTATATTGACTGCTAAACCAATCACGGCAACAAATATAGCTTGTTCAAATTGAATCTCGTGTGGATTAATTATTCGCGAAAACGACTCGACAAGCATCAATAATGCCACCATCCCCAGGGCGATTGCGCTTGTAAAACCACCCAGCACGCTTACTTTACCCGTACCAAATGCAAATTGCGGCGAGTCTGCATGTTTTCTAGCGTAATGGTAAGCAAATAAGGTGATCATAAATGCTGCGGCGTGAGTGCCCATATGCCAGCCATCGGCTAACAAGGCCATTGAACCATAAACGGTGCCAGCAACAATCTCAATGATCATTGTCAATACGGTCAATATCAGAACGTAACGGGTATTTTTTTCCCCCTCGTGGTTATGATGATTAAAATTATGTGTTTGAGACCATTTTTCTGTTGAATGAGCTTTCATAGTTACATTAAGAAGCAAAGTGTAAATTAAGTTACTACAAGGTTATATATAGCTTTATCCAATCTAACAAGTTTGCGGCCTAAAATTGTGAGCTGATAATCAAATCTATTAATACGAATCATACTCATTAATAAAAACAAAATAATTTAAGCCTAATATGATGCTTTCCTAAATATTATGTGACTTAAATAGTCAGCCCCAAATGGATATCATCAATTGATTTGCTGCCCTCAACAACCTCTCATACTGCAGCTCATATGATTCAGTTTCTTGCCTTTATGGATTGATCTGATTTGCGGATTATCTCGTATTAGATGTTATAAAATTGACGATAAAAATGTAGGTATTGAGTTGAATAACAACATTGGCGTGTATTGGTTCACTAATGATTTAAGGATACACGATAACCCATTGCTTCAACGCGCTTCTGTGGAAGTCGATGCTTTAATTTGCGTTTATTGTTATCCAGAATTGAGTCCATTTCTAAGACAATATGCTCAAGAAGCAAAATTAGGTTACAGCAGACAACTATTTTTAAATCAATCGCTTGATAACCTTAATGAATCACTTAGTAGGCTTTCACAAGGATTAATTGTACTAGCTATGCCACTCCACAAAGCAATTACCCTATTGCAGCAACAAGTTAAACTCACTCACTTGTATGTTGATGAACAAGCAGGGGGGATGAATTACGACAGCTTGATATAATTCAAACGGACAACCCTGCATTACATATAGTACAGAAAGAAGTTAATTGCTTATTCACAAAAAATACACTGCCATTTCAGATAAATGCTCTACCTAGCACCTTCAGCCAGTTTCGTAAAAAAGTCGAAAACATTGCCATTGACATTAATTTAAATCATTTGGACTCATTGCCACCAATGCCATCTGAAATTGATGTCTCATCCCTAAAAATGGCCACATTACCTCTTAATCAAACGAAAAAAACTCTGTTATTTAAAGGTGGTGAGCAGGCGGCTTTAAAACATTGTCAAACGTATTTTGAAACTACATACCCAAGTAGATATAAGGAAACTCGCAACGCACTGGATGGTTTTGACAATTCAACCAAATTTTCCCCTTGGTTGGCATTAGGCTGTATATCACCAACTATGATTTACGCCATGCTAAAACAATACGAAAAAATTAACGGCGCTAACGAATCAACCTACTGGATTTATTTTGAACTACTCTGGCGAGAGTACTTTTATTGGTATGCAAGACGTTATCAAAACGCACTATTTCATTTTGGTGGTATTAGAAACAACCCTCCACTCACCAGCTTTTATGCACAACGGTTTCAACAATGGAAACATGGCCAAACACCTTTTCCTATTGTTAATGCTTGTATGCATCAATTAAATCAAACGGGCTATATGTCAAATCGTGGCAGACAACTCGTGGCCAGTTGTTTAGTGCACGAGCTAAATTTAGACTGGCGCTATGGGGCCGCATATTTTGAGACTCAACTAATTGATTACGATGTCGCATCAAACTGGGGCAATTGGCAATATTTAGCCGGAGTGGGAGCTGATCCCCGTGGTAGTCGTCGATTTAATTTAGACAAACAAACACAAGTGTATGACCCTGATTTAAAGTTTATTTCGCAATGGCATGGTGAATGTAAAAACTCACAAATTGATTTTCAAGATTATGTAGATTGGCCTATTACTTCAGTCACAAATAAGGGAGATACCTAAATGGGCATTGATACTGTTAGACTCATTCTGGGCGATCAGCTCAATGAAGAGCACACTTGGTATCAGCAAGTCGATAATAAGGTGCTCTACATCATTGCAGAGCTTAAACAAGAAAACACCTATGTCACCCATCATATTCAAAAGGTGTGCGCGTTCTTTTGTGCAATGGAGCAATTTGCCATTGAAAAAGGCTCACAAGGTCATCAAATATTACACCTAACTCTCGATAATACCGCTGATTTTAGCGATCTAAACCAATTGATCCGTTATTACATGGCAAAATTTGGTGCTAGCAAGTTTGAATACCAACGCCCTGATGAATATCGCTTACTTGAACAATTATCCAAACTTAAGATAGACAACGCAGTAGTCCGCTGTGTCGACACAGAACACTTTTTGTTGCCTTTCAATGAAATAGACCAACAGTTCCCTCAAGACAAACACATATTAATGGAGTTCTTTTATCGCCGAATGCGAAAGCGGTTCAATATTCTCATGGATGACGATAAACCTTATGGAGGTCAGTGGAACTTTGACGCAAACAATCGTAACAAACTAAAAGCATCAGACTTAGCAAAGCTGCCAGAGCCATTACTTTTTAGTCAAAATATCGAAGCGGTAAAACAGCGTCTTGAACGACACAAGATTAACACTATAGGGAGTTTGCAAGGCAATCTACTATGGCCCGTTAATCGCAGTCAAAGCCTGTCCTTGCTAGCTTATTTCTGTAAAGTCTGCTTGCCTTTATTTGGTCAATTCCAAGATGCAATGACCAAAAATCATGATGCTAAATGGAGTCTATATCACAGCAGATTGTCCTTTTCACTCAACTGCAAGTTATTACATCCTAAAGAAGTTATCGATGCAGCACTGGCAGAATATAAAAATAATACTGCTATTGATATTTCACAAATTGAGGGTTTCATTAGGCAAATTTTAGGTTGGCGAGAGTATATTCGCGGGGTTTACTGGGCAAATATGCCCAATTATGCGAATAAAAACAGTCTTGGTGCCAGCAACAAATTGCCCGATTACTTTTGGACGGGGCAAACCCAAATGGCCTGTATGAACAATGCAATTAACCAGTCTTTAGATTATGCCTACGCACATCATATACAACGGCTTATGGTGACAGGTAATTTTTGCTTACTTACAGAAATAGCGCCAAACCAAGTGGATGACTGGTATCTAGGAATATATGTCGATGCTATAGAGTGGGTTGAAATGCCTAACACCAGAGGAATGGCATTATTTGCTGATGGTGGAATTGTTGGTACTAAACCTTACGCAGCAAGCGGCTCTTACATCAATAAAATGAGCGACTATTGCAAAGGCTGTCACTACGACATTAAAGCCAGAAGTGGTGAAAGATCTTGTCCATTCAATAGTTTATATTGGCAGTTTATGCACAAACACAGAGCACGTCTTACTAACAACCCCGCATAGCAATGCTCTATCGGACATGGGATAAAATGGAACAACCAAAACGCTTAGCAATATTGGATACGGCAAAACATTATTTAGAAAATTTGGAAGCCTTATAGCAAGCAGTTCCCAAATAAATCAAGGTCCTAAGAGAGTATCATAAATGCAAAAAGCCCGTTACGCTAGTAACGGGCTTTTTGGCTTTATTTAGCGCCTGGAAATGACCTACTCTCACATGGGGAGACCCCACACTACCATCGGCGATACTGTGTTTCACTTCTGAGTTCGGAATGGGATCAGGTGGGACCACAGCTCTATGGTTTCCAGACAAATTTGTCTATTTAACGCCTTGGCATCAAATAATAATTCGGAAAGCTAATGCATGCTCTATTTCAAACACGCTGTCTTGAGTTATCACTGCTTAAGTGCTCTATCCTAATACTAAGTATCAGTACGACCTCCAAGGAAGGAGGAAGTGCTTTAAACGTCTGGAACGTTTTAAGTAAAACCCATCTGGGTTGTATGGTTAAGCCTCACGAGTCATTAGTACATGTTAGCTCAACGCCTCACAACGCTTACACACCATGCCTATCAACGTCCTAGTCTCGAACGGCTCTTTAGAGGTCTTAAAGACCTAGGGATGACTCATCTTAGGGCTCGCTTCCCGCTTAGATGCTTTCAGCGGTTATCGATTCCGAACGTAGCTACCGGGCAATGCTATTGGCATAACAACCCGAACACCAGCGGTTCGTCCACTCCGGTCCTCTCGTACTAGGAGCAGCTCCCTTCAATCATCCAACGCCCACGGCAGATAGGGACCGAACTGTCTCACGACGTTCTGAACCCAGCTCGCGTACCACTTTAAATGGCGAACAGCCATACCCTTGGGACCGACTTCAGCCCCAGGATGTGATGAGCCGACATCGAGGTGCCAAACACCGCCGTCGATATGAACTCTTGGGCGGTATCAGCCTGTTATCCCCGGAGTACCTTTTATCCGTTGAGCGATGGCCCTTCCATTCAGAACCACCGGATCACTATGACCTACTTTCGTACCTGCTCGACGTGTATGTCTCGCAGTTAAGCTGGCTTATGCCATTGCACTAACCGTACGATGTCCGACCGTACTTAGCCAACCTTCGTGCTCCTCCGTTACTCTTTGGGAGGAGACCGCCCCAGTCAAACTACCCACCAGGCACTGTCCTCAACCCCGATTAGGGGCCAGAGTTAGAACATCAACACTACAAGGGTGGTATTTCAAGGACGACTCCACACAAACTAGCGTTCATGCTTCAAAGTCTCCCACCTATCCTACACATGTAGGGTCAATGTTCAGTGCCAAGCTATAGTAAAGGTTCACGGGGTCTTTCCGTCTAGCCGCGGGTATACGGCATCTTCACCGCAATTTCAACTTCACTGAGTCTCGGCTGGAGACAGCGTGGCCATCATTACGCCATTCGTGCAGGTCGGAACTTACCCGACAAGGAATTTCGCTACCTTAGGACCGTTATAGTTACGGCCGCCGTTTACCGGGGCTTCGATCATGAGCTTCTCTTGCGATAACCCAATCAATTAACCTTCCGGCACCGGGCAGGCGTCACACCGTATACGTCATCTTGCGATTTTGCACAGTGCTGTGTTTTTGATAAACAGTTGCAGCCACCTGGTATCTGCGACTCCCAGCAGCTTAGAGAGCAAGTCTCATCACCACCAGGAGCGTACCTTCTCCCGAAGTTACGGTACCATTTTGCCTAGTTCCTTCAGCCGAGTTCTCTCAAGCGCCTTGGTATTCTCTACCCGACCACCTGTGTCGGTTTGGGGTACGATTCCCGCTAACCTGAAGCTTAGAAGATTTTCCTGGAAGCATGGCATCAACTACTTCATCACCTTAGTGACTCGTCATCAGCTCTCAGCGTTATGTGTTCCCGGATTTGCCTAAGAACACCGCCTACTACCTTAAACGCGGACTACCAACGCCGCGCTAGCCTAGCCTTCTCCGTCTCTCCATCGCAGTTAGCGGAAGTACAGAAATATTAATCTGTTTCCCATCGATTACGCCTTTCGGCCTCACCTTAGGGGTCGACTCACCCTGCCCCGATTAACGTTGGACAGGAACCCTTGGTCTTTCGGCGAGGGAGTTTTTCACTCCCTTTATCGTTACTCATGTCAGCATTCGCACTTCTGATACCTCCAGCGTGGGTTACCCCTTCACCTTCAACGGCTTACAGAACGCTCCTCTACCGCTTGCACCTAAGTGCAAACCCGTAGCTTCGGTGTATTGCTTAGCCCCGTTACATCTTCCGCGCAGGCCGACTCGACTAGTGAGCTATTACGCTTTCTTTAAATGATGGCTGCTTCTAAGCCAACATCCTAGCTGTCTAAGCCTTCCCACATCGTTTCCCACTTAGCAATAACTTTGGGACCTTAGCTGACGGTCTGGGTTGTTTCCCTTTTGACGACGGACGTTAGCACCCGCCGTCTGTCTCCCGAGTAGTACTCATTGGTATTCGGAGTTTGCAAAGGGTTGGTAAGTCGGGATGACCCCTAGCCTTAACAGTGCTCTACCCCCAATGGTATTCGCTCGAGGCGCTACCTAAATAGCTTTCGAGGAGAACCAGATATCTCCCGGTTTGATTGGCCTTTCACCCCCAGCCACAAGTCATCCGCTCATTTTTCAACATAAGTCGGTTCGGTCCTCCAGTTGATGTTACTCAACCTTCAACCTGCCCATGGCTAGATCACCGGGTTTCGGGTCTACGCCTTGCAACTAAACGCGCAGTTAACACTCGGTTTCCCTACGGCTCCGCTATTCGCTTAACCTCGCTACAAAACGTAAGTCGCTGACCCATTATACAAAAGGTACGCAGTCACGGTCTCAAGAACCGCTCCCACTGCTTGTACGTATACGGTTTCAGGTTCTATTTCACTCCCTCACAGGGGTTCTTTTCGCCTTTCCCTCACGGTACTGGTTCACTATCGGTCAGTCAGGAGTATTTAGCCTTGGAGGATGGTCCCCCATATTCAAACAGGATATCACGTGTCCCGCCTTACTCGTTTTCATCAATGGTTAGTTTTCGTGTACGGGGCTATCACCCTGTGCCGCTGTGCTTTCCAACACATTCCACTAACACCCCACTGACTTAAGGGCTAATCCCCGTTCGCTCGCCGCTACTAGGGGAATCTCGGTTGATTTCTTTTCCTCCGGGTACTTAGATGTTTCAGTTCCCCGGGTTTGCCTCCTACAGCTATGTATTCACTGCAGGATAGTTGCTTATGCAACTGGGTTTCCCCATTCGGACATCGTTAGCTCAAATGCTTGTTACTAGCTCGCCAACGCTTTTCGCAAGTTACTACGTCCTTCATCGCCTCTGACTGCCAAGGCATCCACCGTATACGCTTAGTCACTTAACCATACAACCCAAATGAGTTTCACTTGAGCTGTATTGCAACTAGCTGGTTTTTACTTTGATAATTCATGCACTTTCGCACACGAAATCGCCTTAGTTTTAGAATATTCAAGACACTTAAACAGTGTTTTGAGAACTCAATGTTTAATACTTATCGTATTAAACGATTTGTAAGTAATTACATGACAGACTCATGCAATTAAATACTATCAGCTTTCCAAATTGTTAAAGAACAATGCATACCGGCTCGCGGCGCATTTCACTCTACTTCCGAAGAAGTTAACAAGTAATCTGTGTGAACACTCAGCAAATATTGAGTTAGTCGTATAGGTAAGGAGGTGATCCAGCCCCAGGTTCCCCTAGGGCTACCTTGTTACGACTTCACCCCAGTCATGAACCACAAAGTGGTGAGCGTTCTCCCGAAGGTTAAACTACCCACTTCTTTTGCAGCCCACTCCCATGGTGTGACGGGCGGTGTGTACAAGGCCCGGGAACGTATTCACCGTAGCATTCTGATCTACGATTACTAGCGATTCCGACTTCATGGAGTCGAGTTGCAGACTCCAATCCGGACTACGACGAGCTTTGTGAGATTAGCTCCACCTCGCGGCTTTGCAACCCTCTGTACTCGCCATTGTAGCACGTGTGTAGCCCTACTCGTAAGGGCCATGATGACTTGACGTCGTCCCCACCTTCCTCCGGTTTATCACCGGCAGTCTCCCTAAAGTTCCCACCATTACGTGCTGGCAAATAAGGATAGGGGTTGCGCTCGTTGCGGGACTTAACCCAACATTTCACAACACGAGCTGACGACAGCCATGCAGCACCTGTCTCAGAGTTCCCGAAGGCACCAATCCATCTCTGGAAAGTTCTCTGGATGTCAAGAGTAGGTAAGGTTCTTCGCGTTGCATCGAATTAAACCACATGCTCCACCGCTTGTGCGGGCCCCCGTCAATTCATTTGAGTTTTAACCTTGCGGCCGTACTCCCCAGGCGGTCTACTTAATGCGTTAGCTTGAGAGCCCAGTGTTCAAGACACCAAACTCCGAGTAGACATCGTTTACGGCGTGGACTACCAGGGTATCTAATCCTGTTTGCTCCCCACGCTTTCGTGCATGAGCGTCAGTCTTTGTCCAGGGGGCCGCCTTCGCCACCGGTATTCCTTCAGATCTCTACGCATTTCACCGCTACACCTGAAATTCTACCCCCCTCTACAAGACTCTAGTTACTCAGTTCCAAATGCAATTCCCAGGTTGAGCCCGGGGCTTTCACATCTGGCTTAAATAACCGCCTGCGCACGCTTTACGCCCAGTAATTCCGATTAACGCTCGGACCCTCCGTATTACCGCGGCTGCTGGCACGGAGTTAGCCGGTCCTTCTTCTGTAGGTAACGTCACAGCTAACAAGTATTAATTGCTAACCTTTCCTCCCTACTGAAAGTGCTTTACAACCCGAAGGCCTTCTTCACACACGCGGCATGGCTGCATCAGGCTTTCGCCCATTGTGCAATATTCCCCACTGCTGCCTCCCGTAGGAGTCTGGGCCGTGTCTCAGTCCCAGTGTGGCTGATCATCCTCTCAGAACAGCTAGGGATCGTCGCCTTGGTGAGCCATTACCTCACCAACTAGCTAATCCCACCTAGGTTCATCCAATCGCGGAAGGCCCGAAGGTCCCCTCCTTTCCCCCGTAGGGCGTATGCGGTATTAGCAGTCGTTTCCAACTGTTATCCCCCTCGACTGGGCAGATCCCTAGGCATTACTCACCCGTCCGCCGCTCGCCGGCAAAGATAGCAAGCTATCTTCCCGCTGCCGCTCGACTTGCATGTGTTAGGCCTGCCGCCAGCGTTCAATCTGAGCCATGATCAAACTCTTCAATTAAAGTTTTTTGAGACTAAGTCTCGGCTCAATGAATTCTGATTGCTTTATCAACCGAAGTTAACAAAGTCTTTTGTACATATTGCTATGAACATTCATCATTCTCATTTAAGAGAGAAGACATTGAGTTTAAATTTTTGATTGCTTCCTAAGAAGCAATTTCGAATAACTCAATACCTGTGAATGTCCACACAGATTTCTTGTTTAGTTTGTTAAAGAGCGTTACTAATGCCGAAAGAATTAACCTTTGCTTAGTGGCCGTTGACGCTAGGTCGTTGGCTTGGGCTGCGTATTCTACGCTTTCCCGTGTTGGCGTCAAGTGTTTTTTCAAACTTTCTTTTCGCCTTAATTTGATTGCCTATTTGCTAATCAAATCAAGCTGGCTCGGTGTTGGCTATTGCTGTCTGCCGTGTCAGTGGATGCGCATTATAGGCAGATAAGATTTTAGCGCAAGGGCTTTTTTGAAGTTTTTAAACCTATCAACCCCGACCGATTATTAAAGCAGCAGATCGATGTTTAATCCAGCAAATTTGATCAATTTTTTTAGTTTTCGATATATGAACTCAGTTTATACATAGACAAAAATGCCCTTTACATTATGTTAAGGGCATTAAAATCTGAACACGATTCTCAATTCGCTGTCATTTTAACTATTCGAATTTGATTTATCGTGGCTTGCTTGAGGATTTGATTGCGCGTGAATTTTACTTTCATTGGCAATATCATCTGTTTCATCACCAATTACATGCTCTACTTTTAGCTTATCTACACTTTTAAAAGTAATAAATGGACCTGACAATGCATAAATATAAAAGGTAAGACAGAGGATAACCGCAGGGTCGACCGATACGATCGCAAATAACCCGACAAGTATAAGCATAACTAAGAAATTAACTTTCCCACGCCAGTCAACTTCTTTGAATGAATGGTATTTAAAGTTGCTTACCATTAATAGCCCCATTAGCGCAGTAACAAAGGCAACCAAATAACTGATGTTGTTGGGATCGATATCATAACTTGTGCCACTCCATATGCTTCCAGCTATTACAGCTGCGGCAGCAGGGCTTGCAAGTCCTTGAAAGTAACGTTTATCGGCAATACCAACTTGAGTGTTAAATCGTGCTAAGCGCAAAGCTGCAGCTGCACAATAAATAAATGCAGCAAACCAGCCTATTTTACCTATATCGTTTAATGCCCAGTTATATGCCAATATTGCTGGCGCCATACCAAAAGATACCATATCTGCCATGCTGTCATACTCGGCACCAAAATCACTTTGGGTATTTGTCATTCTTGCAACGCGCCCATCCAAGCCATCACAAATCATTGCGACAAATACGGCTATTGCTGCAGCTTCAAAATTCCCATTCATTGATGCGATTATCGCGTAGAAACCTGAAAACAACCCTGCGGTGGTAAATAGATTGGGCAGTAGGTATATCCCTTTGTTTTTGTCTGTTTGCTTAGTTGAATTTTGCATACGCTCAAATCATTATTAAATTAATGTTGGATTTTACATGAATATAACATACTTTTATTTAATCAAAGATAGTCACAACTATCAGTGTTTAAATTGGATATCTATCATATGAAACAATTAGCATTATTCGTAACTAGCCTTTTTTTGATGTCATCGAGCCTTGCTGCCACTATTTATACTTGGGTTGATGAAGATGGCGTCGCACATTACAGCCATCAGATGCCAAAAGGCGTTGATGCTAAGTTGATTAGCAGCGAAGAAATTGAACCCGGTAAAATTGGAACGAAATCTCCAATAAAGCGTGTTGAAACTAAAACGCCTGAAGATGATTTAGCTAAGTCGGCTAAGCTCATTAAAGAAAAAGATACTGCACAAGCTAAATCAATTTGTGATAGTGCTAAACATAGTTTGGATTTGCTCAATTCATACAATCGTTTATCTAGAAAAGATGAAAAAACGGGCGAGCAAGTGACAATGACTGAAGAAGAAAAAATAGCGGCTAGAGCTGAAAATGAAAAACGCATTAAACTATTCTGTCAGTAAAATTTTTTAGTTGTACTGCATAAATAAAATAAAGGGAGCGCGAGGCTCCCTTTACTGATCCCAGTTTAATTTATTGAACAAACACTAATTGACCATGCTCAACATCAGCACGAATCATTTTCCCCGGCAATAAATCTCCGCGCAACAATCTTTGTGCTAATGGGTTTTCAATCTCTTGTTGCAAAGCGCGTTTTAGCGGCCTTGCACCATAGACAGGATCAAATCCAGCCTCAGCGATAAGGCTTAGCGCTGACTCTGACACTTGTAGATCATAGTCTTTCTCAACAAGACGCTTACGAAGCAACTCAATTTGAATATTAGCAATGTGTTTAATGTGATGTTCATCTAATGGATGGAATACAACTGATTCATCCACACGATTTAAAAACTCAGGACGGAAGTTTTGCATCACCACTTCCATGACACTTTGCTTCATTTCATCGTAAGATGCTCGCCCAAAGCTTTCTTGAATTAAATCTGAACCTAGATTTGATGTCATGATGATCACGGTATTTTTAAAATCTACCGTACGACCTTGCCCATCAGTTAAACGGCCATCATCCAATACTTGCAACAAGATATTGAATACATCTGGATGGGCTTTTTCAACTTCATCTAATAGCACCACCGAGTAAGGTTTACGGCGAACGGCTTCCGTCAAATAACCACCTTCTTCATAACCCACGTATCCAGGAGGCGCACCCACTAAGCGTGATACGGTATGTTTTTCCATAAACTCAGACATATCAATCCGAACTAATGCACTTTCAGTATCAAATAAAAATTTAGCTAATGACTTACAAAGCTCTGTTTTACCCACGCCTGTTGGCCCCAAAAATAGGAATGAGCCAATTGGTCGCTGCGGATCAGCAAGACCAGCTCGGCTTCGGCGAATTGCATTTGCAACGGCTTCAACCGCTTCATTTTGGCCTATAACGCGTTCATGTAACGCATCTTCCATATGCAGTAATTTTTCTCGTTCTCCTTCAAGCATCTTAGATACCGGAATTCCAGTCGCTTTTGAAAGCACTTCAGCGATTTCAATATCTGTGACTTTATTCCGTAATAGCGTCATATCTTGCATTTCTGCTTGTGATGCCAAATCGAGCATTTTTTCTAACTCGGGGATACGGCCATATTGTAGTTCAGACATGCGAGTTAAATCTCCGGCACGTCTTGCGACATCCATATCCATACGAGCTTGCTCTAAATCGGCTTTAATATGCTGTGTACCCGCCAATGCAGCTTTTTCTGTTCGCCAGATTTCATTGAGTTCAGAAGCTTTTACTTCAACATCTTTTAATTCAAGTTGTAAAGTGTCAAGACGCTTACGACTCGCCTCATCGGCCTCTTTGGCTAATGCTTGTTCTTCTAGTTTTAACTGAATTACACGACGTTCTAACTTTTCAAGAGGCTCTGGTTTAGAGTCAATTTGCATGCGAATACTGGATGCTGCCTCATCAATTAAGTCGATAGCTTTATCAGGTAGCTTTCTATCTGATATGTAGCGATGCGACATGCTGGCGGCGGCAACAATGGCAGGGTCAGTAATTTCAACATGATGATGTAATTCATAACGCTCTTTCAGACCACGTAAGATTGCGATGGTGTCTTCAACACTTGGCTCATCCACCAGCACCTTTTGAAAACGGCGCTCAAGGGCGGCATCTTTTTCAATATACTGACGATATTCATCAAGAGTGGTGGCGCCCACACAATGCAAATCTCCTCTGGCTAATGCAGGTTTAAGCATATTGCCTGCATCCATTGCGCCTTCACCTTTACCCGCACCGACCATGGTATGAAGTTCATCGATAAACAGAATAACCTGCCCTTCTTCTTGCGACAGTTCATTGAGTACCGCTTTTAAACGCTCTTCAAATTCACCACGATATTTGGCACCTGCAATTAATGAGCCCATATCTAAAGAAAGCACTCGTTTGTTTTTGATCCCTTCAGGGACTTCGCCATTCACAATCCGCTGCGCTAAACCTTCAACAATCGCCGTTTTACCAACACCTGGCTCACCGATTAATACAGGATTGTTTTTGCTGCGACGTTGCAGGACTTGAATAGTGCGGCGAATTTCATCGTCTCGACCAATTACTGGATCTAATTTGCCTTGTTCGGCGCGTTCGGTTAAATCAACGGTAAACTTTTTCAATGCTTGACGTTGATCTTCGGCATTAGGATCATCTATTTTTTGGCCACCACGAATTTGTTCAATGGTGGCTTCCATTAACTCTTTGGTCGTGCCTGATTCTTTTAATGCTTTGGCTAAAGCATCATTGCCTTCAAGTGCAGCAAGAATAAATAACTCTGAGGAGATATATTTATCTTTACGCTTCTGTGCCAATTTATCACAAAGGTTTAACAGCCTAATTAATCCTTGTGATAATTGAACATCACCTCCACTGCCTTCAACTTGTGGTAATCGTTCTAATTCTTTATTTAACGTAGAACGTAAAACACTAACTCGAATACCTGCTTGAGTTAGTAAAGGATGGATAGAGCCCGAATCTTGATTAAGCAATGCCATCATTAGATGGATTGGCTCTATAAACTGATGATCTCGTCCTAAAGCTAATGACTGAGCATCAGAAATGGCAATTTGAAACTTATTAGTCATACGATCGAGTCTCATATAACCTCCTACATCTGATACAAAAATGTAATATCCACAAACGGATCTACTGTTAACTAAAAGATGGGGGCTGGCTGAGATGATTTCAAGACCGTTTACTTTTTAAGCGAAAATAAACATGAGTTTCAAACTTTAATTGCAGATTGATACGTTTATGATTTTAACCATATCAAAGAGGCCATTCGTCCCGTTTGATGATCGCGGCGGTAGGAAAAATAATTCTCGTCACTTACAGTGCATATATCGCTGCTATAAATTGAGGTCACATTTTTCGCCTTAAGCCTTAACTTAGCCAATGCAACGATATCGGCAAGGTATTTGGGTGTTGATAATGTTGATGATGTCGCCATTTTAAAACAGGATTCTGCTTGCGGGTTATGCCGCATAAAGGCGTGTTTAACCTCAGCACCTACCTCAAACTTTTCAGGGCCAATTGCAGCCCCTAAATAAGCAATGATATCGGATGATGGTTGACTGAATTGAGTTAGAGCCTGCTCAATAATGCCGTCACACAAACCACGCCAACCGGCATGAACCGCTGCAACCTGTGTACCTTGCTTGTCACATAGCAAAACCGGTAAGCAATCTGCTGTCATGACTACGCATACTTGACCGTATTGATTACTAAAACTGCCATCTGCGCTGGGGACTTGATTGATTTGTTTATCAGATAAAGTCGACTCGCATACCATTTTTGTTCCATGGACTTGGTTCAGCCACAAAGGTTCGGCAGGTAAACCATAACGCTCTACTAATACGCGACGATTGGCTAATACCTTATGTGGGTTATCTCCCACATGCATGCCTAAATTTAAACTGTCAAAGGGAGGCTCACTATAGCCTCCATGACGATCAGTAAAAACAATGGCTACATTATCGGGTATTGGCCAATCGTGCGTTAGCATTTATAAATACTCAACAGGATTTAATTCAGTATCTTTACGTAATGCTTTAGTCAGGTTAACCATGTCTTCAGGAATAGGCGCTTGCCAACTCATGATTTCACAGGTCACAGGATGAGCTAACTCTAAACGCACAGCATGCAGCGCTTGACGTTTAAATGACTTTAATAACTCAAAAAACTCTGGGCTAGCCGCTTTTGGCGGACGAGGACGACCACCATATACAGGATCACCCACTAATACATGGCCAATATACGCCATGTGCACACGAATTTGGTGAGTTCGACCGGTTTCTAGGCGTAATCGCAAACGCGTGTGGGCACGAAACTTCTCTGCCACGCGATAATGTGTCACAGACGGACGACCACCGTTAATCACAGCCATTTGCACACGCTTAGTAGGATGACGATCAATCGGCTCATCGACCGTTCCACCCGCTGTCATTGTACCTTGCACAATCGCTTCATATTCACGCACAATTTCACGAGCCTGCAAAGCCGCAACTAAGTGGGTTTGAGCTTCTAGCGTTTTCGCAACCACCATTAAACCTGTGGTGTCTTTGTCTAAACGATGAATAATACCCGCTCTTGGTACATGCTCAATATCAGGGCAATGATGCAATAGTGCATTCATTAATGTGCCGTCAGCATTACCAGCACCGGGGTGAACAACCAAGCCAGCCTGTTTATTGATTACGATAATATCGTCATCTTCATAGACAATATTTAAATCAATATCTTGAGCAATAGCACTGACTTCTTCTTCAAGGGTGGCATTAACCTCAATTTGCTGAGATTCAAAAACCTTTTCCCGTGGCTTGTCGACTATGCTACCGTCTACCTTAACTGCACCGGATAGAATCCATTCCTTGATGCGTGTGCGCGAGTAATCAGGGAACAAAATCGCCAATGCTTGATCGATTCTTTGTCCTGTTTGTGTTGATGTTATCTCGCTTTTTAGATTAATCTCTTGTGTCATAGGAACCGTACCCCGTTTTTGGGGTCCAAAGTAAATGTACTATCTGTTACAATCGGATGTTTTCTATTTTACCGTGAAATGGAAAAATTCTTAACCACAACTTATAAAAGAATTGAATTCAAGTATGTATAAATTAGCCAAAGGCGCCGCCCTAGTATTACTTTCAGTTGCGATTACAGCTTGTAGTAGCAGTCCTGAAGAAGACCCAATTGTTACTAAAGCCTCTCCAGAAATACTGTATAGCCAAGCCAGAACCTCAATGGAACTCGGTAACTATTCTAAAGCAGTGCAATCTTTAGAAGCTTTAGATTCGCGCTATCCTTTTGGCCCTCATAAAACTCAAGTGCAATTAGATCTGATTTTTGCGTATTACAAAATGGACGATGTTGCATCGGGATTAGCGAATATTGACAGATTTTTACGCTTAAACCCAACTCATCCTAATATTGATTACGTGTATTATATGCGTGGTTTGACGAATATGCAGGCAGATAATTATTTATTTCATGAAATGATGAATATTGATCGCACAGATCGCGACCCCAAAAATGCTGAAGATGCCTTTAGAGACTTTGATCGCTTAATCAAATCTTATCCTAATAGTAAGTATGCACCCGATGCTCAGCAGCGTATGCTGTACTTAAAAAACCGTTTAGCGCGATACTCTATTAATGTTGCTAAGTACTATATCAAAATGAATGCATGGAGCGCTGCGGCGGTTCGCGCACAAAGTGTAATGGAAAAGTTTCCGGGCACGCCAGAGACAGAACATGCACTTGAAATCATGGCAACGGCCTACGATGAGCTAGGTCAAGAACAACTCAAACAAAACGTATTAACCGTAATGAAAGCTAATTTTCCAAATAATGAATTAGTTAATTAGCACTTAAACCATAGATTTAAAAACAGCCTCTTAATGAGGCTGTTTTTTTATTGCCAGCGTTAGTACATAACCTAGGTTGAGATTAAACCAAATAAACTTCCCCCGTAAAATTCAGCTTTATTAGTCAAGAATGATTTAAAACCCACCGATTACTTTTTCAGCGCCCCTGCTGCTTGATTGACCTAAATGCTGGTTAATTCAGCACTGAGTTTAAAAAAAAGCTTTTTTTATAAAAAACGGTTGACTCAAACCTTATAAAACCTTAAATTGCACCCCGTCGCCCGAATAGCTCAGTCGGTAGAGCAGAGGATTGAAAATCCTCGTGTCCCTGGTTCGATTCCGGGTTCGGGCACCATATTACAGGTGCTGACTTAGTCGACATCTCACAAAAAAGCCTCGCAATGCGAGGCTTTTTTGTATCTAAATTCAGCTTGTTTATCAAACCAGGCTACAAGCTGCTGTTGATCAAACTGACACGACCTATTCGCAATCAAACCGCACCAATTACATGGGCTCAATATAATCCACCATCAGTTGCACCGTTTGATTGCCGCGAAACTCATTTACATCGAGTTTATACACTACCCGAGCATGATTAATTGTTGCATCAGGCCATATCTGCAAATCAACATTAAAGGCGATACCATCAAGCATTAATTTGCCGCACTCGGTTTCTAGTAATAACTTTAAATGCTTTTCGCCCACAATACGTTGTTGAACCACTTTAAAAAAACCATCAAATAAAGGTTCTTCAAATGATTGCCCCCATGGACCGGCATTACGTAGCATAAACGCAGTATCTAAATTCATTAAATCAGCACTTAACTCACCATCTGATAAAATTTCACCCGTGAGTTGTTCATAATCTAAAATGGATTTTACTGTGTCGTCATAAGCCTGTTTAAAGGTATCTAACGCATTAGCTTTAATGGATAATCCAGCCGCCATCGCGTGACCGCCAAATTTGATTATGATACCTGGATACTGGCTATTAATACGCTCAAGTAGATCACGCATGTGCAGACCTTTAATTGAGCGAGCCGAGCCTTTAATTTCACCGTTACCCGCATCAGCAAAGGCAATAACAGGGCGGTGATATCTGTCTTTAATTCTTGAGGCTAAAATGCCGATCACCCCTTGGTGCCAATCTGGTTGAAATAGCGCTAACCCCCAAGGCAATGTTGCTTCATCTAAGGTGATGGCTTGTAAGGTTTTTAGGGCTTCTTGCTGCATACCAGCTTCAATATCACGACGGTCTTGATTTAAACCATCAAGCTCAGCTGCCATTCGCCGTGCTCGCATAATGTCATCACATAATAAGGTTTCAACCCCCAAAGCCATCTCATCTAAACGCCCAGCGGCATTTAACCTTGGGCCAACCGCAAAGCCAAAATCAGCTGCAACAATTTTACTTGGGTCTCTTTTTGCAACTTCAAGCAACGCGGTGATCCCCGGACGACAACGCCCGCTTCTCACCCTTTGTAAACCGGCTTGCACCAGAATGCGGTTATTAGCATCTAACGACACCACATCAGCAACAGTACCTAAAGCGACAATATCAAGCAGCACACCTAAGTTTGGCTCGGCAATCGATTGTATTTGATACCAGTTACGACTTCTAAGCTCAGCTCGTATGGCTGTCATCAAGTAAAATGCCACGCCAACCCCCGCAATGGATTTACTTGCAAACTGGCAATCATGCTGATTGGGATTCACAATTGCGTCTGCCTCAGGTAGCACTTGCCCCGGCAAATGATGATCCGTCACCACCACTTGCATCCCACACGCTTTTGCGGCTGAGACACCATCTATAGATGAAATACCATTATCGACCGTAATCAATAATTGGACACCTTTTGCATGTGCGACTGCGACAATTTCAGGGCTTAGCCCATAACCAAAATCAAAACGATTAGGGATCAAATAATCAATATTACTTGCCCCCATCATTTTTAAAGCCAGCATACAAACACTGGTAGAGGTTGCTCCATCGGCATCGAAATCACCGACGATCAAGATGCGTTTATTGGCTTGTATTGCATCGGCAACAATCTCGCCAGCAATATCTAAGCCCTTCATGGTTTGCGGGCGTAACAATTTGGCTAAGACTAATTCGCAGTCATCTTGATTAACACCTCGGCGGGCATAAAGCTGTTTAAGCAGTGCAGGCATTGAAGCGGGAAGGTGCGAGTCATCAACTTGTGGACGACGAATAATTTTATGCGGCAAAACAAATCCTAAAGACAAATATAATCATGACTAAGATAACAAAAAGGTGAGCTAATGCTCACCCCCAATGCATACCCTTAATTTTCAAATAAGCTTACTTACGTGATTCAAGAGTTCGCAATAAATCGGCCGGAGGTTGATAACCTGGGATCATGGTGCCATCTTCAAGGATCAGCGCAGGAGTGCCATTAATACCAAATGAGCCGCCTAAACGATATTGCTTTGCGATATCAATATCGCAGCTTGCAGCCTTAACATTGCCACCCGATTTAGCCACTGTCATCGCTTTAAGTGGATCTTTAGCACACCAAACCGCTTGCATCTCATCAGCGTTCGCCGACGGAATACCCGCACGCGGATATGCTAAATAACGAATAGTGATACCTAAATTATTATACTCGTCCATCTGATTATGTAATTTACGGCAATAGCCACAATCAACATCAGTAAACACAGTGACCACATGCTTTTCATTTTTGGCTTTATAAACTAGCATGTCTTGCTCAAATGGCTTAAGCATTTCAAGACGTGGCAAAGCTAATGCCGCTTCCGTTAGATTATTCATACGGTCATTCATGTCATAAATATTACCATGAACCAACTTTGAACCATCTTCAGTGATATATAACACGCCACGGTCAGTTAATATTTGCAGTAACCCAGCAATAGGTGATGGCTGGATCATTGAGACTTCAACGCCTAACGTATTTGACAACTTTTGCTTTAACTCATCATTATTTGCATTAGTTGAGGGTGCGGCAAAAACAAATGTTGGTGCCAATAGGCTGGCAACAAGAATAAAGGCTTTAGTTAACTTCATGATTTTTCCTAATTGCACGGGCTTAAAGTACTAGACCCGACTTTGTCTGCAAAACTTACAGATTTAATCCGCTTTTCGCAACTGCATGAGCGCTTTTTAATGTAAGCATTTTCTTTGTTAACCACGTGGGTGATGCTGTTGATGCAATTGTTGCAACCTTGCTTTAGCCACATGGGTATAAATTTGAGTGGTCGATAAATCACTGTGGCCCAGTAATAACTGTACAACTCGAAGATCTGCACCATGATTTAATAAATGAGTAGCAAAAGCATGGCGCAATGTATGCGGCGACAAATGCGAGTTTATCCCCGCCCTTGCTGCGTATAACTTAATACGATGCCAAAAGGTTTGCCTTGTCATCATTTGCGCGCGCTTAGAAGGAAACAACACATCTGATTGTTTAAGGTTTAATAGCTCAGGTCGGGCTGTTTTTATAAACTGTTCGACTTCTGCAATAGCAAGCTCACCTAATGGTACAAGTCGCTCTTTTCCCCCCTTACCCATCACCCTCACAACACCTTGACGAAGACTGATTTGATCCATGGTCAAGCTAACTAATTCAGTTACCCTAAGCCCTGTTGCGTATAACAATTCCAGCATCGCTTTATCACGACGCTCTATTGGGTCATCAACATTGGGCTCTGACAACAAACTGTCAACCTGCGCTTCTGTTAATGCATCAGGCAGTTTTCTGGCAAGCTTTGGTGATTCAATCAAGGCGGTAGGATCTTCGGTCATCATTTTACTGATCACTAAAAAACCATAAAACCGACGTAAACTACTAAGTAATCTCGCGGTACTGGTTTTGGCGAATTGCTTATCAAAACGATACGTCAAATAGTCCCTTATTAATAAGCAATCAACCTCAATTAACGATTTACGACGGCTCAACACAAAACGTTCAAAGTGGGCCAAATCGGTACGATATGAAGACAAGGTATTATCACTCAGGCCTTTAGTAGACCATAAGTCATCAATAAATTGTTCAATCAATGGGTTAAGAATATAAGGACTGGGACTCAAAATTTACCTAATAAAAAGACGCAATGCACACTAGAGACTAGCATACTATCACGCCTTAGAATCACAAACTTAACGATGTCGATTTAAGCAGTCGCTGTGTGTTTATCTGACTTAGATATAAATAAACATGTAATTGCTGTAATCAATGTTGGAAGTAACCACCCCATACCTTCAGCTTGTAATGGTAAAAAATCAATGAATGCAGTATCGACACCCGCTGCTTTTAAGCCATCAAAAATACCAAAGAACAAAGCCACACTTAGTACTAAACGATGTGAAAACTCAGGGCGAGCAAACTTATTCGTTAGGAAAGTGACTAATACCAATGCAATAGCTACGGGGTATATCGTCATTAATACGGGAATACTTATGGTGATTAACTGAGATAAACCTACGTTAGCTACTGTTGCGCAAACAACACTAAAGAAAACTACAAATTTTTTATAAGAAATCGATGGCAATAACTCATTAAAAAATTCAGCACAGGCAGTCACTAAACCAATAGCCGTCGTTAAACAAGCTAAAGCAACCACAGCCGACAACAAGAAAATCCCCGTTGTCCCAAAGTTATGTTCCACATAATTAGTCAAAATTTGACCACCATTACTGGCGCCTTTCGCTAAATCACCAGCAGAGGCACCAAGAATGAATAACGAGATATATACAAAGGCTAAACCAGCAGCGGCAATAATTGCAGCACGGATTAAATATTTGGTTTGATCTTCAGGATTATTAACACCTTTTTTACGTAAAATATCGATAATCAGCATGCCAAACATAATTGATGCTAGGGTATCCATAGTATTGTAACCTTCGATGATCCCTTTTGATAATGGGCTTGAAAGATACTCATTAACCGGAGCTCCAACAGGAGCGCCAGGGATAAACATCACACTCATCGCCAAGCCAATTAATAACAAAATCAGTACTGGTGTTAATACCTTACCAACGTTATCAAGCAACTTACCAGGAAATAAAGCCACCAACATCACAATGAAAAAGAAACCCAAGGTAAAAAACAACTGTGCGGAGTTGATTGCTTGCTCGGCAATCATGATCACGGCATCCGGGTTTTCAATAAATGGACGCGCGCCAATTTCAAAAGCAACTAAACCAGTACGAGGAGCTGCAAACGCAGGACCAATAATGATATAGATTGAAACCGCTAACGCAGTAGCAGCAAATGTAGGCAACATGGCCATCACCTTGCCATTAGACTTAGCAACCGCAATCAGCCCAATCAGTGGCATACCGACCGCAGTTAACAGGAACCCTATCATCGCGACGGACATGTTTTCGCCAGCTAAAAAGCCTGCGAAAGGTGGGAAAATCAAGTTGCCTGCGCCAAGGAAAAAAGCAAAAGCCATAAACCCTAAGCTGATGGTATCTGAAATGGATAATTTAGTTGTTTGCACGTTGAAATCTCGTCTTGTTATATTTGTTTTTTAACAAACTTAAGTGATTAAGATAAATTTAGCTACCCCATGACCCAAAATAGACCACGGATGTAAAAAAAAAAATACACTTAAACTTACTAAAAAAACGACCTTGTTTGAGCAATAATTCAACAACAAGTCTGCTTAAAAGACTCTGCTAATCCTAAAAAACCGACATTAAGTTAAATTGCTCACATCTTCTTTCTCAAATAGGGGGGGAACTAATAGCAAACTCGGGCATTCGCTACAAGTCCTGCAAGCCAATTCACTAAAAAAACATTTTACCCCCGAAACAACTACCAAAATCCAAAAACAATCACACCACACAAAGACCATTACACCAACATAAGTTAACAAAACTACAACCTGAGAGTTAACTAGCGTTATAAGCGACTCACTGCATTTTTTGTTATCATGTGCAAATAATTAAAAACGATGATCACCTCATGCCATTTACGTTTAAACAGTTTCATATAGATGATAGTCATTGCGGTATGCGAGTCAGCACTGATGGAGTATTACTGGGGGCGTGGGCTAATTTACGGCAAGCTGAACACATTCTAGATATTGGTGCCGGCAGTGGCTTATTAAGTTTAATGACCGCCCAACGTACATCTCCAACAAGTCAGATAATCGCGATAGAGATAGATAAACTGGCCTCAGTTGATTGCCAAATCAACGCTCAAAATAGTCCATGGGCACATAAAATCACGGTTATACAAACAAGCATTCAACATTATGTGCAACAATTTCTTCAGTTCGCAGCGACATCATTAGTTCCCAACACGAAATTTGACCATATTATCTGTAACCCGCCCTACTTTAGTCATGGACCACAAACCCAAATAGAAGCGAGGGCCACAGCAAGGCATACTAATCATTTAAGCTTTGATGAGCTTGCATTAGCCATTTATCACTTACTATCAAATACTGGTGAAGCCAGCCTTATCATTCCTTACCAAGAAGAGATTAGGTTAACCCAAGCCTTTAATTTGAATAAAATGCATCTATGTAAACGCGTAGAAGTCAGCAGTGTAGAGGGCAAACCCGCAAATAGATTATTAATGTCCTTTATGCATGGAGAACAAGGGCTTTGCCAATCTGGTGTGTTAAATATTCGTGATCGACTTGGGTACTATTCCCCTCAGATGGCAAATTTATGCCAAGATTTCTACTTAAAACTTTAGCCAATGCCATTCGTCAGTTATAATGCTCGGCTACTTTTCAGCGAGACCCTACGCGCATGTTATTTGAAGATTTTGATTTAGACTCACGGTTATTAGATTCGTTAAAAGCCATGGGCCACAAAACACCCACGACTGTCCAGCAACAAACCATCCCAATGGCGATGGAGCAGCGGGATATTCTTGCGCGTGCGCCAACAGGAACAGGTAAAACAGCTAGCTTTTTATTACCAGCGCTTCAGCACTTAATCGATTTCCCTCGCCGTTTTGAAGGACAAGCTCGAGTATTAGTGCTTACACCAACTCGTGAACTCGCAAGCCAAATTCATCGTTATGCTTGCCACTTAGCCACTGACTTAGGGTTAAATATCGTCACTATTACTGGCGGTGTCCCTTACGCTCCACAAGAAGAAGCATTAGCAGGCAATATCGATATTTTAATCGCCACACCGGGTCGATTAATGGAATACCTTGATAAGAAAAAGTTTGATGCCACTGAAGTTGATATTTTAGTGATTGATGAAGCTGATCGGATGCTCGACATGGGTTTCTCATCCGTAGTGCAAGCTATTGCTATTGAAGCCCAAGGCCGCAAACAAAACATGCTATTTTCAGCCACTTTAGAAGGTGGCGGGGTCGAACGTTTTGCACGCGATCTACTCAATGATCCACTTACCGTTGATGTTGAAGCTCCACGTAGTGAGAAAGCTAAAATTCACCAATGGATCCATCTAGCCGATAATAAAGAGCATAAATTTGAACTCTTGTGCAATATTTTGCGTCAAGAGCAAGTTAAACGTGCCATTGTGTTTGTCAAAACACGAGACGTTGTGGCAAGCCTTGAAGGCCAGCTTTTAAAAGCGAATATCCCTTGTGCCTTTATGCGCGGAGACATGGAACAAAAGAAACGCTTTCAAGCTTTAGGCCGCTTTACTAAAGGTGAAGTCAATGTCCTATTAGCAACCGACGTGGCAGCTCGCGGTATTGATATTGACGACATTACTCACGTTATTAATTATGATATGCCACGTTCTGCAGATACTTATGTGCATCGAATTGGCCGTACGGGTCGCGCGGGCGCCAAAGGCACAGCTATTTCGTTAGCCGAAGCTCATGACATGCGAATTGTTGGCAAAATTGAGCGCTATATTGAACTCCCCTTAAAGCGTCGCATCATTGAAGAGTTACGTCCAAAGCACAAAGAAGCTAAGCCGCCTGGGAAAAAGAAAGTCAAAGCGAGTGATACCAAAAAGAGCAGCAAAAAATTTAAAAAGAAAAAGAAATAATATAGGCTATTGAATAAACGAGCGAACCCGTCAAACGGTTCGCTTTTTTGTTGCGAAAAACAGCGTTATAACTCTTCAATTCAACCTTTATTAATTTTGATACAATTTATTTACAAAAAGCTATTTAGATGACTGCCCGACTCTGGTAGTTTATGTTTACGAATGAAAACGATAAAAACTTTAAACTGTTGATTATTCATACAACATTTCGCTAGTAAATGATTTCTCCAGCAGCAATTCAGCATGGATACGCATAAGAATGAAAACCCTATTAAGAAGACTCAGTCCACTCATTATCCTGATCGTGTTTTTTGGTTTGGCCTTTTTACTGGTAAGCACAAAAGAATCGCCAGAGCAAAAAGAAGAAACCGCAAATCTCACTATTGTTGATGTCATGACGGTGCAGCAACAAACTGTATCGCTAAACCTGCCCTCATACGGTGTCGTTAACCCTAAATATAAAACACAATTAGTTACCGAAGTACAAGGACGATTACAGTCTTTATCGCCTAATTTTGTTGCTGGCGGCTTAGTAAAAAAAGGCGAACAACTTGCTGTGATTGAGCCTTCAGACTACGAAGCCGATTTAATGCAAGCCGAAGCTGGCTTAGCTCAAGCAACAGCCATGCTAAACGAAGAAATTGCTCGTGGTGAAGTCGCCAAAATCGAATTCAAAGACTTCGACTCAGGCATGGCGCCTGAACTGGGTTTACGTATCCCACAACTAAAAAAAGAACAGGCCAATGTAAAATCAGCTCAAGCCTCCCTTGCCCGAGCAAAACGTAATTTAGAGCGCACAATTATCCGCGCCCCATTTGACGGCATTATCAAAGAACGCAAAGTCGATTTAGGTCAATACGTGACATTAGGGACAAACCTAGGTGAATTATACGACATTAACACCGCCGAAATCCGTTTACCTATTACAAACAGTGACTTAGCGCACCTTGAGTCCGCAGATACGCCTGATACTGAAGTGACTTTAAGCGCCTCGTTGGCAGGCAAGCAAGTCACTTGGGAAGGTAATATTGTTCGCAGTGAAAATGTCATTGATGAACAAAACCGCATGATTTACCTTGTGGCAGAAGTGATTGACCCTTACCTACAAATGACAGCAACAGCAAATCAGCTGCCATTAAAATATGGTAGTTTTGTCAGTGCGGTTATCAAAGGACGCACAGTATCTGGCATCGCTCAATTACCTCGTCACGTAGTAAGAAACGGACAAGTTGCAGTAGTTAAAGACGATAACAGCATTGAAATGCGTGACGTTAATATCGTTCGAACCGATATCGACAATGTATTTATTAAAGACAGCTTCACAACGGGCGAGCGAGTGTCGATCACTAACGTAGCCAACCTGACAAACGGACAAAAAGTGAAGGTGTTAGGTGAGAGTGAGCAGGATGAGCTGACCCCTGCTGATGATGTATCTAGTGACGTTATTACCTCTGCAGGAGACCAATAATGCACAATCAAACGGGTATTATTGCTTGGTTTGCCCGCAATAATGTTGCCGCAAACCTACTTATGTTAGTGCTGATTGGTGGCGGCTTATTTAGTGCGGTGCTTATCAACAAAGAAGTCTTTCCAAGTTTTAGCCTAAACCTGATCAGCGTCACCGTCGCTTACCCAGGTGCGGCACCGCAAGAAATTGAAGAAGGCATCAACATAAAAATTGAAGAGGCCATTCAAGATATTTCTGGCATCAAAAAAACCACTTCCGTTGCCAGTGATGGCGTTGGCTCGGTATCAATAGAAGTTGACGATGATTATGATGTTCAAGAGGTTTTAGATGAAGCCAAGCTTCGTATTGATGCCATTTCGACGTTTCCTGACAACATTGAAAAACCCAATATTTACCAAATAAAACCTGAAAATAATGTTATTTGGGTGTCGGTATATGGTGATTTGTCTTTGCATGATATGAAAGAAATGGCCAAATCCATTCGTGAAGACATCACCAGTTTACCCGGTGTGACTCGCGCTAAAGTCAATGGCGTTAGAGACTACGAAATTGGCATTGAAGTGTCTGAAGACAAGCTTCGAGAATACGGTTTAAGCTTCACCCAAGTCGCCCAAGCAGTACAAAACTCATCTATTGATTTACCCGGTGGATCAATTCGCGCTACCGATGGTGATATTTTACTTAGAACCAAAGGCCAAGCGTATACAGGCGATGATTTTGCTGAAATCGTGGTATTAACTCGCCCTGATGGCAGCCGGATTATGCTGCCACAAGTTGCCACCATCAAAGATGACTTTGAAGAGCGCTTAGGTTATACCCGTTTTAATGGCAAACCTGCGGCAATTGTTGAAATCACCAGTATTGACGATCAAAACGCCCTTGAAATATCAAAGCAAGTTAAAGCCTATATTGCTGAGCGTCAGTCAAGCTTACCGGCTGGTGTAAAATTAGATACTTGGGGTGACTTAACCCATTATTTGCAAGGCCGCTTAAACATGATGTTATCTAACATGTTTTATGGTGCCTTATTAGTGTTTATTATTTTGGCACTTTTCCTTGATTTAAAACTCGCTTTTTGGGTCATGATGGGTTACCAGTGTGTTTCTTGGGAGCCATGTTATTAATGCCAACCGTGGGCATGTCGATTAACATGCTGACCTTATTTGCCTTTATTCTCGTGCTCGGCATTGTGGTCGATGATGCCATTGTCATTGGCGAAAGCGCCTATACCGAAGTAGAAGAAAACGGCCATTCATTGCAAAATGTCATCACTGGCGTACACCGTGTCGCTATGCCTGCCACCTTCGGGGTGCTGACCACAATTGCAGCCTTTGTGCCGATGATTTTAGTCTCAGGTCCAATGGGAATTATCTGGAAATCTATCGGGATGATCGTCATCTTGTGCTTAGCATTTTCATTAGTTGAATCAAAACTTATCCTGCCTGCACATTTAGCTCACATGCGAGTAAAAAAGAAAACACCACCGACTAACCTGTTCTCGCGCTTTAAAGTTGCATTAAATGAAAAGCTACAGTTTTTTATCCATAACAATTATCGCCACTTTTTAGAGTTTGCCATTAAGCAACGCTACAATGTTGTTGCGGCATTTGTTGGAGTACTAATTTTATCTATTGCGTTAGTTGTTAGCGGTAAAGTGCGCTGGGTATTTTTTCCAGACATCCCATCAGACTTCATTCAAGTGCAATTAGAAATGGAAGAAGGTAGCTCTGAACTCAATACGCTTAAAGTACTACAACAAGTAGAAGACGCTCTATACAAAATGGATACTGTAATGGAGCAAGAATACGGTACAGGAGTGGTAAAGCATAGCTTTGTTGCCTTAAATTCTCGGACCTCTGCCTTTATTTTTACTGAGTTAACTAAGGGTGAAGACCGCGAAGTTGACGGAGTGTCCATTGCTGAAGAATGGCGCAAGCAATTACCTGAACTTTTGTCAGTTAAAAAGCTTAATATCAATGCTAGCACCAATGACACTGGAGGCGATTTATCATTTAGATTAACCGCTACAGATTTAGATCAACTAGCAGAGGCCTCAAAAGAGCTTAAAGCCAAACTAGCAACCTACGAAGGTGTGTATGATATCTCTGATAACTTCTCATCGGGTAGCCATGAAATACGCTTAAATATTTTACCTGAAGCGCAGGCTCAAGGGCTAACGCTATCAGATTTAGCTCGTCAAGTCCGTTACGGATTCTACGGCTTTGAAGCACAAAGAATTCTACGTAACAAAGAAGAAGTGAAAGTCATGGTGCGCTACCCATTAGAGGAACGCCGCACCATTGGTCATCTTGAAAATATGATGATCCGCACTAACAATGGCGAATCTGTGCCGTTTTCAAGCGTGGCTTCTATCGAGCTTGGTGATTCATATGCCTCAATCACTCGGGTTGATGGCCGCCGAGCAATCACCATTCGCGCAAACGCCAACAAAAACAAAGTGGAACCGGGTAAAGTTGCCAATGAAATTCAGTCTGAATTCATCCCTAAGCTCACAGCCAAATATCCGCATGTTTCAGCAGCATTAGATGGCAGTAGTTTGGATGAACAAAATGCATTGATTGGTTTGATTCAAGGCTTCTTTTTTGCCATGTTTACCATTTATGCTCTTATGGCTATTCCGCTAAAGTCCTACACCCAACCACTGATCATTATGTCGGTCATCCCTTTCGGTATGATTGGTGCGCTGGTTGGTCACTTTATGCTGGGATTATCAATGAGCGTACTCAGTTTATGTGGCATTGTCGCATTAGCCGGGGTTGTGGTTAACGACTCGCTTATTCTGGTCGATTTTGTTAACAAAGCACGTGAGCAAGGTAAACCAATACTGCAATCCGCTATTGATGCAGGTTGTTATCGCTTTAGAGCGATTATCTTAACTTCACTCACCACCTTTGTTGGCTTAGCTCCGATTATTATGGAAAAGAGCTTACAAGCTAAAATCGTCATTCCAATGGCAACATCATTAGCCTTTGGTATTTTGTTTTCAACTGTTGTGACGCTAATTCTAGTGCCTGTGTTGTATATCATTCTTGATGATATCAAGCACATTTTATCGCGCTTTTATGTGTGGTGGTGGCAACCGAAAACTACAGACGCTGATTATCACTAGTGTCAATTAAATCTAAATCACAAAACAGAGCTTAATGAGCTCTGTTTTTGTTTATGGGATCAACGCGGCATTCACATCTAAACGTCTTAGATATCATAGCTAAAACCAGCCATCAACAGCACCTTATGAGCCAACAAAATCTAGCCACAAACAACAATACCCTAGTATATGATATTCGATTAAATCGTTATTTGAATATTACTAATCGCTGCACATTACGGTGTCAATTTTGCCCTAAGTACAACGGTAGCAAACAAGTCGATCAATATGATTTAACACTCAACCAAACCATTAAAGCAGGTGATGTGATCCCATTGTTGGGTAATGTGGCTGAATTTGAAGAATACGTTTTTTGTGGCTATGGCGAACCTACCTTAAATTTAGATACCTTAATCACTATAGGTAGCGAGCTAAAAAAGCGCGGAGCAAAGAAAGTACGATTAAATACCGACGGATTAGGTAATTTATTTCATCGACGAAACATTTTGCCTGAATTGGCCACATGTATTGATGCTATTTCCATTTCATTGAACGCCGATACTGAAGCGGCTTATATCGAACATTGCCAACCTAAGCTGCGTGGTGCTTACCCTGCTGTTTTAGATTTTATCCAATTAGCACCGCAATACATAGATACTGTTTCAGTCAGTGCAATTAATGGTTTAGCAAATGTTGATATTCAGCAATGTCGACGCATAGCAGAAGATGCAGGTTGCTTTTTCAATGAACGACAACTAGATGTTGTTGGCTAACACCTACTTGGGAAGATTTACTGTACTAAATAGTGTTACTATATGGCTTTATAAGACACGCTGTTGACAACTAATAAAGCTGGCACAATGTTCAAACGAAACAACAAAATTAAAAACACCACATCGTTGATTGCCTCTTTGCAAGACATACATTGGTCGCGCGCACATATTTTATCAATGGCAAGCCAGATCATAGTGCTGATTATTGGTTTATACATTATCACCCATATGATTATCGAACTTGGGGAGCGCCGACTACAAGAAGATTGGGCCGGACAGCGCTATAGTGAACTGCAAACAGTGGCATCACTAGCCTCTGATAAAGTTGCATTTTTACAATTTAGAACCCAAACGATCGCCAACGGTGAATTACTTCGTCAATTTATCAATACTCCAAATGAAGATCAGCAGAGCAAACTCTTCCAAAATTGGAATTCGCTAATCAAGAACATCCCCGAGCTACTAGGACTTGCCTTGTATGATCCCCAAGGGAAATTACGATTATCAACTTCTTATAATTTCAATGGCTTAAGGCTTCCAGACAAACTTTTTAGTAAAAATAGCAGTATGGGAGGGTCAGATGTTTACTCCTCAGACATGGCTTTTACCCCAATTGATGGCAAACTCGAACCCTATATTTATCAAGTTGCGTGGTTAGAAAACGCAGATCAAACTGTCAATGGCTATCTAGTTACATTCAATTCAGTCACTCGAGTGTTAGACAGTATAAAACCGGCTTTTTTCAATCCAAACTCGCCCTTGCTATTACTAGATAGCCAAAGCTTTTTATATGCAGGCGCAAATCAGCCCGCTCCACTAAGTAGTATGCCAGATACTTTAGGGGCCAGCCTAAAACAAACTTATCCAGAACTGTGGCAAACCATCGCGATGAATAACTTTGGCCAGTATTATAGTGATGAGTCAACTTATGTTTACTTGAAAGTGGAGCTTACAGGCAATAGAGAATCCAAACGTGAGTATATTTTGCTGTCATATATCCGTCATCAAGATATTGCTACTCGGTTTGAGCAATGGAAAATTGTATTAATACTTGCCAGCACAGTGATTGGCATATTAGCCATTGGACTGATTTTGTTCCGACAACGCTATTTGATGGAGAATAAAGCCCGCTTTAACAGCATTCGTCTCTCTAACGGCATTTTTAACGCAAAACTCAGTTACGCCATAACCAATGACCACGGTCGTATATTAAGTATTAGTGAAAGCGGCGCAAAGACATTAAACCAACCCCAAGACTCACTCACTGATCGCAGTCTTCAACGGATCCTCAATCTGACTGACGATGAGTTCAAGCCGATTGTAGAGTCTTTATTAACTCGTCAACATTGGTCAGGCGTAATTACCTCGCCAGACGATTGTAATCAACAGATAAGTATTGATATTCGCCGAGAATCGCTATCGCTTACCGAGCAACACTGGATAGTCGTCTTGAACGATATCAGTGAACTAGCACAAATCCGTGAGACAGCATTTTTAAATATGTTGTTAAGCGAATCTGCAATTGCGACAGCGTTAACCGATGCCCATGGCAGAATCATTAATTGTAATCAAAAGTTCGATGAACTAATGAAATTACATGGTGACACTGACACCTTCATCAGCAAATTATTGGGTAACGATATAAAGCAAATTTGGAACAATATCATCACCCAGGTTAGCTTGCAGGGCGAATGGCAAGGACAGATTTGTCCGTTTGACCAGAGCTCATTTTCTCAGCCATTAAAAGTGACGATCAATGGCCATTTATCTTTAGAAGGCGACATTGAAAAACTGATTTTTACGGTAGAAAAACTCACCGCGAAAGTTCAAAACAGTAAATACAATATATTTACCAACAGCAATATGATTTTACGCTTGGTGGATTTAGAAAATCACTTTAATAATACCAGCGAAATTATCAAAGCAAGTTCCAGCTTACTGGTAATGGACATAAACCCTGAAGGTATTTTTAGCAATATTGGAGATATAAGCCAGCTTGAAAAACGTCAACAAGAAATTGAAGTACAGTTATTAAAAGACTTACCGGTCAGTTATCTACTCGCTAAATGGCAATTAGGGAAATTAGTACTGTTTTTACCACAAACAGACTCTACCCAAGCCCACTTGTTTGCCATCAGTGTTATTGAAAAACTTGCGACAAATAAGCTTGATGAAGGAATTAATATTGGTATTGCAGGATATTTAGAAAAACAAAGCTTAGACCAATACCTAGCCAACGCCGATGTTGCGTTAAATCGCGCCAAACAATCTGGCGATCAAAATATTTGTCAGGCCTATACTCGTTCAACCAATTTTAATTTAACCAAGTAAGCTTAGCTTGACTCTTGCTCAATACTAAACGGATTAACATTATCAGGTAAGTTGCTTTCAGTGATTTCAATAATACTTGACCGATTCATCGTTATTTTAAAGCGCGCATACTCTGGCGGATTTTTCCCATCTTTAAGCACAGCTACCAAGTTAACTTGGTAGCGTCTCTCCACAGATTCATTGCTTATCTTTCCGTCAACTTCGCGATAAATTTTAGCCTTACCACGGTCTAAGTAACGTGCAAAAGGCACTAAGCTAAAATTTACTTGCTCTTGTATTAACGTATATCCAGCCTCAAAAGGTTTATTCGTTACCTTGGTTGAAATACGATAATGTAATGGCGTAGTCTCAACCTTATTTTGACTATGACGTTGTTTCATAATGTTTTGCACCGGCTCAGGAATATCCTGCGGCCTGATAAACTCAAGCCATACCAACTGCCTAGCAATCACACTCTGCGTAGTTGTATCACGCAGCACACGACTCCAACGAGGTCTACCTCTTTGAATCGCCCGCCACATCGCATTGCGTATATCTTCTTTAAATATTTCACGAAAGCCATAGATAACAGCCAGAGTGAATACCAATGTCATGGTTAAGCCATTAAAAAAGCCTTGAGCTTTAATAATTAACGCTGACACCACTAGCATCACCAACCCCGTTGCTAAGCCGGTAACAAACTTTTTTAACCCTACACCTAAAGGTTTTAACTCTTCCTTTAATACAACTCCTTGCTGAATAAGACGCCTTAACAAGAGCATCTTATTGGAAATACGATTAGCATCTTGGCGAGTTTGGGCAGAGTTATAGCGCTTCTCTTCTTCACGATACACATTTTCGGCTCGACATAAATTAATGACTTTTTCGCTGATTTCGGCGAACTCAGCACTCCGAGGACCATGAGCTAACGTTTTTAACAATTGTTGTTCACAAAACCATGAGAGGTAATTATCAGCATGCTCAAAGTAAGATTTCCATTTCTCTTCACTCGGTTCATTACGACGAAACTTTTTTAATAATTGCCCAACTTGCTCACATAATTCATTCAGACCAGGATAAAAATCACTGGCTTCCGTTTTTTGGCGTAACTCTTTAACGTCTGTCTCAATAGCTACAGCAAATTGATAGGCAAACAAATTTAGGTATAAGCGAAACTCTTCTAAAGTACGTTTGTTTAGACTGGCAAAGCGAGATTGAACTAGAGGAAGGTGTAAACCTTGAGAGTAATAAGAACGTCGACCGATAACCGCACTATGATAATACTCTTCTTCATCAAGAGTGTTGCTACCAATTCCCATTTCATTGGGAAGGAAAAAGTATAAATCAAATATACGTTGATCGCCGGTGCCCATTTGATGGCTAAACTTAACCGACAACGCTTCTTCTTGCTTTACCTTTACCTTTGCCACAATGCCACTCAAATTAACCTATAGATTCAACAATCTTACTATAGATTAATTAAGACGGAAGATTAATCGTATCGAGAAAACTAGATTTAAATGAATTTTAGCCCTATTGTTCATTTAAGGGCATAGAAAAATAAATTACTGACCACCAAGGATATCGCACGCCCAAATATGATTACTTGGCATAAACTTGATGACTAAAAAGTGACGAGCAAGGTCCATATCAAGTATCTGAATATCTTGTTCAAATACTTGATCGACTTCGAACCGCTCAATATTCAGTTCTTGAGATAAATACTGCGCAAATGGACTCATTTCAACAAATTTAAACTCTTTCGTTGTCATATCAAAATGATAAGTCAATGCACCGACGTCTAAATCAGTATTATTACCCGAAAAAACGGCATATTCTCTTACATCATTTTCAAATGCAGAATAATAAGACAGACTTAATGATCCATTATGTTCAACAGCCTTGAGATGAATATTTCCTATCGCTTGAGAAATATTGCTCTGATGTTCAACAGAATATGCAATTGCATCGCATTTAAATGCTTGAATCTGTCTTTTGCTTGCAAAATGCTCTAACCCATTTGTAATAAACAAAATTGACAGACCTGTGAATGCGAAAAAACAGGATATTGCAGTCATTGACAATGGTTGCTTGAATTTAACCACAGATCATCACCTCTTTGAGCCAATCTGGACTAATAAGGTGCTCATCTAAGTGTGGTCTAGTTACTTTGATATTACTAAATATCCAATTGCGCTCAAGAGGCTTTTTCATGACCACATTGAGACTCAATCTATCTTTGGATAGTGCCGCAGTAATGGATTGCCATAACAAGGTTTCACAACTGCGCAAATGATTAGCCAACACATCTACCTGATCTCGTAGTTCTTCATGGTGATCTTGATCGGTATAAACTAATAACTGAGTAATATTGCCTTCCTTCGATAATATCTGTCTTGCATAATCCGGTTGAATATACGACGGCGGTGACATACTGGAATAAACAAATGATAAGGTAACCAATGTTAGCAATATAATAAGCATGTATTGCCAAAGCGACATTAATTTGGTTGGCGTATCCATTAATCGCCCACGTTTGACCATAGGACGTTTATACAATACAGCACCTTGATGCGGAACAAGTTCTATCAAACTTGCATCATTTTGCCCCAAAAAACGTGCGATAGAATCGATTATTTTTTCAACACTAGATATACTGAGAAGCTGATTGTTATGATCAGCATTATAAGATTTGACTTGTTTAAGCAGAGTTAATGGTACAACTTGCCCACGGTGTTGAACCAGTTGATCAAGCACCCAAAACTCTTGTTCATTTAACGCCCAAGAGATGTCTTTTTTATGGTCGACTAACACCTTCATTTGCGGGTCGAACCAACAAGGGCCAATTTGCATGCCTTATTCTCATAATCTAATTTAACAATTGAAATACATTTTGCGAATACTCAGTATTGAGAGATTATCGTGATCTATTTCTTCATTATGCTTAAGTCAATTAAACTGAAATCACTGCTTATTATTCTCTCACAAGAGAAATCGCAAAATGAACATACCGTATTGTGTACCCAAGTTAATTTTAAATACGTGACCACAAGCCCGATTCAACGCTATAAAAGAAACAATATGTATCAGTGGATTAACAAAATCACCTGCAAATGGCATCAAATAATTTACTGTTAAGCCAATGCACATGAATATTTGATCTATATTAAAATCAATAAATAAAAAACATTTATCACCAACAAAGAATGTGAAATCAGATATGCCCTCTATAGCATGTTGTAATAGATCGATTGCACTTGATAAACACTATCCGATACTCAAAAACCAATACAACAAAGCCCGTTACGCTAGTAACGGGCTTTTTGGCTTTATTTAACACTAGAAATGACATTCACTCACATGGGCATATTGGCCACACTATCTCTTGTTGCAAAGCTTCGATAGTATTTGATAAGCACTATTCGATATGAAAAATCAAAATGCAAAAAGCCCGTTACGCTAGTAACGGGCTTTTTGGCTTTAATTGGCGCCTGGAAATGACCTACTCTCATATGGGCATATTGGCCACACTATCACTTGTTGCAAAACTTCGATGCTATTTGATAAGCACTATTCGATATGAAAAATCAAAATGCAAAAAGCCCGTTACGCTAGTAACGGGCTTTTTGCTTTATTTGACGCCTGGAAATGACCTACTCTCACATGGGGAGACCCCACACTACCATCGGCGATACTGTGTTTCACTTCTGAGTTCGGAATGGGATCAGGTGGGACCACAGCTCTATGGTTTCCAGACAAATTTGTCTATTTAACGCCTTGGCATTAAATAATAATTCGGAAAGCTGATTTGAGTTCACACTGCTTAAGTGCTTTATCCTAATACTAAGTATCAGTACGACCTCCACGGAAGGAGGAAGTGCTTTAAACGTCTGGAACGTTTTAAGTAAAACCCATCTGGGTTGTATGGTTAAGCCTCACGAGTCATTAGTACATGTTAGCTCAACGCCTCACAACGCTTACACACCATGCCTATCAACGTCCTAGTCTCGAACGGCTCTTTAGAGGTCTTAAAGACCTAGGGATGACTCATCTTAGGGCTCGCTTCCCGCTTAGATGCTTTCAGCGGTTATCGATTCCGAACGTAGCTACCGGGCAATGCTATTGGCATAACAACCCGAACACCAGCGGTTCGTCCACTCCGGTCCTCTCGTACTAGGAGCAGCTCCCTTCAATCATCCAACGCCCACGGCAGATAGGGACCGAACTGTCTCACGACGTTCTGAACCCAGCTCGCGTACCACTTTAAATGGCGAACAGCCATACCCTTGGGACCGACTTCAGCCCCAGGATGTGATGAGCCGACATCGAGGTGCCAAACACCGCCGTCGATATGAACTCTTGGGCGGTATCAGCCTGTTATCCCCGGAGTACCTTTTATCCGTTGAGCGATGGCCCTTCCATTCAGAACCACCGGATCACTATGACCTACTTTCGTACCTGCTCGACGTGTATGTCTCGCAGTTAAGCTGGCTTATGCCATTGCACTAACCGTACGATGTCCGACCGTACTTAGCCAACCTTCGTGCTCCTCCGTTACTCTTTGGGAGGAGACCGCCCCAGTCAAACTACCCACCAGGCACTGTCCTCAACCCCGATTAGGGGCCAGAGTTAGAACATCAACACTACAAGGGTGGTATTTCAAGGACGACTCCACACAAACTAGCGTTCATGCTTCAAAGTCTCCCACCTATCCTACACATGTAGGGTCAATGTTCAGTGCCAAGCTATAGTAAAGGTTCACGGGGTCTTTCCGTCTAGCCGCGGGTATACGGCATCTTCACCGCAATTTCAACTTCACTGAGTCTCGGCTGGAGACAGCGTGGCCATCATTACGCCATTCGTGCAGGTCGGAACTTACCCGACAAGGAATTTCGCTACCTTAGGACCGTTATAGTTACGGCCGCCGTTTACCGGGGCTTCGATCATGAGCTTCTCTTGCGATAACCCAATCAATTAACCTTCCGGCACCGGGCAGGCGTCACACCGTATACGTCATCTTGCGATTTTGCACAGTGCTGTGTTTTTGATAAACAGTTGCAGCCACCTGGTATCTGCGACTCCCAGCAGCTTAGAGAGCAAGTCTCATCACCACCAGGAGCGTACCTTCTCCCGAAGTTACGGTACCATTTTGCCTAGTTCCTTCAGCCGAGTTCTCTCAAGCGCCTTGGTATTCTCTACCCGACCACCTGTGTCGGTTTGGGGTACGATTCCCGCTAACCTGAAGCTTAGAAGATTTTCCTGGAAGCATGGCATCAACTACTTCATCACCTTAGTGACTCGTCATCAGCTCTCAGCGTTATGTGTTCCCGGATTTGCCTAAGAACACCGCCTACTACCTTAAACGCGGACTACCAACGCCGCGCTAGCCTAGCCTTCTCCGTCTCTCCATCGCAGTTAGCGGAAGTACAGAAATATTAATCTGTTTCCCATCGATTACGCCTTTCGGCCTCACCTTAGGGGTCGACTCACCCTGCCCCGATTAACGTTGGACAGGAACCCTTGGTCTTTCGGCGAGGGAGTTTTTCACTCCCTTTATCGTTACTCATGTCAGCATTCGCACTTCTGATACCTCCAGCGTGGGTTACCCCTTCACCTTCAACGGCTTACAGAACGCTCCTCTACCGCTTGCACCTAAGTGCAAACCCGTAGCTTCGGTGTATTGCTTAGCCCCGTTACATCTTCCGCGCAGGCCGACTCGACTAGTGAGCTATTACGCTTTCTTTAAATGATGGCTGCTTCTAAGCCAACATCCTAGCTGTCTAAGCCTTCCCACATCGTTTCCCACTTAGCAATAACTTTGGGACCTTAGCTGACGGTCTGGGTTGTTTCCCTTTTGACGACGGACGTTAGCACCCGCCGTCTGTCTCCCGAGTAGTACTCATTGGTATTCGGAGTTTGCAAAGGGTTGGTAAGTCGGGATGACCCCCTAGCCTTAACAGTGCTCTACCCCCAATGGTATTCGCTCGAGGCGCTACCTAAATAGCTTTCGAGGAGAACCAGATATCTCCCGGTTTGATTGGCCTTTCACCCCCAGCCACAAGTCATCCGCTCATTTTTCAACATAAGTCGGTTCGGTCCTCCAGTTGATGTTACTCAACCTTCAACCTGCCCATGGCTAGATCACCGGGTTTCGGGTCTACGCCTTGCAACTAAACGCGCAGTTAACACTCGGTTTCCCTACGGCTCCGCTATTCGCTTAACCTCGCTACAAAACGTAAGTCGCTGACCCATTATACAAAAGGTACGCAGTCACGGTCTCAAGAACCGCTCCCACTGCTTGTACGTATACGGTTTCAGGTTCTATTTCACTCCCCTCACAGGGGTTCTTTTCGCCTTTCCCTCACGGTACTGGTTCACTATCGGTCAGTCAGGAGTATTTAGCCTTGGAGGATGGTCCCCCCATATTCAAACAGGATATCACGTGTCCCGCCTTACTCGTTTTCATCAATGGTTAGTTTTCGTGTACGGGGCTATCACCCTGTGCCGCTGTGCTTTCCAACACATTCCACTAACACCCCACTGACTTAAGGGCTAATCCCCGTTCGCTCGCCGCTACTAGGGGAATCTCGGTTGATTTCTTTTCCTCCGGGTACTTAGATGTTTCAGTTCCCCGGGTTTGCCTCCTACAGCTATGTATTCACTGCAGGATAGTTGCTTATGCAACTGGGTTTCCCCATTCGGACATCGTTAGCTCAAATGCTTGTTACTAGCTCGCCAACGCTTTTCGCAAGTTACTACGTCCTTCATCGCCTCTGACTGCCAAGGCATCCACCGTATACGCTTAGTCACTTAACCATACAACCCAAATGAGTTTCACTTGAGCTGTATTGCAACTAGCTGGTTTTTACTTTGATAATTCATGCACTTTCGCACACGAAATCGCCTTAGTTTTAGAATATTCAAGACACTTAAACAGTGTTTTGAGAACTCAATGTTTAATACTTATCGTATTAAACGATTTGTAAGTAATTACATGACAGACTCATGCAATTAAATACTATCAGCTTTCCAAATTGTTAAAGAACAATGCATACCGGCTCGCGGCGCATTTCACTCTACTTCCGAAGAAGTTAACAAGTAATCTGTGTGAACACTCAGCAAATATTGAGTTAGTCGTATAGGTAAGGAGGTGATCCAGCCCCAGGTTCCCCTAGGGCTACCTTGTTACGACTTCACCCCAGTCATGAACCACAAAGTGGTGAGCGTTCTCCCGAAGGTTAAACTACCCACTTCTTTTGCAGCCCACTCCCATGGTGTGACGGGCGGTGTGTACAAGGCCCGGGAACGTATTCACCGTAGCATTCTGATCTACGATTACTAGCGATTCCGACTTCATGGAGTCGAGTTGCAGACTCCAATCCGGACTACGACGAGCTTTGTGAGATTAGCTCCACCTCGCGGCTTTGCAACCCTCTGTACTCGCCATTGTAGCACGTGTGTAGCCCTACTCGTAAGGGCCATGATGACTTGACGTCGTCCCCACCTTCCTCCGGTTTATCACCGGCAGTCTCCCTAAAGTTCCCACCATTACGTGCTGGCAAATAAGGATAGGGGTTGCGCTCGTTGCGGGACTTAACCCAACATTTCACAACACGAGCTGACGACAGCCATGCAGCACCTGTCTCAGAGTTCCCGAAGGCACCAATCCATCTCTGGAAAGTTCTCTGGATGTCAAGAGTAGGTAAGGTTCTTCGCGTTGCATCGAATTAAACCACATGCTCCACCGCTTGTGCGGGCCCCCGTCAATTCATTTGAGTTTTAACCTTGCGGCCGTACTCCCCAGGCGGTCTACTTAATGCGTTAGCTTGAGAGCCCAGTGTTCAAGACACCAAACTCCGAGTAGACATCGTTTACGGCGTGGACTACCAGGGTATCTAATCCTGTTTGCTCCCCACGCTTTCGTGCATGAGCGTCAGTCTTTGTCCAGGGGGCCGCCTTCGCCACCGGTATTCCTTCAGATCTCTACGCATTTCACCGCTACACCTGAAATTCTACCCCCCTCTACAAGACTCTAGTTACTCAGTTCCAAATGCAATTCCCAGGTTGAGCCCGGGGCTTTCACATCTGGCTTAAATAACCGCCTGCGCACGCTTTACGCCCAGTAATTCCGATTAACGCTCGGACCCTCCGTATTACCGCGGCTGCTGGCACGGAGTTAGCCGGTCCTTCTTCTGTAGGTAACGTCACAGCTAACAAGTATTAATTGCTAACCTTTCCTCCCTACTGAAAGTGCTTTACAACCCGAAGGCCTTCTTCACACACGCGGCATGGCTGCATCAGGCTTTCGCCCATTGTGCAATATTCCCCACTGCTGCCTCCCGTAGGAGTCTGGGCCGTGTCTCAGTCCCAGTGTGGCTGATCATCCTCTCAGAACAGCTAGGGATCGTCGCCTTGGTGAGCCATTACCTCACCAACTAGCTAATCCCACCTAGGTTCATCCAATCGCGGAAGGCCCGAAGGTCCCCTCCTTTCCCCCGTAGGGCGTATGCGGTATTAGCAGTCGTTTCCAACTGTTATCCCCCTCGACTGGGCAGATCCCTAGGCATTACTCACCCGTCCGCCGCTCGCCGGCAAAGATAGCAAGCTATCTTCCCGCTGCCGCTCGACTTGCATGTGTTAGGCCTGCCGCCAGCGTTCAATCTGAGCCATGATCAAACTCTTCAATTAAAGTTTTTTGAGACTAAGTCTCGGCTCAATGAATTCTGATTGCTTTATCAACCGAAGTTAACAAAGTCTTTTGTACATATTGCTATGAACATTCATCATTCTCATTTAAGAGAGAAGACATTGAGTTTAAATTTTTGATTGCTTCCTAAGAAGCAATTTCGAATAACTCAATACCTGTGAATGTCCACACAGATTTCTTGTTTAGTTTGTTAAAGAGCGTTACTAATGCCGAAAGAATTAACCTTTGCTTAGTGGCCGTTGACGCTAGGTCGTTGGCTTGGGCTGCGTATTCTACGCTTTCCCGTGTTGGCGTCAAGTGTTTTTTCAAACTTTCTTTTCGCCTTAATTTGATTGCCTATTTGCTAATCAAATCAAGCTGGCTCGGTGTTGGCTATTGCTGTCTGCCGTGTCAGTGGATGCGCATTATAGGCAGATAAGATTTTAGCGCAAGGGCTTTTTTGAATTAATTTGGCTTTTTTTAGAATTAGTGACTTAAATACAAGATACACACTTATTACCCCCAAACTTATCCACAAAATGTCAATTTTACTGCTAGATACAAAATATTTAATTGGATTTTAAAACAAGTATTGAAAGTGGATTCAAGTAAAGATAGTTAGTCAAATGCGGTATGCTGGTTTTATCTTTCGAGAACTTTACTAAAGTTAACTAAAGCCATCTCTTTTCGATGTGCATTTATTATTTTGTATGTTCCTTCTTATATAAGTAAGCCCAGCTTTAAATATGGATTACTTAGAAACAACAAAGCCGACATAGTCGACTTTGTTAAACCAAATGATTTTGCACTACATAATAGAAAAACTAGAATGCATATAGTAAGGTCATGTTGGTTTCTGTATCTGTGCTTTTTTTATCATCGAGTGGGTCACTGTTATAACGCACAATAACCGCAAACTTCATTGCTAATGCGCCAACAATGTTAGCCGTTAATGACGTTTCTGATCGAGCATCTAACTTATCACCCCAATCTCCGATAAAACGCTGCTTGAATTTAGATGAATCGCTGATCTTCATTTCAAAATCAACAACGGCGTGGCCAACAATACTATCAACACTATCTTCGCCTTCAACTAATGCGTTTTCATCATCTAGCTTTTGATATATGTAACCGGGACCCGCTTCAGCCTTAAACAGCATATCTGGAGTGTCAATGAAACGGTAACCGTAACCAGCTGAAGTTGTAGAGGTAAAGTCGTAACCTGTAAATGGGTCAACTTCATAGTTAGTATTAGCAAACAAGTAACTACGATCGCTTAGCTGGTAATCGCCTTGAATACCAGCAAAGTAACGCTTAGCGGTTACTTCATCAGTGTCTTCTTTATATAAGCCTTCTAAAAGGTACTGATTTTCCCAATTGCCTAATTCATGCTTCATTGCTAAACGAGCTTTATACGATGATGTATCTGTATTGCCTGTTGTAAGTGTTGCGCCTAATTCTGCTTCACCTGCGAAAGTTTTATCGCCCTCAACAAAGTCAGCACCAGCCTGAGCAGTAAACGGAGTAGCAAAACCTGTCGCTAATGTCATTGCTGCCACTAAAAGCATTTTATTCATGTATACGATCCCTTTAAACCAGTATTCCCCTAAAAATCGCACGCATATTAACACTTTTAATATCTATTTGACAAAAACGCTACACCAAACTACGCAGACTCTAGTACTAAGCTTTTTGATTGCCAACGACCGCTACGCCAGCGCCATAACATTGCTAAGCCTCGAAGCCATTCATCAAGAGCAAGTGCTGCCCAAATACCTAACAAGCCATACTCTAGGTGCACACCTAAATAATATGCCCCTGACACAGCTACACACCACATAGATAGGACACCTACAAAAAATGGAAACTTAGCATCCCCGCTAGCCCTTAATGCATTAATGACGACCAAGTTAAAGGTACGTCCTGGCTCCATAAATAGGGTTAAGATAAATAAAGGACCGACTAATGCTAATACATCGGTTTCATCGGTAAACCAAGCGACAAGATCATCCCCCCACATTGCGGCAAAGGCTGCAACAAGTGTTGTAACCACTAAGCCGATTTTCAATGCGCGATACATTTGCGCCTCAGCAGCTTTAATCTGCTTAGCTCCCACTAAATGACCAATAATAATTTCGTTACCAATACCAATTGACAGACCAAACAGTAAAATAAACATGCAGATCTGAAAATATAAGGACTGTGCCGCTAATGCTTTATCACCCATCAATCCAACAAAAGAGGTCACCACTAAAAACTGCAGCATCCAGGACAAATTTTCACCTGCTGCAGGCAGACCAATATGAAACACTTTTTTGAGCATTTTCCATTGAGGTCTTAAAATTGCGCCAACATTCAAACTAATACCGGTATAACGAACAAACAATACCAACATAATAGTCATACCAACCAAGCGACCAATAACTGTACTTATTGCTACACCTGCTACTCCCATTTCAGGCAAACCAAACCAGCCATATAGCAGTAATAAATTACCCACAAAAGTAATCAAATTCATCGCTAAAGTTACCCACATGGCTTGTTGAGTATGACCATGGGCTCGCATTGCACCAGCAACACACATTGCCATTGCCTCGGGAATCAGGCACAAACCGACAATTTGCAGATATAACTTCCCATCTGCGAGCAGATGCTCAGGCAAGTTCATTAAATATAAGATGGTGCTAGCACCTGATATCACACCAATTGCCGCAACAACCCCAACCCCTAAATTAAAACCTATTGCGGAATACACAACATCACGCGCGCCAGCTTTATTCTTAGCCCCTAAGTATTGTGTTATCACTACACTGGCACCAATACTGACAAAACTAAATAAAGTAATTGATAATTCAAATACCATATTACCGACAGACAAAGCGGCTACGCCTTGATAAGACACATGGCTGATCATAAAAGTGTTCAACGCTGCAGTTAGAAAGTGCAGCGCAAAATCAAAAAATAATGGCCAAGTTAAGGAAAATAACGATAAAGGTTTGTCTGATTGTGTGTGCATGTTGCAAGTTCACTTAAAGCAAGGTGTTAATCTGGGGAGTTAATCTAAGAAATTAAATTACATGTTAAACAAGTATGACAATTCAAACTGAAACGCCACAAAGCCATAATAAACCTTATTAATTGTACGCTAAAGTCCACTTAAAATAGTCTTAAAGACCATTTTGGGGCGAGGATAATGCGTCATTTTGCACAAATAAACAACACACTTAGTAATAAAATTACCAACAAAAATATTTATAGATTTATAAATATAGTAACTTGTTGTAAGTATTGTTTTTATTCTATTGAGCCGAGTTCATCTCCCACTTAAACAGATTTGCCCCATAAAAAAACCGCCTAAGGGTATTAAGCGGTTTTTAGATTTAACAGTCTGGGTTAGTTGATTTGCGGATCTAACTCACCAGCTTGGTAAGCTTTATACATTGCCTGTAATGATTTAGGCTTAATTTTAGAGCCCATGCCAGCACAACCAAATGCTTCATAACGCGTAGTACAAATGTCTGCCATGGCTTCCATTGACGCTTTTAAGAATTTACGAGGATCAAACTCAGCGGGGTTTTCTGCTAAGAATTTACGTACAGCACCCGTTGAGGCTAAGCGTAAATCAGTATCAATGTTTACTTTACGCACACCGTGCTTAATACCTTCAACGATTTCTTCTAATGGCACGCCATAAGTTTCCGGAATAGCGCCACCATATTGATTGATAATTTCTAACCATTCTTGCGGTACAGAAGATGAACCGTGCATAACAAGGTGAGTATTAGGAATGCGTGCGTGAATTTCTTTAATACGGTCGATACGTAAAACATCACCTGTTGGCTTACGGCTAAACTTATAAGCACCGTGGCTAGTACCAATTGCAATAGCTAAAGCATCAACATGAGTATCAGCAACAAAGCGGGCAGCTTCTTCAGGTGTTGTTAATAACTGGTCATGGCTTAAAACACCTTCTGCACCAACGCCATCTTCTTCACCAGCCATACCGGTTTCTAGGCTACCTAAACAACCAATTTCACCTTCCACTGACACACCACAGGCATGAGCAAACGCAACAGTTCGACGAGTTACATCGACGTTGTACTCATAAGAGGCAGGTGTTTTACCATCAGCCATTAACGAGCCGTCCATCATGACAGATGACATACCCAACTGAATTGAGCGCTGACAAATATCCGGATCGGTACCGTGATCTTGATGAATACAGACTGGAATATCAGGGTATTGCTCAAGTGCAGCTGCCATCAAGTATTTTAAAAATTGCGGGCGAGCATATTTACGCGCACCAGCGGATGCCTGCACGATAACAGGGCTGTCTGTTGCCTCAGCAGCTTGCATAATCGCACGCATTTGCTCAAGGTTATTGACGTTAAAAGCAGGAACACCATAACCATGCTCTGCGGCATGGTCTAGCAATTGTCGTAGAGAGATAAGAGCCATTTTTTTCTCCAATTATAGGGTGATTACTCACCTAGGTCGCTATTTTTTGGATGGATTTTTATACCCTGTAAATATGGTTCATGACATTTACAGAGCGGTTTTCGTTTTAATAATTATTATTTTTATGTCGCAATACATAACACAATCTTATGTCGACAAATTAATGCAAATTATGCACCGCGTTGTTCAAGCATTTCTACCGCTGGTAATTTTTTGCCTTCTAAAAACTCTAAAAATGCACCACCACCAGTAGAAATATAAGAAACTTTATCAGCAATATCATACTTATCTACTGCAGCTAAGGTGTCACCACCACCAGCAATAGAGAAGGCTTTGGATTCCGCAATGGCCATTGCAATTCGCTCAGTACCTTTACCAAATTGGTCAAACTCAAACACGCCAACAGGTCCATTCCACACAATGGTGCCTGCTTGTTCGATAATTTTAGCTAAGGCTTCTGCGCTGTCTGGGCCAATATCAAAAATCATATCCGAGTCAGATACCTCGCTCACAGGCTTTAATGTGGCAGCTGCCGTTGGGCTAAACTCGCCAGCAACAACAACATCAGTTGGCACAGGAATATCACCACCACGACTTTTCGCATTAGCCACAAGACGTTTAGCTTCATCCAGTAAATCCGCTTCATATAATGATTTACCAACATTGTAGCCTGCAGCGGCAATAAAGGTGTTCGCAATGCCACCGCCCACAACAAGTTGATCAACAATCGTTGATAAACTTTCAAGCACAGTTAGCTTAGTAGACACTTTAGAACCACCAACAATCGCGACTAAAGGACGAGCAGGGTTATCCATAGCTTTAGCTAAGGCATCTAACTCTTGCGCTAATAACGGGCCAGCGCACGCAATTGGTGCAAATAAACCAACACCATGAGTCGAAGCTTGAGCGCGATGAGCTGTACCAAAAGCATCCATTACATATACATCGCATAAAGCGGCCATTTTCTTGGCTAAAGCTTCATCGTTTTTCTTTTCACCAAGGTTAAAGCGGACGTTTTCAAATACCACAACCTCACCAACATTAGCTTCTACACCGTCTAAATAATCAGTAGCTAGACGTACAGGACAATCAAGCGCATTAGCCAAATAATCAACAACAGGTTGTAGTGAGAACTCTGGGTTAAATTCACCTTCGGTTGGGCGACCAAGGTGCGACATCACCATTACAGCCGCGCCTTTTTCAAGCGCCAATTTAATGGTTGGTAATGCGGCACGTAAACGTGCATCACTGGTAACTACACCATCTTTTACGGGTACGTTTAAATCTTCACGAATAAGGACACGCTTATTTTGCAGATCTAAATCTGACATATTGATAATTGCCATAATCAGCCTTTCCTTTTAAAGTTAAAAAATAATAAAACAAATACTGAATTCCCGCCGGTAGCATACCCACGGTTTAAAATTCGCTTACGACTTCACATCATTTTGCTTGGCTGCATACATCGCCAAGCTGGTATCGAGCATGCGGTTAGCAAAACCCCACTCGTTGTCACACCACAATAATAATTTAACTAAATGACCGGCACTGACACGGGTTTGCGTACCATCAACAATACTAGACCTTGGATCGTGGTTAAAATCACACGACACTAATGGCTCGTCAGTATAGCCTAAAATTCCGTTAAAACTGCCATTAGAGGCCTTGGCTAAAACAGAGTTGACCTGAGCAATATCAACACGTTTCTCCAGCGTTACAGACAAATCAATCGCAGTCACATTAATGGTTGGTACTCTGACAGAAATCGCTTCAAACTTGTCTTTCATTGCCGGTAAAATCCGCTCAATCCCTCGAGCGAGTTTAGTGTCTACCGGAATAATCGATTGCCCAGCTGCACGGGTGCGGCGCAAATCCTCATGATAAGCATCAATGACTTGTTGATCGTTCATTGCCGAATGGATGGTGGTAATTGCGCCACTTTTAACGCCAAAATGTCGATCTAAAACATCGATAACCGGCACAATACAATTAGTGGTACAAGATGCATTAGACACCACTGTATGATGAGCTTGCAGCAAATGATGATTCACACCATACACAATGGTAGCATCGACATCAGCAGAAGATGGATGTGATATTAACACTTGCTTTGCGCCCGCATGGAGGTGAACTTCACACTCTTGGCGGTCTTGTAGGCTTCCACTCGCCTCGTAGACAATATCAATATCTAACGCTGCCCAGGGTAGTTTACTTGGGTCGGGTTGATTTAAGAGAATGATTGCATCATCACCTATCACTAGATGATTGTCTTTTAAGGCAACTTGAGTTTGAAAACGACCATGAGTGGTATCGTATTGTGTGAGGTGACAAACACCTTGTGGAGTAGCCAGTTCATTAATCGCAACAATCTGAATTTGATGACGTTTTCCAGATTCATATAACGCTCTCAGAATTGAGCGTCCAATACGACCATACCCATTAATTGCGACTCGAATCATTCAACATCCAGATGTAATTTAAACCAGCATCTAATAATAATTAGGCGATAAAAACAAAAACGGCCTGCATCAAGATGCAGGCCGTAACATTATACACAATTAAGCACTTAATATATAAGTGCTAATTAAAATTGCGATTAAGCTAATGCTTTTACTTTGCTGACAACGTTTTCAACAGTGAAACCAAAGTGTTTCATTAAGTCACCACCAGGCGCTGACTCACCAAATGTTGTCATACCAACAACATCACCGCCAAAGCCAACATACTTGTACCAGAAATCTGTATGAGCGGCTTCAATTGCAACACGTTTAGTGACCGCTTTTGGTAATACTGATTCTTTGTAAGCAGCATCTTGCTTATCAAACTCAGTGTTTGAAGGCATAGATACCACACGAACCTTAATACCATCAGCAGTTAATGCCGCAGCAGAATCAAGTGCTAGCTGAACTTCACTACCGGTTGCAATTAAAATCACATCGGCTACGCCATCACAGTCTTGAAGTACATATGCACCTTTAGCTACATTTACTAGCTGCTCAGCATTACGCGCTTGTGCTTTTAAGCCTTGACGGCTAAAAATTAATGACGTTGGTGCATCACGACGCTCAATAGCTGCTTTCCAAGCTACTGCAGTTTCTGCTGCATCACATGGACGCCATACCGCCATATTAGGTGTTAAGCGCAAGTTAGCTAACTGCTCAACGGGTTGGTGAGTAGGGCCATCTTCACCTTGACCAATTGAGTCATGGGTGTAAACAAAGATATTTTGAATACCCATTAACGCAGACATACGTACCGCATTACGAGCGTACTCCATAAACATCATGAAGGTTGCGCCATAATTGATGAAACCACCGTGTAAAGACACGCCGTTCATTATGCCGCTCATACCGAATTCACGAACACCGTAGAAAATATAATTGCCAGCAGGATCATCTTGAATCCCTTTAGAACCAGACCAAAGGGTTAAGTTTGATCCAGCTAAGTCAGCACTACCACCTAGTAATTCAGGTAACATGGCACCAAATACACCAATGGCATTTTGTGACGCTTTACGACTTGCAATAGATTCGCCTTTATCTTGGCACTCTTGAATAAAGGCTTGCGCTTTGGCTTCAAATTCAGCTGGTAGTTCACCTTTTAATACACGGCGTTCATATTCTGCAGCTAATTCAGGAAATGCAGCTTGATATGCAGCAAACTTATCGTTCCATGCTGCTTCATTCATTTGACCTTGCTCTTTTGCATCCCAACCCGCATAAACATCAGCAGGAATATCAAATGGTGCGTGTGGCCAACCTAAAAATTCACGAGCCGCTGCAATTTCAGCATCACCAAGTGGCGCTCCGTGACAATCGTGGCTACCAGACTTATTTGGTGAACCAAAACCAATAATGGTTTTGCAACAAATCATGGTTGGCTTGTCTGTGACAGCTTTAGCTTGTTCAATTGCAGCACGGATAGCATCACTATCATGGCCATCAACGTCTGCAATAACATGCCAACCATAAGATTCAAAACGTTTTGGTGTGTCGTCAGTAAACCAGCCTTCAACATGACCATCGATAGAAATACCGTTGTCATCCCAAAATGCAATTAACTTACCTAAACCTAATGTACCTGCTAATGAACAAGCCTCATGAGAGATACCTTCCATTAAACAGCCATCACCTAAGAAACAATATGTGAAGTGATCAACAATATCAAAACCTGGGCGGTTGAATTGAGCGGCTAAAGTTTTTTCAGCAATCGCCATACCGACGGCATTACTGATACCCGCACCCAATGGGCCTGTGGTTGTTTCAACACCAGGGGTGTAACCGTATTCTGGGTGCCCAGGTGTTTTTGAGTGTAATTGACGGAATTGTTTTAATTCTTCAATTGGCAGTGCATAACCGGTTAAGTGCAGTAAAGAGTAGATAAGCATAGAACCATGGCCGTTAGATAAAATAAAACGGTCGCGGTCTGCCCAATTTGGGTTGTTAGGGTTGTGCTTTAAAAAATCATTCCATAACACTTCAGCAATATCGGCCATACCCATTGGTGCGCCTGGGTGTCCAGAATTAGCTTTTTGAACGGCATCCATACTTAACGCACGAATTGCGTTAGCGAGTTCTTTACGAGATGACATGCTCTCTCCTGCTTGTTCTTGTTGATGAGGTCTAGCGGGCAATTATGGAGTCATATTTTCCCTTACTCGGCGGCGTGACGCAAATTTATATTTCGTCGCGGTTAATATCCCACCAACTTACACGCTAGTTATTATGATAAAACTATCTAAAACCAGAAAGTTAGCGCTAACACAAAATAAATAATCACTAAACAAAAGCTAATTTCATCATTGCAAGCATGAATTAAATTTATTTTCATAAATTAGATTGTTCATATTTTTGTACAAAATAGAAACGGCAAATTGTTCGGCCATCACAAAAGTCAAAATTAATCATAAAGTTAATTAAATTTGATATGAAACAAAAACAATGGACTAAAAATGAATTTTTGCGGTATTGCACAAAACTTAGCTTTTGATCGTATACAGGGGTGTTATCAAAATCGATTTCGACTAGAATAGACGTCTAGACGTATACTTTTTTAAAATTTTTTCTTCCAGCAAACGACGAGAACTTCCAACTATGGCAAAGCACTTGTTCACTTCTGAATCAGTTTCAGAAGGTCATCCAGATAAAATCGCCGATCAGATTTCTGATGCGGTATTAGACGCAATTCTTGAGCAAGATCCTAAAGCTCGCGTTGCGTGTGAAACCTATGTCAAAACAGGCATGGTATTAGTGGGTGGCGAAGTGACCACCTCTGCTTGGGTTGATATCGAAGAAATTACCCGTAAAACCGTCCGTGAAATCGGTTATACCCACTCAGACATGGGGTTTGACGCAGATTCTTGTGCAGTATTAAACGCAATTGGTAAGCAATCGCCAGACATCAACCAAGGTGTTGACCGTGAAGATCCAGCAGAGCAAGGTGCCGGCGACCAAGGGTTAATGTTTGGCTATGCTAGCAACGAAACTGACGTATTAATGCCAGCCCCTATTACTTACGCTCACAAATTGGTTAAACGCCAATCTGAAGTACGTAAAGATGGCACATTGCCTTGGCTGCGCCCTGATGCAAAAAGCCAAGTAACCTTTGCTTATAATGAAGGTAAAATTGTTGGTATCGATGCTATCGTATTGTCCACTCAACACCGCGAAGACATCAAGCAAGCAGATCTCATTGAAGGTGTGATGGAAACCATCATCAAACCTGTATTACCTGCGCAATGGTTAAATAAAGACACCAAGTTTTTCATTAACCCAACCGGTCGCTTTGTGATTGGTGGTCCTGTGGGTGACTGTGGTCTAACAGGCCGCAAAATCATCGTAGATACTTATGGTGGCATGGCTCGCCATGGTGGTGGAGCATTCTCAGGTAAAGACCCTTCAAAAGTCGACCGTAGTGCAGCATATGCTGCGCGTTATGTTGCTAAAAACATTGTTGCTGCTGGTTTAGCTGACCGCTGTGAGATTCAAGTATCTTATGCCATTGGCGTGGCCGAGCCAACATCGATTAGCATCGAAACATTTGGCACAGGAAAAGTGTCTGAGGAAGTATTAATTAAATTAGTACGTCAACACTTCGAACTACGTCCGTATGGCTTAACAGCAATGCTAGATTTAGCGCGTCCGATTTACCAACAAACGGCAGCTTATGGCCATTTTGGCCGTGAATGTTTCCCATGGGAAGCAACTGATAAAGCAGAAGTTTTACGCGCTGATGCCGGCTTATAAATAAATGTATTACAAAAACCGCCTGCGGGCGGTTTTTTATTATCTACAATAACTAAAAATATCAGCAATGATCAAAGTGAGCGCTTTCAACACACATAAAGCTGACTTGTTGCATACTCATTATTGGTACATCAATTTGGCTGAGCACTTTTATACTACTAGGGTTATCACAAAGTTTGAATGATACTTGATATTGATTACATGGGCCGCAAACAATCCATCCTTCCAACCAGCAGACGGCAAAGTACACTAATCCCCCTCTGTAGGATCAAGAGTAATTTCATGACAACTAAAATCCTGCTGTGACTCACTTAATACTGCAACAACAAGTTTAATATTATCAAATGCACTTAGTTGCAAATCCTTAAAAGCCCCAAACAAAGTGTTAAATTTTGCTTCAACAGACATACAATCCACCCAAGCACCTTAAAAATGCCATTAAACCGCTTTGATTAATAAATAAAAGTCACGCTGCTGAAAACTAAAATAATCGACAACCTGCATATCCGCATATTGAGTATGAGCCTTAAATGAGCGTTCGTTATCTTCAGCAATATAAGCCACTAAAAACCTGACATTTATTTTAACTTTACTTGCTAACCCATCAACCAATTTAGCAAATATCCCTTGTCCACGATATTGTTGATCAATCCATATTGGACCGTACTGGCAACTGTTAGCAATGGTTACCTTTACCGGAAACTGACCTTGACTGATATTAATGTTCGGCAATAGAGCAATCATTTTTTGATACAAAGACTGCTTCGCAAAAAATGACCATTTAGCCGCAATCACATAACCAATAATTGTCTGCTCGTTTAATGCCAGCATGATCCAATGTTGCTCGATGAGCGACTCAAGCTGCCCACGTGATAAACCCTGAGCTTGTAGGCTGGGATCGTAGCTGCTAAGTTCAGCATTCACATGTAAAGTCTCTAGTTCATGAAGTTGGGCAACATCAGTAAGAGTGGCGAGTCGGTAAATAATCAACTACTTATCCTGCGATTCATTAGGTTGTACTTTGTCTAACGTGTTGGTTTGAGTTTTCTTGATGGTTATTTGTTGTTGCTTTTGCTGACGATGAGACCACTCAATGACTAATGCGACAGGATATGGCGCCATCATCAATAATCCTAAGCCTATTAATGATGCAACAACCATCATGCCATCAATTTGCTGACTGGTTTGGGTAAATAAAAGTAAGTACCCACCAAACAACATCATCAACGAGCCGATATAATGCAGGACTTTTAACCATTTGATCATTAAATTTTCCTAATAAAAGCACTGAACAGTAGATCACACTTTTACACAGTATTGTGCCTAGTAGTAGAATAGCGCTAATTAAAGTCTTTTCAGTGAATATCCCATGATAAAACATTTCATTGGTGCTGTAGCAGTTATTTTGTCTTTAAGCGCCTGTCAAACCACCAGCAATATCGAGCCCGAATATAATATTATCGGCGAGTGGCGAGTCGATTCAGTCCAATCTAACACTGTGACCGATTACAGTTCAGCCAAATTAATATTTGCAGAAAATGGTAAATTAACTGGCAATACCAGTTGTAATGGCTTTTTTGGCCAATACCAAATAACAGGCAAGCAACTGACATTAACTTCAGATGGGTTAACTCGCAAAGCTTGTATTGAGGCGTTAATGCAACAAGAGCAACAAGTCTTGCAAACATTGCCTTTAGTCAACCAAATACAAATGATAAACAAGCAACTTCATTTATTAGACCAAAGCGGTAACACCATTATGGTGTTAACTGGGGTGGCAAGCACCAAGTAAACAATTCGCGCCAATACAACTAATTGCGCAGTGAATTTTTATTCATCAAAAATGAGTTTTTCTTGACAGTTAAGCTACTTATATTCAAAATAAAGCGTTTTTATGAATAACAACTATAAGATGAAAATACTTTATGCCAACCAATAAAAGTCAGGATGATTTGATCAAAACATTTAAAGCGATTCTTAAAGAAGAGCGTTTTGGCAGTCAAAGCGAAATTGTTAATGCCTTGCAAACTGAAGGATTCGGCAATATTAACCAATCAAAAGTTTCGCGCATGCTCAGTAAATTTGGCGCGGTGCGAACGCGTAATGCCAAACAAGAAATGGTGTATTGTTTACCCGCTGAATTAGGCGTACCTACTGCTGGAAGTCCATTAAAAAACCTGGTCTTGGATGTTGATCATAATCAAGCCATGATTGTGGTTAGAACCAGTCCTGGTGCCGCGCAATTAATTGCACGTTTACTTGACTCAATCGGCAAACCTGAAGGAATTTTAGGCACGATTGCCGGTGATGACACTATCTTTATCTGTCCATCAAGCATTAAAACCATTGACGACACTCTAGAAACCGTAAAGTCACTATTTAACTACGCAGAGTAGCTAGTAGCAGCATTTTATCCTGCCTGTCATTGGCAATCATAAAAAAGCAATGCAGTTCGCATTGCTTTTTTACTGCCTAATCTCAAATCAGCTAACTCAACCTTCATCCCACTGAGTTAAAAAATCTAACGAAGGTGCAAAAAATGACGAGCCAGTTAACGCTTTAGTAAACTGCATCAAGTGGTCATGATTACCATGACCATCACCAAATATCATGCTGCGCAGCATTTGCTCGAAGTTATCGGGGGTTTTACAACTAGAAATAAACATCAAACCTTGCTCTTTAATCGAACCATAAGGCATGCTCTGACGTAAAATCTCCATTGAATTACCCGCACTATCTTTCAAATTTACTCGCTTGATGTGGCTAGTGAGCGGTTTATCTTCTGACGCATATTCAATATCATCTTGCTTTGTGCGACCAATAATGTCTTCTTGTTTTTTAACAGGTAATCTATGCCACTTACTAAGATTATGCGCATATTTTTGCACGTGGATATAACTACCACCTTTAAACTCAGGATCTTCATCGCTCACTAATGCAACTTGTTGGCGATTGCGTCCTTTAGGGTTTTCTGTACCATCAACAAAACCGGTTAAATCGCGATTATCCATAAAGCGGAAGCCGCGCTCTTCATCTACCAATTCCACTAAATCTTCAAACATTTGGTTAATTTCATTGGCAACAAGATGCAAAATATCAAACCGATCACAGCGTATATGAACAAATAAATCGTATTCGATTGCCGGAGCATCGCGATTACCCTCATTCATCGCAGGGAAAGGCTTTAATAACGCTGGACGAGCATTTGGGTAGTAGGTATCCCAAAAATTAGCTCCGATTGCAACAAAACCATTGAATGCACTGTCGGCATATTGGTCTGTCAGTTCATAGATATATTGTGCAACACTGGCAATCGATGGGCGAAGTTGATCTTCAACGCCATCGTTAGCGTTAAACATCAAATAAACACTGTGTAAGTTACCTTCTGCGCAAATCCCTAGTTGCTCGCGGGGCATAATTTGATTATCCATGTTGAAACATACCACCTAGATTGTTGTTTGTACTGAATTGTCAAGCTTGATATTAAATACCAAAATCAAGCTACATTTGTTCAAAAATAAGAAGAATAAATGTAGATTGCTTTTGATTAAGACACAATTAAAAAATAACCAAGGGGTGCACTGGCGCAAATAAATCGACTTTTTGTCCAATAGATAATTGTAAAGCTTGGCTTTTTACTTCTATTCGATGCTCGCCCACTTTAACCCAATAATGACAAACTGTACCTAAAAAACGGCGTTCAATGATCATAGCTTTACCTTGCTCATTAGCAACAAGTTCGATTTGCTGTGGCCTTAACAACATTTCACCTTGGTAATCAACAGGGTAATTGATTACATGACTGCTTTGCAATACACCAATAGGTGAGTGAACTTCATGGCTATTTTTTACTGAAATAGGTAAATAGTTTCCCGCACCTAAAAAGTCAGCCACATACCTATCATTTGGCTTAGCGTATAAATCTTCTGCTAAACCATGCTGCGCAATAGCGCCCTGCTTAAACAAAGCTAATTGATCGGCAAAGACAAATGCTTCATCTTTACTATGGGTAACAAATACTGCGCTGACATCACGTTGCTTTAAGATATGGCGAATTTCTAACATCATCTCGTTACGCACTTGAGAGTCAATATTAGAGAAGGGTTCATCTAGCAATAATAATTCAGGCTCATAAGCCAATGCCCTAGCAATAGAAACTCGTTGCTGCTGGCCACCGGATAGCTCATGCGGATAACGTTTACCAAGCCCGGTCAACTTCACCAGCTCAAGCATTTCATCTAAACGAGCTTGCCGTTGCTCTTTATCTAACCCCTTCACACCAAATAAAATATTATCAGCCACCGTTAAGTGCGGGAATAACGCATAATCTTGAAAAATCATTCCCACACCCCGTTTATCGCTGGGAATAAAAACATGATCACCACTTAAACAAGTACCGTTAATGCAGATACTCCCCTGAGTAATAGGCTGTAACCCTGCGATAGCTCTTAATAATGTGGTTTTACCACAGCCACTAGGGCCTAAAAGTGCTACTATTTCTCCTTGCTGTAAGGTCAAATTTAAATCTTGTAAAATCACTTGTCCTTGATAATCGCTGAACACATTTTCAATAGATAAAGTAGACATATTAACTGGTATGCTCCAACGAACGGTTTAAATAAATTAACGGGATTAAACCAACAAAAACAATCACAATTGCAGCGAGTGCCCCATGCTCTAATTTTTCGTCTGACACAAATTGGAATACGTAAGTAGCTAAGTTTTCAAAACCAATAGGCCGTAATAATAACGCTGCGGGGAGCTCTTTCATGCTTTCAATAAATACTAATAACGCCCCAGCAAATATCCCTTTGCGTAACAAAGGTAAGTGGATCCGCATCATTAGTTGTCTTGGTTTTTGTCCCATGGTAATGCTGGCCATATCCAAAGAAGGTGAAATGCGTTTATAACTGTTCTCTAAACTGCCAATAGCAATGGCAATAAAACGCACACAAAATGCAAAAATGAGTGCAAACACACTCCCAGTAAACAGCAATCCAGGTCCCCTTGCACCAAACCAGTCGTAAACATCATTAATCGCAAAATCAAGATAAGTTAGTGGCACCAATACACCAATGGCGAGTACTGTACCCGGTAAGGCATAACCAGTACTGCTTAATCTTGAAGGGAGGTTATCGGAATTGCGAGGGCTAACGCGACGAACAAACATCAGTAATAATGCCATTAAAATACAAATACCACTGACAAGAGCTGCAATATACAAACTATTCCAACTATATTGCCAAAACCTATCGTCCCAGCTTTGCTCAAAATAGTCGATGGCATATCCAACGAGAATACCAAACGGCAATAGAAAGGCCAAAATTAAAAGTATGGCGCAATAAGCCCAAGCTCCAAAAGCCCGCAAACCGATCAATTGATAACGATCACTTTCCAATAACGCACTTTGCTTTTGAAATAATTCTTGTTTGCGTCGAGCAAAACGCTCTACGCCTATCATGACAAAAATCACTAATAATATCATCGCTGACAATTTCGCTGCCGCAGTTAAGCTGCCATAACCTAACCAAGTATCATAAACTGCTGTGGTTAATGTCGGCACAGCAAAATAACTCACGGTGGCATAGTCTGCTGCGGTTTCCATCGCCACCAATGCAACACCCACTGCTAAAGCTGGACGTGCCAAAGGTAACGCTAATCGCCAGAAGCTTTGCCAAGGGCTGCATCCCATTACCCTTGAAGCATGCAATAAACTAGATGATTGCTCCATAAAGGCAGTGCGTGCCAACAAATAAATATAGGGAAACAATACTAGCGACAACATAATAGCAGCCCCGCTGAGACTGCGAATAGGTGGAAAATAATAATCTTGCGGCGAACTCCATTCAAATGTACTTCTTAAAGCACGTTGTACCGGCCCTGCATAATCCAACAAATCGGTATAAACATAGGCAACAATATAAGCAGGCATGGCTAACGGCAATAGCAATAACCATTGAAAATATCGCCTACCTGGAAACTCGCAACGAGCAACAAACCAAGCGCATGGGATTGCAAGTATCAATGAACCTAGACCAACAAACACCATTAGCGATAAACTATTGACGATGTAAGCAGGCAACACTGTATCAAAAAGATGACTAAAAACAGCTTCATCGGGAAGAGTTGACTGCACAATTAATGCAATCAGTGGCAATATTAATATTGTTGCAATTGAATAACTTGCAAGAGACCAGCCTCTGTTTAGGCCTAAAATCATATAAACTATCCAGTTAAACCAATACGGCACCATCCTCGGCACCGTATTGAATAAAAAGCTAAACTGGCTTGAAACCTAAAAAACTAATTAGGTGTTACAAATCAAATTTGACCTCATCAAGAAGCTTAACCGCTGCTTGGTGATTTTCTGCCAGCTTATATATGGGTAATGAATCCGCTTTAAAGTCTCCCCATGAGGCAACCATTGCAGACGGTTTAACATCCGCTTTAACCGGATATTCCATATTGACTTCTGCGTACGCTTTTTGAGCAACATCTGAAGTTAAAAATGCCATTAATTTTATCGCGTTATCCTTGTTAGGTGCAAACTTTGCTAACGCCATTCCTGACACATTAATATGGGATCCACGATTAGCTTGATTCGGGAAGTTGATATAAACAGCTTCCGCCCAGCTTTTTTGTTTTTGATCCATCATCATGTTGCCGTAGTAATAACTATTACCTATGGCAACGTCACACATCCCCTCTTTTACCGCCAATACTTGATCGCGGTCATTACCTTGCGGCTTACGCGCAAGGTTAGCTTTTACCCCTTCTAACCAGGTTTTTGTTTCAGCTTGGCCATGATGGGCGATCATTGATGCCACTAATGCCACATTGTAAGGGTGCTTACCACTGCGTGTACAAATTTTACCTTTGTACTCAGGTTTAGCTAAGTCTTCGTAATCTATATCGATTTTTCCAGTACGCTCTTTTGAAGAATACACATTGCGCACTCGCATCGTTAGTGCATACCAATCGTTTTGTGGTGAACGATATAATTCAGGAATATTAGTATTAATCACCTCATTGTTAACCGGTGCAACCAATTGTTTATCAACTAACTCCATTAAGCGTGAGAAATCTGAAGTTAACACAACATCTGCGGGAGATAAGCGACCTTCGCGAGCCATACGCTCTGCAATACCGTCTTTGGCAAACACAAGGTTCACTTTAATACCGGTGTCTTCCGTGAATTTCTCTAGAATAGGCTCAACTAAAAATGCTTGTCGATATGAATAAACAGTTAATGCATCATCAGCCCAAACGGGGCTCACCATAGCCGAACTTGCTAAACAGGCTAATCCTAATACTGCTGCACCTTTTACCACTCTCATGCTTACCTTCTCCATTTGCATAAATCGCTTTGTATTTGCGATAAAATTTAACTTGAACACAGGTTAGACATCACCGCAATGATAATTATTATCAATCGCGTCAAGAGTAAATGATCATCTAGAGGTAGGCAAGTGTTGGTTATGATTTTTTCAATCATTCGAGGCAAGGGAAGCCAACTATGTGGCTACCAATATTTTTCGACAGTAATTTGCCCAGGTGTTCTGCGTAGATTTTTAGTGAGACCTAATTCAAGTAAGGCGTTTTGAGCATCACTTATCATCCCCGGGTTACCACAAATCATGACTTGAGAGTCTTCTTCACTAAGGGCAATCCCAACTTTTTGCTCCAGCAAACCGCTAGTGATCGCTTCCGGGATACGGCAAGTCAATGCTCCAGCAAAGTCTTCGCGAGTCACAATCGGCACAAAAATAAATTGCTCTGGATACTTTAATGACAACTGCTTAATGGTATCTAGGTAAGCTAAGTCAGCAGCCAAGCGAACACCATAAACCAATACAACCTTATTGAACCTTTGCCATGGTTCATCGGTAAGTAACATGGCAATGAATGGCCCAACCGCGGTACCTGTTGCTAATAACCAAAGGTGCTGACCTTGTAATTCACCATGAGGTATTTCATCTAAAGTCATAAATCCTGTTGCTTTAGCGGTAACTTCAATCTTATCACCAGGATTAAGTGATTGAAGATCAGGAGATAATTGCCCTTCTTCCACTGCAACGGCTAACACTTCAACAAAATCATTGCCGGGTGGGTTCACTATCGAATAGGCTCTGGCTATTCGTTTATCGTCACGTATTTGACTTAACTTAATAAACTGGCCGGCAATATAAGGTTCAACGTCTGCTTTTATTTTTAATGAGAAAAGTTTATCGTTCCAATCCTTTCTCTCAATGACTTCGCCAGTTACCCACATATACATCCCTTATTCTGAGGTTTTGTCCTTAAAATGTAGCATGTCTTGTTTAAATTTGGCTAATCCGCTTTGGACATTTTGATAAGTTTGTTCTACCCCTATAGCAATGTCTCCCTCCAACACCTTAAGGCCGTCTAAAATGGCTATTGCTTCATTAAAACCCTTTTCAATCGCGCCAGAAATCTTATCCATAAAACTGTTAAGTTGCTCATCAAAATCAAGCTCAACATTTTGCTGTTGATGCAGCCCAAAATAACCAGTCGCAAAGGTTACAATACGATCCGCCGTTGCTTGAGGGCTGTAATCAATCTCACCGCCTAAGGGTTTGTTGACATTATTCTCACCTAAAACTAAATCAAGCTCTTCATCTATCGCATCAATGGCACTGCGATATAATAGTGCCATTGATTGATTACCAGATGCTAACGTCACCTTCTCTTGGGCTGCTAAAATTTGCCCATTCATTAATCTTTTAGTGATTTGATTAACAGACATGCTCGGCTTGTTTTCCAGCTGCGAGTTCAGTATAGCTTTTGAATTTGAGGGAGTTACTGAAGTATCATCAAGCTTTTTAGGCTCAGTTGCTCTAATAGTGGAATAATCACGTAAAGGTTTAATATCCATAACCGTACACCTAAAAAATAGACCTTATTATAGTATCGACTAAAATGCTGGAGACTAAAGCCTTATTTATCCGCATACCTTACCCCTCCATCACACAGCCCTCGTAATCTTGTTATCTGTTGAGTATAAGCCGATTGAGGTTAAATACACCTAAAGTATACCTTTATCGCTATTTCATAATAAGCTAAACTAATCAGTACTCAGATCACACTTTCGAGCATTATGCAAAGTAGGTCATACTTTATGGCGATACTCGAACAGTTTGGTTCTCCAAGATAAGCGAGGTGATTTAAGTGGAATTAAATGGCAGAAAATCAGTTATCGAGCAAAAAGAAATAAGCAACAGCTGCAAAAGCTGTGATCGCTTAACTGAGATTGAAGGCGAGATGGTGTGTTATCAACAAGGACGTATCACTAGACTGTTACCCATAGAGCCTAATCACTCCTTAATCAAACTTGTTTGTATCGGCTGGCAGAAAAAGTAACTATCTGATCGACAATTATTTCCCTGCCTAGCAGGATTAGAAATTATCTATTTAAATAAACAGGTCTTTATCTCCTGAAGATTTAATGATTTGTTCGTTATTATTATTGTTATTCATTTTAGATAAAGTGACCCCACGAGTCGTTACGCGTAATCCTGCGCAAAGTTCGTTATAAACATTTTGAACATCTTCATCTGACATTTCTTTTGATTTTAGCATCGCCATAATAGCAAACCAGTCTGTATTCACTTTATGTTGTGTGCCTTCTAAGGCTGCTATTAAAGGAATATTCTGCATCAGCCACCTCCGTATGTTATTGGCACTAAATGTACTCGTAAGTTAACAATTTAACGCTGGCTAGAGATGATACTCAAGCAAACGCAACACATGATCTAAAACGATTCAGTTAATTATACTCAAACCCGTTTATAAAACACCAGTCGCACTTATGCGCGCTCATTTTGAATTTGCCATAAATGAGCATATAAGCCCTGAGCATTAATTAACTGATTATGAGTTCCAGACTCTACAACTTTCCCCTGACTTAATACAATAATATTATCAGCATCTATAATAGTCGATAATCTATGAGCAACAACTAGGCTTGTATGACCCTTTGCAGCATCCCTTAATGCATTCAAAATCGCTTTTTCAGAACGACTATCTAGAGAGGATGTGGCTTCATCGAACACTAAAATAGGGGTTGATTTTAAAATTGCCCTTGCAATAGAGACTCGTTGTTTTTCCCCACCTGATAGCTTCAAGCCTCGCTCACCGACTTTGGTTTGCCATTTATCGGGTAAAGACTCAATAAAGTCTGTTAAATGCGCTAACTCAACAGCCTGCTCTATTTCAGCTTGAGTTGCATCTAAACGACCATAGCGAATATTCTCATAAAGACTATCATTAAAAAGCACAGTATCTTGCGGCACAATGGCTATCGCTTGGCGCAACGCCTGTTGAGTTAAGTCTTTTATATCTATGCCATCAATTAATATTTGGCCTTGATTAACATCATAAAATCGAAACAGCAATTTTATTAACGTTGATTTGCCTGCACCGCTATCGCCCACAACCGCTATTTTTTGACCAACCGGCACATCAAAACTGATGTCCTTTAACACCGTTCTCTCATCATACTGAAAACTCACTTGTTTGAATTGCAGCGCACCAATTGTTGGCGATTTTCCACTGGCGTTGGGCGAATCAACTACTTTGGGCACCTTATCTAAAATAGTAAACATGCGCTCAATATTGGCCAATGCGCCGCGGATTTCTCGATAAACAAAACCCAAGAAATTTAGCGGTATAAATAACTGCATCATAAAGGCGTTAATTAACACAAAATCACCGATGGTCATGGTTGATTCTGTTACTTCATAGGCTGCTAACCCCATCATTGCAGTCATAGCCAAAGCAATAATGAGCGCTTGTCCTGCATTTAAAGCAAATAACGATAAACGATTTTTACGTTTGGCCGCTTCCCAGTCGCAAAGTGCATTGTCATAACGAGACGCTTCATATGACTCATTATTGAAATATTTGACCGTTTCGTAATTTAACAGACTATCGATAGCACGGGTATTGGACAGTGAATCAGCCTTTGCTGCCTCGCGAACAAACTCTGTTCGCCACTCGGTTGCCATCACTGAGTAGCCAACATAAGCAACGACTGAAACTAAGGTTATCAGCGCAAAGCTAATCCCATATTGATAAAAGAAAATACCTACTACCAAGGCAATCTCGAGTAAGGTTGGCACAATATTGAACACCATAAAACGCATTAAAAAACTTACGCCACTGGTTCCGCGCTCGATATCACGAGATAAACCGCCTGTTCTGCGGTCTAAATGATAATCTAAATCTAATTGATGCAAATGAGTAAATACTGCCAATCCTAAACGGCGCATCGCTCTTTCTGTTACTCGCCCAAATAATGTGTCACGAATTTCACCTATGACCACATTTAAAAAGCGCACCCCACCATAAGCCAAAACAAGAGCCACAGGAACAGCAACTAATGTTTTAACCACAGCTTGACTGTCAACAAGGGTTAAAGTGTCAACCAACTCTTTTAAAATAAACGGTAAACCCACACTGGCTAGTTTAGCTATGATTAAACAAAACATAGCTAAAGCGATACGACCTTTAAATTCAAGAAGATAAGGACGTAGCATTTTTAACACTTGCCAATTAAGTTTACCAACAGGGCCTTCAAAATAAGCCGATGGACGCATTTAATACTCCAAATTACCATTTAGATTTCATGAAAAACATGCGGATAAAAATGTTACTTATACGCCTTTGTATCATACCACTTGGCGATAGCGACATCGCAAACTAGGCGTAAACATCAATAAAAAGAAGCACAATAGAACCTTGCAACAATGCCAGTACAACTTTAGACTTACAAAAATGAACATTAATAATTAAAAAGAACTAAATTTGAAGATTTATTTAGCTAATTAATGTAAATTTTGATGAAAAATAGTTATGTCAAAGATCAGAATTTGTTACCCTTTACTTCGATGTTATTAACTGCCGAATATGGGTGGTAAAGGCAGTTTTTGATAGTAGTAAACAATATCTAGGATGCTTTATGCTGGACAATGCAAACGTTAAATATCCTCCACTACAATTAATCCAAACATGGGTTTGGATGATGATTGAATCAGGAAATCCAGAGCTGCAAGATAAGGGCCGTAACAATCTCATCTCTGCATTTGGTTCATTAGCCAAAGCCAATGAGTACCTTACTGAAAATGCAAAAAAATAAGGCGTTATTAACGCCTTATTTAATTACCTTACCTCTGCGTTAGCCGCGACGCCTAATCACACTTTCACTCAGGGTCGCAAGTAATGATTCAGTATCTTGCCAACCAATACATGCATCTGTCACACTCTGACCATAGCATGCCACTTTACCATCAATGATATCTTGGCGGCCTTCTACTAAATGGCTTTCAACCATTACCCCAAAAATTCCTTCATTACCAGCTGCAATTTGACCTGCAACATCGTCTGCAACAAGCATTTGTCGTTTAAAATCTTTAGCACTATTAGCATGGCTAAAATCAATCATTACATTGTCTAGTAACTTTGCTGCTAATAATTGAGATTGTATGTTTTTAACGTCTTGTTCGCTGTAATTAGGCGTTTTACCGCCGCGTAAAATAATATGGCAGTCTAAATTACCTTTGGTCGACACAATCGCAGAATGACCATATTTAGTCACTGATAAGAAATGATGCGGTGCACTCGCTGCACCAATCGCATCAATTGCCACCTTTATGGTGCCATCAGTACCATTTTTAAACCCCACTGGACACGAGAGACCTGAAGCCAACTCTCGATGCACTTGAGACTCTGTCGTACGAGCGCCAATCGCTCCCCAACACATCATATCCGCCAAATATTGCGGTGTAATCATATCCAGATATTCACCAGCGGTTGGCACACCAAGATCATTTAAATCAACCAATAATTTACGTGCTGTGCGTAAACCATCATTTAATTGAAAACTGTTATCCATATAAGGGTCATTAATCAGGCCTTTCCAACCGACTGTTGTACGTGGTTTTTCAAAGTAAACACGCATAACCACTTCTAACTCACCGGCATATTTCTGCCTCATTGAAACTAATCGCTGGCCATATTCAAGTGCTGCTTTTGGATCATGTATAGAGCATGGGCCTATGATGACAAGTAAACGGTCATCTTTTCTTGCTAGAATTTGATGAATACTGTGTCGCGCATTAAAAACCGTTTCTGAAGCTTTTTCAGACGCCGGAAATCGTTCTAAAATAGCAACCGGTGGCAATAGTTCTTTTACTTCATTGATACGAACATCATCATTTTTATAACTCATAATAATTTACAACTCCGGCGATTAAATATTAGCCAACCCCAATTCTATTCGTGGCTAACCATGCTATTTTAAATTGTTTGATTAGTAAATTTACTTACTATCACCTAACAAATCAACCAATGATTACCCAAACCCAATATTCACAACTAAGCATCTGTATTTAAATGGATTAGTAATTTCTAAAAATAACTTTTCCCTCATCAAGCACGAGTAAATGAATGACCTAAGCGATATATATTCAGCAACAATGAAAAACTATTGTTATAATTAAGCAAACACTGATGTGATGGTGAAAATACCGTTAATGTGGCCATTTTTAGGTAGGATATTTTGGATCAATCTAATTACACTAAACAAAACACATTAAACCTCATTTTTACATACTGCGGATTAATAATATGCTGTTTATTGTGTAGTGCTACAGCGTTAGCCAATTCTTCGCCGAAAAAAATTAGTTTCGCAACAAGCCATAGCATTGAACCTTATTTTTTTATCCATAAAAATGGTGGAGTGCAATACGAGTTATTAAACGCTGCGCTAAAGATGCATGATTTAGAAATTGCCAATATTACTTTTGCTTCCAACCTTCGAGCCTCTCGGTTAGTGAGTACCAAAGCCGTAGATTGCATCATTAATGCACCAGCAAATCTAGACAAACTTTACCTGACTCAAAGCTTAATTGAGTACCAAAACAATGTATTTTATTTGTCAAAAAACAACTTAAACATCAATAAGTTGGAAGACTTATTACGTATATCTTTAATCGGTTTTCAAAATGCCAATCAATATTTAGGCGAAGAATTTAAACAAATGACCTTCAAGCATCAAGATTATAATGAAATGAGCAACCAAAAAAGCCAGGTATTAATGTTGTTTGAAGGGCATACACAAGCGATTGTTTTAGAAAGAAGAATTTTTAATTATTATCGAAACCAAGTGAAACACAAGGTTAATACTGATCAAGAGATCACTGAAGTGGTTTTATTTGCCCCTGCTCAGCGCCATATTGCTTGCCATAGTCCTGATACGGCAAAGGCCATTGATAAAGCGATTTCAAGCTTAAAACACAGTACTGTTTATCAAAAAATATTGCTGGATGCAGAAAAAGCCCACTACCAATGATTAACTGTAACCAACGTACTAGACTCACATTTAAAGTCACTCAAAACCACTAGTCTACCAACTTTTCATTGCTTGTAACTTACTTTGGTAACGACGTTTATTGTTTAGGTCGCCGGTTAACGTAAGGGCTTTTTCCATATTCTTTTTCGCTAATGTCTGGTCGCCTGTTGCCCAATAAGCGCGAGACAAACCAAAATAAAACTCATGACGATAATCGGCTTTCTCAACGGCACGCTTATACCATACCAAGGCTTCTTGATATTGTTTCTCAAAATACGCATGTTGCGCCATATCATAGTAATAAAACGGATTATTTATACGAGCTAACTCCAATATTTTATGGACTTCAGCCCACTCCTCTAATCTATCTTGTTCGCCTAAAATCAAAGCTAAATTAAATAAGGTTGTGACATCATGCGAGTCGACACTTAACGCAGCTCGATAGGCTTGCTCAGCTTTTTTATCATCTCCCTTGCGACGATAAATAACCGCTAATGTATTAATACTTGATACATAGTAAGGGTCTAGTTGAATACTTTTTTTAACTAAGGCGTAAGCTAAGTCAAGTTGTTGACTGACTAGCGCCTCTGCAGCAACGTTGTTATAATACATTGCTGTAAGTGTTTGCTTATTAACTGTTTTTTTACTGTAACCTCTTATAGCCCGCTCTGGCAGAAAATCAATTAACACCTTACTTCCACGTACAAAGTAGGTATTAGATTCTGCAACAGGAGAGAACAGTAGGTTGACATGACCATTGACTAAATAAAATCCTCCTCGCTTATCCCAAACAGGCTCAACGTCAATATCTTGGAACTCAACAGGTATATTAAAAACATCAGCCAATGCGGCTGAAAGTACCACTAATGACATACAGTTGCCCATTCTACTCAATGCGGTTTCTTGGGCATTTCGAGTGTAATGATCGCGATATTCAAAGCCACCTTGCTGTGCACCAATATACTGAGCTAACCAATCATGTACCGCTAAATTTTTACTGCGGATCGACTTATCTTTCAAATAGGCTTGTTTAACTTCTATGATCACTTCTTGTGGTAGTGCGAAAATTTCTTCAGGAGATTGTATTGCTACAGGCGTAAACAGCTCATCATAAAACAAGGCGTCAGTATTAAGATTTTGTGTAGTTTCAGGGGTAGTTTGGCAGCCAGATAGCAGTAAAAATGACAGTAAAAAGACAGCAACCTTGGCTTCTCTAACTGCAATTGACGCAAGGTTTATCGCCAGCTCATATATCCAATGACTCTGTATGGTCAGCATGGCTCACCCTCCTAAATCCACAGACGCTAAGCTAAGTTTAGTCAAACGATAAAGATTTGACTAAAAAATCGCCTAAAAAGTGGAGATTAAATAAAGTGAATACCTAAACCAACATTGATATATGGCTATTCCTCGGTTTGAGGAGGGTCTATTTGTATAAAAAGCTCTTGATTTTTATGTTGATAAGGGCGGTACGACAGCCCATTACAACGATAGTAATGATAAGGTTTTACAACGGGTAAACACCCAAGTGGTAAGGCTTGTAAAATCTGGATTTGCTGCTGCATTCTTAAAGCTTCACGCCATTGATGATCTTTAGCAACTTGATCCCTTACAGCAAAAGCATCAAAAGGCTCAGAAGACTTTCGCACAACAACCTGCCCAGCAAAAACCTGACTAGCTGCAAATGTAAATCCAATCAATACTAACGCAAATATTTTCATCATCAGACCTTCAAGTTCAATCGCTACTCTTTAATTTAGCACAAAGGTTCTTTTATATAGATACAAAAAGAGCCCTTAGCGGGCTCTTTTGATTAACATAAATTAAATCAGATAATTAACTAGCAGACTTAACACTTACAAACTCAGGGTAAGCATCAATACCACAGTCAGAAGCATCCATACCATTGTATTCCTCTTCTTCTGTTACACGGATCCCCATAGTTACTTTCAGCACAAACCATACCGCTAATGAAGCAGCGAATACCCAACCAAAGATAACTGCTGCGCCGAATAACTGAGAACCGAAGCTAGCATCAGCATTTGATAACGGCACTAACATCAAACCTAAGAAACCCGCTACACCATGAACTGAAATGGCACCAACTGGGTCGTCAATCTTGATGCGGTCAAAGCCAATGATTGAGAAGATAACAACGCCACCAGCAACCAAGCCAATCACACCAGCCATCACGAGTGAAGGTGATAATGGATCAGCAGTAATAGCGACTAAGCCCGCTAGTGCACCATTTAAAATCATAGTTAAATCAGCTTTACCCCAAACCATTTTACACACAATCAATGCCGATACGGCGCCGAACGCTGCAGCTGAGTTAGTATTAACAAAGATTTTTGCAACTGCTGAAGCATTCTCAGCATCTGATACTAATAACTGTGAACCACCGTTAAAGCCAAACCAACCCATCCATAGAATAAACATACCTAATGTAGCCATAGGTAAGTTTGAGCCAGGAATTGGGTTAACTTGGCCATTTACTCCATATTTACCTTTACGAGCGCCAAGTAATAACACTCCAGAGATAGCGGCAGCAGCACCAGCCATGTGGACAATACCACTACCAGCAAAGTCAACAAAACCGGCTTCTGATACAAATCCACCACCCCAAGTCCAATAACCTTCAACTGGGTAGATAACAGCCGTCATCACAACAGAAAACACTAAGAAAGCCCAAAGCTTCATACGTTCTGCTACTGCGCCAGATACAATTGACATCGCAGTGGCTACGAACACAACTTGGAAAAAGAAGTCAGACTCTAATGCATGATCTGCATCTGATGCTTGTGAACCAATTAAGGCTGCAAATGATGGGATAATTCCGCCTTCAGCATTATCGACATACATGATGTTGTAACCTACTAGGAGGTACATGATGCAGGCAATAGAATAAAGACAAACGTTTTTGGTTAAAATTTCTGTGGTATTTTTAGAACGCACTAAACCCGCTTCAAGCATGGCAAAACCTGCTGCCATCCACATTACTAATGCGCCAGAAATTAAAAAGTAAAATGTATCTAACGCAAAGCGTAACTCGCTAACCGTGACACCTAGTTTTGCTAATTCTTCCATTATCATCACCCTTTATAATGCTTCGTTATCTACTTCACCCGTACGAATGCGGATGGCTTGCTCTAAGTCAGTCACAAAAATCTTGCCATCACCAATTTTGCCGGTATGGGCCGCTGCGGTAATAGCTTCAATTAACATGTCTAAATTTTCAGCTTTAGTGGCAATTTCTAGTTTTACTTTTGGTAAAAAATCCACTTGATATTCGGCGCCACGATACAACTCAGTGTGACCTTTTTGACGGCCAAAGCCTTTAACTTCTGTTACCGTCATACCTTCAATGCCCATTCCTGCAATAGCTTCACGGACATCATCCAATTTGAACGGTTTGATGATTGCGCTGACGAGTTTCATCCCGACCTCCTAAAATAAAAAGAATTGTTAAGTTGTTATAAATTTGTATAACTAACTAATTCAATCATTAGGCCATTTTTTTAAGGTATTGTTTTTAAAAGGATCTAAAGTTTATTTGCTGCATGATGCAACAAATAAAGCACCATGCCTGTGCATAATAAAATGGCAATGCATGATCTTGGTGCAGCAGAATTTCAGGGGTGTACAATTTTGGCGCAGGTAAAAAAATAAAATATTGCTAAGTAAAAAGCCCTCAATGTTGAGGGCTTTGATCGACTACCAATCTGACAAGTTAACTTATCTCGATAACGTATCGTTAGATTTCGTTTATAGCCTAGGCTCGCTTATTTATATGTTGCTTCACGCTTTTTAGCTTCAGCATCCCATTTAGGTACCATGTTGTTTTTGAACGCTTCTTTATCAGCATTCATTTTCTTCATGTCCATACCTAGTGCAGCTTGTGCTTTAGCTTTAGTTGATGTATCAGGGTAAGCAATTGGCTGTTTAACACCTTTAGCCGCTAATAACTGAGCAAGTTTAACACGCGCATCAGCCGCTTTATCAACTGCGGTACCTAATATGCGTAAAGCTTCATCTGCGGCATGTGCTGCTACACCGTGTGATGCCGTTGCATAATCCCAGCGCCACTGTGAATGACGAATATCCATTAAGATAGGCTTCATTTCTGCTTCAGTCGCACCTGCATCCCATGCAGCTTTGGCTTCAAAGTGAGCTTTTACCAATTGCTCTTCAGCACGCGCTTTTAAGTCAGCCACTTTATGCTTACGTTCTTCAGTTAAATTAACCATGAACTCTTTGCTTTGATTATGACAAGTTGCACAAGTGTCGTCGAAGCGATCAAATGGATTACCTACTTTATGATCAGTGAACTTACCTTTACCGTTTTCTTTAGCTACTTTAGGCATATGACAATCAGTACAAGTTACATTGTTCTTACCGTGTACGCCGAGTTTCCAAGTTTCATAACCTGGGTGCTGTGCTTTTAGCATTGGTGTTTTAGATACTGCATGAGTCCAATCAGAGAACTCCATGTTGTCATAGTAAACTTCCATTTGCTCAACTGTAGTTCCCATATCCCAAGGGAATTTCACAAAACCGGGGCGATCTGCTGTTTTCTCAAAATAATATTCAACGTGACACTGGCCACAAACCATTGACTGCTTGTCTTTACGCGAGGCTTTATCAAATGGGGTACCAATTGCTTCCATTGCGCGAGCTGCAAAAGGACGAGACATGCGAAGTTTAGCTGAACCTTTTTCATGACAGTCAGCACAACCAATAGTATTGACAATCTCAGGACCACCTTTTGCCCACTTGCCAGCAAAATAACCATTCTCACCTTGCTCTTCTATTACACGTGGTACATCAGGGCTTTTACAGCTCCAACACGCCATTGGCATTGGGCCATCTTCCGCACTGGTTGGGGCACCTGTACGAAGTGTATTTCTAACATCAGTTAATGCATACATATGGCCACGTGGTGCATTGTAATCTTTGGCAAAACCATATCCCGCCCATAAAACGACCAAGCTCGGTACTTCTTCGAGCATATCAACAATTTCTTTGCTTTCTGCGGTATCGTGCCAAGTTTCATATTGAGCAGAGTATTTATCTTTAAATACTTCATTTCTTGGTTCGGTTTTATCGCTTGCCATTACCCCTGAAGCTAAAAAGCTTGCAGCAATTACTGCACTTAGCGCCGTTGTTTTTAAGTTCATCTTCATCACCTTCATTCTCCGTGTTACATTATGTTTTAATTTCATAAGCACGTATTCCAGCAACAAAATTAGCTGCATTAAGCGAAATTAAATATACCCCTTATGAGGTATAACCGACGAAGTTTGCGCCAGATCAAAATGTAAACGTGTTGCAGTTCACGTTTTTGCAATTTTGTTAACCAACCAAACGCAAGCAAATGTGAAACCTGCTATTTCTCTAGCGTTTAGTTCAACTTGTTAAACCTTGTGCAGATAGATTTAATTAACAACAATCAAACAAAAATGGAATGTAAATGTTAAAACGTGGCAGCCTAACGTCCACCATCTTCGGGCTAATGTTAGTACTCATTTTGCTTTCATCGAGCCTAGCAATTTACGCGATTATTAATTTATCTTTTAGTATTGGAGACGCGCGCGCCATTAATGCTTCAGGTTCTTTACGCATGCAGAGTTATCGTCTGCAATTTTTTGCCAATTCTGATATCAATAAAGTCAAAGATAAAATTATTGAATTTGAAAACACTCTCAATTCAGATGTATTAAAACGCTCATTAGATTGGTACACCCCAACATCTCTATCAGGCCAGTATTTGTTGGTTATTGATAAATGGCAGGTGATGCGCGAATACGCTGAAAGTGGCAATTCAACACTGTATAACGCTGCCTTGAAAGACTTTGTTGATACGATTGATTTACTGGTATTAGAAATGGAACACTTTGCGGTGTTCAAATTAAGATTACTGGTTTTCAGCCAAGCGATTGGTTTAGTATTAATGCTTATTTTGGCCGCTGTGGCAGTAATATATACGCGTAAGCGCGTAGTTAAACCTTTGCAACTGCTTATGGATAGTGCCATCACCATTTCGCAAGGCAATTTTAACGTTGATATGCCTAAAACTGAGTTTATTGAATTAACGGCCCTCAGCAATGCTTTGAAAAAAACCGCCACCGAACTATCAACCTTGTATGAAGATCTAGAAGGACAAGTCTTCGAGAAAACCATCGCGTTAACAAAGGCCAATAACGAATTGAATTTTCTGTATGACAACTTGATCATGCTGAACTCTGAAAAGCTGGATTACAAAGCATTGAAATCCGCTTTGAATCAGTTGCAAGGCTATGAAAAATTAGATTACTTACGCTTAGTCATCCAACATGAAGATAACTCACAGGATGTTATTGAAGCAGATAAAGGCTGGCCTGCAGAACAAATGATAAGCGTTAAATTCCCTTTACAACTTGAGCAGATTAGCCAAGGTTATTTAGAAGTCATTTCAACAGAGAAAATCAATCGACCATTATTTATTAACTTTGCTCTGATGCTTGCTCGCTCAATTACCATCCACAATGCTTCTGAACAGCGCCAGCAGTTGGCGTTAATGGAGGAGAGAGCGGTAATCGCCAGAGAGTTACATGACTCTATAGGGCAGTTGTTATCATTTTTAAAAATCCAAGTCAGTTTACTGCGCAAAAAACTCCCAGAGCAATGCCGCTGTGCTGATGTAGATCTGCAAATAACTGAAATCAATGATGGAGTAAACTATGCCTACGCCCAATTACGAGAACTACTTTCAACGTTCCGCTTAAGTATAAAAGAACCCAATTTACATCAAGCATTAGAAGTCATGTTAGATCAATTAAGGCCACAAACCGAAATCCAATTACAGCTAAACTACAACTTGCCTGCACACCTATTAGAAGCAAAGCAACATATTCATATTTTGCATCTCACCCGCGAGGCAACTTTAAATGCAATAAAACACGCCCAAGCACAACATATCATGATAAATTGTCAATTAGCGGATGATACGGGTTTAATCAACATTTGTATTGCCGATGATGGCATGGGGGTTTCGCATTTAAAAGAGCGCGATCAACACTTTGGTATCGGCATCATGTATGAACGAGCCACTAAATTAAATGGCCAGCTGTCCTTTGATTCGAATCATAATGGCGGCACCACAGTCACACTTAGTTTTCCACCACAGCAGGAGCCTTTAAATGGGTAAACCATATTCTGTACTCGTTGTCGATGACCACCCTTTACTTCGTCGTGGGATTTGCCAACTTATTACCTCAGATGGTGATTTCACTTTATTTGGTGAAGCCGGAACCGGTTTAGATGCGTTAACCGCATTAAACAATAGCGAACCTGACATCATTTTATTAGATTTAAATATGAAAGGTATGTCAGGCTTAGATACCTTAAATGCTATGCGCCAAGAAGGGGTCACAGCTAGAATAGTCATTTTAACTGTATCAGATGCCAAACAAGATGTGATTCGCTTATTACGCGCTGGAGCAGATGGTTATCTATTAAAAGATACCGAGCCGGAAATTTTGCTAGAACAGCTCAAAAACGCCATGTTAGGCCACCGAGTACTTAGTAAAGAAGTTGAAGATTACCTGTATGAACTGAAAGAAGCTGCTGATGATAACGAGTGGATTGCTAGCTTGACCCCACGTGAACTGCAAATTCTGCAAGAACTGGCTGAAGGAAAAAGCAACCGAGTGATATCTGAAGATTTACACATTAGTGAAGGCACGGTAAAAGTGCATGTGAAAAACTTACTACGTAAGGCCAATGCAAAATCTCGCACAGAGATGGCGGTTAGATACTTGAATCAATAAATAATTTAAACGGTATCACGCTAGATAAATTTAACCAATATTGGTCAAATTTAATAATAAAACACGATGGCTATCACTTTGGTGTAGAAATCGTGTTTTTTATTCACTCCGCAACACAAATCAAATACATGTTTGCATTCATTTATTCCTGTATAAACTTCAGCCAACTTGTTAATGCTGTTTCAAAATCTTCTAAGCCGCAAAAACCCTCAGACTCAGCATCATAAAGTCCCATACCCTCTTCAAAATCATGTTCTTCTTCAAAATCAATGGCATTAACAAAAATACGGACTTGCTCGTTATCAGCATCAATCGTTAAATCTTGGCCAATATCACGCCATTGACTTCTCTGCTTAGACACCAATTGCGCAATATCAGTTAATATTGACTTAGCCCTAGCAGCATCGTCGCCCAGCTCTTCAGCAAACCAACGACCAAAGACTTCATGTTCCATACTAAAGTTTGCAAAAACCGTCCCATCTAGGCGGTTGCGTCGAAATTCGTATTCCATCGTTCATCCAACTATATCGAAAAACCTACTATTTATAGTGTAACTTACACCAATCATTTTGCCTCTATCTTTGAGGAGGTTCTTTACCCTACCTTGAGGTATATGACTATTATTTGTTTAAACACAATGGCATAAATCTTATTTTGGAATGTCACTAAAGTATCGTAAAGTGCAAAGATACAAGATCAACTTAGCCTAAAGGCAATATGTCATGAGAAATGGATTTATTTACAGTCTGTTATTAAATGGTCCTCAAGCAGGTAAACAGCTAAGCCCGCAAGAAGTAGCCCAATGGAAACCTGAAGATGGTTTGCTGTGGATGCACTTACGCTATAAAGAGCCTGCTGTACGTAAATGGATATTGCACTGTGGTCTACCTAAAACAGACACAGATACCCTGCTAGCTTCTGACACTCGGCCAAGAGTAGTTAGTTCTGAAAAAGCGATTCTCATGGCTCTGAGAGGGGTAAACCTCAACCCCAATGCCGATCCTGAAGACATGGTGGCGATTCGGATTTTTGCTCAAGAGCATCGTATTATTTCAACCTGCGAGCGCCAACTGCAATCAGTCATTGATGTTGCCGATGCCATAATCGAAGGCAAAGGCCCAAAAGACACTGCAGCATTTATCATGGCTGTTACAGAACAATTAACTCAGCGCAAAGTGGAGTTTATTCGTAAACTCGATGAAACTATGGATGAGTTAGAAGAAGCCGTGGTGACTAATAGTGATAAAAACTTGCGCATCGATATTGCCGATCTTCGTAGGCAAACCGTTATTTTGAGGCGTTACCTTGCCCCACAGCGTGAAGCAGTCTCTCGGATGATGAATGAACAAAGCGACTTATTTGATGAGCATGACAAACTCAGGATCCGTGAAATTCATGAAACCATCGTCAGAGTGATTGAGGACTTAGACGCCATTCGCGATCGGGCCGGAGTAACCCAAGAAGAGTTGCAATCGCATCAATCTGAGCAAGTTAACAAACGCCTGTATTTTCTATCGCTTATTTCAGCGATATTTTTACCGTTAGGATTTTTAACAGGTTTACTTGGTGTCAATATTGCTGGTATTCCAGGTGCGGATACAGATTGGGCATTTGCAGCGTTTTGTGGTGGGCTATTAGGTTTAATTGCGATTCAAATGTTGATATTTTACCGCTTAAAGTGGCTTTAGCCTGCGGTGAATAAATGGCAAAAAGGACGCTGAAGCGTCCTTTTTATCAATATCTTATCGCATTAAAACCGTTTGGATTTATTGCTCTGCAGGTACGGCTGCTTTCTCAATTGAGATCAATTCAACATCAAATACCAATGTTGAATTCGCAGGGATAGTGCCAGTGTCACGATCGCCATAAGCTAATTCAGCAGGGATAACGAACTTGTATTTTGAACCTACAGGCATCAGCTGAACACCTTCAGTCCAACCAGGGATCACGCGATTAAGTGGAAACTTCGCGGTTTCACCACGAGCATATGAACTATCAAACTCAGTGCCGTCGATTAATGTACCACGGTAATGAACTTCAACTGTATCTTCTGCAGCAGGCTTATCACCTTCGCCAGCAGTTAATACTTCATACTGTAAACCTGATTCCGTAGTAACAACACCTTCTTTAGCTTTGTTTTCTTCTAAGAACTTTTGACCTTCAGCCACTGACTTAGCAGCCAACGCTTCAGCTTGCTCTAAACGCTTGTCATTTAGCTTTTTATCTAGACCTTGCAATACAGTTTGCATTTCTTCTTCAGTTAACTCAGCAGTATCACCTAAACCATCGCTGAAACCTTTGATGATTAATGCGCGATCAACGGCAAAGCCTAATTCTTCTTGCTCTTTGATGTGACCAGACATGTACTTACCAATAGATGCACCTACGCTATAAGCTTCTTTACTTGCTTCAGCTGTTAGATCAACTTTTTTAGCTTCAGCAACGGCTTGTTCTTGGTTACACGCAGACAAACCGACAACAGCTAATGCAACTAACGATAATTTGTAAATTGATTTCATTAAGGCTTCCTCAGCATCCTTTAGTGGTTACAATAAGCTCATCACGCTCATAATGAGATGATTAGACTAATATTAGTTGGCCACTTTATACTAACTATTTCTGATATACCATTGGGTTGAGTCTTTATGGACAACTTTTTAAGGAGCAAGTTCATGTTACGCGTTCCAATGCTGTTTTTTTGCACATTTTTTATCACAGCTTGCCAACCAGTGGCTGATGACACTTTTGCTGTCACAACCGATGCAAGTTACAGTGCAACCTTGTCTCAAGATGGTCAACATGCATTAATTAGTACTGCTAGTAATGGCGTTCAGCTGTGGTCACTCGCCAATAAACAGCTCAAATATCAATGGGTACATGGAGCCAAAAACACCAGTAATGTATTTGATACTGCTATTTCTAATAACAATCTTTACGCAGCAACATTAGCCAGTGATTCGGTTGCGATTTGGAATATGCAAAGCGGTGAATCTATCGGTTGGTGGGCATTACCCGCTTATGCTCAAAGCATTGCCCTAGCTAACAATGGTCATGCTTTAATTGGACTAGTGGATGGCTCTGTCATGTCTTTATTACCGAGTAACCAAGGTTTAATACAATTTTTAGGTCATAAAGAAAAAATTAACAGTGTGTCAATTTCTGATGATGGCCAATTCGCACTGAGTGGCGGCAATGATGGTTTGATCATCTTGTGGCAAGCAACAACTGGGCACCCCTTGCAGCAATGGCAATTAGAATCACGCATAACTAAAGTATTACTTAGCCCAAGTGGGTTACTCAGTTTTGCCAGCGACATTGCTGGCAATGCCAGTATTTGGCAGTCAAATGATGGTCTAAAAGTATCTAGTCTTGATATAAAGCGCCGCCAAATGACCTTTTCATCCGCGCGTTTTATTCAACAAGACCAACAACTGCTGACCGGCACCCCGTCAAAAGAAGTGTTTTTGTGGCAAGTTGACTCAGGCAAGCGTCTTCAGCGATGGCAAGTTCAGGTAACGAAAAACAGCCAAAATCGTGGCGCTGTAGTATACTCTGTCGCCCAACCAAGCAATGGCAGTATTGTCAGTGTTAGTAGCCAAGGCTTAATTGAAACTTGGCATGTAGAATAGCGTTAAGAGGTTTTGATGGAACAGCTGTTAGCAAAAATTGATGACTTAGAAACTAAGATTTCATTTCAAGAACTCACTTTAGAAGAGTTGAATCAAGAGGTGATTAAACTTAATGATTTGGTGTCTCGTCAGCAGCACCAAATCATGTTGATGGTGAATAAAATGCAAGCTATGGAACCTAGTAACATGGCTACTCAAGCAGAAGAAACACCACCGCCGCATTACTAAACATCAGTACCATCAATTTTTTAAAAGGACATAGGCGTTATGTCAAATTCAGGCTTGATGCCTATCGCAACCACTGGGGATGCGATTTTAACTAAAGCGGCAATCGCGGTAACGGTTTTTGACGATGAGCTCGCTAAACTTGCCGAAAAAATGATGCTCACCATGACAACAGCAAATGGTGTCGGGATTGCTGCGCCACAGGTTTTCAGCCCTTTAGCCATGTTTATTATGGCTTCTAAGCCCAATGCTAGATACCCCTTAGCGCCTAGAATGGAGCCTGTGGTAGTCGTCAACCCACGAATAATTAACACATCAGAACACATGGAGTGTGCTGAAGAAGGCTGCTTATCAATCCCTAGCAAACGCCTTTCAATTTGGCGTCATCAACAAATTACTGTTCAGTATCAGAATATTGCTGGTAAAGTCATCCATCAAGCACTTGATGGTTTTGTGGCTAGAATTTTTCAACATGAATATGATCATCTGCAAGGGATAACATTACTTGAACGCAGCCAAATGCCAGAACAAACTGTTATGCTAATGTAAGTTTAATAGTGACATAGGGAGCACTAAGATTGACATGAAAGTCAAAGCCTTGCGAACATCGCGCTACTTATTAAGCAGTCTACTATTGAGTGTGACACTTTCTGGCTGCTCACTTAACAGTCTATTTATCAGTTACCCTTCGCAAATAGCCCCTTATAAACAACAACTTAATGGCCCTATTTCAATGGTCAACATTGAGCCATTAGTCAATGCGATTGACTCAAATGATGGCTTACTCTATGCCCAAGAAGCAGGCCGCATAGCCCAAATTAATGGCAACTTTGATCAAAGTAAAACCTACTATCAACAAGCCATTGCTGCTTATCAACTTTTTGATGACAAAGCCAAAATTAGCATGTCTGATATGGGCGCCAAAGCCAGCAGCTTATTATTAAATGATAATGCAATTCCGTATCGCGGCCCCGGCTATGAGCGCATAATGCTACATCAATATCAGGCATTAAATTATTTATTTAGTGGTGATGCTCAAGGCGCATTAGTGGAAGTAAGGCGCAGTAATGAACTTCAAAGCAGTGAACAAGCCCGTTATCAAGCATCACAAAAGTCCGTTCAAGCCATGGCCAATGGCACCATTGACGCTGAAATGAATAAACTGGGCAAATCGGCAGGCACTACCACCAGCTCGTTTTTAAATGCATACAGTTATTACACCACAGGCTTATTACATGAATTACTCGGTGAACCTAATGATGCCTTTATTGATTATCGAAAAGCCGCCCAAATCACGCCCAATAATCCCTATCTGCAACAAGATTTAGTTCGCCTTGCGAAACAATTAGCAATGCCGCAGTACAGTGATTTTAAAAAACGCTGGGGTGAGGCTAAATTGCCAAAAGCGAATCAAGGTCAAGTGGTTATCATGCTTGAACGCAGCTTTGTGCCAGAAAAACAAAGCTTAACCGTCCCTTTTACCATAGACGGCAACTGGCAAACAGTTTCGCTTGCCACCTATTCGCCGGTAAATAATTTACTGCCTGCGGCGCAAATTCAAGGTTTAGGCAGCGTATTAAATACCGCCCCTATTGCCAATATAGATGCATTAGCCATTAATGCGTTAAAAGAAGATTTACCCGCAGCGCTGGTGCGTCAAGCGTTACGGGTTTATGCCAAGGCCGAGTTAGCCAGCAGTGTTAGCAGTGACAGCAAACGCCGCCGTAATGAAATGGATGCTGGCGCAATCGCCATGCAAATATTTAATGTCATCACTGAACAAGCTGATCGCCGTAGTTGGTTAACCTTACCCAGACAAGCCCAAATCGGTCGTCGTTATGTCGAACCGGGCAATTATCAATTAAGCTTAAACCCAAACAGTAATACACAAATTGAAGTAAAACCCAATAGAACAACATTAATTTGGATGATTGATACTGGTAATCGTACCCGTTTTTATTCAATAATCCTTTAATTGCACTATCACATTATGGAATTGATTATGAAACCAATGAAACTGATTTTTGTATTAGCCGCAGTAATAGGCCTAGCAGCCTGTCAATCTAAAGTAGAATATGGCGATGCAACTGAAGTTGAAACCGTCAATGAAAACTTTGGCTCAACCGATCTGCAAGCGATTGCCGCAAAAATGGTTGATAGCATGCTAACCTTTCCTCCCGTCATTGTAATGACTCAAAATGACCGCCCTATTATTTTTGTTGATAGCATCAAAAACAAGACTTCGGAACACATTGACACAGAATCAGTCACAGACACCATCAGCAATAAATTGCTTCGTTCAGGCAAATTTAGATTCATTGATATGACAAGAGTCGATTCGGTTCGCAAACAGTTAGACTACCAAAACAATGCCGGTATGGTTGACCCTACTACTGCGATTAAATTTGGTCGTCAAATTGGTGCTCAGTACATGCTATACGGCAATCTGTCGAGCATTGTTAAGCAAGATGGCAGCACTAAAGATGTTTATTATAAAATGACAATGCGCTTAATGGATTTAGAAACCGGTTTGATTGAGTGGTCAGACGAAAAAGAAATCCGCAAAACCAAATCTAAGTCTTTCTTAGGCATGTAGGCCAACAGTACACACCTTAAAGCCGGCACTCGTGTCGGCTTTTTAATAAAAACCAATAATAAAAGTAGCTTGAATCAACCACAATCAACCTACGTTAGGGAAAACTTAAGTGAAACTGCAACACTCTAAAATCATTAAATTAAGTTGTATTAGTCTTTTAGCCATTATGTTGTTCGGGTGCGCAGCCACTGCGCCCAATCTGTCCTTACGCGATAACTCACCTTTTATTAGCCAGCAACAAGCCAGTGAGCGTTCGCGAGTGATCAGCGATGTAGATTATCAACTCACCTTCTTTTTAAGCGAACAAAGCGAGTTTAAAGCGAAATCCGTGGTTAATTTCAATTACCAAGGCAAAAGCAAAAACCTCAGCTTAGATTTGAACCAAGCCAATATTCAATCCATGTTGATTAACGGTAAACGGATTTATCCTAACTACAACGGCAGTTACATCATCATCAACCCCAGTTTACTTAATAGCGGTCAAAACAGTATTGAAGTCGAGTTTACTCGCCAACACAGTACCAATGGAGAAGGGCTACACCGTTTTGTTGACCCCGTTGACGGCAAAGTATACTTGTACTCTCACTTTGAACCTGCAGCTGCGCAGCAAATGTTTGCAGTATTCGACCAACCGGATTTAAAAGCGACTTTTCAACTCACTGTAAATGCACCAAAAGATTGGCAAGTGATCAGTGCCATGCGTGAAACCAGTGTGACCGACCAAGGTGAAACAAATCTATGGCAATTTCCAGCCTCGCCCAAATTAAGCCCTTATAATTTTTCAATGCATGCAGGGCCTTACCACGTATGGCAAGACAACAGCACCACATACCCAATGCGCTTATTTGCCCGCCAATCTGTTATCGAGCAAGTGACTGCCGAAGATTGGTTTACCTATACAAAACAAGGCTTAAGGTTTTTTAATGATTATTTTGGCATCCCTTATCCGTTTAAAAAGTATGACCAAATATTAGTACCCGACTTTTTATATGGCGCCATGGAAAACGCCGCCGCCATTACCTTTTCCGAAGACAGATTTTTATTTAATGCCAAAATGAACGCCTCACAAAAAGAGCGTTTAGCTGGCGTGATCATGCACGAAATGGCCCATCAATGGTTTGGTAATTTAGTCACCATGAAATGGTGGAATGGCTTATGGCTAAATGAGAGCTTTGCCGCATTTATGGGTACACTAGCCACCAGCGAAGCCACTGAGTTTAGTCATGCTTGGCGCACCTTTTACGCTTCAGGAAAACAACGCGCCTTCCAGTTAGACAGCCTAGTAACCACTCACCCAATTGAAGTCCCCGTCGCCACAACCCAAAATGCATTTGATAATATCGATGCCATCACCTATCAAAAAGGAGCATCGGCCCTCAAACAATTACGCCACTTATTAGGGGCAGAAACCTTTCGTCAAGGTGTTAGCCAATATCTGAAAGATTTCAGCTATCAAAATGCAGAACTTGATGATTTTATCGAGAGTTTAGCTAAGGCCAGTAACCGAGATTTAAGCCAATGGACGCAGCAATGGCTATATCAAGCGGGTGTTAACCGTATTAAAGCCAATTATATTTGTGAAAATGACACTATCAGTGAATTTACTCTTGAACAAACCGCCGTTAATGATGAGTTTCCAACACTTAGACAGCAAAAAGTTCAAATTGGATTGTTTTACAAATATCGCTCTGAATTATCAAAACACCGTAAAGTTGCAGTAACTTATCAAGGCAAACTGACTGACGTAAAGCAACTAGTAGGCGAGCAATGTCCTGATTTAGTTTACCCAAATTTAGATGATTGGGGCTTTGTTAAAGTCGATTTGGATGAGCGCTCATTAAAAACGGCTAAACAATCCCTTAGCTTGGTGCATGACCCACTGCTTCGTTCAATGTTATGGCAAAGCTTGTGGGACAGTGTTATTGACGGTCAAGCACCATTAAATGATTTCATCAATGTTGTGTTAATTAATGCCCCAAACGAACACGACTATACGATTTTAGGTCAAGTGATTGACAATTTATATCGCGCCCAAAAGATGCTCGATTTAATGGCACCAATGCATCAAGACTACGCCACCAAAGTCACGCGAGCCATAAGCCAAATGAGTCTGCGCATGGTCATGGAGCACCATCAAAATAGTGATTTTCAACGTCGCTGGTTTGCAGCCTACATTCATTTTTCTACCCAAGCAGATTCACTGTCACATATTCAACAGTTACTACTAGGTAAAAGCCACATTCGCGGCCTGACATTGGATCAAGATTTACGCTGGGCGTTGTTAAAGCAATTAAATCGCTTTGATTATGGCAATGCTTACCAGTTATTAATGGCAGAAAAAGCCAAAGATAGCTCAGATTCAGGTCAAAAAGCGGCAATTGCAGCACAAGTGATCAGGCCGCAAGCCGTGCTAAAAAGACAGTGGTTACATGATATTGAGCACAATCACAGCATGCCATTTTCAAAAAAACGGGTAGCGATGTTTAACCTGTATCCCGCAGAGCAAAAGTTATTAAGTGCTGCGACGGCTGAAGAACGTTTAACGGATCTGATTGAATTAGATAAACAAGGTCCAGTGTTTATGCGCAGCTACACCCAAGCGTTGATTCCACAAGCTTGCTCGCAAGACAATATCGAGTTGCTAGATAACGTCTTAAATAGCCAAACTGGCTTATCTAAACTGACCCGGCGAGCATTACTTGAAACCCGTCAGTATGAACAGCGCTGTGTGAATATCAAATTTAAAATCACGCACTAATCTATCGATATAAAAACAAAATACCCAGCGAGTTGCTGGGTATTTTTTATCGTAAACTAAATCGCATCATAACAGGGGCATGGTCTGTGCTGTCACTGTCTCGGTCGTAATCAGGACGCACAAGATGCCTATCAAAAGTTTGGTACTCATCAATATGGGCTAAATTTTTGAGCTGCTTAGGATCAAACTCACTGGACACTAAAATATAATCTAATACCGACCCAGTACTGCCGTAATAGTGTGTGGCAGGTCTTGGAGACTCAGTTGGCGCATTGTTGTATGAAACCGACTCAAACTCATCAAAGGCTAAAGTGACATTATTTTTACTGGCGGTTTTGTATAATTCATAGCTGTCATAAATCAAAAATTGATTAAGCTCTGCCATTAACTGGCTTTCACTCAAGCCTTTTAAGTGCCCATCGTCTATATCACTGCGATAAACTCGTAAGTGTTGATTAAATGCCGCAAATAAATCACTGCGTAAATGATCATTAAAATCACCCATTAATATAAACGGATAGCCTTTGCTGTGACGCCTTAACAACATTTGCTGACAAAGTAGGGTCGCTTCATTACCCCGCTGAATACTGGATGCCCAACGGCCTAAAACTTGCCTGACAACAAAATCGGCGGCGCCGGTCGCACCAGAATCAGCAAAATCAATTTTATCTAATCCGCTGCGCTTCGATTTCAAATGAATGACATAACAATCGCAGCGGCCAAACTGCGGCAACTCAACCGTTGCCCTTAACGGCATACGACTAAAGTTAAAATCGGCTAACCCCAGCACAGTCGTTGCGGCCTTATCGACCGCCACATTCGCCATGTCAACTATGGGATAACGACTCGCTAATGCGACCACAGGATGACGATAAACATAGTCATTTTGTACTTCAGGTTTATCTAACACCGCAAAATGCACATAACCTAATTCATTAACTAACTCCGCTAGCGCATCAGGGCTAAACACCTCTTGAAAGCCAATAATATCCGGTTGATGTTTAGCAATAAACTGTTTCAGCCAATGGCATTTTTTTTGCCATTGCTGATCAGTGTAAATATTTTCAAAATCATAATACGCATTGGGTGGCTCAATAAAATTAAACAGATTAATGCTCATAACACTGTAATTTAACGCGACTAAAACATTTTTTTGAACGTCACCGGCATCAACATGACGAGCAATGCTTAAAGATTTATTGTTGTTTTGATTAACAGGTGCAGACAAAGGCTTCTCAAACATCATTTTTGCATTGGCGTTAATCATAGGCTTAATAGCAACAGATAACAATGACAGCGCCAGCCTTGCCATAACAAGTTTAATCCTTAAAAATCAATACAGTAAGCCGTAAGCAAACAATTTAGCAACATTTTTTAGGTAAATTTGAACCACATAAAATTTATCAGCGTATAGAAATCCGTCAAATCACTCTATGAGGAATCACTAAAATGAAACGGATTTATCCATTTGCATTATGTATCTCGCTAGTTGGTCTAACCGCTTGTTCTGATGATGACGATGATAAAGTTGTCACACCAGACACGCCAGAAGTTGAATATTCACATGTTAGAGTCATCCATGCGGGTAGTGATGCCCCAATGGTTAATGTTATGGCCAACGGAGCAGCATTATTAAGCGATGTTGATTACGCCATGTCCAGTGGTTTACTCGAAGTCACATCAGCCACCTATGATATTGATGTTGATGCATTACTAGCAGACGGCACCACGTTAACAGTACTGGAAGCTAATTTAGCAACCGAAGCCAACACAGAATACACTGCGGTTGCGCTGGGCACGGTTGCCGATGAAAGCTTAATGCTTAAATTGATTGCAAACCCAACCGCTGAGATCGCCGCTGGATACGCAAGGGTACAAGTGCTGCACGCCACGCCATCTGTAGGTTTGGTTGATGTCTATGTCACCGCCCCTGGCGATGATATTAGTGCTATTGCACCAACTCTATCAGCCAACTATATGGACAACAGCACTCAGCTTGAGGTACCTGTAGGCGACTATCAAATCCGTATCACAGGCTCAAACTCTAAAGAAGTCGTTTTTGACTCGGGCACAGTCGCACTGGGCGACATGATGGACTATTTTATCAGCGCAATTCCAAATACTTGGTCTGGAGACTCGCCAGTTGCATTACATGTCGCCTTACCTGAAGGGCAAGTCATTCTAAATGATATTAATAGCGGTGCTGATATTCGAGTCGTTCATGCGGTAGCGGACGCACCAGCTGTTGATGTGTTTTTAGATGAGGCTACAACGCCAGCAATTGATATGCTTGAATTTGGAAAAATAGCAGGTTACGTCAATGTAGCTGAAGGCCAGCATACCGTTACTGTGGCAGCTGATGCTGACAATTCAGTAGTGGTAATAGACAAAGCCCCTGTCGAATTAATGCTTGGCATGAGTTACAGCGCACTGGCTATCGGGTCATTATCAGATGGTATGATTGAGCCTCTAGTACTGACAGAAAAAACACGTAGAGTCGCAACCGAAGCTAAACTAACAGTTACTCACGCAGCTTACTCTGCACCCGAGGTAGATATTTATCTTACAGCAACCGCTGATATTAGTGAGGCAACACCAGCTCTTGAAGATGTGCCGTTTAAAGCATCATCAGGCAGCCTAAGCGTTGCGCCGGGAACCTACACCATTAGTGTAACGGTTGCGAATACTAAAGATGTTGCAATCGGCCCACTAGAAGTGACTTTAGAGGCTGCCGGCGTGTACGGCGTAGCCGCAGTGGATAATGTTGGAGGAGGCGCACCATTTAATGTGATCCTACTTGATGACTTCACCGTAATGTAAGTTGATATTGTTCTAACGGACATCATCTCATCACCTGCAAAACCTTTAACGGCTTATCACTCCCCTGATGATAAGTCGTTTTTTTTGTAATACTTAAATGACTTATTGAGGTTGAAAGTATGCAGATCAGGCGCAAGGTTCTTTTAATATCAGTGTTGTTGTTTTATTCATTACAGGGAAATACCATGCAATTACAATTTAATCAAACTGAACATTTTAATGAATGGAAGATAAGTAATGATGGTGTCATGGGAGGCCTTTCGCAAAGCAGGCAAACAGTGACAGACAAAGGGGTTATTTATCAAGGCGAAGTGTCATTGGCCAACAATGGCGGCTTTGCTTCAATTGAATATCTTCTCACACAAAAACTGAATAATACTCCACCATTATCAAGCATAACCTTAATCGTTACAGGAGACGGCAATCGCTATCAACTGCGCTTAAAAACCCCATGGTTAAATTATGGCGAAGCCTACATCGCAGAGTTTGACACGCAAGCGGGGATAGAAACTCAGCATGATTTTACCATCAACGATTTTAGGGTAGGTTTTCGAGGACGAGATGTTTACAATGCCCCTAAGCTTAATATTAATCAAGTCGATCGTATCGGAATATTAATTGCCAATAAGCAGCAAGGTGATTTCACTATCTTACTGCAATCAATCACCCTGAATGAATAAACATAAGGAAATGGCAAATTGGCGCTATCAAACATTCAAGGCATTATTTTTGACTTAGACGGGACCTTAGTCGAATCCAGCCTAGACTTTACCTTAATTCGCGACCAAATTGGCTGCCCCCATGATGTAGACCTACTGACATTTATTGACGATCTTGATTGTGAACAACAAAAGAAACAAGCTAACAGCATTGTTTTTGAACATGAAAATCGAGATGCTCAATATGCAAAATCACTCACAGGCCTTGATGAGCTACTGAGTCATATTGATAAAATTAACTTGCCAAGCGCTATTGTTACTCGCAACAGTAAAGCCGCTACTGAGCAAAAACTGCAGCAAAATAATATTGATATAGCATTAGTGTTAACCCGCGAATGTTACCCCGCTAAACCTGCCCCCGATGCCTTACTTGCCATTGCAAAGCAATGGAACATTCCACCGAAACACATCGTCTACGTTGGTGATTACCTATACGATATACAAGCGGCTAAAAACGCTGGCATGCTTGCGTGTTTTATTAATCATGGCAAACCCAAAAGCTATCAACATTTAGCCGACATTATTGTCGAAAACCTACCGCATTTACTGACTTTTTTATGCAAGAAATAATCATCAGGCATCATTGCTTTGCTAGCCACCATCATAAACCAATTTATTTATATACAAAGCGAGATAACACATTGAAACTCTGCGTATAGCTCGCTACATTGGCTATAACTTAAACTTATTTATCGTTGGGATATTGTCATGATTGCAGCTATTGTTGGGGCGACAGGGTTAGTCGGAAAGGCATTGCTAGAGATGTTATTAGACAGTGACCGCTATCATAAAGTCATTGTCATTGGGCGTTCACAACCACAACTTGCTGCGCATCACTATGGCGAAGAAAAGCTGCACTTTATTCAATGCCAACTTGATGAAATTCATGAGATCACATTAACTGACACGATCGACCATGGTTTTTGTTGTTTAGGCACCACCATTCAAAAAGCCGGTAGCCAACAAGCATTTATTGATGTCGATAAAGTCGCTGTTATTGCCTTTGCCCAATTACTAAAAAATCAACGCCATTCTAAGTTGGTATTCCAGATGATTAGTGCATCTAATGCCAATGCTGAATCATCATTATTTTACAGCCGGGTAAAGGGCGAAACCGAACAAGCTTTGCAGCAATTAGCACTACCTCACTTGCAAATATTCCAGCCAAGTTTATTGCTAGGACATCGGGATGAGCACCGTCCGCTTGAAGATATAGCCCAGTGGTTATTTGGCATCACAGCAGCGACGTTCATTGGTCCATTAAAAAAGTATCAACCAATCAAAGCCACAGCGGTTGCGCAAGTGATGTTTGATAGCGCTTCATCGGCAACCGCTGCCGTTAGCATTTTTGATAACACGCAAATTCATTTGTTAACTCAAGAAGTCAGTTAACGAGAACCACTTAACGAACACTTTATTGATCTCGAACAAAGTTAAAATATATTGGCTGTTTAGCCCATTCGACTAATTCAAACATCAGAATCAGCGTGCGAATCTATATGACTTTTGAACCAAGTTTCAAACTCATCAATAGGGAGGGGTTTGCTAAATAAGTAACCTTGATAGTGAGCACAACCTTCCATTAGCAAGATATCACGCTGCTCTTCAGTTTCTACGCCTTCAGCAATGATCTCTAGGGCCAAATTATCTGCCATGGCGATAATTGTCCGGACGATAGTGCGATCATTCTCATCAATCACCACATCTCTCACAAATGATTGATCTATTTTAAGCTGATCAAGTGGAAGCCGCTTTAAATATTGAAGTGATGAGTACCCAGTACCAAAGTCATCTAATGAAAATTGCACGCCAAGTTTTTTTAGGGACAGCATAGTCGCAATTGTGGCATCAATATTTTGTAGCAACATACTTTCAGTGAGCTCAAGCTTCAGTAATTGTGGATTGATAGCATAATGCTCAATAGCCGATGTCACTTTTTGCACAAAGTCGGCTTGATGGAATTGTCTCGCGCTCACATTAACAGACAAAACTAAATGACTCATGCATTCTTGTTGTTGCCATAATTTTAATTGGGCGCAAGCAGAGTTAAGCACCCATTCACCAATCGCTAAAATAAGACCCGTTTCTTCAGCAATAGGAATAAATTCCATCGGAGAAATCAAGCCTCGATCAGGGTGAAACCAACGGATCAACACTTCTGCCCCTAATGGCTGGTTAGCATTATCCACTTGCACCTGATAATACAATTGGAATTGTTGCTCATTGACGGCAAGACGCAGTTCACGCTCAAGTGTTGAACGAGTATTAATATCGGCTTGCATTTGAGGATCAAAAATACATATTGCATTGCGGCCATTATGTTTGGCCTGATACATAGCAATATCAGCATGCCTAATTAATGTTTCCGGTGACACATCATGGTCATTAAAAATGATAACACCTATGCTTGTACTGGTATGGTATTCATGATCTGAAAGTTGATAGGTTTGATTGAGGCTAGATAAAATTTTGCTTGCCACACTTTTTGCATCGACAATGGCAACGTCTTGCTCATTACTTAAATTTTCAAGTAAAACAATAAACTCATCCCCTCCAAAGCGGGCAACAGTATCATGCTCTCTCACCATATCTTGTAAGCGGTTAGCAATTTGCTTTAATAATTGATCACCTTGTTCATGGCCAAGGGTATCGTTAAGGGTTTTAAAATGATCGATATCGAGAAAAAGCAAAGCACCTTTAGATTTTGTTCGTGCACTTGATGCTAATGCTTGACTTAGGCGATCCATAAACAAGCGCCGATTAGGCAATTTGGTCAATGGATCATAAAAAGCCAATGAGTGGATTTCTTTTTCGGCGGCTTTGTTGGCCGTAATATCGGTTAAAGTTGCTACATAATGGGTAATTTGTTGAAGATCATCTTTTACAGCCGTAATCGTCAGTTGCTCAGGATAAATTTGACCATTTTTGCGTTTGTTCCAAATTTCACCTTTCCACGCCCCTTTGTTATGTATTGTTTGCCACATCATAGAATAGAACCGAGCGTCATGAACGTTTGAGCTTAACAAACGCGGGTTTTTACCAATCATCTCATCAATGCTGTAGCCTGTTACCTCTGTAAAAGCCTGATTAGCCCTAAGAATATTACCATTTGCATCTGTCACAAACATGCCCTCTTGGGACTCAAATGCAATGGCTGCGATACGCATTTCTTGGGCAATTTTTTGATGTTCAGTGATATCGGCGAGAACACAATGGGTTTTCACAAAATCGCCTTTTGCATCTTTTTGCACGCGACCATTTAATAATACCGTGATGAGCTGACCATCTTTCTTTTTTAGGGTTAATTCAGTGCTTATATAACCATCATTTTTAAATTGATTAAATCTCGTTGCGCATTCAGATCTTTTGTCATCCATCCAAAGTTGGTGAAATTTTGTATGTAAAATATCTTCTTGCGTATACCCCAACATATCACAGAGCTGTTGATTAACATCAATAAACTCACCTTCTGAATTTAATGATTGATATGCTATTGGAGTATGCTCAAATAACTCCCTAAAACGTGACTCACTGTCTTCTAACTGCTGATGAATTTTTTCACGCTCGGTAATATCCGTAAATACTGTGGCAAATTGGTTTTCCATAGGTGAGAAAACCGAAATATTAAAATGCCGATCTAGAGGTTCAAAGTAAACGTCAAAATGATAAGGTTTACCCGTTTTGACTACCCGAGCATAATCATCTATGTAAGGGGCTGAATTAACTCCATATATTTCAGTAGCTAAGCCGCCTTTTGCAAGGTTTGATTTTATGCCTGTCAGTGCTTCAAAAGCAGGGGTTACCTCAAGTATGCGATAGTCTATTGGCTGGTTATTGTCGTCATAAATCAACTCATGCAAAGCTAGCCCTTCGTTCATGTTGAGAATGAGAGATTTTAATTTTGCTTCACTTTCAAACAGTATACTTTCAGCTTCTCTAAGCTCAGTCAGATTAAGACCAAAGGCGTAGTTCAAATCGTCAAGGGTTGTAAATCCCCATAAAATGTTTTTCCTCGATCCATCTTGGCAAGTGACAATCGTCTCCATAGGCTCTATTTCTGAATGAGTTTCAATTGCCTTCTTCACCTTGAGTTGCCACTCTGCACTAACTTGCTCGCGATAAGCTTCATCAGGATAGGCTAAAGGCCACCAATCTGCAGCACTTGATACTTCATTGATGGTGTAACCAAACAGTTTTGTAAAAGTTGGGTTGATATAGCTTGCCACTTGCTCCTCGTCAGCAGACACATAAATAGCCATAGGAATGGTTTCTATCATTGCTTGAAAGCTAGCATCTTTTGCTTTTAGTGCTTCACGGGCTTGCTTCTTTTCACTTATGTCATGGGAAAAACCAATTGTGCCAATCAACTTGCCCAACGGATCTAATAGCGGACTTTTAAATGTTTCTGTATATCGAATTTGCTGGCCATCTATTATTGGCTCTTCTTCAATATGTTTTGTTGTTTGAGATGATAACACCTCTGCATCATCAACTAGGTAGCCTTCGGCTATCTCTTTTGGCCAAATATCAAAATCGGTCTTTCCCTTAATCTGGCTTATGTCTGTCAACTTAAGTATATCGGCATACTTTTTATTGATGTTTAAGTAGCGTCCATGGATGTCTTTTTGCCATATTAAGAACGGGGCATTATCTAAAATTGACCGCAAGCTAGACTCACTTTGTTCCAATGCCGTTTTAGCAAGATAATGTTGCCCTGTAAGGCTAAGCAATAATATTTGTAATAAACCCGTAAAAACTAAGCCAATGAGTAATATTTCCCATGCCATCAAGCTTAAATGAGAGTCGAAATAATGAGCGCTTGGAATGATGGTTAATTGCCACGTTCGGCCGCCCACTTCAATATCGGCTTGCCATAAGTATCTATTTGCAGAAAATGCCGCAATTTGATTTGTTTTAAAAAGCGTTGCTTGGTTATTCGAGACATGTTTATCTTCAAGTAATACATCAATACCTTCCATTAGCCCTTCGGAAAATAAATGTTGCATCATATTTTCAATACGCACCACAGCCACTGCAAAACCTAAGATCTCGTCAGATGAATCATTAGCAAGCTCAATGGAATTGGTATTTCTATAGATAGGTGATATCAGTAATGTTGCAGCGCTTGATTCTGTTTCTTGAACAAGATTAATGGGAGATGTAGTTGCAAGACGTCTCGTTTTTAATGATCTTTTAATCGCATCAAGTCGAATAGGCTCAGAAGCAATGTCGAAACCTAATGCCCCCTTATTTATTTCAAATGGGGTAATGTAGCTAACCGGCACATAATAAGCACGTTGTTCGGCCCTCACTATTTTACTTTGCGCATTCCTTTGGGTAATGTCAAAACTTGGCTGGCTAAGGCGCCTGGTAAGGTTCGCCTCAAAACCTTCTCTGTCTGCATCAACAACATATGGGTTCCAGCTTAACCCATGTAAATCAGGGTGTATCGCGTAAAAATTTTGAGTAAATTCTTGAAATTTATCAAAACTAATATCAGGAGCAACCCGCATCAAGTTCGCAACGGATGTGACGGTTGCAACAACTCCTTCTAGCTTTGTACTAATGTGATGGTTAAGCAGCGTTCCCCGATTTTGTAGTTGGCTACTAATTTGCTGGTGCTCATTGCGAGAGACGTGGAAAAATACTATAACAGCAATGGTGAGCGTGATCAGTGTAGGGATTGCTACGGTTTTTAATCGGTATTTTCCAAACGTCTGATCCCGCAAGAGCAACAGCAGTGTTATAGGAGCAAAAAGCAGGACGCCAGTGGCATCACCAACCCACCAATTTAACCAGTTTGATGCTAGCTGATCACTACTTATAATACCAAATACATATAGCGTAAAATTGCCCCAAGTAGATGAGACCAAGCAGGCTAGCGGAGAGGTTAAGATTAAAAATAATGCGATGTCAGAAAGTGTTGTTAACTCCTGCCATTTTATTTGTGAAAAGGTAACAAGATGGGAAGCTATTAACGCTTGAATGCTTGAACCTATGGCAATTAACAATGCAATCCAAACATGCTGCATAGTCAATGCATCAAGACTTCCTGTTACCCAAAGATTGATTGCGAATGAGCCTAACCAAACCCCAGGAAGTAATCTGATCCCACCATATATAATGGCTGCCACAGCAAGGCCTGCAGCAGGAAATATAGCGGTGGCATAACCAGGCGGCACTGCAAGTTCTAACCCAGCAATCCCCAATATAAAATACATGCCAGCTAAAACGATAACTTGAACGATAAGTGAGGCGAAAAAGCGGTAATGCATTATTAACCTCTCTGGTATTCATTATCACGAAAATGAAGAAACAGTATTACCCTCTGAACACAATCACCTGAATATAATCATCTGAATTATAAGTAGTAATTTTTTTTGCCCCATAAAAGAGTAGTCGCTATATTGAACTCTGTCTACCTCAAGAATTTTCAATTATCTAATTAAACTTTCAATTTCAATATCGAAACAATGACCTTAAGATAACAAAGCGCTTAATGGTGATACGGCCTAAAACCATAGGCCTGAAACTGCGTCAATCAGCCAACTCAATGTGTTGTTCCAATAGATCAATTAACACTTGCGGTACAAACTTTCGCTGCGCGGTAATCGCATAAAAATACTCATAAACATCTGGTAAATGCTGATAAACCTCAAGCACACCTTGCTCTATTTCATCTTTAACAACCACAGCGGGTAACACAGCAAGAGCACCACTGTCTCTGGCTAATAATCGTAGCATTGCCATATCATCAGCTTCCGCTTGTACATCGGCCTGGTATTGATAAGTGGCACATAACTCATCAAAAGCGGCTCTGATTTCAGTATTTTTACTGGGTAAAACCCAGCGAAGGTTTTGATAGCCGTGGGGGAAAACTTGGTTAATCATTTTCTCCTTAGGACCAATAATAGCCAAAGGTTGACGAGACACTTGCTGAGATTGCCATAACGGATCGCTTTGGACAGAATTAACAGCTTGGTTGGTTAACACTAAATCAAATTCATGGTTAGCCAAACCGTTAAGTAAGTGACTAATTCCTTGGGCGGTTAAAGTAAAGCTCACTTGAGGATTAGCCAATAATGGACTGATAAAACTTTCAATAAAATTACGAGACAAGGTGGTTAATACGCCTATGGATAAATGCTGCTTTTCATTGATACAACCATTTCGTAAGAATGATTCTAACTCTTCACCTTTGCTAAAAATGTCATCCGCATAAGCTAATACCCGATTGCCATGCACGGTCAGATTTAGTCGACGTCCTTTACGCTCAAATAATTCTACATTCATATTGTGCTCAAATTGTTTCAACTGAGCTGACAATGCTGATTGTGAAATGTGCAGGTCTTTAGCTACTTGGGTTAAATTGCCTACAACCGCTATGCGCCAAAAATAATAAAGATGATGATAATTGAGTCGGCTCATTGTTAGTTAACTAAAATAGAACGATATTATAGTTTATATATATTTTTATTAATTAAATAGCTCTGACATACTCGTGAAACTAAAAAAAGGGGCGAGATATGTATCCAGAATTATCATCAATTTTGTTACTGACGATTCCAATCATCTTTCTATTCATGAGTGCATGCAGTACAGCCCAGCAAACGGGCTCTGGCGCTTGGCGACTCAACTTGAGCTACTTGATTGTGCTGTTGTTTATCGGTGCGATGCTTTGCAAGTTCGCGTCACCGAGCCTTGATACTGCTGCTCATTACATCAGCCAGTCCAATCTCAGCATGGTAATGCTGGCTTTAGTTATATTTATGAGTGTTATTTTAATTGCATTTTCTGGCAATTATATGGCCGGTGAGCCTCACCATCAGCGCTATTGGTTTTGGCTGTTTAACACCCTTGCCGCTGTATCATTCGTGGTGATGAGTAATCACTTGATTTTATTCTGGCTGGGGTGGGTATCAATTAGTTTAGCCTTACATAAACTATTAATGTTTTATCCACATAGGCCGCGGGCAGTACTTGCCGCACATAAAAAATTCTTACTGGCTCGTACCGCTGAATTGTCATTGTTAGCTGCCATTGGTTTGCTTTATTTACAACAGGGTACTTTTTTTATCAGTGAGATCGTCCATCACTTTACCCTTGTAGCAAATGATGAAACCGCTCAGTTAACCACACTTGATCATATTGCCGCCATGCTGATCGCTTTAACAGCTCTAATAAAATGTGCCCAATTACCTATTCATGGCTGGTTAATTCAAGTGGTTGAAGCCCCAACACCCGTTAGCGCCTTGCTTCACGCAGGGGTCATTAATTTAGGCGGTTTTTTACTGATTTTATTTGCACCGTTATTTATTCAGTCTGCCGTAGCCCAATGGTTTGTCATCCTAGTTGCAGGTTTTACTACCGTCATGGCCGCATTGATCATGACCACGCGAATTAGTGTCAAAGTTCGCCTCGCTTGGTCAACTAGTGCCCAGATGGGCTTGATGCTACTTGAATGCGCACTCGGTTTATTTGAGCTAGCCTTGCTTCATTTATTAGCCCACTCAGTTTATAAAGCCTATGCGTTTTTACACTCAGGCAATGCGGTTTTTGAGGATATACACGCCCGCTTAGCTCCGGCTGCGTTGCCTAAGTTTACCGATTGGCTGCTAGCAGCTGGCTTTTGCACTACCTTGGTGAGCATGGCGTTATGGGTAATGGATTATCAAGGGGTATTAAGTGTTTGGATACTCTTGATACTCGCACTAACCATGCTCGTTGCTCAGCGTCTTAGCCAACAACCTTGCAGTCGCGTTATGCCAGTATTGCTACTCACTATCAGTTTAGTGGTGAGTTACAGCCTATTTAAAGGGATATTTAGCATGTTACTGCCCCAGCTACCAGCACTAAAAGCCGCACCATTTAGCTTGGTGGATATTGCAGCAACGGTGTTATTTTTTAGCTTATTCACAATAAACTTAATTCTGCTTTATCAACCACATAAACCCATAGTGCAGCGTTTGTATATTGCCTTATTTGCTGGATTATATTTAGACGAATGGTTAACTCGATTAACGTTAAAACTGTGGCCTATTCGGTTGCCTCCCCAGCGCAATAGTAAAGTGCTCCGCCTAACACCCATCAGCCAAGTAGAGGAATAAGTAACATGAATCTCGCAGCAAATCTGGTTACAAATAGCATGGCGATTGCCCCACCAGTGCTACTCAATCTAGAGCAAAAAACACATTTGCAGAATGCAACACATCATATTGCGCCCACTTGGCCACTTGATCAAATGATTGCAGTTAACCCATTTTGGCAAATGCGTCATCTGCCAATCGAACAGGTTTTTAATCGGCTATCTTCGTTGAATAACATTCACTGCTTTATGCCTCGCCAGTATTATGCCGATTTATACCGCCAAGGCCACATTAGCCAAACGGCGTTGCAATTAGCCGCCAAGGATCAGCGAAGTGAACTGTCGATAAACCAATTAGAAGCATGTTTACAGCAAACCGATGAGCTAAGTCATTGGCATAATATTGCCGACCTACTCGATGCCCAGCGAGATGAACATAAGATGGCATGGTGTGATGAAATTATTCAGCAAATCAGTCAATTTTGTGCAGCCCATTATCAGCAATCAAATCCTATTTACTCTGGGGCAAAAAATACCCCACACGCTTGCTTATATCAACACTGGCTTGAGGTTAGCCGCCATGACAAAGGCTTGAGCATTATTATGGATGAACCCAAGTTACATGATTATTTTTATCAGTTACCTAATGAGGCAGAAGCCTTACTAGCACAAGCACTTGATGAACTCAGTATCGACGGCGCAATGATAGAACACTACGGCCACGCGTTATTACTTGATATCAATGGTTGGGCATCTTGGGTTGCATATTTACGCTGGCAAGGTCATTTGTACGCCAAAGCTAATGACCAAATGTTACAGCTATTGGCGATTAGAATGGCATGGGAACTGGTTATTTGGCGTTACCTAAAAGACGAGCAAAAACATAACTTTGCTCAATTATCAAACCACTGGATACGTGAAAAAAATCAACTTGCCAGTGTGTTTAAACGACATGAACAGGCACAAAAACCACTGTGGATTTGGGCACAAGCCGCCGAACTCAGCTATCAACATCAATTGAACAGCCAATTGTTAAATGCCCACAAGCAAATTGTTACCTCCCCCAAATTACAAGCGGCCTTTTGTATTGATGTTCGTTCAGAAGTGATTAGACGGGCACTAGAAGCACAAAGTGAGCATATTCAAACCCTAGGCTTTGCTGGTTTTTTTGGATTACCAATTGAGTATCAACCTCACAATCACGGTTTGTCTCGGCCACAATTACCGGGCTTGCTAAAGCCGGTAATCAAGGTGTCACAAGTGACTAAAACGCCACAGAGCCATCATCAAATGAATGCTAAAGCACGTTGGCAAGCATGGACACAAGCTGCACCATCAGCGTTTTCGATGGTTGAGTCAATGGGCTGGCTCTATGCGTTTAAAATGTTAAAAAAGTCATTTTTTGCAACCAAAGTAGAGCACCCTATTAATCGCTTTACCCATGCAAACAATTGGCAGCTAGAAAAACAGCAGCAACCTTTAACCATCAAGGATAAAGCTGAGCTAGCTCAGGGCATTTTAAACGCAATGGGATTAACCCAATTTGCACCAACAGTGCTACTGATAGGTCATGGAAGTCATACCACCAATAATCTTCACGCCGCAGGGTTAGATTGTGGTGCATGTGGTGGACAAACCGGTGAAGTTAATGTGCGAGTGTTAGCCCAATTGCTTAATGATAAAGATGTTCGTGCCGAGTTAACCCATTTAGGCATTAATATTACGCCAGACACCCATTTTGTAGCAGCCTTACATAACACCACCACAGATCATATTGATTATTTTGAGCCTCAGCTGAATGACGAGATTACGGCATGGCTAAAAGCGGCAACAACACAAGCACAGCGCGAACGCATTGTGAATATTGCTCCACAAATGGCCAGTAGCAATAAAGCTTCATTGGACAAATTCTATCGTAAACTCAGCCTAGATTGGTCACAAGTACGCCCAGAATGGGGGCTTGCCAATAATGCAGCCTTTATTGTTAGCCCGAGAAGTCGGACGCGCAATGTTAATCTACAAGGCCGCTGCTTTTTGCATGATTATCAATGGCAAAATGATAGTGGATTTTCAGTGTTGGAATTAATTATGACCGCCCCCATGGTGGTCACCAACTGGATTAACATGCAATACAATGCATCGACGACAGACAATCATAAATATGGATGTGGCAATAAATTACTCCACAATGCTGTGGCGGGCCATATTGGGGTATTTGAAGGTAATGGCGGAGATTTACGCAATGGGTTATCGCTACAGTCATTACATGATGGCCAAAAATGGATGCACCAACCACTGCGATTAAGTGTTTACATAGCCGCACCTAGAGAACCAATCGAGCAAATTACCGCTAAACATGACAATGTTCGTGCTTTAATTGATAACCAATGGCTATACTTATTGCGCTGGTCAGATGATGGGATCATTGAACGTTATTACCAAGGGAAATGGTTGCCACAAAATAGTCAACCATAAGCAATGGTTCACTGTGCTAAATAGGTATGCACCTAACAATAACGCATCAACTTGTGCTTACTTCAGAAGTGAACCAACCCGTTATTGAATAACGTTGGTGATGCTTAAAGACGCAGCAAGGCAAACGAGGAGAAAGTCGCTCCATAACCTAAGCGACTGCTTCTTGCTTAAAATTAGTTGGATAATGTTTATTGGTTCATATTCAACTCAGTATTGGAATGTTGCATTCCTTTATTTGAGTATCCGGCAAACTCAACCACAACAAGACCGTGGAGGCAATAATGATGGATAAATTATTAACTTTAGATGAAGTTTGTAAAATTTTAGACAAAAGCCCAACAACCATTAAACGTTATGCCAGAGAAAACCTGTTAACGAGCGAACAAAATGGGGACGAATTGAGTTTTTCAGAAGCGGAAGTGATGCGCTACTTAGATTTTTCAAAACGCTTAGGCGGATAACGCTACCTAACAATGTACTGTACGCAAAAAAACGGGGAAAACATCTGCTCTCCCCGTTTTATTTAGCTGTAGTACTTACAGACTAGTCACCAAAGTCATCTAATAAGATATTCTCTGACTCAACCCCTAAGCTTTCTAGCATACCAATCACTGAAGAGTTCATGATTGGTGGGCCACACATATAAAACTCACAATCTTCAGGCGACTTGTGATTTTTCAGATAGTTTTCAAATAACACGTTATGAATAAAACCTGTGTAGCCAGTCCAGTTATCTTCCGGCAAAGGATCAGATAATGCGACATGCCATTCAAAGTTTTCATTTTCAGCCGCTAAGGTATCAAAATCCTCTTTATAGAAGATCTCACGCACTGAGCGCGCACCGTACCAGAAGCTCATTTTACGTTTGGTTTTCACGCTTTTTAGCTGATTAAAAATGTGCGAACGCATTGGCGCCATACCAGCTCCACCACCCACAAATACCATTTCAGCATCCGTCTCTTTAACAAAGAACTCACCAAACGGTCCTGAAATCGTCACCTTGTCACCAGCTTTTAAATTAAAGATATACGATGACATTTTACCCGGTGGCAAACCTTCAGCTGGCGGCGTAGCAATACGCACATTAAGCATAATACGGCCTTTCTCATCAGGATAGTTCGCCATAGAATAAGCACGTAATACGTCTTCATCCACTTTTGAGACTAACTTGAATAAGTCGTATTTATCCCAGTCATCACGGTACTCATCAGGAATATCAAAATCCGCATACCGCACTTCATGTGCAGGCGCCTCAATTTGAATATAGCCCCCTGCTTTAAAACGAACGTCTTCACCGTCAGGAATTTTCAGTAATAATTCTTTAATAAAGGTGGCTTGGTTATTGTTAGAAATAACTTCACACTGCCACTTTTTAACACCAAAGATTTCTTCTTCAACTTCTAAATCCATGTCAGTTCTTACCGCAACCTGACAAGCTAAACGACAGCCTTCTTTCGCTTCTTTTTTGCTAATGTGCTCAAGTTCTGTGGCTAAAATATCACCACCACCCGACTTCACCTTCACGCGGCATTGCCCACAAGTACCACCGCCACCACAGGCCGATGGAATAAAGATATTGTGGCCCGCTAAAGCGCCCAATAACTTATCACCGGCTGGAGTACGAACCGCTTTATCTGGATCGTCATTAATACTAATGGTGACATCACCTGTGTTCACCAATTTACTTTTGGCGACTAAAATCACCATAACTAGCAAGCATACTACGATAGTAAACATGCCAATTCCGATTGCCATTTCCATTAAATGCACCTTCTCATTAATCTGTCATTGTGCTGCAATAAAATTAAGCTTTGCATTGCAATGCCTTACAGCGAAATGCCAGCGAAAGACATAAAACCTAACGCCATTAAACCCGTGGTAATGAAGGTAATACCAATACCTTGCAATCCTTCAGGTATAGCATTGAACTTCATCCGCTCACGCAAGCCAGCCAATAACACAATGGCCATTGCCCAACCCACCGCACTGCCACCAGCAAACACCACTGATTCGCCTAGGTTATAGTCACGGTTTGCCATAAAGATCACGCCAGCAAAAATCGCGCAGTTAACGGTTAATAGCGGTAAGAAAATCCCTAAGCTTTGATACAAAGTAGGTATGTAACGCTCTAAAAACATTTCCAAAATTTGCACTAATGCCGCAATAACCCCAATGAAGGTGATCAGTTGCAAATAACTAATATTTAAATCAGCCATTCCCGCCCAAGCTAATGCGCCGGGCGCTAATACATTAACGTAAATAAGCTGGTTTAAAGGCACAGCCAGCATCATTACTACGATGACCGCGATACCTAAACCAAAGGCGGTTGACACCTTTTTTGAAACCGCTAAAAACGTACACATACCCAAGAAAAAGGACAGCGCCATGTTGTCGATAAACGCAGCTTGGATAAATAGGTTAAAATAATGTTCCATGATTATCCTCTCTTACGCTGTACAACGTTGATAGCCCAAATCATCACTCCGATAAGGAAGAATGCACTTGGCGGTAAGGTGAACATTTCATTGGGTAAATACCAACCATCATTGGCGATAGTGGTAAAAATTTCGTGACCAAATAATGACCCACGGCCAAGAAGTTCACGCACAAATGCCACACCTAATAAAATAACGCCATAACCCATGGCATTGCCCACCGCATCGACAAAAGCTAAATGCGGTGGATATTTCATCGCAAATGCTTCAGCACGGCCCATAATGATACAGTTAGTGATGATCAAACTAACAAATACAGACAACTGTTTTGATAGTTCATAAGCCACATCTTGCAGCACCATATCAACGATAATCACCAAAGAAGCAATAACCGTCATTTGGGCAATAATCCGCACACTATTGGGAATAAAGTTCCGAATAGTGGAAATAATCAGATTGGAAAAAACCAAAACAAAGGTTACGGCTAAGGTCATGACTAATGCGGTTTGCATTGAGTTACTTACCGCAAGCGCAGAACACACACCTAGCACCTGCATCGCCACAGGGTTATTAGCAAATATGGGCGAGGTTAATATCTGTTTTGTTGAAGTCGTCTGGCTCATTTACTTCGCCTCCGCTGCAAATCGATTTAAGAATGTTTGATATCCTTCAACACCAAACCAAAACTCAACCGCTTTTTGAATACCTAAACCAGTACGCGTTGCACCACTGACGCCATCAATACCATGTATGTCACCGGCTTTAGCACCGCCTTTCACCACTTTGATGGCAATCTTACCTTGCTCATCAAACAGCTTTTTACCTTGCCATAAAGCGTTCCATTCAGGATCCGTCACAAAATCAGCAATACCAGGTGTTTCACCATGCTCATAAAACACGATATTTTTGATCGTGTTCAAGTCTGGTTCTACCGCTAAATAGCCATAAATCATTGACCATAAGCCTTTACCATAAATAGGCATAACCACACTGGTTAGCTTGCCGCTTTCATCAAACACCTCAAAAATACGGACAATGTCAGCACGGGTTTTGATTTTGGCTGTGTCTTTTTTAGGCTTACGAGAAGTATCGGGATTAATCGCCGCCATGCGTTCATCAAAATCTAAAATATTCTCTTGCTCAACAAACTCACCGCTTTCAATGTTGACAATTTTAGGTTGTACGCGGGCAGCAAATACCTCACGAAAATCAGTATCAATAGCAATATCGGCAGCTTTTAATACAAACTGCTGCACTTCATCGCGCTTTTTCACTAACTTACGTTCTTTTAAAATCTCAGCGGTACCTGTGATCATAAACGAACACACTAAACTCAAGCTGATGATGAAAACCATGGTCCCCATCACTGAATCTTTTTTAAAGGCCATGGCGTTTTAGTCTCCGCTTGATGTTGGCTCGCGCTACCATGTAGTCGAACAACGGTGCCCATAAATTGGCAAACAAAATAGCAAGCATGATGCCTTCAGGTAACTTAACGTTTAGCACACGGATCAGCACTGTCATAAAGCCGATCAAAGCCCCATAAGCATATTTTGCATTGCGGGTATAAGAAGCAGTAACCGGGTCGGTTGCCATAAACATCATACCCATTGCAAAACCACCAGTGACCAAGTGCCAGGTCCACGGCATAGTTGCCATGGCATTTTTAGCCGGGCCAAAGTAGTTAAAGATAAGGGCGGTGACTATCATGCCAAGCATCACACCAGCAACCACACGCCAATCTGCAACGCGGGTCATTAACAAAATGCCGCCACCAAGTAAAATTGCTAAAGCACTGGTTTCACCAATGGCACCCACGGTAAAGCCAAAGAAGGCATCCCACCAAAGTGGATCGCTTAATGCGCCAATCCAGCTAACGTCTGCAAAGTTCAGTTTATTACTTGCCGCTAAGGTTAAGGTTGTTGCCCCTGAATAACCGTCTGCCGCGACAAACTGGCTAATGGCAGCCACTTCTGTTGGATAGGCAAAATAAATAAAGGCATAACCAGCAAGTGCAGGATTTAAAAAGTTATATCCCATGCCGCCAAACATCTCTTTGGCCACAATCACCCCGAAGCTAATACCAATAGCCATAATCCACAAAGGGGTCGACACAGGTAAAATCAATGAGAACAACAAGGCGGTAATAAAGAAGCCTTCATGCAGTTCATGACCACGCATTCTGGCAAAAATCACTTCCCAAAACAGGCAGACTATAAGCGCCGTTAAGTAAAACGGAATATAGTAACTTGCACCATAAGCGAATAGGCTCAATATTCCTGATTCAGCGTTCAAACCTGAGAATAGCAAATTAAAAATAGCTAATTCCCAGTTAACTGGCTGCGTTGCACCTGCAATAATGGCAAGTTGTGCTTGCAACCCAATGTTGTACATACCAAAAAATACCGCAGGTAATAAACACATACCCACAATATGCATGGTACGTTTCACATCGATGGCATCACGCACATGCACTTGGCCTTTGGTACTACGACCATGAGCGATCCACAGCGAGCGTAAATAACTACGCATGGACGTACCGTGCTCGTAGTATTTATCCTGAGTTGATGGTTTCTTATCTGGCTTACTCATTAACCTTCCCTCTCGATGATATCTAGGCAAGCGCGTAACTCTTTACCAAAGTCGTACTTTCCAGGACACACAAATGTACACAGTGCTAAATCTTCTTCATCTAACTCAAGCGCGCCAAGAAGCTGTGCCTCATCGGTGTCTCGCACCACTAAGTCACGGATAAGCAAGGTAGGTAAAATATCTAGTGGCATTACACGGGCTAATTGACCAAACGCCATCATTGCGCGGGCAGAGCCGCCAGCATGAGTCGTAAAATCAAATAACTTCTTCGTCTTGCTAAAGCCCGACATCATGATGCCTGTTAAACTAAATTTGTCTTTGTCTTTGCGAACCCAAGGTAATAGCTCATGCTTTTCATCTTCGGTTAACACACAAATTTGACGGTGAAAGCGCCCCAAATAGTCATATACACCTTCGGCAGTATGGCCATTTAACACATTGCCAGATACTACTCGTGAATGAGTATCTTTAATCTGCCCTTCAACAATAGGGCTTAATTTAGCGCCAAGTTGAGTACGAATTAAGCGTGGGTTCAGTACATTTGGCCCTGCAAACGCCACAATACGTTGGGTAAATAAGTCACCTGTTAAAAACAACTTGCCGTAAGCAATCACATCTTGGTAATTCAAATGCCACACTTGACGTTCGATACTGGCAGGTAATAAGAAGTGAATATGTGTTCCAACAAGCCCAGCAGGGTGGACACCGTTAAAATGATGAATAGAGACTTGGCTTAACTTTGCAGCGACGTCTTGGCTAATCAAAGGTGCTTGATCATCTTGACACAAATAGACTTTGCCTTGAGTCAAATAAGATAAAACCTGTAATCCGGCTTCAAAATCGCTTTGGTATTCGGCGATCATAATGCGAGGATCGGCTGCGAGCGGATTCGTGTCAATGGCAGTCACAAAGATACCGGCAGGTTCTGCATCTAACTGAGGCACACGAGAAAATGGCCGGGTACGCATTGCCGTCCATAAGCCGCTATCAACCAGATTATCAACTACCTGTTGGCGAGTAAGCGCACTTAAATCTGCATACTTGGCAAACTCAATCGCTTGTTGTTGCTCGTCGCAGTCGATGATAACCGCTTGTAAAACCCGCTTTTCACCACGTTCTACCGCCTTAATGACGCCACTCGCTGGTGCAGTAAATTTAACGCCTGGGGTTTTCTTGTCTTCAAAAAGTGCTTGTCCTTTTAAAACATGATCGCCCACATCAACTAACATAGTTGGCTTTAAGCCAACGTATTCTTCACCCAATAATGCAACCTGAGTGACTTTGTCACCATCAAACACTTGCTGAACTGGCACACCTAAAATAGGTATATCCAAGCCGCGTTTGATGGTAATTGTTTGGTTTGTAACCCCTGCCATAAGCATCACCACCCTTATAAAATCGATAATCAATTTTAAAACTTTGTTAATGCTAATATACCAGCAAAGATCACAGTTATGAGCAATTCTGTAATTTTAAAACAGGAATTCCGCACCAAAGTGTGACGAACATCAAGTCACTTTCTGTGATTCACAAAATTATGTTATTTTTACTACAATTTATTGCTGAACAAGTTAACACTAAATTAGCAGTCAAATCTCTTGGTCAGTTTTGGCCTGCTTAGTCCAATTTAACGCTGTAAATCAACCTCAAGTAACTGACCATGGTTTAAACTAAAACACCTATCTATTGCCGATAAACCTGCAGTACGGTGGCTGATCATTAAGATAGTTTTATTACTTGAGTGGGCAAAAATGGTCGCTAAAATATCACGTTCGGTGCGCTTATCTAACCCTTCTGTCGGTTCATCTAATAGCAACAATGGCGCATCTCGCAATAATGCTCTTGCAACACCAATACGACGCTGCTCGCCCCCAGATAGCTGTCTGCCACCTTCACCAATCCATGCATCAAGCGGATCTTTGTCTTGTAATAAAGTACCTAAGCCAACTTGCTCAATCACTTCACATAAACGTTCATCGTGTGCTTTGCGTTTTTCACCTGCTACATAAGGCAAAGCAATTCGTAAGTTGTCACGTAAAGTTCCACTAAATAGATGCACTCTTTGACTAACCACTGTCATGGCAGCGCGTAAATTGGCTTCGCTATAATCTTGAATTGGTTTACCATCAAGTAAAATGTTGCCTGACTGCGCCTGCCATTCACGGGTAATAAGCCCTAATAAACTTGATTTTCCACAACCGGTTTTACCCACAATAGCAACCTTCTCACCAGCTTTAATCGATAAACTAAGCTCTTGTAAAATAGGTTGCTGCGCTCGATAACAAAAATTCAGTCCGCTGATTTCAATCGCGCCGCTGTTGGCTTGTAATTGACTGTTAGGATCAAAAACAATGGCAGGAGTTTGCTCAGTGATCGCACTGACTCTGGTAGCCGCCAATACTGTGCTCGATAAATGCTGAAAAGCCCCCGCTATTGGCATCATCATTTCAAGACTTGCCATGGTGGCGAATACAATCATGGCAAATAGTGGCCCTGGCGGCGCCGTGTCACCCACACCACTCGCTGCTAAAAACAGCATCATAAGTACCGCAAACCCATTGGCTAAAATTAACATGGCTTGACTTAAGGCGGTGATATTGGCCATGGCTGTTTGGCTACTAAAAAAAGCCAATTGTTGTGTATGAAGTTTATCCATAAAGCGCTGATTCGCACCAAAGAGACTCAACTCGGCTTGCCCTTGAATAAAATCAAGTAATTGCACTCTAAATGCCTGTTTGGTTTCAATCAATTGTTCACCTGGCGCTTTACCTAAACGATAAAAAACCACCGGTAACACTAGCCATACCATTAACAAAAAGGCACATAAACTCAAGGCAAGGGACGCATCAAACCAAGCGATAAACCCGTACAGCGCAGCAATCAACAATAATGAAGCACTGATTGGGATTAACAGGCGTAAATACAAATGATCTAAGGTATCAATGTCGGCCACTAAACGGTTAAGCAAATCGCCACGGCGAAGCCCTGATAAATTTTCCGCGCTTAACGGCAATAAACGGCGCCAAGCCCATACTCTAAGTTCAGTGAGTAATTTAAATGTTGCTTCATGGGTAGTTAAGCGTTCACCATAACGGCTTGCGGTGCGGGCAATGGATAAAAATCGAACCCCGCCTGCAGGGGTAAAAAAGTTAAATGCTTGGGCGGTGGCAACTGTTAACCCTGCGACAGCGGTGGCAGATAAAAACCAGCCTGATAATGACAACAGCCCTACACCTGCTAATAGTGTGATAACACTGAGCAATAGCCCCAACATCATCATTAACCATTGGCGTTTAAATAACCTTAAAAAAGGTAGCAAGACTTTCATGAGTTAACTTCCTCTTGCTGGATCAACTGATAAAAATGCCCCTTGGCGTTAAGCAATTGCTGGTATGAACCTTGCTCAACCAAGCTGCCTTTATCCAGCACAATGATATGATCAACCCGATATAAATCATCTAACTTATGAGTAACCAGTAATGCACTATGTCCCGCCATGGCCTTGTATAAGGTGTCCATTACCGCAATGGCACTGGCTTCATCCAAACTGGCGGTTGGCTCATCTAAAATAAATAAGCTGGCATGCTGAGCAAGAGCTCTTGCTAAGGCAATCCGCTGCGCCTGTCCAACAGAAACACCTGCAGCCTGGTCGCTAATTTGCGTGGCTAGCCCTGAGGATGCTGTTCAACAAAATCGGCAATTTGTGCTTGTTCAAGTAACGCCATGATTTGTGCATCGGTTAATTCTGGCGCGCCCAAAGAGACATTGTCAGCAATGGTGCCATGGAACAACTGCGGATCTTGCCCAAGCCATGCAAGTTGTTTTCGCCATTGACGAATAGGTATTGATGCAAAAGGCTGATCGTTAATTAGTAGCTCACCTTGATAAGGTAAAAAACCAAGTAAGGCCTGAAGTAAACTGGTTTTACCTGTACCGCTTGCTCCTACCACCGCCAAATGCTGCCCAGAAGTTAACTCAAACGAAATTGGTCCTAATAAACATTTACCATCAAGGCTCATCACTTGCAGATTTGACGCCTTAATGCTGATGGTCGATAAATCCATCTCAAGGGATTTCACCGTTTCATCAGCATGTGCAAAATGAGATTGGCTAGCCTTTGCTTCAAGAGGCTGAACAACTGGGTAGTCGAGTAATTCTACTAGCGACTCAGCTGCACCAATGGCTTGAGCTTTGGCATGATAATGGGTGCCTAAATCACGTAGCGGCTGATAAAACTCTGGCGCTAAAATCAACACAAACATACCAGTGAATAAGCTGATCCCCAATCCATAATGACCAAAATCTAAATGATCCAGATAGCTAAAACCAAAATACACGGCTAATACTGCAATGGATAACGCCGCAAAAAACTCCAATACCGCCGAGCTTAAAAAAGCTAACCTTAATACCGACATGGTTCTGCTTCTAAAATCTTCAGATGCATCATGAATTTGGTTAATTTCAGCTTCCGCGCGATAAAAAAGCTTCAAAGTACTTAAACCTTTTAAGCGATCCATAAAGTGACCGCTTAAACGTGATAATGCGCTGAAGTTTTTTCGGTTCGCATCTGCGGCGCCCATGCCCACTAAAATCATAAATAAGGGGATCAGTGGTGCTGTGCCTAGCAGTACTATGCCCGCAGCCCAATTCAGTGGAAATACCACCACTAAAATACATAACGGGATAAATGCCGCTAACATCATTTGCGGCACATATTTACTATAAAAATCATGTAAATCTTCAACTTGCTCAAGTACGATGCTCACCCACGCCCCTGCTGGCTTACCCTTAATAAAGGCTGGCCCTAAAGTGATGAGTTTATTCAACACAGCTTGACGAATATCTTGGCGAAGCAGTTTGCCGGCTTCAAAGCTTAATCGCTCCCGCGCAAAGGCTAAACCTGCGCGTATAATCAGCAACAACGTAAGTGTGATAAAGGTTGTAGATAATTCATTAACTGGGGTGTCCAGCATAATGACATAGTGCAAGATGGTAGCAATACAATAAGCTTGGCCGATAATGGCAAGCCCATTTAAAAAGCCACAAAAAATAGCTAATTTAAGAAATATTCCACAAGCTGATTGCTGAGCTTTAAGCCACTTGACCAGTGATTTTTCTAACGACTTATCCATGGTTCTCCACAATATTCATCCTACTACACCCTATTATTCGCCATCGTAAATACAGTTGATCATAAAGACCCAGGTGGAACTGAAAAAATCAGCTTGATGAGTTAGATTGAAAGAGGCGGCAGTATCGCAGTAACGGCTTACCTATTACAGTCGACAAAGTAATAATGTTAACTAGTGCACAGTTACAGCAGCATTAATCATGAGTGGAAAAAGGATGACCAAATTTAACTAACACCTGCCATAACAACTTTAGATCTTGAGCTTTATTGGCATAGGCTCCTCGCTCGCACCAGCTAGTGTGCTGCTTACCAAGCTCACAGGCTGCCCGGCCAATAATTTCGGCATTAATCACACCTCTTTCAGCAATACTTTGCGCTAAAGTGGGCATATTAGCACCACGAAAATCACTTGGCACATCCATAACCGCTAGCTGATTACCGCAATGCCATACTAATTCAAACTGATAAAGCTCACATAATTGTTGTAACGCATCACCGATGGCGGTGCCTTTAAAGCTCGGATCAGCAACCAGCATATCAATATCACTATGTAACGACAGATCACCATGAATTTGTGCTTCGATATAATGATCTAAATTGCCACTTTGTTGGCGACTAAATCGACTAACAAGGCTATCAGCCAACTCATTAGCCAAATAAGCAACCAATTTAGCTGGCTTAAAACCCGTTACACCTAATGCATAATGACGCTCAAAGCTTTCACTTAACAGTGCCGCTAGCACCCCATCAAAGCAACTGATTGTGCCCTTTTCTTTAGGTAAGCGATATGAGTCCATATAACTAAAAGTACAACGTGACAGTAGTTGTGGCTTAGTTAATAAATAGCAACTACCAAAACGTGGCGCAGGCCCATGAGGACACAAGCCTAAATCTAGCGCACCGTATTTAGGGCGATGTTTAATACCCGAATAGTGATGGCCAAATAATTGGTTTTCCCAATGATCGCGCGGGCCACCCAGCTCAGGAGACAATTGCCCATTTGATATGTGGGTTTCAAACTGACTTTTGTAAAAGCCATCTTTGATTAAACCCGCCACAACCGTCATACCACGGCTGTCTATTCTGTCAGGGTGAAAGTGAACCGCTACCCGTCCATGGCGGGTCAACTGACGCATAGCTTGATGTAATTGTGGCGTAGGAATATTTGACATCATCAACACATTTTTAATCAAAGCATGGGCAGGATCGCGCAGTGTTAAGGCGATCTTTTCAATATGTGTTTGTGCGGCTGATTTATGGTTCATCGATTTCCTTGTCATTCTATGCATTAAAATCCATGAAGACCCCATAAGCTGTATTAACGATTCAGCTTAGCTTGCTTTGTTAAAATAACACCAAGTATCTCATTGTATGTAATATTTCACTAATTAGCACTCAAGATGAAGACTTTTTCACCAAAGTCTTATGGTCGTTTATATAGCACTATTTGGGGTTTTCAGGTAAGCTGCATCCCCGCCGATTTTGGCTACCTTAAAAATTTAACTGCGCTAGTGGTTAAACGAGATGTAATCTATGAGTTTTGAAAACCTAGGTCTAAGTGCTGCTATTTTAAAAGCAGTTGCCAAACAAGGTTACGATACCCCATCCCCGATTCAAGCCCAAGCGATCCCCGCAGTACTAAAACGCCAAGATGTCATGGCAGCCGCACAAACCGGCACAGGAAAAACAGCTGGCTTTACGCTACCGATTCTCGAACTACTTTCTCAAGGTCAGCCAGCTAAGCGTCATCATGTTCGTACCTTGGTATTAACTCCAACCCGCGAATTAGCGGCACAAGTACAAGATAGCGTGGCCACTTATGGTAAGCATTTAAGCTTAAAATCGGCTGTGGTGTTCGGTGGGGTCTCAATTCAGCCGCAGCTAGCAGCGCTGAAACAAGGTGTCGATATTTTAGTGGCCACCCCTGGGCGTTTATTAGATTTATATCAGCAAAAAGCCATTAACTTTGATCAACTTGAGATCTTAGTGCTAGATGAAGCCGATCGCATGCTAGACATGGGCTTTATTCGTGATATCAAAAAGATTTTGGCGTTCTTACCGACCAAAAGACAAAACTTAATGTTTTCAGCTACTTTTTCAGATGAAATTCGTGAACTGGCTAAAGGCTTAGTGAATAACCCCGTTGAAATCTCGGTGACGCCACGCAACAGCACAGCCAATAGCGTTGAGCAAAGTATTTACGCAATTGATAAAACCAGAAAGTCAGCGGCCTTAATTGAATTAATCAAAACTCAAAAGTGGCATCAGGTGTTGGTGTTCTCACGGACTAAACATGGCGCGAATCGTTTAGCCAAAAGTTTAGACGCTGCTGGTATTTCTGCAGTAGCGATTCATGGTAATAAAAGCCAGACCGCTCGGACCAATGCATTAGCAGACTTTAAACGCGGCGCAGCGCAGGTGATGGTTGCGACCGACATTGCCGCCCGCGGCATTGATATTGACCAACTACCTTACGTAGTGAACTTTGACTTGCCCCATGTGCCAGAAGATTATGTTCACCGTATTGGTCGCACAGGTCGCGCAGGCGCTTCAGGTCAGGCCGTATCATTAGTTAGCCTTGAAGAAGCAAAACTTTTACGTGAAATTGAAAAACTGATTAAACGCGCGATACCTCGCCAAATATTAGTCGGGTTTGAAGCAAGCTTTAGCTTTGCCGATACTAACTTAAGCCAGTCTAGCCAACCCAAAAAGGTCATCCATAGCCGCGCACAAAGCAGAAATGCTAAAGATAACACGGCTCAAAATAATACTGGCAACACGAGCAGGGGTGAGCCTCGTCGCGAAAAGCCTGCCAACAAAAGCAAAAAGCCTGCCCCACGACGCCAAGATGATGCTGCTAAAGGTAATCCAACTAAGGCGACTAATAAGCAAAACTCGGCTAATCCAAATGCCGCTAAACCCAATACAGCTAAACCTTTTTCTAAGCCAAGCCATAAAGCAAAAGCTGGTACAGCATCGCCAAAAGTCGATCCTTACGCCAATGCGAAGTTAAAACTTAACAATAAATAGCTGAATGCGTTTGGGATCTGCTAGCAAAAAAATGGAAGCCCTGTGCTTCCATTTTTTATTGAATTTAATTGACGGGCTCACGGGAAATGGTTACCCGCTCTTGGTTAGATAAACGGATTTCGATACCATCAAGTGTGGTAATTTTGCTGGCATGAATATCTTTTTTACGTACCTGATACGTTGCTGACATTGCTGCTATCGGTGAGGATATTTGCACTGTAACCACTTGGTTTTCATCGTACCAATTCCAGCCCCAATAAGCGGCAGTCGCAAGCATAGAGACTGCAATCAAACCATAAACCAGTACTCGATTAAAAAAAGGGTTTTGTGAACCGCCAAACCGGCCCTGGTCAGCTATAGCCTGCTCAGTTTTACTTACCTTTCGCCCTTTGCGCAGATAAAAAGAGGCACCAATTATCACCAGTAATGTAATCAAAATTTTGGTCAGCACAAACATCTCCTCTTTGATAAGAATCAGTATTGTACATTAAATAGCAATCAAAACTGTGTTGCGGCAGACATAAAAAAAGGCTGACAACCTTGTCAGCCTAAAACAATTAAGCCTCGCTAAACACTTAATCGTTGATGGAACTTATAATTATCGAATACTTTTTAGGCTACCCAATTAGAGTAGCCTTATGGTTATTTAACCCACTTACGTTGACGTGAAGCCGCAACAAGTAACATTAATAACCATGCCATGCTCATTGCACCACCGCTGCTTTTGCTTGGCTCTTCAACCACAGGGGGAACAACCACCGGCGCCGCAGCAACTGTTAATGTAAATGCACTACTTACCGAAAACTCAGCATCACTGGCAGTAACAATCACTTCAAAGGTACCGGCTTGGGTTAAGGTGCCAGATAACATCGCACCATCTATGCTTAATGCATCAAGGCCAGAAACGCTATAAGTCAGTTCATCACCTTCGGCGTCTGCAAACACATCAGTTAAATCAACACTGAATTCGATGCTGCCAGATTCAGTTAGCTGAGTTTCTACATTGCTAAGCGGGTTAGCTACAGTAGGCGCAGTATTTACTGGCACGTCTACAGGTGCTAAGCCTTCAACTTTAATTAATGTGCCACCTACATTTCGAATCAGATTGGGTGTTGTTCCAAGCTCAAATAAGCCGTAATAAACCTCACCCTCTTCTAATGGCTGCAATGTTTGACTTGCATCTAAGTAGCCATTTACCTTCATGGTTACATCAAATACTTCATCTTGAGCAACACTTGTTGGCGCTTCAATATCAAAACTAGCTTGACTGCTGTAATTAACTTGGGTGACACGAACCGTCACATCATCAGCTTCATCTTCTACAGTGCCACGATAGTTATGCGCCAATATCCAATAGTTACCAGAAACCGGTGTTTCAACAACGCACTTTTCATTTGAGTCTTCTTCACCGCTAGCACAAACTAACGAGTAAAACATTTCATAAGCATTCGCTTTACCGTCATTGTCCTCATCGATACCTACATACAAGTCCATATCGGGTGAGGTTGTGTCAGTAATTTCAACGACTAAACGCTTAGTGTAAGGCTTAACAACAATCGCAGTGGTAAATAACACATCTTGGTTGAAGGTTGGGCTATTGCGCTCAACATCATTAGATGCGCCAATCGCTGTGCCGCTAAAGCTTTTTGACTTGAATAAACCAAAACCTTTAACTTGAAGCTCATTACTACCCGAAGTCACGATATCTTTAATGACAATCGTGTTATCAAGGTTATTGAGCTTAGCTGACACACTATCAACGATTTGGCCTGCTTTAAATCCAATGGTAGCCTGCAAATGAGTATCACTCATGCTGGTATCAGCATTTTTCAAATTGATATAGCCATGCACCCACTCATCAACAAGGTTGACGTTCGCTGTGGCTTTAATGGTTAACTCAATCGATTCGCCCGCATTTAATGAAAATTGTGATGGGACAACCTCTAAGGTAAAGCCATCATTTAAATATTCATATTCCGCAGTCCAGCTACTACCTTTCGTCGCAGTGACTGTTCTGGTCCAACTACAGTTAGAAATACAGTCACTGTTGACCATAGAAGAAGTATTTAAATCGCCAGGGTTACCGCCCATCGAAGGATTAACCGCAAGATACTCTTCTTTAGTGATATCCAGTAACAAACCTGCTTTTAATGCATCATTAATACGTAAACTACCTGCACCTTGAACGAAGAAATCTGCTCGCTCTTTAATGCCATCGAAATCATCATCTTGATAGGTTGTTCTTTGCGCAGTAGACATCATCGCTGACTGTGCTTGAGCAGGTGACCAATCAGGGTGAGAAGCTGCAATCAAGGCTAATGCACCTGCAACATGCGGGCTAGCCATTGAAGTACCAGAGAACTTCACATAAGGAATATGGCCAGTCTGTCCACTAAAGACACGATCTTCAGCATTTGCGGCATAAATATCAACACCTGGTGCTGCAATATCTGGTGAGAAAACATTAGGATACGGTAGGTTAGGACCTCGAGAGGTAAACACACCAGCAATATCACCAAGCTCATCATCGGTACCCGCAACACTCGGCGCTATTGTCGCTTGATGATTACTACCACTGGCTAACCATTCGGTCAGTAATTTGCCATCAGCATCATTTAAATGGATTGCTGGTAGTACGTGATTATCATCATTAACAGTATCAGCCCCACCTTCTAAGTTAATCAGGATCATGCCACCCGCACCAGCGTCTCTGACAATGATACCCTTACGCACACGGGCATTTTGGCCACGCTCGCACACAACAATTTGATCGGATTTAAATGTGTTTTCAGCAAATGGCTCAGTACACATAGCGTTAGATTCGTCAAAATCTCTTGCCTGTACCACATTGCCAGTAAAACCTTTGGTAATACCACGACCAGTAAACTCTGCTAGGTCTGTTTCACCACCAGTAAAGTTAATGCTTTTTTCATCGAAGCTAAGGTTATGGGTATAAGCAGCAACCGTTGTCACCCATGGTGTATTGCCAGGAGCGCCAATCGTGCTTGCTGTTGGACCAGCATTACCTGCCGCTGTAGCAACATGAATACCGGCTTCACGCGCGTTAAGAAATGCTTCTGAACTCACAGAACTCCAAGGATCAGCAGCCGCACCACCAACAGAGTAGTTAAGCACTTGAATACCGTTTTCAATCGCATGCTCAAGAGCTTGAATAGTAAACTCAGGGTAACAAGAACCGCTATCATCACAAACCTGATAAGAAACTATGTTTGCATGAGGCGCTACGCCGCTGATGTCATCAAACTCAAAAGCACTTTTTTCATTAATAACCGTACCGTCTTCTTCTTCAACTTCAAGATAATAGTTGACGTTTTTAACCACATTACCCGCAGCGGTCGAAGCTACGTGTGTACCATGTCCGTGGAAATCATAGCCAACTTTAGCTTTATCGGCTAAATCTGAATAACTTGGGTCATCAAGGTTATCAGCAACGCTTGCACGAAAATCCACTAACTCTGGATAGCTGATAATACCAATCAATTTATTGTTACAGAATTTAGGGTATTGAACACAGTCACCGTAATACTGGTTTTCACCCAGTGGGTTAGTATGCTCGTAGCCATCATCACCAATAGCTTTAAACGATGGATGACTGGCATTGATACCGGTATCCATAATGCCTACAACAACACCTTCACCTTTAGTGCCAGGAATATCGTTCACACCTGCCCATACTTTTTTCGAACCAATGAATTCTGGGCCAGTCGAAGTATGAATATAATGCATCCCTACAGGCTCAACCGTTACCACGTCAGGATCTTTTAAAATGCTGTTTGCTTCAGCCTCATTCAACTTAACCGCTAAGGCGTTAGCAACAATTTGATATTGCTGAATTGGCTTAAGTGTGCGGTTAATTTTGCTGCTTAATCTTTGTGTAATCTGGCTTTGCTTGTTTTCAAGATAACGCTTGTAACTTACGCTGGCTGGAGAATGAATGTTTAATACACCTGCGGCAGTTTTATTGGCTTGATTAGCTTTAATGCTGGTTGCTGAATAGCCTGTAACAGATCCATCGTAACTTGCTAATGCGCTGTCTTTAAAACGGACAAAATACATGCCGTCATTACGTACTTTATTGGCTCTTTCTAGTTTTAGTTTTTCTTGGCCAGGATTTATGGTGTTAAGTGGCTTGCCTGAATCAGCATGGCTTGAAAACGCCAATACTGAGCTAACTGCACTAAGAACCAAATATTTACTACTTAATTTCATTTGATTACCTTACTTGCTAATAGAGGGAAAGCCTATTGGCTAGGCTTTCCCTGATGAGGATTACATCAAACTTGCAATAAGCCGTTAAAAACGACGACGAAGTGCGATTAATCCGGCAAACAAAAGTGAAAGCATACCTAAGCTACCACCACTGTCTTTTTTAAACGTTGATTCAACTGTTAGCGTATGGCTCGCTTCATTGACGCCATCAGAGGCAATGACAGTGAACTCATGAGTACCTTCAGTTTCAAGCTCGCCTGAAATTTCAGTACCATTGATAGCCAGTGCACTAAAGCCTGAACCCATTACTATGTAGCTTAAGGCATTACCTTCAGCCTCAATAAATAGCCCTGCGATATCTAACGTGAAACTACCAGATTTGCCTTTTTTGAAGGTCAACTGTGGCGTAGGTAAAGCAGCCGCAACTTCTTCATTCACAATAGGAGCAACGTCATTGACATCAGTAACCATCACTTTAATGGTTTCGGTTTCACCAACACTGTTACCTTTTTGAGATGTCACCTTAATTTCAAACTCTTTATTGTTCTCATAATCAATTGCTTCAGGATTCACGACATATAATTCGTGAGTCTCTTGATTAATCGCAAAAGGCGTTCCTACAAGGGTATTAGTGATGTGTAGTAAAAATGGTTCAAAGTCTGTCGAGCCGTAGCTGAAGAAACCTTGAGTATCTAGCTCGATTTTACCAACTACCGTGCCAACTGATACATTCTCCTCAACGTGGAAGACTTGACCAGCCTTCGCTTTAGCTGCAATAGCACCGTCATCATCTAGTAATGAGTTGTTACCAATTTGCATGAAGTCATCGTTTACGCTCATCACCATGAACTCTGCAGGGGCTGACGCCATACCAATGCCGCCTTGAGCAGTAGCAGCTACCGAGGCTATATAAACCTCTTCACCTGGTTGTGCGGTATAAATGGGTGAAAATTCAAGATCCCCCACTGCAACATCTTCAGACATAGCCGCAAAACCAACGTGTATCGTGCGATCGTTAGCTACATCATTACAAACTTCTCCACCGGTAAACCAATCAAAGAAACATTGCTGCTCAACTGAATACCGACCACCACGGATTGGATTGAACTGCGCAATTGGCTCATATTGTTCTTTACCCGTGTGGCGGTCTGTTTGAATGTGAAAACCAAAGTTTTGGTCAAAATCTTCCACGCTATCAAGATCATGGTGGTACATTTCTTCAAGACAAATTTGCGATATCACATTCTTGCCATTGTTGGCAAAATAGGTAGGCAGCTTTGATTCTTTCATGCGGCCATTAGGGTTACTCCAATCATAAGGAATGTTGTAATCAATCACATAAGTTACAGGCTGGCCCTTGGTATTTAATGAAACACGTGGCTGGTTAACTTTCTGTGCATCATCCCAAATATAACCGTCAGAAAAACTCTCATTCCAGCCATTTTCTAAGACAATTGATTCATAAAACAAATCATAAGCAAATAGTTGCTCACCTCTATCTTGGTAGTTAGCAAGTGTAGTATCAGCACGGTCAAATAAGCTCACCGCGATGTTTAACTTTTTACCACTTGAACACATAGGTTCATCATAAATACCACCACCAACAGCTCTAATCTTGTGGCCTTTGATATTCTCAAGTTCCGGTTTAATCGTGCGATTTTGCAAAATTAACGGGTAAGCATGAAAGGTAGTTTCAGAGGTTGAATCATTAACAAATGTAGCCGTATAAGCTTGATAACCGGCATTACCAACCATGTCATCAGGATACAATTCACGTCCCCAAGCAAGGTGACTCCATTCAGTTTCAAAAGTATCAGGGTTCCAACCTAAATAGGTAGGAAACTCAGTCGCATTAGGACGCTTAGTGATCGTTGTGCTTGGACGAGCTTTAACCATCCAACCTAAATTCAGTTCAGGATTACCTTCTGACGCAAGGCTGATATAACCATTTAACTCAGTCGCTTTAAGTTTTTCATCAACATGATCTGTGGTCATCATCAATGGCCACTGAGGTAACTTAGTACCATCAACCATCATAGTGACAGGGATCACCACGCTTGAGTTAGCCGGAATGCTAACAGACTCAGGTAGGCTAAGCGTAAGCGCAGCATGAGCGGCTTTATCGCCAACCATTTTGAACGATAAGCTGTAAGTTTGTGCGGTATCAGAAACGTTACGTAAAGTAATATTTTTTTGAACCGTAGCACTGCCAGCAACTTCATGCATGCCAAACTGAACATAAGGCTGATTACTATCTGATTCCCAAGCAACCAATGGCGAGTTAATTGCTGCATCAATGTTTTCAACACCGTGTCCGATAGAATAAATCTCTGCAGGTGTAATACCATCACTTTCAAGAATGCTATTAATATCCGCGGTGTTAGCTAATACCGCTTTAATTTCTGCAGGACCAAAGCTTGGGAATTGGCTCTTAATCACGGCAGCAGCGGCAGCAATTCTGGCTACACCGGCCATAGGGCTAGAGCGCACGCCATATTTAGGCGCAGTTTCATCAGGATTAGAAATTTTTGCAACCGGCTGATTATCAGTCATAGTGACAATTTCTGGTTTTAGCGTTTGTGAGCCACGAACAGGGCCCATTGCCGCCCACTCAGGAACAACTAATGTTTCACCATCGTCAGCATAGTTAACAGCGCCAACAGTGATTGCAGATGTTGCACTACCTTCTGCTGAAATCCAGTTGCGGTGCTTAGCTTCTGCCTGACCATAGATTGAATACTCAGCAAGATCACCCGCATGCGTAACAACGGTAATACCTTGCGCAGACACTCGCTCTATTAATATTTGAAGTAAGTTAACAGACGCATTGCCGTCGATATCAAAGAAGGCGCCAGCACCTGAGGCTTCTAGTAAGGCAATATCGATGCGGTCGCTAATGTCACCATCTTGGTTTGGATCAAGGGCATGTTCGAATGCACTGATAATTTTATCAAGGGTAGGACCAGCGGCTGTGATGTATGATGGATCCCAGCTTGCGCCTGAAACGTTAGACACTTTATAAGCATGCAGCTTAGCACCGGGCGCTAATTGGTGAACAATACTGGCAAGCTCAGTACCCATACCAGTAGGGTACTCCCAGCCATTCCAAGATACATAACTTAGGTTTTGATCAATTGGGTTAGCATCATTACCGTAGTTTTCACTTGAGAAATCCCAGCCACCTGCAACAACTTCAGTTGGAAAACCGCTGTATTCAATAGCACCATTTTCTAGAGCTTCTAAGTAGCTGCCTGCTGGCGGTGGTGTTTCAGGATCGTTATTTTCACCATAGACACCTGAACCACCAAATATCGGTAAAGTGTAATCGATACCGGTAGAAATAATTGCTACGCTAACACCTGCGCCCGCAGATTCATTGCCGGTATATGGAGGTAGCAAAGCCACCTCTTCATCTGCCATTACGGTAACGTTTTGGTCAAGGCTTTTCACACCTTCTGTCAACTTAACCGTTGAGCTGTTGTTGGCATTAAACACTTGCTGCACCGCTTCCAGTGCCTTTACTTGCTCAATCGCGCTAGTTTGTAGCTCTACATTAATCATGCTAGCCACTAAACTTGAGCGAGCGACTAATTTTGCTTGAGGGTCAATAGCCTTAATAGCATTGAAGACTTGGTCTTGGAATGAAGCGACTTCGGCTAAACGTTGTTTGTAGTTTTGCTTATTGCCTTGAAGCTCAATAGCGGCGGCAGTATTTAAATACAATGCATAGGTTGTGCGTTCTTGTTGCTGGGTGGCATTAAATGCTGATACTGATTCGGTTTGAATTTCAGCGTGTAAAGCCCCCGATAAGATGGCGGTAGAAACGCATAAAGCGAGTGTGCCTTTTTTAAAGTTCATGTCCATTCCTTCATGTTATTTATTGTTATGAACCCCTTTACAGGGCTTTAACCAATTAATAACGTGCTGAGATTGTTCTCACAACAAGACACGACTCACTTAATACTCAAATTTATATCTCTAGTTATCTTTTTGATATCTTTTAAAGGTCTATTTTATTTAAAAACAGGTATTTAACGCTAATTGTTTAATTGATAACTTGTGATGTCAGCCTCATTAGCCACCTTCAAAGTGAGTAATAATGACTGTTCATTTGCACTCGATAACCCAAAAAATTTGCGGATGGTGTTCGCTGGAAACGACATTATTGTTTCGGTTTCTAAGTCGGCATTAATGCGTTGAATTTTGTCTTCTTGATTAGTGCGTTCAATAAAATAAACAAAGCCATTTTCGTAATAAAAAGAGCCAAAATCATACTTAGCTAAGCGATCGGTAATTTGTATGCTCTCATTAGTTGACGCATCAAAACGCCAGATGCCGTTTAAATTAAAGCGAGACATATACAAAATGTTAGCTGTTTCGCCCTCAACAGCATAATTACCTCTACCAAACTTAATCGGCTGTAATTGATGATTTAGAGAATAACGATAAATTGCACTTTGCTCATTCTCAGTACCCTTGAAATAAATCGCTTGCCCATCTTTAGACCAACTAATGTTTTCAGCCGCTAGGTCACCAATATCAACGCTTTCAAATAATTCTGATTCCGTATTACCCAAAAATAAGGTTTGTTTATCATCAGAATTAATCGTAACAGCAAACATTTGACTGGTAGGTGATGTAGCGGCGACACCTGCATTACCCATATTTCTGGTTAGGTTCTTACTGCTTATCTGATTATTTTTCCAAATAGACCATAATTGAGACCGATTAGACAAAAACAAGATATCATCAGTGGTTTTTGAATATCGCGCATACAGATCACGAGACGAAGAAGATATTGTTCTGACAACTTTTTGATCATCATAATTAATCTGCGCAATATATTCTTTAGAGATATGTTCACTGATATAAAGCGTATTGGTCGCATTGGAAAAACTGACACTACTTGGCAAGCCTTCATGACTGACTGTCGAAATAATTTGCCCTTTTAAGTCTACTTTCGATATCGCTAGCGTTGCTGCATCAATATGGTTAACAAAAAACAGGTTATCTTTTGTACTGTAATCAAAATCAACAATCGCCACTTTATTAGCTATCACATCGGTTAGCTGGCCTGCCGCATTTTGAATAAGCAAACTCATTTGTAACGAGGAGCTTTTTTCACGAATAAAGGCAACCCCTTGATTATTTGCTAATTCATGGGGTGAGAAATCAATTTCATTTTTACCTGGCTCGGTTAACTGAGCCATTTTTTGGGTACCTATAGAATATGAAAACAAGGCAACGCGATCACTTAATTGCTTAGCAAAAATCAGCGTGTCATCATCGCTATTGGACCAAGTTAGCACCCGCTTATAGGGAAGGTAAAAGCAGCCTTCGGTGACTAACTCGTCTGTGTTTTGCAATAAATTTCTGACTCTAACTTCACAAGCACCGGCAGAAGATAATCTGATATAGGCTAACTTCTCATCAGTTGCCGACCAAGCAGGTGAAGCTTCTTCATACTCACCAAAAGAGATTAATTTTAACGGCGAGTCATTATTACGTAGATCTTTTAAGTATATTTTTCCTAGTAAGTCACCACTTCGCCACTGCAATGCCAGTAGTTCACCGCTATTAGAAACGGCAATGTGCTCCTCAACCCCTTCAAAATTAGTCACTTTATTCTTAATAGTTGATAGATTTGATGTGGCGGGTTCGGTTTGAAAGTTCGTTTTGAAAAAATGGTAACCTGAATAGCTCAATAACAGAATAAACATCAAACTAAACACCTTCACCATCCATCGAGAGTAGGTATTAGCAGGCTGAATTTGATTTGCTTGATTAGGATTGCTGGTTTGAGCAGTAATCGTTTCAATAGGAAGAACCAATTGATAACCTAATTTAGGTAAAGTGAGTAATAACTCATCTTCAATATTGAGATCTTTAAATGACTTGCGAATAAGCCAAACCGAGTTAGTAAAGCCCTTTTCGCCAACACCTTGATTTCCATCCCAAATGACATCAATTGCCGTTTGGCGAGAAACAATATGATCAGGACTGTCAATGAACAACTTCAGTAATTCAAATACTTTGGCCGACAATTTTACCGTCTTATCATCACAACTTAATGTCATGATGCTGCAATCTAATACACAAGGCCCTATTTGATACTGAACTGACTCCATCAACCCTCACCTAACAAACTATTATTATTTTAGAGATACATCATAAATAAACTTTACTTAAAAACCATTAGGCTGTCAGACTGCAAATGATACAAATTAGGGTAACTATTTATAATAGAACAACTTTAAATAGGTAACACTTTGTATCAAATGTATAGCTAGTCAAAAATGATACATAAAAAAGCAATATTCAGCGCTTTTTGGTCTTCATTATCCTAAACAGGATACCACTGAAAACTAGTATTTACACTTTATTAACATTTATTGCTAACGCCTATTGATAGTGATATCAGAAATACAGCCATGCTCTGTTTGCATAAGGGCCCCTTTTAGCATGCTTGCCGCTTCGTCAGCCGTCATAAAGCTGGACGTATCTATGGTTTTAGCGCTATTTATCCAAAATGCGGTATCCATTCCTCCTGGGTATACCGCAGTAAATCGAATAGGCTTAGCTTTTAACTCTAATCGCAGTGACTCAAGCAAACCTTTTACTCCCCACTTTACTGCACAATAGGTTGATTCTTCTGGTTTGGGTACTTGTGCCGCCGTCGACATGACCACTACCACATTGATAGCTAAATCTTGATACCGCTTCACCACTTCACGTAAAAATAAACAGGCAGACAATAAATTATTTTCAATAACGGCTGCTATATCATCTGGTTTCTGAGTATCTAAAGGGCCAAAACACCCACTGCCTGCAGAAAATATAATACAAGTGGGTGTTATAGGTAGCTCATCAAACAGCAATGAAACAGACTGTGCATTTGATAAATCAACACTTTTACTACCAAGTAAATACTGCTGATGACATGCACTTGCGGTATCGGCTAAACGCTCTGGATTACGCCCACTGATAAAAATAGGCTGATGATCTGCGCTGTATTGTTTTGCAATTGCCGCACCAAGGCCACTACTTGCTCCCATAATTAAAATCATTCACTCACCTTTAAATTACAAACTGACACAAAACTCGTCACATCACACTATAGCGAACAAGTACATTTTTGGGTGATTAATTCCGTGGCTACCATGCCGTCACTCAACAAAAAAATGAACAAATAGGCTTAAATAGCAATTATTTGACGCTTATCAAGCTTAAAATGCTAACGATTTGTTAAAAAATTTGAATCTTCAGCATAGTTTGAGTTATCTTGTTCTCGGCGAAGGAAGCGCGCACATGCAAATTAGGCTTTTTCATTATCAACCGGGTCAAAGGTAATGTGAAATGAACTAATTTTCATGGAAGAATTTAAGAAGGTTTTGCAAGTATTAAATAGCAATATTGTTGGATGCATCCCCCTGTAAATCAGTTTCCTGCCAATTTTTGTTTCGCTGCGGCACTTGATGTCTCAGCTGCAATAAATCATCAATAATAATGTCGTTTTTGGTAATCACTTTTTGATGCCACAACATTATGCAACATATTGATATAACCAAATTATCGAATAATGCTTTGCAAGGGTGAATAACAATGAATGCAGCTAGTCTACCTAGCCAACAAAACACCATTATTGAAGAAATTAAAAATCGTGTTCTAGAAATAGACGCGCTTCGTAATGGCACAAAACATCCCCAAGAAATCGACTTACCGCTAGATTATGTATCAGCGTTAGATGAGATAACTCAGATTGATCGTGAAGAGATTGAAGATATTGCCCGTGATGTTATTGCAAAACATAAGAACATCACTCGCTATGTGCCGCAAAAACGCCAAAAAACCAAAGAGCGCGATCTCAACCACTGGTTAATTAATATTTCATTACTATTAATTGGCGTGGTCGTTGTGCAAGTTGTGTTTTTGGACGATGGCAGCCCCAAAGATCCGCATGAAAAAACATTTGCAACCAAAGTGGCCACCACAGATTTTAGTGCATTTGGTGATGATATTAGCGATACATTTGCAAGTGTAATTCAAGCGGCACAAGCCGTCATACCCACTCGTGACTCATTAGCAGATTTACCTTTTAGCTATAACGATGTAGAACAAGCCGCAGCAGAAACTTATTCCGCAATTGTCACCTCAACGCAAGATCTATTCGTTGAAGAATCACCAAGCCAATTGCTCCCAGAGCAAACCGAATCGTCACAACAAGCGAGTGCTGACATAAAGCTTGCCAATACCGTTACTGAATCATTAACGCCAGATGTTTCAGAGAATCAAACAGTCGAAGAAATAGCAGCGATTGAGTTTGCCATGACTCAAGCAAATCTCCCGGCAAAAAATATCAATGTTGTCGCGACAGAACAAATTAGCCAAGACGCTGATGTTAATCAGATAACTGAGCACAATGATGCACAGACGCTACAAGATCAGAGGTTAAGCAAAGCCGCTCTGATTGATGATGCAGTTGTTGAAGTGATTGACGTTGCGGATGTGACTGAAGTGACTGAAGTGCCTGCAACGGTCGACGTTGCTGATGTAAGTGAAGTGACTGAAGTGCCTGCAACGGTCGAAGTTGCTGACGTAAGTGAAGTGACTGAAGTGCCTGCAACGGTTGAAGTTGCTGATGTAAGTGAAGTGACTGAAGTGCCTGCAACGGTCGAAGTTGCTGATGTAAGTGAAGTGACTGAAGAGCCTGCAACGGTCGAAGTTGCTGATGTAAGTGAAGTGACTGAAGTGCCTGCAACGGTCGAAGTTGCTGACGTAAGTGAAGTGACTGAAGTGCCTGCAAAGGTTGAAGTTGCAGATGTAAGTAAAGTGCCTACAACGGTCAAAATTGCTGATGTAAGTGCAGCGAAGGAAGTGCCTGCAACTGTCGAAGTTGCTGATGCAAGTGAAGTGACTGAAGTGCCTGCAACGGTCGAAGTTGCTGATGTAAGTGCAGCGACGGAAGTGCCTGTAACGGTCGAAGTTGCTGAAGTGGTTAAAGACGTTAACCTTGCACATGTCACCGATGCACAAGTGACATCGACAGACGTAGCTTCAACAACAATAACCACAACAGCTAGTCATCCCCTTGATAAATCGAGCCTCGAGGAAACTAAACAAGCGGAAAAAACAGCTGCAATACTTGCTCAACAAGATCAATCGCAATCGCTCCAAGCGATAGACAGCCAATCTAAAGCTGAAGCAGGATTGTTCGACACAGTTAGAAATAAGTTTAATGCGTTTGTGGCCAGCATCATGAGCTCTGAGGTTGAAACACATGTCGCTAGCCAATCAACAAATGCACAAAAGGCTCAAACAGTTTCAAAAACCGCAATCAATGAACTCGAGACCACTGTAGCCGCTCCCATTAAGACAGTTGAAACCACAGCAATAGAAGTGGCATCGTCACCTTTACCAGCCGAAGCTGCGAGCTCAATTGGTGAGCTAGAGTCAGAATTAGTCACTCAAACCGTTGAGACAAGTGAAATACTCGAGTCGGATATAAGCAATGAAGATGCAATATTACAGGTTGAAACATCTGCAGGACTGATTGAACCACATATAGTCACTCATGATGAAGGTTTAACAGTAGGTAACTCAGCCCCAATATCAACTGCCCCCGAATCGACACCACAAGCGGAAGAGTTAGTTAAGATAGTGGAACCTCAAGACAATACAATAGAGAGCATTGCCACTGAAGCAGATGCCGAAATTGCCATCACAGAAAAAGTTACACCAGAAGAGGCAATACTTACCGTTGGCCTTGCTCAGCCCATTTCTACCGAACCTGAGCCGCAAGCGTTGACCACTAAAACGCCTAGTCCTACAGATGAACCTGTAACCGTTGCAACTGAAATCATCACAGACAAAAGCACGACTCAAGTCACTCGTATCACACTCGATTCAGATGATGCTATTGATGAGGTCACTGAAAAAATTATTGCCGCTCAGCAAGCACCAATTCAACAACCAGTAATTCAACAGCCAGCCGTTCAACCTGTAGGTTTTAATGGGCTTAACTTAAAGCTGCAACTAAACTCGATTGTTGACCTGTCGCAACTGGCAAAAATGTCGGTAAATCAATTTTATGGTTTTGAAGCAAGACTGCCTAAGCCAGCAGATAATATTCCATTACCTGTGAATGATTTAAAGGCCCATCCATTGATTAAAGATATTTACCTATCGGAACAAAGCAATGTGATTGTTAAACTCGCCTCGTCATTTGGCGAAGACTCAGAGCTCACCTTTATCCCGAGCGTGACGACTAATGGCGGGTTTATTAATTGGAAATGTAATACCAATATCGACCCTTCCCTGTTAACGGGTCCCGGTGAATCGCCATGCGACTTAACCAAAAGCGCAGCGGTGAATCCCTAAATCAGTTGGCGATACAAAAGTCCATATATACTCGATATAAAACAAAGGGCATAAGATGATTCTTATGCCCTTTTAACACTATTACAGTATGAACCCAAACGCCCTATATTGGTTGTCATACATTCTCAGTTTCAAAAGTCTCTGCTTGATATGCACTCAGTTCAAACCATCTGTGACACAAGCGCTCAAGCCATTATTCGCAGTTCAAGTTATCAATCATTGTGCAGTCTGTTGATAATGTTTACCGTTAATTCGCTCAACAATTTGCGTTGCGGTTAAATCATGCACCACATTAATGACAGTTGATGCGGCATCAGTTAACGCTCCCAGCACCACTAAAATAGGGATCACCTCCATAGGTAAACCTAAGGTGGTCACAATAAATATTTCACCTAAAAAGGCACCGCCGGGAACACCGCCAATCACAAATGCAGACAATACTGAAATAAGAATCGTGATCATAAAGACATCAGCGCTAAATTCTAGGCCAAGCAAAGAGTAGATAAAAACGATTTTTAACGCGGTGATCATCGCTGCCCCGCCTTTATTTAAATTCACCAATAATGGCAAACTGATTTCAGCAATTTGTTCTTTTAAGCCCATTTTATTAGCACTTTGAATCGTCACCGGTAAAGTGGCTAATGACGAACTGGTCCCCAAAGCTGTCACAGCAGGCACTAACATATGTTGCCAAAATACTTTCACTCCTTTGTTGCCACCTCCAAGCCAGGCATAAAAGGTCGACCCTAAGGTTAAATAAATGGCTGTAGCAATGAAAAATAGCCCCACAGCACGAGCAAATGTTGTCATTAACTGCGCATCTTGGCTAGCCATGGTCGCCGCAAAATATGCCCCTAATCCAACAGGCGCTAAATACATTAAGATACCAATAATCTTCATGATCACAGTGTTCAGACTATCCAGCAAATCCGCAACTTTGATACCGTCAACACCCGATTGGCCAATAGCAATTCCGCTGATCACAGACATAATAATTAACGCTAAAATATTCGATTTAGATAGCAGCCCTACAAAGTCATTTGTGGTCAGCAAGCTAACAAAATCCATATTTCCCGCCACATTGTCTACCGACTGAGTCAGATCTAATGTTACCCCTTGGGCAGGATCAAAAGCTTGAGCTAAAAACACCATAGCAACAGATGGGATCACCGCCATCACAACAGATACAGCCATGATAGAAATTAAAATAGCTCCTAATTTTTTTAAATCGGTCATGCGGGCAATAGATGACATCACACTAACTGCCACCAGCGGAACAATAATCATAAACAACAAGTTAAGAAAAATTTGCCCAATCGGTTTTAGCTTGATAGCAACATCAGGTAACCATAAGCCCAACACACTGCCTAGAAGTAAAGCTGATAATAAAATCAGTGAAGAGCGATAAACACGAAATAATTTCCACATAAGACATCCGATAAAATGTATAAGCATAACTAACTTAGGTTAACTAATTACTTTATACAATGGATTAACGATTAACGGTCAGAATCACCAGTTACGCATTGGGTTGCTCGCCATGCATAATATTGATAGATATCACATATTAGACAGAAAGTTTGTAGGGGATTTTTTACAACGACAAGCTCAACTCGGTTTTGAATGATTTATTTATCTCGCGTCACTCCCATGTAACCATGGCTATACCCCTTGAAGAATAAGCATTTACAGGTTTATATCCAAGCTGATAACTGTGCGATTACACACTGAAAGTTAATGATTAGACAGGTAATTCTATCCAAGCTAAAGAGCTTAAAAGAACAGCAACTATGCTCTATACTGAACTCAGATAATAATCGCTATTAAACAAGCTTAACGGATTATTATCCACCATAAACTACCAAGCTTTGGAGGCACTATGTTAGGCGAAAACCACGCATTACGAGTTGAATTTCCAGATCATTTAGACACCATCACATCCCTCAATAACAACGACACAAACTTTGCGGCTGAGCTTAAAGAATACGACAATCTTGACAAAGAAATTCGTGAGCTTGAATTAGCTGGCAGTCCAGTGTCAGATGAAACCTTGCATCAGTTAAAACAACAACGCATGGCACTAAAAGATTCGTTAGTATTACGCATACAACAATTTGAAGGCTAACCTCAAGCGATCAAACCCACTTACTAAATTTGTCGACTGAGTCTAAATATAGGCTCAATCGGCGTTAGTTAATACTCCTAGATAGCCAAGCATTGGCGGCAATTTGTCAACTAGGCAATAAACCCATTGGCATTAAGTTAGCGCCATATTTTGATATGTCCCACTTTATTGCAGTTGCCAATATTATTAAAAAATACCCCGTCCAGTTCATCACCTGCATTAACTCCATTGGTAATACATTGGTTATCGATCCGCATACTGAGCAACCCATTATTAAACCTAGAGGTGGATTTGGCGGTTTATGTGGTGATGACATTAAACCTATCGGGCTTGCCAATGTTCGCGCCTTTAGACAACTGTTAGATGACAATGTACAAATCATTGGCGTTGGCGGGATTAAAACAGGAATAGATGCATTTGAATACTTATTAGCTGGTGCAGATGCTGTGCAAATTGCCACCTGTTTTGAAAAACAAGGGCCGGATTGCTTCGCCCGTATTGAGCAAGAGTTGAGTGATTTTATGCAAGCCAAAGGCTACCGTGAGCTAGCTGATGCAAAAGGTAAATTAAAGCCGTTATAAACAGCTGAAGTAACAAGAAAATGAATGCATTTTGGCATTCATTTTCTTTTGTTTAGCTTATATCCCCTAAGGTAATTCTTGCCCTTTAGCACTGATATATAACGCATACCAATGCTCACGAGACAACTCAACCTCACTCACTTGACTACAGGCTTTAATGCGCAAAGGATTGGTTGTACCAATAACCGGTTGGATCATTGCCGGATGACGCATCAACCATCCCAACACTATCGACTCAGCAGAAACACCGTATTCTCCGGCAAGTTTGGCAACTAAACGCTGGGTTTGTTGCACTTGAGGCGCTTTAGTTGACACATCCACACCAGAATACAAACCTTGGCATAAACTTCCCCAGGCTTGAATTTGTATCTGGTTTTGACGGCAATACTGTAACAAACCAGGTGTAAAATTTATGTCTTTACCATCGGTATTGCCTGCATAAACTGTCTCATCCAGCCAATCATGCTTATGTAAACTCATCTCGACTTGGTTAACCACCAAAGGGGTATCCAAAACTTGTTGCAGCTCAGCGATTTGATACTGCTGCATATTCGACACACCTAAAAAACGCACCTTACCTGCGTCCCGTAAAGCATGAAAGGTATCAGCTACCTCATGGGCTTCCATCAGTGGATCGGGGCGATGTAAAACCAACACATCAAGATAATCACAATTTAGCTGCAGCAAACTTTTATTCACAGAGTGAGTCATCCACTGAGTCGAAAAATCATATCGTTTGGGGCCTAATTCGTCCTCAAAGCGAATACCGCATTTAGTTTGAATGTACATCTGCTCACGTATTGATTTTCGCTCGCGAAGTATGTGACCAAACACTTGCTCAGCCTTACCTAATGTATAAATATCAGCATGGTCAAAATAGTTAATATTATTTTCTAAAGCACTATCAATCGCCATATTCGCTTGATTAACGTCTGCGGCGGTAATGGCATTGGCATTCCAGCCGCCACCCAACCCCATGCAGCCATAAACCAGAGAGCTGACATTAGATAAATAAGTTGATAAAGGCATGGTTTTCATTTGAAGTATCCAATCAAAAGCTAAGTGAACAATTGTAGCCATTTATTGATGATGGTGAAGAAAAATCACAATATAATTCATTGCTCAACTAGCACCTACTAGCACCTACTAGCACCTACTAGCCAAAACGAACATCAACACATTAACGCAATAAACAACAGCTAGTTTAATAAATGAAAATTAATTTGGGGGCGAGTTATCTTGTGCCACAAATCAAAAAATCTAGGTTAAAATACCCCACTAGCATGGGTCTAGGTTACCCATTTAGCTAGACGGCTAATCAATATAGTGTTCACTTGTATTAAGTAGGTCTCAATGAAGTTTGGAGTTAACGACAGCAAAGTGTATGCCGATGTAGAGGCAGAAACCTTCTCACTTGCCGAAATGCTGGAGTCAGTTGAAAAAACAGAAACTCAAGCAAACATCGATTTAAGCGTCGATGATGAATTAATTGAAAAAACCAATAATCGCCGTGACTATCTTTTTTATCTAGCAATACAAAGCTTTGACATTACCAGTCAAGCCGCCATCGACCAACTAGCCACTAAATTTAACTGTACAAAAAATGATATCGTTAGTGATATGAAAACCTTATCGAATAAGGAAACTTGGCAGTATCATAAACAACGCGTTAAAGATCTCATTAAAAGCCATAATTATCAAAAGTCGATGCTAAAAGCAGCCAGAAAAAATGATATCTCAAATAAAATGGAGCAATCATTTTCATTTGATGAAAAAACCCTAGTAGCTTTGGCCAAAGAGTTTAAATGTCGACCTGTGCATATTGCTGAAGACATTAATCACTTCAAAAAATTCTCGACCCAAAAACAACTTTTTATCGACAGAAAAAGCAAAGCCCCGATGATCAGAGCACTCACTCGTTTTGCTCGCTTTAATATTCAATATTAGACCACTCAGCTCTAGGCCAACCTGCACAACCTGCACAACCTGCACAACCTGCACAACCTGCACAACCTGCACAACCTGCAAGGATGCTAGCAGCGCTTAGCAAATCGGCAATCTAAAGATAATTAATGCCATCGCCTTGGCGTTGAAATACACGCGACTAACAACTCCATTTGAGCCAAAAATCTTCTCAATACGTAGAAGTGTCAACTTTTGCTAACAATTGTATATTTGACATTTACTGTCAATCTTAGACTATAAGAGCGGAATAAATTAAAAACTCAAAAGCAGCACTACTTTTACCCACTTCATAATTGAATGAAGCAATCGCTAAGGAAGCAAACAACAATGAAAAAGTCTTTAATCGCCATCGCGATGGCATCCACTTTCTTATCAGCTTGCGGCTCATCAGATGTAAACAATGCTGATGCGAACACCACGATAACCGCCCCAGCGGCTAAGGCTGAGTTAGGCAATTTTGGAATCGATTTAACCGCTCGCAATGAAAACATAAAACCTGGCGATGACTTTTTCATGTATGCCAGTGGCACTTGGTATGACAATTTTGAAATGCCAGCAGATAAAACCCGCTATGGTGCTTTTACCGCATTAGCAGAGCGTAGTGAAGTGCAAGTAAAAGAGATTATTGACGACATTACTAGCCGTTCAAACCTCAATGCTGATGAACAACTCATTGCTGATTTTTATCAGTCATACATGGATGTCTCAACCATTAACAAATTAGGCATCAAACCTATCCAAAGCACTTTAGACAGCATAGCTCAAGCGAGTTCTACCGATGATTTAACTAAAATTTTTGGTTCAGCATGGTTAACAGGAACCACCTCGCCAATTTGGGGAGGAATGTGGTTTAACCGCTTAGACCCAAATCAATATGAAATGTCACTTGGTGCTGGCGGCTTAGGCTTACCAGACCGTTCATACTATCTTGAAGATAGCGAACGCTTCGTTAATATTCGTACCGCCTACGTTGAGCACATTGCGCAAATGTTAGCTTTTGCGGGCATTAAAGATGGTCAAGCACGCGCACAAGCCATTGTTGATTTAGAAACTAAAATCGCCCAAGGCCACTGGCCACGTGAAAAGCGCCGCGATCGCGATTTAACCTTAAATCAAATCAAGCGTACTGAATTAGCCCAAGCCTACCCAGATTTTAATTGGGACTTATTTTTTGCCCAAACAGGCTACCAAGTACCGCAATTGAATATGTCTCAACCCGAACCGATTAAGGCAATGATTGAGCTAGTGAATAGCCAGCCTCTTAATGTGTGGCAAGATTATCTGACTTACCACACGATCAAAGGCAATGCTGATTATTTATCGGAAGATATTTTCGAAACCAACTTTGAATTTTACGGCAAAACCTTAAATGGTCAGCAAGAGCCACGCCCGCGCTGGAAACGTGCAGTAACCGAAATGTCAGACACACAATCACTGGGTTTTGCCATTGGTAAAGTGTATGTTGCTCGCTATTTCCCTGAATCATCTAAGCAACAAATGTCAGTACTGGTTGAAAACTTACGTACCGCATTAGGTCAACGCATCGATGGTTTGGACTGGATGAGCGAAGAAACCAAAGTGAACGCAAGAGCTAAACTTGCCGCATTCACGCCTAAAATTGGTTATCCCGATGTATGGCAAGAGTTTGATGGCGTTCAATTATCCAATAACGATTTAGTGGGTAATATCGCCAATCTACGTCAGTTCTTCCATGCTGATAGTGTGGCAAAAGAACTGCAAAAAACCGACCGCAATCGTTGGGGCATGACACCACAATATGTGAATGCTTATTACAACAGCTCATTTAACGAAATCGTTTTCCCAGCCGCCATTTTACAGCCGCCATTTTTTGATCCTAATGCCGACCCAGCCGTAAACTACGGAGGCATTGGTGCAGTCATTGGGCATGAAATGGGCCATGGTTTTGATGATCAAGGCTCAAAATCCGATGCGAATGGCATTCAACAAAACTGGTGGACTGACGCTGATCGCGCTGCCTTTGAAGCCAGAACGCAAAAACTTGTTGAGCAATACAGTTTATATGAGCCACTACCTGATAACTTCGTAAATGGCCGTAATAGCCTAGGTGAAAACATTGGTGATGTCGGCGGTTTAGCCATGGCTTACCATGCTTATCAACTCAGCTTAAACGGTAAAGAAGCGCCTATCATTGATGGCACAACCGGTGATCAGCGTTTCTTCCTGGCTTGGGCTCAAGTGTGGAAAGAAAAGCGCACCGAAGAAAGCATGCTCAATCAACTTCGTGGCGGTACTCACTCTCCAGGACGCTACCGTGCTTTAGCACCACGCAACCATGACGCTTGGTACAAAGCCTTTGATGTCAAACCGGGTGACAAGCTCTATCTTGCTGAAGATGAGCGCGTACGTATTTGGTAACCTTTAATTAAACGGTCCAAAATATTTATAAATACCATTAAACAAATGCCAGTTAAGTACTGGCATTTTTGTTAGCTTCAAACCTAAGCATAAATTAATTGTCATTATGGGCTATTAATTTGAGCAAATGGCTGCATATTTTATCTAATACCAATCACGATAAGTAAGTGATCAAAAATAGCGTAGAAAAAACGCTTGAGAACAAGGCTGATGTTTTCGATAAGTAGTTATTCTACAATCAAAAATCTAACGCTGTTATCAAGTGTTTTAACAAGCTAGGGTGATCAGTTATTTATTACGATTGGTATAATTACCACACAGGCTAAAACAATTAACCCAATAAGGAAATTAACATGACAAACCAATATATCCCGCCAAAAGTATGGGTAATGGACGGTGAAAATGGTGGCAAATTTGCCAATATCAACCGCCCTACAGCAGGTGCTAGATATGAAAAGGTGCTAGATGTCGGCACGCATCCATTACAATTACACTCGTTAGCGACACCGAATGGCCAAAAGGTCACCATATTACTAGAAGAGTTACTTGCTCTTGGGATCAGCGCAGCGGAATATGATGCCTATATCATCAACATTGGTGATGGTGAGCAGTTTTCTTCTGGCTTTGTTGAGATAAACCCTAATTCTAAAATCCCAGCGTTACTCGATCGCTCAGGCGACACACCAATCCGCGTCTTTGAGTCAGGGGCAATTTTACTCTACTTAGCAGAAAAGTTTGGCCACTTTTTACCCAAAGATATCGCAAAACGCACTGAGGCAATGAACTGGCTATTCTGGTTACAAGGTTCAGCGCCCTATCTCGGGGGTGGTTTCGGTCATTTTTATGCTTATGCCCCTGAGAAATTTGAATATCCAATAAACCGGTTTGCCATGGAAGCCAAGCGTCAGTTAGACGTGCTTGATAAGCAATTAGCTAATCATAAATATATCGCAGGTGATGAATATACCATTGCCGATATTGCCATTTGGCCATGGTACGGTAACTTAATTATCAATAATGGCTATGATGCGGCTGAGTTTTTAGATGTAGCTAGCTATACGCATGTGGTACGTTGGGCAAAAGAGATAGCCCAACGTGAAGCAGTAAAACGTGGGGTAATAGTTAACCGTTCTTGGGGTGAAGAATGGGAGCAAGTACCTAAACGCCACAGTGCTGCGGACATTGACCTAGTAATGAGCAAAAAAACATAAAAAACGATATAAAGCAATTTGATATATGTTGATAATGGTCATTGCACTCGACAATAAAACACCGCGCAGATGTATGTCAGCGTGGTGTTATTGTGCGCTTGCTTGAGCTTATTTTTCGCTTAGATTTAGCTTAGTTTTAACCTTGAGCACCTACAGCAAATTGAACCAGTAAAGTTACACTAATACCGCTTTAAAACACTCAGTTGGCGTAACCAATTCTTGCTGCGCGGCAATGGTTTGTAATTCCCACTGTTGTGCGGCTTGAGTCACTTTTAACACTCCATAACTAGCATTAGTAGCATGCTCAAAAGCCGCTAATGGTTCAACACCTTTAACTAACCCTGCGGTAAATAGTGCCGAAATTAAATCGCCAACGCCCACAGGTTGTTTGTTAAATTCCAACTGAGGTCGTTGAATTAAAAAACAACCCTGCTCTGTTGCTAACATCATTGAAAATGTCTCATCTGCAAGACTATGTAAGTGTTTTACCAATACTATATTGGGCCCAAGTTCACGAGCTTTTTGGCAAGCTGCCTTGGCCTGCTCAAGATTAGTAATTGGCATGCGAGTAAATTCGCTCAGTTCAAACTGATTAGGCACAATCACATCAGCAAGCGGCATCACATTATTAATCAATTGTTCTGTAATGCCCTCAGCTAAAATACAACCTTTTTCAGGGTCACCCATCACGGGATCGCATACATAAATTGCAGCAGGATTAGCAGCTTTTACTTTATTAACTGTTTGAATAATGGCTTGGCATTGCTCTGCACTGCCTTGATAACCAGATAACACCGCAAAACAATCTTCCAGCTTGCCAATTTGGCTGATCCCATTGATAAGCTGGTTAATATCGTCAGCTGAAAAGGCACGTCCTGTCCAACCTTGTGGGTATTGGGTATGATTTGAAAACTGTACCGTATGAATCGGCCAAACTTCTAATCCCATTCGCTGTAATGGAAATACAGCTGAGCTATTACCAGCATGGCCATAAACAACATGGGATTGAATGGAAATGACACCTTTCATAAAATATTCTCATTAATTATCAGCTATATCAAAGCAACTATTCTGCATTAACGACTAACAAGTATATCTCACCCATCTTCTTGTCTGAATGACGATATTCGCAAACCAACAAATTATACTGAAAAGATCATCATAAAACTCCAGCCAGAAACATAGCCAATATTATCGATAGCTTATTGCTAATGATGATGAGGCTGCTCAACTTTGGTTTTATTTGCAACAGCAGTATGCTCAGCCGAGTCATCAAGATGATGGCTGATATGTTCTATTTTATCGATAACCGTTTGAACACTCGCGCGTTTTTTAGGTAAAATTCGTCGAAAAAAACTAAAGTGATGCCTAATCTTTAAAGGCAGGTTAACCACTCGAAATAACACAGACAATGATAGATCCCCCACAAATGAACCTTATATCCAGACGACTTAATTCACATCAAAGCAAATAGGTTCATACTTATCATCACAGACTAAAAATTAATAAGTCATGGTGATAACCTGATACGGTTAATCGCCAAGCTTAACGGCAATAAAAGTATTTAATTAATCGCATAAGATGGATCTCATCATACAAACATCACTAAACCCAAATGCAGCTATCAGCTTATAGTGCCGCCTCTGGCAAAAAGATGAAGCTAAAAAAAAGGATGCCGAAGCATCCTTTAACACTGTCTATGATAGCCATCACTTAGTGTTTTCTAAAAAATCAAAGATAGAATCAATAATACTTTTCTTAATCACTTGCGATTGCTTTGATGGTTTACACCACAAGGCAATTGGAATTTGAAAATGTTCACGCATTTCATCACAGGTTATTTCAACCAAATTCTCTGATACGTATTCAGAAGATTTGATTACCTGAGGTAAGATTGACCAACCTAAACCTTGTTGCAAAAACTTTATAATCAATGATAACTGATCGATGACTTCATACTCGGCAGACAAAATTACTTTTTCAGCGATATCGTCTTCAATCAACGATGCTAGTACCAATTGTCGGCCAGACCTTAGCGCTCCAAAAGTTAAATCAGACGGCAAACTTGCTAAAGGGTCATTTCTACTCACAAAAATACTAAAGCGCACATTGCGAAAAAATGTCGCGTCGATACTTTTAATGGCAATACTTTTGTAGCTATTAACAATGGCAAAGTGAATAGTGCCATCTTTTATGCCATCTTCAACTTCTTCTTTAGTCCTAACAAAAAAATTGACTTTCATCAGTGGAAATTGAACTTGTAAATTTTTACGGATATGTGCCAAAACGCTATGGGGTATGAAGCTACAATAAGCAATATTAATCGATTCTAATTGGCCATATGACAAACTTAACGCAACTTGATCAAACGTATGAGCTTGCTCAACAGCCTGCTTGGCGTAGTGGTAAAGTAATGTCCCATCAGTTGTGGGCTCTACGCTTCTACCAATTCGCTCAAAAAGTTGTACAGCGACCTGATCTTCCAAATTGGTAATGACTTGTCCAATAGTTGTTCGGTGCTTTTCCAGTTTCACCGCAGCTTTACTAAACGAGCGTTGCTCATAAACCGCAACAAAGCTACGCAGTTGCTCCAAACTAAAGTTCATTTGTTAACTCCCAAACAATAAATGACAAACCAGTCCAGCTTTAAACATACAACTGACCCACAACAAAGTAAGTGTATCTGATATCAATATAATAAACAGTATTAATAGCAAGAACATAATGACAAATCAGTCCAATATTATCATTATAATTAATGATCAAACACATCATTACGCTTCGCTAGAGTGCCACCACACAGACCCAAAAAAGAAATTATTAATCAGAAGCTTACAATAAGGGACATGGTATTTATTCGTTATGTAGGGCTGAATACATCAAATGCGATAATCAATAAATCTATTTCTCTACTAGAATGATTAAATCAAATAAAACTATTTAAGTTTTGACTTACGATTACAGCCTTATCAGCACCCATACTTTTGAAAAACTCATTAATGAATAGATGGTAAATACGATGCCTCATGAAATAGCTTTTGGAGAAATTTACGGGCCTCCACTTCTAGCTGTCGTAACCCTTGCATACCTTTTAATGCTAATGGTTACCCAGATTGCAACCAAATTGGGCTGGTACAAATGGTTTGCAGCACCTGCAATCGTTGAACTGAGTCTAGTCGCCATTTTCACGGTTGTATTAGGTCGGTTTATTGCGTTTACTTGAATTATGGATGAGCTCAATAACAGCCAAAACCAAAATCAATAACCTCTAAAAACATACTTTTACGCCGTAACACAAACATTATCTAATAGGACATGTTGACATGTTTCGATACATTATCACGACGATTATTGCCATCATTGCTGCAGTAGGTATTTATACTCAATACCAACATTACACTGAAAACCCATGGACCCGTGACGGTCAAGTGCGTGCGCATATTATTCAAATCACCCCACGCGTCACAGGCCCGGTAGTCAATATTAATATTGATGATAATAGCCGTGTCACCAAAGGCGATTTATTGTTTGAAATTGATCCTAGCCTGTATCAAGTTGCATTAGATAATGCCCTTGCAAAACAACAGCAAGCCCAAGCTATGCTGGATAAAGCAGTAAACGAGAATAATCGTGCAACTGAACTTGAAAAACGCAAGCAGGGCACGGTTTCAGTGTTAGATTTAAACAACTTTGACAATGCAGTACAAACCGCCAAAGCCAATCTAGCCTCAGCAAAAGCTGTGACCGAAGAAGCACAATTAAACCTGGCATTTACTAAAATTTATGCACCCACAGATGGCTTTATCACCAACCTAAACCTACGTGAAGGCGCACAAGTTGTGGCGAATAACCCACTTGTGGCACTGATTGATGAAAATAGCTTTTGGATAGAAGGCTTTTTCAAAGAGACTGATTTACAAGGTGTAGAAAGTGGCGATAACGCCTTAGTCACATTAATGATGTACCCAGATGCTCCACTGCATGCCAAAGTAGACAGTATCGGTTACGGTATTGCTAAAAGCGATGGCAGTACTGGCAATACGTTATTACCAAACGTTAACCCCAATTTTCAATGGATTCGTTTAGCTCAACGTATTCCGGTCAAGTTTAAATTAGAAAGCTTACCTGAGAATATCCAATTGCGAGTTGGCACAACGGCATCAGTCAAGATTGAAAAAACAGCTAACCATTAAGCTATAGGTAAAAAAGATGCTGCTGCATTCAACTAAAGAAGCTATCAAGATAGGGCTTAGTTTAACCATAGCTATTTCGTTGACTTTTCTTCTGGGTTGGGAAAAACCTTGGTGGTCAGCCATCACTATTATAGCAATGTCTGCCAATGAAACTTATGGCCATTCAATTAAGCTTGCCTCAGATCGCTTAGCCGGTACTATGGCAGGCGCTTTTGCAGCTGTGGTTTTGGTGAGTTTTTTTGCCCAAGAGCGATTTTTATTTCTCACCACTTTGATATTGTTCGCTGGTCTGGCGACCTTTATGTCTTTTAATCAAAGGTATGGCTATACAGTTAGAATTTCATTTTATGTTTGCGCTCTGGTTTGTGCTATGGGTGCGTTTGATGATATCTCCTCGATTAATTTAATCATACTTCGATTACAAGAAACCTTTTTAGGTGTGATTGTTTATTCGTTAGTATTTGGCTTAATTTGGCCAGACACGACTCAAGGTCATTTTTTTGCTCTACAGAACAAGATACTTAATTGCCTGGAAGAAAAAGCAAGCCAATTAAGCCAAAAAATGAGTGCAGAAGATGTCTTAAAAATCAGTGATGAACTCCAGCAGGTTATTCCTCAAATCGCTAAAATGAAGACAATACTTGATCTTCCTCTTAACGGTAGCCATCAACTGAAGCATCAACTCGAAAAATGGCGAACGATTACAATATCAAGCTATGAAATAACACTAAAATTAACTGAAATTGCTGATCAACTGACTAATACTCAAACTGACTTAACTAAACGTGAAACTGATTTAGCACAAATTACACAACAGCTCACCATACTTAAATTGGCAGTTAAAAGCGATGAGTCACAAACTGTGGCCTCCCCATCAGCCGCCAGTGGCATGAGTTAAATAAACTTATCGTTCAAGTACCATTAAAAAACCGCTTAATTGATGCTGCTATGGTTATGATAACAAGCGCAACTGGCTTAATTTTATGGATTTATGTCCCTATTAATGAAGGAATTATGTTTCCATTATTAGCCGCTATTTTGCCTATCACAATAATCACAATGCCTAAGGGATTATTAAAGCATGTTGTATTAACCACGCTTATTTTAAGTGCATTTTATATGCTTCAGTTTATATTTATTATGCCGTACTTTACAGAACTCTGGCAGCTAGTGGCTTTTTACTTCATTAATATATTTGCGCTTTGGAAAATATGCTCAGCCCCTCAACGTGCTCTGTATAAGGTGCTAGGTGGAAATTACTTAGTTATGTTTACTATGGGCGCATTACACTTAACGCCAACTTACACAATAGATACATCTTTAAACATGTTAATTCAACTATTTGTAATATTGGGAATTATTTATTTTTTTGAGAAAGCAGCAAGCTCATCGCATTAGGCTATGTAGATAAGTTTTTCCAAACTCCGTTTGGATTAACATAGCAAGATTCCATCCTGCACCAGCCAAAAGAGTTTCAACAGCAATACCCTCTTTACTTTTGATGTAAGAATTAGGCCCTGCCGCCCCAAACCTCGTGGCGCTTCGCCAACTCCAGAGCAAAGGGGCAAAACGCACGCTTTTTTTACAAAAGAAGCCCTTTGGAACCCTCAGCGCCCCAGACGAAAAATGCTGAAAAACGCATTTTTTCGATGGGGATGTCTTCAGCTTTTAACTTCGCTTGTTGCTAACTTCGGTCATTGTCAGGTAATACAAAATCCCCCTAACGCTTCCGATAGGCGTCTGAAGTAAATGGATTTACAAATGTCACCGTGGTAGAGATACCAAAGAGTGACCGTGGCCTAACGAAAGCTAGCTTGGCATCCATGCCAAGCTCACGGGTTCTCGAAATAAAGAGTCTCGATGACCTCAACTCAAATTGAGTCTGACAGTTTTAAGTCTAATTAGTTACACACTAATTAGTTACAAACTGTACACCTAATGCCATAGCGAATAGGCCGTTATTAGATTTAATCATTGGTCTGCACTACACTAACATCGTCATAGGAGTTGAAATAGAATTCACATCAAAACTAGCTTAAGGTTCAATAACTAACTAGAGGAAGCATTATGCCAATCGCCCGTTTATTAATGCTATTTAGTTATTTTGTTATCTCAATTAGTCAATTGCATGCCAAAAGCATTGACGTTATAGCGGTTGAATTCCCCCCTTTTACCACCACACATGAACCCGATAATGGTATTAACTTTGTTCAGCTAAGAGATTACTTTAAAGAACAATACCAACTCACAATTCAACCACAGATTTTACCATCCGCAAGAGCACAGCAAACCATTGCTGAGGGCGATTGGTGTTTAAGTTTTTATCCTCCTGCAGACCCCAAAGCTTATTCATTTATTAAACTCAGCCCTGAGAAGGTAAACTTAGGGTTTTACCGTGTAAAGCAAGATGCTCCCTTTTTATGGTCAGATCTTACTGAGCTAAAAGGGCAATCTGTCGCTGTTTTACGTTATCGCCAAAAAGGCATGCTCCATAATTTATTAACTCAAGCAGGATTAACCATTGTCCCCGTAAGCTCTATTGAGCAAGGGTTAAAAATGCTCTCATATGAACGAGTTGATTTAGTGTTTAGTAGCCAAAAAAATGCTTACCTAGACTCACTCCCCCTAGCAGAGCAAGCTCAATTTCAATTTTCAGATAGCAGCTTATTAGAAGCAGACGTTGGGGTATTTGTGAATCCCAAGTGCCAACCTCTATTAGATGCCGCCAAACTGCAACAATAAGCTATTGTTTAACCTTAAGCGTCTGTTCTAACCTCGCCACCTGAGCATCAAAAACGGCTATAAATGCGTCTAAAGCATCGCTCGCTAAGTCATAAAAAGCTTGTGGCGGGATCACTATCTTTGCTTGCGTTAATATGTGTTGTTTAATCATGCGAGTTAAATCACTTACACGCTCTTGTGCCTCACCCAACTGTGATTGCAACGCCATATCAAGGGTATAGCGAGATTGCGCAACCCGCTCAAAAATGAGCAATTGTGAGTTTTCAATTTTCTGATATAAAAAATTAAGCCTCACTTGAACCAAGCTTGTGCAATGATTGGCTGCGGCTGCCGAGGTCCCTAACGCCCTTGCCTGTCCGATACATTCAGCGGCATGCAATAGCTCTCGCCAAACTAAATCAATGTGGGGGAAATCAGATAAATAATCAGCACTCAATAAGTGTTCATTCGATTTATCCTCTATTAAAAACAGTAGATTAGATATCATTAGCGTGTGCTGCTTATAAGCGTTATCCACTGATATTATCAATGATTTTGGCTGCAGTTTTTGCCAGTGCTCCAAAAAAATCAACCAACGTTCATGCTGTATCAAGCCTGACACTAATTGCAAATCATTCATTTGTTGACGAATCGTACTCCTCACATCACCCAGTAAAAGTTGCATACTTTTATCACCACTGACAATGCCAGCAGTGATCCCGCGATGCTTTTGCAACAACACAATCAGTTTTTTAAGACCTTTAATTAATGCGATACCCGCTAATTGTTTGGTAAGTTGTTTCCGCTGCTGATATTTTACCCAGCCGATGAATAAGCCAATAACAATAAGTGTCGAAATTAAAGCAATATAAGCTTGATGGTATAAGGTAGCACTCATACATCGGCCTCCTTTTTTAAATGTTATTAGCCACTTGTTCTGATGTGATATCTACGCCGATGACACTGATTGAGTCAGCTCAACACTTGACGATTAAATCATTCAGATTGAAGTACACAAACAACAAAGCAAAGATTGCTCCAAACCAGCAAATACCAAGCCATAGGCTTTAGAGTGATATGGTAATTGCAGCTTGCACCAAAATTGCGCAAAGTTGAGCGTCACGCACTTTTTTGAAGCTAGTATTTTTGAGAATAAAGATGAGTGATAAAGCGCAGGATACAATGCCGATAATCATAATCAATGACGGCAAAAATCAAGTTCAAATGAGGTAACCTTAGGGTTGGAGATGACTAGGCTAAAGCTAGAACACAACCACAAATGCTTAATGCGTCATTTGTGGCTGTGAAGAAGGCAGAATATTTACAGCTCATATTCGATATTTAACGTCCTGATAAACCAATCAGGAAGCTTATGCCATCTACTATAGCCAGGTGAAGCATCGTATACCTCATCACCTGATTGCCATTGAATACTGCCATCAGCTTGCTTGGTAACATGCCAATAAAGATCATCTTTATGGCTAAGCAAATAACTCTCTAAAGTCTTTGCAAATTCAGGGCTTTTAATTAATACCCCAAATTCGATATTAATAAAGTCAGAGCGCGGATCAAAATTTGATGAGCCAATATAAGAATACAAATCATCAAACACAAAGGTTTTGTTATGGAAATACGTATCAGCATGATAAAAATGATCATCATGAATCGCGCCAGCTTTGTACTCATAAAGATTAATGCCCATATCTAACAATACTGGGCGATGCTTTTCAAAATAAGCCGGAATAAAACCAGAGTCATTTGATGCCGATGAGTTAGTGATAACAGTAACCTCTGCATTATGTGCTGTTAATGTTTCAAGAACCGCAAATTTACCATCAGTAGGAATTAAATATGGCGTTGAAATTAATGCTTTTTTTGCATTATTTATCGGCTCGCGCATAATATTTTCTACTCGGCGTCTAAAATAGGGCTTACTGTCTTGCATTTTAGCTAAAGAATCAAATACCGGCATCACCAAAGCGGGCGTGTAGTTTATCGCCGATAAACTGCTAACCTTATTGCTAATGGCATTAAACACATCAGGTTGCTCGCCAACCTGTTCTTCATAAGTGGCATCAAATACACTATATTCTCCAGCCTGCTTTACTTCGACTAACATTTCAATTGGCACTAAATGCTTGGAGCCCCATAACACATTGAAATTACTTTCAAAGGCTGTAATAACCTCCCCCTTAAACATCACATCAAAATCAAAAAAGTTAGCATCTGTGCTATACCCAAAATAATCGTCTCCAATGTTTCTGCCACCTAATATCATAGTATGGCCATCTGCATTGAAGTATTTCTCATGTAGACGATTATCGAGTTGTGCTTGATGAATTTGAAAATCCATTGCTCGCCCTATCCACCCCATACTTCGTGAATTAAAAGGGTTAAAAATGCGAATATCAATATTTTGATGATGTGCTAATTCAGCCATCCACTTTTCATTAAACACCAATAAATCGTCAAGAGTAATTCTGACGTTCACTCCTCTGTCTGCCGCAGCTTTAATTTCAGCAAACAGCATTAAACCTGAGGTGTCTTTATTCCATGAAAAGTAGGTCATATCAATAAAGGTTTTCGCCTGCTGAACAAGTTGAATTCGACGTGCAACCGCTTCGTTAGCCGCAGGGATCAAATACACTTGTGCCGGGTATTTTGGCGTGCTGTAGTCAGCTTCAAAGTCTGCCTCCACGTCTGGATAGGATGCAGCACAGCCTGTCAATACTAAAATAGAAGTTGCCAAAAATGTGGCTGTTAGCCATTTACTAAAAGTATGAAAAATCATTATCTTCCTTACAATTATGAGGGAGTATAACGACGGCTAGCATTTGTTAGCCGTCGTTTAACGCTGAAAATAATTAACTTAATCAAAGTAGCCTAGTATTAAGCCTAAGTTTTCTAGCCCCGATAAGCGACCACCTCTTAATTCAGGGTCAACACCAGCTTGCTTTCTTTTATCCCAATCCGTTTCAAGCTGAATGGTTTCACCATTAACCACCAACACGTTGTCATCAGCGGTATTAAACTGATAATTATCAAACAACGCATCACTAAACCATAAACGCGATAGCTTATCCATCAAAGCAATATCTGCATCACTTGGGTTAATTTTGTTGCAGGTTACTGTGTAAGGCTTATTAAATACAAACGGTAACTCAGCACCATCACAAATTTTCCCCAAACAACTAATCGACTTAATCATTGCCATAAGATCTATGCTGGTAGCATCATTACTTGTGCTCCACACATTAAAGCTTGGTTGGTAATCAAAGTTATATAAAGTGACTGATTGGGTTGCCATATCACTAGTTTGCTTGGCTTTTACACGTGCTGGGCCGCTATATAACATGTCATTGGTTAACAAATTAAATTGCGCCATATTGCCGGTAGCGCCTGTTAATTCATTTTCTGAATTGGGAAAGAAATCGGTTAATGCAAATACATCATCAATCAACTGACTATTACCTAAGCCAAAGAAAAATCGAGTAATGGCGTCATAAGCACTGCTAGGTAAAATATCACCTAACTCAATTTGTGCTTCAACATCGTCAGCCGTCAACGCCATTAACTCTTGTTTTACTAATTCCAAGTTATCTTGTGATGCTAACCAAGCCTCAATATCAGCCGCTGCAGCATCAGGATCTTCTGGGGCATTATTTTGCTCCTTAATTAACTCAATGATAGTGGGGATCAGTGACGTTAAGCTTGGTAAGAAAGCCACGGTTCTGGAGTCATTTGTGTTAAACCCTAGTACAGTTGGTACATTGAGCTCGGTTAATGCTGGCTGCGCTTTTAAATGATACCCACTGACTTCTGGTTCAAAAATCCCACCTCTGGGACGATAGTCCATATAAGGGGCAAAAGGCCGGATATTAGAAAGTGGCGTTATTTCTGCACTTAATTTTGAAGTAAAACACAAGCCGCTGCCCACTAAATTATCAAGATCAATACAATCAAGACCTGACCATGCGCCAATTTTGGTTAATGGATTAAGCGCTTTTTCTTGCACTTGCATAATTTGCTCAAGAGTTAATTCATTGAGTGAAACACCAGCAGAATTGCCAAATAACTCATCACCGTATGCTTGTAACTTACTTTGATAGGTTTTGGCTTGGTTATAAGATTTATAATCAAAACCATAAGGGTTTGATTGCATAATAGCGCGCTGAAAGTATTCACCACTGATAACCTCATCGGTTTCTGTTTGCTGCAAAATACCAACAGACATCGCCCCCGCACCTTGGCCAATAAGCGTCACTTTGGCTGGGTCACCACCAAAAGCGCTAATATTGTTGTGCACCCACTCAAGAGCACGCTTTTGATCGCCTAAACCAAAGTTACCCCCTTGTGGTTTTTTTGAACCATCCAGCCAATAGCTACCTAAAATACCTAGGCGATAATTGAAACTTACCGCAATAAAAGGCTGACCATCATTAGCTCCTTGGGCAACAACATTGTCAGCTTGAACCACAGGATCAGCCCCAGAACCAAATTCAAAATCGCCACCGTGAATAAACACATAAACAGGTAAATCTGCTGATGCTACGGTATTTTCTGGGCGCCAAATATTAAGATTCAGACAATCTTCAGATTGAGATTGCTTGGTTAATGCTAATTGAGGACAAGCATCACCAAACGCTGTGGTATCGGTTAGCTCAGTGATGTCGGCAAGCGCACTGTGCTCAAATCGTGCAGCCGTCGCGTAAGGAATACCTTTAAATGCTTCAAGTTCAACACGAGTTCGCTCACCTTCAAGGTTATTGATGACCACAGACTCTTTTAGTGCTTTTACTGTGCTATCACCAATTTGAACTGTGATTTGCTCTGGAGGTAACGGCTCAACAACAGGGATCTCTGGTTCTACTGGAGCCTTCTTATCATCACTACTGCCACATGCTGCAAGTGATAACGAGATGAGCACAGCGATAGTTGAACGGTAAAAGGTGGTCATAAAATTACTCCATTTGTATTAAAACTTAAACTTCAGCCAATTGGATAATGCTGACTAATGTAAAAAACTGAAGCTCAGCCTTGTATCGAGCTTGTGAATAGGAAGTATAGTAACCACTAATTATTATTCTGATTAATCTCTTATGTAGGATTGTTTCCATCAAAATAACGTGACGGAATAATCATACTGCTTAATAAAAATTTAGTTTTAAGGATAAAAATAAAATGTAATTTATTGACTGTAAAATCAACTACTATCAACTAATATCTACAGATGAAAATTAATTGAGCCAAGATAATTGAATTGCATCATTCAACATTTCAAATCATCTAAAAACACTCAAATTTTCTGCTAATTTATATAAAGTGTGGGGTTAATCCATCAAATGCGATTTAACAACCAACACACCTAGCGTTAACATGACCATATAAACACGTATTTAAAGTATTTAAGTCGTGAGCTTTATCTAATTTAAAATTTTTTAGCTGGAGATAACTTAATGAAGAAATTTAATAACTTGGCCAAGTTCATGTTTATTACTTTATTTATTACCGCCTGTAGCACCCACCACGAACTTGATTTACGTGTTGATGAAGATAATTACAAAAGTGCTCAAGTCGCCCCCATAACCAATAAAGCAGACGAGCCCTACCGTTTTTGGGGAGATGAGCAGCCCGCCTTTTTATTTGATGCGGCCACAAACACAACCCCACTTGTAAGTGCTGGCGAGCGTTTAAATATTCTCGTTTTGTCTGGTGGTGGTGCCAATGGCGCTTACGGTACAGGGGTAATTAATGCACTTTATGATACAAATCAACTACCTGAATACTCAATTGTCACAGGAATTAGTGCAGGATCAATGATTGCACCATTTGCCTTTGTGGGTGGAGAGCACATTCCACGCTTAAAAGAAGCCATGCTGGGTATAAATGACAAGGCCATTTTAGGTAGCAAGAATTTTTTAAATACCCTTATTAAAGATGCTTTTACCAACGGTAATAATTTATTCGAATTGGTGGAGCAGCTTTATAATGCAGAGATGATCGAGCAAATTGGTCAACAGCATAACAATGGCCGGAGATTATTTATTGGTACCACTCAATTTGATTCTGGTGAATTAGTGGTTTGGAATGTGGGCGCTATTGCTGCCAGTGATTTACCTAATAAAAACCACTTGATCCACCAAATATTAGCGGCAAGTTCTTCTATACCAGGCGTATTTCCACCACAGTTTATTCAGGTAGAAGTCAATGGTGAAGTCAAAGAAGAATTACACGTTGATGGTGGGATGAACACGCAAATGTTTGTTGACCCAGGTAATTTTAATTACAGCTTAGTCAATAAAGCCCTTGGTAAACAGCAAAAACCAAACATTCATGTTATTCGCAACGGTGTCCTTAAAATCCCTTATGCCCCTTTAAAAGACAAAGGAACTGAATTATTAGGCCGTAGCTTGAAAACCATGTTGGTGCAACAAACCCGTGGCGATTTATACCGTATGCTTTATTTTAGTGAACTAAATCAATACGACTTATCATTTACGTACATTGATCATGAATTTGATGCACAAAAGGCGACTAAACAAATGTTTGATCAACAATACATGCAGGCCTTATATCAAAATGGCTATGATAAAGTATTAAGTAAGACACTTTGGCAAAAGACCATGCCTTAAATAATATCGTTATATTGCATCCGATAAACCCAGAGTCATCTGGGTTTATTTGTATATTTACTACCTGACATAAATGGAACAATACAATGTATTTTGAGCTAGCAATATTAGCTGTTTTGGCTTTCGGCTATAGTCTAATTGCGGGCAAGGTAGAAAAGTCAATGATCTCCGGGCCCATGATATTTGTAGTATTAGGCTTTATTCTTGGCCCATCAAATATTGGCTGGTTAGGAAATGATATAGGCGTAAATGGCTTACGCATATTTGCTGATTTAACACTGGCAATTGTGCTGTTTTGCGATGCCTCAAATAGTAATTTAACTGTGTTAAAACGCCATATCAATATACCAACCCGCATGTTGCTTTATGGGCTGCCAGGTGCCGTCATACTCGGTTTTTTTACAGGTTACTTGTTGTTCCCAAACCTTAGCTTATTTGAAATTGCCGCAATGGCAGCAATGCTAGCAGCAACCGATGCGGCATTAGGCAAAGCCGTAGTATCCAGCACCATTGTACCCGCCCGCTTAAGAGAAGGCTTAAACATTGAAAGTGGCTTAAATGATGGGTTATCTGTTCCCATTTTATTCGTATTTTTAGCCCTTGCTGCAGGAAATGTCGCCGATAGTGACATTCCTAAGCTAGCAATGTCATACCTAGTTGAAGAGTTAGGGATAGGCCTGATGGTGGGGTTAAGCATTAGCTTTATGGCCGCCAAACTCCTTAAGTTTAGTCATCGAAAAGGTTGGATAACCGATGCTTGGAGTCAAAATATTGTGCTGTGTATCGCGTTTGCTTGCTTTGCTATTGCGCAAGAAATGGAAGGCAGTGGCTACATAGCCGCTTTTTCTGGTGGCTTGTTATTTGGACACTTGCTCAAAGAGCACAAACATAAAATCATTCTACCAACCGAGGGGCTAGGTGAAATCATGGCATTACTCACATGGATGTTATTTGGGGCAATCGTCATTGGTGATGCTTGGCACGAATTCACCTGGCAAATGGTAATTTATGCCCTATTAAGTTTAACCATCGTTAGAATGCTGCCCATTTTATTATGTTTGGAGCGTACCGGAGAGGCTTTGCCAGCTAAGTTGTTTTTAGGTTGGTTTGGTCCTAGAGGCTTAGCCTCTATCGTGTTTGTTGTCATTATGCTTGATCACAACTTACCTCACGGAAACTTCATTGCCATGACCGTTTTCTGTACGGTATTTTTAAGCTTAATTGCCCATGGTTTAACGGCTAAACCTATGTCGAGCTGGATAAGCAAAAAAGCCTAAAACGAGTCTTAGGCTTTTTAATATTTCCCCTGCTAATCCGTTAATTAGCAGGGGTATTTCATCAACATCTCAAACGTTAACTCGCTGGTGCAAAATCTAACGGAAAGTGACGCTCAGTCGTATTCCCCTCTGTGACCTCAACCGCTTGCTCATCAACATGAATAAAAAACGGTTCAAGTTCATCATCGGGTGTATTAACCAAATCAGGATCATCCCTATTAGCTACACAGGTATAACCTAAACTGTAACTGGCGGCACTAACAAAACCAAACTCATACTCATAGCCTGTAACTGTCTCACTCTCATCAACAATTGGATTAACCCGAGCAGAAGCAATAGGCGCAACTAGTGGCTCAACCAAATCGGTTTCCCGAAAATCAGCCATATTGGCCAATATGGTATCGCTTGGGTACAGATATACAGCAGGACTAAATTCTGAGCCACCCGCTGCGACTTCACATGCTGACATCACGCTATCACTAATTTGGCCACTAATCGCTCCCACTTCAGCTTCATTAACCAATTGCACTGAGGTCGGCTTTAAGGTCCAATAACTTTTACCACCTTTAGGTGCTTGTAAGCCTTTGGCAAGATTAAATTCTGCAACAAAACTATTCGTACCGGCAGCTATGGTAAAGGCCTTATTAAAGAATAATCGCCCAGTACCGTCCTCTTCTGCACCTTCCCCACCACAACTGCCGTTGCTATTGGTGACTAGGCCTGCATCAACCCCATCAAGGGTTTGAACATATGAGCTATTGGTATCTGCCACTAAACTGTTTTGCATATAAATACACATCTGGTATTCACCTACAAGAACAGATTCGCTAGGAACTAAGGTTTCGGTATCTTGGCCTTGTACTGTCAATAGATCTACATGCTTGAGTTCACCATTTTCAGACACATCAAAAGACAGTGAAGGAGAGCCATTAGTGGGTTTTAATACGACTTGCTTAAAAGCAATGTTGACAATTTGGGCGTCGGCTGGGTTATCTGACACCCCTAAACTAAAAACGCCCATTTCAGGTGCAGGCTTTGAATCATCACTGCCACCACAAGCTGTTAAGGTGCTTAGTAATGCTAAGCAGATTACTGATTTTGAAAATTTCATATACTACCTTTTTATTATTTTCAGCTAAGACTTTATTAGTATAGCTAGCAATAAGAATTAATGTCATATAAACGATGGTCACACGCGGATAAATGACAATAAAAAAGCCAGTTTCCTGGCTTTTAGTTAACTCAGCATAATACGCTTAAACGAAATAAATTATGGTTTTAAAAAGTAATCGACTGCTCAGCACTGCACGTCGACGTGCCGGCCTCACACACTTTATAAGTATAAGTTAACGCAGATTTAGCACTCAACGCATCAAGATAAACTCCATCATTTTCCGTGGTGACTAAAAAATTATTGTCGCGATACACATCCACGTTAGTACTCGTTAAACCAGCAAATGATAACTCAACAAATTTATCTCGTTTAACCTTAACACCAGCAAGACTAAGGGTAATATCCCCTCCGGAAGGCGGTGGCGTAACACCACCTTCACAACCATTAGCCGTTAAATAAGCATCCGCAGCTTGTGCATCAACAATGCCATAACCAAAATAGTCATCTTTACCATTAGGCCCTGTTTTTGCCGTGGCTTTTAACGCATCTCGTATTTCCGTACCTGTGCACTCACTGTGATTTGACCATACTAACGCAGCGATTCCAGATACAGCGGGGGTTGCCATTGACGTACCGCTCATAAAGCCATAGTCAGATGTGCCAATATTAATACTTATATTCGCTGCTGAACGTAAAACACTACCATCTTCAAACGCAGCCCCTACAGCAGGAATGGTTGTGGAATTGGGTTCACCTAACGTGCCATAAAGCATGCCAGCAACATTATTAATAATGACAGCACCTATGCCTCCGGACGCTTCACAATTAGCCACTTTGTCATGGAAAGAAATTACCCCACGGTCAATAACACACACATTACCATTGGCACCACCATCAAGCGTTTCAGCCGTCCCCATATAATAAGCTGTGCCTGACACACTGCCAGAATTCTCCATCGAAGATGAGCTAATAAAGCCACCATCTGCAGTTAAAGTTGCGGCAGTAGCCATTCCAGCAGGATAAGTCGATAAAGTATCAACCCCTCCCGCTGTCACTTCAACACAAATGGTTTCATCTGTGGTCGCTCGTGGTCCTTTTCCTGTGGTACAACTTGGGAACTGAGAAAAATCAGCAATATTATTGTCAGCGTCATTAGCACCAACCATCATTACCGATGGATAACCTGCCGGATAGGAACGCACACTGTTACCATCATTACCCGCTGCAGCAACCACTAAACCTCCCGCATCGGTAAAGGCTTTAAATGCATTAGATTCTGTGGAGTTACTGCCACCACCACCTAAGCTCATACTGATAATATTTGCCCCAGCGGCGCTACACAAATTAGCAGCATGCGCTAAGTCAGAAGAATAACCCCAGCCCTCGGCATTAAACACTTTGATAATATGTAAATCGACACCCGGCGCCATGCCGATAACGCCCATATTGTTATCTGCTGCAGCAATGGTGCCAGCAACATGAGTGCCATGAGGACCACCATTTACATCCCAACGGCCAGTACCAGAATCGTCATCTCCGTCAATACGATTCCAATCAAAATCAGCATTACTGCGATCTAATCCGGAATCGATAATACACACCTTGATACCAGCATTTGGATTAAACGTCACTTTATCGGCATTAGATTGAACCACAGCATAAGGCGTCACCTGCTCAACCATTGGATTACCACTGCTATCAGCGAAGGCTGACATTAACTGACGCGGTTGATCAACCTCAACCAACTTAACATGCGGATTATTCAGTAACCCTTTAACTTGCTGTAAGTCTTTTCCTAAAAATGTAGCCGCAATAAATCCTTCACCATCAACATGGACTTGCCCACCCAGCTGCTTCGCTAGCGCTTTAACTACACCTTGATGTTGATGATCGACTTGAATAACAAAGCGTTCTGCTGTTGCATGTGATGAAATACCGGCTGAAAGAGAAATTGCCAGCATTGCATTTGTAAGGGTTGATAATTTCATAATTGTTCTCTTTTTTGATGGTGGCCTGTCGCTATTAATAAACCCACTTGCTATGGCAAGGTTATTACGCGTAACTCAGTAAAAAGTAGCACAGCGGAACACTGTTAACAATTAATTAACAAGATAAATAAGAGAAATAAACCACCCCAGTAAATCTGCGCAGAAGATTCTGCTTTAAAAGCATATCCTTGCTTGTTATGGCACTATTTTATTGTTAAACGATGCGATTAGAGGATTCACATAACACGATGAATCAATGTTATCGATTCCAACTAATTCATCGCTTGAATAACAACAATAATCAACAAAATAATACTGACCCCCTGCCAAAATTGAACAGGGTTACGTTGCATTAAAGGGGGTTTAGTCTTTTGTATGTAAGCTTGGTTAGGTTTACATAAATCGGCAATAAACTCAGATAATGTGGCATAGCGTTTTTGCGGATGAATACTCAAGGCTTTTTTTAAGGTTTCATCAATCCAGGGCGGAACATGTGGCGAGGACAATAAAATCGAGTTGTAGACTAAACGGCGTTGTTTAACAGGGGTTGAAGCTTGCGCTATTGCTGCGCTATAGGGAAACTTTGTCGATAACATTTGATAAGTTATGACGGCCAATGAATATAAGTCCGATTGCACGGTTCCTTGTTGCCCTAAAAAATGTTCAGGAGCAGAATATCGAATAGTCCCCCGGACACTTTCTTCGTTTTTAATATCAGTAACACCAGCAATAAATACTGAACCAAAATCGATAATTTTCACCGTATTAGTATGATCAATCATAATGTTATTTGGCCGTAAATCTTGATGAAGCATGTCTTGACGATGAAAAGCCTGCAAGCCTTTGGCAATTTGCTCAACAATCATTCGCACTTGCTCAAGGTTAGGATTAGGGTTATCGGCCATCCATTGGTGCAATGACACCCCTTCAATATATTCCACAACTAAATACAAATAACTACGCTTACGAGTTAATGGTATCGCTTTGGCTACATGGGGGTTATTCATTCGTTTAGCAATCCATTCTTCCAGCATAAAACGCTCAAGGTATTGTGGATCGCTGCGCATCTCAGTTGAAGGCGTTTTAATCACCACGGTTTTCTGGGTTTCAAGATCACGGGCAAGATAAACATGGCTGCGGCTACTAATATAGATTTGACGCAATATTTCAAAACCATCTAACTGCATTCTAGGGCCAATATTGGTTGGCAGGGGTAATTGGGTCAGTTGGTGGATTTCATTTAATTGATAAGAAGGAAGTTGCTCAATACGCGCAAGTTGAACGCTAAGGTTATCATCACTGCCATTATCAATCGCTTGCTTAATAATACACTTTGCAGCTTGTTCTAAATGCGTAGAGTTTTGTATGGCATTATAAATATCCTTACCACTAACAAACTCATGTAAACCATCAGTAGACAACAGAAAAACATCATCTTGCTCAATACCATAACTGTGATAATCAATATCACAAAGTTGGTCAATCCCTAAAGCACGACTTAAATAACTTACCTCAGATGACACCACACGGCGATGATCCGTAGTCAATTGCTCTAAGGCATTTCCATGCAATCGATAAACCCGACTATCACCGCAATGAAAAATATGCGCCGTGTTTGATTTAAAAACTAACCCACTGAAAGTACATACATAACCTTTGTCTTTGTTAAATCGATAAGGGCTATTACGCGTTTGAGCGCATAACCAATAATTTATCGACTTGATCACTGCTCGCCCAGAGCGCTTTACAGACCATGACTCACTTGTGCAGTAATAATCGGCCAAAAAACTCGACACCGCCGCTTCGCTGGCAATTTGGCTCACCTTACTTGAACTTATACCGTCAGCAATGGCTAAAGCCACCCCTTTAGTACTTAGCTGCGGCTCTTCAGGATGCAACCAGCCAATCGCATCTTGATTAACTGTTTTTACCCCTTTATCAGTTGCGCCACCGATACTCACAACCAATGCTTGGCTCATGCTGTTTCCCTTTCAATAAAACCTAAAAGCGTTGCACACATAGGCAACGCTTTTAGATTTGTTTACCAACTAATACTTAAGATAATTGACGTTCAGGCGAAGTCCGAACATGAGTTAAATATAAAGGTAGGCCGACTAGCATAAAGCCGCCGACAAGATTACCCAGTGCGGTAGGAATTTCATTCCAAATAAGGTAATCCATCACGGTAAAGTCCCCACCCATGATCATCGAAAATGGAAACAAGAACATATTCACAATCGAATGTTCAAAACCCATAAAAAAGAACAACATAACCGGCATCCACATTGCCGCCATTTTAGCACCAGCAGAGGTTGAAATCATGGCTCCGACAACGCCCATAGACACCATCCAGTTACATAACATGCCACGAATAAAAATCGTCATCCAACCAGCGGCGCCGTGTTCCTGGTAACCAACAGTTCTCGATTCACCAATGGCGCTCACTTTGGCGGCTATCGCACCACCATCAACAGAGTAGCCATAGGTTAAAATAAAGGACATAAAGAAAGCAGTAGTTAAGGCACCGGCAAAGTTGCCGACAAACACGAGCCCCCAATTTCGCATTACCCCACTAAAAGTCACCCCTGGTCGCTTATCGATTAACGCCAAAGGCACTAAGGTAAATACTCCGGTAAGTAAATCAAACTTCATTAAATACAGCATAATAAAGCCGACCGGAAACAATACAGCTCCAACTAAAGGGCTACCAGTTTTTATTGTCACAGTAATGGCAAAAATAGCCGCTAGCCCTAAAATTGCACCAGCCATAAATGCTCTGATAATCGTGTCCTTGGTGGACATATATACTTTTTGTTCACCGGAATCGACCATCTTAGTGACAAATTCACTCGGTTCAATATAAGCCATGTTCTACCTCTCTTTATCATTTAAAACTGTTATTGTTGAATATGTAAAATGTGAATCTATTACCAAGACTTATATGGTAAAAACTTACCATTTAACGTAAGAACAACCCGATCGCCCTTAGGGTCGGCTTGCTTTTCCACATCCATTGAAAAATCAATAGCACTCATAATCCCGTCGCCAAATTTTTCTTGAATGACTTCCTTTAACGTGTCGCCATACACGCCAACGACCTCATATAAACGATAAATTAATGGGTCTTGTGGCAAAGCTTGATCCCACACTTTAGTTGGATACTCTATTAACACTTTGGCCGCTTGGGGAGGTAAGCCTAAAAAACTCACTAATTTATCTGCAGTTTGTGCCGAACAGCTGTTCATGCCTAAGCATGCTGAAGTCGTCCATACCGTTGACATGCCCACCGCTTCAGCTATTGACTCCCAAGTCAACTCGCGCTCTTTTTTGATGGCAAATATGGCTTCTGTCACATCTATTTTTTTCATCTTTTACCCCACAATGTTGATATGCCTCATCAGGCTGCTACAAACCAAAATGTTCAAAAATAGTGCAAAACTTGTTTAGTCAGACTGCACCACATATGTGCTTTATTGTTGATAACACTTGGTACTTTAGATATTGCGAGAACTGTGCCAAAAAGCAGTTAAAAACATCTTGTTGATAAATAAGGGAAATACATAAGAACTCAGTTGACAACTTGCCACGATATTTCGTTGCCAACGAACTTTCGTGCTCATTTGCACGATATTTCGTGGTTGGCGTAATACTTGAATAGCCAGTGATGCTGCACAGCGACGTGAAAACATTTTTAAGGAATCGTCAGGTAGGGAGAAACAAGATGTTGAGCCATCTATTTAAACAAGCACCAGTTGCAATGATATTTATCGACCCGGTAAATAATCAGATACTACAAGCAAATTTACAGGCTCAAGCACTGTTTTCACTCGATGCAGAAAAACTTGGATCCTATACCGTTAGCCAGTTTTTTCCTGACTGCCTTGATAAGCTCATGCTGTTTACACAGCAAGTATTTGAACACGGCTCAGCTTGGTCAAATGATTTAAGTATCAGCATAAACCAGCAATCAATCACTTTAGATATAAATGCTATCACTCTTGATGAAGGCGTATTGCTCAGTTGTCAACTTGCCAGCGTTTGTTTTCAGCACTACTACCAATCGTTAGCAGAATCTAATTACCAATCAGGTCTATTACATTGGTCTAAAAGCGAAACCATTTACCAAGAAATTGAGCGCCAAAATCAAATGCTACTCACCGCTGTTGGTGACGGTATTTATGGAGTAGATAAAAAAGGCAACGCAACTTTTGTCAATGAAGCGGCAATTAAGATTATCGGTTGGAAAAAATCTGAATTAATCGGCAAAAATATACATCATATGATCCATCATTCCCATGCAGATGGCAGCCATTATGCCGTTAACCACTGCCCTATTTTTGCCGCCTTTAATGATGGCGAAGTTCACAGTATGGACGAGGAAGTATTCTGGTCAAAGTCAGGGAAAGCCATTCCAGTGGAATATACCAGCACGCCCTTAAAAGATAACGGAGAGTTAATTGGCGCCGTAGTGGTTTTTAGGGACATCAGTAAACGCAAAGAAACAGAGCAAAAACTATTAAACGCATTACAACAAGTCGACTCATTAAAGCAGCGTTTAGAAATGGAAAATGCCTACCTGCAAGAAGAGATTAATGCTGATTTCAACCATCAACAAATTATTGGTCAAAGTGAATCGGTTAAACATATGGTGCATCAAATAGAGTTGGTGGCTCCGACCGATGCCAACGTATTAATTACTGGTGAATCAGGAACAGGTAAAGAGCTCATTGCCCGCGCGATTCATGACGCTAGCCATCGCAAAAATCGCTCATTTATTCGCGTAAATTGCGCAGCCATTCCAGCGGAGCTATTTGAAAGTGAGTTTTTTGGCCATGTGAAAGGTGCGTTTTCAGGCGCGATAAGCGACCGTGTTGGTCGATTTGAGCTCGCCAATGACGCTACCCTCTTTTTAGATGAAGTGGGCGAAATTCCTCTGCAATTACAAGGCAAGTTACTGCGCGTACTGCAAGAGTTTCAATTTGAGCGAGTCGGTGAATCAAAAACTCGCACCGTTGATGTGAGGGTGATTTGTGCCACTAATCAAAATTTAAAGGCTTTAGTAGAACAAAATAAATTTCGCGAGGATTTGTATTTCAGGCTGAACGTATTTCCAATTCACTCACCCGCATTGAGAGACAGAATAGAAGACTTACCATTACTCGTTAATCACTTTATTAACAAAATCTGTTTACGATCAAATCTGGCAGCTGCCAAAGTGTCAATGGCGCAAATGCAGTATTTGTCTCGCTATAGCTGGCCAGGAAATATTCGTGAATTAGAAAATATTATTGAACGCCAAATCATTCTCGCAAAAGGCAATAAGCTCAGTTTTGAGTGCTTAAATCAAGATTTACCCATGGCAGAAATTCAACTTAACAATGCGCATCCTGAGCTGATCAGCGCCCAACAACAAAAAGATATCGAACGCACTAACCTAATCAATGCATTAGTGCGCACTAAAGGCAAAGTCTATGGTCAAAGTGGCGCTGCTGAGCTGCTCAACTTAAAACCAACAACACTATCATCCAAATTAAAAAAATATGGGATTAACCGACAAATCTATACTAACTAGCTGCTTTAACAGCAGGTTTTGAGAGCTTAATATACAAAAATAGCGAGATAAAAATCATTGCACCACCAATAATCTTTTGTACAGAAACCGTCTCATCTAAAAATGACACACTCAGTATCATGGTCCAAATGGGTTCTAAAATCATAATCAATGCAGCGGTTTCCATTTTGGCTTGATGCTGGCCAATGGTCTGTAATAAATAGCGAACTGAAGTTGCAATAAGCGTTGAAATAGCAAACCAAAATAGCAAATTGTCATTCCATTCAAAACTCACTTGATGTGTAACCGCAGAGTAGATACCCGCCACGATACCAACAACAAATAACTGCAAACATATGGAATCTAGAGGTTTTAGCTTACTACTTAGTTTTTTATTTAGCACAAAATGCACTGACATTAAGGCTGAAGCCAATAAAAAATACCCTTGGCTGGTTTCAACTTCCCAGCCATGACTTAAACTCAGTAACATCATGCCGATAACACTTATCGGCAGGGCGACCCAAAATGCTTTGTGAGGCTTAACTTTAAACATTATCCATGCGGTCATCGGGGCGATAATGACCGCTACGCTCATGATGAATGCGCCTTCAGATAAGCTATTGCTGATCGAAACCGCATACACCCAAATCAGTAACCCAATAGCTAAAATACTCCCTGTACCACTGGCTAAGATGATTTTTTTCGCCCTTAATCGCCACAGACTTTTATAGCAAAAAGGCAATAAAAACAAACTCGCGAGTAAAAAACGGCTGGCAATAAACACCTCGCCAGGCATTTGCTCAACCACTAGCTTAGAGGCAACCCAACCAAGGGCAGCCAATAAGGTGGCAATTAATAAATATAACGGTCCGCGCATTATCACTCTCTAGCTAATCAAAACAAACGCCAATAAACCTGTTATTACTTAAGTAACAACAGGTTACAGATATACTTCTTGGGGGTAAAACAGAGTATTGAAGTTAATAGATTGAATTAAAAACAAGCCCATATAAAAACAGCAACGTTTGCAGGTGCAAAGTTGCTGTTTAATTTTAATACACATTGGCGTTCAAGTGTTAGCGAGCAAACTCACAATAATCAGTTAATCCTTTCTCGTCACCACCAAACAAGGTTGCAGGATCATGCACAGCTAATGGGTAACCATGTTTAATACGGTTAGGTAAATCAGGATTAGCGACAAACGGCCGCCCAAAACCAACCATGTCCACTAAACCATCTTTTACCGCTTGCTCAGCTGTGTCAGGCGTATACTTGCCTGCATAAATTAACACCCCTTTAAAGGCTTCACGCACAGCTTGCTTAAACCCTGCTGGCGTTTGTGGTGCATCATCCCAATCCACTTCAGCAATGTGCAAATACACTATTTTGTGGGTATCTAATAATGCTGCAGCAGCGGTGTAGGTTTCAACTGGGTTGGCATCAACCGTGCCGTTTAATGAGGTAAATGGCGCTAAGCGCACACCCACTCTGTCTGCACCAATTGCCTCCACCAAAGCAGCAACCACTTCACTTAAAAAACGTAAACGGTTTTCTACTGAGCCACCGTATTCATCGGTGCGGTTATTGGCCTGCGAATCGATAAACTGATTAATTAAGTAACCGTTAGCCGCATGTAATTCAATGCCATCAAAACCAGCTTCAATCGCATTCAATGCCGCTTGACGATATTCTTCAATCACAGCTTTAATATCTTCTTTGGTCATGGCGCGTGGCTCAACCACATCAACAAAACCCGGCTCTTGGGTGCCGTTATCAATAAACACTTTGACGTTTTCAGCTTTAAGGGCTGAAGATGAAATCGGTTGCTGACCACCGATATTATCAGGGTGGGTCACTCGACCTACATGCCAAAGCTGAGCAAAAATCACACCGCCATTGTTATGCACAGCATCAGTAGTAAGCTTCCAACCGGCAATTTGTTCTGGGCTGTAAATGCCTGGTGTCCACGCATAGCCTTGCCCCATAGGTGATATCTGCGTGCCCTCTGCGACAATCAAGCCTGCTTGTGCTCGCTGAGCATAATATTTTGCCATCATCTCATTTGCTACGTTTCCGGGCTGTGAAGCACGAGAGCGAGTCATCGGCGGCATAACAATGCGGTTAGTTAAGGTATTACGCCCTAATTGAATAGGTTGAAATAGTGATTCTTTCATTGGAGGTTTTCCTCAAAAATGGGTCATTAAGCAAAGCTAACCTCGTCTGTTATTGATAAGGTTGTTAGCCGTGCTCAAAAAATACTTAATCAATTAACCTAATTGTATAAGTTCAATTTGATAGCTGTCAGGGTCGGTAATAAAGGCAATATGGGTTTGGCCGCCTTTGACTGGGCCGGGCTCTCGGGTTACATGTCCACCTAATGCTTTAATTTTGTCGCATGCCGCATAAATGTCATCAACACCTAAAGCTAAATGACCAAAGGCATTCCCCATATCATATTGAGCTGTATCCCAGTTATAAGTTAATTCTATACTGGTGCTACCAACTTGGTCTGGGTAACCCACAAATACTAAAGTGTAACGATATTCTATGTTGTCAGTTCTATCTAACACGCTCATACCTAACACTTCAGTGTAAAATTTAATCGACTTTTCTAGGTCACCGACTCTGATCATTGTGTGTAGAAATTGCATCATTACCTCTTAAAGCTTAGCGAAATTTTAGCTGTTATTGACAGAGCCATATCAACTCAGTCAATGGCGCCTGTATCAAATCAATAAAGCCATTTTAAGTAAAACCCAAAACAATTAACAATTATCAAAAATACTCAATATGATAAATTTATTTTATTAAAAGCTTACTAAACTCGCTATGTATGTTTTGGCTAAGAGCGGTATTCGTCGTGATGGTTAAACATAAATATATTGCCTAGCGATGACAGTCGTTAACAAGTTGCTTTAATACGTTGAAACATTAAGGTCCATAAAATCAGAAGCTAAATCAACTTTGCAAGTATTAATCGACGAATAATCCATTATTACTGCGGCAAAAGAGCGAATAACCTCATTTGTTGTTAGAGTTTACAAACTACAAAACCCTGACACCTATGTATGGGTTAATGCTATTCACCCAAATGCAGGATATAAAAGCCCTTTCAGGCAAGCAATTTTGTCCTGAGACCGTAAAAGCAGCGATCCCCGTTTTAGAGGCAATGGATATTATTCCGGTTGATCATAATTATCTAAAAGATGAGTTTGAAGAGGCAAGATTGGCTTATTACTACAAAGACCCATTGACAGGCCTGTATAATTATCGATATTTGGAGCACATTATTTCATTCAATGAAGAACTTTTTGGTAAACACTATGCTTGTTGCTATTTCATCAACTTATTAAATTTCGGCCAATACAATCAACAAAATAGCTGGCTAGCAGGTGATAACTTGCTTTGTAATATTGCCCGTAAATTAACCCAAGCTATCAATGACGCAGCAATATTTAGAGTGTTTGGTGATGACTTTTTAATATTAACAGAACAATACATCAAGCTTGACGCTGCAATGTTAGAAGCCAACTTGCAAATTGCTCAATTTGGTATCGAATTAGAGTTGCATGAATTGGATTTACAAACCGATAAAATCAGCACAATTAATGATTTTAGTAAGCTTATTAATCAATTTATTAATCAATCAAAATCAAATAGACAGTTTGATAAAAGGGGAATGTAACTTCCCCCTTAAGTGGTGCTAATTCACATCATCATGGCGTTACGCCGCGCGTTTTAGAGCCATACGTTTACCAAGCCAAACTCCTAAGCCCAAGGGGGCAAAAAATATTACTCCAAGGAAAAGCACGAAATATAATATTAGGCTTTTTAAGGTGTTGGTAAGCTCTTTAAATACCACTTCAACAGTATGTTTTGAAATATCATCTAAATTAGCCGCGGCAGCAACACGCTCGCGAGCCACCATTTCTTCTAAGGCTAGTCGTTCATTTTTCACCATTTGCTCCAAGGCTTGACGCTCAATAGATAATTTCGCCAACTTGTCATCCGTAGACTCACTTAATTGGGTTAATAATGGTGTTAACTCTTTGCGTAAATCAACGGCCAAACTGGCCATCATTTCAGGACTTTTAGCCATAAGAGTTTGAAAGCGCGCAGAAGTATCGCTTATGCTAGCCAAGGTTTTTTGCAGTTCATCTGCATTGATATTGGAATGCAATGCATATAGCTCAGCCTTCCAGGTCAGTATTTTCGGCATTTGATCAGCAATCATCGCCATACGATCAGAAATATCACTCATTACCTCAGGCACAGTCCCAAAAGTGGTCACTGCCTCAAACTCACTGATATTTCTAAAAGCTAACCAATCATTAAACGCTGATCTACGAGTAAAAGTTATATCCATTATTGGATATTCAGTCACATATTTCGCAATAAATGCTTGGTATTGAGTAAACTCTTTTGGTTTAACAAAGCCTTTAATGGTGCGCTCAAAATTCGCCTGTAGGCGCTCACTCGCCTCAATAGCAATCGCTTGGTGCTCACCAAATAACTGACGCCCATTACCATTAGTAAAAAAGTCATTCATTTGCGCACTAAGCACCCAAGTATCAATCATAGCGGCCAAGGGTGATGCCTGAAATATGGTTCTTTGTAGCGCTTGCTCACTATTAATTTTCCACATTAAAGTGCGGGATTTGAGGGTGATAAAATCAGCTCCAACGGCAGACTCCATGCCAGAATTGCTCGCAAGCAATGCTATTTGATCTGCGCTGTTTTCAACCTCACTGTAAAAAGTGTGGCTAAAGTCACGACTAAACACACGCATATTTAGCTGTTCTTGGGGTAAAGGTTCAATACCACTCTCTAGCTTAACCTCTAACAATGAACAACTCGGCAAAGCAAACAACATTATCGACACAAGGAATAATTTTCGAGCAAAACCCATAACATAACCTCAAAAGGTGACACAATATATGTCGCAAAACACGACAACCTATCACAAACCAATTCATAAACTATTAAAATATAATACATTTTATCGTCATCAGAATATAGCCTATTAATCACCCCACACTTTTATGGCACATGAACAAAACGATAGTGGAACAAATAAATGGCTATTGACCTAACCATTCATGCTCCCATAAATCCCCCCTATCAATGGGTTTAAATACGCATCAAATCGCCCCCCCACTAATGAATATTTTTTGACCTATACTTGCAGTCATATTCAGCATTATTAACCCGATTAACTCCGAAGGTTATGACTTGTAAGGAAGCAAAATGAACAGCGAAGCGATGAACAATCTAGTCATAGGCAAAGGCGATACACAAGTTGAGTTACTGCTGCGCTATGGTAATCGACACGGGTTAATTGCAGGGGCAACAGGAACCGGGAAAACCGTGTCGCTAATGATGCTAGCAGAAAACTTTTCTCGCCTAGGTGTTCCGGTTTTTGTCACCGATATTAAAGGGGATATTTCCGGTTTAGCCGCTGCGGGTACTGCTTCTGAAAAACTATTAGCTCGCGCTGACAAAATTGGCATTACTGATTTTAGCCCTCAAGCCAATCCGTGCATTTTTTGGGATTTATTTGGACAACAAGGTCATCCTATTCGAACGACAGTAAGCGAAATGGGGCCAACTTTATTAAGCAAAATGTTAGGGTTAAATGCCACTCAAAGTAGTATTTTAGATATCGTTTTTACCTTAGCGGACAGTCGTGGATTATTGTTACTGGATTTGGACGATCTAAAAGCCTTGCTCACCTTGGTAGCTGAAGAACGCAAAATAATCAGTGCTCAGTATGGTTTAATTAGCGCACAATCACTGGCTGCTATTCAAAGATCACTGATCAACCTAAATCGTGATGGTGGTGATATTTTCTTTGGTGAACCAGCACTTGAACTGAAAGATATTATGCTAACCGATGCTCAAGGCCGAGGTATAATGAGCATTTTAAGTGCCGATAAACTGGTGCTTTCGCCAAATCTGTACGCGAGCTTTATGCTTTGGCTTTTATCAGAGCTCTATGAAAATCTACCAGAAGTTGGCGATGGGGCTAAACCTAAATTGGCATTGTTTATCGATGAAGCACATCTTTTGTTTGATGACAGTCCTGATCATTTACTCAAACGTATCGAGCAAATTATGCGCCTCATTCGCTCAAAAGAGGTTGGCGTTTATTTTTGCTCACAATTTCCAGACGACATCCCCGATGCCATCTTAGGACAACTGGGTAACCGCATTCAACACGCATTACGCACCTTCACCCCAAGAGATCAAAAGAAGGTCCGCGCAGCCGCACAAACTTTTGTCCCGAACCCTAAACTTGATCTCAACCAAGTCATTTCTAGTTTAGCGGTCGGTGAGGCATTGGTATCTACCCTGCAAGATAAAGGGATCCCCAGTATGGTTGAGCAAACCCTTATCGCCCCTCCTCGGTGCCGCATGGGACCATTAACGCTAAATGAGCGTGATAACTGTCGAGCACAAAGCCCTATTGGGAACCATTATGATCAACTCATCAACCGTGAATCAGCCTATGAACGCTTAAATCAAATCAACCAAGCGGAAGCGGAAGCACAATCAACAGCATCATCAGCTCACTCTTCCGATGATGACGAGCAAGGTAATTGGTTTAGCGAATGGTTATTTGGCACCAAACGCCGCCAAGGGTTAGTGCAAACCTTTTCCAAACAAGCCGCACGGACTGTTGGTAACAAGCTTGGCAAGCAAATTGTCAGAGGAATATTGGGCAGTATCATGGGGAAAGGCGGTAAATAAAACACGTTTGCCGCACAAGCGCATCAGTGGTTAAACTTGCTTATCGGTTTCTCGTTTAACCAAAACAAAGGTCAGATACATTTTGGTTGGCAAAGAAAGTACCATGCCAACGGCAACACATATCGCGCTAATAACGATCCCATTAACCCCCATATTTTCGATGGTTTCACTAAAGTTATGCAAATAGATACCTAATAAAATTAAGCATATACCAATACTAATGCAGGTTTTTAAAATTAAAATCAGCTTGCTATCTGTCATGATTACGCTCGCAAACATCTCAATCAAAAGTGTTTAGTGTGAGTTGACCAGTACACACTAAATAATAACTTAGCATGCGGTAACTCATAATGGCAGTTTGAATGTTTTTAGTGCAGCGCACAAAGCAAAAAAGCGAACCTAAGGTTCGCTTTTTGGATAATTGATTCACATTTTGGAAAACTAACTAAGAGTTTACAATGTCATCAATTATTTGAAGTTACGTCAATTGGCATACGCCTTTAACGTAATCTTTCAAATTAGACAGCAACTACGTTAGCTGCTTGTGGGCCTTTTTGGCCTTGTTCTACTTCGAAAGAAACTTTTTGGCCTTCAGCTAAAGTTTTGAAACCTTCTGAAGCGATTGAACGGAAATGTACAAATACGTCAGCGCCGCCATTGTCTTGAGTAATGAAGCCAAAACCTTTGTCTTCGTTAAACCATTTTACTACGCCAGTTGTTTTAGACATGATGTGTCCCTTATAAATTAAAAATTAAAAAAATCTATCGCGATATTGCGATGCGCTGAGTGCTTGAATTATTTAATGTGACTATGAAGCTAAGGGAAACACAGGATGCAACGTTAACGCGGAATTCTGAGGCTTTACTTTTACTTGATGTTCATTAATAACTCTGAATTTCAGAGCGAGGTGGATGTTACAGGAGTATTGAGAATTGTAAAGGCTTTATTTTTAAAATAAAAATAACACTTAATATCATGTCGTCACCCTCAAGGGATTACGCCAGTAATAAATGCAAAAATAGCCTTAATAATCATCACTTAATAATGCTTAGATTTAATAAAACCATTTAGCCACTCAAAAAATATCAGTCGAAAGTTAATTTCTATACGCCATGACATTTGATGTCATCCATATTAAGACTGTCATCACACTTAAGCCACTATATAGCCGACCAAGTTCTCAATCACCTAAGACATCGAGAAGCCGCTCACAAAATCAACACAAATAAAGACTTCTAAGACCTGTTGTTAAATCGCCACTAGGTATACTCAAGTAAAACAGTAAAACCTAATCAAAAATGTACTAATTGTAGGTGAAGGATTGCCGAGCATAGTCAATGTTTCAAACAAAGGTCCCTACGTTATGATAAAGCTCAGTTTCGACGGTAAAACCGCTACAGCAGCACCAGGTGAAAACCTGCTCACCTGCGCCATCAATGCTGGCGTTGCGATTCCCCATTTGTGTCATCACACTCAGTCTGCAACTAATCAATCAACTCACAGCTTACAAGACAAACAAAGCTGCGGACTGTGCTATGTTGAGTTAACCGATAACAGTGGCAATCGAAGCACAGTAAAAGCGTGCGAAACCGCTATCACCGAAACCATCACAGTCGTCACACACTCTGTTGCCTTAAGCAAAATACGCCAAGCATCACTCAAAAACCTGTTAAGCGATCACTTTGCCGATTGCGAAGCGCCTTGCCAGCAAGCCTGCCCCGCTGGTGTTGATGTGCAATCTTATCTTTATCAAATCGCACAGGGAAATCATCGTGAAGCCGTAAAAATTATTAAGCAAACCTTACCGCTTCCCTTGTCTATCGGTCGCGTATGTCCTGCGTTTTGTGAGTCAGCTTGTCGACGTGGTGAATTAGACGAGCCATTAGCCATTAGGCAATTAAAACGCCATGCGGCTGATATTGATTTACAAGGCGATAGCTATGTTCCGACTAAGCTTGCTAACACAGGTAAAAAAATTGCCATTATTGGTAGCGGGCCTGCGGGTATTAGTGCCGGTTTTTATCTATCGAATGCCGGACATGAAGTCACAATTTATGAGTCAATGCCAAAAGCCGGTGGCTGGTTAAGATACGGTATTCCTGAGTACCGTTTGCCTAAAGCGATTCTCGATCAAGAAATTGATTTATTGTGTAAAAATGGCATGAAAATTCAAACCAATACCCGTTTAGGCACAGATATTCACCTGAATGACTTAGTGGAGTCCTTTGATGCAGTGTGTTTAGCCATAGGCGCGCAAAAAGCAGTGCCAATGAATTACCCTGGAGTCGAACTTGACGGCTGCTACCTTGGGGTAGATTACCTGAAAGATCATTGCACCGAGAAACGTTATACCACAGGTAGAAAAGTCGCGGTGATCGGCGGTGGCAATACCGCCATTGATTGCGCTCGTACCGCACTTCGCGAAGGCGCAGAAGTCACCTTAGTTTATCGCCGCACCCGCGATGAAATGCCTGCAGAAGATTACGAAATTGAAGAAGCAGAACATGAAGGGATCCGTTTTTATTTTCTAACCAATCCTATTGAAAACCATGCCGACAGTGCTGGCCGTATTAATGCGGTGACTTTTGAAAAGATGGCATTAGGCGAACCGGATGCATCTGGCCGACGCTCACCCAAAGCTACAGGTGAAACCTTTGTTGAAGCTTTTGATACTGTTATTCCTGCGGTATCGCAAACGCCTGATATGTCATTTTTAAGCGATCCAGCCAGTTGCCTTACCAATGGTGAATTAGCATTAACGCGCTGGAATACCTTTTCAGGCTGTGAATACACCATGTCATCTGGCATTGAAAAGCTATTTGTTTTAGGGGATTCTCGCACTGGCCCCGCCACCGCTGTTGCAGCCGTAGCGGATGGCAAAAAAGCCGCTGATGCCATTCAAAAACTGCTCGATGGCGAGCTAAGCTGTGACTTAATAGCCAAGCCATTTAACTCAGAAAAACGTCAACATAAGGCGTTAGATTTGAGTCACTTTCCAACACGGCTTCATCAAGCCAAAGCTAAAATGCCTGAGCTGGCCATGAATGCAAGAAGTGCCAGTTTTGATGAAATTGAATTAGGCTTCAAAGATGAAATCGCATTGGCTGAAGCCGCCCGTTGTCTTGAGTGCGGCTGTCAGGCCAATACTGATTGCCAGTTAAGAGACTACGCCAGCCAGTATCATGTTGACGGAAAAGCCATTGATGGTCAGCAGCATCGAGCATTTGTGCAAGATAGCAGTTCGCCCTTTATTACCTTTGACCCCAACCGCTGTATCAGTTGCGGGGCTTGTGTCGCCATGTGCCACCAGCAAGCCGGCCATAATGCCATTTGTTTTGAAGCCGACAGTTACCTAGCATTACCACAAGGCGCCACAGCTGACACTTTACGTCAAGCACCGCGAGTTGGTTTTAGCGCCTCTATGGCTGACAGCCAATGCGTTCAATGTGGCAACTGCGTCCAAGTTTGTCCAACAGGTGCGTTAACAGATGCTCGCGATAAAGCCCAAGGTCGTAAAACACAACTAAAACAAACCTCAACCATTTGCACCTATTGTGGCATTGGTTGTCGTGTCACATTGCATACTGATCCTGTCAATAATCACATTATGCATGTTAGCGCTGACAATCACTCGCCAGTAAACGATGGCATGCTGTGTGTCAAAGGGCGTTATGGCTTTGATTTTATTAACAGCCAACAGCGACTTACATCACCACTATTGCGTAAAAATGGGCAATTGGTCGAAGTCAGTTGGGATGAAGCCACGCAGTTTATTGCCAACAAACTCATCAGCATTCGCGCTGAACATGGTAGTAACGCCATTGCGGGGCTAGCATCTGCTAAAGCGACCAATGAAGATAACTACCTATTTCAAAAGTTTTTCAGAACGGTCATTGGTACCAATAATATCGATCACTGCGCGCGTTTATGTCATGCATCAACGGTTACGGCACTGCGAGAGTCTCTTGGCAGCGGTGCCATGACCAACAATATTCCCTCAATTAAATCATCTGACTTAATCTTTATTTTAGGCTCTGATACCAGTGTGGCTCACCCTATCATTGCCTCTAAAATTAAACAGGCCGTACATCAACATGGCGCAAGGTTAGTGGTGGCTGATCCGAAAAAAGTCGCCATAGCGGATGATGCCCAACTCTATTTATGCCATCGCCCCGGTACAGATGTCATGTTGCTTAACGCCATCATGCAGCAAATTATTATTCATAATTGGCACGATAAAGATTACATTCAGCAGCGCGTGGAAGGCTTTAACCAGTTGTCCGCAGAAGTCATGAAACCAGATTACAGCCTTGAAAATGCTGCGCTAATTACTGGGGTTGCTGCTGATAAGATAAAACAGTTAGCTGAGCTTATCGGCACCGCAGAAAAAACCGCGATTTATTATGCGATGGGAATCACCCAACACACTTCAGGCCACGATAACGTTACCGCCATTGCTAACTTGCAGTTACTGTGCGGCAATATCGGAATTGAAGGCGCGGGCATTAACCCACTACGAGGCCAAAGTAATGTACAAGGTGCTTGCGATATGGGGGCATTACCAAACTATTACAGCGGTTATCAAAAAGTGGATGACATAGGTGTGCAGCAGCGATTCTCGCAAGCTTGGCAACACCCCAACTTATCGCCAACCATTGGTCTTGCCGCTACCGAAATGATGCATGCTTTGGCTCATGGTCAATTAAAAGCCTTGTATGTGATGGGTGAAAACCCAGTACTGAGCGATCCAGATCAAGCCCATGTACTCAAAGGCCTAGCAGCCGCTGAGCTGTTAGTGGTACAAGACATCTTTATGACCGAAACCGCTCAGCTTGCTGATGTGGTTTTACCCGCTGCCAGTTTTGCTGAAAAGCAAGGTCACTTTACCAATACTGAACGCCGCGTACAGCAGTTACAACCTGCAATAGCCTCACCGGGTAAGGCACGTCTTGATTGGCAAATCATTATGGATATTGCGAATAAAATGGCCGCGAATTGGCACTATCAAGATGAACGACAAATTTGGCATGAAGTCACTCAAGTCACACCACAATACCGTGGTATTAGCTGGCAACGTGTGGATGCTCAAACCAAAGAAGGTCGACTTGGTGTGCAGTGGCCTTGCCCAACAGAAGGCCATTTGGGTACGCCTATTTTGCATGTGGATCAATTTACCCACGGCAAAGGCAAAATGAAGCCAGTAAGCTACCGTTTACCCGCTGAAATGCCATGTAATGAGTATCCATTTGTATTGTCTACTGGCCGTTTGCTGGAGCAATTCCATACCGGTACTCTCACCCGTAAAACCGAAGGTTTAAATGAGTTAGCCACGCCAAAAGTCATGATATCGGCTTTCGATGCGGACCAATTAGCCATTACTAATGGTGATATGCTGACATTATCTACCCGACGAGGCAGTATTAATATTGCCGCATTTGTGACTAAGCGCGCCCAAGCTGGAGTGTTGTTCTTACCCTTCCATTTTGCTGAGGCCGCTGCCAATAAACTCACCAATAACGTACTTGATCCCGTGGCAAAAATTCCTGAATTTAAGGTATGCGCAGTCAAGGTCGAAAAGGTCTGTCAGCCTGTGGAATCGATGAATGTTTAAGTCACCAGATCTGCGCTATATAATTTAGCGCCATAGAGATAAAACTGATGCCATCGAAAGTCATTTCGATGGCATTTTATCAAGCGATTAATGCTGCTATCAGGTGTTTTAACAAGCTTGAATAACCAGTGATGTATGACGATTGGAATTAAACATGATCCCATGCAGGATCTGGCTGCCATTGTGCTAACCAAGTGGGTAATTTATCAGCATGCATTGGCATTGCAATGCCATAACCCTGCGCCAATTCACATCCCATGGCAAGTAACTGTGAACCATGGGCAATGGTTTCTACCCCTTCAGCAATCACTTGACGATTAAACGCTTTAGCCAAACTTATCACCCCCATTACAATAGAGCGATCTTCAATATCCACCAGCATATCTCTCACAAAACTTTGATCAATTTTTAATAAATGAGCGGGTAAGCGCTTTAGATAAGTTAATGATGAGAACCCAGTACCAAAATCATCTAGTGCAAAATTGACCCCTAACCCGATACAAGCTTCCATCGTTGCCATGACCTTCATGATATCGCCAAGCGCACTGGTTTCGAGTATTTCAAGCTCTAGTAAACTTGGTTTTATTTTGGGATGGTGCGCCAAGGCAATTGATAATTTGGCAATAAAATCCTCTTGCTGTAATTGAAAGGCATCAACATTAACACTTACCGGCATGACTAAACCTAATTTTTGCCATGTTGCCATTTGTGATAACGCAGTCGCGATAACCCAATCGCCCACAACCAGGCTGATAGGATGATTCTCTATCATTGGTAAAAAATCACTGGGTAATAACAAGCCTCGTTCTGGATGTTGCCAGCGGATTAACGCCTCAACGCCAACAACCTCACCGGTTCTCATATTCACTTTGGGTTGGTAATGTAAGAAAAACTCACCTTGCTCCAGCCCTTGTTGAATATGTTCAATAATGACATGTTGGCTCTGGATGCTTTTATCTTGATGAATATCAAAAAAATGGTAATGATTTTTGCCTGTTTGCTTAGCAATATACATAGCTTGATCTGCATGGCGAATTAACTGATCAGCACTCACGTCATCTTGCGGAAACAAGGTAACACCAATACTGGTAGAAACCTGTGCCGTAATACTACCTGATGTAACCGGTCGAGTAGCCGCTTGCAGTAAGCGATCTAATACTCGCTCACAATCATCCATTGAGTCTAAATCGACCAGTAATACAATAAACTCATCACCACCAATTCGCGCTATGGTGTCGCCTTCGCGAAGGCTGTCACTCATATATTTTGATAACTCTATCAGCAGTTGATCACCCATGTTATGGCCATAAGTATCATTGACCATTTTAAAACCATCAAGATCAAGGTAAGCAACAGCTAAAAACTGCTGTCGACGTACACTTTGTGTCATGGCTCGCTTCAAACGGTCTGCTAACATCACCCGGTTCGGTAAGTTAGTTAGCGTATCATAATGCGCAATACGCTCTAATTGCTGCTGATGCTGTTTCATTCTCGTGATGTCAGAAAATAGTGCAACATAGTTTTTAGTCTTTTCTTGCTTGTCTGTTACCGCACTAATGGTGATCAATCCAACATACAACTCACCACTTTTACGCTTATTCCAAATTTCGCCAGACCACTGCTTATCTTCTATCAATGAAGCCCACATGGCTTTGAAAAATGCCTGACTATGTCGTCCCGAATTAAGAAACCTCGGATTTTGCCCTAGTGACTCATCTCGGCTATAACCCGTGATATGGCAAAAGGTATCGTTGACGTCAATAATGTTCCCATTCGGGTCGGTGATCATGATGCCTTCACGGGCATGGGTAAACACACTGGCTGCCAGTTTTAATTTATCTTCTATTTGCTTTTTATTGGTGATATCAACAAACTCCACCACCCGCGCGTTACGTCCCTTATAAACAATATTTTTACCTTTTATGGCGAGTGCATAGGTAGAGCCATCTTTTCTAACCCCTGTCACTTCATAACTATGGGTATAGTCATCGCGCATATTTTGTAAAACAATTTCGAGATCTTCTGGCAGAATTAACTCTAGGCCATTCATACCTATCAATTCAGAATAATCAAACCCCGTTATCTCAGACAAGCCATAATTACATTCGAGAATTCGGCCTTGATCATGAATCATAAGCCCACCATAAGTGGCCTCACTTAATGCTTTAAAGCGCGCTTCGCTCTCTTGTAATGTTTGCTTATTTTCAGCCAGCTTCCGATTAAAACGTTGTAAGTAAATGATAATTAACGTGGTTATCAACACTATGACAAAGGCAAAACTCAGTGTGGGGAATACCCAATAAGGTATTTTTGTTGTGCTAGTATCATAAATAAAACCATCAAAATATCTTCCATCATCGATTAAATTCGCTTTAATGAAAGTGTCCCTCATATGCTGCCAACGATCAGGGTTCATATGACCAATTTGGATTAACTCAGGCACGATCAATTTACGTATTTCAGTCGCTTCAAACTCTAAATGCTCACGGGTTTTATCGACTTGGTATTTAGTTAAAATAACATCAATAATTTCTTCTGGGTTATCCATCGCATAACGCCACCCTTTGAGGGTAGCACGGCGCATGGCTTCTACTCGTTTAGGGTTATCATTCAGTTCCGCTTCAGAAGTAAAAAGAATATCGCTATAAAAATCAACACGGTAAGCCACTGGGTCAATGATATTATATGGAATACCAAGTTGCTGAAGCACATAAGGCTCGTTAGTCATATAGGAGTTAAATGCATCAACCTTACCTGTGATTAAATCATCCAGTTGGTAGCTGCTAGGCATAATATCAAGTTGAGAGATGGTAATGCCTTCATTGACCAACATAGTCAAAAAGTCTGCATCTTGATCCTTGTTGGCTAGCATCAATTTTTTGCCAATAAGATCGTGTACGGAACGTATTCCTGATTTTTTTAAGGTAAGTAAAACGGATGGTGAATGTTGATAAATTGCGGCAGGGCTAACAGGCAATAGTTTCACTGATTACAATGTGGCAGATGGCAATTACTATTACTCGGTGAAAATAACTGGTGATGACGGCACCAAATACAACTCATCGGCAGTGGCCGCTAATGTACAAACCAGTTCTAGTGTCACTGAAACATTTGAAGAGAATGCCAATGGCTTCTGCTCAGTTGATGGTGCAATAGAAAACGATCACTCTGGTTATTATGGTGTCGGCTATGCCAACACGGATAATGAATCAGGTAAAGGCGTGGATTACGCGATATCAGTTCCATCAGCGGGTAACTATCGCATTTCGTTCCGTTATGCCAATGGCGCAAGTGATCGCCCAGCAGCCTTATTAATTAATGACACTTTAGCAGCCAGCTTCGCATTTACCGGCACTGGAGCATGGAGTGCATTTACATCCACTAACGAGATAAGCGTTCAGCTTCGTGCGGGCAATAATCTTGTACGCTTGCAAGCAACTGGCAGCAGTGGGTTAGCCAATATTGATAGCTTAGCGGTCACTGGCGTTGCCCCAACGGCAGGTGACTGTAATGGCGGTGGAGTAATTATTGAGCCACCGGTTGATCCTGTCGATCCTACTGATCCTGTATACCCTAATGCTGACTGTGCTGATTTAATTAATAATGATTCAATCAACTGGCGTGAATCATCATTACAATCTGATCAGCAAATCATTCAATGTCTAGCTGAATCATTAGGTAAACCAGTGGGATATGGTGAAAAAGCCACTGGAGGTTACAACCCTAATGGCGGCAGTAAGTTGGTTATCATCACCAATAATAAACCGGAAGATCAAATTTTAGCGGCAATTTCATCAAGCGATCACAATTGGATTGTGTTTGACAAAGATGACTTTGCAAACGAAACCGCAATTATGATGTATCGCCCATATTGCGCCAGTAGCTCAATGCAATCGGCACTGGGTGTCAATGAAGCAACCTGTCGCGATCCCTATGCTTGGTGTGCAGCTAAAGGCGTATCTAGCTCAAATTGTCTAGTCACTTTTTTTAATGACGAATTAAATGACAGCAGCCTGCCGGTTCGTAACTACTTAATCAATAGTAATACCACCATTGATGGGCGCGGTGCAAAAGCCACATTTACCTTTAACGGCTTTAAAATCGGCGCTGATAGTAGTGGTGCTTCAACCCATCAGTCAGAAAATGTCATCATCACCAATAATAAATTTATCGGTGTAGGTCATACAGAAGATCACAATCTTGACCCTGACATGATCCGCTCGACCGGTGAGTCTCATGATATTTGGATCCACCAAAATACCTTTGACACCACAGGCGATTCAGCCTTTGATGTTAAAGTTGGAGCACACGACATCACAGTATCATTTAATAAGCTGATTAACGTTAAGCGTGCAGCTTTACATGGCTCAAGCGATAGTCGCCCGATAAACCAACAGATCACTACCACCATACATAATAACTTGTTTGTTACCACGGATGATAACTTCGGGTCTAGCTCATATAACACCTTACGTCGCGTCCCCTTACTGCGCCGTGGTCAAACGCATATGTTCAACAATGTCTTTTACGGCTATCGTAAAGACGTTATGAGCTTACGGGTTGGCGCTAGAGCATTGCTGGATGACAACTTGTTTATGAATCCAGTTAATAACTCAAAAGGTGATGATTTAGCGGATTGGGCTTTATCGTTATTTGATGATGCTATTCAAGATGGGTCATTAGAAATCAATAACAGCTACGTATTTGAATCTGATTCAACTTGCAGCACCTCTGGTAATTCCGCATCGCTGGATATGGCTCAAGGCAGTGTGCCCAATATGCTAGCTGATTATAATTCAGCATCTAAAAATGCAATTAATAGTAATAAGCTAAGCGTAGGTACAGACTTGCGTAACTACGTGATGGCCACTGCAGGTAAAGGCGCTAAAACGCCTTGGTTGTCGAGCTACAGTGAAGGGAAAAATAATATTATTGCAGCAGCGCCTAATAGCTGCCAATAATCCAATATTACCTTTAATGTCATGCAGATATAGCGGCTAATACTAGCCGCTATATCTTTTGATAACGGTTTTACAAAACCATACCGTTATAAATAACTGCTTTAGAACAATGGATAGATACTGATTGTTAACGTTGACTTTATATTACAATGGATTAGCTTTTTTCTGTGCCCCAAAACGATCGGCATCGACCCCCTGCTTCCAATAGCCCACTGCAAATATATTTACTCTGTTTAAGCCTAAATCCTCTTGTAACACCGGCCTTAGGGCGCGAATATGACCCGCCTCAAGCCCCATAAATACACGCGCATCAACAGCCAGCCCTTTGGCTGAAGCCATAACTTGCTCAGTTAACGAAAGCTTTGCTTCATCTTCAATATACCAACAGGTATTGTTTGAGTCGTCATAATCCATTGCAATAATATCTGCACGAGTCGGCACAGCAATAATCACTCGAATATCAGCTTGGTCATTAAAACGAGGCACAAAACCATTGATTGCGTTAACTGACGTCAAATCCCCTATCAACAAATAGCTGTGATGGTTAAAGTCAGTTAGTTTGATCTGCCCAGGACCCGCAATACCGATACTGTCACCCACTTTAGCACCGCTAGCCCAACAGGTAGCTGGCCCTTGATGACGGTTAACCACAAAATCTAACGCTAACGCTTTAGTTTTATGATTAAAAAAGCGAATAGTATATGAACGCATAGTACGCTCAGTCTCGATATAAGTGGGCAAAACCACTTTTACATGAGCGCCCTCAAGCCATACAGGGAAGTCTTCCAAGCTGTCACCACAAACAATAATTCGACGCAAGTGAGTCGACAAATCAATGATTTGAGAAACATATGCGACTCTCATTTTCTGCTTAATTGGTTTCATCTATTGGCCTCATTACTTGAACTCAAATGATTAAGTTGATAAAGTCTACCACATTGAGGTTGGTTGATATTGTCAACCAAATAACAAAGGGTAACATAATGGATAAAAGCGCTATAACCGATTCAATATTTAGCATTATGACGGCCTATCGGCTCGCTATGCGGTCGACATTAAAAGCCAATGAAATTGGCTTAAACGCCATGCACGTAAAATGCCTGACTTTTATCAACAAAAGCCGACAGTGCACAGCTAACGATATCGTCAATTATTTTGGCAGAGATAAAGCCCAAGTAGCCCGCTTAATCAAGGAAATGATCGACAATCAATGGCTAACCAAAAGCGCCAATCCTGACGATAAAAGAAGCCAAATTTTATCATTAACCAAGGAAGGAATAGCATTGGCTGAGCTCATCAGCTCAACCCAAAATGAGGTACATCAACACATGCAGCAACACCTAAGCGCTGTAGAAATTGCCGCCTTTGTAAGTACCGCCGAGGTCATCTTAGCAAATCTGCAAACCTACAAAGCCGCAAACTGAATGGTTAGACAAGACTCACAATAAATATTAACCCCAAAAAAATAATTGGTAATGTTATGATGCCTGAACAAACTAAAAGCCAAATTCAAGCGGTTTTTGTCATATTTTTGTGTACTAATACAATGTTCATCAATCATTAAACGTCTACAATGACTTAGATAACAATACCCCGAGACAGTGATGAAAATTCAACTTAACCACACATCACCTGAAACACAGGACTAGTGAGAATCAAAATTTGTTAGATCATAAAATTGAGCAAGTCATTATTGATTCACTATTGTTAACCAAAGATGGTGTAGGCATTTTTGATGCTGACGATAGGCTGGTGTTTTGTAATGAAGCCCTAGAAATGCTACTTGGCATTCCCGCAGAAAAGGCACTCAACCAAACTTTTTCAGCGCTATGCTTTAGGTCTTTTACCACCAAAACAGGCATCAATATTGAAGCAGACTGTTTTGATACTTGGATTAGTGCAGCACTCACAAAAAGAAGAAGCTGCGACTACAGAACATTTGAAACTGACACAGTTGAAGGTAAGCATTTCATTGTCACTGAACAAATTGTTCAACAGCACTTTTTGTACTTGTATATCACTGACATAACTGAAAAAAAACAAAACGAGCAAAAGCTCACTCTCATGTCTCAAGAGTTGCAAAAACTGGCAACAACCGATTATTTAACCGGTATTTATAATCGCCGTTATTTTTATGAAACAGCAAAAGTAGAATTTAGCCGCAGTCAAAGAGAAGCCACTAAGCTATCGGTATTAATGCTAGATCTCGATAAATTTAAAGGTATTAATGATTCTTATGGCCACAATGCTGGTGACCTAGTACTGCAAACCTTTGCCTGTACCGTGGGGGATTATTAAGAGATTATGACACCTTTGCCCGGATAGGCGGTGAAGAATTTGCCATTTTACTCCCTGCAACAGACATAACCCTTGCGACAAAAATTGCTGAACGTATTAGGCAAGCAATACATTCCCTACAAATAAAATTTGAAGATCAAACCTTAACCTTCACCACCTCAATAGGCTTATTAGAAAGCACGACGCAAATTAGCTCGTTCGAACAAATGATGCAAATAGCCGATAAATACTTGAACCAAGCAAAATCAGATGGTCGAAATAAAATACTTTGTGGTTAACAACCTTATAGCACAGTATTAAACAATCGCCTCAAAGGTATGATTATCAGCTAAAACACTGCTGCCACCAGTCAACCACAGCAACTATCACCAGCAACTGTCATTTATTCATCACAAATTCTTCTATTTTTAGAAAAACAGACTTGAAGCGAAAGGCTCAACTGATTAAACTTGCCCCCTAAATTTGAGGGAGTAGTCGTTCTACCATTTTTGGTAGAAGGTTGTGTCAACATAATTGGTCGAAGACCATGGTGCAATCAACGCTTAAGATTAAGCGCCTGACGAGACTCGAATAACCACACGCAATAAGCTAGGGCTGGGCGTGGGTTTTTCGTGTCTTTTACATAACCAGCCCTTACTTTGAGTTGTTATATGCTTTCAATCGTTTGTCCTATTCTTGCACTTGCTGTCGGTCTTATCGCTTTATCTATCAGCGCAGATCGCCTCATTGCCAGTTCTGCCACCTTAGCTAAACATTGCAACGTATCTATGTCTTTTATTGGCATGACGGTTGTCGCCTTTGGTACCTCGGCTCCAGAATTACTGGTCTCGTCCATCGCAGCAATTAACGGCGCAGGCGAACTGGCAATTGGTAATGGTATTGGCTCAAATATCGTCAATGTTGGTTTAGTATTGGGGATTTGTGCTTTTTTGGTTCCATTAACCGTTAAAGCGCATTTTATTCGTCGCGATTTACCCATCTTGGTCATATCCATCTTATTTTGCGGTCTATTGATGGCCGATGGTCATTTAGACTTTAAAGACGGTTTATTACTGCTTCTGGGATTAGCAGCCTATTGCGGTTACCTCGCCTTTCTAGTGACGAAAGGAGAAGCAGACGCTGAAGAAGTTGAGTTTTTAGACATCTCTAAAATCCGCTCAGCAGTAGAAACCGTCTTAATGCTAGCTGTTCTGCTTGGCGCTTCTCAATTGATGGTTTGGGGCGCTGTAGAATTAGCCAAAGCCGCCGGGGTTAGCGAGTTAGTCATTGGCTTAACCGTGATTGCCTTTGGCACAAGTTTACCTGAGTTAGCTGCGGCAGTCGCTGGAGTGCGTCGTGGTATGCATGACATGGTATTTGCAACGGTTATTGGCTCGAATATTTTTAATATTCTTGGCGTCATCGCCTTTCCAGCCTTGTTGGGAGACAATAAACCATTACCGTCATTGTTATTAGAACGCGACTATCCAATGATGCTATTACTCACAGCTATTGTGGTTGTCGCATTTATGTTTACATATTACAAGCAAAGAAAAGTCGCCGCGGCGGATAAAAGCTATACCTTTGGCCGCACGGCTGGCGCACTGTGTTTAGTGAGCTTCACGGGTTATATGCTTTACCTCGCAGCAGCCACCATATCGGCCTAAACCTTTGTGGGTTATGTTAACTGTGTTAATGGCCTATCAATTTCAAGGCCTAACCTGATGTAACAGGCCTACAAACCGCTATAAATCAGCTAAAAAAGATGAGCATAACTTCATCCTTAGCATGAAGTAGCTGGTATTTTATCTAAGCTGTTTTAACGCTATAATTCGACTCACTTCATTAAAGACCTTAAGGCGCATCAGCGCCTTTTTTATTTAATTGGTATAAATTAAAAATAGTAGAAAACAGCATGAGCCCAGAACGTTTTGCCCGCATAAACCATATGCTTGATCATCGCCAAGTTGACTTAACCGTGTGTCTTGATGTGGTACATAAAACCCAAAATATTGCAGCAGTGCTTCGCACAGCAGACAGCGTAGGCATCCACCAAATTCATGCCGTGTGGCCAGACAATGCGATGTGGGTGTCGGGAAATACAGCATCAGGGAGTCAGCAATGGGTGAAAACCATTCGACACCAAAATTTTGAGCAGGCAAATCAAGCATTTAAAGCGAAGAACATGCAAGTGCTAGCCACAACCTTTTCTGACACAGCCGTTGATTTTCGTGCCGTAGACTACACTCGCCCTACCGCTATCATTATGGGCAACGAACGTGATGGTGTCAGCAAAGAAGCCATTGAAGCCGCTGATCAACATATTATTATTCCGATGATTGGCATGGTCCAGTCACTGAATGTATCTGTTGCAGCGGCGCTAATCATGTATGAAGCACAGCGACAACGCCAAGCCGCCAACATGTATGGCACCCGCCAACTTGATCACGCCTACTGCCAAACCATGTTGTTTGAACAAGGTCATCCTGTTTATGCGAAAGCATGTCGAAGAAAACAAATCCCATATCCTGCGATTGATGACCAAGGACAAATAGTGGCCGATGAGCAATGGTGGCAACGTATGCGTGCTCCGGATCCACAAGCGTTAATGGACGACTAGTTTTTTATTGCCTTTGAATGAGCTAGGCCAAGTGTGGAAGAAACCGGAGACACCATCATTAAGGTAGCCGAGTCGATCAATAATATCACCCAAGGAATAGACAACATTGACACTTTACTAGGCGATATTGAAACAAGGACTAAAGTATTTAGCAACGAGCTAACCACCCTATCAAGCAACTCACAAAGTGCCGCCTTAGATGCCAAGAAAGATATCATGCAAGCGCAAGATGCACAGCAAAGCATTACCATGATTGAAGCAGAAAGCCAGCTTATTGAACAACTCACCAATATTGCTAATCGACATGGTTATTAATGAACATTGATATAAAAGGCTCATTCATCTGAAGCCAACAAAACAGTTGCTTCAGATGAATAACACCGCACTTTAAGACTTGGTTGATTAAGTTATTTATCTCAATTAACCCAAAGCCTTAATACCTCAAGAGGTACATAGCTTTACACTATATGTGCAACAATTGCTTTACCGACAGCACCGGCACTCGCTGAGTTTTGCCCTGTGATCACTCGATTATCTTCAATCACCAATTCATGCCAAGGTTGCACCTTGTTATAACGTGCAGCGGTGCGAGTTAAGGCTTCTTCCAGTAAAAATGGAATCTTATCAATGGTGCCGTAATCCACTTCTTCTTCACGAGTAAAACCAGTAACCGATTTATCTGCAATCAGCTTTTGACCATTGCTTAAAGTAATTGGTAACAAACCCGCTGGACCATGACATACCGCACCAATCACCCCACCCGCTTCATAATGAGTAGCACTAAGCTGTGCCACAAATTCGTTCGTGGCTAAGTCAGACAACAAGCCGAATCCGCCTGGATAGTAGATAGCGGCGTAATCTTCAATATTAATTTGTGATGCCGGAATGGTGTTGTTCACACGGGTTTGGAATACTTCATTGGCTAACATTTCGCTGTTAACCTCATCACCTTCCATATCTGTGCCATAAAGTGGTGCTTTACCGCCTTGAATTGACACTAAATCATAATCTAAACCCGCAGCTAACATTGGGTGTAATGCATGAGTTAATTCAGGAGCAAATGTACCATTCGCTTCATCTGTTGTGCCAAGTGTTGCGTGGTTAGTTAATAGAATAAGTACTTTTTTCATTTTTAATCTGCTTGTTTGTTGAAAGTAAAGCCATTGTAATTGTTGCTGTATAGCATGATAATCCACTAAAGTGACAAATAACTATTGCTATGCAGCAACAATAAACAAACAGAACATCAATTAATTGGATAAGAAAATGGACAGCTTTGATGGCATTATTGAGTTTATCAGCGTTGCAGAAACTCATGGATTTTCTGCCGCAGCACGCCAACTCGGCAGTTCCACCAGCCATGTTAGTCGCCAAATTGCTCGACTTGAAAACCGTCTAGGCTGCGCCTTATTTGCCCGCACCACTCGCAGTGTTAACTTAACTCAAGCGGGTCAGCGCTATTATCAACAATGTAAAAATTTACTGGTGGGCTTAAAGCAAGCTAACGAGCAAGTTAGCCATCAACAACTGGAATTAAGCGGCACATTAAGGGTCAGCGCAGCCGGCGCGTTTGCTGAGCAATATATAGCACCAGCCTTGATCAAATTTGCCTGCGCCCACCCAAAGTTAACCATCGATATGGATTTCAATAGCCGTATGGTCAATTTTGTTGAAGACGGCATCGACTTCTCAATCCGTTTTGGTGCCCTGCAAGACTCTGGCTTGGTGGCCCGCAAACTGGCTAATCGTAATATGATGGCGGTCGCCAGCCCTGCGTATTTAGCCCAGCATGGCACGCCCAATCATCCGCGAGATCTAAAACACCACAGCTGTATTATCTCCAATAATGATCATTGGCTATTTCATGGCACTGACGCCAAGGAGCAAGAAATCAGCGTCAAGGTACAAGGCCGCTGGCGCAGCAATAACGTACCGGCGGTTATCGCAGCCTGCGAACAACATTTAGGCGTTGCCTATTTGCCCAAAAGCAGCTTTATTCATTCACTAGAAAAAGGCACTTTAGTGCCGATATTGCACCCCTTCTGGAGCAGCGGCTTGACCAGTTGGATTGTGTATCAAAACCGCCGATTTTTACCTATGCGAGCGCGTTTGGCGATAGATTATTTACTGACACACTTTAAAGATTGGCAAGAATAAGGCTGATTTCTCAGAGTTAACCTCAATCAATCTAACGCGACCTAATTTAACAGTTCATGGTCTTTGGGCAGTTGTTTACTGATCCACAAAATCAATTTATGTTTACGGTTCGGGCCATCATCTTTGTCTTCAGCTAAAGGTTGAATTAATTTGTCTTGCACCAATAACCGATAAATACATTCCACTTTGTCTTTTGGCGAAATCCCTTTACCAAAGTCACTAAAGCCGCGTTTTTGGGCATAACCCACACCAATTTCCATCGCCAATTTAAGCAATTTTGTATCATGTTTACCGGCTTTCATTTGTCATCCTTAATCGGGTTTATATGCAACACAAACTACGTGAATAAGCACAAATAGACACGACATTTATGTCAATTTAGCATCAAACCTTATTTTGGATCTTTTTTCACCCCTAACACTTACAAAATGAAACACTTGTTAACATGATTCGCTATACGAAAAAGCCATAGCTTGTTATGGTATCGAGGCTAAAAATTTACTTTTTTGTTACCACTATTTAGCACCACAAACTATTTCATCTTAATCTGAGTCAGCTTGAGATAACAGATAGCATAAAAATAGCTAAAAGTGCCCCCCCCCTTTTAAGGAAACAACAATGCGAAAAACCCTTACCACAATTGCAGTTAGCACAGCACTTATGCTTAGCGGCTGCCAAGATCAATCCAGCAACACTGACATGACCAAAGCCACTGCTGATACTGTTGCTATGAAACAAACTGGCGATGCACAAATCGATGTTAGCCCTGTTGCCGCGACTGTCGATAACGTACTGCTCAGCCCAAGCCCTTTACAATACATGGCACCGCAGTTCGACAAAGTAAAACCAAGCGACTACTTGCCAGCATTTGAACAAGGCATGCAGCAACACAAAACGCAACTAGCTGCAATTACTAACAATAGTGAACCAGCGACCTTTGAAAACACCATAGTGGCATTAGAGAACACAGGTGAGATTCTTGATCGCACCTCTCGGGTATTCTTTAACCTGTCAGGGCTAATTTCAGACGACAACTTTATTAGCGTTGAAGAACAAATTGTGCCGCAGCTCACTGCCCATCAAGACAACATTTACCTTGATGACAAACTATTTGCCCGCATCCAAACTATTTACCAAAACAAAGCCGCATTAACAGGCGAAGATTTACGCTTACTTGAAGTCTATTACGAGCGTTTTGTTCGTGCAGGCGCTCAGTTATCTGCTGACGATAAAGCCAAAATGCGCGAGCTAAACGGCGAGTTAGCCAAACTACAAACCAGCTTTTCGCAAAACTTATTAAAGTCTTACAAAGATGATGTCATTGTGGTGGAAGATAAAGCCCAACTAGCAGGTTTATCAGACAGCACCATTGCCTCACTCGCTGCGGCAGCAAAAGATGCTGGCAAAACCGGTTACATGATCACCTTAGTTAACACGACAACCCAGCCACTGCTGTCTAGCCTTGAAAACCGTGAGCTTCGTAAACAGCTTTGGGAAACCTCGGCCTATCGTGCCATGGACAGTAACGCGCCAATTAATATTCAAATTGCTAAACTGCGTGCCCAAAAAGCAAAACTATTGGGTTACCCAACATGGGCAGCTTATAGCCTTGGTGATCAAATGGCTAAAACCCCTGAAGCGGTTTATGGCATTCTTGACGATTTAGCACCTCAAGCATTAGTTAAGGCCAAAGTTGAAGCGGCTGATATTCAAGCCGAAATTAAAAAAGATGGCCAAGACTTTGAACTACAGCCATGGGATTGGGCTTACTACGCCGAAAAAGTGCGTAAAGATAAATACGATTTAGACGACAACCAAGTAAAGCCCTATTTTGAGCTAAACAGCGTGTTAAATGACGGCATGTTTTTCGCCATGAACAAGCTATACGGCATTACGGTAAAACCGCGCAATGACTTACCCGTATGGCATCCGGATGTGACGGCTTACGAAATCTTTAATCAAGATGGCAGCTCTGTTGGATTGTTCTACCTAGACTTATATGCACGCCAAGGCAAACGTGGCGGCGCATGGATGAGTGAGCTAGTCAGCCAATCATTCTTACAACAAACAAAGCCCGTGGTTTACAACGCACTTAATATTCCTAAGCCAGCTGAAGGCCAACCAACACTGATGACCTTTGATGAAGTCAGCACCCTTTTCCATGAGTTTGGCCATGCCATTCACGGACTTTACTCACAAGTTAACTATCCTAGCCTTGCGGGGACGTCAACTGCGCGCGACTTTGTTGAGTTTCCATCACAAGCTAACGAAGACTGGAGTATCGACCCACAAGTGTTAGCCAATTACGCTAAGCACTATCAAACTGGCGAGCCAATTCCAGCGGAATTGTTAGCAAAAGTATTAAAGTCGCACACCTTCAACCAAGGTTTTGGCACAGTTGAGTACTTAGCGGCAGCATTACTGGATATGGAATGGCACTCAATCAGCGCAGATACTGACATCACTGATGTTGCGACATTTGAAAAACAAGCACTCGCTAAACATGGCTTAGATTACAACCCAGTTCCGCCACGTTACAAAACCACTTACTTTAGCCACAGCTTTGGTGGTGGTTACGCTGCGGGTTACTACGCCTACTTATGGACTGAAGTGTTTGCTGCAGATACCTTTGCGTATCAAATGGAAAACGGTGGCTTAACCATAGAGAATGGCCAAAAGTATCGCGATGGAATTTTGTCAAAAGGTAATAGCCAAGACTTAATGCAAAGCTACATCGACTTTACCGGAAGAAAACCATCAACTGATGCGCTGTTGAAACGTCGTGGTTTGGTACATTAATCACAGCTGAGCATAAGTGTGTATTAATGCACCGGCTAATAAAAAGGCTAAATACGGCAATTACCGTATTTAGCCTTTTTTAATCGATTTCTAGGTTACTTATAGAATACTTCCACTTTACCTTTCATCGTCATCAGCAAAGGTTGACCGCGACGATCTAACGCTTTGTGAGAAGGGACTTTAACCCACCCTTCACTGATACAATATTCTTCAACGTCAAAACGTTCTTTATCATTCAGTTTAATACCAATCTCGTTTTCAAAAAATTCAGCCACATGATGTGGGCTACGAGGATTTACAGATAAACGATCGGGTAAAGCAGGCAGTGATTTTGTATCAGTCATGGTCTTTATCTTGAGTAAAAAAAAGCGTGCGCCATTGTAGGCAATAGCAGCGCTTTGCTCAATAGGGACAATCACAAATGTCTGCTATTGCTCCCCGCAGGATGCATCTTCTGAGCAGGCAAACACCCTTGGCTGCTTTGCTAATCTTCAAGAGACAACAACAGCATATACACCTAAAGTAGTAGCCTTACTGTTAATTGCCCCGCAACAAGACCGTTGAAATACACCATCGCCTCGCTGGAAGAAGTTAATTTCATCCAATAAAAATACTGCCAAGCCAACTGCGCTGGCACCATAAAACCAACAGCAAAACAACAAATTAATCACAAACCGATTAGCACCGAGTGGTTCCAAGTTTATCTTAAAGCGCAACTAGAAATTATAAGTGATTGTTATTAATTACATAATTAAACACAACTTCAGCAAATTGCATTCAGCAGTCATTGTAAGACGCATGGCTTAATTAACGTTCAAAATATTAGCTATTCACAATCCATTTACTCATCCCGTCACAAAATAACTTTTTTTTGAGAGCGAACTCAAATATGTAACATCAAATTCTTTTTGTTAAAGGTTATATGTCATACATTAAACATAAAGAGGTAGGACGTATAGAGTCGAGCGCCAAAACGTAATCACTCTTCCCCTTCTTAAACTATCTCGCTACTGCGAACCATTCTTTCTGAAGCTAGTAGCCTAATGGGATTTTGCACGGTGCCAATGTCGGCGTTAACGATGGGGCATCGACCATAAACCCCAAGGGCAAATGGAGTATAAAAATGAGTAAAGATAAAGAAATCAACGAATACACTGCCGGGGTCCTTCGAAATGGTATCTCTCGTCGTAGCTTTATGACACGAGCGGCAATGGGGACTGGAGCAGTAGCACTAACAGGTTTGACTGGTGGTCTTGCTAGCGCAGCAACATCAGAAAAAAGCCAAGCATATGCTAAAAGTTCTGATGGTGGTGCCAGCTTAGAATTTATGCCAAAACCCAAACCCGTTGCAGATAGAGATATTGTCTCCACACAAACTTTTGATGTGGTGGTTGTGGGTGCTGGTGCTTCAGGTGTTCCTGCGGCGCTTTCTGCGGCAGAAAACGGCGCTAAAGTTGCCGTACTGCAAAAGCAATCAATTGTGGTATCTCAAGGTAACACCGGCTCAGGGCTTGATTTACCCAACTGCGACAAAGCAGGGGTTGAGGCAATGGTTGCTCGCTTGATGTCAGACAGCGCTCATCGTTGTCACCCTGAATTATTAAGAGAATGGGCTTATAACTCTGGCGAAGCCGTAAGCTGGGTCATTGATCGCGCTAAAAAAGGCGGCGCACAAGTTGTCGACCAAGGCACTAAACCACAACACGGTATTCGTGGAGTGACAGAGCACAAACTTAACTTTGTTACCTCTTATTTTGGTCCAAAGCCATATACCTCGGGTGACGGTATGCGCGCTTTAGCTAAAACAGCTGAAAAAGCGGGAGTTAAGTTCTTCTTTAATATGCCTGCTGAGCAATTGGTTCAAGATGCTACAGGTAAGGTTATTGGGGTTATTGCTAAAGACCGTGATGGCAAATACCACAAATACATGGCTAACAAAGGCGTGATCTTATCTGCGGGTGATTATCAAAATAACGAAGCTATGTGTAACTTCTTCATCCCTGATTTGAAAAACTTTGAACGTAAGCAAATGGATCGTACTGGCGACGGTTTCTCAATGGCTTACTGGGCTGGGGGGGTTATTGAACCTGTTGGTCACACTAAAATGCTTCACGATTTTGACGCAGGTCCGGCATCAATGTGTGACATGCCATTTTTAGCGGTAAACCGTAAAGGTGAACGCTTTGTCAACGAAACCGTTGCCATGTCGCTAATGAACAACTACTTGCGTGATGAGCAAAATGCGGGTCATTACTCACAAGTGTTCGATTCAGACTATATGACTCAAGCTAAAGACTGGCCAGGCAAACTTTATTCTCCTGAAGAGTTGAAAGTTTATATGCCTGAAGATCCTACCCCTAAAAAAGGCGTTTACCCTTCACAAACCAACACTTACTCGGCTAACACACTCGAAGAGCTAGCAGTAAAACTGGAATGTGATCCAAAAACATTTGTGGCCAGTGTTAAGCGCTACAACGAGCTTTGCAAAACCGGTAAAGATGACGACTTTGGTAAGCCATCATCAAGAATGGTACCTGTCATTAAACCGCCTTTCTACGGCATTCACCGTCGCATGCGTATCTCAACCTTATGCTCAGGCATGTTAGTCGATAAAAACCATCAAGCATTGGATGCTGACGGCAACAAGATTGGTGGTCTGTTTGTTATCGGTAACTTAGGTGGTGGTTTCTATGGCGGTGTTGATTATCCATTAACAGTATTCGGGCTATCCCTTGGTCGTTGTTACACCTTTGGTTACTTAGCCGGAAAATACGTTGCCAAGCTATAGGCCAAAAAATTAACGATGGATGCCCGCAGTTTGGGCACCTTTGCAAATGAAATAATGGAATAAAACAATGAAGAAATTAACACTACGCCACATCATGCTGACTCTTGCATTGGGCTTTTTCGCTAATACTGCAACGGCTGACAGCACAAGCTTACTTGATCAAACCCATGCCGCTAAAGGCGTTAAATGTGCAAGCTGTCATGGTAAAGCTGAAACCCGTGAGCCAGTGACAATGATGAAATGTGTCAAATGTCACAACACTGAAAAACTGGCTAAACAAACCAAAGATTTTAAACCAACTAACCCACATGACAACCGTCACTTCGGTACCGAAACAGACTGTGCTAACTGCCATAAAGTGCATGAAAAGTCAGAAAATTACTGTAGTGGTTGCCATGTACGTTTCGACTTTGTTGTCCCTTAGCCGATTCTGTTACGCCTGAATATATCAAGTAAAACAAATTTACATTTAAGGATGAGAAAGATGAAAACAAAATTACTGCCATTGGTAGCTGCATGTTTAGTTGCCAGTCCCGCTTTCGCAGCGGATCCTATCGGTAATCTGTTCAATGAAGGAAGTTTAACAGGCCAACTTCAACTATTTGATTTTCAACGCGACTTTGATGGTGAAACCACAGACAGACATGATACCTCTTTCGGTGGTCTATTTTACCTAAAATCAGGAGAAGCCAATGGTATTAGCTTCGGAACGTCTTTTGCCTCAGCCAACCCTATTTGGGATTCAAATAGCGATGGTATTTATGGCCTAGTGGGTGGTGGAGCACCGGGCTCAATGGCTGAACGTCAATCAGTTAACCGCCTGCAAGAATATTTTATCAGCGGTAATTGGTATGACACTAAAATCACTGTTGGCGCTCAAGAACTGCGCACGCCAATGATGAATCCATTCCCATTACGCGCAATTCCGTTTACCTATCGCGGTGCAAGTATTAAAAACACTTCAATAGAAAACCTATCTATTCAAGCGCTGTATATCACTGATTACATGGGCTGGACAGAAGAAGGCTTTAAAAGCGTTGCTCAAGGGGTAAAAGGCGAGTTTGCCCGTAAAGGTATGATGGTAGATGTAGAAGATAACCCAATGCTAGCCATAGGGGTGGACTACACGCTGCCATTCGAGTCAGTCAAAACCAAATCCAGCTTTTGGTATTACAGCATGGAAGACGTTTATAACCAATTCCATATTAAGTTTGACATCAGCGGTAACTTGGGCGCGACGAACTGGTACTTCAAACCTTCTTACTTGAAGCAAGATTCTACTGGCTTATTAGATCAATCTATCGCTCAGTTCGACACCTATCAAGCCGGTTTCCACCTTGGTATGCAGTGGAATGGATTTGATGCAACGGTGAAGTACGTAAAAACCGGCGATGGTGATATTGTGGCGCCATTTGGTGATGACAAGGTCATCATTCAGCAAGTGGTGCAATCATCTCGTGCTAATGAAGATGGCTATGCCGCTCAGTTAGCTTATAACTTTGCTCCTGACTCAGCATTAAGTGGCGTCAGTGCTTATGTGAATTACGCCAGTTATCAGATTGACGGTGACTCAAGCAAAGATATTGATGAAACAGACTTTTCAGTGATTTATGACTTAGCCAAGTTTGTTGACGGCCTCAGCGTGAGAGCGCGTCACGCAATTGTAAACTATGAAAGCGGTGATGATTTAACCGACACGCGCTTCTACTTTTATTACAAGTTTGCGATCAAATAAACACGCCTAAATTGATATAGGCGACAAAGCTTAAACAGTTTCATCATCAAAATAGCCAGTCATAATCAAATGCTGTTGTGGTATTTGGGGGAAGTGTTCTGGCAACCAAAGCACTGAAAGTATTAACTTTCAGTGCTTTTTATTACCCTTATTTGCAAGATAACATCAAAAAATGCTTCACATTGTCTGTTAAGTTAGCGGTTATTGGTCTTGATAAGCTTTACCATAGAAGCTATCAAGTAATATTTGCTTTAACTCGCTAATCAATGGGAAACGTGGGTTTGCGCCTGTACATTGGTCGTCAAAAGCATGCTCAGCCAGTTCATCTAATTTTGCCAAAAAGTCTGCTTCATTAACGCCCGCTTCTTGAATGGATGCAGGTATACCAACAACCGCTTTTAACTTATCAATTTTAGCAATCAGTAACTCAACTTTATCAAGGTCGCTAGTCGCATTTTCAATCCCTTCAAGCTTAAGGGTTTGAGCGATGTTGGCATAACGACACAAGGCTTTTGGTCTATCGTACTGACTAAACGAAGCTTGCTTAGTTGGCATATCGGTCGCGTTAAACCGAATAACATTACTGATTAACAGGGCGTTGGCTAAACCATGAGCTAAATGAAACTCAGCCCCAAGCTTATGGGCCATTGAGTGACAAATACCTAAAAAGGCGTTGGCAAATGCAATACCCGCAATGGTGGCACCGTTATGTACTTTTTCTCTGGCAATAGGCGCCTTCGCACCTAATTCATAAGCCGCAGGTAAATGTTCACACAATAATTCCAATGCCTGTAAGGCTTGGCCATCACTAAACTCATTGGCCATCACGCTTACATACGCTTCTAAAGCATGGGTGACTGCATCAATGCCACCAAATGCAGTGAGTGATTTTGGCATGTCCATCACTAAGTTAGGGTCAACAATGGCCATATTCGGGGTTAGTTGATAATCGGCAATCGGGTATTTCATACCGCTCACTTCATCGGTAACTACCGCAAATGGCGTCACTTCCGAACCCGTACCCGAGGTCGTTGGAATCGCGACCATTTGTGCCTTAACACCTAATTTAGGGAATTTATAAATACGTTTACGGATATCCATAAAGCGTAAGGCTAAGTCGGCAAAATCAACATCGGGATGCTCGTATAATACCCAAATAATTTTAGCGGCATCCATTGGTGAGCCACCACCTAATGCAATAATCACATCCGGTTGAAAGCTTTGCGCCACTTTAGCGCCTTGCTTAACAATCGCTAATGTAGGATCGGCTTCCACCTCATAAAACACTTCAGTTTCAAGACCCTGTGCTTTTAATATTTTAATGGTTTCGTCGCAGTAGCCATTATTAAATAAAAACTTATCGGTAACGATAAGTGCACGCTTTTTACCTGAAAGCTCTTCCAACGCAATAGGTAAGCTGCCACGGCGGAAATAAATTGAAGATGGAAGTTTATGCCACAACATATTTTCAGCCCTTTTCGCGACAGTTTTCTTATTGATTAAATGGCTTGGTCCAACGTTTTCTGAAATTGAGTTGCCGCCCCATGAGCCACAACCTAAGGTTAGTGATGGCGCTAACTTGAAGTTATATAGATCACCAATCCCACCTTGTGATGCGGGCGTATTGATCAAAATACGTGCGGTTTTCATTCTAAAACCGAATTCTTTAATGCGCTGCGCCTGACCGTCTTGATCAGTATATAAACCTGAGGTGTGGCCTATACCGCCTAAGGTAACTAAGGCTTCAGCTTTGTCCATGGCATCATTAAAGTCAGTGGCGCGATACATACCTAAAAGGGGTGACAGCTTTTCATGGGCAAAGGCTTCAGCATCGCTGATATCAGTCACTTCACCAATTAACACCTTGGTCCAGCTAGGTACCTCAATACCCGCCATTTGGGCAATGGTTGCCGCGCTTTGACCAACAATATCCGCATTTAACCCGCCATTTTTAAGAATGACATCTTGCATGGCAGCGGTTTCGGCAACCGACAATATATAGCCACCATGACTTGCAAAGCGTTGTTTAACTTGCTCGTAAATACTTTCAACCACAATCACCGCTTGCTCTGAAGCACAGACCACACCGTAATCAAATGTTTTTGACATTAAAATTGAGCTTACAGCGCGTTTTATATCTGCCGTTTCATCTATCACAATCGGCGTATTACCTGCCCCAACACCAATTGCGGGTTTACCAGAAGAGTAAGCAGCTTTCACCATACCTGGGCCACCAGTGGCCAAAATAAGGTTAATTTTCTTATGGGTCATTAACTGGTTTGAAAGCGCCACGCTTGGCTCATCAATCCAACCAATAATATCTTTTGGCGCACCAGCAGCAATAGCGGCTTCTAACACAATACGCGCAGCGGTAGTGGTTGATTGTTTTGCTCTTGGATGCGGCGAAAAAATAATGCCGTTACGGGTTTTAAGGCTAATCAGCGCTTTAAAAATTGCGGTTGAGGTAGGGTTGGTGGTAGGCACAATGCCGCAAATAATCCCAACAGGTTCGGCGATAGTGATGGTGCCAAAGGTGATATCTTCGTCAATAATGCCGCAGGTTTTGTCATCTTTATATTTGTTATAAATATATTCAGAGGCAAAGTGGTTTTTAATCACTTTATCTTCCAACAAACCCATATTGGTTTCCGCAGCCGCCATTTTGGCTAACGAAATCCTTGCATCGGTTGCTGCAAGTGCTGCGGCGCGAAAAATTTTATCGACTTGTTGTTGATCAAAGGTCGCAAATTCTTTTTGCGCTTTGGCAACGCGTTCAACCAGTAAATCGAGTTGTTCGGTATTGGTGACTGTCATAGTAAGTTCCTCAAAAATTGTTAACTAAAATATTTTAATTAACAACTCTCAGCAGCATTCCCATAACTTTAAATTTCACTTTATGTTATAAAACTACTATTTTAATAATGAACATGTCGTGATCAATAGCGCAAAACACCATTAAGCGTAATTTAATTACACTAATGTTAGATTAAGATCGTTATAAATGTTGCCACCATTGAGGAATTAATGCACAGCAGCGGTTATTCAACAGGTAGGAAAAACAAATATTCTTGCGTTGTTTTTGTCGTGGTTGTTAACCTCTTTTTGCATGTTCTGTTAGGATTAGTCTATTAAATATCGAGATAATAGATGACATTGATATGACAACAAAAAAGATTACTACCAAACAGAATAGCTTATCTAGTCAGTTTACTTTTTTACTCGCTGGCACCTCAGTTAATATCGATATCACCACTCCTGCAGGCGAGTTGGGTAGATTCAAAACCACTTTTATTGGTTATTTGCCTCAGCAATATCTGTTCATTCAATATCCCAACTCAGATAAAATTGGTAAGTTTGGCCAATTTTTTGTTAAAGGAACGGCTGTTACTGTGCGTGGTTTAATTGAAGGCCATGAAGCCTCAGTGATTGCTTTTCAAACCACGATAAAACATACCCTAAGTATCCCGGTAAAAATGTTAGTGCTGGACTTTCCTCAAACCATGGTTATCCATAAACTCCGTTCAGCCAAAAGAGTATTAACCGAACTACCCTGCACTATAAAATTTGAAGACCAAGAACTGGCTGCCACTATGACAGATGTGTCTTTGTCAGGTTGTCATATCAACATTATTGATGGTGGGATAGGCTTGTTAGAAACATCATCAATAGTGACGATCACCATGAATGCCGACGAGAATAATAAAAACACTTTATTAAGCGTGACCTGTAAAATCTGTAATCTAAAACCCTATTTTAGAGGAGTAGAATTTGGTGGTGAGTTTGACTCAAATCAAACCTCAACCATAGAGTCCATTATTCATATGGCTTTATTGTCAGAAAGGTAATCTGATAAGTGCTGTTCTAATCCATATGGGCCACATAATAAGCCCTCTCAAATAAACATCTTTCAAACACCGCCAAAACAAACCTTCAGCTTTGCTTGGTTAACCTCTTACCACCTTTATATACAGAGATATGATTTCTTAGTTTTTCCCATGAAAATTTTAGCGCAAAACCGCATCGATTAAGCAACCTGCTTGTGTGCACTAACTTGTTGTTCAAGCTCTAAAACCAAAGGTGGCGGCAATTGTAAGCGCGCGGCAAGCATCGCTAAATAAGCCTTTTCTGCTGTGGTATCAATATCGATAGCAAGTAGCGAAGCAATATATATCTCGGCAGCCACTTCTGGACTGCTAGCACTATTTACTATGCTGTCCATATCTACTGGATGCCCCATCTCTTGCACGAGTAGGTTTTGGCTTTCACTATCGAGTCCCAATGTTTCAATCCTTTGAAAAATCGCTTGGCTCTCCTGTGCATCTAATCGCCCATCGGATCTTGCTGCTGCGATCATTGCACGCACCAATACTAATCCTAGTTCATCAGTTGCTACAGTGTCGTTTTTACTGGGTAAAAAGGCAGAGCCTTCAGGTGGTAAGGATAGCTCGTTAGGGTTAACGTCCTGATGTTGAGGTGTGGCTGAAGTTTGATTGTCGCTATAGCGTTTATATGCGGTATAAGCAAGCGCACCAACTGCGGCAACACCCCCGACTTTTAATGCATTAGCTCCTATTTTTTTTACCGTTTTACCTTTAACCATGTTGCTGGCCATACCGCCAGCAAGACCACCGATAAACCCCGTTGCAGCACCACTACTTAAAATTGAGCCTAACAGTTTATTCACATTAACCATAATTTTGAGCTCCAATAAGATTACAAATTAACTTACACAGCATCAAAAATACTATATGAAAAAGTAACCAAATAGGTTCAAACATGAATAACAGTTAATTGCACTATGATGAGTATTTTTAATAAGCTTCATTTTGGTTAGTCAATAAGGTTGAATCGCGCAATAAACGCTGACAAAGTTTGACAAAATCTGACGATGTCACAATACCTAGCACCTTGTTTTGGTCATCCACTACCGGTAAACACCCCAGTTTATTGTCGATAAAGTATTGCACCACAATGGTTAACGGCTCATCTAGGGTTAATTTATCCACATGAGTTTCCATGATACCCGCAATAGGGGTATGGCGCTCTTTTCTATCTAATGCCCCTTGGCCGTATTTATTCAATATACTCATCACGCTGGCAATCATCTTTTTATGGGTCAGTAATCCGACAAGTTGACCTGTCACTTCAGATATAACGGGCAAATGGCGCACATTTCGGCTTTGCATTAACTGATGTGCATCTTTAAGACTGGCTTCATCACTAATACAGACGGGGTTTGGGGTCATGATATCGCATACGTTCATCGCATTAATCCTTTGCTGATTGGTAGCCCATGTGGATTTTTTACTGGCTTTTTAGCAATTAAAACGCTTTTTCGAGAAATTTAACCGCAAAAGAGCAACAAAATTATAGTTAAATATTAGTCAATAAATCCTTATCTGAATAGCTAAGGGCTAATAATTTAACCCAACAAAAAAACGCTATAAATCGTATAATTAAACTCCATCCACAAATTAAATTTAAGTGGCACGATTAAAGTGCAACCATATTTTGTGCCTAAGCATGCAATAGCATACCCATAAAAACAGAGTGTCATTCATTGCTAAACTTTGTAAAGTAAGTACAAAGCTATTAGACCTAAAAGCGTCACCATTGGGGATATACATGACCGCGGTCCACCCTAAATTAATTAAAAGCGCAATTAATCAAACCCCGATGGCAATGCTTGGTATGCTGGTTGTTTCTATTGCGTTTATTGTTATTTTTAGCCGATATATCCCATTAACCGTATTAGCGATTTGGTTTGGCTGCCAATTACTGTTAGCAGCCCTGCGAATTTCAAATGCTTTATTGTTCAAAAAATGTTTAACCGCTGAAGATGAAAAAGGATTAGTCAGCAATGAATGGTTTTTTATCTTACTAAATGTCTATCAAGCCGCTACATGGACAGCCTCATCAATTTTACTCATCATTTACGCCCCCCAACCTTTCGAGTTAGTCAGTTTTGTTGTCACAATTGGTATTATCACCGCAGCAACACTCACCATGTCATCGCTTTTTCGAGTGTACTTAGTGTTCATTTTGGGCATGATGATCCCGCAAATTGCCATCATGTTTTATTATGGTGAACATCAACATATTGCCATGGTTATATTTTCTGTTATTTACATCCCGGCGACTCTTTTATTGTCAAAGTCGATTCTTAATAGCCAACTATCCAACATTAAAGCCCATGAAGAGCTCGAGCGCACAGCGCAAGCATTCAGAAAACAATCCTTCACTGATAATTTGACCAATTTATATAACAGACGCTATTTTTTCGAAAATGCCGTAAACATTCTGTTGATGGCGAATAGAGAAAACCAGCCGGTTGCGTTACTCATGCTTGATATAGACCATTTTAAAAAAATTAATGACACCTACGGTCATCAAGCTGGCGATCAAGCTTTAATCAGTGTCTCGCAAAACATACAGGCATTAATGCGTAAAAGTGACATTTTGGCCCGAGTGGGCGGTGAGGAGTTTGCCATCTTGCTCCCCAATACATCACTTGATGGCGCAAAATTAATAGCAGAAAAAATACGCTTAAATATCGCAAATCAGCCTATAGTAATGGATGACATTCGCATTGATATGCAACTGAGTATTGGCGTGGCAGAATTAAATGATGACAACCCAACCATGGAAAAACTGTATATGCGGGCAGACAAGCACTTGTACCTCGCTAAACAAAATGGCAGAAATCAGTGTTACCCTTCAATATAAATAGCGGTTTTGCTACTCCAGGTTAAACCCACGCGCAATAAAAACGGCTTTCAATCTGAAAGCCGTTTTGTCTCAATGTTATCCCAAATGAAACGGATAACTCATTACACTATTACTTAACTAAACAGTTAAACTCACCACTGTAATCAAAGTCAAAATGATAAATGGTAAAACCTGGTGTGTTATTTTTATCACCTTCCTCATTAACTGTTGAAAGCCCAGTAATTTGATTTGAGGCACAACGTGAAGCTTCTTCAAGTTTTGCAGAAGCAAAAGACACGCTATTGGTGTTAGGTGCAATCAGCTCAAATACTTTAGCATTCGGGAAGGCAAGTTTAGTATCGCCATCTTGCTCAGCTAAACGATCCGCTAAGTAATATTGCACTAAGTTACGGTTAGTAAACGCACCTTCTTCTTTAACTATTTCAGCTTTATCCACGCCTGGCATATCTTTGTTTGAGGCACGGTAGTTATTAGTAATAACGTAAATTTCAGCATCATCGGCAATGGCTTCACCATCAAAGGTTAGCTCAACTAATTGCTGGTTGTCCGTTTCAACAAAGTCCTTACCATTAATGTCGGTGAATTTTGACTCATTCTCAAGGTTGATAACATAGCGTAAGCGACCTTCACCTTGCGCATTAAAGCCACCAAAGAATGCATCAAAGTTATAACCTGGGAAGGTTTCAACCAAGAAAGTTTCACCCTCTGCTAATGGTAAACTGTTATACGCATTTGAATTAACCCACTCGATCCAGCGCTTCATATCTGCACCGGTCATTTTCAATACCGCAGGGGTATTATTGTCAAACACATAAATATCAGCAATCGATGCGTTGGTTAACTCACCTTCTTGGATGTTTGTGTAATCCGCAGGGCCATTACGACCAGATTTAAATGGCGCAGACACAGATAAGAACAAGGCATCATCAGCGGCATTGGCAAACTCACCACTTTGTTTCCACTTTAATAACTGATGCAATTGCGCCTGGTTAACCACCTGAATGGATAAATCTGGTACGACTTGCGGGAAGAAACTGTTCATGTTCACATCAATTTCAGCAATGGTTTCAGCCATATACTCAACAGTACCTTGATGTTCATCAGCCACTAAATCTTCAATGATTTCATCGGATGAATTAGGAACTAAGCTACGTAACTCAGTGGTTGAATACTGATGTGCAGCCTGCCAAGACTCACCACCATCTTTTGATTCTAGCTGTAAGTCAATCACCCCAAGCTTAGCGCCCCAAAAACCAGGCATAACCGCAGGAACCCCATTAATTAAGCCTAATGCTGGGTCAACATTGGCAATATGGCCATACTCACCGGTGCTATTTGGGAATTCGCGATGATCATGTCCAAACATAATGGCGTCAACACCCGCGACATAACCTAAATGCAGTGCTGCATTTTCAGCAAATTCATCATTGTTATCATTTAAGCCCGTGTGTGGAATAGCCACAATCACATCTGCTCCGGCTTCTTTCATTAGCGGCACATAATGTTCAGCGGTTTTCTTAATATCAGAAACCAGCACATTACACACTAAATGCGACGCATCCCACCCCATAATTTGTGGCGGTGTAAAACCAATAACACCCACTTTTACTGTGTAAGATTTGCCATTTTCAGCAACAAACTCGCGATCTAGAATCACGTATGGGTCATACATGTGCTCAGCTTTATCGTAAAAGTCTTCGGTAATGCGCACTTCACACTCTTCGGCGTTGGCGCTGACTTTTTCTAATTCAGTATCGTTCTTCCATACGTTGGCACTCACGTAAGGAAAATTTGAACCTTTAAGCGCTTCATCTAAGTAATCAAGGCCATAGTTAAACTCATGATTACCTAGGTTAGCTGCATCATACTGAAGGTGGTTCATGGCTTTATAAACAGGGTGTTTTTCATCTTTTAGGTGATCAACACCAAGTGCTGCCATGTAGTCGCCCATCGGACTACCTTGAATTAAGTCACCGTTATCAAACAACATGCTATTGGTTAATTCGTCACGCGTATTTTGAATGACTAAAGAAGTACGCGCTAACCCCCACTCTGGCAGGTTAGTTTCATTTTGCTCTTGGCTGACAAAGTAGTTATATGGCATCACATTGGTGTGAATGTCAGTGGTTTCCATTAAACGTAACTTCATGCTGATAGTTTTGTTATCAGATTTATCATCAGATGAGTTGTTACAACCAGTCAAAATCATGGCAATACTGCTTGCCAATAGTAGCTTTGTCGCAGTTAACTTCATATTTACTCCAAAGAGATCATTTACTTTGTGCTATTAAGTATTTAAACCAGGTACTCAATAACTAGAAATAGTGTTTATGAGTAAGTTCACTCACTAATCGCCGTGCAAAATAAATAAAACCTCAAAGCAAGTAAAGGTTAACAAAAAGACAAACAATCCTTATTTAACAATAATTTAAAGCTTTTATCCTGGGATAATAAGTGCGTTATGTAATAAAATTAAATGGCAATAAATTGTAAACAACAACGTCATTTACAACTGTTTCAAAATGGGATGATTCACTACCAAAACAGTGACAACAAAACTTAAAAAATTGCATTAAAAATAATAACCTTAGCCAAGTACAACCCAAGCTATAATCGCACTCTCTAATTTAAGTTATTACTCTAAAGAACACCTTGGTTGATACACTTTATTTTCTGTCGTATTGAAAGTGATTTATTTTGATCAAAGCACGCTTAATTTCTGCTCATTTACTTTAAAAACTAAAATAAAAATAAATACATGCACTCTTTTAGCAAAAACACAAACTCGCCAAAACATCCAAACCATCTCGCAACAATAGGTATTAGCAAGTAAGCCATTCACACCACAATTTGACAACAAGCTAGCTATGCTCACTCTTCGCCTAAAAACCAAGCGGCTGATACTGAAGGCTAATCTTCAAATAAACTCAGTCGTCATTCTGGCAAGCCGATAACGACACTGAATATTTGTTGCAAGTTTGTTGAATTCAGATTGCTTAGTCATTGACGGCCAAATACAATGAGCCAGCGCTAAATATCGACACTTATTACTCAAAATAAAATTATTGATGTTGCCGTTGACCCATCAACCCAAAATGAGCAAGCATTTTATCTCACAACACAACAGGGTAATGACAGCTTTTGGAATGACAATAACCGCTACTTATTAGAAAAACATAATGCCGCTGGACATACCATTTGGCGTAGCCCACGTTTGATTGGCGAACCAAGTAAACACAGCTTAAAAGTGCGCTTAACTTCTGAGGGACAAACCCAAATGATGTTAGCGACCAGTCGAGCAATGTACGTGATTCATTAATCGGTTCATTGTCAGTTAAATTAAAAAGCCTGCATTTCGCAGGCTTTTTAATACTGAACAAGCAAAGTATCTTCACGCCCTGATTTTACATGACCTGTAGCACTAAGTGGCCCGATTTTATTCCATTCAAAACTCAATAACGCCTCACATCGATTCAAGACATAATACTATTAGCTCACCCGAATTAGCGCTTGGCGACACAACTTAAATATTCTCAACATAACTAAAAATATTAAGTTTTCACTTACTTAGTGTTTAAATTAAAACCATTTGTGCTATAAAAGATAGAAAGCTGTTACTCAACAGACAATAAAATGTTGATCAATGATTCACCTAGCGCTCTATTTATGATTCTGCGGTCACTTTATTGGTTTGAACGGTTAGGTATATTGATACCTAACAACTTGCAGATATTAACTTTACAGGCTTAATAAGGTATCAAATGAAAACTGCGCAGATACATCTCAATAGATGAATTTGCAATAAACAGAATAATAAAAATAAGGAAGTTTATATGAGGCTCATCCAACTCTTAACACTACTAACATTCACTCTTATTTTTTCGCCATCTGCATTGTCTGATATCTCTAAAAATGAAGACCAACAGGTTCTATCATCTTGCATGTCGCTAAACAAAGATTCACCAGCCACTTCAACTAAACTCTGCGCTTTCTATATTCATGGTTTTCTTGCAGGCACATTCAACAACACTCAACAGTTTGAGCTGAGAAAAGGTTCAGAAGGGTTTGCCGACCGAGCTTACCGCACTCGAGTAGGTACTCTGACATCAAAAATAGTACAGACTGAATTATGTATACCAGCAAATGTTACCCGTGATCAGCTGCTAAAAAAAATTGTAGATAGAACGATTAACGAACTGTCACCCTCGACTGATTCTTTGCAAGGGCTACACAGCCAAATTTATGAAGCATTAACTAAAGAGTCGTCATGCGAACCAAATAACTAACGGGTTAATCCCCCTAAAAGTAACAACCAATGACAGACTAGGTTTAAGCTCTTAACTAGAAGAAGTATGAATCAATATGACACAAGAAAATAAAAGCAGCGTTGTTCCAAACCACAGGCTGGTACTGTTTTTAACACTGGCTTTATTTTGGTGGATTAACTCAAATTACAGTAACCCTCTTTTATTGTCATTGGGTGCAGGGTCAATCATGCTGGTGCTTTATATTGCCCAAAAAATGGATGTTATCGACCAAGAAACTCATCCCATTCGCCTTAACACCAGCATGATAAATTATGCATTTTGGTTAGTTAAACAGGTGATTTTGTCGAATATCAGTGTGGTAAAACATATTTGGATGGGTAACAAAAGTATCACCCCCGTACTAACCACTATAAACACCCAACAATGTTCAGATATTAATAAAGTCATCTACGCCAACTCCATCACCCTAACACCTGGAACTGTGGCGATAGACTTAATTGACAATCAACTCACAGTTCATGCTTTGGATCACTCTGATATCGACATACTTAAAGCAGGGGAAATGGATCGTCGGGTAAAGGAGCTTGAAAAATAATGTTAGCTGCTGCCACTATCGCCATTCTAGTTGTAATGTTACTTGCAATCATACGCTGCGTCGTTGGTCCCACACTTTACGATCGAATATTAGCCTTCAACTTTTTTGGCACTAAAGCCATTCTATTGATTTCCGTTTTAGGCTTTTTAATGGGGCGCCCAGAGTTTCTTGACATTGCCCTTGTCTATGCCCTCATTAACTTTATTAGTGTCATCGGAATTTTGCGTTATTCAGATTCTGCTGAGTTCAAAGTCAGCCCTTATGACGACCATGCAAGCAAGGATAGTAAAGAATGAACTTATTACTCGAAATTAGCAGTGGTATCTGCCTGTTAATTGGTAGCTTTTTATGCTTTTCTGGTGGAATTGGCATTATACGTTTTCCAGACTTCTACACCCGCATGCATGCCGCAAGTGTTACTGACACCTTAGGTGCTGGCTTAATACTCATTGGATTAATGCTTCAAAGCCCTAGCGGTATGGTGTTAATTAAGCTGATATTAATTTTAGCTTGCACGCTATTCATCAACCCATCTGCCAGTCATGCATTAGCAAAAGCTGCGCTACATAATGGCCTAATACCAAAAGAAGCTAAGCGCGCAACTGAGGGAGGGAACAAGCCATCGAAGCTTTAGTTGATATCATACTATTAGTATTTTTAGTGGTCATTGCCATTGCAATCGTTCGCATGACAGACCTGTTAGCCGTTGTCATGTTAAGCGGTATTTATGGCTTATTATCTGCCTGTTTCTTTGTGGTGCTTGATGCCGTTGATGTGGCCTTTACCGAGGCATCTGTTGGTGCGGGAATTTCAGGCCTACTCATGTTAGCAGCCATTACCATGACAGGCCGAAAAGAAGCGCCAAAGCGTCATAAGCCCTTCCTCGCATTATTTGTGGTGTTAGTAACAGGTGGCATGCTGATATACGGCACCATGGATATGCCATACTTTGGCGCAGCTGATGCCCCTGTCCACCAGCATGTCGCACCTCGCTATATTCATGATTCAATGCAAGAAGTTGGCATTCCTAATATTGTGACCTCAGTGCTAGGAAGTTACCGTGCGTTTGATACCTTAGGTGAAGTGGCGGTTATTTTTACAGCAGGTATTGGGGTGCTGTCATTACTCAGATTACCGCGACTAAGCAAAAAACCTGCATCAAATGAAGCGACTGAAGCACAAATGCACGAACGTCATATGGTGGTGCGCATTGTCAGTAAAACACTGATCCCTTTCATCTTGCTGTTTGCTCTTTACGTGCAATTCCACGGCGATTTTGGCCCAGGGGGTGGTTTCCAAGCTGGGGTAATTTTTGCTGCTGCGATAATCCTTTACACCATGTTATTTGGCTTAGAAACGGCTCAAAAGGTTTTTAACCCATCACTTGTTCAACTACTTGCAGCTGTGGGACTGTTGCTATACGCATCGGTCGGGGTTGTTTCCATTATCAATGGAGCAAACTTCTTGGATTATAACGTATTAGCCGATACCTCACTGGATGGTCAACACATAGGAATTTTGTTGATTGAGCTTGGCGTTGGTATCACAGTTGCATCAGTCATGCTGAGTATCTTTTTTAATTTTGATGCCCGCAGACAAGCCCTTCATAACAACAAAAAACCAAAAGGGGAGCAGGATGTTTCTCGGACTCTATAACTATTGGATCGCAATTCTACTGATGATGATTGGATTTTATATCGTTATCGCCCATGCCAACTTGGTTAAGAAGTTAGTTGGACTGACCATTTTTCAAACCTCAGTGTTTATCTTTTATATCAGCGTAGGCGTGGTTGAACGTGGCAGCGCGCCCATTTTAGCCGCTGGAGTTAGCGACTACTCTAATCCTCTCCCCCATGTGTTAATTCTTACCGCTATTGTGGTTGGTATTGCAACCACAGCTCTTGGGCTGGCGCTGGTCATACGAATAAAAGAAGCCTATGGCAGTGTAGAAGAAAATGAAATCCAAAAACAAGATCAGCTAAACGAGGAGCAATCATAGTGTTAGCTCACCTGCCTATTTTACAAGTCGTGGTGCCGCTAATGGCGGCTCCATTATGCTGGTTCTTAAACCGTTCAAAATTGGTGTGGATATTTGCCTTATTGGTCTGCGCTGCCACCTGTGTTAACAGCATACTATTGCTGATAGAAGTGATGAAATCAGGCACCATCATCTATGAACTTGGTGGATGGGAAGCACCTTGGGGGATTGAGTATCGCATTGATAAACTTAATGCTTTTTTACTGCTGATTATCTCAAGCATTGCCACTGTGGTCATGTTTGCCGCAAACACCAGCATTCAAAAAGAATTAAGCGCTGACCGCCATACCCTATTTTATAGCCTTTATCTGTTATCGCTGACGGGCATGTACGGCATTGTGGCTACCGGCGATGCATTTAATGTATTTGTATTTTTAGAGATATCCTCATTATCGGCCTACGCATTAATCGCCTTAGGAAATGACAGACGCGCACTTTGGGCTGCTTTTCAATATCTGATAATGGGAACCATAGGGGCTACCTTTATTTTGATTGGTATCGGCATGCTCTATCAAATGACCGGCACTCTGAATATGAGCGACCTTGCGATTCGGTTAGCGGATGTTGGCCACACCCGCACCGTGTTTGCAGCGTTCGCCTTTTTAATTGTCGGCATCTGCTTAAAGTTAGCCTTATTCCCACTTCATCTTTGGTTGCCTAATGCTTATGCCTATGCGCCATCAATTGTAACAGCGTTTTTGGCTGCCACCTCTACCAAGGTTGCGGTGTACCTACTGATCCGCTTTACTTTTACCGTTTTAGGTATCAGTTTCTCGTTTACCACGCTGCCGCTACAAAGCATTTTAATGGTGCTGGGTCTTGCTGGTGTTTTTGTTGCTTCTATCACCGCGATATATCAGCAAAATGTTAAACATATCTTAGCCTACTCAAGTATTGCGCAAGTGGGCTATATGATCATTGGTTACTCCATCAATACCAGCACAGGTATTATGGCAACATTACTGCATCTGTTTAACCACGCCTTAATGAAAAGCGCGCTATTTTTAGCATTAGGCGCCGTCATGTATCGCATTGGTAGCGTCAAACTGAATCAATTTCAAGGCTTAGGCAAACAAATGCCATTCACCATGGCGGCGATTGTCGTTGGCGGACTAAGTTTGATTGGTGTGCCATTAACCGTCGGTTTTATCAGCAAATGGTATCTGCTTATCGCCAGTGTTGAAGCCGGTATGTGGCCGGTTGCCGTACTTATCTTATTGGGTTCATTACTGGCGATTGTTTATATCTGGCGCATTGTAGAAATGGCCTACTTTAGGCCCCCACTACCTGGGCGAGAAACAGTCAAAGAGGCGCCTTGGTCATTCCTTGCGCCAATTTGGGCCCTTGTAGTGGCTAATATCTATTTTGGTATCGATACTCGCCTGAGTGTACAAGTTGCACAGGCGGCTTCTCAAAGTTTGTTTGGAATAACCCCATGACCCCATCTTTGGCGCTGATGTTACAGCTAACTATCTTATTGCCTCTGCTGGCAACCTTTGCAATTGCAGTGACGGGCAAGCAACCTAACCTTCGTGAGTCTGTCACCATTATTATCAGTCTTGCGGTTCTTTACTGCGTCATCAATCTCTACCAAGCGCTCAAGACAGGTGCAAGCATTGAGGTGTCATGGTGGGAGCTTATGCCAGGCTTAGATATAAGCTTTGTTATTGAGCCTCTTGGTATGCTGTTTGCGCTGATTGCCAGTTTTCTGTGGTTAATCACCACCATTTATGCCATCGGCTACATGCGTGGTCATCACGAGGAAAATCAAACCCGCTTTTACATCTGTTTTGCTTTAGCCATCAGTGCCGTTATGGGGCTAGCCTTTTCCGCTAACCTATTTTCACTGTTTATCTTCTACGAAGTACTTACTTTATCAACTTACCCACTCGTTACCCATGCAGGGACTGACAAAGCCAAACAAGGTGGTCGTGTCTATCTTGGCATTTTACTCAGCACGTCAGTGGTCTTTTTCCTATTAGCTATTGTATTAACTAGGTTAATTAGCGGCACTCTTGAGTTTACCGCAGGTGGCGTATTTGACGACAATATTGATACCACCATCGCAGGCGCTATTTTAGTCCTGTTTATATTTGGTATTGGTAAGGCCGCTATCATGCCGTTTCATCGCTGGCTACCTGCGGCAATGGTTGCCCCTACACCGGTCAGTGCCCTGTTGCATGCTGTTGCAGTAGTAAAAGCGGGAGTATTTACGGTACTGAAGGTGTGTATTTTTATTTTTGGACTCGACCTGCTACCTCAATTACCTACCACTGAATTTTTACTTTATTTAGCAACCTTCTCAGTTTTAGTCGCCTCTATCGTGGCAATGCGACAAGACAACTTAAAAGCCAGACTGGCCTACTCTACCGTCAGTCAATTGGGCTACATCACCATTGGCGCGCTGCTTGCCACCTCATCTGGGGTTATCGGTAGCTCAATGCATATCGCCTCTCACGCCTTTGGCAAAATCACGCTGTTCTTTTGTGCGGGGGCTATTTTAGTTGCCAGTCATAAATCTAACATCAGCGAGATGCGCGGCTTAGGTTATACCATGCCAATTACCATGGGCGCTTTTTTCATTGGCAGCCTGAGTATTATCGGTGTACCACCTGCGGGCGGAACCTGGAGTAAATGGTTCCTATTGATGGCGACCGTAGAAACAGGCTATTGGGTCGTAATGGTCACCTTAATGCTCAGTTCTTTGCTTAATATTGCTTATCTACTGCCGATTCCTTATCACGCATTCTTCCCCGGTAAAGACGCAAAACCAGCCAATAGTGCAATCAAAGAAGCCCCATTACCCTCTTTGATTGCATTAACTATCACCACATTCGGCTGCTTGATCATGTTCATCTACCCACAGCCCGTTTATGAATTGGCGCAAGCTATCCTGACTGTATCTGGAGTTAGCCATGGACAATAAAAAGCAATACCTCTTTGATAACCCTAAAAATATTCAGCGTGTTTTATATCTGTTATACGCCTGCTGCGCACTGGTTGTGGTGCTTGATTTTGTGATTCATCGTCATGTTGCTCATAGCTGGGAAAACTTACCTATTTTTTATCCTCTCTATGGCTTTGTTGGCTGCGTTATTTTGGTACTTGTCGCAAGCTGGATGCGAACCTTTATGATACGTCCTGAAGACTATTATGGCCCCGTAGAACAACCTGATGACAGCAAGATTGAAAGAGTAGACGTCAGTAATGGCCACACCGAAGAAGCTAACAATAACAATATAGGTGATCGCAATGTGGATGCTTGAGTTACCGCCCTTTGTCCTGTTTTTAATTGGCGGATTGATTGCTGCAACAACCCGTGGAAAACTGCGCGGAGCATTAATGATAGCCATTATTGTTATCAGCGGGTTGCACCTGTGGACCGTACCGGAGGGAATCCACCTACAGTTAACGTTTTTAGACTATGAACTGATTCCCTACCGAGCAGACAAATTAAGCCTAATGTTTGGCTACATTTTTCATATTGCGGCATTAATCGGCATTATTTATTCTTTGCACGTTAAAGATACCGTTCAGCAAGTGGCGACCATGTTTTACGCGGGCAGCGCTATTGGCGCAGTGTTTGCTGGTGACTTGCTGACGTTATTTGTGTTTTGGGAGCTACTGGCATTTACTTCAGTCTTTTTGATTTGGGCTCGTCGAACTTCTCGTGCTTACAGTGCTGGTATGCGCTACCTCATCATGCAAGTACTTTCGGGAGTTATTTTGCTGGTAGGTGCGCTGTTTCATATCGCAGAAACTGGCAGTGTCAGTTTTGATTTTATCGGATTAGAAGGCATTGCGGGTTGGCTTATATTTATTGCCTTTGGCATTAAATGCGCCTTTCCTTTTGCACACACTTGGCTTACCGACGCCTACCCTGAAGCCACACCAACTGGCACTGTTATTCTCAGTGCTTTTACCACTAAAGTGGCCGTTTATGCACTGGCTCGAGCCTACCCCGGCACAGAGCTATTAATTTATATTGGCGCAGCCATGACCTGCTTCCCCATCTTTTTTGCCGTTATTGAAAACGACTTACGACGGGTACTGGCATACAGCCTAATTAACCAAGTGGGCTTTATGGTGGTTGGCATTGGTATCGGCACTTCGCTGGCATTAAATGGGGCGGTGTCCCATGCCTTTAACGATGTCATCTTTAAAGGCTTACTATTTATGAGCATGGGTGCGGTATTGCATATGACGGGGCGAATAAATGGCTCCGATCTTGGCGGCCTTTATAAAACCATGCCTAAAACCACTATATTGTGTATTGTCGGTGCGGCCTCTATCTCAGCATTCCCACTGTTTAGCGGTTTTGTCAGTAAATCGATGGTAATGACTGCCGCCATTGAAACCGGCCATGACTGGGTTTGGTTAATGCTATTGTTTGCCTCGGCAGGGGTATTCCATCACGCAGGCATCAAGATCCCTTATTTTGCGTTTTTTGCCCATGACTCAGGCATTAAGGCCAATGATCCGCCAAACAATATGTTATTTGCCATGTTCATTGCGGCCTGCCTATGTATCGGTATTGGTATCTACCCTGCTGCACTTTATTCATTGCTGCCATATGACACTGGTTACAATCCTTATGATGCGACCCACGTACTTGCTCAAACACAGCTGTTATTATTCTCAGCACTGGCCTTTGTGTGGTTAAACCTTAAAGGTAAATACCCACCAGAACTACGCTCAACCCACCTTGATGTAGATTGGGTGTATAGACGCTTAGTGCCGAATGCTTTGCAGCGTATGTTTAGCGTAATTTGGCGAGTCGACGGAGAGGTTCGTCAATCAATACGTGGCAAACTTAGCCAATGTCAGGCGTTTTTAGCACGCCAATACAAAGGAGGCGGTAGCTTTATTTCTAGCGACTACCCCTCTGGCAATATGGTGCTTTGGGTGGCGGTTATTTTGGCAACGTATCTTTTTATTGGCTTTGTGAAATAGCCAGATTAATCATGTTCCAAGCTAGCCTGTTTACTAACGACACTGGTAAATAGGCTAGATTGATAATCATAAAGTTGCTAAATGACACCTTTTGAAATATTACTTGATAGAAAACGATTTAGGACAGAGAAAATTTGGCTCAACGCTAAACTAGCCGCCAAAGTCTACACCACAGTAGTTTATATTGACTAGCTAGGTCACTCGGTCATAAGGGCATACTGTACCCCTGATATCAAACTAACACGATTAGGCTGACTCAGAATTCAGAAATACGCCGATCTGAGTTAGCCTAGTTACTCATCAGTTAATTTAAATACCTAAGAGCCAATACTTTTCTTAAACTTTCGCATCGCTTTGCCGTTAACGGCTTACCTAAGTAGGTACCGGTATCTTCAATACCTTTACTGATTGCAATCGCTTTTATTTTGCCTGATTCTAAATTATTCAACTCTCTGAAAAGTAATACGCTAAGAAAATTATAATTATCTTTATTTTCTTTGGTTGCGAAATGCGTTGAGCAGTATTTCATGGTTCCCGCATTTACCCCTAGAGATGCAGAATCGCTAAGAATGTCAGCCGATGTAGAAAATGACAGCATAGATGCTGCGAACAGTGAAAATGCAATAATTTTGTTCATTGTAAGGCCTCAGGTAATGGGATAAGAAAAAGACGCATTGTCGAAATAAAAAACAATTACATCAATTAGTTCATTATAGGGGATGCAAGTGGTTGTCGCCTGTCTTTATTTTATGATGGGGTAACGCGATAAAAAATACGAAGATAAATAGAGATAAAGTCTGAGCTCCCCACTTATCATTACAGCGACGATAATTAAGCGGTATTTGGTAAAACGTGTTTCACATTGATGACAATTACTCGTGGTAATTTTTGTTAAACGATGAATTTGATCACCAATTACCATCCCCCCCTCTCAAGAATTTAGCGTAATTTATTATCATTTTTTGCAAAACATCTTAAGACTCCCGCCCTAATTATAGATATATGCCTCAACAAGCGAATTTAGTAAATTAGCGGTTTATATCACAATATACCCAACATAAATTGCTGTAACTCATTGCCGTGATAAACTCTATTTTGTTAACCAAATGGAATAGTAAAGACTTGCGAAACATTATTCATATCTTCGTCGTTTTCGCCTTGCTTATGCAGGGGGCTTTTGCACAACCTTTAAGCCATACCTCGCAAAACCTTATGTCTGATACTCTTGTAGCCAAATCAGATTGTCACAAACATGAAAAACCTGAAACACACTTGAACGCATCTCACTCTTGCTGCAGCCAAAGTAATCACTTGGCATCAATCAATCCAATCAATGACAAGTCAGAAAATTGCGATTGCTGTGGCCAATGTCAACTTCCTAGCTCATCATCAATCATAGGATTAGTTTCAGCTTTCATTTTTGATACCTTAATTACAAGTTCGGCTATGTCGACAGATTTAGTCACATTCAATTCATACATTAAAAGTGTACCCACACCACCTCCAACCGCATAAATATACCTTACGGTTCATTTTCAAAAATGCTTTGGTCGTCACCACTGCATAAAATCATCTTATATTTATTAAAAATTGATATGTTTTTCAGCTTATTAGCCTCTTATTAATGCCAAAGCCATATCACTAAATAGCAAATTAATTTTAGGAATTACCATGTTTAAAAAAGTATTATTTAGCAGCCTTATTTTATTTTTTATGACAGCCTGCTCACAGGTCAACGACACCGATATTCAAGCCAAAGCGTTTAGTCAACTTGACCACAAACAAGCCGTTTTACAAGGGCATAAATGGTACAAAAATGACCAAGGCATTGTTGTACGCGTTCATCCTGATAAAGTCACTGCAACTTTCGCCAATGGTAAGCAAGCTGATGTTGCCATTCCAGAAGATAAGTTTCTTCTATCAATCGCCCCTTGGATAACCTACACCCACCCATGTGGCAATCATGTTCCAACGGGTTGCACTGGTGAGCTCATCGGCGAAGAAATGCATATGTCAGCTGTGGATGTTGAAACAGGCGAAGAACTGATGAATCAAATGGTAACCCTTCAACATGATGGTTTTATCGATTTCTGGGTACCTCGTAATCGCAAACTGGAGTTCACTTTCCACCACGGTGACAAAAACGGAGTATGGCGCGAAGCGAAAGAAGTATTAACAACCAATTTAAATAGCCGTACTTGCATCACTACCATGCAGCTAGTGGCAATGAATGAAACCACTCCAACAGTAACTCACCAAGAAGCATCAGCCCACCATAAACACCACTAGTAATAAATGGCCGATGTAAGCTTATACACTTACATCGGCACATAAATTAATTGCCTAACTTGCAATAAAAGGAATAAATGAGTCATGAATATTCCTCATTTTTCACCTATTCATGATTTTTATTTATCTTTTGTGGGGACTTGTTAAACCCGCCCCCAATTATCCTTCAACAACCTATACTGCTAACCTTTTGAGTTAAATTTTGTTCTAACAGATTTATGAACACGTATATGCTGTACTCACCCACTATCTGATTTATCAAGAGGTACATTTGGCTACACGGCATTCATTATTGCATCACCAACGTCATTTTGAACGCATTGGCCCTGATTACCGTCAGGGTGAGTCAGTGAGCTTTTTAGATATTAAACACACCTTTGGCCTGAAGCATATTCGCGTAGGCAAATGGGTTAATCGCACCGAATCGGCCTTAGCTGCTAATTTAATATTTGATGCATTGGCAGACTTAGCCAATATTTTACGTGTGCCACCAGAGTTAATTGGTCTTCGTGGTAGCTTACGCTTTGCGTTTGGGCATGGTGGGCAAAAAGGCGTACAGGCACATTACTCACCAGCTTACCGAGAATTAGCGTTAGCCAAAAATGCAGGCGCTGGCGCACTAGCCCATGAGTTTTGGCATGCGTTTGACCATTACATTGCCGACAAAATGTATCACAACGACAGCCTACTCGATCCTTATCACCTTAACCCCTACGTGTGCGCCAGTGACCATTGGTTAGCAGATAAACCAATGATAAACCATCCGCTTAATCAGCAATTATCGAAGTTGTTTGAGGTTACTTTACTCAGCAACAACAGCCAACACCCCAGCGATTATGTGCGCTGCGCCATTGCACTTGATAAACAGCAACAAAGCTTATACTTTGCCAAACCCACTGAAATGATGGCCCGCGCCTTTGAAGCCAGTATTGAAATGTACTCGCAAACACATGCCGCTATCGCCAACCCATATTTGGTTAACAGCACCATTAATTCACCCTTAGCAAAATTGGGCGCTTACCCTGACGCAACCCATTGCGCCGCCATTTACCAAGCCATCATGGCTTATTTTGAACCCTTAGGGAGTGCATTTGATAAACAAGGGCGTTAGAAAACATAGACAGCTATTGTGATTGTTAACAGGGTGCTTAGTGATTAGCTAAAACTCACAACCGAATTTGGTCAGCTATTTCATGGCCCAGTAGGTTCACTGCAAGAGCTAACACAATACTGTGAGCATTTACAAAAGCGGCGACGGCACTTCGCCACAAGCTGCCAGTATTTTCAATAAATGGGTATGTTTAACAGGTTCTTCTGAGCCTATATCAACAGCGATATCAACCAAGCAAATCGAATAATCTAATCATTCCTCCAGCATTCAAGCATGGACTGATTTGTAATGGCTTAATAACGGCAAATATGAGCTGAATACACCGAAATACCATCAGTTCTTACTAACTCAATGTACTCCCACAATCCAACAACCGCTCAGTCAGGTGAGTTCGCTTGCGTGCACGGCAAAGGTCTTATGTTATTGATTAATGATGGCTGTCTTATTATTTTTGGTTAACTAAGTATCAAACAAAGAATGTTTTGTTTGCATGAACTTCGATAACCTTTACTTGTTCAATTAATTTTTCATAGGTATGAGGCAACGCTCCTCCGGGGAACATATCACTCATTTTTTCCCAGTCACTTCGGTAGTGAGAATCCATGTCTTCACAATCAGGACACAATTTCAGTGGCCCCTGACGAGCAGTGTCACATGATTCTTGATGAGTTTTATAATTAGCGTCAGAGAAATCAACATGATTAAAAAAGAGAGCACTTTGTTGATGCCAATTGGGATAGGCTGAACTAAGCTGAACAATATCAAATAAATGCCGAGCGTACTTATCCTGAATCTTTTTTTGAGTCAAATTGGTATGCACACCAAACATTTTTTCAAGCATCGTTCTAACAGGAGCTAACGCTACCACCTCAAACGGCTCATCATATAAGCTGTCTATCGACTCTCCCAACATATGTTGGATTTGAACAGTCTCTGTTGGATTGTCGTCGGACAAACCTCCTGTTTCAAGGAGAACCCTTGGTAACACGCCAGTACCGTATTCACCTTCCCCAAGCGCTAAGGGGTAATAAATACCGATATCAAGACCATTATCTTCGATCTTGAGACTAATTGAAGAATCAAACTTTTTTAACTCTTGGGACACTTCGTCAAACAACGTCTCAGCAACAAACTTTTTAGCCGTATCTTGTATTTGATTAGCTGCCTGCTGTAATTTTTTTCGACTGATTCCTTCTTGTTTAATTACAGCATTGTGACCAAGCAGATCCAAAGAGAGAGATAAATCTATATCTTCAGACATTCTGTTTATCACATTAAAACATTTTGATAATGACGTTCCGCCTTTAAAAACAAAGGGGTTAGGAGACCTACCCGATAGTTTAGGTGCTATTGCTAAATACAGTACCTTCAGAGTAATTGTTACCCAATAATCCTTTTCAATAATGTAAGCAGGTAAATTACTTGCGTGTTGTTCTTGAGCAGCAAGTAGCGCTTCTCTTCTTGCTTCAAAATCAAGATTTAGAAACTCGCTCATCCACTTCTTTCCTTTCGAGAGATTCAGAAATCCATTTCATTGAACGAGGTAGAGCGCTAATGAATTTGGTTTGTACTTTTGGTTCTAGCATTGATCTAAACTTAAGCTTTAATTCATCTTCATAGAGTTTAAATCCCGACTTATCTAAATACGAAAATGCACTCCATAAAATCAGAGCTTTATTTTTCGTATTTTCTTCTTTCACATTAAAATGAGAAACAAAAAATTTAAAAGACTCTTTATATTCAAATTTAACGTTTTTAACATCTATTTTCGCACGTACACGCTCTGAAATGATAAAACTCTTCACCATCGAAAGCTGTGTATCCAAGCCAAGAGCATTGACCGCTGTGACACCAGCTGGGGCAATAGTCGCATCTTTGTTTTTAGCAATAGCTGCTACAAGTTCTTTTGTCTCGATAGGTAAACGCCCAAAACGACTTTGTTTTGGTCTGTAGTAAACGCCATTTGAAATTCGAATAATTTCCTTTCTCTTCGTCATGCGACTTAGAGCACTTGCTATTGCATCACTCTGATCATCGCCCAACTTTTTCTTTTTCAAAATTTGTTTAGTTGTAAATGCTTTTCCAAACTGCAAATGATAGACATAGTTCCTCACCAATGAAGATACATCATTTCTTGATTTTACTTTTGCATCTAAAGCAGCCATACAGCCCCCAGTTAGTAAAAACATATTTTACCATGTGAAAATAATACCACCGCTGACAGAAATTGCCAGCCAAAAAAAGTCACACACACAACCTAAACTGACATAAGATGACAGCTAAAGTACCATATTAAATGTAAGTAGCGACAAATATTAAGGATCACCACCATGCTTTTAGTATTGTTTTACATGTTTTAAATAAGTGGGGGCAGCAAGGTACTTGTGCATAAGATGGTTTAAATAAAAAAGCGAACCAAACGGTTCGCTTTTTTAAGATCTAAATTTCAATGAAGTCTACTACCACGATAATGGCGTTACTGCCGATGATAAGACAAAGAAGTTTGAGGTTTTCGCCGCGGAGTTGACTGGTGTCAATGAGCAGCGAAAACCTTAAACTGAAGCCGTATTATCGAGGCCAAGTAGCCAGTATCATTTACTGATAATCTTCCATTGGTGCACAACTACACATCAAATTCCTATCCCCATAAACATCATCAATACGGTTAACCGTTGGCCAGAACTTGTTGGCCTTAACTGATGCACTTGGGAACACGGCCACTTCGCGGCTGTATGGACGAGTATCAAACTCTGGGTCCATAATATCTGCCATGGTGTGTGGTGCATTGTGCAATGGGTTGTTGTCGGCTGGCCACTCGCCTGCTTCTACTTTGGCTATTTCGCCACGAATAGAAATCATGGCTTCAATAAAGCGGTCTAGTTCAACTTTTGATTCTGATTCTGTTGGCTCAATCATTAGCGTACCCGCAACTGGGAAGCTCATGGTTGGCGCGTGGAAACCATAGTCGTTTAGACGCTTAGCAATGTCCATTTCAGTCACGCCTGACGCTTCTTTAATTGGGCGTAAGTCGATAATACATTCGTGGGCTACGCGGTCATTACGGCCAGTAAATAATACTGGGTAATGTGCAGATAGCTTTTTCATCACGTAGTTAGCGTTTAGCAATGCCATTTGAGTTGATTGCGTCACACCTTTAGTGCCTAACAGCTTAATGTACATCCAGCTGATAGGTAAAATGCTTGCACTGCCATAAGGTGCGGCAGAAACAGCGCCATTGTTGTCGCTTTCACGACCCGGCTTAACCACTTTATGACCCGCTACAAATGGCGCTAAATGAGCTTTAACACCAATTGGGCCCATACCAGGACCACCACCGCCGTGCGGAATAGCAAAGGTTTTGTGTAGGTTTAAGTGTGATACGTCTGCGCCAATAAAGCCAGGCGATGTTAAACCTACTTGCGCGTTCATGTTGGCACCGTCTAGGTACACTTGGCCACCGTACTGGTGAACAATGTCGCATACTTCACGGATAGATTCTTCATACACACCGTGGGTAGATGGGTAGGTGATCATAATGCACGATAAACGATCAGCAAGCTCGCTTGCTTTAGCGCGTAAGTCTTCTAAATCAACGTTACCTTGTTTGTCACAGGCCGTTACCACTACCTTCATACCCGCAAGTTGCGCTGACGCAGGGTTAGTGCCGTGGGCAGATTGTGGAATTAAGCAAATATCACGGTGCGCGTCGCCGCGTGACTCGTGGTACTTTTTAATGGCTAATAAGCCAGCGTACTCGCCTTGTGCGCCAGAGTTTGGCTGAATACACACGGCGTCGTAACCTGTGATGTTAACTAAAAAGTCAGATAACTCGTTAATTAATTGGGTATAACCTTGTGCTTGATCTAGCGGGCAGAATGGGTGCATGTTGGCAAATTCTGGCCAGCTAACGGGTAGCATTTCAACGGCTGCGTTTAGCTTCATGGTGCATGAGCCTAACGAGATCATTGAGTGGTTTAACGCTAAATCTTTGTTTTCTAAACGCTTGATATAACGCATCATTTCAGTTTCGCTTTGGTAGCGATTGAATGTTGGATGGGTTAATACTGCGTCTTGGCGAACAAGGGCAGCCGGAATAGATTGGCTACCATTTGCCACAATTTGCGCATCTAATGCAGCCACATCTAAGCCATGGCCTGCACCTAAAATTACATCAAATAATACCGCCACGTCAGCACGAGTGGTGGTTTCATCTAAGCTGATACCAAACACACCATCGGCATCAATACGCAGGTTAATTTCAGCGGCAAGTGCGCGAGCGTTAATGGCTGCCACATCTGCGCCTTGAACGCTGATGGTGTCAAACCAAGTGTTGTTAACTAGGCTTAACCCTTTAGCTTGCAAACCTGCAGCTAAAATATCTCCAAAACGATTAATGCGTGATGCAATGGTTTTTAAACCCTGTGGACCGTGGAATACCGCGTAAAACGATGCCATGTTGGCAAGTAAGATTTGCGCTGTACAAATGTTTGAGTTGGCTTTTTCTCGGCGAATATGTTGTTCGCGCGTTTGCATTGCCATACGCAGTGCTTGATTACCACGGCTGTCTTTTGACACACCAATGATACGACCCGGCATTGAACGCTTGTGCTCATCACGGGCAACAAAGAATGCAGCGTGTGGCCCGCCGTATCCCATTGGTACGCCAAAGCGTTGCGCGCTACCAAATACCACGTCTGCGCCCATTGCGCCGGGTGATTTCAGTAACACTAACGACATAATGTCAGCCGCTACGGTAATAATGGCTTTGCTTTCACGCAAAGTAGCAAATAGCTCGGTGTAATCATTAATTTGGCCGTGACGGTTAGTGTATTGGAACAACGCACCAAATAGCTCGTAGTTAACGGCTTCATGTGCTGGGCCAACAACCACTTCAAAACCAAAACATTCTGCACGCGTTTTTACCACGTCTAATGTTTGTGGGAATACGTCGTCAGCAACGAAGAAAGTATTGGCTTTTTTGGCTTTAGACACACGCTTGGCTAATGCCATAGCTTCAGCGGCGGCGGTGGCTTCATCAAGTAATGAGGCTGATGCTAAATCAAGACCAGTTAAGTCCATCGACATTTGTTGGAAGTTTAAAATCGCTTCTAAACGGCCTTGTGCGATTTCTGGTTGATAAGGAGTATAGGCTGTGTACCAACCTGGGTTTTCAAACACATTACGCAAGATGACATTCGGCACTTGTACGCCGTAGTAGCCCATTCCGATATAGCTTTTAAATACTTTGTTTTTATCAGCAATATTTCGGATATAAGCTGTGCCTTCAGCTTCGCCACATGAATCACCAATGGTTAATTCCTGTGGTAAACGAATTTTGCCCGGCACAGTTTGAGCGGTTAAGTCTTCTAACGACTCAGCACCAACAAAGTTCAACATTTCTTGTTGTTGCGCTAGGTTTGGCCCAATGTGACGAGTTAAAAATAATTCGTGCTGTTCTAATTGTGTAAGGGTTTGCTTGGTCATGATTAAGCTGTTCCAATTTGCCAGTTTTAAGCTGTAGGGCACAAAAACTGGGGAGTGTGTAGATGGGTATAGTACGTTTACATTGTTGTAAAGGCGCACTTTCAACAATGTTCAGGCAAATAAACCTGTTATTTTTTACGCTTTAACACATAGCAAAGAAGCTCCCGAGGGAGCTTCTCAGCGGCGACAAAAATTACTCTTCGTCAATCACTTCTTGGTAGCCTTCAGCATCTAATAGTGCGTCAGCTTCAGAGGCGTCAGATGGCATAACACGGAAGAACCAACCGTCACCAAATGCGTCGCTGTTTACTAATTCTGGCGAATCTTCTAATGCTTCGTTAATGGCAATCACTTCACCTGAAATAGGTGCATAAATGTCTGATGCCGCTTTAACTGATTCAGCTACAGCGCAATCGTCGCCCGCTGTTACTGTGTCGCCAACTTCTGGTAACTCAACAAATACCATGTCACCTAATAGCTCTTGTGCGTGATCAGTGATACCTACAGTGTAGCTGCCATCGGTTTCTAAACGGATCCACTCGTGTGAAGAAGCATATTTCAAATCTGCTGGAATGTTGCTCATTGTCGTTATCCTTTAATTTGGTTCTTTAATCTGTTGTTCTAATGTCTTAGTCAAATCTGTCGTTTTGCTCACACCATAAATGTAGGTGCAAGCAAAACGCATAAACTAGAATGCTTGTTTACCGTTACGCACAAAGCTTGGGGCAATCACTTTTACCGTAACGCGTTTTTTACGCATTTCAACTTCAGCTGTAGCACCAATACCGTTTGGCACACGAGCCATGGCAATAGAATAGCCTAAAGTTGGCGAGAAAGTCCCGCTGGTGATCGCACCTTGATGTTCTACACCGTTTTCATCGGTAAAAAACACTGGCATATCATGGCGTAAAACGCCTTTTTCTTCCATGACTAAACCGACTAATTTGTCAGTTCCTGCCGCTTTTAATTCAGTTAATGCAGCGCGGCCAATAAAATCGCGGTCACTTGGCTCCCATGCCACAGTCCACCCCATGTTTGCGGCTAATGGATTAATACTTTCGTCCATGTCTAAACCGTATAGGTTCATACCCGCTTCTAAGCGTAGGGTGTCACGCGCGCCTAAACCACATGGGCGTACGCCTGCATCTAATAAAGCTTGCCATAAAGCTTCAGCTTCCGCTTCTGGAACAATGAGTTCGTAGCCTGCTTCACCGGTGTAACCTGTGGTGGCGATAAATAAGCTATCGGATTGCACCCCAAAAAATGGCTTCATGCCTTCAACGGCAGCATTTTGCTCAGGGGTAAATACTGTGGCCGCTTTAGCTTTAGCGTTAGGGCCTTGTACAGCGATCATGGCGAGTTCTGGGCGCTCAGTGATGGTGACATCAAAGGCGGCAGCTTGTTTGTTGATCCATGCTAAGTCTTTTTCACGGGTGGCTGAGTTAACCACAACGCGGTAATGGGTATCGCTTAGGTAGTAAGTGATAAGGTCGTCGATGATACCGGCGTTTTCATCTAACATGCCGCCGTATAAGGCTTTGCCCGGTACGGTAAGTTTGGCAACATCATTGGCAAGTAGCTTGCGTAAAAATGCACATGCGTCTGTGCCGGTCACGTCTACAACGGTCATGTGTGACACGTCAAACATACCTGCATCTTGACGAACAGCGTGATGCTCTTCGATTTGCGAACCATAGTTGATTGGCATTTCCCAACCATGAAAATCCACCATCTTGGCGTTTGATTCTAAATGCTTATTGAAGAGTACTGTTTTGCTGGCCATTCTTATCCCTTATTGTGGGTAGTATCACGCCGCAGCATGACCTAGGTATTTGATAAAATGCGGCGAAATTATACTCGGCAGTTAATGATTGTATACAAGAAAATTTTCTAATCCGACAGCCAACCCATTAGTTATGCTAATGTGAAATCTGTAACAAAATTTCACACTGTTTAGATTAAAAACATCAATGGCGCTGGATCACCTGATATATAAGCGATTTTACATCTTAAGAAGGTGTATTTGGATCACGGCACAGTTTAGGTAATGTCATCTTATTGCCTATGGCCTGTCTGATGAACACTGTTTTTAGCCCAGCAACATTATCAACTAGCGATAATCCAATGTCGCGAATGGCTTTTTTGACGGGATTGTCGCCTGCAAATAAACGTTTAAAGCCTTCCATGGTGGCGATCATTTCCATGGCTTCAGCTTTACGCCAACGCTCAACACTGCGTAAATGGCTATATTCGCCAATATCTTTACCCTGTTCATGAAGCTCAACAACCGTTTCAATAATACTGGCAGCATCTAAAAATCCAAGGTTAACGCCTTGGCCTGCTAACGGGTGAATTGTATGTGCTGCATCGCCAGCTAATATCATGCGGTGACGGGCAAAGTGGCGGGCATAACGCATACGCAAAGGAAATGCTTGGCGCTCGCTAACCAGCTCACACACACCTAAGCGGCCATCAAGGGCTGCGGTGAGTGCTTTGCCAAATTCGCTGGCATCTACTGCCAATAGCTGCTGAGCCTGCTGCGGTGAGGTTGACCAAACAATCGAGCATAAGTTGTCTTCGTATAATGGCAGCATAGCTAAGGGACCATTGGGTAAAAATACCTGACGCGCGGTAGCGTGATGCAGCTCGGTCGTGCGCACTGTGGCCACTATGGCATGATGGCCATAATCCCAAAAAGTAAGGGGAATATTGCACTGCTGACGTACCCATGAGTTGGCACCATCAGCGCCAACCACTAATGCCGCTGATAAGTTGTCACCATTTTCAAGAGTTAACCATGCCTCACGCTCACCAAAGGCAACGCGAGATAATCGCTGCTGTTCAATATGAGTAATGTTGCTCAGTTCGCTGGCACGTTTGGCGAGGGCATAACTAATGGCGTCGTTTTCAATTATCGAGCCTAAATAAGCTTCGCTAATATCGTGGGCATCAAAGTTAATCTTGCCCATGCCGTCTTTGTCCCATACGGCCATTTTTTGATATGGACTTACGCGGTCATGATCTAGATATGGCCACGCACCTAAATTGATTAAAAGCTGCTGACTGGCTTTATTAATGGCGCTTACCCGTAATTTAGGCTCGCCCGTAACTTGGGCTGTGCTACCTGCGTCAATCACCACCACGTTTAAATCGGCTTCGGCTAAACCAATGGCTGTTGCTAAGCCCACCATACCACCGCCAATAATAGCTACATCATAGGTTTGGCTTGTATACATGGTGTGTTCCTTACAAAACTGAGTAATAAAAAGTGATTAACAACTATCGCATTAGCATTATGGGCGGCATAAACGGTGATTAACGCCACCCCATAGCAACTTGTGCAACAGGGCGTTTAAGTGGCGGCAGCCATGACAATAATCTTAATCCGATATTGCGCCCAGCCACTAATGGCCAGTGCTGATTTGAGAAGCCGCGCACTAAAAATTCAATATTATTCATGGTACGGGTTCTATCTTGTTGGCGGCTGGCTAAATATTGGTGCACCACTTGGCTGTTGCCTACATCGGCTTTGACATCGCCATGAAGATGTTGGGCTAACTGCTGCTCAATTACCTCAATAAGACTCACCACATCTCGCAGCCCCAAGTTAAACCCTTGGCCTGCAATTGGGTGTAAGGTTTGCGCCGCATTACCCACAAACACGCAGCGATGATAAATCGGCTGCGTCATTCGGGTTAAGGTGAGTGGATACGTTACCCGCTGCCCGACTGCCATAAAGCGCCCAGCACGATTGCCAAAGGCAAGCTGTAACTGCTGTAAAAAGTCATTCTCACTGATGTTTTTTAGCTGCTCTGCTTTATCTGGAGACACAGCCCACACCAAAGATAAGCGGGCCTTATTTGAACTAGACGGGTTTGAGCTGGCCATATTTGCCATGGGTAACAATGCAATGGGGCCGGTTTCAGTAAAGCGCTCGTATGCCCAGTGCTGATGTGGCTTGTCGGTTTCAACATTAGCCACAATAGCGCTTTGGCCAAAATCGATTTGCTCCGCGGCTAATTTAAGCTGTTGGCGCACAACTGAATTAGCCCCATCTGCGGCCACCAGCAATTTAGCACTTAATTGGCTACCATCATCAAGCTCAAGATAATGACCATCGGCTTTGGCTGTCAGCGAGGCTAATTTGGCTGGGCAAAACAAGCTAATATCAGCTTGTTGTAATTCACTAAATAATACTTGGCCAACTTTGGCCAGCTCAACGACCTGACCCAATGCTGATAAACCTAATGGTTCGGCGTTTAGCTCGGTCATACCAAAATGACCGCGATCAGACACATGAATATCACTAATGGCAGTGCCTAAATGTGCCAATTTAGGCCAAATACCCAAACGGGTTAATTCAAAAATAGACCCATGGGCAATTGCAATTGAGCGAGCATCAAAGCCGGGATGACTATCATCGGCTTGATGAGCTTCAATTAACGCGACCGATAAACAAGGTAGATGTTGCAATTTACGCTGTTGATTTAGTTTGGCTAACCCTAATGCCAATGAAGCGCCAGCCATGGCGCCACCAATAATCACGATATCAAATTGCTGCAGTGCTGCTGGCGTTTTACTCATAATTAGATGAATTTAGCTCAAAGTGAATAACAACAGTTCATACGGATGAAATACAATGATCGATTAGTGCATGGTTTGGGGATCGTCTGCGTTATCCATTTCTGGCTCGGGGCCAAATTCTGAATAACACAAAATGGCGGACATGCGCACAAACTCTTGCAGCTCAATGTAGGCTGATTCTGATTCATCATCATCGACAACGTCAAATTCAACTTGAGCAATTTCGGCCAGATCTTTAATCACTTCACGCACATCTTCAGAAGCCTGATTCAACTTTGGTTGAATAATGGCAATACCAGTTAAAAAGCTTTGAGTCCACAGCGATAATGCTTCAACACGGTGAGAAAGCGAAACCTCTTCTTCTGGCAACAATAAGGTAAAACCAAACTCAAAATCAGTTAATCGGGTAACCGTGTCTTGATAAAGCTCATTGATGAGTTTTAATAACTCAGCATCAAGTTGTTGGCCATCGTTCATTAAATCAATTAAAGGTGCGACCCAAGCATGATTTTGCTGATCAACTCCCCCACAGATCAGCCCGACCAATGCGCCATGAACTTCAACGGGATGCTGACCAATTTCGGCCGCATCTAAGGCTTTTTTAAGGTTTTCGATACATAATGAAGGTGGGGTTGCCATGGTGCTGTCCTAAAGTGCAATAACTTTCCCAATGCTAGCAGAGTTAGCTATTTGCGCCAAATACTTGCCTCTTGGTATGCGATAAAACTATCGATTTGCTCAGACAAACAGCAAATGAGCAAAAAGGCGCAGGGTTGCCTTGCTCTTTTAAATTCAGCCCTATATAGTTCGGCTTAAACAAACATGCTTTTTTTCGAAAAGGATCTCGTTGCGACATTATGAGTGCTAGTGCAGTTGAAATTACCCTTTTAGGGCGCACCTACTCTATCGCTTGTCCCAAGGGACGCGAGGAAGCCTTACGTGCAGTTGCCAGTGAAGTTGAGGGGCAGTTAACTAACCTCAAAACACGTACCAATAATTTAAGTCGTGAAGAACTCGCCATTATGGCAGCCTTGAATATTGGTAATGAATTGTACGAAGAAAGGCAAAAAAACAAACATTATATGGCGCAAATGGACGAGCGTATTTCATTGTTGCAAGCAACACTTGAAAATTCGTTGATTGAACGAAGCCGCAAGGACGACTAAACTAAGAATAATGGCTTTAACTGCTTTGAAGCAATTATCTAACCTGTTTTGCTCCCTGGGATATGCGTAGTTGGTAATGTCCCTGTGCCGATATTTACAAACCCAGGGTGAATGCTTTTATTGACATTGCGCATGCTCGGCTAGTACCGAGAAGCCTTAGGATATAAACATTTACCCGCCTTGAACCTACGGTTCAAGGGCTTACACCGGCTACGGTATTCTGGGGAGCATCCTAATTTATGACCATCACCCGCTTTATGGAATCTGGTGCAACTAATGCACCCACCTTGCAAGCCACCATTAAAATCACACATTTTGCTACTCCGCTTGAAAACCCAGACCCCTTGTTTGATAGTTCAGGTATGAGTCGTGACAACATTCGTCGCCATGTCAGACAAGAACGCAACAGCTTATCAGCAGAAGAACAACATCAATTTGCATTAATAGCGAGTCGGCATTTATTAGCAGAAGTGCAAGCACACAATGCCCAACATGTGGCCATATACCTTACTCACGATGGCGAACTTGCAACCCAAAAATTAATTGAAGCATTATGGGAAGAAGGCATTAAAACCTACTTGCCGATCATTCACCCATTTAGCAAAGGTAACTTGCTGTTTTTGCATTATCATGCAAATTCAAAAATGGTTATCAATCAGTACGGTATTGCTGAGCCAGCGCTGTCGGTACAAGCTATTATCCCGGTAAACAAACTCGATATGATTGTCACACCACTGGTTGCTTTTGATGACAAGGGAAATCGTATGGGGATGGGCGGTGGCTATTATGATCGCACCTTATGCCAAGTGGTTGATGGAAAGCCATTGGCAGTCGGGTTTGCACATGATTGTCAGCAAGTTAGTCAACTCCCCATCGAATATTGGGACGTGCCATTACCGGTGATCATTACCCCAACAAGACGATTTGCCTGTCAGTAAATGACATAAAACCCCATCATGACAAATATTGATGGGGTTTAATTTTTTAACAATTTACATCTCAATCATTGGACTGCTTTTGTCGTTAACTCACCGCTTTATCTAATGCCTGACTCACATCGGCAATAATGTCATCGATATGCTCAATGCCAACCGAGATCCGTACTAAGTCTTCAGACACTCCAGCTTTAGCCAATTCTGCGCTGTCTAATTGACGGTGCGTGGTACTGGCAGGATGACAAGCCAATGATTTAGCATCACCAATATTGACCAAGCGTAGTACCATTTGAAGCGCATCAATAAACTTACCACCGGCAATTTTACCCGCCTGCGCATCAGCGGCTTTTATGCCAAAGCTGATGATGCCAGACGCTTTACCATTGGTGATTTTTTTACAAGTCGCATTGAATGGGCTATCAGGCAATGCCGCATAGTTTACCCAACTTACATTGGGATGTTGCTGTAAATACTGCGCGAGTGCGAGGGCATTACTGCAATGGCGTTCCATACGCAGACTTAAGGTTTCTAATCCTTGTAGTAATAAGAAGGCACTTTGTGGTGATAATGCCGCCCCTGTATTACGTAATGGCACAACGCGACAACGACCAATAAACGCTGCTGGCCCAAACGCCTCGGTATAAACCACACCGTGATAGGAAGGATCGGGTTGATTTAAAACCGCAAAGCGATCTTTATTGGCCACCCAATCAAATTTACCCGAGTCAATAATCACCCCGCCAATGGTCGTGCCATGACCACCTATGTATTTGGTTAGTGAATGGATCACTATGTCTGCGCCATGATCAAAAGCGCGGCAAAGCACTGGTGTAGCGACGGTATTATCAACAATTAACGGCACGCCATGCTTGTGGGCAATGTCGGCTAAACGTTGTAAATCGACCACGTTTCCCGCGGGGTTACCAATGGATTCACAAAATAGCGCTTTGGTTTTATCGTCAATTAATGTTTCTAGGCCAGCGTAGTCATCATAGGCGGCCATGCGCACATCAACGCCTTGGCGCGGCAAAGTATGGGCAAATAAATTATAAGTACCACCATATAACTGACTCGTGCTGACAATGTTGTCACCCACCTGAGTTAACGCTTGGATCGCATAGGTGATAGCAGCCATACCTGATGCAACCGCTAAGGCACCAATACCGCCTTCAATAGCTGTAAGGCGCTGCTCAAGTACGTGAGTGGTTGGGTTCATAATGCGGGTATAGATGTTACCGGCAACTTTTAAATCGAATAAATCTGCGCCATGCTGGGTATCATCAAAGGTATAGGAAGTGGTTTGATAAATCGGCACTGCCGCGGCTTTGGTTGTGGCTTCTGATTCGTAGCCATAATGTAATGCCAGTGATTCCAGTTTCATGTTTGCTGCCGTCATAATGCCTTCCTTTACCTTAGAGATTTAAATTGTGTCATCAATCAAATGGGCGTTGCCGGATAAGTTACCGAATAAAAAACAATCATCATCCAGCAAGACTCCACACTAGCAATAAGACGTCTAGATGTCTATTCAAAAATTAATACCCATTAAAAAAGGCGCTTGTGCGCCTTTGAGTTGATTTAGGTAAGGTTTACACTAGATGCCGCCCACCATCAACGGGGTAACTTCTACCGGTAACGTAATGACTTTTAATGAGATACTCCACCAGCGAGATAATTTCAGCATTACCCGCCTCTTTAGGCAAAATAGCCTTAGCAAGCGCTTTCACCTTGTATGCATCATCGTCGTGCTCATTGAATAAAATCATTGCTGGGGCAATGGAGTTCACTTTGACATGGGGAGCTAATTTGGCCGCAAACGATAAAGTTAAGTTGTGCAAAGCCGCTTTACTGGCAGCGTAGGCAATATGTTTTTTACTGCCTTTTTCTGCAACATAATCTGTAATATGAATAATGTTACTGCCACCAATTGCACTGTCAGTATTTGGCGCATTTTCAATGGCGCTACGGCTAAGTAAATCGCCTAAGGCTAAGTTAATTTCATAAGGCGCATTCACATGCACTTGCATCATGCGTGTAATGGTGTCACTCGGGCTGATCCCACTGTTGTCGGGTAGCCAGTCTGAGGCATTATGAATAATGCAATCCAGTCTTGGGCATTGCTGTACTTGGCTGATTAACCGCTGGATTGAATCGCTGTCGGTTAAATCACTTTGGATAAGGGTCGCATCTAATTTGCGTAACTGCTCAATGCTGTCGTAATGACTGCGATAGGTGCCAATCACCTGATACCCCTGGGCTAAAAAATGCTTTGCAAGCCCATAACCAATGCGTTTTCCTACGCCTGTAATCAATACGGTTTTATTCATATACATCTCTTATTTATCAAGATAGAGTTGTTATTTTTCATCACCTTAGCATATTAAAAGGCGTTAACAACAGCATTAGTTATAGGTTAATAAAAGCGATAGAGTTAACCAAGTTCTACCTAGTGTTGCTACTGATTACGATGTTAATCGGCAAATGGATTCATTAATATTCACAATACAGGTTGCTAATGGTCATCATTAAAGCGACGACTGAATGAGTCACCCTAAGCTACCAATTCAGGCTAGCATAGGTTAACTTTATGACGTTTATAATGCATTTAAGGTATTAAGTGCATTGTATTAAGTAACTGATCATTCTAGCTTGTGAAAACTCCTGATAACCGCGTTAGATTTTTGATTAAAAAATAATTCCTTATCAAAAAAATCTGTCTTGTTATCACCCATTTTTGCTACGCTATTTCTGTCCACTTATTTACTGTGATTGGTATTACTGATGAATAAATCCATGTATATCATCATCTCTGTGGTATTCATATTTGCGCTATTGATTGGCTATGGGTTTATGCCCGCTTCAATAAATCATCAAGCCATCAGCCAAACCGATGAATCAGCACATTCTGCTAATACCCAGTTAGTTAACTTAGATGATGTAATGCTCGCCTTATTTAGCTTTCAAACCGACAAGCAATGGCAAATACAACTGCCAGAGTCGCCAGCCAACAAGCCTATATTTGTGCCACTGACTGAGTTAAAGCGAGCCGATAACATACATTTAGCGATTGGTCATTATCAAGATGCATTCGACTCTGGTTCGGTTGCGCTCGATTACAGCAAAATCACCCCCATCAATTTAGGCAATCCTGAGCAGGAAATGCTATTTGCTGCGCCCTTTGCAGTATCGAACCAAGGTTCAGGCAATTTTTGGTATTTGGGACTGTTCCGCTTAAATAACCAAACGGCTCACATCAGTCACCTCGATAGTATGCTTTTAGGGGATAGAATAAAGCTCAACACCATTGGGATACCTGATCCGCTTCATGTTAGCCAACTTAAAATTAGTTATTGGCAACATGGTGAGCAACAAGCAATGGCGGAAGTGCCTAATCAATTGGTCGAACAAAATATAGCTGTGTCGTTTACTGGGTTAACTAAGATAACGCACTGAATACCCTGAGCTAATCTCTTATACGAAGCTTTAAATGGCCTTTAAATGAAAGAGGCTTGAACTGATAACCAGTTCAAGCCTTTTAAATGAGCAATAACAAGTTGGTTCGCTAACGCTGCGCTTTAGTGGTATTTGCCGTTAACATCGCCGTTAACTGATCAATTTTGGCATGCAGTTTTTGAATTTCTAACGCTGTATCATCGGCAGTGGCAAGGATTGCAGTTTGCGCGTCATCTGTTTCATCTAGCTGTTTTTTGGCTTGATGGTCGCGCATTATTTGAGTCTCTTCCCCCATCACATCTAGCACAGCGCCAACCATCATATTTAAAAATACAAAGGTGGTTAAAAAGATAAAGGTAAGATAATACAGCCAACTTAATGGATGAACCGCCATGGTTTCGTACATGATGGAAGTCCATGACTCAAAGGTAGAAATACGAAATAATGTCAACATAGCAATTGACACATCGCCCCACAAAAAGTCATTAATATCAGCAAATAACATGCTGCCTACTGCACCGTAAATATAAAAAATCACAAACATAAGGAGCGCAATATAGCCCATGCGAGGAATGGCTTTAAGCAGTGCGTTTATCAGCATTCGCAGTTCTGGCACCATAGAAACTAACCGCAGCACGCGGAAAATCCGTAATAAGCGCGCCAACAAAATGGTCGAGCCTCCTAGCGGCACTAGGCTGCCAATCACAATAATGGTGTCGAAAATGTTCCAGCCTTTGGAAAAAAATGCTTTTGCGCCATCACTAGCAAGATAACGAATAATTAATTCAATAGAAAAAAACACCGTAATCGCAACATCAAGTACCAGTAAGCTTTGCTCCAGCCAAGCTGGCAAATGGTAAGTATGCGCACCTATCGACAATGCAGAAACCACAATGACAAAGATGACAAAACCTTGAAAGGTTTTGCTTCGATCGACTCGTTTAAATAACGACAATAACTCTGAGACTTGCATAACCTAAACGCTCCATAAACACGCCGCTAAATTTTGGGCGACAGAGCCTAGCAAAGCAGTCTTAAACGATTGTGAAATAATGAATAATGATCAGCTAGTGGGCATTGACACCCAAAGGCGCGTTCCCTCAATAGAGTCTGATTGCAGGTGAATGCTCAACTGCTGTATTTCAGCTATTTTACTGGCTAAATACAAACCATATCGGACATTGCCTATGGCACTTTCGGTGGTGTTGCGCTCAAAAGCAAGGCGACATTCTGACTCGAGTATTGCACTGTTATTTGCAAACATGCACACAACCGCATCATCGGTTCGTTGAATAATAACTTTAACCGCCGCGCCCCTTGGCGATGTGTGAATAAAGTATTGAAACATCACATTGAACATTGAGCGGCTCAAATCAAGTTCAGCAAACACCTTAATGTCGGTATCATCAAATACCTGTAAAGTTTCTAAATTGCGTTGATTCAGGCTAACCAAATTAACCCGCATAACCTCTTCAATTAATTCAACAATATTGAATTTTTGTGGTTTGCATGGATAAATATCATCCTCCACTGTATGCAGGGTTAAAATCACATCTATTAGCTGTTTCATTCTTTTACTGCCATCAGCAATAATAGAACTGATGGTTTCTACCTGAGTTTTATGATGAACATTTTTTTTGATCATGGTGGCCGATTCGGCAATTAAGGTGAGTTGGTTTTTCAGGTGATTTTGCAATAACTCAGCATAATCTCTTTTCATTTTAATGGTTTGATATATCTGATCAATTTGCTGGTTTGCTTGACGACGAGCCTGAATATTCTCAACATGGTTTTTCACCCTGACAGCCAGTTCTAGCGGTAAAATAGGCTTAACGAGGTAATCCACCGCTCCCAGTTCAAAGCCTTTAACAATGCTGTGGGTACTGTCTTCACCACTTAAAAAAATCACATCGATATGGCTGGTTTCTGGATGATCTTTTAACTTAGTCAGTAAGCTAATCCCATCTAACTCTGGCATAACAATATCCAATAAAATTAAGTCTGGTACTGGATCGCGCTGGCAAATACTGAATGCTTCTACTCCTGAGCGAGCAAGAGTCACTTGATAATTGGGGCGCAGTAAATCATTTAGCGATTGACGCACAACAGCATCATCATCCACCACCAAAATAGAAAATGCTTCCGGCTGATTATCGCTCACATTCGCTACGGCATTGACCGCACTTGGCTGACGATGAATTGCAAAGGGTTGATTGAGTGCGCGACTGATCCGCTCTTTAAAAATAAGAAAAGTGAAAGGTTTAACTATGTATTGCGAGATCCCGGCCTCAATGGCCTGCTTCACCAAGGAGTGTTCAACAATGCTAGAGATAATCACAAATGGAATGGGGCGTACATCTAAATCGGCCTGAATATGACTAAGTAAGGTCAACCCATCAAGTCGAGTCAATGTTAGCTCTGACACCACCAAGTCGATATGGTGAGAGCCAAGATAACTGATCGCCTCTACCCCATCCTTAGCTTGATACACATTTTTAAAGCCCATTTGCAATAACATTCTGGCAATGGTTGCGCGCATATTGTCAACACTTTCAACCACTAACACATTGTACTTATTAAATTCATTTGCCATAAGTTAGTCCATTAAATCAATAAGCAGGGATGGTGCTCTAGCTTTGATACAGCTCTAACGGTAAGCCATCGGGATCGCTAAAAAAGGTGTATTTTTTTCCGGTATATTCATCCACTCGTATGGGCTCGATTGCAATGCCATGTTGCTGCAACTGTGCCACTGCATGACTAATATCATCAACACAAAATGCCAGATGACGTAAGCCTTGAGCTTCAGGGTAGCTAGGTCTTATTGGGGGGTTAGGAAATGAGAATAGCTCGATTTGTGTGCCATCTGGCAAGGCTAAATCAAGCTTGTAGGAGTCTCTTGCTTGGCGATAGTTTTCTGCTATCACTTTGAGTCCAAGCACTTGGGTATAAAACTGTTTTGATAGTTGATAATCTTGACAAATTATCGCCGCGTGATGTATTCCTTTCAGCATAACCGTCCTCAAAGCAAAACCCTGATATAACAATCGTATTACAGATTAAGTCTATCAGGGTTTTGTGATTTAAGTTATCGCTAATCAATTCTGCAGATAATGACGATTACACGCCGACTTCACCGCCATCATTTTTGCGAATGACAACAGTGGCCGCACGAGGGCGAATTGTTGTCCCTGCGGGCGTTGGCTCGGCAGCATTGTCTGAATATGGCCAATTATCCGGATGCTGAATATTAGCAAATACCGTGCTGTAGTCTGGCGAAATAGCAAAACCAGTCACTTCGCAGCCATTTGGGCCCACAAAAAAGCGCTTCAACTGAGCCTGAGTTTCAGCTGACACAACTTGCTGTTTGTCATCAGCATCAACCAAGGTTGATGGTACAATGGCTAGCATTTGATCGTTAGTGTACTCTGTGACTTCATCAGCGCCATTATCAGTTTGTACCCACAAAATCCCGCGCTTATCAAAGGCTAAACCGTCAGGGCTTGCAAACTGATTTAAATCATTTAAGCCTGAGCGATTCGTCGCTTCGTCAGCGCTAGTCGGTGCACCAAAGACAAAAATATCCCAGCTAAATTCAGTGGCTTTGTCACCTTCATCCCAACGGATAACATGACCAAAGCTGTTGTTTAATCTAGGATTGGCAGGATTTGTGTCAGTGGTGCGCTTGGTGTTGTTGGTTAGAGTTAAATAAACACTGCCAGTAAAAGGATCAACTGCGGCCCATTCAGGGCGATCCATTGGTGTTGCGCCAACTAAGTCAGCCGCTCCCGCAGTGTTTAAAATAATCGCGGCAACTGAATCAAAGCTATCCGCTAGGGTATTCCCTTGCGTGGTGATGCTATCTAAGGTTAATGGCAACCACTCACCTACCCCATCTTCACTAAACTTAGCCACATATAAAGTACCGGCATTCATGTACTTATCGCCCATGGCGATGCGGTTTGAGCTATTGGCATCGGCTTCATCCCACAGCGCATCAGACACAAACTTATATAAATATTCAAAGCGTGAGTCATGACCTGAGTAGAAGGTAATCGGCTTACCCGCTTCTAACTTGCCAAAGGTGCAGCCTTCATGACGAAAACGTCCCAATGCCGTTCGCTTAACAGCACGAGAGTTAGGGTTGTAGGGGTCAATTTCAACAATATAACCGTGGCCATTGGCCTCGTTGCGGTAATCACTTTGCGCACTTGATCCACTTGCAGTGATATCAAAGCGAGCAAACTCATCTAAACGCTCGTCGTTATCTCCTGCTAAATGGTTCCAGCCATAACGGGTGTCAGATGTTGAAATACCAATACGACGTTGATCGTCAGTTAACTCGCCTTTATTGACAAAATACCCCGGCCAGTTTTCTTCACAGGTTAAGTAAGTGCCCCAAGGTGTGTAGCCGTTACCGCAGTTGTTCAATGTGCCACGGGCTTGACTACCATCTGGCGAGTAACGGGTTTCTAAATACGATGTATAAGCTAATGGACCAGCGATATCCATTACCGTTGCCCCAGTAAAGCGGCGGTTATGAGGATCGTTTTCTACCACTTGCCACATGCCATCTTTTAATTGAATCCGTACCACGGAAACACCATGAGCGTTGATCTCTTTACGAATTTCATCAATAACTGTGCGCTTGCCGTTTGCATCAGCGGTTGGGCCCATTGGGTGCAGCGCATTTTGATCAATATATTCATGATTAATACACAACAAGCCATCATCGGCGGCATCATTTAACGGGAAAAAGTGCATGCCATCATGATGCATGCCTACGGCATTGGCTTGATCTTCTGCGGTGTTGGAGCCATCCGCTTGCCAAGCATTGGCTTTGCTATTGAGCGGCGTGCCCCAAGGCGCTAACACATAGGCCGAGTATCCCGCAGGAATCGCAACCGCATCAGTTTTGGAACCCGCGATAGAATCAAAACCTAATACAGCAGAGCTTTTGGCAGGCGGTGTTGTCGTTGGTGGCGTGGTGGTTGGTGGCGTTGTTGTACTTGCGTTGTTATCTGAGCCGCATGCGCTTAAGCCAACACCCGCAAAGGCGGTCATGGCGCTGAGCCCTAGGCCACGTTTAACAAAATTACGACGCGACAAATGCTTTTCCATCACTTGCGCAAAGGGCAAATTATTACTTTGATTGTACTTAGTTGGGTCGAAGGTTGCCTTGCTCATAAACTTTCCTTAAGTATGCTCACGGTTTAATTAGCGGAATAAATTCGTGAGCTAAAGATAAGCTGAGTTTATGACAAATTGGTGCAATCAAGATGACAAGCCGATGGCGGTTTTATGTCAAAACCATGAAAGCCCAAGCGCTGAGTTTTAGATCCTTTAGGCTTGAAGATTGAAGATTGAGGATTGATGGCCGTTAGGCTCGCTAAGCGCACTTAACTATAGCGGCATTGAATTATAGCGGCACTTAACTTTAGTAGCACTTAAGCACTGCCACATATAACCAAAGCCGCATTTAATAGGCTATTTTCGCTTTGATTGTGCTAAGGCTTTTTGACGTGCTTGTTGTTTCAACGAGCCTTTTTTGGTTTTGCGCGTAACCGGTGCCACTTGGGTTAAATCTGGTTCAAAACCCGGATACCACTGTTGCGGCAAACGCCTATCTAAATAGGTTTCAAGCTTAATCAATAATGGCTCATCATCAATACTCAGTAAGGTGATGGCTTGACCCTCTTGCCCTGCTCGGCCGGTGCGACCAATGCGATGCACATAATCTTCTAGCTTAAAGGGCAGTTCCATATTGACCACATAATTAAGCTTTGCAATATCCAGTCCTCGGGCGGCAACATCGGTGGCAATTAATGCCGTCAGTTTATTAGCTTTAAAATCACTAAGCACTTGCTCACGCTGGGCCTGTGACATGTCGGCATGCAACGCTGCGGCATTGACCTTCAATTTAGCCATAGTGGTCGCTAAGGCATCGGCACCTTGTCGTGTTCGACTAAATACCAATACCTGCTGCCAATTTTCTTGCTTAATTAACTTAGCCAGAAGTGCGGGTTTATTGTTGGCGTCAACATTAAACACCCGCTCAACAATGGTGGCTGCGGTGGTATTACGCTGGCTAACTTCAATCACTTTCGGTGAGGTGAGTAATCGCTTACTAAAGGAAAACATTCTGTCATCTAAAGTGGCCGAAAACAGCAAGGTTTGACGCTGTTTGGGCACGCGTTTTAACACATCAATAATTTCATCTTTAAAGCCCATATCTAGCATTCGGTCGGCTTCATCAATCACCAAATGGTTAATCTGGCTTAGGCTGGTAGCTCGCTGACGTACTAAATCTAATAGTCGCCCTGGGGTGGCTACAATAATATCGACCCCAGCAGTTAACTGCTTTATTTGCGATTGGCTACTGACCCCCCCGTATAACAATGCGCTTTGAATATTGGAACCACGGGTATAACGGCACACATTATCAAATACCTGCTGCGCAAGCTCGCGAGTAGGAGTAAGCACTAACATGCTCGACATAAAGGCTGTGGCGCTTGACGCTGAGGTTACTGATGCGCTATTCACTTGCTCATTTGCGAGGTTATTCTTGGCCGATTGCTTAGCCAAATTATGCTTTTTAGCCAAGATCATTTGGATTAACGGCAAACAAAATGCGGCGGTTTTACCTGTGCCAGTTTGAGCACCTGCCATAACATCTTGGCCTTGTAAAATGATCGGAATAGCTTGAGTTTGAATAGGTGTCGCCTGAGCGTAATTGAGCTCAGCGAGACAAGATAATAATGGTTGCTTTAGCCCTAATGATTCAAACGACATGTGCGCCTCACTTTAATGGTAAGGCGCAATTTTAACATTGATTTGAATATTGCTAACAGCGTAGCGTGAATAAAAAGGGCTTTACCTAAATTAGTCCTGACAAATCGGCTCTGTTGCAAATAATTGCGGTGCCAGGATGGGCATCATCCCTTTAAGTACTTGCAAGGGGAGCGCTGAGGTAAAGCTAAAATCATCTGCTTTTTCACCGGGCACAAATGCCGTTAACGTACCAAAGTAGTTATCGCCTAAATAAAACGCAAACGTGGCGGTACGGTTGGTGGCAATTGAGGCCACTTTACGGCCATTACGAATTTCAGTGGCTAGGCGGTTATCTCCGGTGCCAGTTTTGCCGCCCACTTGCAGCAATTGGCCTTGATAATCAACCAATACGCCATTTAATCGCCTTGCCGTTCCCTTTTCAACCACATTAGCCAGCGCCTTTTTAAGCGCTGCGGCCACATCCGCATGCAGTGCGCGAATAATTTTAGGCTCGCTTTGCGCCAATTTAACTTCGTATGGCGTGTTAGCCGCAAAGTGTAACTCGTTCACTCTGATGGTAGGCACACGATATCCGTCATTTTGAATAATTCCCATAAGCTCTGCTAACGCTGCGGGGCGATCGCCCGAGCTTCCCAACGCGGAGCCTAATGACGGCACAATATAATCAAAGGGATAACCCATACGCTGCCAGCGTTGGTGAATACTTAAAAACGCTTCAACCTCTAGCATCACTTGAATGCGGACATCGCGGGCATTTTGATGGCGAGTTTTAAATAACCAACGATAGACTTCTTGCAGCCTTGGTTGACTGTCTTGTAGCACTTGGGTTAATGAGGCTTGTGGCGAGTCAGTTAAATAACTCAGAACCCATAACTCCAATGGATGGACTCGGGCAATATAACCTTGGTCAGCCAAATTAAACTTATCTTTGCCGTACTTGTTATACAAGGCATTGATTTCACGGTCGGTAAATGACTTATCAGGCAGGCGCTCAGCTAAAAACTGTTTCAACTGTTTGCCATCATTATTGGGATGCAAATAGCGAAAAGTGGCAGCGAGTTTATCTTTTTGCGCACTCACGCCATCAAAAAATCGATCAAGTCGCTCTTCAGGCGTGAGCGACTGATACTTACGGTAAAAGCGTCTTACAAACGAACTCCCCTCACGGGTTGCATAGGCTTTAAGGTACTCTTCGCGGCGCGGGTCTTTATCATTACGTAGCAATTGCGCCATGCTACCTTCACTGTTGTAACTGCTGCTGTAGTTAACAATATCTTGCATTAAACGAACAAAGGGCAAGTTCACTGAATCTTGCAAGGCCTCATACAAGGTGGGCGTGAGACGGTCTTCTTTACGGTTAAAGTTACTAAATACATGCAAGCCACCACCGGTAAAAAAACGCTCGTTAGGCGAGGCTGAATAGGTTCGCTGTAGCGCGGCATCGAGCATTCGCGCTAGGTTTCTATCACGGGTTTCAATTAAATAATCAACCACCCAACGAGTAATATGATCTTTGGCTTCCACATCTAAGCGGCGTAAATCGGCCACTGTCATGTCGGAAAAACGTTGCTGTAACTCAGCAATAATATCCAAATAAGTGGCAAGCACCCGTAACTTAGCGGTTGAACCTAGCTCAAGCTTACTGCCTTCATTAATATCAAAAGGTTGATCTGTGCTGTCTGTTTGTATCCGAACCCGATTGGCATTATTGGCTTTTTCATACAGGGTGAAGCTGTAAATTACCTTAGGTAATTGCGCTTTGGTCAGTAATCGCTCTCCGATTAGTCCCGCATTTTCGGCTACATCTTCATTAGATAAGCTGCGTAAATACCGGCTGATCTGTTGCTGCAAATCACCATGAAATGAACTAGTAATAGCTAAATCAAAGCGGTCTAAATCATACAAGCTACTGGATAATATGCTGGCCGTACGTATGCGCACCGCATTGATCGCTTTATTGTTCGGGTTATCATTTATCACTTTGCGGCCATCAAACACTAAACGCTGCTGCATGGCGGAAGTCATTAAATTAGGTTCAATTAATGACTCACTTACCAGTAGACGTAAATGGCTATCAACCAAGCTTTCAAGGTCGTCATGCCCCTGTAACAAGTAATAAGACGGGCGACGCTGCGCAATCATTAACGCTACAATTTGCCGAAATACTTGCCCACGTTCAGCGGCGTTTTCAGCCGTATGAGGTGACATTAATAGTTGATTGGCACGTTTAAAATCGGTTTTAAACCAAGCCCACAAGCCGTCACCTAAACCGTTGACCTCGCCAAAACCCGGGGCCGAAGAGAGTGGCACAGTATTTAAATAATCTTGTACGATACGCTGCCTCGCGGCAAGGGTATTTTCACCTTGCTGATATACGCGGATCATCGCTGAACCTAACTGCAACAGCTTGTCTTCAATACTTAATGTTAAGCCATATTGAGAATGACGAAACTTTTCAATTTGTGTCGCCAAAGTGCTGCCACCAGCTTTAGACATTTGCAGGCCCACTTTAGCGGCCACTTGGCTACTTGCCGCGATGACAAATCGGGCCAATCAATAACAGGGTTATAGTTTGGCTCAGGGTTCCACATTTCACGGTTTTCAATAAACAGTAAGGTATTAATCACTTCACTTGGGATCATATCGCTATCTTGATAAACCCGCTTTGGGTAAACCGAATCAAACACCACTTGATGACGACAATCTTGAATAGTTAACCCTGATTGGGCTTTTTCATGATAAGGCGGAAAAAAACCATATTGAGTATAGTCTTGCAACATAGGCGAAAAGTGAGCTTGTTGCTGCACAATAAAACCATTGTTTTTTAGGTTTTCAATATGTTTAGGAAGTTCAGTGTAGCCATGACGCTTATCAAATGGGCCATAATGGGGATAGATAACCTTATTGGTTTCAAATGGCACTAGTTGATAGGTAAGCTGTTTTGCATACCAGTTCAAAATTTTAGCTTGGTAATGAGAGGTTTTAACCTCGTAGGCTATAAAGACTCCAAGCACAATCATCAGCAATAAAATAACCAAGATAAGCTTGGTTCTTGAAGCTCGCTTAGGCATTGTTGGGTGAAGCTGAGAAAGTTCAAACTGACTATCAGGATTGGGACTCGACACAATCACTCCGTTGAAAACAGGTCTTTAAACTGCTTTGACATCAATATGTCACTATTAAAACCGACTGTTAAGCCTATACTAAAACCCAGTATAGCAAACGAGCTAATTTTATCAGATGCCAGCACATATAAGATAGATAGCGACCGCTGAAAACCAAGATATAATTGCGTTAAGCAAACAAATACTAAAAAGATAAGTATTAAATAAAAGCCATTAAAATTAACAGAGGGATAACGTGCAACCATTACCGCCGCGTTTAAGATTAGGGTTAGCTATGTGGTCGCAACCACAATGGCAGCAAAGCGTGTATGGTCACGCAAAAACCACACAGCGGTTAGAGAAATATGCACAAATATTTAATACCGTTGAAGGTAACACTACCTTTTATGCCTCACCTCAGTCCAGTACGGTTAAAAATTGGCGCGATGCTACAGATGATAATTTTAGGTTCACTTTTAAGCTGCCAAAACAGATCACCCATGAACTTAAACTTCAAGGGGCTCAAGCCGCGATTAAGCAATTTTTTGATTTAATGGAGCCATTGTTATCTAAAACAGGCATATGGAAAATTCAATTACCGCCTCAGTTTGGCCCAAGTAGTTTACCCACCTTAGCGCAGTTTTTAAACCAATTACCCCAGCAATTAACCTATGGTGTTGAAGTAAGACACCCCGCATTTTTTAATAAAGGTGAAACCGAGCGACAATTCAACCGTTTATTGCAGGCTCATAACTGTAATCGAATTATTATCGATACTCGTCCAATATTTTCCGCCCTACCGGATAATCCAGCGATTATTGATGCGCAACAAAAAAAGCCTAATGTGCCTGTTCACCCTATTGCGACAGCGGATCAACCTGTGGTGCGCTTTATTGGCCAGCATGATCTAGCTATTAATCAACAATACTTTACTAAATGGGTGACCAAGCTGTGCCAATGGATTCACGAGGGAAAACAGCCTTACGTATTTATTCACACACCTGATAATTTTCAAGCGCCAGAACAAGCCTTGGCACTTTACAATCAATTAAAACAAACCATAGGACAAAACATACTGCCCAATATTGAGTTAAATCCATCTATTGCTCATGACTCAAACCAGCTAAACCTGACATTTTAAATATAAAAATCAATCACTTAAAATCATAAAAGATGCTACATAGATAATTATGCTAACTCCTTTTGAATCAGGTCAACTAAAACGCTTCTCCGACAGAAAAATAAATCGCACTATTATTATTGGATGAGCGAGCATAATCTAAACGTAAATTAATTCGCTCGGCGGGTTGCAGCATAAAACGCAAACCAATACCGTATGAAGGAATGATATCGTTGGATTTATCAGTATGATTCACATCGTCCAACTTGCCTGCACCAACAAAGCCAACTAATCCCCAACGTTTATGAAAACGCCACCGCGCTTCAGCTTCAGTTTCTATCGAACCTAACGCCATATATTCAGTTGACGAAAAACCACGCAAACCTAAGCGACACGCGGCCCATAACGGCACGTCACCCTCTTTCATACAGCCTTTTAATTTGTATGCAACAGTGACAGATTCATGCACAGGGAAGTAACCATCAAATTCCAACGAATAAGATTCAAAATTATTGTCACTGCCAATTGCATCATTAAAAACAGTGCCATTTAGCTTAAAGTAGTAACCCTCATAGGGGTTAGTTGGCACATCCCGAGAGTCGTAAATGATCCCCGCGCCTAATCCTGCTGACACAATTTCATTATTTAAATCAAAATGAATTGAACTAATATCAACATTAAAATCTTGTTCAAAATCAATAAATATTCCATTTATGCCAACAAACCAATTACCGCTAATACGCCGTTCTAACTCTAACAACGCACCATAACCGGTAATGTCCCAGTCAACAGCGATGGGCAAACCAATAAACTCAGTGGACACTAACGGCAACTTTAAATCGGCATAGGCTATTCCGCCTTTTAAATGCCAGTTATTGTTATCCCAATAACTGGCATGCCCCACAGCGGCTCCCCAGCTATCATTGCTAGAATAAAAACCTGCTACACCGGTAACAGAAGGAGGTTGAATGGCTTTTTGTTCGTTTGTTTGTGGGTAAAAATAGCCAACAAGACCCGCTAAACCAGAATCGATAGTGGGGTTTGAAAAAGGGATAGGCGCAGCAACAAAGTTTCCTTTATTAACCGTTAGAGGTGCTTGGTTTTCTTTTAAATTAGGCACTAATGAACTTTGTTCATTCGTTGCGCTTTCAGCTACAGCGCTTTGCTGTATCTTACTGGCATTGGCCGTATTATCATTGTCAGCAAAAACAGCTGCTGGGGTTAACATCATCCCCAACAATCCCACAGCAATAGGATTTAATTTAGAAGATACCATTTCATATTCCCTTAAGTCACCGGCCATCATTTAGCGCACTAATTAATTAAGTTAAGCATACCACTCGCTACATCTTACTTAGCCACTTTGTTTAAAAATCTGATACTTTTTATTCTATCTAAGCTGTCCATCGACATTAGCTTACATGCTAATTGAGTCAATATTGACTTAATATCTGATTTTAGAACGCAACTTTCACTTAGAACAAGGCAAATTGTGCGTCGATAGCGGGTCTATTTCAAACAAGCCTATAAAAAATGCCAATCAAAAGATTGGCATTTATCAGAAGGTTAGTAGTTAATATAACCAATTAACTACAATGTTGATTAACTTGCTTGATACTCTGCAAAATAACCATCAAGGACAGCTCTTGTTTCACGGCCTATTCTCTCATAATCATGGTGAGTTAAGTTAGCTAGTGATACGCGCGCTGAAGCATGAACAACATCAAATCCTTTTCCTGGAAGTAAAATCACCCCAGTTTTGTGCGCTAACACAAATAGGAAGTCTTTACCTTTATCGTTGTCTTTAAACCATTGCACAAAGTCTTCACCGTAAAGTTTGCCACCTAATGTGTCTAACTCGAGTAAGGTGTAGTAATCAACACGATCTGCGTTTTCTTCAATTTCAACGCCCATGTTTTTATACAATGTAGTATAACGCTCACGAATGATACGTTTACAGGCGGCTTTGTAGTTATCTTCTAAGTCCATTAAACAACTTAATGAAAACAATGCCATTTGCACCTGTTGTGGTAATGCTAAACCAGCAGTGTGGTTTAGTGCTACAGCACGACTGTCAGCTACGATACGATCAATAAACTTAATGGCTCTTGGTTCTGGCGTTAGCGTTTTATAACGGTTATCTAACTGTAATTGGTGTGCTTCTGGTAATGCGCGCATTGCATCATCAAATACGTTTTTATAGTGGATACCGATAGTCCCTAAACGCCAGCCTGTTGCCCCAAAGTATTTTGAGAATGAATACACACATAACGTGTTATATGGCAATTTGGCAAATAGCGAAATAAAGTTGTCTGCAAACGTGCCATATACGTCATCTGTAATGATGAACAAGTTTTTACGTTGTGTGTTAACAAAGTCTGTTAAACGGTCTAACGTATCGTTTGAAAACTTAACCGATGCAGGGTTTGCAGGGTTAACCACACACAATAGCTTAATGCCAGTATCGGCTAATTTCTCAATTTCAGATTGTGGTAACTGCCAGTTTTTTTCATCTAAACGTAATTCAACAATTTCTAACTCATATTCTGCTAGCTCTGGAATTTCTAAATAAGGCGTAAAGATAGGGGTAACTAATGCTACTTTGTCCCCTTTTTTGAGTAATCCATTGTTAAACATTGATGCAAATGTATAAGCCATTGAGGCAGTGCCACCTTCAGTAGCAAACAAGTCAAAGTCTGTAGTCATTGGCATTGGACCATACATTTCTTCACCTATGTACTGCTTAACCACTTTTTCAATGTTGGTTAACATACGTGAAGGAACTGGGTAGTTACAGGCTAAAAATGCGTTTACAAATTCGTGTAAAAAATCTTTTTTATCAATACCTAAACGGTCATTAGCATAGCTGATTGCTTTTTGTAAAAACTTAACACCATCTCTGTTTAGATTTGCTTTAGCGAAGGTATCAAAGCGTTCTACAACACCGACACCATCAGGAATACCGCCAAAACCTTCATTCAAGTATGAATAGCTGCGCTCAGATTCTTCGATTGCAAAATCACCTAAACGTAAGAATGCTTTGCGCGGTAAGGTCGCTAAGAAATTTGGGTTACCACGACCCGCATCTAATAAAATACGATCTGGGACGGCTTGAGCTACTTCAATCAATTTATCTTTTAGTTCAAATGGGCTTAAGTTTGCAAACTTAGTGAAATCAATTACTGGTGCCGCTTGAGTGTTTACTGTAGTCATAATATTTTACCTATTTATCAATTCTTAAATGGTTAATTTGGGAAGTAGTCGACAAGGAAAGACGTCACTCTCATCGACTATTTAGGGTAATTATTGGCTTGAAATAATGCCGACAATGATTGGTCCCCAGAGGGTGAGTAATACATTGGCGATGGCATATGTCACAGTGAAAGCAAATACCGGTGTCGCATTACCTGCTTTTTCAAGTAGGGCTGCAAAACCAGGGTTAGCACTTCGACCACCGGCCACACACGCTAACGCTTCAATCGGATTTTTAATCTTGAGTACATAGTACGAAATAAAGAACGACACGATTTGTGGAATAATGGTTACCGCTACGCCTAGGAACAATAAGGTTAACCCGTTCTCTTTAACCATATCGATAGCTTGTGGCCCTGCTTGTAAACCCACAATCCCGACGAATACCGCCAAACCAAAATCACGTAAGAAGTTAGAAGCACCCAATGGTAGTGATGCCATATTAGGTTTACGGCTACGCAACCAACCTACGAATAGACCTGATACCAAACAACCTGCACCTGAACCAATCGTGACTGGAATACCGGCTATTTTGAAGTTAATCAAACCAATTAATAAGCCGCCTACCATACCTAAACCAAACAGTACGTAGTCAGTTGAAAATAATGAAACTAAACGTTTACCAATGCCTTTTTCGATACGGTTAATATCTTTTGGTGAGCCGGTAACTTGAATAATGTCATCTTTTTTAACAATAAAATCTGCAGAAATATTTTGTGAGTTACCACCACGGATCACGTTGGTAACATAGACACCTCGTAGTGTATCAGCGTTAGTTTCAGCTTTGATCTGTGCCAGTGTTTTACCGATTAACCGTTTGTCATTAGCAACAAGTTGACGATTCTCTTCTATCAAAACCATTCCACGTGGTAGTGCGACTTCATGCTTGGCGGACTCAATATGGCCAGCAATAGCTTGACGAAGTCCGGTTACCACTAAAATGTCGCCAGCTTTAATCACAACTGATTTATCAATCTCAATGCTTTGACCATCTCTTGATATCATTTCGATAGCTGTATCAATAAGCTCACGGTTAACATCTTGAATATTTTGACCAATTAACTTGCTGTCTGCAGGTATTTTATAAGCACGAGATACGAGATCTGTCATCGCATTAAATTCACCAGGAGCCAGCTCTGGTTTACCGTCTGACATTTTTTCAGCCAGTTTTAATGCTTCCTCGCGAATATCCCACTTCATGAAGGATGGAATTAACCAAGACACCATTAAAATAGGACCTAACGAGCCAAAAATATACGTAACAGCGTAACCGACAGCTACATTGGTTTGCATCAAGCTTTGGGCTTCTTCCGTCATACCACCCAGTTTAGAGATAGCATCACCGGCTGTACCAATAATGGCAGACTGTGTTAAACCACCAGCAGCAAGACCTGCTGCAGTACCAGTATCTAGATCAAATATCATTGCTGCAGCAAGTACACAAAGTAACCCAGTAACTGTCATTACTACGGCTGAAAGCAGGATATTAATCGTTTTAAAGTTTAATGCTCGGAAGAACTGTGGGCCGCCTTGATAACCTACTGCGTAGATAAATAAAGCGAAAAAGATGGTTTTGACACCAGGGTCTATTTGCACTCCAAATTGACCGATTAGTACACCCATCAACAAGGTTCCGGCAACACCACCAAGAACAAAACGTCCTATGGTAATTTTACCGACTAGGTACCCTAGTGCGAGTGTAATAAACAGTGCAATGTAGGGCGAAATAGCAAAAAGATTGCTGATAATACTCATAATAAAAGCGGCCTTCATTGTTAACTAAATTAGAAGCGAAGTATTTATGGAACATCGCGAGATAAAAGATACAAAGTGAGAAACCACATAAGGTAATCAGTAAGTTGATGACACAGTTATGATGCAAGTGCCTCTCTTTGTCTTGGAAGCGATAATATCGTCGGGGTGACATTCAAGTTAATCTCATTTGATGGGTTAAACCATTCAAAACCAACAACCACGACAAGAAAACAAATCTAAACCATTGATTTAAATATGTTATATGCAATAGCCAACTTGAACACTGGACGACATACTGATAAAAAAATATTAAAAAGGTTGTTATTTAAACAAGCGCACCAACAAAATAAGATAAGATACTAATTTTTATAATAAATATATGTATGATGGATTAGGTAATATTAGGTATTAAAGGGGGGATATAACAGAAAATACCGCTAAGAATTCCTTAAAAAAGTGAGATTAAAAATTCAATTTGAACTGTTTAAATCATATTTTTTTACTATGGTATGAGTAATCTGTATTTACTTGACTCAATAACCAGAATTTGGATTAAACAGTAATGAGGTAATTAAGGGTTATCTATAGAAGATTACAGCTAGCCAGCTGTGGAAAAAAAATAAGGACTGCAATTGCAGTCCTTGATGTCATTAATATTAATAATTTAACTAGCCATAAGTATAACTCGCACCCAAGCCTAAAGGTAAACCGATAGACCAATAGACCAATAACCAAGCACTCCAAATCGTTAATAATGCCAAGCTAAATGGCAACATCATTGAAATCAAGGTACCAATGCCAATGTCTTTTATATATCGCTGACAGTAAACAACCACCAATGGAAAATACGGCATTAACGGTGTGATAATATTTGAGCTCGAATCACCAACACGATAAGCCGCTTGCGATAAATCAGGACTAATGTTTAATTGCATCAACATAGGCACTAACACTGGCCCAATTAACGCCCACTTAGCCGAAGATGAACCAACAAACAAATTCACAAAACCCACTAAAATCACCATGCCGATAACAGTCACTTCAGCAGGTAAGTTCATCGCTTTAAGGCCGCCTGCGCCCTCTACAGCAATTAATGCACCTAAATTTGAAGCAGAAAAAGCGGCAACAAATTGAGCACAAAAGAATGCCATCACAATGTAATGTGCCATGCCACTCATCGACTTTGACATGGCCTGAACCACATCGCCAGAGTTTTTAAAGCTGCCTGTCATAAAGCCATATACTAAACCTGGCAGCACAAAGAAGATGAAAATTAACGGCACAATTGACTGCATAAGCGGGGCACTAAAGCTCGTGAGCGAACCGTTAGCGTCTCTTAGTGTCGAGGTCTCAGGAATAGTTAATGAGAAAAAGCCCACAATCGCCGCTAACATGACAGCTGATGCCACTCTAAAAGCTTTTAGCTCTTTGGTACTGACCGCTTCCATTGCAGGCAAATCAACGTCTTCACGCTTTACTTTATGGCTACGGTTGAGCCTTGGCTCAAGCACTTTATCGGTTAAATACCAAATTGTCAGGGTGATAGGAATACAAGATGATGCCGCAAAAAACCAATTATTTAATGGATTAACTTGGATATCAGGATCAACAATTTGCGCCGCTGATTGCGTAAAGCTTTGTAACAGAGGGTCAATACCTGATGGTATAAAATTAGCGCAAAATCCCCTGACACGCCCGCAAATGCTGCAGCAATACCCGCTAATGGGTGACGTCCTACAGTAAAAAATATCACCCCAGCTAATGGGATCACCACAACATAGCCTGCATCGGTTGCGGTATGAGAAATAATTCCCACAATGACAACAGCCGGAGTTAACAGTTTTGCGGGTGTCACTTTTAGCATTTGTTTTAGGGCGGTATTGATAAAGCCAGACTGCTCAGCTACCCCTACACCCAGCATTGCCACTAACACCACACCTAATGGTGCAAACGCAGTAAAGGTGGATACCATAGAAGTTAAAAAGTGAGTTAAAGCTTGTGCGCTGAGTAAATTGTTCACCACAATAGGGCTATTGGTGCGTGGATCGATGGCCTCAAAACTCACGCCTGATAGCAAGGCTGAAATAGCCCACACTGTAAACATCAATATTAAAAACAGCATTGCGGGATCTGGGAGCTTATTACCGACTCGCTCAATACCATCTAATGCTTTACCTAAAAAACCAGGCGCTTTGTCCATGGTTTTAGTTTCCATTGTCATTTTGATTCCAACCTTGTCATTCTCTTTATAAGCGCTCACATTAATATCATTACAATTAACATCGTACCATTAACATTTTTGATGATTATCCACCAATTGAGTCGCCATTTTAATTTTTAGCGGCTTAGTTTATTTAATAAATATTTAAGCAAACTTAAATTTTTCAACAAATAAGCGTAGGATATTAAATAAATTAGTATGTTAGTTAATAAAGAGATGCTTTGGTTAGTCAAAACTCATTTCTAAAAAATAACCTTATCAGGTAAACCGCTAGATAAAAGATGATTAAATGGGTAAAAAGCACTAAAAAATCTATAATGTTACTTTTATAGCATTCCTAATAAACAAACATAAAAAAACCAGCAATTCTGCTGGTTTTTTGATTAGATAAGCAAAGAATCTTATGTTGTTTTCACTTTCCAGTTAACGGTTTCGCCAGCAAAAAATGGCACTATGGGGTTACCGTTTGGCAGAATAATTTCTGTTGGTACTGTCCATTGCTCTTTCACCAAGGTCACTGTCCCTGTGTTACGAGGCAAGCCATAAAAGTCAGCGCCGTGTAAGCTGGCAAAGCCTTCTAATTTGTCTAATGCACCTAAGTCATCAAATACTTGAGCATACAACTCTAATGCGCTCCATGCGCTGTAACATCCAGCACAGCCACAAGCTGACTCTTTGCGGTGTTTTTCGTGCGGAGCTGAATCTGTGCCTAAAAAGAACTTACTTGAGCCGGTTGCAACAGCAGCTTGCAATGCTTGTTGGTGAATATTGCGCTTTAGCACTGGTAAACAAAAATTATGTGGACGCACGCCACCAACTAATAAGTCATTACGGTTTAGCAATAAATGTTGCGGGGTAATGGTTGCTGCCACATTGCTTGGCGCTGCAGCAACAAACTCTGCAGCCTCTTTAGTGGTGATGTGTTCAAATACCACTTTAAGAGTTGGCATTGCGGTGACAATCCGTGATAAATAACGCTCAATAAACAGTTTTTCACGATCAAAAATATCAATATGTGATTCTGTCACTTCGCCATGAACTAACAGCAACATGCCTTGCTCAGCCATTACTTCAAAAATAGGGAATAATCCATCAAGCGCTTTAACTGCCGCGTCTGAGTTAGTGGTGGCGCCCGCTGGGTATAACTTGGCAGCCACAACACCAGCCGCTTTGGCGTCGATAATATCTTGCGCTGTAGTGTTGTTGGTTAAAAATAAGGTCATTAACGGTTCAAAATGGCTAGCCGCTGGACGCGCTGCTAAAATGCGCTCACGGTAGTCAATCACCATTTGAGCAGATGTCACTGGCGGCACTAGATTTGGCATTACAATCGCACGTTGGAATAATCGTGCGGTGGCTGGAACTGTTTCTTGCAGCATGTCGCCATCGCGAAAATGTAAGTGCCAATCATCAGGTGTGGTGATAGTAATTTGCGTCATGATCTGTCCTATTTTTCACTTTCCGGCTCTGAACCTAAGCTCAGCAACGTCAAGGCTATATGCCCATTTTTGCCGGCTATTGTGCCTTAAAGGCATATTGATTGACAGGCTGACATATCAAAAACACTGTGCGGGATTTACGATATGCTTTAAACAAAAACACCGAATTAGCGATAAGCATAATTCGGTGTTTTATCACAAATATAATAACCTAGAACACTAATTCAATACCTGCAAAGGCACCTTTAAACTGCGTGTCTTGCGTGGAACCCGAGAAACGAGTCACATCAAAACCAAAGTCACGGTAGCCCACACGAACTTTTGTATCTAACGCTGTACCTTCAAAGTTCCAACCTAAACCAGCGCTGTAATCATGCACGCTGGTTTCATCAATGCCTAATAATACGTCAGCAAATACATATAACCCTATTCCAGGAATACCCACTTCAGCGTTGGCGTAGGCCATGACAACACCGCTATCGATATCGCGCTGAGTGGCGGTGCGGGTTAACTCTTCGCCAGCATAACCATCAATACGTAATGAACCATGCATTTTTTTGTAGGCAGCACCGAGATCTAGCGCAACTAAATCGTTATCTAAAATCTCGTAGTAAAGCACAAAGTCAGTATTGCTTAAGTCGTTATAGGCCGTTGACTTACCGAAAAAATCTACTCCGTTAAAATAAAAATCGCTGTCGGTTTGTTTGCCTTTGCCTTCTAACTGATTTTCACGGATTTTAATGTTTGGCACAAATGGAATTGGATGTTCAATGGCAATCCAAACACTACCTTGCGACTTTGAGTCATAATTAAAAGATTGAGCAGGGCCGGTTCCGCCACCAAGGTTGCTGTCGGCATTAAAGGTACCGCTAGTATCAGCTTGCCAATAATCGCCACCCACTTTAAAACCAAGTACAGTTGCAGCTTGTACAGAAGAAACACTTAGCAAACTTAACAAGCTTGCTGCTACAAGAGTTTTGTTCATTTTTATCCCTGAGAAAGTAAATTAGTTAAATCAATCACGGCTGCATTGGCACGTGAAATATAATTGGCCATGACTAATGAGTGATTAGCCACTAAGCCGAAGCCGTCACCATTTAATACCATTGGGCTCCAAACGGTTTGTTGAGTTGCTTCAAGTTCGCGAATAATTTGGCGTAAGCTAACTTCAGCATTTTTCTTTTTTAGTACGTCAGCAAAATCTACTTCAATGGCTTTCATGAAGTTCAATAAGGCCCAAGCACTGCCGCGACTTTCGTATAGTACGTCGTCAATCTTCCACCAGCTGGTTTTAATTTCAGCGCTCATTGCGGTTGGCGTTGACTGTCTAGCACCTGTTTCACCGGCTAAATCGGTATTTAAGCGGTCTTGGCCTACGCTGGCAGATAATTGTTGTGACATATTACCTAAGCGTTTTTGCACTTCTTTTAGCCACTCATTTAAGTTATCCGCGCGAGCATAAAACTGAGCATTGCTATTGTTAGGGTCACTAATTTTAGCGCGATACAGTTTTAATAATTTTACGGCGTCGCGATATTCACTTTCGGCGCTAGGCACTAACCAACTAGTGTGCTCGATATTCAGCTTTGAGTGAGCAGCTAATAAATCACTGTCAGCTGAAGATTGCGATTGCGAGCGACTAAACTCTTTACGCATAATTAAGGCTAAATCTCGCGCTTGCTCTAATGCGCCAAATTCAAAGGCCGGCATGTTATCCATGAATAAAGAGGGTGGCATCACATCATTAGATAACCAACCACCTGGTTTGTCTAACAAAGCTTCCATCGTCGCAATTAATGAATTTGTAGTTGCATAGCCAATCACTTGTTGACCTTGCTCAGATTGTGCTGTTTCAGGCTCAATAACATCTGGTTCGATACTCCACCAGACACTTACAAAATAACCAATTAGGCCAACAAATGCGGCAACGGCAACAATTTTATTCCGTGTGATTTGCATTGATACAACTCCTTAATGTTGGTGATGATGCATACTATGATCTTGCTCAGTTTGACTCATTTGCTTTAATACGGGTAACTCAACGTCAAGTTGCTGTTCATTATCAAACACTAAGGTTAAGGTAACCTTAGTATCTATCGTTAACGGCTTGAGTAATGATAATAGCATGATATGGTCGCCTGACGGTTTAAGCTGTAAAGCACTATGGGAGGCGATATCAAACCCATCAACTTGGCGCATTTTAACAATGCCATTATCTTCAATAATGGTGTGCAGTTGGGCTTCTTTAGCGATATCGGTTTTAACAGCCACTAATTTCACTGCATCTTCAGTATGATTTTCTAACGTGAGGTATGCCGCTGTATTAGGCACTGAAGCTGGCATGGCGCGCACATAACCATCAACTAAAACAACGTTAGCAGAAGCGGCAAATGATAATGATGCCAGCATTAAAGAATTAAACACATGTTTGAATATTGCTTTCAATGTCATAAACTCCGGTTAGTCCCTGATCCTGTTTATAAAGGAAACAACGAGTGAATCATATTACAATGCGCGATGAGCAAGGCGTACGCATCATTAGCTTTAATCGTCCAGAAAAGCGAAATGCCTTTAATCTAGATATGTATCAACAGTTAACAGAATACCTTATCGAAGGTGATAGCGACAATGACATTCGCGCCTTTATGCTTCATGGTGAAGGAAACTGTTTTACCGCCGGTAATGATATTGCCGATTTTTTACAAAGTGGCAAGCTAGATGAGCATCACCCTACCGTTAAATTTCTGTTTTGCTTACTTGATCTACAAAAACCTTTAGTGGCAGCGGTATCTGGGCCCGCAGTTGGTATTGGTACTACATTATTAATGCACTGTGACCTTGTTTATGCCGACAGCAGTGCTAGGTTTCAAATGCCTTTTGTCAATCTTGCGCTAGTCCCTGAAGCGGCATCAAGCTTATTATTGCCCTTGATTGTTGGCCAACAAAAGGCGGCAGAACTTATTTTATTGGGTGAGGCTTTTGACGCAGAAACGGCGGAAAAATTAAACTTAATCAATCAAGTCGTGAATGAAGATGTTATTGAACTCGCGCTATCAAAAGCCAAAAAATTAGCTAGCCAACCACCTGAATCATTACAAGCATCCCGTCAATTACTTCGTTACAATCAGCAACAAGTGAGACAACAGATGCAATTAGAACTGGTACAGTTTGATCAACGTTTACATAGTGATGAAGCTAAAAAGCGTTTCCAAGATTTTTTAAATAAAAAGTAGTTATCGCTTGGCACTCTATTTCAGTGTTCTTCAGCGCACATACTTATTTGGACAAATAAGTACCTGAAATAGAGAGCGATTAATATTGTGAATGCTTTTGCGACACCATCATCGCCATCACAATATAGGCTAATAAAGTGACCACTGGGTTAGCGATAAGAATGAACACGCTAATCACCCGAGTCCACATCACTGACCACCCAAATTGCTTGGCCAAGTAACGACATACACCACACATTATTTTTGACTTATAAGTCAGTTTTTCAATCAACTTTTCCACTTTAACCCCCAACGTTTCAATTATGCTTGTGAGTATTTATTGCAAACTATAACTCAGGTTTGGCTTTGCAACTTACTGATCAAATTAGCTAAAATAGCGCAACCCATAAAACTCAGTAACGGCAAGATTAGTATTGTCAGCAACGGTTTTACCAAACCTAAGTATCCAATAAGCATCATTACTTTTGACCCGCAGCAGTAACTAATGAGCGCTGAGTTGCTTGCTGAGTAATCGTTTCAGTTTGCGCCTCTGAACTCATATCAAAAACCTGCTCAGCAATTTGCGTTTGTAGCGATAATATGAATTCTTGCTTGGCATTAGTTAATAATTCTTGGCTCGCTTTAGCTATGTTTTGCTCTACAACAGTCACGGTATCTTGAAATATTGATGAGTTAACTTCAGCAGCAAAACTGTTGGTTGACATTAATATAGCAACGGCACTAACACCGACGATATGAACTAAACGATTTTTTAAATTTAATGTAGACATGATGGCTTCCTTTTCTAAAGTATTGTGGTTAGCAAACTAACTAACCGGTTACATACTAGGTATTACAAAGGACGTGCCAACTTTAACAAAACAAAGTAAACCATTGTTTTAAATGAATATAAAATAAAAATAACAAGATGAACACAAACAACAAAAGAGCAAAAAACAAACAAGTGGTCAATTTCACCAGTGAGTTAGTTATTTTCACCATTGCTAAAATTAGCCATAAAAAAAGCGCTCAATGAGCGCTTTTTTACCATCACATTCTATCAATCTTTCGGTGCATTTTCATACATCGACGCAACAGCGTCACGGACAACTTCAATACCAGCACCAGTTTTATGGGCATTTTCACTTAAATGGCGACGCCAGCTACGAGAACCAGGTAGACCTTGAAACAAACCAATCATGTGACGGGTAATATGATTTAAACGCCCACCCTGTTGAATATGACGCTCGATATAAGGCACCATTTTTTCAATGACCTCATCGCGACTCAAAATAGGCCCAGAGCTGCCAAACAGCTGTTGGTCAACTTCTGCCAGCATATAAGGGTTTTGATAAGCTTCACGGCCAACCATCACGCCATCAAGCTGCGCTAAATGCACTTTTGCTTGCTCAAGGCTGGTAATACCGCCATTAATGGCAATGTTCAAATGCGGATAATCACGCTTTAGCTGGTAAACACGATCATAATCTAATGGCGGAATTTCACGATTCTCTTTGGGGCTCAAGCCTTGCAACCAAGCTTTACGGGCATGAATAGTAAATTCGCTGCAGCCTTTAGCTGAAACGGTGTCGATAAACTTGGTTAAAAATTCATAACTATCTTGCTCATCAATTCCAATACGGGTTTTGACGGTTACCGGAATATCAACCACTTGCTTCATGGCATCAACGCACTCAGCAACTAAATCTGGCTCAGCCATTAAGCAGGCACCAAAGCGACCATTTTGCACTCTATCAGAAGGACACCCCACGTTGATGTTCACTTCATCATAACCACGCTCAGCAGCAAGCTTAGCGCAATGGGCTAAGTCTTTAGGGTTTGAACCGCCCAATTGCAAGGCTAATGGATGCTCTTCATCGTTATAAGCAAGGTAATCGCCTTTGCCATAAATAATGGCGCCAGTGGTGACCATCTCAGTGTAAAGTAGCGTATTCTCTGACATCACACGAGCAAAATAACGGTAATGACGATCAGTCCAATCAAGCATTGGAGCTATGCTGAAACGGCTAGTTGGGAATGCTTTCATAAAAAACCAATATAGAGTTAACAATCAACTAAAGGCCACTAAGCATAACTTGAAGCTAGGCGGCAATTTTAAGATTGGCGATTATATCAGAAAAATACCTTTGAAATACGACCGGTGAAACAGTTGAAAGTCAAAGTCTGTAAAGAAGACTAATAAACCATGGCGATACCCTGTTTTAGAAAATAATACTAAAGAGATTGAAGAAACGTAGTGTTAAATGACCATCCACACTTAGCAGCCCTGTATCTGCATCGTGACCTCCTCTACAGAGCTGGTATGTAAGTATTCAACATAACATTGCTCTCTCACTAAGTTACCTGTTCCATGTCAAATGCAGGAAAACCCATTGTCTTCGTATGAATGAAGTAAAGAGTCTGCAAATGGTCAATCAATCGCTCAATTTTTTAATACATTTTTTCGACAACAGTCATCAAATCCGATCGTGTAAAGCAAACTTGCTTCTGTACAGTGAGCTATTCCCGTCATATAGTAAAAGGAAGGTATCAACCTATAGCCTCGATAATTTATTTCTTTCAATTGCTGTATTTACCTAGAAAGGATCATGCTTGGTATGAATGTTGAATTTATAAACCCTTTTCTTGTATCGCTGATTAATGTTGTCTCAACCATGGCAACAATGGATCTTAAACCGGGTAAACCACAGTTAAAAAACCACGATTTGGCTAAGGGTGATGTGTCAGGACTTATTGGTATGGTGGGCCCAAAAACCAAAGGATCATTATCGATTACCTTTGAAGAGCCGTTAATACTGGAAATCATGGATAGAATGTTAGGTGAAAAACACACTACCATTAATGAAGAGGTGACAGATTTAGTCGGTGAAATCACCAATATGGTCACAGGTGGTGCCAAAAATCTACTCAGTGAAAAGGGCTATGAGTTCGATATGGCTACCCCTGCTGTTGTATCGGGTAAAAATCACACCATATCGCATAAATCGAAAGGTAAAAAAATCTTAATGCCATTTAGCCATGAGTGCGGTCATGCCTATATTGAAATCTGTTTTGAAGATGTGCATTAATTAAGTTAAAAGGTTTGGTTAACCATCACCCAAAATTGGCTTTGCTCAGAACCTTTAGCAAAATCTGCTCTTACTACCATTTGTTCGATTTCAAAACGAACACCTGCACCAACAGTAAATAGCATATCTTGGTGTAATGATTGTAAATTAAACTCGTCGCTAACTTGCCCAGCCTCTGCAAATACAGTCCATTGCCACCAAGGCACTTGGTATAAGTTGAACAATGGCCAATCTTGTAATGGCTGCCATTTAGGCTTAACCCGATATTCGAGGGCGTAGTTAATTGCGCTGCGCCCAGTATATTCTTTTGATGAGTACCCTCTAGAACGGTTAAAACCACCTAAGAAAACCCCTACAAACGAAGGCGGACGCTGATAATCTTTGGTACTACGGTCGTAGTCATTCCAAGTGGGCGTATCAGCAATAAATACATTGCTAGCAATAACTTGCTCATCAAATATTTTATTACTTCCTAAAGAAAAAAATGCACTTTGTTCAAATTCCCATTTAGACCAATTGGCAACGTCATCCACAGCAAAACCCTGAGTCCATTTAAAACTTGTTTGACCGCCCTTAGTGCTGTTATTGGCTGAATCTCGATTATCCCATTTGAGTAAGACGTCGGTTCCTATGGCGCGAGTCGGTAACGGCTGCATTACATCAAGTTCGCGAAAGTGCGAAAAAGGCGACAATTCAATACTTGTAACGCCTGATTTTAAGGGGTTCCAGCTAGAAACGGGACGTTTTTGATATAAATAATCCACGTCACCATTTTTACCATCTGCAATGGGAAGGACATACTTCACATGCAGGCGGGTAAAGCCTTCATCCCCTCAGCTATTACACGGGTTGGGGCAACTACTTGAGTCTCACCCTGATTCAAAAAATAAATGCCTTGAGTGTAATGACCACGATAGGTTTCAGCGGAAAATAACCAGCGGTCGAATGAAGGGATTTGATAATTAAACAGCCCTAAATAGCCAATCCAACTGTGATTGTCACTATATAGGCCAATGCCTAATGCAACTGCTTGCTTTTGCCCTGCATGTTTGACGACACCCGCACCACCTCCAGTTAACCCAAGAGTTTCTGTTGAGAATATAAAAGGTACCGCAACAAACTCTGCTTTATCCTTTGACTCATTCGCATTTTGTTGGCTATCTGTGGTATCGAGCACCTTTTGATCTTGCGACAAGCTCTCACCTTGCTGAGCATTCGCAATAAGGTTCGAGGCTAACGTTTCTGCCCGACAGGGGAAAGCAATGAGGCTAATTGATAATAATGCAAACATCAGGCGTAACATTTTTTAAAAACCTCTAAGGTAACAGTTCAACTGTGACACGTGGAGTTAACTTGGTGACTAGCTCATAAGCGATGGTACCAATGTGCTCAGCAACTTCCTCAACTGCTAAAGCCTGCCCCCATAACTGTACGCTATCACCTACTTTATCAGTGGCATTAATGCCCAAATCAACAGTTAACATATCCATCGATACGCGACCAACAATCGGCACCCGGCGTCCATTTAGCCATACAGGTGTGCCTTCTGGTGCATTTCGAGGGTAGCCATCTCCATAGCCAATCGCAACCACACCTAATAAAGTATCTTGTTTTGCTTGCCAATAAGCACCATACCCCACGCTATCACCGGCCTTATGGGCGCGCACCGCAATCAAATTGGAGACAAGCTCCATGGCGGGTATGAGTTGATGATTAGTGCCTTTATCGCCCACCACTGGCGAGACACCATAAAGAGCAATACCGGGGCGGATCCAATCAGCTTGGCTTTGAGGCCAAAACAAGGTACCTGCCGAGTTAGCTAAAGTGCGCTCACCACCTAAATTTACCGTTAGGGCTTCAAAAGCATTAATTTGGGTTTGAGTTAAGTCATTATCTGGTTCATCTGCACAAGCAAAATGAGTCATTAAGTTGATAGGTTTGGCCACATACGGGCAAGCCATTAAACGTTGATAAATGCCAGAGAACTGCTCGATACTAAAACCAAGTCGATGCATACCAGAATCAATTTTAAGCCACACTTTTAATGGCTTTTTAAGGCTCGTTTGCTCAAGCATGTCTAATTGAGATTCATGATGGATCACTGTTTCAATATCATGTTCAACAATTAACGGTAAATCACTGGCTCTAAAAAAACCTTCCAGCAGCAATAAACGCCCAGTGATACCACCAGCACGTAACTCTAAAGCTTCCTCAAAACGCGCCAATCCAAAGCCATCTGCACCGCCTTGATAGTTAGCCACACAATGAGCCACGTTGAGTAAACCATGGCCATAACCGTTAGCTTTAACCACCGCCATAACTTGGCTGTGAGGAGCTATTTGGCGCAATCTAGCAAGATTGTGCTGTAGGGCTTGACGACTAATTTCAGCGCGAGGGAAAGGTTTCAAAAAATGGCCTTATAAAACAGATGATGGCCGCAAAGCTAAGCCATCATTATGGTCTTTATCTAAATATCAGTATCGTTTAAGTATAACTCAGGTTAACTCACGATTTAGTCTTCTTCGAATTGAGGACCTGCATAATTATCAAACCGAGACCAATGGCCTTGGAAAGTGAGCCTCACACGCCCAATAGGGCCGTTACGCTGCTTACCTATGATAATTTCTGCAGTGCCTTTATCTTCAGAGTCATCATGATAAACCTCATCACGGTAAATAAACATGATCAAATCTGCATCCTGCTCGATAGAGCCTGATTCACGTAAGTCAGAGTTTACCGGGCGTTTATCAGAACGTTGCTCCAGCGATCGGTTAAGCTGCGATAATGCAATAACAGGGATCTCTAACTCTTTGGCTAACGCCTTAAGTGAGCGAGAAATCTCGGCAATTTCTAAGGTACGATTATCTTTTAACGCTGGCACTTGCATTAATTGAAGGTAATCGATCATGATCATCGACAAACCGCCATATTCACGAGCAATACGGCGGGCACGACTACGGACTTCGGTTGGTGTTAAGCCCGAACTATCATCAATGTACATTTTGCCCTGCTCAAGCATAATGCCCATAGTAGATGACACCCTTGCCCAATCTTCATCATCTAGCTGACCAGTACGAATTTTAGTTTGATCTACCCGTCCAAGGGAGGCCAACATACGCATCATAATCTGTTCTGAAGGCATCTCAAGACTGAAAATAAGCACCGGCTTTTCTTCGTTCATGGCTGCTTGTTCACACAAGTTCATCGCAAAGGTTGTTTTACCCATAGATGGACGGGCCGCCACAATAATTAAGTCGCCAGATTGGAAACCTGCTGTCATACGATCAAGATCAGTAAAACCACTAGAAACCCCTGTCACACCGTTATGCGGGTTATTATAAAGCTGCTCAATTTTATCAACGGTTTTTTCAAGAATGGATTTAATGCCTTCAGGACCTTCACTTGAATTCGCTCTAGACTCAGCAATTTTGAACACTTTGCTTTCAGCTAAATCTAATAATTCACTGGAATCACGTCCTTCAGGATTATAACCTGCATCGGCAATTTCATGGGCCACGCCAATCATGTCACGCACAACTGCACGTTCACGGACAATATCGGCATAAGATAAAATGTTACCGGCACTTGGGGTATTTTTAGCTATTTCACCTAAGTAGGCAAAGCCGCCAGCGTCCTCTAACTGATTTTCAATCTCTAATTGCTCAGACACTGTAATCAAATCGATAGGTTGGCCATGCTCCATTAACCGCTGCATGGCGTTAAAAATCATCCGATGTGAGCGTGAATAGAAATCCTCAGCAACCACGGCTTCAGCAACCCTATCCCATGCATCAGCATCTAGCATCAAGCCACCGAGCACAGACTGTTCCGCCTCAATTGAATGAGGCGGTAATTTTAATGCATTGACTTCGACGTCTTTTTGTCGATTTCGAGCTTTAAATATGTTTGGTTGCTGTGCCATTAACACTCCCAAATTCCAACGACTTTAAAAAATATGGTATAACACCGGGGTCAATTTTTCTGCCGCTATGTTAACCCAGCGGAGTTTTCAAAAATACGGAAAACAATAAATATATTAAGGAATAAACATGCGTATGACACTGATTGCAGCTCTGATGCTGTCATCTGGATTAGCCTATGCCGATGAAGGCCAATGGCAACCCTATCAAATGCCATCAATCGCTGACAAATTAACTGAGCGCGGTATACAAATTCCTGCAAAACAACTTGCGGATTTAAGCCAATATCCCATGAATGCTGTTGTTAGCTTGGGCTATTGTACCGCCAGTTTTGTCTCTCCCCAAGGGTTAGTTGTCACAAACCATCACTGTGCCTACCGTGGCATTCAATATAACAGCAAAAAAGAACATAATTATTTAGCCGACGGTTTTTTAGCATCCAATATGGCGGATGAGCCATCTGCGGGACCAAATGAGCGTTTATACATCACTGAAAAAGTCACCGATGTCACCGCAGCAATTACCGCCAATTTAAGTGAAGATCCACTTGAGCGATATGAGCAGATCCAAACCAACAAAAAAGCTCAAATTAAAGACTGCGAAGTGGATGACAACTATCGCTGCTCAGTCACCAGTTATCATCATGGTTTAGAATATTATCTGATTAAACAGCTTATCATTCGAGATGTTCGCTTAGTTTATGCGCCACCAGAGAGTGTTGGCGGCTATGGTGGTGACATTGATAACTATGAATACCCACGTCATTCTGGTGACTTTACCTTCTTGCGCGCCTATGTAGGGAAAGACGGAAAACCGGCAACCTATTCACCTGATAACGTTCCCTTTAAGCCAAAAAGCTATTTAAAAGTGAATGCTGATGGCGTTAAAGCCGGTGATGGTGTGTTTGTTGCGGGTTACCCCGGTTCAACAAGCCGTTACAACTTAACCAGTGAGCTTAAGTTTGCCAGTGATTGGCTCTATCCAACCTATGCTAAGCGTTATCAATTACAAATCGACACCATTAACCAAATGGGCGATGCAGATAAAGAAGTCGCCATAAAATATGCCGGTACACTTGCCTCAATGGCAAACCGGATGAAAAAGCTGAATGGCTTGTTAGATGGTTTTAAAGCGACTGACATTATTGGTATTAAACAAACCCGCGAAAACAATTTTTTAGCTTGGTTAAAAAAAGATAAGCAAGCTAACGCAAACTTGATTAAAAATTTAGAAGCAATATTGGCCGACGAACACACTCAAGTTCAAACCAATTACTTTTTTGAAAATGCTCAATCTAGCACCTTGTTATCTGCCGCTAAAAATCTATATCGTTTAGCAAAAGAAAAACAAAAACCAGATGCTGAACGAGAATCAGGCTACCAAGAACGTGACCTAAAAATGTTCAAGGCTAACCTAAAACGTATAGACAGCAGTTTCACTGTTGAAGTCGATAAAACCTTATGGCTACAAGATTTAGATGCTTATATTGCACAACCTTTAAAAGTTGAAACCTTCGACAACGCATTGAAAAATGCAACCGATCATGATGACTTAATTGCCAAAATTGATGGTTTTTATGCGTTAACTGAACTTACAGATCAAGCCAAACGTTTGGCATGGATGGACAAAAGCGTGGCTGATTTTGAAAGCAGCAGCGATCCCTTCATTCGCTTAGCAGTTGATCTTTTTGAAACCAATCTAAAGCTTGAAAAAGCCACTAAAACCTTAGACGGCAAATTAACCCAAGCTCGTCCTGAATATATGAAAGCCATTATTGCTTATTACCAAGCGAACAATTGGCCGGTATATCCAGACGCCAACCGCACGCTGCGGATCACCTATGGTATGGTTGATGGTTATCAATCAAAAGATGCGTTATATAAGCAACCTTTTACCCGTTTAGAAGGCATTGCAGCTAAACATACCGGTGTAGAACCTTTTAATGCACCTGAAAAACTGCTCAAAGCCATTGCCACCAAAGACTACGGCAAACATACCATAGCGTCTGTTTATAACGATCCGCAATCATGGTTATGTAAGTTAGTCTCTTGTGTTGAGCCTAAGAATGACTTCAATTCAGTGCCGGTTAACTTCTTATCCAGTGTTGATACCACGGGCGGTAATTCTGGGTCACCAGTATTTAACGGCAAAGGCGAATTGGTAGGCTTAAACTTTGATTCAACCTACGAAGCCATTACCAAAGATTGGTTTTTTAACCCCACTATCACCCGTGCTGTGCATGTGGATATTCGCTATATCCTGTGGATGATGGACCAAGTTGATCACGCAGATAATTTAATTAAAGAGCTAAATTTAGTGCGTAATGATGATTAATAATTTGCTTTAATCGACCACAAAAATGGCGCTCAATGAGCGCCATTTTTATATTAAAGGCTTAAACATCATACCCTTAACAAATTGCAAAAACTGAATTGAATATCAGTTTAAAAACTATAGTTTAAACTGTGAAGTGGCATTTTTTAGCTGCACCGCAAAATCATCTAAACCTTGCGAAATATTATGCACATCGGCCAAAATATTTAACGAGCTTTCAAACGACTCGTTCATTTCAATCACATTGCCACCCACCTGCTCAGCCACCACAGATTGCTGATCCGTTGCTGATGCTATATGAGTGTTCATACTGTTAATACTGACAATTTTTGTTTGAATTGATTTCAACACATCGCCAGTATCTTTAGCATAGCGCTCATTATCTGATGACTTAGTAATGGCCGAGTCCATAGTTGTTACAGAAGACACAGCCGCACTTTTAAGGCGTTCTAATACGCCTCGAATTTCTTTGGTTGCATCGGCAGTTTTCGACGCCAATGCTCTGACTTCATCAGCAACCACCGCAAAACCACGTCCTTGCTCACCTGCTCGAGCGGCTTCAATTGCCGCATTTAAAGCTAATAAATTTGTTTGTTCGGCAATAGAAGTAATCACGTTAAGAATAGAGCCTACACTTTCAGTATCTCGGGCTAGCTCATTAATTGATTTAGAAGCCAGTTCAATGCCCCTATTTAAATCTTGTGAAATATCAATAGTGCGTTGCACTACCGCTAAGCCCTCAGTGGCTTCTCGCTCAGCCTCTTGTGCAGCTTGAGCGGCTTGCTGTGCACTAAGTGAAATATCGTTCACAGAGTGACGCATTTCTTCCATTGAAACTTGTACAATTCGCGCATCTTGGCTTTGCTGTTGAGTAGCTTGAGTAGCCAAAGACATCTTTTCTTTTAAAGATTTAGCACTCGATAATAAGGGATTAGTGACATTAACAACCCCCTGAATTGATTCGGCAAGTAAGTGTAAAAAACGGTTGAAGTTACTTGAAACCTGGCCTAATTCATCGGTTCCTGCCACCTTAAGCTGATGACGTAAATCCCCTTTACCGTCAGCAAGTTCACCTAAGGAATTAGCGACATCACCTGCTGAGCTACTAATTGAACGCGCAATCGCAATTGTGGCAACAATCATAAGTAGTAATAACGCGATACCTATCCCAACAGAAAGATAAAGGCTTTGTTCTGAGCGATCGCTCGCTTCTGCAACGGTTGAAGAAAACTCATCAACCTTATCGGCTTTATATTGAGAAATACCGGCTGTTAGGCGCTCAAAAACTTGCGATTTTTTCTGGCTAATTTGGCCAACCTGACTCATATCAATGCTGCCATCAAGCATGCTTGAAGCAAGATCAGAGGTCATCGAGTTGTATTCTTTCAAGCCACGAGACAGCTCAGATAAGGACTGAGATTGGTTTGCATCAATACTGATTAGTTTTGCGAGGTTATTATCAAGTGATTGATACACCTTAGACGCATTTTCTAATAAATCTTCATCAGCAAAAGATACCGCCTGAGTATATAACTCATCAAGACGTTGAATAAAAATCACATTTTGATTAGCAAGCTCAACACGTTCAGTGACTTTATGTTGCATAAAATCCAAGGTGTCACGATTCTTGTTCATCGCAACAATGCTAATGGCTAAGTTCACTGCAAAAATCACTACGGATAACACAAAGATTAAGCCAACTTTTTTAAAAATCGGCATGTTATTAAACCAATTCATACTTCGCCCCCAAGCGATATTTGTCTACACACAATAGAAATTGTTATTTTTCTAACATACAGCCTGAACTCGATCCCTGAGGTATCACCTTCATTCTGCACAATCTCACTAAACAGTTAACGTAGATAAGATTCCAGACTAAAAAGCATGCTTAGGTCAACTATAGATAATTTCTAGTATTATTGTGCAAATAGTTTCAAGGTAAATGCTAATTAACACTTTATCGACTGTTGCTATATAAACTTAACCTATAAATATCGATATTTTAATAAGTTATAGAACAAAATAGTGCTCATTGGTAACCATATTAATAGCCCACCTAGAATTTTATACCGCTAACGCTGAACGGGTCATGTTGAACACTAAAAACAAAAACACACCAAACTCAAACAGTTTGGTGTGTTGATGTTTAACAGCGAATTGGTTAAAGCTTATTCCGTTATAAAGAATTAGGCTGCCTGTTCGCCTTGCTCATCAGAATGACGAATTAAGTAATCAAAAGCGCCAAGTGATGCGGTTGCACCACTGCCCATTGCGATAATAATCTGCTTATAAGGCGTATTTGTCACGTCACCTGCGGCGAAAACACCTGGGATTGAAGTTTGCCCACGCTCATCGACAATAATTTCACCCCGTGGGGTTAACTCAACCACACCTTTTAGCCACTCGGTATTAGGCACTAAACCAATTTGTACGAAAATACCCGCTAATTCAACTTGATGACTGTCACCTGTCTGACGATTGGTGTAAGTTAAACCGGTAACTCGTTGACCATCACCAGTAACCTGAGTGGTTTGAGCTTGGGTAATAATCGTGATGTTACCCATTGATTTGGCTTTGCGCTGTAACACCTCATCGGCACGCAATTTACTATCAAATTCAAGTACGGTGACATGTTCAACAATACCCGCTAAATCAATAGCTGCCTCAATGCCTGAGTTCCCCCCACCAATAACGGCAACGCGTTTACCTTTAAATAATGGACCGTCACAATGCGGACAATATGCCACACCTTTTCCACGGTATTCTTTTTCACCCGGCACGTTCATTTCACGCCAGCGAGCACCTGTTGCTAACAGTACAGTTTTGCCTTGTAATTTGGCACCATTCTCAAGCTCTAAATCAAACAATCTATTGGCCGTAAGCTTTACTGCACGCTGGTTATCCATCACATCAACATCATAATCATGGACATGGTTTTCTAGGTTAGCAACTAACTTAGGGCCTTCTGTTTTTGACACAGAAATAAAGTTTTCAATGCCAACGGTTTCTGCAACTTGGCCACCAAATTTATCAGCAACAATGCCCGTGTTTAATCCTTTCCGAGCGGCGTAAATCGCTGCTGAAGCTCCGGCTGGACCGCCACCTACAACTAGCACATCAAATACTGATTTCGCGTTTAATTGCTCAGCTTTTCGACTAGCCGAGTTTTTATCTAATTTATTTAAAATTTCAGCAACGCTAATAGCACCCACTGAGAATGGCTCACCGTTCAAATAGACAGATGGCACCGACATAATATTGCGACTTTCAACTTCTTGTTGAAATAACGCACCATCAATCATGACATTGGTAATATTTGGATTAATTGCCGCCATCATGTTTAAAGCTTGAATAACTTCAGGACAGGTTTGGCAGCTCAGCGATACATAGGTCTCAAAATGATATTCACCGGGTAAATCGCGAATTTGCTCAATCACATCATCCGCTAACTTAATTGGGTGGCCACCACTGTGTAACAGCGCCAATACTAAAGAAGTAAATTCATGCCCCATTGGCAAACCAGCAAAGGTAATGTTAGTGCCTAATTGTGGGTTGATAACCCGTAAACTCGGCGTGCGTTTATCTTGCTTTTCACTGCTGGTTACTAAGGATGAACAGTCAACAATATCTTGGGTTAAACTTTTAATTTCATTCGATTTTTTAGAGTCATCTGCAGACACCACAAGTTCAACTGGGTGTTTTAAGTTCTGCAAATAGGTCTTCAGTTGATTTTTGACATTGGCATCTAACATAACAACTCCTAAGAATGCGTTTCAAATATAATAAAGGGAGTAAATGATTTTGGGTGCCGACGAACATCAGGGGAATGAACGTCGGCGAGAGATGATGAATCGAACCTAAATTAGATTTTACCCACTAGGTCGATAGATGGCGCTAGTGTCTCTTCACCTGGTTGCCATTTAGCTGGACAAACTTCACCATCGTGGCTAGCAACATACTGAGCAGCTTGAATTTTACGAACTAATTCAGATGCGCTACGACCAATTCCTAAGTCATGGATTTCAGCAACTTTAATTTGACCTTCTGGATTAACCACAAAGGTACCACGTAGCGCCAAACCATCTTCTTCAATCATTACACCAAAGTTACGCGTGATAGTACCTGTTGGGTCGCCAATCATTGGATAGTTGATTTTGCTGATCGTATCAGAGCTTGCGTGCCATGCTTTGTGAGTAAAGTGTGTGTCAGTTGATACTGAGTAAACTTCTACCCCCATAGATTGTAACTTTTCATAATGGTCAGCCATGTCACCTAATTCTGTAGGACATACAAAGGTAAAGTCAGCTGGGTAGAAAAACACAACAGACCATTTGCCTAGTAAATCTTGCTCAGTAACGTCAACAAATGCGCCGTTATGAAATGCAGTGGCTTTGAATGGCTTGATTGTGCTGTTGATGATTGATTGTGTCATGATTAACTCCGTTGTGTTTACTAACTAAGTGATGAATGAATATGGCCTTTAAAATCTGTGCCGTCATTCGATGAAGCTAGAATACGCAACTAAAGTAATTATGTATAACGGATAAAAACTATTATCTTAATCGGTTTTTTGATTTAAACTATTTTAGTATCGATTTTAGCGTTTAGGCTAAATCGATAATCTACATAACAATTTACTGCCAGCGATCAAATCGGCTTAGCACTCGAGAAATAGTAAAGTCTAACGCTTGTGAAATTGTTTGCTGTTGTGCTTTTTGGCTGATGGTATCAAGTCCTTGAGCTTGATTACTGGCAAATATCACCCAGTTGCCGCCCCCGTTAAACACCCATAAACCGCAGTAAAGTGCTGCTGAAGGTTGGCCAATAAAGCCTGGTTATTTTTATGCTCTTTCCAGCAGTTCAGTACCAATACCCCATCAGTTTTTAATCCAGCTGCACATTGGGTCATAAAGTTTGCAGATAATAACTGCGGATCAACACCTTTTTCACTGTAAATATCAACAAACATAATATCGGTTTTTTTAAAATCTGCCGCCAATAAAAACCGATAAGCATCTTGATGGATCAAGGTTAATTTTTTACCCACAGGTAATTGAAAAAATCGCTTAGCAATATGCAGCACTTGCTCACGTAGCTCAACGGCAGTGATTTTAATGGCCGCATTATAATGACGTAAGGCATGGACTAAAGCGCCACCACCTAAACCTAAAATAATGACATTTTTAGGTTGTTTCACCATTAACACCGCTAACATAGCCTGTACATAAGTATGCTGTGGCACGTGGGGAGCAGCCTTATCCATTTTGCTCTGTTCGTCATTATCCCCAAAAGACAACACCCTAAAGTGGCCATCATCTAGCACAAAAATATCACCAAACTCATCTGCGCCAGTGTGAAGCACTTTATAATCAGACATAAATTCTCAACGGGTTATTTTGCTCATAAATGTGTGAGCAAAAATGCAATAAAGGCATTATTATACCCGAAATATAGGCACATTAAGCGCGCTCAATAAATAGGATGTTTTATGCTGAATCAAATACTGATGGTAATCGCATATTTAGGGATATTTTTATTTGCTCAAAGTCAGCTAAAAAAGTGGATTAAAGCCCAAGCAATAAAAAAACAAGTCAATGAAGTCAGAAGCCGCTTAGTCACAAGACTTATCTCTTACTTAATGTTTTTCATTACCTTATCTGTCATTGCTATTTCACTTGGCTTGGGTTACCAAGAGGTGTCGTTATTTGTTTCATCTGCTTTTGCGGTACTGGGTGTGGCGCTATTTGCGCAATGGTCAATTTTAAGCAATATCACGGCCGGCGTGTTGATCTTTTTTGTGTTTCCTTATCGGATTGGCGATCGCATCAAAATAGTGGATAAAGATGAAGATATGAGCGGAGTGATTGTTGAAATCAGCTTGTTTCACATTTTAATTAAACGCGATAGCGGTGATTTAATGACTTACCCCAACAGTCTAATGCTGCAAAAAGGGGTGATAAAACTGCCCGATCAAAAAGCAATGACAACCAAGAAAAACACCAACAAAAGGGTGATCCCTAAACGTAATCATTAAATAAAATGATTAACGCTGACACCGCATTAAGGCACGAATATTTGCGCCTTAATGCGAGTAGCCGTTACATGCGCACAAATAATTAACGGCTTAATCAGTTTAATACTCGCTGAAAAAACGCCACCGCTTGCAAGTACATTTGTAGCGCGAGAGCTGGATCGTATCTATCTCCTTCATCGCGCATAAAGGCATGCTGGGCATTCACTTCTAACCAACTAAAATTAGCACTCACTTTTTCAAGTTGTTGATAAACCAACTTACGCCCTTCACTAGACACATGAGGGTCTTGTTTACCAAACACCATTACTAATTCACCTTTAATATCACCAGCACGGCTTAATGAGTCATTATTAGTTTGGCAAGGCAAAGTATTTGAATGAATGTCTGTTGCATATAAGCAAAAAGCGCCTTTAATATCTGGGTTTAGTGCGGCTCTAAAGGCAAGGTGTCCACCAATACACACCCCCATGGCTCCCACTCGATCGCTGCAATAGGTTTGCGAACGGGCAAAATCAATTAACGCTTGAGTGTCTGTGTCATGCTGTTCTAAAGGCTTAGTAAATTTATCTTGGTTGCCCTTGTCTTTGCCTGCATCATCGTACGCCAACACTGTGCCAATTGGGTTTAACTCATGAAAAACCTCTGGCACTAATACAACAAAACCGTGCCCAGCAAGTATTGCTGCAGCCCTTGCAATTGGAGCGGTTAGTTGGAAAATTTCTGAATAAAAAATCACGCTGGCAAACTGACCGGCTTGGTCTGGACGATAAACCGTGGTGCGCATTAAACCTGAAGGGGTGGCGATGTCGTGAACTTCCTGTGTGATAATCATATTGCCTCGAAAAAAATTGGAGCCCTAAGGCTCCAATCTAACAAGTATTGCGATAAGTTTAAATCTTTAGCAAAGCTCGTTGCCAGATTTCTCGCCTGACAATATGGCTTGTACATTGGTTAATGTGGTTAACGCAATGGCATTGAGCGCTTCTTGAGTTAAAAACGCTTGATGACCCGTAAAAATCACATTATGGCAAGCCGATAAACGACGGAACACATCGTCTTGAATGATTTCGCTGGATTTATCTTCAAAGAACAGGCCTTTTTCGTTCTCATACACGTCTAGGCCTAATGACCCCAACTGGCCTTCTTTTAAGGCTTCCATTGCATCAATGGCATTTAATAATCCACCACGACTGGTATTAATCACCATCACACCGGGCTTCATTTGATTAAAGCTGTCTTTGTTTAATAAATGATGATTTTCAGCGGTTAATGGACAATGCAAGCTGATAATATCACTGTCTCTATAGATAGTAGGTAGATCAACATAGTCTATTCCAAGCTCGATAACCGCTGGATTTGGATATGGGTCAAAAGCCAACACCTTACAACCAAAGCCTTGTAAAATTTTAATAGTCGCTAAACCAATTTTACCTGTGCCAATTACCCCAACGGTTTTCCCAAACATGTTAAAACCTACTAATCCAGCAAGGGCAAAGTTTGCATCACGGGTGCGTTGATAAGCTTTGTGAATTTTGCGGTTTAAGGTCAGCATCAGTGCCACAGTGTGCTCAGCCACAGATTCAGGTGAGTAAGCGGGTACATTAACCACTTCCATGCCTAATTTTTTAGCCGCAACCAAATCAACATTGTTAAAACCAGCACAACGCATGGCGATAATTTTTGTACCGCCTTTTGCTAACTCAACTAACACTTCTTCACATAATGAATCATTCACAAATGCACAAACCACTTCATAACCTTCGGCTAATTTGACGTTTTGCATGCATAAGCGGTAATCGAAGTATTCTATTTCAGCGCCAAAGGCTTCATTGGTGCGATTAAAATGACGAATGTCGTACGGTTTTGCGCTAAAAAATCCAATTCTCATAACATTTCCATCTTTATAAAGGCCCTACCATCAACCATTAATATGGCGTAGCGAGCAAAATCAAACTTAACTGCAGTGTAATTCAATAGGGTGAATTTGTCGTTAACTGTCGAATTGAGGCTTGATGAACTGTGATCAGCATTGTTATTTGATAACCATATGAGTTTTGAGCACAAAAATAGCTTAAATGTTTGCTGTTTATCAGGAATGATATTGATATACCCAAACAACCTCAAGATGCGAGTTCAGCCAGAATTGATTGGCTTTCAGGCGCGGCGCTGATTTGATACATAGTTGCTCTACGTTGATAATCAGCAACAAAGCATGAAAGCCAATCAAACTCGCCCTTTGGGAACCACTCATTACGTCCATTTCTTTGTTGAAAAGCCTAGAAAGGGAACGCCATTACGTCGACTTTTCGCCTAGAACTGAACGTAATGAGAGGCTCTGCACTTTGCATATTGAGTTTGCTTGGGTATAACATCAACAAACGCACTGTTTATCTTGATTGGTTTATATGAAAAAGAGTCACGATGGTTCACAGCCTTTATCCGAAAAACGTTTCTGGTTTGAGCGTTTAACCAAAACCAGCTTACGAGCGCTGCATATTATTGGCGTGGTGGGCGCAGGAGGTGGCATTTTATTGCACATCGATAAAAGTCAGTGGTTAACCTATTGGGTCATTACCATGTCGTCTGGGCTATTATTAATGCTATGGGAAATGGTACGAGATTGGCGTTGGCTGATCCAATTAAAAGGTGTGTTAACTGTCGCTAAATTAGCTCTGGTCGGTTTGCTTGTGCCCTTGGCTCACTGGCAGGTAGAGATAATTATCTGTTTAATTGCACTGTCAGTGATAGTGTCACATGGTCCGGCAGGTCTGAGGCATTATTCTATCGTGCATCGTAAAGTGATCCATGGTAAAAAAGAGATTAAAGGTTAATCTAAAAACAGGACACAGGATGTTCCCTTATCCAGATCAATACCGCACAGCAACGCCGCCAATTGCCACTGTCTTTATGGTGTTTTGGGCATTACTAAGCCATAGCATTTTTGCAGATGCCAGTCCTTTTGCGCTTTACCCACTCTTCTTGCTTTTCCCGTTAGTGATAATGAGCCATGGCTATTTAATATGGCAAGCACCAGGCATGAGCCGTCTTGATCAATGCTTTTATGCCTTAGTGCATATCCCCTTAGCCTTTGTGGTTTGGACCTTCACTATCATGCATGTCAATGGCAATGCATTTTCTTAACCACATAAAAAATCCAGTCATAGTACTTGTGCTAAATAATCACAATCAGTATCTTAGCCGCCCCAATGCTTTTGAGAGTTCCCATGGCTGACTTTATCTACAATCCCCCCACCGATCCTTGGTTAGACATTATCCATCAAGATAAAGACATTATTGTCATCAATAAGCCTTCTGGCTTGTTGTCAGTTCCTGGCCGCGAACCACAATACCATGACAGCATTTTTAGCCGAGTATTAGCTGAGCATCCTAACTCACAGATTGTGCATCGCTTAGATATGGCGACATCTGGAGTGATGGTGTTAGCGTTGAGGAAAAATGCAGAGCGGGAGTTAAAGCGTCAGTTTCGCGAACGTGAAACCCACAAAGTGTATTATGCGCGAGTGGCGGGTCATGTGAGCCAATCTGTTACTGAGGTGAATCTGCCACTTATTTGTGATTGGCCAAATCGTCCTAAACAAAAAGTTGACCATCAACTTGGAAAACCTTCAACCACCTTAGTTGAAGTTGTAAGTTATGCTAAGCGTTCTACCTTAGTAAAACTCACCCCTATCAGTGGACGTTCGCATCAATTACGGGTGCATATGATGGCCTTAGGCCACCCCATTTTAGGTGATGGGTTTTACGCAGACCCACTCGCGAAAAGCCTAGCATCACGGTTGCTGTTACATGCCTCTGAGTTATCGATTAAGCATCCCTATTCGCATACCCCAATGCACTTTATCGCGCAGGCACCATTTATTCTGCCAGAGAATAACCAATAACCTGGCCACTAACATAGTTTTTAGGGAGGTTAATTATTACTAAATAAATTGCTTTTTATATAGTAATTATTCATCAATAATCGTAAATTAATCTTCATTCAAACAAAAAGTGAGTTAAACGCTGTGGATAGTTCATTTCAACGTGATCAATTAGACAACCAAATTTTATCCGCTTTAATGGAAGATGCCAGAACACCATTTGCTGAACTAGCTAAGCGATTTAGCGTGAGTGCTGGCACAATTCACGTACGAGTTGAAAAAATGAAGCAAGCAGGCATTATTACCGGTGCGCAAATTACCGTTAATCCAAAAGCCTTGGGTTACGATGTATGCTGTTTTATTGGCATCAACCTTAAAAGTGCCGGCGATTACCCTGCTGCCATCAATAAATTAAACGCGCTTGATGAAGTGGTTGAAGCCTATTACACCACGGGCAACTACAGCATATTTGTTAAAGTTATGTGTCAATCAATCGATGGCTTACAGCATGTGTTAATTAACAAAATTCAATCTATTGATGAAATTCAATCAACTGAAACCTTGATTAGCTTACAAAACCCTATTGTACGGGCTGTGAAGCCATAGTTCAGACACGGCTACCGACATCAAAACAGCACAAAATACCGTATAATTTAAAAGAATAGTTTTTTCCTATTTCACATTACATTTGTTATCGAGTTGTGATAAAAGTGTACTCAGCGTATTAAACAATGCGCTGAGTACATTATAAGAATATTCCAATTCCACCCCGTTCGGCTTATCTAATTTAGTGTGTTTATTAAATTAAATTCCGGTTATGAGGGTGTTTTAAACAAGGAAGAAGTTGTGAAGACAAAACTATCACTCGCTATCTCAGCGGCGCTTTTATCAGGCGCTACCCTTTCAACCATGTCGTTCAGTGCATTGAGCGCTGATCTTACACAAGCCCCCAACTATAAATCATTTGATAAAGCTCAACTGGCTAAAAAATATAACAGCCTTGAAAATGTTGCGACCAAAAGCGGCATGAGAAATCAGTTTGACGCTGAGCTGGGTAAAACGACTTTTCAATGGGCAGGAACTAACCACGCAAAACCTAATTTAGGCGCGATAAAATCTGATCAAAAAGTGGCTTATGCTGCTGATTTTTATCTGTCTAAATTAACCGGGTTTTCATCAGCTAAACGTGGCTTAACACAAGCTGTATTAGCCAACACTCACGACATGGGTCGCGGCCCTATTATTGCTAAATACAAGCAAGCCATTGCTGGTGTTGAAGTATTTAATCGTGAATATAATATTATGATGGACAGAGAGTTAAATCTGGTCGCATCTTCTGGTTACTTCACATCCACAAATAGCGATAAATCAATTTCTGCCGCTTTTAAAGATATTGATGCCGCATTTGGCGATGCTTCAAATTCAGTCAGCACCGCATTCAAAGCGATGGGTGGCAACAAAAGTGCCATTACCATTGCCCCTAAGTCTACTAAAGGCCAGTATGAAACATTTGCGGTGACCAACACAGGTACCGATAAAGTGTTAGTAGGCGAACCTCGCGCCAAGAAAGTGTTTTTTGAACATAAAAACAAGTTGGTAGCTGCCCACTATGTTGAAATTGAAACCGGTTCTTTAGATTCTCAAGATTCGGAATACTATAGCTACGTCATTTCCGCTAAAACTGGCGAAATCTTATTTAAAAACAATCTAACCAGCCATGCAGCTGAGTTTGACTACCGTGTTTACGCTGATGCCGATGGTAAGCCATGGGATAGCCCACATGGCAACGTCATGCCAGCACCAGAAGGCAGCGATGTCGATGCTTATCTAACTGCACCTTATTTAGATGCACCATTGGTTGGCTTAAGTCATGGACCAATTAGCACGATGGACCCTTGGTTAGCAGACGATGCAACCACAACCTCGGGTAACAACGTGAATGCTTATGTTGATGCTGTTGCTCCTCAGGGCTTCACCAATGGCGATTACCAAGCAGAGATCACCAGCGCTAACACATTTGATTATGTATACAATGTCAATGAGCCTGAATATTCGATAAATAACCGCAAAGCCGCTATTGTCAACTTGTTCTACATGAACAACTATTTACACAATGATTATTATGATCATGGTTTTGATGAGGCAGCAGGTAACGCCCAAGCATTTAACTACGACCGTGGTGGTGTTGAGGGTGACCCATTAAATGTAGAGGTACAAGACAACTCTGGATTTAATAATGCCAACATGTCGACCCCAGCCGACGGTGCCTCACCTCGCATGCAAATGTACTTATGGGAAACCACTCAAGCTGAAAATGGCGTTGATTATGGTTTAACCATCACTTCACACGCAGATATCGGTTTATTAGACGTTGTCCAATTTGCCAGCTTTGGTGCAGATGTTTATGATATTTCTGGTGATTTAGTCCGCATTGACGATGGTGTAGCCCCTGTCACCAATGGTTGTGAACCCGCAATGAATGGTGCTGAGCTCGCCGGTAAAATTGCCATTATTGACCGTGGTGCATGTAACTTCACTGCCAAAGTGAAACATGCTCAAGATGTTGGTGCGATTGCGGTTATTATCGCCAATAACAATGATGATGGTACCCCAGCCCCTATGGGTGGAGCTGACGATACAGTCACTATCCCAAGCATGGGGATTAACTTTAGTGACGGTGCAGCGATTTATGCATTACTCGATGCTAATGAAACCGTCTCTATTGATATGTTTAAGAATGATCTTACTCGCAAGTTTAAAGACAGCTCTTGGGATAACGCCATTGTTGCCCACGAATGGGGACACTACATCAGTAACCGTTTAGTAGGTAATGGCTCTGGTTTAAGCAGCAACCAAGCACGCTCTATGGGTGAAGGCTTCGGTGACTTCCACGCACTATTATTTGGCTCAGATGCTGCAGATAATTTAGTTGTTGGTAACGAAAATTACGCCGGAGGTTACGGTGATACCACTTATGTAGCCAGCTTTGTGACAGGTATCCGTGCATACCCTTACTCAACCAATATGGACATTAACCCATCTACATTTGCTTATGTAGGAGCTAACCCTCAAGTTCATGCTTCTGGTTCTGTTTATGCTGCCATGTTATGGGATGCATTTATCGGTTTAGTTAACGATGAACGCCACACCTTCGACGAAGCTAAGAGCCTAATGAAAGACTACTTAGTGGCCGGTTATAAAATGATGCCAATGGCACCAACCTTTACAGAAGGCCGTGATGCACTGCTTGCTGCAGCTTATGCAAATGACGTTGAAGACTACAAGGTCATCTTAGGTGCATTTGCTCGCCGCGGTATGGGCTTAGGCGCACAATCACCAAGTCGTTTCTCAACAGACCATGCTGGTGTTGTCGAGTCTTATGAAACCGAACTTTCTGCTTTCTCAGTAACAGCGCATGACATGAATGCCAACTATGAAGGCTTAATGTCTGGTTACTGTTCAAAAGATAGCATTATCGATAAAGGTGAGACCGGCACTGTTAGCTTTACCATCCAAAATAATGGCAGTGAAGCACTAAGTGGCTTAACTGGACAAGTTGTTGTTGAAAGCGATCACGATGTTACCTTTGCTAACGATGGCAAAGTCAGCTTTGGCGAATTAGCGCTATTTGGCACGGCAACCAGCGCCCCTGTCGAATTCACCCTAAATGATGCAGGCACTGGGGATGAACTCGTCCTTAAATTTGTTGCTGATGAAATGGATGGCGTTGAAACGGCAGAATACATGCTTTCAACAATCGTTAACGTCGACTTTGAAGAGCGTGAGTTAACGGGCACCACCCAATATGAAGATCTCAACACGCTTTCTCGCCTAAAAGACTTTACTGAGAATGTAATGGCTGGTGGCGATATGGCCAAAGGGACATTCGGCTTAGATCAGTGGGATGAAATGGATGGACTTATTTCTGCAACAGGTAATAGCTTTACATCTGATGTAGCTTACGAGACTCGCCCTACTACGGTTGGCTTTGCTGGCGATTATACAGTTAGTTTCTGGCATTTATATAACCTAGAAGAAGGTTTTGATGGTGCGGTTGTAGAAGTAAGTGTCAACGGTGGCGACTGGGTAGATGTGACTGAAGTGGGTGGTATATTTGAAGGCGACGGTTATACCGATACCGGCCTTGAATACACAGAAGCAGCCATTGCAGATCGCGCTATGTTCTCTGGTGTGAACTACGGCATGGAAACAATTAACTTTGGTGAAACCTTAAATGGTAACCAAGTACAATTTAGATTCCGCGTGGCTACCGACTCTGCCGTTGTGCCTGATCCTGTATTTGGCTTCCCTGCAGGTTGGTATATTGATGACATTACCTTCACTAATACAGAAACCAGCATTTTCTCTGATGTTGTAGCAGGTGACACCTACGCTTGTGAAAACCGCTTACCAAGTGTGTCTATCATGGCAAATGCGGCTGAAGTTAATGAAGGTGAAGAAGTGATCTTTACCGCTACGGCAATTGATGCCAATGCCGCTGATACCTTAACCTATACATGGGCACAAACCTCTGGCACAGCAGCAACATTAACGACAACAGATACCGCTGAATTAACCTTTACTGCGCCGTTAATCGCATCTGGCTCTGAAACACTCGAGTTTACTTTAACAGTAAACGACGGCGTTGCAGATGTGGTCACATCAGTAGCTGTTACAGTAAGTGATATTCCTGCAGCAGTGGTTGAGCCGCCTAAAGCTAAATCATCAAGCGGTGGTTCTATGGGCTGGTTAGGTTTGTTATTACTACCAATTGCTGCGCTTCGTCGTCGCAAATAAGCGTTAATTAATACTCAAAAGCCACAACATCGTGTTGTGGCTTTTTTATAGGTTCATTGTGTGGACAAATTGGTCTTAGATTAACCTAGTATTGATAAAATTCAATATATTAAGTGCTCACTTAAAACTCAGGCACATAAGCTTTACCGCTATAATCAATCTCTAATTCCACTGTACTAAAGCGCTTATCTTGAGCTAACCGTTTATACCACTGGTATAAATTAGCATCTAAAGATTTACTTTGGAGCCTAAAGGTTTGCTTAGCGATTTCATTAATAGAAAAATCACTGCTTAGCCACTGAGGTTGACGGTCTGAAATCACCACAAAGCTGCTTTTTACCACACCCAAATTTTGCATCTGCACGTTGAACAGCGACTGACCAGCCTTAACGATAGGACTACTACTAGTAAACTTTTGCTGATTAATTGCTAAAGAATAGGAAGATGATTTACCTTGCTGTACAGAGAGCTGCTGATTAGGCTTTACACGATTTAGTTTTTGCTTTGTGATAGCTTTATCTGAGGGTTCCTGCTGAGGTACATTTGCTAATGGAGCGATAGCATTGTACTTTTCAGACTCGGAGCTGACTTGATTGTTGAGATTGACAGGTGCTTTTTGAGAGCTTTCAACACTGCAGCCACCAATCGCAACGACTGATGCCAACATAAGTATTGTTTTCATTATTTCCCTTAACTATATCCATTCTCTGGCGTCATTTTACCTGCACCAAGCTAAAGTCACAAAGTTAAAGTAACAAAACGGTAACACCCTTCTTATTGTTTACTCCTAAAATCAATCTATACAATGATCAATTACGCTGTCCAAGTCGGATTAAGATGCCACTGCACAACCCAGGCAGGCAACTCATCAGCTGGCATTGGTCGCGCAATACCATACCCCTGAACAATATGACAATTAAGTGACAATAGTTTATCACCATGAGCTTTAGTCTCTACACCTTCAGCTATCACTCCACGGTCAAAAATTTCAGCCAAACCAATCACTGCTTTAACAATAGCAAGATCTGAGCTATCCACCAGCATATCTCGCACAAAGGTTTGATCAATTTTTAACAGTGCAGCTGGTAACCTCTTCAAATAAGTTAACGATGAATAACCAGTACCAAAGTCATCTAAAGAAAACTTTAATCCCATCTGTATACAAGCATTCATTAGATCGCTAATCCTACTAATATCCTCTAATGCGCTAGTTTCCAAAATCTCTAAATCAAGTAGCTCAGGCGCAATGGCAGGGTAAGTCGCTAAAGCGTCTGCTATATGCGCAATAAACTTATTACCTTGTAACTGGCTGGCGCCAATATTAACACTGACAGGTATTGTTAACTCTTGCGCTTGCCAAATGCTCATCTGCTCAAGGACACTTTCAATGACCCATTCACCGAGAGTAATACTCATTTCATGCTCTTCAATAGTGGGTAAAAAAACGCTTGGTAGTAAAAGTCCTCGAGTAGGATGCTGCCAACGAATTAACGCTTCAGCACCGACTACGACACCAGTCTTTATATTTACTTTTGGCTGGTAATATAAAACAAATTCTTTGTTATCGATCGCATTTGCAATAGCCTCAAGGCTATCTCGTCTTGATTTTGCCGCCTCTGCAGAGTCAATATCAAAAAATTGGTAACAATGTTTCCCCTTATCTTTAGCTTGATACATAGCTTGATCAGCCTGTCTAAGCAGTAAATCTGGATCGGTGCCGTTTTGCGGATAAAGTGTTACTCCAATACTGGTTGAAGCCTGTAGTATTTCACCGTTGCAGATAATATCTTTAGCAGCTGCGATTAACATCCGCTCAAGCACCGGCTCACAATCACTTGCTTGATCAAAATCGCTTAATACAGCGACAAACTCATCACCACCAATCCGCGATAAAAAATCACCTGCACGCAATGCAAGCTTAAGCTCTTTGGAAATAGAAATTAAGAATTGATCGCCAATACTGTGGCCATAGGTATCATTAATTGTTTTAAAGCCATCTAAATCAAGATAGGCCAACGCCATTATTTTACCATGACGTTGGTTTTGTTTGATTGCCTGATTAAGCTTGTCAGCCAATAAAGCTCTATTAGGTAGGCCTGTTAACGAATCATGGTGAGCAATGTGCTCGAGTTGCTTTTGATGTGCCTTTTCTTTCGTGATATCTGTGAACATTGATATATAGTGAGTGATATTGCCACTAGTATCTCGCAACGAGGTAACTGATTGCATTTGCGGATAAATATCACCATTTTTACGTCGGCTAAATATTTCAGCACGCCAATAACCATGGTCCTTTAGCGTTTTCCACTTATCCTCATAATAACTTGCAGTTTGACGACCTGATGTAAAAATCCTTGAGTTTTGACCGACAACTTCTTGTCGACTATAGCCGCTGATCTTAGAAAAAGTATCGTTAACCTCTATGATATTACCGTCAACATCAGTGATCATGATCCCTTCCTGTGCTTGACTAAATACACTAGCCGCAAGCTTTAATTTCACTTCAGCATTTTTGTATGCGGTAATATCTGTTAGTGCAGCAAGGCACTCCCTGTCATCGCTACTCATCGTACACTTCAGTTGAATGATATTGAGTTTATTCTTAGCGGATAGTTGTATCTCGCAAGCAGGCTGATAACTCCCTGCAAACGTTTTTGAAAGATAAGTATTGAATTGCGGCAAAGCGCTCTGGGTTAAATATGCGGCTAACCTTTTGCCAATTAGTTTTGTTCTAGCCATCCCCAACATGGTAGCCGCAGTTAAATTAATTTGAGTAATCTCACCTTTACGGTTAAGACTGCATAACCGACAGGTGCGAAGTCGTAAAGGGCTTGATAACTTGCTGATGATGATTCGGCTAAGTCTCTGGCTGCGATGAGCTCTTGTTGTTGCAACTCTAACTCTATTTGATGCACTTGCAATTCATGCAAAAGACGCTCTGATTGGGTGTTTGGCGCAGGTAAACTAAAGCCTTTTTTTTGCAAACGTAAAATGGCTTCTGCTTTTAGTGAGTTTTGCTTTTTAGACGCCAAATTTTGTCCTTAGCAACAAGGCTATAATTGTAAAGCAAATGCCCTACTCATCTAATATTAGCAGGTTATTCAGCTTAGCTTGCACATTGTGAATTATTTGTTGCAACTCAAATTTTGATGCCTGAGATCCTTGCTCTAACATTTGCTTAATATCTGCTAAGGTTGAAATATTCTTTTTTTTATCGGTAATATTTTCCGTTACACACACAAACAACTCTTGTACTTCAGAATGCATTGAACAGACAAACCATTGCTTACTTTCTTCGACGTAATATTCAATTTTTTCAGATATCCCAGACTTTGCCACCCGTCCACACACAGCCATAAAGTCAGGGTTAGATTGTAAAATATTAGGAATAACAACACTGCCATTTTTGCCGACTACACCATACAAGTTAGTGATCTCAACATATGCATTGTTAACTTCAAGGTAATTGAAATCTACCGCTTTACCATCTTTAAGTATGATACGCTTATAGGCAACGGCATTAACTGAGTTTTCAAACAATAACCTAAAGCGAGACTCTGATTTAGTCATCGCAATATTGGCTTTTCTGTTTACCGTATTATCACTAAAAGTAATCACTACACCATCAATCAAGCTTTCCTGCGTTCGATAGGGCATAATTCGCACAATGTACCAACGTCCATCATGAGTAGTCACTTCCTCTTCATGGAAAATCAAACTGCGCAAAACTTCATGGCAGTCGTTGACTAATTCAGGGTAAATTAGCGAGCTTACTAAGTCAGTAATAGGACGACCGACATCACTAGAAATCAGTTTAAATATATTTAAAATTTCAGTGGTAAATCGCCGAACTTTAAGATTTTTATCTAAAAAAAGCGTCGCTATATTGGTGCTATTTAGCAGATTTTCCATATCATCACTGGCTTCTGAAAGTTCAGATACCTTAGTATTGAGCTCATGATTAACTGTTTGTAGCTCTTCATTCATCGACTGCATTTCTTCTTTAGAGGTGGTGAGCTCCTCATTAGTGCTTTGCAACTCTTCATTAGTACTTTTTAATTCTTCATTTGCTGATTTTAGGTTTTCTTGAATGAACTGCATTTCACTGGTGGTCATCCGCAGCTCTTCCCTTGCCAGCTGTAAAACTTGCTGTAACGTTTCAATTTCATCGTTATGTTTTTGCGAGGCATTCCTTTTACGATTAATCTTGGCCGAAGCAAGCTGTACAGCTGAAATAGAAAAAATAACCAACACCATGCCACTTAATCCAGCAGGAGAAAGTACAGGTTGTACGCTCACATCTACTTGCAGAGTCTCATCCAGAGTCCCAATTTCAATGTTTCTGAGCTCTAACTTTTTATTTTGCCGTAGCGCACGATAGAAGACTTCATTCAATGGCGCAGACAGCCCCTGCCGAGCCATCGCAAATAAATTGTGATTAACCTTACCAACCGCAGGTTCTAAATATTTTCCCGTTTTGCCACTAATATAAACAATATCAGCCTGCTTGGTGGTGAGTACGGCTGACGGCGCAAAATAGTCGTGTAATAAAGAATTGGCCAAATTTTCTAAGTTCAAAATGTGTGTATTCTCAGGTTTTACAGGGGCAAAGTTTTCTAAGGTAAGCTCATCTAACTTACTGGCTATAGCTTGGGTTGGAAAAGTCGTTAAATTAACTGGCTGCAGACTATTGCGCCGCTTATAAATTCGCTGCTTACCTTCTAGTGCTAGAAACAATTGATCGGCCTCACCAATTGTTTCTGACATTCCTAAAATCAAAAAACCAACAGAGTTCAAACTATAATGAAATAAAGCGATGAGTTTTTGCTGTAGTTCGGCTTCGAGGTAAATAAACAAATTTCGACAGCTAATAAGATCAAGCTTGGTAAACGGCGGATCCATTATTAAACTTTGTTGAGAAAAAATAACCTTTTGCCTCAAACTCTTACTTATTTTGTACCCTTCCTTTATCGGCACAAAATATCGTTCTAGTATCGTTGGCGAAACGTTCTCGGTAATACTATTTGGATAAATCGCTTTTCTTGCTTTTTTAACCGATTCATTATCAAGATCTGTGGCAAAAATTTGTAAATCAAAATGCTGATGTGAATTAACTTTGCGAATCGCCTCCTGAAATACTATTGCTAGAGTGTAAGCCTCTTCGCCCGTTGAGCAAGCAGGAACCCATGCACGCAATGTTCCACCATCAGGATATTGGGACAATAAAACAGATATCACTTCACTTTCTAATTTTTGCCAAACACATTTATCACGAAAGAAGTTAGTCACCCCAATTAATACTTCACTAAACAACAAGTCAGTCTCTTGTGGATTGGCACGCAGATACCTTACATAGTCGGCGACTTTAGCAAGTTGATGTAACTCCATACGTCGTTCAATACGTCGAAGAATAGTGCTTTTTTTATAAAGAGAGAAATCATGACCTGTATTGGCACGCATCAGCGCTATCACTTTTTCAATCTCGCAGCACTCTTTTTTATGAGAGTCAATTGACTTAGCCGTTTGACCGGTCTTCTCAATATGAGCCATAATTTTATCAATTAATTCCTCCGCAGGGGCCTGAGCATCAACTTGGCCAGTATCTATTGCACTTATTGGCATCCCTTCATACTTTGCAGTATCAACACTTTGTACAAATACTGCCCCGCCTTGTTGCTTTATTTTAATCACCCCTAAACTGCCATCTGACCCCATACCGGAAAGAATCACCCCAATTGAATGCTCCTTTTTATCAAGCGCCAAAGAGGCAAAAAAATCATCTATAGGTAAATGCAGCCCCTTAGTATCTATGCGAGGCAATAATAGTAATACATCATTTAAAATGGTTAAGTCATAAGCAGGTGGGATCACATAAACATGATTGGGTTTCACTGGCAAATGGTCAGTAATTTGCAGCACCTTTAGAGATGTTCCCCGCTGCAATAACTCACTCATCATATCTTTATGATTTGGATCTAAATGCTGCACGACAATAAAAGCCATCCCACAATCACCCGGAATGTTTGATAAAAACTGTTCCAGGGCTTCAAGCCCACCAGCAGAAGAACCAATACCGATAATAGGAAATACCTTATTTACTGATGACATTTGGGTATAAACAGTTTTATCAACTTGTTCAGTAGAAGTCACATCGTTTGATTGTTTCATTAAGTGAGCTGTATGTGTTTTAATGGAAGAGAATATAGATGATGCGCTCCATCAGCGCAAAACTCAATAAATTAAGGATTTTATTGAAATATAAAGTTTTTCTGAGTTAAAAATCATTTTAAACCCATCATTTAAGGGTGTTCATTCAATCGAAGAGAGAATAGGTTAATCAATGAATGATTTAATTTAAACGACGATAAAAATCGTTATGATGGCTAAAATTTAGAGACAAAAAAACCGACACTAAGTCGGTTATTGTTCTCTCATAAGAGAGATGGTACCAGTGGTCGGACTCGAACCGACACGCTTTTAAAGGCGGGGATTTTGAATCCCCTGTGTATACCAATTTCACCACACTGGCACTGCATACTTAAACGCTAAACTTGCAATTAAGTGAACGGAATTATACCCATGCAGATGACAATGGCAAGCCCTTTAACTCGTCTAAGTTAACAAAAACGAACAAGTGCTTAATTTAGCAACGACAAAGGTAAAATTAACGGGTAACGGCTACTTACATCACAACTAAACTGACCATAGGATTACAAACTTTGCATGTTATTGATCAAGATCAGTTTTATTAACCAATTTGAGCATTATGATAACTAGGTCTTCACAATTAACAAGGATCGCATCATGGCATTTTGGCTTGACTTAATGTTTGGAAACCCAATTGGATTACTTTCAATGATTGTAATTTTCTCTACTTTTGGCATTATTTCTTACATGATGTGGATGTTTATTGTGAAGTCAGCTCCCACAAATAATGACTAACATTATTTAGGTTTCATCGTTATTTTTGTTTTTATCTTGCAAATATTATAAATTTTTGGGGCTAACATTTAGCCCCTTTTTTATGTACAGGTTTCTAAAACCGTCACTTTCAGCTTAAGCATCCTGTAGATTTATCTATGCTGCATGTTTTCGTGGCTGCACCAAACCATTAATGAAATGCGGTCGGGTTTTTAATAAATACGTCAGCTCTTCTTGAGTTGGTTCGCCTGCTGGTAACCTGAGCACATCACGATTTAAATAAATTCGCGCTTGCATGGCTATCTTATATTCAGCTGTCGGCCCTTGAATAGCATAATGCCTTTCATTGCCTAGCTTCTCTAGAATATTAGTCGCCACTAAACTTTTTACTGCTAGCTCATTTTGCGGTAAAGCCAAAATGGTGGCGCCTTGTAAAAAAAACTCCCTCAGTAAAGCGCGCTCAGCAGGATCAAGCAGTTTCACCTTAGCCTCAATGGTTTCCACTGCACGTTTTTGACGTAACTGTTGGATTAACTCATCAGCCACAAAACTCACTAACTGACTGAGAAAATAGGCAATCCCTATAATTAAACCCAAGCCAATAAAGTGATTATTCTGTCGCACAAAGTCAGCTAAGGCGATGTCGGTAAGTAAACTCACAGGGGCAAATAATAATGTTACACATGCAACCACTAACCACAGCATGGCCCCCATAAAGGCTCGTTTGATATTGCTCCAATTAATCGCTTCTAATGTCATCTTTCTCATATCTCACCTGCAGTGTCAGAATTTTGAACTCCTAAACACTCAAAGCAAAAACAATGCCAATAAAATAATTCACTTAGATAAAATAATGAGGACTGGGCTCGCTATAAGATGTTGGCTATTTATCTCACTTTTAGTTAACAATATTGAGTGGCATTTGCACTATTTATGCTCTAACTTAATGAGTAAGCAATTATAATAATTGAATAAATGCCATGCTAAGATTTTCAAGACAATTGTTAAGTAGCCCTATCGGTCGCAAGCTTATGCTGTCGATTGTGCTGTTTAGCTCCTTAATTACGCTATTGACCACGGTTTATCAGTTATTTAAAGACTACAACAGTGATGTCAATCGAATTGATCGGGCGTTTTCTAGCATTGAAAAAGTTAACTTAGAAGTACTGGCTGCTAGCATTTGGGTTATTGATGAGCGGTTGATTAACACTCAACTTGACGGTTTAAGCCAATTACCTGACATTACTTACATCTTAATTCAAGACGATAGCGGCCAAGAGTGGCAAGCTGGGGAATACCAAAACACTTCAATTATCGAAAAACAATTCGACCTGATTTATAGCAACTCAGAAGACATAAAAGTTGGCACTTTACTGGTACAGGCTGATTTAAACATTATTTACGACAGACTGTATGATAAAGCGATTTTAATTTTACTTTCTAATGCCGTTAAAACCTTTCTAGTTGCTGGCTTCATTTTATTTTTAGTCTGGCTCAATATTACGCAACATCTTTTAAAATTAAGCCAATATTGCGAAAAAATTAGCCTTGATAAAGTCTTTGAACCATTGAAATTCGACCGCAATGCCGCTCAAGATGAATTTACACTGGTTGCCAATGCCATTAACAGCATGCAACAGCAAGTTAGAGCTTCATTCGACGATGTACGACAATCTAAGCAGGAGTTGCAAACCGCCCTTGAAGACAGAGAGAGATTACTTGAATTAGAACGTAGCTATAAAGATGAACTGGCACGTCAAGTAAAAGAACAAACCAAAGAATTAGAGCAATCATTACTTATCTTAAAACGTGCGCAGCAAGTTCTGGTTGAGAAAGAAAAAATGGCAGCTTTGGGCGGTTTGGTCTCAGGCTTGGCCCATGAAATTAACACACCCATTGGCATTTGTTTAACAGCCGCTAGCTCACAGTTATCACATGTTGAAGAGCTCATCGCGCTCATTCACAGTGATAATGCCACCTTAGAAGAAATCAACAGCATTTTAGAAGAGTACCAACAAAGCTGCCAATTGATTGTCAATAACATCACCCGTGCTAGCACTTTGATTCAAAAATTTAAAACAGTCGCCGCTGAGCAAAGGTATGAAAAAGACACTCAATTTAATCTCAAACAGCTGCTAGAAGATATTATCGATGCCACCCAAATCATGTTCTCGCCTCAGCATGTGGATGTTGAGTTAAACGTTGATTCACATCTTATGGTAAAAAGTAACGCCAGCCTACTCAATCAAATTATCGGTAATATTATGTCAAACGCTTATATCCATGGTTTTAAAGGCGTTGAGTACAGTCGTATTTTAATCAATGTGAAGCATGAAGCTGAGCAGATAAATATTGAAGTGCAAAATAATGGCTTAAATATTCCGTGTGATGTCGCAGAACATATGTTTGAACCTTTCTTTACAACTGCAAGGAATAAAGGCGGTATAGGATTGGGGTTGGCGGCCGCATTTAATGCCGCGACACTCATTCACGGCACTATTAGCTATACACCTATTTCATCACTAGGAGGGCCTATGTTTGTCGTGAGCTTCCCTTATCAGGCTGAAATTGAACCGGCATAAGAATTGATAAAAGCGCTCCTCAAATAGCTTTTAGCTTTTAGCTTTTAATGCCAGTTTAGCCAGTACTCGACTCGCAGCCATAAAACCAAAGGTTCCAGTTACCATAGTGACAGCACCAAAACCCGATGCGCAATCCATACGCATACTGCCATCGGCCGTTGCTTTTGTATTACACACACTACCATCCGCTTGAGGATAAACTAAATGCTGAGTTGAAAATACTGCATCGATGGCAAACCGCCGCTGAGTATTTTTACTAAAGCCATAATCTTTTCGTAAAATACTGCGCACTTTCGCCAATAGTGGGTCTTGAATGGTTTTAGCTAAATCGGTTATTTGAATTTGGCTAGGATCAGTTTGCCCCCCAGCGCCACCAATTGTAATTAAAGGCAACTTATTACGCTTACAATGGGCAATTAATGCTGCTTTTTGTTTAACAGCATCAATACAATCAACCACATAATCAATATGAGTAACCGAGCCATTGTCTGTACGAGGAAAGTGCTCGTTTAGGTTATCTAATGTCACAAAGTCTTCAATTTCATTGACCTGGCATTCAGGGTTGATATCTCTTATTCGCTTTGCCATCACCTCAACTTTTGATTGGCCAATGGTTTGCGCAATAGCATGAATTTGTCGATTCGTATTGGTCACACAAATATCATCAAGGTCAATCAAGCTAATTTGGCCTATGCCACTTCGCACTAATGATTCTGCAACCCAAGTGCCAACACCGCCAACACCGACCACAACCACATGTGCATCAGCAAATGCAGTTAACGCCGCTTGACCATACAAACGACCTATACCTGCAAAACGATTTAAATATGCTTCTGACAACATGCTTGGCCTTATTCTTAATAAAATAAACTGGATAACATAGGGTGTATTTTAACTGAGTCAATATTAAAGCTAAATGCTTAGCTTCATTTATCTCAAAGTGGTGACCTTGTTTTTGGTTAAAGCGGTGTAAAAACAAACAAAGTTGCTTCTACAGGGTTTGAATTAAAATACTGATTGATCATTGCCAATTAGCTGTATCAGAGCAGATACAAATATCAACCCACCGATAGCAAAGTTATAGCAATAGGTAACATGTAAAACAGCTTGGTAGCAACGTTAATAACACAAACAAACCTACAAGAAACATTGTTACCAAAACAATGGCAACAAGTTAACAAAAACCCCGTAAATCACTGATAAATATAAATTTTAGATCTAAATCACAATTTAGCGCTCTTCTTTTGGGCACACTTCAAGTATTAGCGATTCCCCCAAAAGGCGCAATTAAGCGCCAAATAATCAATACCTCAATGAAGGATGATGATGATGAAAAAAAACCTAATTACAAGCGCTATTTTATCTTGTGCTGCGTTAACCTCTTTTAGTGCTCTTGCTGCTGGCCCTGACTTTTATGGCCGCATCGATCTAGCGCTGACTCACTCTGACGCAGGCGTTGCTTCTCAAAACCAAAAAGATGGTGCGGTAATTGAAAACAATTTCTCATGGTTAGGTGTTAAAGGCGCTGAAAAGATCAGTGATAACGTTGAGATCCTATATCAAATGGAGTTTGGAGTAACAAACTTCGACAATTCAGGCGCTACATTTAATGCACGTAACAGCTTTTTAGGTATCAAAACCGTCGCTGGTACGGCATTAGTCGGTCGTAACGACACCGTATTTAAAGCCGCTGAAGGTGGATTTGATTTATTTGGTAACACTAACTCTGATATCGATTTATTATTTTCAGGTCAAAATCGTGAAGCTGATGGTGTAAGCTACTACTCACCAAAAATTGCTGACATGCTTACGCTAAATGCAACTTATCTTGTTGATGATAATCATGATTCAAAAAGCAGTTCAATGTATGCTTTAAGTGCAACCATTGGTGATAAAGCACTTAAAACCCATAACTTTTATGTTGCTGCAGCATACCAAGATGGTATCAGCGACATAGAAGCTTACCGTGCAGTTGCACAGGCTAAGTTTGGTAATTTCATTGTGGGCGGTTTGTACCAGAACAGTGAAAGCCAAAAAGCTGAATTAGCACACCTTGAAGGTGATAGCTACTCGGTGAACCTTGCTTACTTATTAGGCAACGTAAAAATTAAAGCGGGCTACAGCTACGATGATTCAGGTTTAGGTAAGTACGCTAGCCGTTTAGTGGGCTCTAGCAACCTAGAAAACATGAGTGATTTTGAAATCAGTCAATACAGCATTGGAGCAGATTACCGCGTAAGCCCAAGCACTTTAGTATATGGTCACTACACTAAATACGATGGCGACATGGTATTAAACCAAGCTAGCGACAGTTTCAAAGACGACATAGTAACAATCGGTTTACGTTACGACTTCTAAGCATAATGAAGATGTTTTAGCTGGGAGACTAAACATAGCCCAGCTAAATTAGGCGTTCAAGCTGAAATTAAACGCTTTATAGAGCCATTCATTTTTATGAATGGCTTTTCACTATTTATTTATATTCCACTACTTTTGCAACATACTCAAAATTGCGACCATATCCCACTGGCTTACGAAACAAATGCACAGAGAAATACTTAGGATCATCTTTTTGTATTCTTTCAACTAATTTTTCAGCCATCTTTTCTAAACTATCCGCAGAGTACAAATAGAAGTGGCGGTTTTTTTCTAGCTGTAACTCTTTAGCTTGATCATGCGACACATATATCTCACTCAAACTTTCATGCACAAACGTATCAATCTCAATATACTCAAAATTTTCTGTTTCGCTGCTGGTGATAATCACTTCAACATCATCATGCACAGTAACCAGTTGACTCATCACTTGGTCTATCTCTTGAATATCCTTTGCTGGGGTAACATTAGCTGAAACATTAAATGCGGTGAACAAAAGCGCTGCTGCGAGTAAAGATTTTTTCATGATAATTCCTATAGTGCCTTTTATTTGAAAGCTGTGACTTTCAACTTAAAAGGCTAATCAATTAAATTACCTGAATGTTAGCCCTTTGCTTATCAAAGCCAAAAACCTTTATAGAGGATCAAACCCATCATATCCAAAAGCAGATTGCTTAAAACTTAATACAATAAAGCAATATTTTCAGTTGATGAGCAGAATTTGAAAAACGAGTCATTGAAAAAACTAGCGCGATCCCCCACAAATCCTTGAAGTAGCCCTACATTAGCGATTAATCAAGTAACCAAAGCGTAAAAAAACAACGAATTTAACAAAACAGCGATTTCATCACATAGATGAAACAAACCTACATCGCAAAAAGCAAAAACTTTGATCTTAACCACATTAACACACTTCAATATATGTAAAATTCAGCACCAGATTGTTAAATAGTCGTTTAAAGACTACTCATCATTATTACAACCATTACAAAAATGGAATCAATAAGAACCTAGGTTCTTGGGAGCATGAAAGATGAAAAAGACTCTACTATCTGCATCAATTGCATCTGTTATCACGCTAACGTCATTTGGCGCATTAGCTGAAGGCCCTAATTTTTATGGTCGTTTAGATTTATCGGTAACAAACTCAGACAACAGTTCAACGCTTCAAAGTGGCACCAAAGGTGCAAAAGTGGGTGAAAGTGGCACTTACATTGAAAATAACTTCTCTTGGTTAGGCGTTAAAGGCACAGAAAAAGTTGCCGATGGTTTAGAAGTGGTTTACCAAATGGAGTTCCAAGTCGAAAATACTTCTGGAACGGGTGATGTATTTAAAGCGCGTAACACATACTTAGGCCTTAAAGGTACAGCTGGTACGCTATTAGTGGGTCGTAATGACACCGTATTTAAAGCCGCAGAAGGTGGATTTGATGCGTTTGGTAACACCAACGCCGATATCGATCGCTTAGTTGGAGGTCAGGTTCGTAGCGCCGATGGTTTCTGGTATTACTCTCCTGTTATCGCAGACATCTTCGCCATTAACGCTACATACTTAATGGAAGATAACCAATCTTCGGATGATTCACAGTATGCAGTCAACGTCACATTTGGTGACAAAGGTTTTAAAAAGCACAATTACTATGTAGCTGGTGCATACAACAAAGCAATTGGCGGTATTGACGCTTATCGTGCTGTCGGTCAATTTAAAGTGGGTGATTTCACAATTGGCGGTTTATTCCAAAATGCTGAAAGCACCAGTTCAGATCAAGAAGGCAACACTTATTTAGTTAACCTAGTTTACAACATTAATGGGGTAAACTTGAAAGCTGAGTATGGTGTAGATGAAGCAGGTTTTGGTAATTACTACAAAAACTCAGGTGGTGCAGCAGGTGCAGATGATATCAATGTAACTAACTTTGTTGTTGGTGCCGATTACCGCATTTCTAAATCAACTTTAGTCTTTGGCCACTATGCAATGTATGAAGGTGATTATAAAGTTGCGGGCGCTAAAACTGACCTAGAAGACGATAGTGTATTCAGTGTTGGTGTACGTTACGACTTCTAAATATTGAGTTTTCATCTAAAAATGCATATTTAAACTTCATGCAAAAATCAATATAAAGCTAAGGCGACCATAGGTCGCCTTTTTGCTGTGCCGCATTTAACAGATTGAAACTAAGCTTTGCGTGTTAGCTTATACGCGGCCTCATTTAACCAAGGTACCTGCTTATTAACAAAACGTGGGTTATCGGCGAGCACATCTTCACAGGATAATAAACTGATATCAAAATATGGTGCTAAATATTGCTCAATCCAATCAGGACTAACTGCAAATGGAGGACCGCTGAGGGTATCTTGAGGATAATCTAAGGTGATCAATAATCCTGTCACGCCACTAGGGATCAATTTGGCTAACGCTAATGCATACTGTTGACGCATCTCTTCTGGAAAAGCAATTAACGCCGCGCGATCATAAAAGCCTTGAATATGCTCAGTGGCATTTGTTGGCAGCGAGAATATATCGCCTTGGATCAAACTGACTTGCTCAGTTGAGTAATACTGATGTACGCCTTGTGGCTTAAGAGAATAGCTGAGCTGATTCTCAGTAAAAAATTGCTCGACGGCGGTTTGGCTTAATTCGCAACCCAAAACATGATGACCAAGCTCTGCCAGATAACACATATCCAACGACTTACCACAAAGCGGGACAAACACCTCTGCATTTGGCGCTAAACGAAGCTCATGCCAATAACGAATTAAAAACGGATTAACTTGCGGTTGATGAAAGCCAATTTGTTGTAGTTGCCACTTTTCATGCCAAAACTGGGGTTGCATACCTGCCCTCTTAAGTTACTGCACCATGATAATATGGGCTCACTTTATAAGCTTGATACTTGATATGCAAACTCTAGCGTTAATTGCCTTTAAGGGCTTGTTGCACTTGACGTAACCAAGAGCAGTTTTCACATTCACAATTACGGCGTGACAAATGATGCGGAGACAAGCTTGAGTCAACAAAATCCACAGCCACGAGTAACTGTTGCTTTAAATCTTCAATAGATTTCTTCTCCATCGCGACCATTTCATCATTATGATTAATCCACAAACATTCTTCCCCCTGATGACAAGTTACACACTGCTCATCTGAATGATTAAAAAACACAGCATGTGGACAGTGAGTCACTTCCATCGATTGTAAAATCCGCTTTCTTGGGAATTCAAACAATTGAATTAAATCTGCTTTATTGATATTGGTCATGGGTATCTCCCTATAAAAGCGTTTGCTAAAGCTTAATTTAATACTACCGATTTAGTGCTAAAAGTAACTTGATATAGGTCAAGGTTTACTCAAGCCATAAATTTCGCTAGGAAGCACTTGAAGCACAACACAGATAAGGTTTTAATGGCATAAGCAGCCTAAGAGGATTCGTTGTGCAAACACCACAGTTACAGCAATTTTATATAAACGAAGAACAATCCATTTATTTGCTCAAGGCCGACGACGCTCGCAAACACAGAGCTTGGGTTCGCTTATGTAAACAGCAACTGAGCAAACTAGGCTATGCCGATATAGAATTTATCGGTAAAGGGGCTTATGGTTTTGTATTTGCAGGTGTTAATAGCATTGGCGATGCTCATGTTTTTAAGTTTTCTCGATTAACTTTACCGCAAAGTATTCAAGATAGGCTGGAAGAAGAAGCCTACATGCTTAGTCAAGTAAAACACCCTAATGTACCCGCGGCAATAAAATTTGAGCGCGTGGGCAAGCAAGGGATTTTGGTGATGGAGCGGGCCAAAGGTGAAGATCTCGATAAAATTTGCCAACGCTTCGGCGCACTGCCCGTTTCAATGATTGTTAGCATCGCGCGCCAGTTAGCCAATATTTTATATTACTTACGCAAAGGTAAGCCTTTAGTGCACGGTGATATTAAGCCTTCTAACCTAGTTTATGATATTGAAAATGATCATCTTTCGCTGATTGATTGGGGCTCTGCCGTTTTTGCGCAGCGAGATGAATATAACCGACCCGTTGATGACAACGTGATGTCATTAATGTCGAGCGATCAACAGCATACTAATGCTCGCATGGGTGATGTGTATTTTATTGGTGAAGATCAATTAAATGGAGCACTTTCAACAGCTCGCTTTGATGAACAAGGTGTGGCTGCGACCCTCTATGCATTAGCATCAGGCCAAAGTAGCCGCTTTGGCACCAAAGTGATCCCTGCGACTAGCGTGGGCTTGCCGATTGAATTGGCAAAAACCTTAGATGGTATGTTAAGTGACGATCCTGAGCTAAGAAACAAAGCCGGTGATTACTTTTTAAAAAGTATGCGTCATAGCCATAAAATGCATTTACCCAATATACATGCATCTTCGCTTAAAGCAGAAATCCCAGTGTGGGTTCAGCCACGGTCTAAAACCGTTGAGACGGTAAGCTATAGTTCGCGTAAATCATTTTTAAAAGAGCACAACAGTCACGACCCCATAGCCAACATAGATGATGTGCAAGTTGATAAATACTATCGCAATTTTATGGTTGGCATGGGCGACACAGAAAAAGGCTTTATTGCCGCAGTCGGACGTTTAGCTCAATACCCAATTGTCGGGGGGTTGGCTATTCATTGGCAGACTAATGGAGTGTATATCGACTCTAATCTTGCCACATACGACCCTGCCCACAAATCAGCATTAATTCTAGCAGTCAACAATATGGTGACATTAGCCCGCGGTATTAAACGAATTGGGGTGTTTAAAGCCTGCTTTTTTAATGCTAAAGACACCCTACACATTGAACGAGAAAGTGCAGACAAACCCTTCGAAGTTTCAGGTGATCTACAATTACCTTTTGAAGTAGGTGATGTCCCCTTACTTGAAGATAAATCTCGACTGCATTCCTACTTTGAAGATGGCAAAGATCCCGATGAAAACTTGGAATTGCCGCCTGAAATTATGACAGAGTTGGGCTGGCTTAACCAAATTCACCATACGGGCTGTATTATCTTTGAAGCTTTACCCAACCATCTGAAAATTCATAGCTATTTACGCTTACTCAACCCACGTAAACAAGCTGCTTTTAGAGCAAGCCTAGATCGCATTATTGCCCATGCCAGTAAAATCCAAGGTCATGGCATTAGCGGTTTTATGAAACTGCCTTATAAAAATACTCGTCGATTTTCATCTTTAGACAGAAAAGCGGATTTTTTCTACCCTAAAAACCCGAAAGAAATTCTTATTAGTCGTAGTAAAAAAGCATAAAAAATGGAGCAAACCCTGTGACCGGCTTGCTCCATTGAATCATTTCCACCTAATTTACCCTTAAATAGGTGAACCAGGAGGCATTTTAAGAGGCTGAGCAATTAATTTAAACTCAGGATCTTGCAAACTTTTCTCAATACCTTGATAGAGCCAATCATAATGCGCAGCTTGATATTCTGTGGCACGTGTCGAGCGGCGTTTTAGTTGCTTAATGGTAAAGTCTAGCTTAGCCAATAACTGAGCTTTAACTTCGCCACTGGTATCTTGGTGGTGATAAGTTGCCAAAAGTTCATCCACCACCACAGCATTAACACGCATATTAATGCCTAAGGCTTTTCCTCGTGACAAATCTTGATATAAGGTTGCAGCAATCAATTTATCTAACAAACTAACCACAGATAATTGTTCAGCATCTTCCATATAAGCTTGAAACACGCGATTTAATCTTTGTGGTGCCAATATTTGCTGCACAATATGGCGACTCAGTACCTCAGCCATGCCTAATGGATCAGTTACCACGCCAATATTACCGTTAAAGCTTTCACGGGTTTTATAATAATTACCGGCTTTGGGAACCAAAGATTGCAGTACATCATCAGGTACAAGTAAGCTGTCAGCCGACAAGCTATTAATTAACACAGTCAATGCTTCTTGTTGCTTTGACGGGGCAGCAAAATGCCAACGGACGCCAGAGCCTAACTGCTGATAGCTATATTCAGTACCACCAATCCATTTGGCTGCAGCCTCAATTTGATAACGAGTTAACAAGTAGATTGGCACAAACACATCCGCCAACTCGCCTTTTGGCTCGCCTTGCAGTAACGCATCCCCGTTAAAGTTGTCAATGGCATGACGTCGTACAGTTTCTAAGCGCGCAAGCTCTAGCACAGCATCACTGCCGTTATCCCATAAACTCGCATAGACATGGCTGGCACCTTGCCCACGCGAGTCAGACTCGCCAATATACCGATAGCCTTCAATTAATGCTTGATTCAAAAGTGCTTGTTGTTGTGACGCTGAACCATAACCAAAGCTAATCGTATACTTATCCCAAATGCCTATTCCCTCAGAATAAGGCTTATCGATATTAATATGGTCATTGGCTAAATAAGCATAAGGGTGAGGATAATCCATCACAGAGGCATTATCCTGACTTGACGCAGCAAAGTTATGGTCAAGCCCCAAGGTATGACCTATCTCATGAGCTGAAAGCTGTCTAATTCGCGCCAAAGACAACGCCATTGATGCTTGCTCCGCGGCTTCTCTTTCTGGCCAACTTGCGGTTAAACCACGGGCAATTAAATGATCTTGCCTTACGCGTTTACTGCCCAAAGTGACATGGCCTTTAATAATTTCGCCGGTGCGCGGATCGGTAATTGCCGAACCATAAGACCAACCACGTGTTGCCCTATGTACCCATTGGATCATGTTATAACGAACATCTTGTGGATCAGCGCCTTCGGGTAGCATTTCGACTTTAAAGCCATTGATAAAACCAGCCGCTTCAAATGCTTGCTCCCACCAGCGACCGCCTTCTAATAAAGCAGTTCTGACCGGCTCAGGCACACCAGGGTCTAAATAATAGATAATAGGTTTTACAACTTCGCTGGGCGCATCACCTGGGGTCAGCTTTTCTAGACGATGGCGCAGCAAATGACGCTTTACCATTGGCTTATCTATGTCTGTTGAAAAGTCGACATACTCATCAGATAAATAACCACTCATTGGATGGTAATCGCGAACTTGATAACCCTCATCGGGCAATTGAATAAATGAATAACGCATAGTGACTGACATCAATTTACCATCAGGTGTCACTTCAGCAACTTGTTGACCAGGCACTTGGGCTTTAAAGGTTAAGTTAACATCCACATCAGCATTTTTTTCAAATGACTTTACTTGCTCAGGCAAAATTACCGAACGCTGGCTATCAAGGGAATAGCTGCCTTGATTGGTGGCGGCCAATACATCCGTGACACCATGTAAATCATTGATCACTAGATCGGTAATTGCCACTAGCGCCTTTTTGCCTTCAACCAACTTACCACGCCACAAAATTGATTCCGCAAAGGCTTGTTTAACGGATTGCTGTTCGGCAACATTGTCGCTTGTAGCTCTAAAATAGGTATTTAATTGCTTAAGGATGATATACGGGCCATGTTGCTCAAATTGTACCATTCGAGTACGGCCTAACTGGCCTCGGTCTAAGCCAATATCGTTTGAACCCACCCCATGCGGTAAGCTGGTTAACATCAAAAATGGTTGATTAAGCTTATCAGCTTGAAGGTACAGTTGACCTTGTTTCTGGTCAAAGTAAAGATTCAGAAAGCCCTTTGCGGCCTGACTTTGCTTGATAATGGTGTCAGAAGACGTTGCTGCTTGCACTGAGGGAGCTGACAACAGCGTTAATGTTGGCGACATTGCCAGCATTAACGCTGCACTAAGATGGCGAAGGGTCATGATCATTTCCTTTAGTTTTTTATTGCGCAATTCCATGCATCATGCCAATCGGCCAGTTATTCACATCAAATTACGTCTTATTGTCGTTTTTATAGGCTATCCAGTAAGATAGAGTATCAAACAACTCATTCAATACAATAGGTTTGGTAATATGAGCGTTCATTCCTGCGGCTAAACTTTTCTCTCTATCACCCGACATGGCATGGGCTGTCATCGCGATGATCGGCATTTGCTCTGCAGTGTAGCGTTTACGCAGTTCTGCGGCCGCAGTTAACCCATCCATCACTGGCATTTGAATATCCATCAGAACTGCATCAAACGGCTTAGTGTCAATCAAATCGAGCGCAATTTTTCCATTATCTGCCATGACAACTTCATAACCCGCGCTTTTAAGTAATTCTGATGCCACTTGTTGGTTGATAAAGTTATCTTCAACCAGCAGCACTAAACCAGATTGTTGTTCTTGTACATCTTCCTTAGGTACCGCCTGTACATTTAACTTAGGTTCTTTGGCAAATGCACTGATGATTTCATCAAATAAGGCGGATGCTTTAAACGGCTTTTGCAGTATGGCGTGAATGTTCCGCTCAGCTAAATCATCGGAGAGAGGGTCTGCACTATAGGCGGTCATAATAATCACCACTGGGCGTTTCGCAATGCGGCCATCGGCAACCATTTCATCAAGTTGTGCCAATACTTCTGCACCGCCCATATTGGGCATCATCCAATCAAGCAGCAGTAAATCAACCGGCTGTTTACTTAAACAATCTAGCGCTTGTTGGCCGCTAGAAGCATTATGCACCCCAAAGCTAAAGTCTTTCATTAATGACGAGTAAATCTCGAGGGCGCTCGGGTTATCATCGACCACTAATGTGGTCAAATTATTTAACTGCTCTGGCACCACTAATGGCTCTACTACGTTTTCTTCGGCTATTTCAAAACTGATAGTAAAACTGAAGGTACTGCCTTGATTGGGTTCAGACTCAACCTGCATTGTGCCCCCCATCATAGACACTAAATGCTTACTGATTGATAAGCCCAGTCCTGTACCACCATACTTACGGGTTGTAGAACCATCAGCTTGAGCGAAGGCATCAAATAACTTACTTTGTTGTTCTTTACTAATACCAATACCTGTGTCGCGCACCCAAAACTTCATGGTTATACGGTGGTCGCGCTCACCAACATCTTCACAGCCCAATTCAATTTCACCCTGCTGGGTAAATTTAACTGCGTTAGACAATAAGTTAATTAAAATTTGTCCTAAGCGCAGTGGGTCCCCATTTAAAATTAACCCTGCTGTCACTGGCGCATACAATAGTAATTCAACGCCTTTTTCTTGCGCTTTTATGGCGTTCATATCCAGCACATGGTCAAGCACTTTATCCAGCGGGAACGCTACTCGTTCAAGCTCTAATTTACCCGCTTCAATTTTTGAGAAATCAAGAATGTCATTAATGATGCGTAATAATGATTGCGCTGAGAACCCCGCTTTATTGAGATAATCTTCTTGCTGCGGCGTTAAGTTAGTCCGCTGCGCCAACTGTAACATACCAATAATGGCATTCATGGGAGTGCGGATTTCATGACTCATATTGGCCAAAAACTCACTTTTATACATGTTGGCCAATTCTGCATCTTGCTTGGCTTCTAACAAGGCTACTTCGTTACTCTTTTGACGAGTAATATCTTTGTGAGTCCCCAACATACGCTTAGTTTGTCCCGACTCAGAAAACTCAACCGCACGGCCACGTGACAATAACCAGTGGTAATCACCCGACTTGCCTTTCATTCGAAATTCAATCTCATACGCTTCAGTTGGGTCTAGCAAATACTGGCTGCGATACTCTTGCACTCGGTCACGGTCGTCGGGGTGGGTTAAGCCATCAATGGATGACAATAACGCCGGAAACTCATTCGGAGCATAGCCAAGCATTGAATAGAAAGCTGGGTTACAAATAATTTGCTCTGAATCGATATACCAATCCCACAGGCCATCTTCTACCGCATCCATTGCCATATGGTAACGCTCTTCAGACAAGCGCAGTTGCTCAGCGGACTCATTTTCACGGGTAATGTCACGCCAAATAGAAATCAAGCCTAATAATTCATTGCGGCGGTTATAAAACGGTAACTTGAACACGTCTAATAACACAGGTTTACCAGCAATTTCAGCACGTTCGTTATAACGTAACGAGTTTCTATCTCTAAGAACTTGCTTGTCTTCTTTAAGAATACGTTGGCCTTGTTCAGGATTCGTAATATCGATAGTGGTTAACCCTATGATGTCACTTTCATTCACACCAAGCATACGCTCAGCCGATTTATTACAGCCTAAAAATTTACCTTCTTTATCTTTAAATACAATCGCCTCAGGGATAGAGTCAATCAGGGAGCGTAATAAGGCAAACTCGCGTTCGCGACGTTCAGTAGTATCTCTTAAACGCTGAGTTCGACTGGCAACAAGGTTATCTAGACGCTTATTCTGCTCTGCAAGGTTACGAGTATACTGCTGGTTTTCTTCAAAAATACGGCTTACCAAGAAAAACCAAGGTTCCCAGCCTTGACTCATTTTTTTAGGTGGTGGTAGTGGCGATTGCGAACAGGCCTCTAAATGGGTTAATAAGCGTGAAGCTGGGCTTACGAATGCGCGGCGGGTTTGCCAATGCACTATAGTCACTAAAACCGATAAGGCTAAAACCACCATAATGAACGTCAGTTGGAGCTTTTCCCATGAGTCTTTAAATAATGCCCCTTCTGGCTGAATATATAACAAACGCCATGGTGCATTATGCAAAGCCACCGAGTGAATATAATGGTTATTGCGTAAAATCCCCTCGTGGGCATCAAATAGCTCAGACTCAGATAACGAATGCAGCTCTGCTGGAATACGCTGGCTGATGTGGTAAACCCGATTCATTTCACTGGAATCAAAATCACTGTGCGACAGAATATTATTTTGCTGATCAAGCAAAATCACGGTTCCCGGCATTTTAAAGTAGGTACGAATTTGCTTCGCTAACGAAGCTAAGGTCATGTCTAAATTAATGGTGCCAATAAATTCATCTTCTAAATAAACCGGTAAACCTAGGGTTGTTAACAAGCCTTGATCAGCGCCATCTACGTAAGCTGGGCTCCAAAACGCATTACGCTGAGGATTATATTTTGGGGTGGCAAGTTGAAATTGTTGCTTATTTAACTGTTCTTCCCGAAAGCGCTGTTCTGAATTAGTCCACGGGAAATAAGACATCATTTTTCGCTTGGATACATAGTAGATGGATGACGCTTTGGGGGCAGCCTCTTTGGCAACAGGAAAAGATAACGATAGCTCGAATAGCATTTCGAGCTCTTGATAAAACTGCTCACTGCGGCCATCTAATGAGCCCATACCGGTAATGCGGCCCATATTGGTAAAGGGCTCACCGCTTTTTACATAACTGGGTTCAAGGCTAAAAAACTGTCCGTCGGCATTGAATTTTTCATACTGAGGTAAGCGATCTTTTCGCACCAATTCACCTAAACGCAGATGATCAACCGCGACATCACGTAAACTTTTTACAGCTCGAATGCTCGACTCAAGTAATAAATCGATTTGTAGCACGTGACGAGCAACTTGCTCTTCACGCTGTTCGATTTGGACTTCTTTTTGGCGTTCATAAAAAATTGCAGCAGTGATCAATGACATCACAATTACGCCAATATAGGTATAAAAAACCGCACGGTTATAATTGCGTTGAATGGGAGATTTTAATTGTAAATCTTGCTCTGTTGAATTCATTCTAAAACCTTTGCGACAGTGTAATGCATTACACAGCTATCGGCGCAATATAAAAGTAAGGCTATTACGCACGCAATAATCAAGACATTTGGCATATTATCAGGATGATAGTGCTATTCACACGAATAAATGAGTTTATCGTGTAAGAGTTGCGACTCACACTACATAGACAACAGATTTGCGCACCACCAGCCTTACTTCAAAGTTAATATTGATTGAAATCGAATTTTCTAAAAAACCAATATTAAGGCTACCAAGTGTAGCCTTAATTAATTGCATCGCTAGGTGCTCAGCACTCAAACTTGTTGAACAACTCAAGTATTACAAATGCTCCTCAGCAAATTCAGCAAGACGCGAACGAACTACACCATTTAAATACACGTTAGCACTGCCTTCAAAGTCTTTAAAGCGTTCCACCATATAGGTTAACCCTGATGTAACTGCTGTTAGGTAGGTCGAATCGATTTGCGCCAAGTTACCACTGCAAATTAACTTAGTGCCCTCGCCCATTCGAGTGATCATGGTTTTAATTTGGGATGCGGTTAAATTTTGACATTCATCTAGCAGTACAACCGCGTTTTGAATCGATCGCCCACGCATAAAGTTTATCGACTTAAACTGAATATTGGCTTTTTCCATGATGTAATTAACACTACCACTGGGGTTAACATCATTTTTATGTAGCACTTCGAGTGTATCGGTTATGGCTGCCAGCCAAGGTGCCATTTTCTCTTCTTCGGTGCCGGGTAAAAAGCCGATTGATTCGGCTATTTCAGGGGTGTTACGGGTGACAATAATTTTGTCATAACGCTTTTTTTCTACCACTAATTCAAGTGCCGATGCCATCGCTAGCAAGGTTTTACCGCATCCCGCTGGTCCAGTTAAAATAATCAGCTCAATATCTGGGTCAAGCAAAGCATCAAGCGCCATTCCCTGATATATATTTTTCGGCTTAATGCCCCACGCTTCGTGGTGCATTAATCTTTCTCGGCCGCGATCAATTATGTCCATATAGGTATCGGTTTTGGCCGCGACTCGACCACAAAAATCAGATTCTTGGTCAATCAGATATTGATTGATGTAAAAGGGCTCTTTTCCAAGATGCTCAAGTGACACTTGGTGCACAGTATTCCGTCCTTGTCTTGCGGTTGAAACATCGTCGACTTTTTGCCAAAAATCACCTTCAAACTCATAAAAACCTTTGGCCAAAAAGCGAATATCATCAATTAATTGATCAGTACGATAGTCTTCAACCCGCTCAATACCAGCACCTTTGGCCTTTAAGCGCATATTAATGTCTTTGGTGACTAACACCACTGTGCGTGGATGATGTTGCTTTTGCAGATGAAGCGCGGTGTTAATAATGCGGTTATCGTTATTATCGCCAGGCAAAGCGCCCATGGTGAAATCGATTTGATGATCGGGGAATATGGATAAACTACCACTAGCCTCTAAATGGCCTTCTCGGGTCGGTAGTGGCACGCCTTTTATAATTTGCTCAGGGGTCGTTGAACCACCTAAAATATCTTCCAATGCCCTTATAGCAACTCGGGCATCTCGGCTGACATCGCGCTTTCTATCCTTAATACTATCTAGCTCTTCTAACACAGTCATAGGAATGATTACGTCATGCTCTTTAAACGAATATATCGCTAAAGGTTCATGCAGTAACACGTTGGTATCCAATACAAACAACTTTCTGTCGGTTTGTTCCATGGCGCCTCCAAGGTGCTGATTAAATGTAAATCGCTATCAATAAAATTCCTCATAAAAATAGATACAAGCCACTGATGAAACTGAGACAATCTTGTTATCTCTTTTGTTATGGCAGCTTCATTTTTTCAACTAATAATTCAACTATGGCAGCATGATTTCAAAAATTCAATCATTTACCTAACCGTCATAAGGATTTATTCAACTCTTTTATGACAAAGTAAACTCTACTCAATTAACACTAATTTAGGTTGTAATCGCTTGTTGTAACCAATTCTTCAAACATGATGATTCAGTGTTTCGGCTAACAAATTAATTAACTGCTAGAATTTAAATCTGGGCTGCTTTGGTTTACCATACGCCCCCTTTTTGTTTCCCGCTTCAAACATGAGAATTAAAGATGCCGTTTGCTTTAGGTCAACGCTGGATCAGTGATACCGAATCAGAACTAGGATTAGGCACAGTTGTGCAAGTCGAAGGCCGTATGGTCACCTTGTTATTTCCGGCTACCGGAGAGAACCGTATGTTCTCCCGTCAAGATGCTCCATTAACAAGAGTTATGTTCAACCCCGGCGACACAGTTGAAAGCGGCGAAGGTTGGTCTTTAACCGTTGAAGAGACAGAAGAGAAAAACCAACTGATTACTTATCATGGGATCAACACTGAAACCCAAGAAAAAGTCAGTCTGCGTGAAACCTTGCTCAGTCATAATATTCGTTTTAATAAGCCTCAAGACCGTCTGTTTGCTGGGCAAATTGACCGTTTAGACCGTTTTGGTGTGCGTTATCAAAGCCAATTGCTGCGTCATAAACTCGCTACCTCAGATCTTTTAGGCTTGCAAGGCCCCGAGTCGGCTTAATTGCTCACCAACAATGGATTGCCCATGAAGTAGGTCGTCGTTATGCACCAAGGGTATTATTAGCCGATGAAGTAGGTTTAGGTAAAACCATTGAAGCCGGTTTAATTATTCATCAGCAGTTACTTACAGGTCGCGCTGAACGTATTTTAGTTATTGTGCCTGATACTTTACGTCATCAATGGTTAGTTGAAATGCTCCGTCGCTTTAATTTGCGTTTCTCAGTTTTTGATGAAGATCGCTGCGTTGAAGCCTACGCTGATAACGACAACCCCTTTTATACTGAGCAATTAATCATTTGTTCACTTGAACTACTACGTAAAAAGAAACGTTTAGAACAAGCCATTGATGCCGACTGGGATTTATTAGTCGTCGATGAAGCCCATCACTTAGAGTGGTCAGAAGAAGCACCAAGCCGCGCTTATCAAATTGTTGAAGCATTGAGTGAAGTAGTACCTGGGGTTTTACTGTTAACGGCAACACCAGATCAATTGGGCCACCAAAGCCATTTTGCCCGTTTGCGCTTGTTAGATCCTGATAGATTTTATGATTATGACGCCTTCTTAGCGGAAGAAAACAGCTATAAAGATGTCGCCTTAGCTGCTGAGGCTTTAGCCTCTAATGCCCATTTACCTAACTCAGCGATTAACAGCTTAACTGAGCTTTTATCAGAGAAAGACATTGAGCCAAGCATTCGCTTGATTCAAGCAAAAGATGTAGATGCTGAGCAACAGCAAGCCGCGCGTGACGAATTACTACAAGAGTTGTTAGATCGCCACGGTACAGGCCGTGTGTTATACCGCAACAGCCGAGCCTCAGTAAAAGGGTTCCCGCAACGCCACTTTAATGCTTACCCACAAACCTTGCCTGAGCAATATGTTACCGCACAGCGAGTGAATGACATGATGGGCGGTGCGAAAACAGCACAAGCCAAAGCCATGCAAGCATTAAGCCCTGAAAAATTATACCAAGCCTTTGAGAATGACAGCTCGTGGTGGAAGTTTGATCCTCGAGTGGATTGGCTGATCGACTTCTTAAAAAGTCATCGCAGCAAAAAAGTGCTGATTATTGCCAGCCTAGCTGAAACCGCCTTAAGCCTTGAAGAAGCCTTACGCACCCGAGAAGGGATTCAAGCCACCGTCTTCCATGAAGGCATGTCGATTATTGAACGCGATAAAGCCGGTGCTTACTTTGCTCAAGAAGAAGGCGGAGCACAGGCTCTGATCTGCTCAGAAATTGGCTCAGAAGGACGTAACTTCCAATTTGCCAGCCATTTAGTATTGTTTGATTTGCCACTCAACCCAGACTTACTTGAGCAGCGTATTGGTCGCTTGGACCGTATAGGCCAAAAAAATGATATTCAAATTCACTTGCCGTATTTACAAGATACTGCGCAAGAGCGCTTGATGCGTTGGTATCATGAGGGCTTAAACGCATTTGAATTAACTTGCCCAAGTGGTCATGTGTTGTTTAACCAGTTTGCCGATGAACTCATTAGCATGCTTGGCAATGATGACCCTGATGCCTTAACCCAATTGCTACATCATACCCAGCAACAATACAAGCAGTTAAAACAAGCCATGGAACAGGGGCGCGATAAACTACTTGAAATAAACTCCCATGGCGGCGAGCGCGCCAATGCATTAATTCAACGTTTAGCGGAAAAAGATAACAACACCGACTTAGTCGGCAGTGTTATTCGGTTGTGGGACATTATTGGAGTTGACCAAGAAGATAGAGGCGAAAACTCGATTATCTTACGTCCAAGTGAACACATGATGTTCCCTACTTATCCAGGGCTTCATGAAGACGGTATTTCAGTCACCTTTGATCGCGATACCGCACTATCACGTGATGACATTGCTTTTATCACTGAAGAACATCCATTAGTGCAAACGGGTTTAGACCTTATTACAGGCTCAGAAACGGGTACCACTAGTGTTGCAGTATTAAAAAACAAAGCTTTACCCGCTGGCACGCTATTTTTAGAACTTATCTACATGGCTGATGCCTCTGCGCCGAAATCGACGCAACTATATCGTTATATGCCACCAACACCAATCCGTGTGTTGTTGGATAAAAACGGCAATAACATGGCTGATAAAGTCGATTATCAAAGCTTTGATAAACAGCTAAGCCCAGTTAACCGCCATATTGCCAGTAAGTTAGTGAATGCATCTCAACCGTTATTGCATCCGTTATTTGCCCATGGTGATACACACGCACAAGCGGCATTAGAAAAGTTAATGGCCGCCGCTCGAGATAAAATGTCACAACAGTTAGGTAACGAGTTAAGCCGCCTTGAGGCACTTAAAGCCGTTAACCCTAACATCCGTGAAACTGAGCTCGATTATATTCGTAATCAAATGACTGAACTGAATGACTATATCAATCACAGCCAGTTGCAGTTAGATGCTGTCAGAATGGTATTAGTCAGTCACGTTTAATTAGGTAATTGACCACTGCTTTAAAAAGCACATACTCAAAAGGTATGTGCTTTTTTATTAAATGAATTAAGCTATGTTGACATGATAAATTCCAATTGAGGTTACCTTGTCCCCTTTTTTATTGCTCAAGCCTCTTTGTTTCGTGGGCGTGTTAGCTTTGTTATCTCATTCTCAAGCGAAGCCACTTTTTAGCCCAATAGAATCATCAGAAATAAAACAAATCACTGTTGATGGTCAAACGGCTGATGTACTCGTTCGCCCTTGGAGTGGTAAAAATCAGTTTGGGGCAGCCGTGATCATTGGTGCTTCTGACAGCCAAGCAGAAAGCATGGGGCTGGCTGGTTTTTTACGGTACGAATTAAACCCTAAGGGCTGGGCCACCATTAGTTTACCGCCACCAAAGGGCTTATACCGACCCAATTTTACAACTGATCCGCAAGAGATAAATAAATCAGGAGAAGCGCAGCTCAGGGTAAAATCCAATTCGCCCATACCTAAGTATGATTCAGCACAATTACTTGAATTAAGAAACTTCCAACAAGCTAGTTTAACGGAAGCTTTCAATCAACTAACACCGCTCGGACAAGCATTTCCTGGCGCTCGAATGCTGATCGCCTTTGATGACACTGCTGGCATGATCACCCATTTACTCTCGGAGAAAAAAATCCCAATCCCCGATTTACTGGTTCTGATTAATCCCTATCGCGAATATGAGCAGCTTATCGACGAGCCTAGTCAGCGTAAGCCTATTGCCGAACAGCTTGTGGTTATGTCGATACCGATTTTAGATATTATTTCCACCAATGGACACCCTTTAGCATTAAAAGACGCAACCCTTCGTAAACAATACAATCAGGTCAAACCGATTAAATATTATCGCCAATATCATCTGGATTTAGATTTAAACCATCCTGGAGGATGGCAAGAAGCAATGCAGAAAATTGAAGGGTTTTCGAGAAGTGTTATCGGTCGATAACACTGCTAGACAAAGTAAATCATCACTCTAGATAAAAGCTTAAAATTAAAATACCGTTATCACTAAAAATAACCTCAAAGCAGTCAGTTATTATGCGTAGCTCATTATTTAGCTTGTGCTGCTTTCATGCATTACCACCAGCGTTGCCGTGCAATATATGCTTTATCAGGTTTTGACGTTTGCCTTATTGCCGCTATCTTGCAATTTTTACCGACCAATAATGCAACTTGACTCAGTGACTCGCGACTGAGTAATTGCCGAATTGATGCAGACCAACTGCGGTTAATGCTGTGTTTAATCGCAGCAATGGCATCGGGTGATGTTTGTAAAAATTGCGCAGCCAATTGCTCAGCTCGGGCCATAGGAGTATCACACACCTCAGACACTAAACCATAGTTTAGTGCTTGCTCAGCCGTCAATATCTGCGCACTATAGGTTAACTGCAATGCTTTATCTTTACTCATTAGCTGCCTTAAACTGGCAAGCCCAGCCATATCAGGCACCAAGCCCCACTTCGCCTCCATTATCGATAACTTTGCACTAGGCTCAGCAATACGCATATCAGCACCCAGTGCAATTTGTACCCCACCGCCAAAACAGCAACCCTGCAAAACTGCAATGACAGGAACAGGTAAACGCTGCCAACCTATAGACACCCGTTGCGCTAAATTGGCATTACCTGGCAGAAATTTAAATAACAAAGACACTGCTTTTGAGGGCTGTTTACTCAAGCTTTTTACATCCAGTCCTGAACTAAAATTACCCTCAGCACCATAAACAATGACCGCATTAATTGACCTATTTTTGGCAATCTTTTTAATCATTTTATCGATAGCGACAAACATATCGAAGTTAAGTGCATTCATTTTATCAGGACGGTTAAGACAAACATAAGCAATCTGTTGTTTAATCTCTAAAGTCACTAATTCCGTTGTCATGAAACATTCCCTTACTGGTCAGGCCAGTTTTAATGGTAACATGTTTGTTGTATCAAACGAATAGTTATACCATGTCAATCTTATGAATAAAGTCAAATTTATGACTACCATCATGATGGGTCATAGGCTGTTGGTAAACATTAGAACTAATGACAAGAGATACCTTACACCATTGAATGTGAAGATATATTTATCTACAAGCTAGTGAAAGACACATAAATACCCCATATATCATCTGTAAACGAATAAATTTAACAGATAATGTCACATGTATTAGTAAGGTAATCTAGAATAAAAATAAGTGATCAACGTCTTATAATAATAATGAAAGCCCAGATAGCCGTGCATTAGCTTAACCCAGCACAATGAATCATTCAGGGCCAAAAGGACACGCAGTAAAATGACCATTCCTGTATTAATATGCGATGACTCTGCTCTAGCCAGAAAACAAATGGCGAGAACACTTCCAAAAGATTGGGATATCGAAGTCACTTTTGCAACCAATGGGGCAGAAGGTCTTGATGCTATTCGTGCAGGTAAGGGTGAGATTGTTTTTTTAGACCTTAATATGCCCGTTATGGATGGTTATGAAGTACTTCAAACTGTTCAACAACAAGATTTACCAGCATTAATTATTGTTGTGTCTGGCGATATTCAAATTAAAGCACATGAACGCGTTAAAGCGTTAGGCGCATTAGACTTTATTCAAAAACCAGTCAGTGCAGATGCCATCAGTCATATTTTACAAGAATACGGAATTTTAACCTTAACCCAAGGTGCATCAGCCGACATGCATCCGATGATGGAAGTTGATTTACGCGACGCTTGTCAAGAAATCGCTAACGTTGCCATGGGACGTGCTGCCGACCTACTTGCCAAACTACTTGATGTATTTGTGGTTCTTCCTATCCCCAATGTTAACGTACTTGAAGTTAGCGAACTGACTATGGCGTTAAAAGCCACAGAAGAATCATCAACCATATCAGCATTATGCCAAGGCTTTATTGGAGCTGGTGTGGCCGGAGAAGCACTGTTACTGTTTCATGATGCCAGCTTTGAAGATATGGCAAAGCTGATGAATTTAAGCTCAGAAGATGAAACCGAAGTATTAATCGATACCGGTAATGTTCTGATTGGTGCCTTTCTTAGCGGTATTTCTGAACAACTAGATATGAAGTTCAGCCAAAGTCATCCTGTGGTACTTGGTCGTCATTGCACGGTAAACGATTTAATACATGCCAGCTCAGACAAATGGCGCCGCACCCTTGCTATGGAAATTAATTACCGCATTGAAGATTACAATATTCAATGCGACTTATTGCTGTTATTTACCGAAGACTCTATCCCGACGCTAAACTTCAAGCTCGGCTATCTTCTCGACTAAGGTTGGATTTCGTTAATATGTCAAATGATCAAAGTGCGATGAATGAACTCCACTGGCTAATCGATATGGTACAAACTATCGAAGTTGGCTTAGTTGTTCTTGATAGCAGTTATAACATCCAATTGTGGAATGGTTTTATGGAAAACCATAGTGGAGTATCGCCCAATTCCATTAAAGGCCAAAACTTGTTTGAGCGTTTTCCAGAACTACCAGCAAAGTGGTTAAAACAAAAAATGGAGTCGGTGTTTTTATTAAAAAACCGTACTTTTATCAGCTGGGAACAACGACCGTACGTATTTAAATTTAAAAATTATCGCCCAATCACAGGTCGTGCAGATCACATGTACCAAAACATTACTCTGTTACCACTAGCATCATTAACGGGTCAAATTACGCATATTAGTATTATTATTTATGATGTCTCCGATATTGCAATCAACAAATTACAACTCAAAGCAGTCAACGAGCAACTAGAACAACTTAGCCAAACCGATGGATTGACTCAGCTTCATAATCGTCGCTATTGGCAACAATGTATGGAACGCGAGTTTGAGCGTAATGCTCGCTATCATGATGAAGCTTCTTTGGTGATGATAGATATCGATCACTTTAAACAAATAAACGATAAATACGGACATCCAGCTGGTGACAAAGTCATTCAACATATTGCCCACCTATTGAAACAATCTTTACGCGAAACCGATTGTGCAGGCCGTTATGGCGGTGAAGAGTTTGCAGTGGTATTGGCTAAAACCAATGCTGCTGATGCACTAGGCTTTACTGAGCGTTTACGCAAACGAATTGAAGAGTCTGAAGTGACTTTTGATAATCGCATCATTAAAGTCACGGTGAGTCTAGGGATAAATGATATTGCTAATAGTGGGGAGAACAGCTCGAGCTGGTTATCAGGGGCAGATAAAGCCCTATATCAAGCTAAAGAAGGTGGTAGAAATCAAAGCGTATTGTTTAACCCCTCAATGCCCGATCTGTAGGCAAACTAAACACTAAACCCAATAAAAAACCACTCAGCTTTATAGAAGTTTGAGTGGTTTTTTAATGAGCTAATCGCAAAAATTAATGCATTTGAGCATCATCTTCATCGTACTCTTCGTCATCTTCATCAACGTCGCCAACAAAGTAAGTACCCCAACCATCGTAATCAACTTTTTGCTTAACAGCTAAAGCCAGTAACTGCTCACAGGCCTTATCAAGTAAAGTTATTTCTAATTTGTGGTATGCAATCGCATCAAAACAAAAAATAACCGAACCATCTTCAAGCTCCATCTCTTCTGCGTCATTAACTTCAAAGCCTAACTTAAAAGCATCAACTGCAGCTTTTTCTAAGCGATCAAAGTTAGTGCTAGAAAAGTGATGCTCAATGGTATATTCCGCATCAGGATCAGAACCATCAGCAACGAGGGCTTCTACAATATCGCGATTTTCGGCAAACTGCTCTTTTAACTGACGATCGATAGACATGGACAACTCCGTAAAACTCAAATTGAAAAGAGGTAATCTTTCATTAATCCGACAATTATACGTTATCTTGCGCAACAGGTTTAACCATTAATTGCGCGGCCTCTTGATTTAATTCAGCCAAACGAGCAGACATGACATTATGCACCTTTGCCGCAAATGCCTTCACATCAGATTTTTCCAGGCCTTGAGTAGCGATAGGAGCCATCATTTCAACAATAACCACGCCATTGTCCCACTTATTTAATTTAATATGGTTTTGGCAGGTAGCCAACACAGGTACTACAGGCACTTGTGCGGCAATAGCCGTATGGAATGCCCCTACTTTAAACGGTAATAAACCGCGACCGCGAGAACGAGTTCCTTCAGGAAAAATCCACACTGATAGCAACTTTTGCTGCATTTTTTTAACGGTTTTAGCCATGGTATCAAAAGCACTAGAGCGATTTTTACGGTCAATTAATATATTGCCCGATAACCAATAAATTTGGCCAAATAGTGGCATCCAAGCCAAACTTTTTTTACCTAAACTCACAGTCGCTTTGGGTACAGCTGAGGTTTGTGTGAATAAATCGAAATTATTTTGATGATTGCCTAAATAGATATTTTGCTGCTTAACCACATCAGGTTGTACATGACGGGTGATCACTTTAATGCCCAAAATAGGTGACACTGAAGCAAATACTTTAGCTAACACATGCACGTTATCACGGTGCATAGGACGAAGAATGCATAAAAATATTGCAAAAACAAAAGCTAGCAACAACATTATGGCAAGAATTAACGAACGGACAATTAGCAGCACAACATACTCCTGCAGATGAATTGCCGACAGTATAACGATCGCTGTAAGCTGACTCAATAAATTTTGCATACAAGTGTACGCTGAAAAGGCGTAGTGATAAGTTTATTTCCACTACGCCACAAAGTTAAATCTGATGAAAGCTAGGATGACTCGACTGATTGATTTGACTTAGCGATAACAGCTCTAAATAACAAACCGCTCACCGCTAATGTGGCAACAATGGCTGCACCACTAGGTAAATCATAACTAGCAGACAACCATAAGCCACTGACATAACCAATAATACCCACAGTATATGCTAAAACCAGTTTGGCTTTACCCAAGTACTTATTTAGCGCTAAAGCGGGTAAAATAAGGGTACTAAATACCAAATAAACCCCGACAAGTTCGACTGACAAGGTAATCACAATCGCAAAAATAAAGTAAAAACCCGCACCATCAAGCAGCCTTGGTTTAAGCGTAATAGCCGCCAGAATTAGTGCTGAAACTATCGCAGGCAATACCAGTTGCGACCAACTAACCCACAATATTTGCCCTGACATCAACTGCTTTAATAACTCAGCACCATGAGGGTCATTGGCTAAAAGCAACATTGCCCCCACAGCGCTTAACACATAAAAACAACCAATAAAGGCTTCAAGCTCATCTTCAAATTTGCGTGCCAGCCAAGCAATAATGCCAGCACCCAATAACGCAAATAACGCTGGCATCCAGACGTGTGAAAACGGCAACTGCTCGATATCATGATCAATATGCGACACAATAGCCCTAAGGCCGCGACTTGAGCAATGGCTAAATCAATAAAGATAATGCCACGCTTTAACACTTGTTGCCCTAGTACCACATGGGTAGATAACACTAATAAACCCGCCACAAAAGCGGGAATTAGAATGGAGACGAGCTCGCCATTAAACATAAGTTAATTAGCCTCATTTAATAGTGCTAACACACTATCATAGAGGCTGATCAAATCAGTACTCTGCTCGTTACCGCCAACAGACATTGGTAAAACTAGCACGGGTAAATCAGCACGCTCGCCTAACCACTTCGCCCCTCTTTCGTCATGATAAGAAGCCACCACAATTGCCATAACATCACCTTTTTCAGCTCGAGCCAATAGCGTTGCTAAATGGCTGCTGGTAGGTGCTAAACCCGGCTTTGGTTCTAAATCAGCTACTTGTTCAATTCCTGTCCAGTTATACAAGTAACGAAAACTGGAATGGTAGCCAATCACCTTTTTGCCTTTTAATGGTTTAGCTAGCGCTTGCCATTGAGGTATTTTAGCTTGCCACTGCTCGCTAAAATCAGTGAAAGCCATTTCATACTGGTTTTTATTTTGCGGGTCTAATTGGATTAATTTTTCCGATAGACCTTTGGCAACCTCAAGCATTTTTATTGGGTCAAAATGTAAATGGGGATTACCTTTGCTGTGTACATCCCCATTGACCTATCAACATTGTCAAGTTGATCTAAAGTTTCAGTATGTTCAGCAGCATAAAATAGTCCTTCATCTGTTGAACGAACCTTGCTATTTGATGCTTTCATTTGCAGCATTGGCAGCCAACCAATCTCTAAATCAGCACCTGCACAAACCACCAAATCGGCTTGACGCATTTTAGCAATCAAACTTGGGCGAGCTTGCACTTGATGCGGATCTTGCATTGCTGTTGTTGCTGAATAAACATCAGCATCTGGTGCTAATGTTTTGACTAATGAGGCATACTCTGGCTCACAGGCAAACACGTTTAACTCGGCATGGGCCGCAGTTGAGCAAACTAATACTGCAAATCCTGCGGCTGCCTTTATCAGTTTAGAATTGATGCGCACCGTGAGCTCCTAATGCCATTACATATTGTAGAGTGATGATGTTGTCATCTTCGAAACCATCAAAGTTAGTTCCTTTCTGGTTAGTATACTGTAAACGAACAGTAGAGAAATGACTGTGATGCCACGCAAGACTCAATTCAGTTTCTTTGAGGTTTTGTTTATCTAAGTGACCATCATGAGCTTCATAAGTATCAACTTCGCCATAACGTATGCCGGCAGACCAATGAGGTGTAAATTGATAAACACCACTGACATACCAACCTTCATGATAATCATCACTCTTTTCAGTGCTCAAAATATCGTGGTCGTGTTCTTCAAATGAGAAAATATCAGTAACACGGAAATATTCACCACTTAATGTTAAATGTTGATATTTGTAATTACCATCTGGAGCCCACTTGTATACAAAGTCAGCAATATAGGTATTTTCACCGGTGAAAACGGCATTATGGCTATGACCGCGGTGTTCTTCCTCTGCTTCAGTATGTAGGTCATCATGCTCTTCTTCAATGAAGCCCATCCCATTCTCGTTACGTAAATAACTTAAACCTACTTGCCAAGAGCTAGATGCACCAATATCACCACCTAACTTGGTAAAGGCCGAATAGACACCAATTGTTTTGTAATCACGCTCAGCATGCTCTTCTTCTAAACTATGTTCATCATGCTCTTCACTCACCTCAGCAGCGCGCATCTTCTTCCCTTTAAATACCTCTACGCCCATGGTCCAAAATAATTCTGTTGGTGCAACATAGGTTAAGCGAACACCATCATCAAAGTAATGGCCCCCATAAAGGCACGGTAAGCACCTGGACGATCAACAAAGGCATCCGAATGTGGGTGTTGGTTGTTCAAGTAACCTACATCAGATAAAAAACGACCCGCACGAACATCAAAACCTGCACCCATTCCCATTGTTTGAATAAAGGCCTCTTCTAACTCGAGCTCTGTTTCATCATCATGAACAGCAAAAATAGCGGTCATTTTGCCATAAAACATATCATCAATATTAGCACTAATAGCTAACTCAGTTTCCCCAAGTCCAAAACCTTCACTGCGACCACCTAGGCCTCTATCACCGTTTTGATAATAACCATCAAGCACTGCACTAATATTTGGATTAGTTAAACTTGAATCTTGAGCGAATACAGAAGCTGAAACCATTGCACAGCCAACAGAAACTAATGATAAAGGTGTTTTTAAAACAGACATACGATCTCCCAATCGCCCCAACGTAATTGGTTACGTTAAAGCCATAAATTCACACTCACATAGTCAATTAACCATGTGAAAAATATATTTTTAAAATTTTGATATTATGGATTTATGAATAAACAGGAGGCGCGCGGCTATGGTACTGAGTGGTAGTAGTCGTTAAAACGGATAGGAATAGGACTATAACAATATGGAAATGTTGTTTTTGAACCTCAAGCTCAAAGGAACTTGAATGAACAACTTTGTTGAGCTGGTACTTATGAAAACACAAGGTACAGTGGTGATTATTAACACCATGATCGTGATCTTCAACGCTGTGCTTTGACGCAACAAAAGCCAACACCAACAAAATGGCACTTAGCCAAATTGCGATATTTTGCTTAAACTTTGCGTTAAATCTCACAAACAGTTCCTTCAAAATCATTGTTAAATCGGAAAGTAATTTTAAGAGAGCATAATATAATTGCAACCTTTAGATTGTTACAAATCACTTTATCTAATCATAATGTGCTGTCATAGCCAGTTAGAACATAGCACAAGATAAATTAAGATAAACTTAAGCTGCCCTCTTTACTATGAACATTCATTATTTTGTTGCAAAACATAGGAACTCATCATGACAAAATTCTTACGTGAAAACTTTGGCCTTATCATCACCATGGCCATTATTGGCATCGTCGTTCTTGGTGGTATTTACTGGGTAGAAGCGTCTTTAGAAGGCCAAGTTCAAGTTATTGACTAGTCATTAGTCGCATCATTTTTTTCAGGTGCCTCGATCAATAACAAGTGATCCATAATATGTGTTACCCCAACTAATATAAGTGACAAAATAATGATTGGGGTAACAATATGATTTACATCACCCATCATATATCCTGCTATTCCGGCACCAACTGCAGTATAAAATCCAACAATTTTACCTGTAGTCAATAATCTATTTCTTCCAAGCCAAGCATTACAGTGCGGACATTGAATTTGAGCCGACAGACCTTTACCTCGATTGTGAACCACATGAGTAATGGAAAAATTCTTATGGCATAAAGCACACTGAAGTTGCATGAAAAATCCTCGAGATTATGACTTTAAAAGCAGCTAATACTGCTTGTCTTGGCGGGCTGATCTTTCGCGGATCAATCTTGTTCGAGCCCTAATTAATGTGAAAGATGTTGGTGGTGAATTGATTTATCATTGCTACCACAAACGTTGGGCGAGATTATAGCAACTAGATTGGTAATATCGGCCAGTTCAAAATAAAAATTTAAATATAACTGCTAAAACTCATATAACTCGTTCTTCTATAAGCCTGTTTGAACTACAATTATGTAAATTTTTTTGCTAACTTTCACAGGATTGACATTATGCTAAGACATTTAGCGCTAATTGGGCTTCTCAGCTTAAGCGTTTTCCCCTCAATGACATCATGGGCAGATACCGCAGCAGTCGAAGAGGTAACAACCTACCGCGTTGATACTGATACCCAGCAACAAATTGCCAAACTGCAAACCTTAATTCAAAGCGATATTCAAATATTGCCACAAACTAAGGGAGAAATTAGGGCGATTACCGAATATCGCATTAAAAATAAAACCCTTGAATTAAGAAGCTTAATTAACAACCTTACCAATGCCCCACAAGTTGATCGTGCTTTTTTGATTCCTTTAATTAATCAGCAATTAGATTTTCTGCAAAACGTCAGTATTTACTTAGATAAAGATATTACTACACTTCGAAATCAGCTTGATGGCACTAGCCTTGATGATACGCTTTTATTAAAAATTTCTGGTCGAGAATTTGAAAGAGACCATTACCTAAAAGCTGAATTACAAACCTTAAATTGGGCTGAATCACTATCGTTAGATGTTGGAGAGGCTAAAACAAGATTTACAGAAAATGTCATCCAACGCGCTGACCGATTTGAAAGCCTAGTGTCTTACACTCAAACCGAACTCAAAAAAGCTGTTGATGAAGCGGCACAAGCGGGAGCTGATATTTCAGCAGAGCAAAAAACACGAGTTATTAATTTAAAAGAACGTCTGGATCAAAACAGCACCAGTTTATCCACAGCAGCAGATTTACTTGATGCGTTAGGTAAGGATACTGCAAAGATCAAACAAACCTTATTTAGTGTCTCTGGTGACATTACCCAAGATGTACTCAACTTTAATGTTGCCTCTAACCTAATAGAAGAATGGCTAACCATTGCCAAGCATCAAGCTCTTGATAATGGCCCAAGCGTTACCTTTAAAGTTATAGTGTTCTGTTTGATCTTATTTTTAGCAAGCCTAATTGGTCGAATCGTAACCCAAGTAGTTTCTAAAGCAGTTAGCGCCTCTAAGCTTAACTTTAGCAAATTGTTACAGGACTTCTTTATATCGCTGTCGCATAAAGCGGTTTTTGCTATTGGCTTATTGGTGGCGCTATCGCAACTTGGATTTGAACTCGGCCCATTATTGGCTGGCTTTGGTATCGCTGGTGTGATTATTGGTTTTGCTTTACAAGATACGTTATCTAACTTTGCCTCTGGGATGATGATTTTAGTTTATCGGCCGTATGATGTTGGCGATTTAATTAATGCCGCTGGAGTAACTGGCCGAGTAAGCCATATGAGCTTGGTTTCGACAACCATAAAAACACTTGATAACCAGAGACTCATCATTCCAAACAATAAAATTTGGGGTGACACCATTAACAACATTACTGCCGAGCATCAACGTCGAGTCGATATGGTATTTGGCATCAGCTATAGCGACAATATTGAACATGCTGAAACCATTCTAAAAGACATCGTAGCTAAGCATCCTAAAGTGCAAAGTGAGCCTGAACCCATTGTAAAATTACATACCTTAGGCGATTCGTCAGTTGATTTTGTTGTTCGCCCTTGGGTAAACCCTAACGACTATTGGGATGTGTATTGGGATGTCACCCGTGAAGTGAAAATGCGCTTTGATGCCGAAGGTATTAGCATCCCGTTCCCGCAACGCGATGTGCATATTTATCAAAAATAACTATCAATTATCGAACTCGGACATGGAAGTCTAGATAATGATTTTCAACGCTAGAACAAAAAACATCAGCATTGGCTGATGTTTTTTATGTCCAGATGATTATCGCGATAGCATTAATCTAAATAAGTCATTGTGCCGTATAAATGTGGACGCTTACCTTTAACATCTCGCATCTCAAAACGCTTACCGTTTTCAAGTGGTTCATAAGCAAAGGTCACTTCAGAAGGCATAAATACCGGAAGCTTAAATTCAACATCTATGTTAAACGGTCTATCACCAACAAATTGCATTAAATGCGCCATACAGCGAGCTTTAGACCACATACCATGGGCTAACACACGCTCAAAACCAAAGCGTTTTGACAACAAAGGATGTAAATGAATTAAATTATAATCACCTGATGCTTTTGCGTAATTCCGGCCCAAATCTTCGGTTAATCGCCATTGCTGCACATCTTGCCATGCCATATCAGATGCACGTGGTGGACGAGGTCGACGCTTACCCGATTCAATACGATACAAATAGGTAGATTGCGCTTGCCACACCAGTTCATCACCCACATAAATGTTAGACTCGAGTTCAAACTCAAGACCGGCATCAGTTGTGGTACTACTCAGTAGATTGCATTGAACATTAAAAACTTCATCGCTTTTAGTCGGTCTAAACAGGCTGATGCGGTTTTTGAGGTGGATCATACCAAGCAATGGGAAAGTGATTGCTTTATGGGTAAAAATCACCGCATGTAAGCGAAATGCCAACACGTATAAGTAGGTTGGTGGTATGACATTACCATCATAATCAAAGCCACACACATTGGCATACTGACGAATTTTATCCGCTTGCAATGTGACATTTTTCGCATTCACTGCAATGGTAGGAAGTGGTTTTTGATCCCACCCAGGTTTGCGACTGAAAAATATTTTTCGGTATAAAGATAAAAGCGATGGCATCGCTTTTAAGTCGGCTTGGTAATCAAAAGTCAAAGTGTCATATCCTAAAAAACAACGCGACCTGCGCCACAGCCCGTTATTATATCGTCAATTAACATCAGTCAGCGACAATTTATTGATTTTTATCTTGGCTGCCAACAAAAGCCCTTTACCCAATTATCTTGTCGTAGCAAAATATCTGCCCCATTTATCGTGATAAGCCATCTCGTGCAAGATAAGAACTTTGACAAGCTCAGTCTAAAATTTACCAAAAACATATACGGCACCACCAAAGGTGAAATTCGTTCGGCGGTATTATGGCGAGACTTAGCACCCGAAATACAAACAAGAAGCCAACAACCTTTACGCATATTAGATGCCGGTGGTGGTTTTGGCTTTTTTAGCCAAAAACTCGCCGCACTAGGGCATAAAATTGTGCTTTGTGATATTTCTCAGCAAATGCTGGCACAGGCGCAATCACAAATAGACGCCTCACCAACACCGCTTGATATCACCTTAGTACATAGCCCAATACAAGCTCTTAAGGCAGAGGAATATGGCCAATTTGATGTCATTCTATGTCACGCCGTAGCAGAATGGCTTGTTGATGCCCAATCAACTTTGGCAGGCTTATTAGACCTTCTTAAACCTGAAGGTTTGTTTTCGCTGATGTTTTATAACAAAGAAGCAATGCGATTTCACAGCCTAGTATCGGGCAACTTTGACTATGTTAAACGCGACATGAAAGTGAAGAAGAAAGTCGGCTTAACACCAACCCACCCATTGTATATTGAGGATGTGCGCCAATGGTTTAGTCAATGGCAATTGACTATGTTACAACAATCCGGTGTCAGGGTGATCAACGATTACTTAAAACACAAATTACCCGAAAATTTTGATAAACAACAATTAATCGAAATGGAATTATTTTACTCTCAACGAGAACCTTATATCTCTTTAGGTCGATATGTGCACTTTTTGGCAACGTCCCCCGCCAAAGCCCAGATTTAACTTAAGCCTATTTAGCTTGCGCATTAGTGAAAATAAATACGCAAGCCACCGGCTCCAGAAGCTTTATTTTAAACCAAAGGTTATTGGCAATTTTGTCGCCAACACGCGGTGACAACAGCGCCTTTTTGGCTAAGTAAGTCAGGAATATTTTGCTGCCCCACCAAGTGCCCCGCCCCTACAATAAAGAACAGCTGCTGAGTTAAATGTTGCTCCATATATGTCAACATAGTTGTGCTCATTGAATGATTTCGCTGCCACAATAATTTGGATATGAGCTCGTCAGACTCGCCGGCTTGATATTCCATAATGGCCGCCAATTTAGCTTCATCCCCGTCGCGCCAAGCTGAAATAAGCGCTAACATCTCATCATCACTGGCATTAATGGCCTCATCTAACATTTGAATTTGTGTGTTATCACTAAAGGAGGAAATCAGCTCAAATTGAAACGCCACACTTTCCAGTTCAAGCAAAGGTTTGTTTTGCCTACTCGCGACAAATCTGGCATCGACACCTTCGTCAGCGCTATAACCTAACGCGCCAAAACGAACTAAGCTAATTTGCGCAGCTTGCAGCCAAGGCGCAAATTGCTCCAAACCGCGGCATAACTGCTGTGCTTGTTGACAAAATTCGGCACTGATGGCTTGAGCTTGAGTTAACAAAACCTCATCAGCCGAACCAAATTGTTGCAGCAAACTCATGGTATCAGCCTTTGCCACATCGGCCTCGACCACTAACACATCTGATTGTTCAAAGGCCTGCTCAATTTGATTTGCCAAAGGATAAAAATCTGCTTTTCCCACATGGATAGAGCCAAGTAAGAAAGCGTGCTGCCCTTGCCAAGTCACTTTATAGAATGGTGGTTTATCCTCTTTTGCAGCAAATGCATGACCACTATAGAAGATACCCATGAAGGCAAATAAGCTGATGCTTAATGTATGAGTGAACATCACCCTTAATTTTGATAAATAACCACAAGGCGCGACAAATTGCTGCATAAAAATAGACGGTTCCATGACTAAATAGCCTCTAGGTGATTTAGGAGATCTTTGAATTAGCTACTTTACAAGACTTTTCCTTGTTGCATCCATAGCTGAACCTTATAATTTACAAAATGTGCCGTTAAAATCAGAGGCTCTTATGCCATACACCAAAGTCATTCAACAGTTAAAAGAAAACCTGCAAATCGCATACAGACAAGCAATTGACTGCGATAACCGTTTAGATGAATTACGCAAAGCGGGTCATGGAAAATTTGTTGCAATTTTTACAGAAGAACAAGGCTTTAGCCAAAAAAGCAATCGCTTTTTACCTTATGTGCAAGAGTTAGCTAATGAGTTTGAGCAGATGCAATCGAGTACTCACATCGCGCCAGAAACCTTGGAAGCGTTTGTCAAAAAACTTGCCAGCTTATTGCAAACCATACAAGCCTTTAAACAGCAAAGTAAATAAGCCATTTCGATTTAGTTTGTTGCTAGATTTAAATGCAAAAAAGCTCAGTAAATACTGAGCTTTATCGTTTTTTACAGCTTACGCCATATCATAAAGTGATTCGATATTACTGAGATACGGGGGCCAAAAGTTGTGGCTCAACCGTTTTTTTCAGCCAATGCTTAAGCATGTTGGTTTCGGCATCAAATGGACGCTCATTAATGCGTCTTATATTACTCATAAAATTCATGTCCATTAGTTTTTCGTCACCGGCTATCACCACTTGCTCACCCTCTAGTATTTGGTAAGTAAATGTCATTCGAGGTGGGTATAAATCTTTAACCACACGTAAGTCACCCATGGTAGCACCAAAAGTAGGGCGCATATCCCCAGCTAAATCCACATCAGAAACTTGCATAATCAACTTTTGATTTGGCTTTAAGGTTTTCTCTGCTTCTTTATTAAGATTTTTAGTGATGGTTTCAAAAAAGCGATTTTCAAAACGCGACTGTATCTCGTTTGAAGTTTTTAAATCACGATAAGACTTCGGATCTTGCCATTCAATTTTGACCACACCGTTTTCAGTAACAGGATTAGCAATTTCCGCCTCTTCAGCCATTACAATATGACTCATTAATGCACCGGCAATTAGTAGATATTTCATGTTCATGATCAGACTCCAAAATCTTCATTAAAAATGTCATTAACCTTTGTTGCATTAACGGTAGCAAAACGAACCTGAATAGTTGCTTAACAAAATACACATTAACGAGTTTGAGTTGACCTCCAAGTTTCACCTAGAGGCTATTGGTTTATAAACACAAATTACATAAATATTACTCTGTTCAGCTTACATTCAACTTGCTCACGTTATTATGGCAATCAAGTTAACCCGCCAAGGGAAACATGACTAACAACTTACGATTGTTCAAGGATCTAACATCGTGACTGATTAATATCTTTCTACGGAGTTATAGATAATGAAAACACTTTCGCCAACTATTCAACGTATTTCCTATGCAGCCATGCTAGCCACTTTCATTGTGGGTATTGCTGTCGCGACAACAGGCCATGCAGAGCCATTAAGCCACAATGTCACCAGTGCAGCATTACAGATTCAAACTGTTCAGCTAAATCAGCAAACATTACAATCTGAAAATGTCTATGAACAAAAACAAGAGCAGATGTTATCGAATCAATTAGCGAAAGCTGAAGATAAACATGTGGCAAAAATCTGTGATAAATTTGGATTCGCATACGACCAAGAAAGCTATGCCTGCAAACGATAACTTATCGATATGATACAAAGCCCTGAATACTTCAGGGCTTTGTTGTTTAAAAACATAGGCTAAAAAGGAAACCTTGCACTAAGCTTAGGATAGGTTTGCTTTAACACTTTGGGTTTAGTCGAAAATTTCTTTCCCGCAGGGGTTTTCGTGCCTGAAGGCACAAAAGGTAATTCTTGCCCGCTGCGATCTTCATACAGCTTACCTGCAATTAAATCAAAATCTTCAATAAAGGGATAAGCGTAGTTATCTTTAGTTGGCCAATCCGTCAACTCACCTAGACTATCTGGATCTGCAACAATTTTGTCATACCAGTCTTTGCCAAGGGACAAGATAAAACAACGAAACTCAGCAAAGGCATAGTCTGAATCACAGCCTGTAATAATGTATGCCGCGCCCCAAATTGACCAAGTGTAACTGCGGCGCAGTTGTTGCCCAAACATTTTATCAAACGCTTTTAGGCTATCATTATCGAGCAAGGTTAGTGATTGCTCTAGTTGATGCACTATTTGCTCAGAAGACTGCTCGGCATAATCACGAGTTACCAGTTGCCAAAATTGTTGCTCAGTCATCTATCTTTCCCATATTCAGTCGAATTACGTTATTCTATCGCAAAATCATTCTCGTTAGGCTGACTAACAATAAAATTAAAGGCTAGATATGATTAAATCCGCGATAAAACCGCCATTAAGCATTATTGTGCTTATCCTTATCTATACTGTGATGACCTTATTTGCTTTATGGCGCGCCACTCAATTAGCAGCCTTTGATATTGTCACCTTGGGCGGTTTTCCAGTTCTTGCTGGATTATTGTTACAAGCCAAATGGGCTAAGGTGGTACTTTGGGTTCATCTCGGGCTACAAACTTTAATATTTGCAGCCTTAGCCACAACGGCATTTATTGCTTATCAAATTACCCCTGAAGACGTAAAAGTAGAGTTTGCAGGGCAAATTATTCCTATTTGGTTAGTAGTGAGCAGCGCAATCAGTTTGCTAGTTGTTCAATGGTGGGCGGGACTAAGTTCAAAAAGTCGACAGTTTTTTAATCGTTCATCGATTAACACCCAAGCTTAATACTTCCTAGGTAAGCTAAAAATAACCTGTGGTATAGTCCGCAAAGTGATACACATTATAAAGAGTCTTAAAAATGCACAGTTTATCTCCAAGTGAGTTATCAATTTTATTGCTAGAACCTTCCGACACACAACGAAAAATAATTATGTCGAAGTTGCAGCAAGAAGGTGTTTCTAGTATTCAAACCGCCACCAACTTAGCCGAGGCCAAGGAGATGATCATGCGCCATAAGCCTGATCTTGTCGCCAGTGCGTTACATTTTAGCGATGGAGAAGCAACCGACTTGCTTCAACACATCAAACAGACGCCAGCGCTAGAAGATATTCAATTTATGCTGGTCTCTAGCGAGTGTCGCCGAGAGCAGTTAGAAATATTTCGTCAGTCTGGCGTTGTGGCAATTTTACCAAAACCTTTTAGTGCCGATCATTTAGCAACCGCATTAAATTCAACCATTGACTTAATCAGCCATGACGAACTGGATTTAACCCATTTTGATGTTCATAACCTCAGAGTGCTTGTAGTGGATGACAGCCGCTTAGCGCGTAATGTGATCAAACGCACTATTGGTAATTTAGGTATTCAAATTATTACCGAGGCTGAAGATGGTGCACAGGCTATCAATTTGATGCAAAACAACATGTATGATTTAGTAATCACTGATTACAACATGCCCAGTGTAGATGGATTAGCACTTACTCAATATATCCGCAATGAAAGCCAACAATCACACATTCCTATTTTAATGGTGTCATCAGAAGCCAATGATGCTCACTTAACTAATGTATCAAGCGCTGGGGTTAATGCGCTTTGTGACAAACCATTTGAGCCTAACTTAGTCAAACGCATCCTGTTTAAATTGCTAGAAGAATAGATAGAGCGCACATTTAGCACTCTTTTTGTTTTTTATCAGACAAAAGACTTTTAAAGCCACAATGCTTATGGCATGTTAATAACGTTTTAAAAATACAATTCTATGGAAAGCAGAGAATATCAATATGAACAAAAGCGAATTAATTGCAAAAATTGCTGAAAATGCAGATCTAACTAAAGCTGAAGCTGGCCGCGCCTTAAAATCTTTTGAAGAAGCCGTGACTGAAGCAATGAAAAATGGCGACAAAATTTCTATCGTTGGTTTTGGTTCATTTGAAACCTCACAGCGCGCTGCACGTACAGGCCGCAACCCACAAACGGGTAAAGAAATTCAAATTGCAGCGGCAACTGTTCCTAAGTTTAAAGCAGGCAAAACACTGAAAGACAGTGTTAATTAATTTAGCCCTCAATCTAAAAACCTCCTTAATGGAGGTTTTTTAATGCCTCAATTTTGCACAACTCATGTGCAATGGCGCACCATTACAAAGCAACAAGTATGCAACATAATGATGCGGTGCAATATAAGCTATTGAAATAAAACGAAATTCAAAAGTGGCACAACCTTCGCTTTCAAATAAATCAGATAATCAAACATTTAGTACTCTGGACTTAAAAACAAAGCACTAAATGAACAATAAAACTTTGAGGGAAGAAGATGAAAAAATCACTATTAACAGCAGTTATCTTATCAAGCACAGTGTTTGTCAGCAGTTCAGCATTAGCTGAAGTGTCAGGTAATATTGGCGCTACATCTAACTACTTGTGGCGTGGTGTGACTCAAACTGATGATTCAGTCGCCGTTCAAGGTGGTATTGATTACGCTCATGAATCAGGATTTTATGCCGGTGGTTGGGCATCAAATGTTGATTTTGGTGACGCTGCTACCTACGAGTTTGATTTATACCTCGGTTATGGCGGTAGCATAGGTGAGGATGTCACTTATGACCTAAGCTATCTTTACTATGCCTATCCAGATGCAGATAGCAGTTACAACTTTGGTGAAGTCTCTTTTGCATTAGCATGGGAATGGTTAGATGTAGGGTATTCAAGAGTGGTTAATGCTCAATCTGATGTTTCAGGCGCAGACAGTGAAACAGATTGGGGTTATGCACAAGTCAACTTAACCTTCCCATTAACCGAGAAAGTAAGCCTTGGTCTTCACTATGGTTACTCACATGGTGATGTGGTTAAAGACCTGTTTGACGGCAGCGCATACTCTGATTACAACCTCAGCGTCAGCACTGAAACTGATTTTGGCACCATCTCATTTATGGTATCTGATACTGATCTTGAGGACGATGATGCCAAAGTGGTTCTTGGCTATTCATATGGCTTTGAAATGTAAACCTATCAACAATAGACGCTAATTCTATGAGCGCTAGCTCAATACTGACAATGCCACCATAGGGTGGCATTGTTGTTCTCATTTGTTCAACAATTCAAGGCAAGATTAGCAAGCGTGAAAATAGCTGCTAAGCTAAAATGTGAAGGTAAAAAAAACTGTTCAATACGAGCAATATATTTTGCTTTTCTGCAGAGAGTTTTTTCGTTAGAAAGTGCTTATTGATTTAGCACTTAGCTTTATATTAGTTATGAGGGTTTTGTTATGGCTAATCTTAGTGAAAGAGTTCCAGATGATACAGAAATTGAAGCAATGACTTCACCACGTAATCCAAAATCAGCTGAAAACTTACGCCATAAACGGGAAGTGAAACGCCGCTTGGAAGACTATTTAGAACAAGCGCAACTGCGCAAAGCCATAGGTGATGATGACTTTTTTTAACTAGATTAGCTAAATAAACCACCGTTTACACGGTGGTTTACATTTTTTCGCCCCAAAGTTATCACGACGACACCAGCCAACTTTCGTATTTCCTGCAGCCTCAACCTCAGCTTAATTAACATCAACACCATAGCTACACAGCCACTCAGTATTGAATAATATTCACCAACAAATACCACTAACTTATCGATAATTTGTAAATTTTCAATAGCTACTTAGCAGCATTTAGTGAGATTATCCCACCCTATATAAAATTTTATTTATCGCCAAAGGCTGGGAAATGACAGAGACTAAAATTCGTTACCAACAAGATATTCGGCGTTTTTCAGATGAGCTCATTCGAATTCAGGCACCTATTAAAATTCTTGATACCATTAAATGGCCGCGTCATGTTGAAGATCATTTTTTATCCCAACAAACCAAATCTTTGCCAAAAATCGAAGCTAATTTTTATGACAATGTGCCACTTTCATTCAATACCGACAACACGCAGCAAGAACTAAAACAGTTACGCACAGCGATCATCAAAAGACTGGGTAAACAAGATAAGCTGGGCAAAATTTTAATCGCCAACGTTGAACAATACCTGATTGTGATCGACATGCTCAACAACCGTGGCAAGCCTACTTTTGGCAAACTTAGCCAAGAACTTTATGGAAGTGCTAGCCATAAGCTGCATGGCGATAGAAACACTTTACGTCAGCTTGGCGATCGCCTAAGTCATATTTTTTCGCTGCCCGCAGCAAGACACATGAGTAAACAACACCCAAAAATCATCACAGCCCCACAAGCAGTTGATCATCTCAGCCAACGTTTAGTGAATTACTTTCATGATGATCAAATCCACGTCAAGCTGAGTGACGGTATTGTATCGGATGCTGCAGTTGGTGGAGATACGGTCAAAATAAATACCCGCGCAATGTTTAGTGAATCTGACATGAATGTATATGAAGTACATGAAGGCTGGGTACACGTCGGCACCACACTCAATGGACGCGCTCAGCCCCACGCCACATGGCTCAGTGTTGGCTCACCACGAGTTACGGCCTCACAAGAAGGGTTAGCTGTGTTAATGGAAATGCTAACCCTAAGCTCAAACCCAGGCAGGGCAAGACGGATCAGCGACCGTGTTTCTGCGGTAGACATGGCCGAACAAGGTGCAGACTTTATCGAGGTCTATCGCTATTTTAGAAACCAGCATTTAAGCTCAAAGGACAGTTACCGTGTTACGCAACGTGTTTTTCGTGGCGGCATGGTGCAAGGCGGCAGCTTTTTTACTAAAGATATTTCTTATGTTCGCGGCTACGTTGAAAATATCAACTTTATTCGTAGCGCCATCAGTAGCGGCTTACCCGAACTCATCCCAATGCTATTTTTAGGCAAGCTTGCTATCGAAGATATTCCAGTGCTATTTGAAGCCTATCAGAATGGGTTAATTGCCCAGCCCAAATATTTACCTCCCATGTTTAAAGACATTAGCGGTTTATATGCATGGTTTGGATTTGCATCAGGTATTGGAAATATTGATTTGAAAGGGGTACAACGTCACTTTGCTCGCTCATTCAGTAAAGTAACCATTAATACTCAAGAAGCTGAATTATTCGAAGATGCGGAGTTTGATAACAACTCGGATTAACCCGCTTGATTACTGTTAGCTACATTAAATCATGCAGTTACGTTTTTATAACCAGCTCAAATAAACCAAATAAAAACGGCACACTCCAAGGTATGCCGTTTTTATCTATTGTCAATCAATTACGCTTTAGCTTTTAACTCACGTTGCTTTAAAAAATACTCACGGGTTAAGCCAAATACCACAGGGCTAAGTAACACTAACGCCACTAAGTTTGGTAATGCCATCATGGCATTTAAGGTATCCGCCAACAGCCAAATAAATTCTAATGAGCTCATTGCACCAATAGGGACAACAAGCGTAAAGATTAAGCGGAACGGTTTAACCGCTTTCTCACCAAACAGATATTGCACACACTTTTCACTGTAAAAACTCCAGCCTAAAATGGTGGTAAAGGCAAAAATAGCTAAAGCTATTGCGACAATATAATTACCTAAAGGTAAAGCATGGGAAAAAGCATAAGAGGTTAACGCTGCACCATTTTCACCTGATGTCCATGCACCTGATACAATAATGGCTAAACCGGTAATTGAACATACTATGATGGTATCAATAAAGGTACCTAACATAGCTACTAACCCTTGTTTTACGGGGTTATTAGTTTTCGCCGCAGCGTGAGCAATAGGTGCACTACCTAAACCAGCTTCATTTGAAAACACACCACGCGCCACACCAAAGCGAATTGCAGCCCAAACAGCGGCACCAGCAAAGCCACCTTGTGCGGCCACGGGATTAAATGCACTGTGAATAATGAGCTCGAACGCAGCAGGAATTTGGTCTATATACACCACTAAAACCGCCAAACCTGCAGTAATGTAGAATACAGTCATTAATGGCACTAACTTACCTGCAACTTCGGCAATACGTTTAATTCCTCCCATCAAAACCGCACCAACAAGCACCATTAATACTAAACCTGTAACCCAACTTGGTACGCTGAAGTTGCTGCTAAGCGCATCTGCTACCGAATTTGATTGCACTGTATTGCCAATACCAAAGCCTGCAAACATACCAAAGAAGGCAAAGGCGCTTCCTAGCCATGCCCATTTTTTGCCTAAGCCATTTTTGATGTAATACATAGGACCGCCAACATGGTCACCATTGGCATCGGTTTCTCGATACTTAACCGCTAGTACGGCTTCTGAAAACTTAGTTGCCATACCAACCAGCGCAGTACACCACATCCAAAAAAGTGCCCCTGGACCACCAATAAAAATAGCCGTTGCCACCCCTGCAATATTACCAGTACCAATGGTGGCAGAAAGTGAGGTCATTAAGGCGTTAAAAGGGCTCACATCACCTTTTTCACTATCATCAGTGGTACGCCCTGACCAAAGTAACTTAAAGCCTGTGCCTAATTTTAAAATAGGCATCAGTTTTAAACCGATAGATAAAAATAACCCAACACCTAAAATCATCACCAGCATGGGAATACCCCATACAATGCCGTTGATCCAATTTACAATACTTGTGACCGCTTCCATTAAAAACCTCGTGATGAGCTAATTATTATGTTTATTGTTATTTATGATTATTGCTTGCTGCGAAAATTAAAATTAAGGTCTATTTTCAGCAATTTTTTAGAGTACCTTGATTAGCGTATTTTTTGCAACAATCCCCTGTTTTAAATTGCAGTACCTAAACCATTAACTAAACAAGTTTATCCAGAACATTTATAGTAAAGGTGATCTGCAGGTATTTTTCATATCGCCTTATAAGTATCTAAACCTTACTGCAAATCCTCTCCTAGGATCTACTTAACCATCAATAGCTAACATTAGAAAATACAATTATGGGGTAAAAATTTGAACACTGGCTTTGGAGAGGTGCTGAGCAGAGGCGATGTTATCTAAACAAGACTGACATACGCATTGCTGTTTATCGAGGAGAATTTGGGGATGCTGTTGCTGATATTGCTCAATCAAATCGACAGCAGAAAAATCTGTAGTCAAGCACCAACAGGTTGAAACATCTCCACCATTTGCCATCATGCACTGGTTACTTTGCTGGCAAATTGGACAATTTTTATCTGACAAAAAAGGGCTCCAATTAATGGTTAAACACTTAAACGCCCTAGTAATAAAATTATTTCTAGGGCGTTATTGAGTAGATACGAAGCAGTAACTCGATTACTTTTTAGGAAAATTAGCTGAAGAAGCACTCCCTAAAACCTGATCTGCAACTGTTTTACCGTAATAGCCATCATGCTGATGATATTGCTTTTGAGTGTCACTCACCTGACCTTTAAAACGCGGATCTTGAGGACGCTCTTGCGAGTTAATATAGGATGAAACATCCCAAGCCTGTTGAGGTGTTAATTGGACACTTTTACCTAACGGCATATTTTCATAAATAAAATCTGCTGCGGTGCCAATTCGATGCATACCTGCCCCCCAGTTGTAACTCTGCGCTCCCCATAACGGTGGTAAAGCAGCAATGCCAGCAATCATTTGTCCTTGACCATCTTGGCCATGACAAGATTGACAATGGGCTTGATAAACTTCTGCACCGCGCTCTGGCGAATAAGCGAGTTCAGCTTTTGGGACAGCAGGATAACCTCGTCCAGGAAGTTGTGCTAAGGCATTTGGGTCCATTTTACTTGAGATGAGCTCGGGTAAAATAAAATCATCGCGCTTGGCGCCTTTGACTAATTCACTATCGCTTAACTCAGGCACAGGGCCTGCAACATTGTGCTGACGCATTAACCCAGACATCCCCAACCAATACGAATAAGCAGACAATGCCACTAGCTCTTTACTGCCTGATTCTGGTGCTTTGCCATTCATTGAATACGTAAAACAGCCTTGCAGACGCTCTTCATAACTATTCACTTTGTCATTTTTTTTGCGATAGGCGGGATACGCAAAATAAGCGCCCCACAAAGGAGACGCATTGGCCTTATTACCTGCATTTAAGTGACAATTGACACAATTAAGATCGTTACCCACATTTTTATCACGCAATAATTGAGTATTCACAAATAATTGGTAGCCCAAACGGACTTTATCACCAAACTCACCTTCGGGAATATCGGTTAAAGGCGCTGATTCAAGATATAAATGATCAGCTTGTTTGGGCATTGAAGGTAAAGCTTGCTGGCGATCAGGCAGTTCCTCGGCAATAACATTAATATTGAATCCCACTAATGCCGCTGCACTTAAAATATATTTTGCTCGAAACTTCATAATGTATCCTTACTTCAGCGAGGCAAGATATTGCGCAAGTTGGTCAATTTCGGCAGCGGTTAATTTGCCAGCGACATTGGCCATCATATTATCGGCATCCCCCTTACGAGTGCCCTTTTGCCAAGCTTCAAGCTGGCTTTTAATATAACTCGCTTGTTGGCCAGCTAAACGAGGAAACTGTTCTGCGCCAATGGCAGATGAACCATGACACGAGAAACAAGCAGGTAGATCCCGTGACCAATCCCCTTGATATGCCAGTTTCTCGGCAGGATCGGTAATCGCGACTTTGTCACCACGATAAAGTAAGCTGATGTCGCCAACTGGCTGAGATGCAAAATAATCGGCGGCAACCTGTATATTGTCACCTTGAAGCATCATTGCCATTGGTTGCATTAATGGGTTTTGGCGACTGCCAGACTGAAATAACTTAATTTGAGCTGCCATGTAAGCTGAAGATAACCCAGCTAGCTTTGGCCCTACACCCTCTAATCCCTGGCCTTGAGCGCCATGGCAACTCACACACACTTGCACTGTCGCGGGGACAGATGCATTCACTGGTAGGCTAACGACACTGCATACAAACGTGGCAGCGATTAACGATTTATTCATGGTTATGCCTTTTCAAAATCCATCTTTGTTAATGTCACTTCACTATAGATGAATTTTCAAACAAGCAGCATATTAATAATAGTGACAGAATTCAGATACAAAAAACCTCAGTCGCAATACAACTGAGGCGATAAAAATTAATTGATGCTTTTGAACCCACTTTTAGGATAAATACCTAAAGTTTAGTGCGAACATCTAAGGTTTAGGACGAACACCCAAGGTGTGGCAAATCGCATAGGTTAATTCTGCACGATTCAGGGTATAAAAGTGGAAATCTTTCACGCCTTCACGAGCTAACACTTTGACCATATCAATCGCCACGTTAGCACCAACCAATTGGCGAGTACCAGGGTCGTTGTCTAATCCTTCAAATTGACGGCTTAACCATTGCGGAATGGCAACATTGGTCATATCGGCAAAGCGTTTGGTTTGCTTAAAGTTAGTGACAGGTAAAATCCCAGGGACGATTTCGACATCAATACCCGCCGTGACACAGCGATCGCGAAAGCGTAAATAAGATTCAACGTCAAAGAAAAACTGGGTGATAGCACGATTTGCACCCGCATCAATTTTCTTTTTCAAATGGATTAAATCAGCTTGGGCGTTACGGGCATCTGGATGAACTTCAGGATAGGCCGCAACTGAAATATCAAAGTCAGCGACCGAGCGCAATAAACTAACAAGATCATTGGCAAATCGAGTTGGTTTTGGGCTGCCTTCAGGTAAATCACCGCGCAACGCGACAATATCTTTAATACCAGAGTTCCAGTAATGCTTAGCTAACTCAATTAACTCTTCATCACTGGCGTCAACTAAAGTGAGGTGCGGTGCCGCTAATAAGTTAGTTTCTTTTTGAATACGCTCAATCACACTATGGGTGCGATCCCGCACCCCAGAGTTAGCGCCGTAAGTAACCGAGACAAACTTAGGGTTAAGCGGCTCTAAACGACGAATTGAGTTCCATAAAATGGTTTCCATCTCTGGTGTTGAAGGCGGAAAAAACTCAAATGACACATTGATATCGCTTAGCTCAGATAAGCTCTGATTTAACGACTGTGAGTGTTGGGCATGATGAAAAGCCATGTTCTATTCCTTCAACTGCTTCGATGGTGGCATCGATGGGTGTAATTCTCGGTTTGTTTAAACGGACGTTTAGACGTCTACATGTCTACATAGTAATTTAACTGACTCTGATGTCAAGAATAAAAGTACATAGAATGATTTGAACCACAGTGACAATTTAGCAAGATAACGATGAAAAAAAAGCAAGACCGCTAACCAGCCTTGCTTTTAAGTAGATAACCTCTTGGCAAATAGGCTTTACTCTTGCAATAGATCTCGACAGATTTGCACTAAATCTGATTGCACTGCTGCTGCGGTAACTTCCCTACCTGCACCCGGGCCGCGAATAATCAATGGATTACCTTGATAAAATGCGCTGCGAATAACAAATACGTTATCACCAGGAGTTAAATTGGCATAGGGGTGATTGCGATCAACCCATTGAATTCCTACTTCAGCTTTCAATTTACCTTCGGCTTTATCAAGTGATGCGACATAACGCAGCACCTTATCTTGCTCGGCAGCCGCACTAAATTGCTGTAGCAAGTCATCATCAAGCTCAGTAATGCGCGCCATAAACTCATTCAAGGTTAACTCAGCTAAATGGGCTGGCACTAATGAGTTTAAGGTAATGTCTTCCAGTTCAATTGCCAAACCAATCTCACGCGCCAAAATAAGCAATTTGCGCTGCATATCTCGTCCAGATAAATCATCGCGAGGATCAGGTTCAGTGATCCCTAAGCTTTTTGCTTGGGTGACTAATTCTGAAAATGGCTTACTGCCATCGTAATTTTCAAATAACCAACATAATGTACCTGAAAATATACCGCCTACAGCTTCAATGGTGTCACCACTGTTGCGTAAATCATTAAGCGCATGCTGAATAGGCAAACCGGCACCACAACTGGCATTGTAGCGCCAAAATAAACGACGATTACCTAATTGCAGTTTCAATTCACGATAAAAAGGTAATGGCCCAGAACCGGCTAATTTATTAGCACTAACCACATGAATACCTCTGGCAAATAACTCAGGGTACTGCAAGGTTAATGAGGCGCTGGCACTGATATCTAATGCAACAACTTCATCACAAGATAGCTGCTCAATTTGCTCAAATAAACCATCATAATTCCATGGTTGTGCTTGTTGCTCATATTGTTGCTGCCAGTTGTCTAAGTCCACACCTGCGTTATCAATCAAGGCTTTTTGAGAACTCACTAAACCAACCAATTCTACCGTGGCTTCCAGCTCTTTATTTAAACCAAAGCGCGCACGTTTAAATAAATCAATCCAAGCTTCACCAATATTACCCACGCCCAGTAGCAATACCCCTATGCGCATTCTAGGGCCAGCGCAGCGGCGGTGCACTTTTTGAGTTAATAAGTTCACTTGTGCTTGTGGCACTAAAGTAACCAAACTTAAGCCATCTTGATAGATAGGTTTAGCATCACGGCTGAGCAAACGCGCAAAGCTTCTACGGTATAACTCAGCGTCAGCACTCACCAAGGCCACCAAACCTAAATCGCTGTGTATTTGCAAATCTTCAATCACAAACTCAGCTGCAAAGCTGGCCAATAATGACTGAACTTGCTTTTGGCTTTCAAGCGTAAAGGCTAACTCTAGCTTTTGCTGAGCCAACACCCAATGTGCCAGTGGGGTTAAACCCGCTTGGGCAAAAATAGCTAATAATGGCTCAATACTGGCACTAGATTTAAAGCTAAATAACACCACCTCATTGAGGTTTGTTACTACTGGGGCACTTGCAGATGAGCTTTGTGGGGCTATTAAGGTGAAATCGGTATGCGAAGCATAGCTTGAGCGCACAGCCAAGCTGACCGAGGTATCAAACAATGGCTGCAAAGTACGTGAATGTAACACCGGCGAGCCAAGTCGTGCTAAACGATCGGCTTCAGCAAGCGACATGCTTTTTAATAGTTTGGCATCGTTGATTTTATTCGGGTCAGCATTAAATACTCCTTCAACATCCGTCCAAATGGTGACACGGCCAATGTCAGCTAAACTGGCAATTAAAGTCGCACTAAAATCAGAACCATTACGCCCCAATAATAAGGTATCACCTTGACCATTGGCACAAATAAAGCCGGTGATCACTAATCTTTCATTCGGGTGAGCGGCTAATAATGCTTGCACCTTGGCACGCGATTCATCAACACGAATATTAGGCACAGAGCCTTCATCGGCGACTAAAATAGAGCAAGCATCAACATGAGAAGACGCCACACCTGATTCACGTAACAAGGCCGCCATGAGTCTAGCAGACCAACGTTCACCAAAACTGACAACTTGATTAAGCTGGTACTCATTACGCTGCTCAAGCGATAGCAAACTAATTAATTGAGATTTATCCGTTGATAAACGCTCGCGTAAATCGCGCGCTTGCTCATTAGACAATAACTGTTCGATCAAGGTTTGCTGATAACTAATCAGCACTTGTAGCTCTTCTTGCCACAACTGACCGCTTTCACGCAAATTGAGTAACTTGTATAAAAAATTGGTACTTTTGCCAGCGGCTGACACCACAATTAAGTCATCACTGTTACCATGAGTCAGTAAAATATGAGCGACACGTCGATAACAATCGGCGTCAGCAAGACTTGAACCACCAAATTTATGTAAATGACCACGCGCCATTTGTAACTCCTTAAGCACCCACTACAACGCTGCGACTGCAGCTAATGCGGCTTGAATATCTGCCACTAAATCATCGCCATCTTCAATACCAACAGACAACCTTAATAATGTATCTTTAACACCGGCCTCATAGCGAGCCTCTGGCTCCATTGCTCTGTGCGTCATGGTGGCAGGAACGGCCACTAAACTTTCCACCCCGCCTAAACTTTCAGCAACACTGAACAAAGTTAATGCAGATAAAAAGGCAACCACTTCTGCTTCACCGCCATTGAGTTCAAAACTTAACATAGCACCAAAGCCTTGTTGTTGTTTCGCCGCAATTTCGTGACCTGGATGGTCTTTTAACCCCGGATAATACACTTTTGCAACAACATCACTTTGACTTAACAGCGCAACAATACGCTGGGCATTGACTTGATGTTCGCGAATACGCACCGCAAGCGTACGAATACCGCGTAAGGTTAAATAGCTATCAAACGCTGAGCCTGTTAACCCTAAAGTATTCGACCACCAATGTAGTAGCTCTCCCAACTCGGCATCTTTTGCCACCACAGCACCACCGACAACATCACTGTGCCCATTGATATATTTAGTGGTTGAGTGAATCACAATATCTGCGCCTAAATTAAGTGGCTGTTGCAAAATAGGAGACAAAAAGGTGTTGTCTACTGCTACTAATGCACCGACTTGTTTAGCCGCTTTAGCGATTTCAGCGATATCGACAACACGTAGTAGTGGGTTAGATGGCGTTTCTAACCAGACCATTTTGGGCTTTCTAGCAATAGCCTCAGCCAAAGCTTGTTCGTTGGTTTGATCGACCACCGCCAGTTTAAATTGGCCTTTTTTAGCTAAGTTGGTAAATAAACGGTAACTGCCACCATAGCAATCATGCGGAACAACAAGTAAATCATTTGGACCTAATAAGCTGGTTACTAGGGTAATAGCAGCCATACCAGTGCAAGTCACCACCCCCGTTGCGCCATGCTCTAACTTGGCAATAGCCTCACCTAAAATGCAACGAGTAGGATTACCTGAGCGACTATAGTCAAATTCGCGCGGATTTTTATGGCCATCAAATGAATAATTGGTCGATAAATAAATTGGCGGAACAACAGCACCATATTGTGTGTCACTCTCAATGCCCTGACGCACGGCGACGGTAGCACTGTTATGTTGTTTACAAGACTTGGTCATGGTTGACTCCTAACACGATGAACACACAAAAGAGATGTCTAGATGGCTAAATTTACCTAACAGAACTACTCAGGTCAACAAAAATAGCCGTTTAGACGTCTAAACATCAAGAAATCTATTTGCAATGTGCACTAAAACACAGCAATAATTTGACTAGAGATTGTAAGGGTTTAAAATCTGCAGCGAATTTATAGTAAAGGGTGAGTTAATGACTGAGTGGAATGGCGACTATATTAGCCCATATGCCGAGCACGGCAAGAAGAATGAACAAGTAAAAAAAATCACCGTATCAATTCCTTTAAAAGTATTGAAAGTATTGACCGATGAGCGCACCCGTCGCCAAGTGAATAATTTGCGCCACGCGACAAATAGCGAATTACTTTGTGAAGCATTTTTGCATGCCTACACAGGTCAACCATTGCCTGATGATAATGATTTATCAAAAGATGAGCCAGATAGCATCCCGCGTGAAGCGAAAGCATTAATGGATCAAATGGGTATTGAATGGGAAGACTTAGAGTAATTTCTGCAAATTAGAATTACCCAAACTCTTCAATCACATTCCACCAAGATAACTATCCTATGTGTAGGATAGTTATCTTGGTGGAATGTTGTTTTTACGCCTTTCTTAATTCTGTATGTTCCGTTTTGTAACCCATACTCAATCAGACGCTTATAACGAGTTCCATTTTATGTCATTTATTGATCCCACCACATTGATTTTAGCGTCAGTGATTATTTTTTGCGGTGCATTAACCCAAAGCTTAATTGGTTTTGGCTTAGCCGTGGTTGCCAGTCCACTCCTGTATATTGTTGACCCACAACTCGTGCCTATACCGATAATTGTGATGGGATTTGTTATTTCATTAATGACCTTATATAGAGAGCGAGCTCACTTAGCCTTCAACGGATTGCAATATGCGCTTATCGGTCGAATTCCTGGGGGATTTCTAGGCGCCGCATTATTACTGTTCGCCCAGCAAGCGGTATTAGGCTTGGCCATCGCTGGCATTGTGTTTACCGCGGTTTTGTTAAGTGTGTTTAAGTTTTCAGCGCCGGTAAATCGACTTACCTTGTTTATTGCAGGTGTGGTATCGGGTATTTTTGGCAATATTGCGGCGATTGGCGGTCCACCACTGGCGATTTTATTGTCGGGTAAAGATGCCAGTCAATTTAGGGCGGCATTGTCTGCCTATTTTGTTTTTAGCTCGGTAATTGCACTGCTTATTTTAGTTTTGGTCGGCTTGGTTGAATGGAAGCATATGTGGCTATCTGTGATGTTAATTCCCTCTGTCGTTGCGGGTTATTTCGTTGCAGGGCGGCTTGTTGGCAAAGTGGATAAAAATAAAACCCGCACCGCAACGCTGATCCTGTGCACATTAAGTGCTTTAGTGCTAACCATAAAATCTATCTATGCATTAGCTTAAATGCCCCATATTTAACACAGCCATACTCGCTATATCCGCCTATCACTAAACTTAATCATCTCCTATGAGCTTGATCACACCCAGTCTATTAGATTTTTTTCAATTAAATTTTTATCAATTAGATTTTTCTCATTAACTTGATCTACTTCAAATTAACACTACCTACTTTTAGGTAACATTCTTAACAACAAGGACACGGTTTTAAATTAAAAGTAATTGGGGTGAACCCCATACCCTAGATGAGGATGTGAACAATGAAAATCAATCTAAAAGTTGCCATTGCAATGGCTCTGTTTTTATCACTTGGTAGTCAAGCAATGGCGGCTGAGGGTGGCAATCCGAAAAAAGGTAAACACCTTTATAAAAAAGAATGTAAAGCTTGTCATAGTGTCGGCACAGAAGGACCAGAGTTAACCCCGATGGCAAAAACCATGAGTCAATGGGATCGCTTTTTCAAACGCGATCAACACAAAGCCAAACCTGAAGTATTTAAAGCCTTATCAGAGAAAGATTTGAAAGATATTCAGCAGTTTTTATATGACCACGCTGCGGATTCAGATCAGCCACAAACCTGCGGTTAATAGCCACTTAGGGTTAAACAAGGTGTCGTAATAGGCACAGATTACATCTTGAAATCAAAAAATATTGGGGCTTAGCCTCAGGGACTCTGACAATCAAAATTTGGTTGAAAGCACAAAAAACAACCAAATTTTAGGGAGCAATATTATGCGTACTCTCATTTCAATATTAGTGGCTAATGCACTGCTTTTTAGCGGGGCTGGTTTTACAGCAGATATCGACGCCCAAAAAATCGCCGATCTTAAACAGCAACTAGCAGACATTACCGAAGAACTTGATGATCTCAATTCGCGGGTAGATAAAACCGAACGCCACACCGCTTTAGATAGAATTCAAATTACAGGTGATTTTCGGACCAAAGCGCATTCATTGCACTTTCAAAATGTCACTTGGAATCCAGCAATGAAAGTTAACTTTTCAGATTTTGGCGCTAAAGCCATGTCTGGTGCGTTTGGCGACCCTAGCAGTGCTACTTCACCGCTAGGTAAAATGATGGCCGCAAACCCGGAGTTAGCTGCGGCATTTCAAAGTGGCATGTTACAAGGCGTAATGCCCTATGTTCTTGCCCCTCAAACCCAACAAGATATCGATAACGACATACTTTACACCACTCGCTTACGTTTAGATCTCAAAGCAAAAGTATGGGATAACGTCAGTTTTGCAGGCCGACTCAGCATGTATAAAAACTGGGGCGACTCTACCGGGGTTAAGGTATTTGATTCATGGAACTCATTTACCATGGATGGCACCAGTAGTGGCAACACCAGTGGCGATTGGTTACGAGTAGAGCGCGCTTATTTTGATTGGAAAAATATTAACGGTAGCAATACTTACCTCTCTATTGGACGTCGCCCTTCAACCTATGGCCCACCGAGTCATTATCGTGAAAATGAAATGCGCGGCGGCACGCCATCTGGGCACTTAGTTAACTTTAATTTTGATGGTGCAACATTGGGTTATAACTTAGGTGAAATCACCGGTATTGAAGGCCAAGTCGTACGTTTTTGTTATGGCCAAGGATTTGAGTCTCAGTTTGGTAATGGCGAGATGTTTGGCGACATTATCACTAAAGATACCCACTTAGGTGGCTTCAATATTGATGTGATTAATGACGGCACTAACTTCCTGCAAATGACCTTATTTGGCGCTAAAGATATCAACGATGGCTTCAAGGGCACCATGGCATTTCCCACCCAATTAGCGGGAATATTTGCTCCGACTATGTATCAAGACATGCAAAAGTTTGAAAACTTCAACTTTGTCACCCGTGTTCAGCCTAGTGGTGTTATTGGTGACATGTTCTTAGGTGGCTTAGGTTATGCTAGAGAAACTGAAAATGATTACAAATGGTTTGCTTCTATCGGTTGGACGCGTGCAGAACCTAATGGCAATGCCGGTTTATTTGGCGGCATGTTAAATGATGCTGTGTTTGAAGCGGAGCTAAATAGCACGGGTACTGAAATCATTATGGTACCAAAAGAAACTGTCGATACGGATACCAAAGATGGTTACGGCGTTTATATCGGGATGCAAATGCCCGCTCCGGGCGGTAAATTCGGTCTAGAGTACAACTATGGTTCAGAATATTGGACCCCATTTACCCAAGCCCAAGATGACCCCATTGGTAGCAAATTAGCTACTCGAGGCCATGTCGCTGAAGCCTATTACATTTTTGATATCAACCCAAGAATGTTTATCAAGTTAGCAGGCTTGTATTACGACTTTGAATACACAGGCAGCGGCACCCCGGTTGGCGCACCTCAAAAAGTGGATGATGTCATTGCTGGTACCGCCTACTCCATGCTGCCTGTAGTGGATACCGCTTACGATGTAAACGCCTCTTTGACTGTTAACTTTTAATTGCACTTCCCGGGGGCCTCGCCCCTCAGGGTAAGGATTTAAATCATGAAAAAAATATCAATGGCTTGGATGTTACTGTTAGCCAGTAGCGCCACTCACGCAGCATTTGATCATAAAGAAGTACTTAAAGGGCCATTTACACAAGGCACTGAAGTCACCACGCAATGTATTGAATGTCATGAAGATCATGCAAAAGAGTTTATGAAATCTTCCCATTGGACTTGGGAATTAAAGCAAGAGTTGCCCGATCGCACCGTAATGCGTGGCAAAAAGAATAGTATTAATAACTTTTGTGTCTCAATTGCTGGTAATGAACCACGCTGCACTAGCTGCCACGCAGGTTACGGCTGGAAAGATAACAGTTTTGATTTTACCGATATGACCAAGGTGGATTGTTTAGTGTGTCACGACACTACCGGAACCTATATCAAAGAACCAGCAGGTGCGGGTGAGCCAATGGCCAAGGTTGACTTAACCCGTGTTGCCCAAAATGTCGGTCAACCTGTGCGTGATAATTGCGGCACTTGTCACTTCTATGGCGGTGGTGGTGATGCGGTTAAGCATGGCGATCTCGACTCTTCTATGTCTTACCCAGAAAAAGACACAGATGTCCACATGGATACCGACGGTAATGATTTTCAATGCCAAACTTGCCACACCACAGCAAGCCATCAAATATCAGGCAATGCCATGGGCGTATCACCGGGCGGAGAAAACCCTATCGGTTGCGAAAACTGCCATGACAGTGCGCCACATGACAGCAAAAAGCTCAATACTCATACAGCAACGGTTGCCTGTCAAACATGCCACATTCCGTTCTTTGCCAAAAATGAACCGACAAAAATGCGTTGGGACTGGTCTACCGCTGGCCAAGAATTAGCTGAAGTTAAAGACGAAAATGGCAAAAAAACCTTTATGAATAAGAAAGGCAGCTTTATTTGGCAAAAAATGGTACCACCACAATATGCTTGGTTTAATGGTAAAGCCGATGCGTATATGGCTGGCGATAAAATTGACCCAAGTCAAACCATCAAATTGGCCTACCCACTTGGCAACATTAACGACAGCAAAGCCAAAATTTATCCATTCAAAGTACATACAGGTAAGCAAATATATGACACCAAATTGAATATATTAATTACCCCTAAAGTGTTTGGTGAAAATGGCTATTGGGATAAATTTGATTGGGATTTAGCATCCAAGCTAGGCATGGAAGCGAACACCACCATGATTGAAAAAGGCTTAAGTTACAGTGGCGAGCATGACTTTGTTGAAACTGAAATGTGGTGGCGCATCAACCATATGGTTTCACCTAAAGAGCAGGCTCTTCAATGTAATGACTGCCACAACAAGGGGACTCGTTTAGATTGGCAAGCGCTTGGTTATAAGGGTGACCCAATGAAAAACAAGCAAGGCCCAAAACATGCTAAATAAGATTTGGTCATTCAACCAAACAGTCTAATTAGAAAGGCTTGTTCAATATCAATCAATTAGCAATTAGCAATTAGCAATTAGCAATTAGCAACTAGCAACTAGCAACTAGCAACTAGCAACGAAAAATGCCTTATCAAGTTGATAAGGCATTTTATATTTTAGTGTTTATAAGCATTAATGAAAAAACTGTTTTGCCGGCAGCGGTTTTGAGTAAACATAACCTTGAATAAAATAAACACCCTGCTCACTTAGATAAGCAACTTGCTTATCATCTTCTACCCCTTCAGCAATCATATTTAAATTGGATTTTTGTGCAAATGAAATAATTGCTTCAATGGTTTTAGTATTAAAATTGTCTTGACGACCTATGGTATCAACAAACATCTTGTCAATTTTTAGGGTACTGATCCCTAAATGTTGCACATAGCTAAAACCACCGTAACCGGTACCAGCATCATCTAATTTTAAATCAATACCTATCGCGTAAAACTTATCTAACATTTTACGCGCAGCAACTAAATCTTTTATAGGTAAGCGCTCAGTAATTTCTAATGAAATACTATGCTGTTGCAATTCACCTGATTCAACCACGCCTTTTAGCATCTGATACAAATCATCATTATCCAAATGCTCAGGCACAATATTAACGCTAAAAAATAAGGCATCTCGTTTACTGGCAAGTTGTTTTACATCATTAAACACATGCCCGAGCAACCCCTTGGTCATATGCACGATTAAACCATTAGCTTCTGCGTAGGGAATAAACTGATTCGGTGGCATTAAGCTACCATCTTGACGTTGCCAACGCATCAGCACTTCGGCACCAATCACTTTTTGGTTGCGGGAGTCCACAATAGGTTGATAAAAAGGAATAAACTCAGACCGCTTAATCCCTTGAATAATTTGATTATGAATAGATTGAGCATGGTTAAACCATAAACTTGCTACATATGTCACCCAGGAGGCAACAATGCCAGCAATGAGTAAAATCATCCACCAAGAAAAGTAGGTATATTGCTCATAAAACTCACGATTGCCAGATAACTGAAACTTTGCTTCAAAATAGGACGAAGCTAAAACAACCTCTTCACTAATAAAATAATCACCATCAAAACTTTCAAAACCAAATGTTAAAAAAGGACTCGAATCAAAAGATATTTTATATTCTAAACAGTGTTCACAGCTCATGGGCACAAAATAGCGAGGCTCTAAAGGGATCAAACTAGCCACATAAAAAATATCGCCCATATTGCGGATCAGTATCAGCTCAAGATGCTGCCCTGTTATAGACTCCAATACCCCTAAACTATATGTTTCACTAATTTGATGGTGTTTTACTTTGTGAACTTCGCGGATGACTTCGTTAGACTCACAATAAATATTTAGCCCTTTGGCTACTCCTACCCAACGAATAAAACTAGCATCAAACACGGTACGCTTTAACTGTGCTTCAACCTCGTCATTACACTCAAATGAGTCAAATGTAATATCAGGTAAAGCATTTAACTGTGCAGCACTTGTTTTAATTAAACGCTCAAACTTATCGGTTAACATGGCTGCGTCACGACCAATCAGCTGCTTGGCTAATATATGGTCAGTAAAACGTAATAATGCAACGCTCAGAAGCAGCGTAATTAAAAAGATTAAACCATACTTAATTCGTTCCATGAAACCACCTAAATCCAGCAAGTTATCTTCAATATAGCCTGCCTGTGGATGTTAAGGTAGTGTAAATATTTAAATTAATGATAAATCAAGCCCTTCACAGCACCAATCATTATGCTGTTGACTAATTGGATCAATAAATTGCAATCGCTGTGCCAATAACTTTAATGGTTTAGCAAAGTTATCAGGCCCTTTGGGCTGAAGCACAGGATAAAACCTGTCGTTAATCAATGGCATACCAAGGCTTTGCATGTGCACTCGTAATTGATGGGTTTTGCCCGTGATCGGACTGAGCTCAAACAAACCAATATTGTTATGAATGGCTACCAGACTGATTTGTGAATGGCTATTCACCTCGCCTGGCGTGATTTGCATAATAAAACTGGGATCGGCTGGTTCAATACGATTTTTAACCGTCCACATATGCGGGAGTTTTAGCTGACCTTGCTGATATTGTTTCAAGATATCTGCTGTCAACATCGCTAATGCCTGATAATGCTTTTGAATTGCGCCATCAACAAATAATTGATGATACGCATGACGAGTATCAGGATTCACTGTCATTAACATCACCCCTGCAGTGTCTTTATCTAAACGATGAGCAGGAGCAATGGTATCAATCCCCGTGCGCTTACGTAGCCGATGCACTAAACATTCATTAACGTAATTACCTCCGGGGGTAACGGGTAAAAAATGCGGCTTATAGACGATCATTTTATGCTCGTCTTGATGCAAAATAACCTCTGAAAACGGCACCTGAGTTTCCGCTTCCACTTCACGATAATAATAAACTCTAGCACTAGGCACATAAGCAGTTGAGACAGAAATCAACTCACCATTTAGCCAATGGACTTTGCCACTGGTGACTCTATCTAGCCATACCTTTGCAGCAATCTGCGGAAATTTAGCAATCAGAAAATCCATCACTGTGTGATGTTGTGGGTTTTGTTGTTGAGGTAACACGACAAAAGACGGCTGCGCAGCAATAGCGCCGCAACGATTGGATACCTTGTCATTAGCGTCTTTGGAGGTAGCGCAGCCTGCATTGGCTCGTTTAGTGTCAGAAGGTTTATACGACATACAATTGATAACAGTATTTTTGAAGTGCTGTCAGTTTAACAGGTTATCCCCATCCACCTTACTCGAATATGCTAAACATCCACATGGGATCGCAATAATTGCAGTACAAAGTCCATGGTTTTATGGCAATCAGGTTGCTCAACCAATAACAATTTATCACGATTGTACATAGGCAAGACTTCTAACCAGCGCTGACTAACCCATGTCGCATCTTCTAAATGCACCTGGGTATAAAGTTCAAGCAAATCGGGATTAACCTCATAAAACTGCTCTAATGCAGCACTGATTATTTCAAATTCCCCCACAATAGGTTCATCACGCCAATTTTGACAAGGTAAGGTTCTCGCTATCCAAATACCATCACTTCGCATCGCTGCTGATAACACTTTAAGCCGCTGCCTTCCTTCAAGTACAATGCTCAATGTATTGTCTTCAAGTTGATTAAAATCAATGATGTCACATTCGGTGACCGTGGCATAACAGGGCAAAGTATCATTGGACTTTTGCGCACCAAACGCTAAGCCACATTGCCCTTTTAGAACCATAACAACCATTGCCAGCTCAGCAGGTAATGCCACTCGAATTTCAAGCCTTCCCGCTGGCAATAACACCGCATCCTGAATTAATAAGGCCATTTCACGGGTTTGCATAGTCGCCTCCCACACTCGAAAGTGAGAATTCACTTAATGCTTAATCGCATTGGTATGAATTAAGTTTAGCAGCGGTTCATTTTTCAACCACTCAACACAGATTAATTAATGCTAATGAACGACTATCTTGATGTAAAAATTACATTGTTGCTTTTGAAATATGCCTGAATAAGATATTTCTTTAATTCAAAATCATCCTACTTATCATCCTCGATATTCTTGTCTCACCACAAATCACGGCACCTAAGCCATTACCAACATCTAGTCTCGCGATTAACCTTACATTTTAAATGTTGAATCCATGTAAAAAACCGCTATTATAACCACGCGAAATTACTTATAACAAAAAGAAATATAGTGTTCGCCTATAACAACAATAATAAACAAATGGATTAGTAAACAATGAATAACAACAACTTAAGTCTGATTTACTTAGATGCAAATGCCACTACACAGGTATTACCTCAAGCTGCCCAAGCGGCATTGCAAGCCATGGAACATCAATTTGGTAACCCAAGTTCGAGCCATATCACAGGCTTACAAGCCAAAGACCTAATGGAGCAAACTCGTCAAAAAGCCAAACAAGTCATCGGGGCCGGTAACGGTAAACTCATTTTTACCAGCGGTGCAACAGAAGGAATACAAACTGCGATTATTTCAGCATTAGTCGCTGCCCGTACTCAGCTAAAAGCAAATAATCAAACTGGTGAAAACTATTATTTACTTTACGGTGCGACTGAACATAAAGCCGTGCCGGAATCACTTAAACACTGGAATCACATTCTTGACATTAACGCCAAAGTCGTTGCTATTCCTGTAGATAGTCTAGGTAATTTAGATTTATCATTTATTGCCCAACATGCTGCCAAGTCGCTGATGATATGCACCATGGCGGTCAATAATGAAACAGGGGTATTTCAAGACCTTAAACAATTAGAAAAAACCATACGTCAAGCCAGTCTAAGCACATTTTGGATGGTAGATTGCGTGCAGGCATTAGGTAAAACGGCGCTCAATCTTGAGCACACCAGCATTGATTACGCGCCATTTAGCGGCCATAAATTGTATGCACCTAAAGGCATTGGCTTTGTATATATCCGTCAAAACACCCCATTCACCCCTTTTATTGCAGGAGGTGGCCAAGAAAGCGGTTTGCGTTCAGGTACAGAAAACCTACCGGGCATGGCTGCCTTTAAAGTGATTTTTGAGCAATTGCTTCAAGCAGATTCTAGCTTCGCTCCCCAGAACACTTTACATCAATATCGCCAACAGTTAGCAGATACACTACAACAAGCCTTTCCGCAAATTGTGTTTAATCACAGCTTTGCTAACAGCGTGCCGACCACCCTTAACTTTGCGATTAAAGGTTTTAGTAGTAAAGAAATCATGGATTTGTTTGATGCTGCCAATATTCGTGTTAGCTCAGGTTCAGCCTGCTCATCAAAAGTCACACGCAGCTTTGTCCTTGATGCAATGGGGCTGCCTGCATGGCAAAGTGAATCAGCGATTAGACTGTCATTTGGCCCAGCCATGACACAGAAGCAAATCAACCAAGCTTGTGAGCGCATCTTATTTGCCGCCAAAGCACTCAGCCAAAGTTGCATGGTGCTAGATGATACCAATCTCAATGATGCACTTAACCATAAAACGCCGCTACAAGGACTAGTGCAGTTGCGTTCTGGAGCCAGTTGTACTTGGATTTATGCCGATGCCAAAGCAAAACAGGCATTGATTATCGACCCGTTACCTGAACTAACTCAGCGTATAGACACGTTACTCCAATGCCAACAACTCACAGTGAAAGCCATACTAGACACCCATGGACATGCCGACCATGTTTCCGGGCGAACCTTGCTAGGCGCACAACATCTTAATGATCATCAATGTGATCAACTCGGCTGGCCACAAACCCCGTTGAGATTGCGTGATAACAAACAACAATTTGAATATATTGAAGTAGCAGATAAATGGTTAGTGAAAGTGCCAACCCCAGGCCACACAAATGACAGCATTAGCTTATTACTATGTACGCCATTGCGAAAGCACGACACTTTGGCACAAAACACCCTATTTGCCTTCTGTGGTGACACTATTTTAATGAATACCTTGGGCCGCACTAATTTTACCAATAGCTGCAGTGAATCCATGTATCAAAGTATTCAATTACTTAGCTCACTATTAGCACCACAAACCCTGATTTGCCCAAGTCATGATTATCATAATGAGTTTGCCACCCATATGATGGCAGAATGCCAACGTAACCCGTTATTACAGCAAGTGATTCAAGGCGTGGTCTCTGTTGACGAATTTGTCGCGCAAAAACAGATTCTAGACAGCCAGCTAAATGATAATGTGGGCAGTGAAATTATTTGTGGCGCCCTTCAAAGCCAATGTGCAAGCAAGCTCAGTCCAATTACTGAATATAACCGCGAGACCTTAGACCTAGCCCTAAACGCTGCTAAAGTTAAATTGATTGATATACGTGAGCCCCACGAATACGTGTTACAGCCGTCTATGCAGTCTTGCGAAAACGTCCCTTTAACCCGGTTAGTGCAATTTATGCAACAACATCAAGCTGACAATAAGTTTGAATGGGTATTAGTGTGTCGCAGTGGTAGTCGCTCATTGGCCGCTGCACAAGCCATGCAGCGCCTTGGCTTTACACATATCGCCCACTTAAAAGGTGGTTACGCATTAAGTGGCACACCTGTAAAGGCCGCAGTTCAAGCCGCTTAAAGATAAAATGTAGGCTCAAAACACCTTTTCGTGGACAAACACAGTTAAGCTCAACAGCCCTAGGACTCTCCGCCTAGGGCTTTTTTTCGTCTAAGGATTGGTCAAGCTAATAAATCTTGCTAAAATCGGCGCAAATTTATAGGAGCCTTAACCATGTCAATGTATGTAGTGGGTCACAAGATCCCTGATTCAGATTCAATTTGCGGTGCAATCGCATTAGCTTACTTAAAAAATCAAATTGGCGAGCCAGCAATTGCTGCACGTTTAGGTGAATTATCACCCGAAACCGCGTTCATTTTAGACAAGTTTGGTTTTGATGCACCAGAGTTCAAAACAAGCTACGCGGGTGAAAATGTTTATATTGTTGACCATTCTGAAATTACCCAAGCACCGGATGATATTGCCGAGGCGACTATCGTAGGGATTGTTGATCACCACAAACTCGGTGATTTAACCACATCAACACCATTGGAATGCTGGATCCGTCCTGTGGGTTGTAGTAACACAGTGATCAAGATGATGTACGATTTCTACCAAGTGGAAATCCCAGCAAACATCGCAGGTATCATGATGTGCGCCATTTTAAGTGACACGGTTATCTTTAAATCCCCCACCTGCACCACCGCAGATATTCGCTGCGTTGAAGTATTAGCTGAAATCGCCGGCATTGAAGATTTTAAAGCCTTGGGCATGGAAATGTTCAAAGTCAAATCAGCCGTTGAGGGTACGCCAGCACGTGATTTAGTGATGCGTGATTTTAAAGACTTCAATATGAACGGTAACTTAGTAGGTATTGGCCAGTTAGAAGTTATCGACTTATCAGTATTTGATGCCATTAAAGCTGATTTAGAAGCCGATATTGCAGCACTAAAAGTTGAAGGTAATCGCCATAGCGTATTGCTACTGCTTACCGATATCATGAAAGAAGGCTCTGAAATGTTAGTGGTATCTGATGATGCCGAGCTAACCCAAAAAGCCTATGGCAAAGCAACTGTTGATGGCCGTGTATGGTTAGATGGCGTGTTAAGCCGTAAAAAGCAAGTAGTACCAGCATTGCAAGATGCATTTGCTTAATGACACAAAGCAATTACCTAAACAGTTAACCAGTTTGGTATAAAATGAGGCTGAACTCTTAGATTAAAATAAGGTTCGGCCTTTTTTGACTCTATCAATCAATTAAGCGCCCCAATGGACTTAACCGCTAACTGAGCTGCTTGATCCACTCTTTAGGTGATGCAAGAATAAAGCTTAAATCTTTACCATCAACCAAATCGACTTTTATCGCGTTTGAGGTAACAGGAATAACGCCCGCTCCTTTTCCCCACGTTTTGCTTACCCCTTTAATGTCTGCCAAAGGAATATGATAAGGGCCATAACCTAAGTCTTTATCAAACGGTGAAAAATGTAGTTGATCATCTGCAATCCACAACTTACCATCGGCGCGAAATGCCCCTTTTTGAATCGTGGCATAAGTTGATTTCACCACTTCATCTGAAAGTCCTATCTCGTACATTAACGCCTCCTTTTTTAACAAATACTCTTCAAGTATAACCTCATAAAATGTGATCTCAAGCACATAGAGAAATTAGCCTTACAAGCTGAAAGGTTATCACTCACAGCGATTCAGCTAAGACGGATGGCGAGATATTGTTAAAACACTATGAGTATCAGTAAGTTTTCTTACCTAAATCTCGCTCAACTTGTTCGGAATAAGGGCTAAATATAAATAACCAGAGAAATATTTACCCACCAAGAGATTCCAACCAGTGCCGAACTAAGGTATAACGGCGCAATGAAAACTCCCCAACGAATACAACCACTCATTAACGATGGTTTAATTGATGAAGTCATCAGCCAGTTAATGAGTGGTAAAGAAGCAACAGTTTATATGGTCCGCAGTGGTACGAATATCCGCTGCGCGAAAGTCTATAAAGAAGCCATTAAACGCAGCTTTAAAAAAGCCGCGCAATATCAAGAAGGCCGTAAGTCTCGTAACAGCCGCCGTAGCAGAGCTATGGAAAAAGGTTCAAGCTATGGACGTGAGCAACAAGAGCAGGCCTGGCAAACCGCTGAAGTCGATGCATTATACAAATGCGATGAAGCAGGCGTCAGAGTGCCGACACCTTATGGCTGCTTTGAGGGTGTGTTATTGATGGAGCTAATCACTGATGCTCAAGGTGATGTCGCCCCACGTTTAAATGATGTCATTCTTACTGAAGCGCAGGCTTGTCGCGATCATGCCACCATGATGAACTACATCACCCGTATGCTTTGTGCAGGCATTGTCCATGGTGACTTATCCGAATTTAATGTATTGCTAGATGCACAAGGCCCAGTGATTATCGACCTACCACAAGCGATTGACGCTTCAGCCAATAACAATGCCAAAGCAATGCACGCCCGTGATGTAAACAACATGACACGTTACTATTCGCAATTTGCTCCGCAGTTAAAACATACTCAATACGCCAAGGAAATGTGGCACCTATACGAAAAAGGTGACTTATTACCTGAAACAGAGCTGACAGGTCTATTTGCAGAAGACACCCACAGCGCTGACGTTGACTCAATATTAGATGAAATCCAAGCGGCATATGAAGAAGAGCAAGCACGCCGTGAACGAATAAACGATGCTATTGATCAATAAAAGATCATCACTTGTGTAACAATTGCCTAAGTTACAGGCCTTTGGATGACAAAGGCGTTAATGGTTTTGTAAAACAATATTTTTAATAGCGTGAGCTGTTAGTTGTTCTGATTTTATATGCGGTTTTTGAAATAAATACCCTTGCATATATATCGGGCCAAATTGATGTAAAAACTGCAGTTATTCAAGCGTTTCAACTCCTTCAGCAACCACATCAATATCCAACCTTTGGGCTAACGCCACAATATTTTGATAAATGCCAACACTTTTAGGATCTGTATCTGCGTCATTTAAAAATGATCGATCGATTTTAATTTTATCGACATTTAAATGCTTAAGGCGACTCAACGATGAATAACCTTGAATTAAGTAAGGTATTAATACTAAAAGCAAAAAAAGCCCAATCCAGAGATTGGGCTTAAAAGATTTTGTTTTAAGTTTTATTAAAACACACAGTGCTTGGTATAATCAGCGGCTTCATTGGCTGACCAATCACCTTTTGGCTTGTCTTCCATTTTTTTACACCAGGCTTCACTACCTACTTCAGGGGAGCAAGCGGTAATACCTAATGCAAATATGCAAACGACTGATGTGGCTAATAATTTTTTTAATAACATAATACTTCCTTGCTTTAAGTGACGAGCTAACAAACAAATTATTGATGAAACCTTAATGATGAGCAAACTATTATTGCTGTGAGTGCTTAATAATCCAACTAATTGCATCATGTTTTTCTAATAATGGAAACCATGCTATTTCACCCTGCATAAAGGGGCCCAGTAATCTGACCGAATTTCCCACCCAATCAGGGCCACCCACAAACACGAGTGCATCAAATTGAGGAAATTGTACTTCACCACTCCCCGCCAATGAACCGAATTCCCACCCTTCAAGTAACACATCGGCCTCAATGTATAAACACACTTTCCCCCAATCTTTACGGTAAGATTCAATCGCTGGCTGCAAACGGATGCGGTAATCTTCTGCAGAAATACGGCCACTCACAAACAGACTTATAACCCCTTTGGTGATATCGGAAATTTGGCAAAGCATAGACAACTCCAGCTTTATCGCTGCGCTTGCACAGCGTTGATACGGCATTAGCGTAAAGCATAACAAAAATGTCCATCTGCAATATATAACTATTTTTAATCTAAAAAAGTTATACTACAAGCTATGATTAAAATTTCTCACAGCGTCAGTATCGAAGATAAAGAAATTGAGTGGCAATTTGTTCGCTCAAGTGGTGCCGGTGGACAACACATTAATAAAGTGTCGACTGCGGCTCAGTTAATTTTCGATATCCATCAATCATCTTTGCCTGATTTTTATAAACAAAAATTGTTAGTGAAGGCTGATCATCGTATTACCCAAAGCGGTAAAATCATCATTAAATGTCAGCAATCACGTAGTCAAGATTTTAATCGCCAGCAAGCACTGGAACAATTTATAGAGCTGGTCAAAAGCGTCACCATTGTGGCCAAAAAACGGATTGCAACAAAAGCAACCAAAGCGAGCCAACGTCGCCGCGTTGACGCCAAAACGAAACGTGGAGCCACCAAAGCACTGCGTCAAGGTAAGCCTAGCTTTGACTAATCCGCTATTTTATTAATGTTAAAATGAATAGATTGAGGTTTACTCAATCAGCAAGTTACGTTAAAACTCAATAAAACATTATTCTTCAAAAAGAGACGCCCATGAGCCAAGCTGTCAAAGTATTATTAATTAATGGACCTAACTTAAATTTACTCGGCCGTCGAGAGCCAGGGCTTTATGGTCATCAAACATTAGCGACTATCGTAGATGATGTGCAGCAAATAGCACAAAATGCGGGAATTGATTTTGAACATATTCAATCCAATGCTGAATTTGAAATTATTAACGCTATTCATGCCACTGACGCACAGTTTATTATTATCAATCCTGCCGCCTTTACCCACACCAGTGTTGCCATTCGCGATGCATTATTAGGCGTAGCCATTCCCTTTATTGAAGTACATTTATCTAATGTGCATGCTCGCGAGCCATTCCGTCATCACTCATTTTTATCAGATAAAGCCGTAGGCGTGATTTGCGGTTTAGGTGCACAAGGTTATCAGTTCGCCATGCAAGCAGCGTTAAAGCATCTTCAACAGTGAACAACCCCGCGACATCGCTTCGCTTTGATCACGGGGCTTCTGCAATCTAGTTTTTTGACGACTAGGTTGCTTCTTTTTTCTCAGTTCCCACACCAAACTCTGATCACTCAAAGACTTTCGTTTTAGGAGGTGATTTCTGCTGAGATTTGGGCAGCGCCCTGACAAGTATCCCACTCGCCATTAAATCTTTTTCGCCTGTATCTGCAACAGATTTAGCAGCGGCCAAATCTCTGCACTGCATTGCTTTGCATCTTTCACAGGAAAATTCTCGCACACTTAAATCGAATTTATGTTCGTGTCCACATTCGCTACAAATGCCTGACGATTTCACGTATCGACCTATTTCATGGTAAACAGCGCCATTCAATTCAGCCTTGTATTTGGTTAACTCCGTGATTAACCCCATCACATTATCGTTAACCATCTGACCGTTAAATTGCTGCATTCCTTTCACGTTCAAATCCTCAAACACTATAATATCACTGCTCTTGGCTATCGAACATGATACTTCGTGAGCAAACGCTAAGCGCTGGCGAGAGATTTTTCCGTGAAGTTTATTTAAACGAGATTTGCTTTTTTGCCAGCGATTTGAGCCTTTCGTTCGGCGACTCAACTGGACTTGAATTTGTTTTAATTTTGAGGATGCTTTCTTGAAAGCTTTCGGGTTTTTAACGTACCAACCATTTGAGCCAACAACAGTGTATTGGCTATTAATGTCATATCCCACAAGCGTTGATAAAACTTGTTTTGCGCTCTTACACTCAACTTCTTGAGTCAGTGATACATACCAGTTTCCGTGGCGCATTTTGACAGTTGCCGTCTTAATTTTGCTGGCTAATTTTCGGTGTAAAACAATTGGTATTTTGCCAACTTTCGGAATGCTAATCGCGCCTTTTTCAATGCGGATGCAGTCGTTATTATTGACACATCGAAAGCTATCGTCGTGAAGTCTTTTCAGTTTAAAGCTAATTTTGAAAGTCGGAAATTGCTGAGCTCGGCCTTTGTTAGAGGAATTTTTTAGTGCTGTATCAAGGTCACGAGCTACCTGCTGAGAAGCCGCAGAATCAAAAGCTTTAAGCCATGAAAACTCATCGAACTTTTTCAAGTCACGGAGCAGCCCAGCCATTTCGTCGTAAAACAAAAACGTTTTATCATATCGATATCGACGCACATTTTCAGATAACAACAAGTTCCATACGCCACGGGCGTATGCCCCAAACTCAGCGAGTTTGGCTTCTTGCTCTACTGTCGGCTTAAGCCTAAAGTTGTATCTGAGTGTTTTTTTCATACACTGTATATACCACTGCGCAGGATACTGTATAGACTACTGTGTAAACAGGGGTTATCAAGTGGAATACCAAACCAACTCACATTGTAAGTATCTAATCACTCTACATTTGATTTTAGTCGTTAAATATTGAAAATAACTTCTTAGAGTGATGCCGGAGAATTTGTAAAGCAGTTGGACAGATAACTCTTTCTGGTCTGACGGATATTTCGTTTGCTCAGTAGGCAATATTTCCGTTGATACAATTCGAAAATATATCCAAGAGAAAGTTTAATTTATCGATTCATCCCCGCGACTTTCGCTTCGCTCGGATCACCGGGTTTTCTCGACAGATTCGATAAAACAGCATTGTCCTATAAGAAGGTTTGGGCCAACTGACGTTTTACAGCCATGCAAATCTGTTGAACGGTCTAGGTGATAATAATTTTGTGTTGTCATCTACTTGTTGCGGGGACGGGATATGTGGACGCTGTCGCATCATGTTAAGTTCGATGGCCAAAAATTTGATACTGATGACTCAAAGCTCTAATTGTCTGAGTCTATTATTTTAAATAATTTAAAGGTTTCTGCTAAATAGGAATGAGCAACCAATACCCACAAAACAGCTAAAGCTTGATATAATCTCGCTTCTCCCTTCAAATGCTAACGAGCACCATTATGTCATTACAGTCCTCTCTCGCGAATGCGTTCAAGCAACGCGCTGAATTTTTTAAACAAGCCAAGCGCGATCAAACAGATTGTTATCGAGTATTTCACGGCACAGTTGAAGGTGAAACCGGACTCAATATTGATCGCTATGGTGACGCCTGGTTGGTGCAAACTTTCCATCACGCTTTATCAACCGAACAATTAGCTGAGATTCGCACAGAACTTTCTAAACATGCTGATTTCCCAATGGTGTACAACGATCGTTCACATAAAAACTCACGAGTAGTAAATTTACTTGAAGATGACACTCAAGCCTTTGCGGAATCTGAGCAAGTTTTTCATGAAAATGGCATTGCATTTACCTCAAAACTTCGTCATGAAGGGCAAGACCCTCTGCTATTTTTAGATATGCGTATTGGCCGTGAGTACATCAAAAAACATAGCCAGGATAAAACCGTTCTCAATTTGTTTTCATATACTTGCGGGATTGGTACAGCTGCTGCGGTCGGTGGTGCGTCAAGGGTAATGAATATCGACTTTTCATCATTTGCATTAGATGCGGGTAAAAAAAATGCTATTTTGAATCAAGTAGGCGCAGTGTGTGAATTTATCCAAAGCGATGCTTTTCCCGCAGTCAGGCAATTAGCAGGCTTACCAGTGGGTGGGCGTCGTAATCAAAAATTACCTAAATACCCCAAGTTAGCAAAAAACCAGTTTGATATGGTGTTTCTAGACCCACCTCGGTTTGCCAAAAGCGCTTTTGGCACAGTAGATTTAATTAACGATTATCAAGGTCTATTTAAACCTGCCATGTTAGCCACTAAAGCTGGTGGCACCATAGTGTGCTGTAATAATGTGGCTAAAGTTGAACGACAAACTTGGTTTGATAGCTTAGTCAGATGTGTTAAAAAACAAGGCCGTGATGTGACCCATTTTGAATGGTTAGATTGTCATCAAGACTTTCCTGCATTTGATGAAAATCATCCATTAAAAATTGTCGCGTTAACCATCGATTAATAATAATTGTCACAAAAAAGAAGGCCCTCGGATGAGGGCCTTCTTATAGGTGTTATTTACTTAACATGCTTAGTAATTAGTGAACTTTACGACGACGTCCTGCCATCAATCCTAATACACCTAATGCTAGGAAGCCTAAGCTACCACCACTTGTAGACTTTTTCTTTTCAACCACTTCTGGCGGGAAGGTACATGACCCATCATCAGTATTGGCGTTTGCATCATAGTTAGTCGCACTTGGATCAGTACAACCATTTTCGATACCATCTGACGCTACCGTTAACAAGAAGGTAGTTGACGCTTGATCAGATGGGTAAGCCATATCATGCACAGTAACCGTTACCATGGTTTCACCATACCAATCAGCATCTGGAGTAATAGTAATGCTATTACCTTCAACGGCGGCTGAGATGTTATCACCTGCAACCATAATGCCGTTAACAGTTGCTTTAAGGTCTGAATAAACAACATCTAAAGTAATAGAAGTGTTCTCATTCATAGTTTGATCAGCAAAACCTGCCACTTGAATGTTACTTGGCGATAATACGCTTTGACTTACCGTCACTAACTCAGAGTCAGCATATTGGCTAGTAACAGTGACCGCATTATCAACACCAACTGCCGCTGCAGATACACGAGCAGAGAAACTTAAGGTTAAGCCTGAACTTTCAGGACCTTGATAGTCAGCACAAACTAGCATGCCTTCCGCTACTTTTTCATCGACATTGTTATATGCAAAGCCATCATTCAACCAACCTTCAACAGGGCCAAAGGTACCACGTTCACCGTAATAACCGTGGAGACCAATTGAACCAAAGTGTGCGTTAGCTGTTTTAATTGCTTGATAACCAAACATGATTTCATGGGCACCTGGTGCAAAATCTAGCTTAGTTGAGATAATGGTTTCAACATCAAAGTAAGCTGATGGGTCTGGGTTACGGTTACCAGTAAAACGGTTATAAAGTTCTTGACCGCCTTTCCACTGGAACACGTAGTAGTCATCAATTACCGCGCCATATACTCGGTTGGTTACCGCACCAATATCTTCACGGAATGCCACTTCTGGCATCATGACATCACCACGCCATAATGGGGCAACGATGGTGTCAGGGAAGTTTTGAAATTCATCATTAAATTCAAAGTGATAGTTGTAGAAATCTGGCATTTCATCAAACTTCACATAACCAAATGGTGAAATTTCTAACAAGTCATGCAGCATATCTTGCTCTGCACCATATAAAGGCACATGAGGTAAGCCATTAGATGACATTGGGATACTCAGATATTGATTAGACCAACCTGTTAAACCTAAGTCTCCAAAACCATACTGTGAAGGAATATCGACATAAGTGTCACTACCTTCTTGCATCTGTGCAGGAATACGACACGTCGCATCTTCCACACTGGTAGTAAATACATAATGACGACGCACATCCGCTGACGATGGCTGCATTGTATTAAAGCTGATAGTGTTACCGTCAATTGTCATATCTTCAGCGTATTGAGGTAAGCCGGCAACTTTAATGCTGTCTTCTAGCAACTGGAACCCTGAAGCGAGTTCAGTGTTTAAGGTTAGTTGACGCTCACCACCCAATAAATTAGGCGCTAAAGACACTTCGAAGTTAACTATATCGCCAGTTTTAGCACTTGTTTGGCTTGCTTCAATGGTGGTATCTGCTCCGCTATGAACAAGCTGAACTGGAATATACCCCAGATTATCATCGTTATAGCTATCGCTACCAATACCCACGTAACCATAGTAAACATCGCCTTCCTGCGCATCGGCTAAATCATAATTGAGTTGCACACGATATGGATCAATACCATTTGAAGAATCAGGACCAACCGCTGTTAGATTACCAGAGTTATCATCACCAATAATGGCTAATGCAAAAACCATGTTATCGGCTAAATTAGCCTCATCTTCATAGGTATATTTATAGTTTGAACCATAAACCCAGTAGGTGCCTGGCGTTGGATTATTGATAGCACAGTAATCATTGTTATCAATGCGTGAGTAACAAATGGCTTCCTCATCCCATTGGATGTCACCATCGTTATTAACGTCCATGCCAATATCAATTGATGCGTAAGCATTATAGTCAGCTTTAATCACTTCCCACACAATACGCTTAGTGCCTTCTGGTACTTCAAAAAAGTTAACCACTTGGCCATCATCGATACGTGATTGAGCTGTACTATCGAGGTTACGCACGTCACTTCGTTGCATGTTCACATTAAACAATTCAGCTTTAACTAACCCATTGACACGGCTGTTGAAGGTTTGAATTTCTTCACTGTGAATTTCAGGCGTTAAAATATGACCTTGCTGACGATGGATTTTACCCATCACGTTTTCAGGCATACTTGTTCCGCTATAGCGAATGCTTACAGGTAAGTGCTGCATTGGCATATCTGCGTTGTCAGGAGTGATAACCACATCACCTAATAAGCGTAATGATGATGAATCAGCACCTGGCGCTTGTACTTCTAATACTTTAGCTGTCAGCATGATGGCCTGAGTTTCACCTTTACGAAGACTAAATGTCTTGGGTGATACTTCAAGCGATAACATGTCTGCACCGTCCATCGCTAATGACTGTGCATCAACTGTCCAGCTACCATCAGCTGTGGCCGTGAAGGTACGCATCATGGTACAAGTGCCACTACAGCTTTCATTGTAAAAATACGGTACGTTTAGGGTATTAACTGTGCCACCATTTTTAGGGTTAGCCGCACGATAGTTATCACCGGTTTCATCCATCACTAAGCCGGCTTTATAAGCTCGTGCAACGTTAATCACACCACTACCTGCATCGCTAAAGCCTGCTGGCTCTATGTCAACAAATGGGTAGGTTTCGACTGTGCGAGTCACGTCGCTTAAATTAGCCGTCATCATTAATGCCGACTGAATTTGTGCAGGGGTCCAGCTTGGCTGAGCTTGCTTTAACAATGCCATAGCACCAGCAACATGTGGCGCAGCCATAGAAGTACCGCTGATACTGTTAAAATCGCCTGGCACACCTACGCCAGAAAATGGCATATCATCAGCCCATGCCGCATAAATATCAACGCCAGGCGCAGCAAGATTAGGTGACATCACTTCTGGGTTATCGAAGTTATGGCCACGTGATGAGAAGTCAGCCAAAGTATTAGCAACACGCTCTTTGGTCACCACATTTGATGGGGTGATGGTTAGTTGATGGTCGGTCCCTCTAGATAACCAACGTGATAAACCAAACCAGTTGGTTGATGCATCACCGTAGTAACCACTGTAAGGCAAGTGAATACCTGGTATCACATAAGGATCATTATTAACCGACTCGTTTGCACTCGCATTACGTAAAATGAAACCACCAGCGCCACCTTCAGCAACGTTAATGGCTTTTTGAACACGGGCAATGTCGCCACGCTTACACACTACGATAGGCGCGGTGTCGTAAGGTATACCCTCTGGAGAGTTATCGAAAAATCCAGCTGGGAATGGATCATTACACTTCTCATATTGCCAGCCGTATGCTTTAGCCTCAACCACAGGACCTGTATAGCCTTCTGAGATACCGCCACCAACAAGCTCTGGTAGCTCCTGCTCACCGCCAGTTGCGCCAGTTAGCATCTTGCCTTCTACACTGAATTCACGAGTATGAGTGGTTGCCGCAACAGAGGTCACCCAAGGCGATAGATGGTCAATAGCACCACGACGTTGAGCAGCTTGCGATGGGTCAAACGAGTTACCCGCAGATGCAGATACCGAAATACCGGCTTCACGTGCAGCTAAAAATGCCATTTCCATTGGGTCTTCCCAAGGGAAAGCACCGTAAGCTGTTCCAATTGAATAGTTAACAACATCAACACCGTCAGCAATGGCATCTTCAATACCGGCAAGTAGTGCAGAACCAGGACAACCTGTAAAGTTATTAAAGCTACCATCCCCTGGATGACAAACTTGATACATGATCACGTTAGCATGTGGTGCGACACCTGACATACGCGGCAGTACTAAATTGGTTTCTTTACCGTCACTGGTTACGCCAACATCTGGCACCATGTATGTACGATCTAATAATATATTACCAGCAGCAGTAGAAGCGGTGTGCGACCCATGGCCGTTATAATCTTCGCCGTTTGCAGGTCTTAGCGGTCCATCGATTTCCCACCACCCCTTATCAGGCTGAAAACTTGCATCACTATAAGTGTCGGTAATCACTGGATAAGAACGTACACCGATTAACTTGTCATTACACATGCCGGCAAACTCTTCAAGTTCGCAGTCACCTATGTAGCCTGTATAACGTGATGGTAATTGATGCACATAACCATCATCACCTTGAGCCGCAAATGAGACGTGGTCAGAGTTAATACCAGTATCTAGCACACCAACAACAATCCCTTTACCAGTGAAGGCTTCACCAGTTACTTCACCAGTCCAAAACTTGTCAGCCCCAATATGTTGCGGGCCTACATCAGTTTGTAGTTGATAAATGATTTCCCGAGTTACGCTAACCACACCATCCAAGTCAGCAACACGAGCAGCTTGTTCTTGGGTCATACGCATCGACATACCGTTAAAAGCAAGTTGATAGTTCGCGATGGTTTTAGCGTTGCCGACTAAGCTAGAAATTTGAGAGGTAATACCGGCTTGTTTGTCAGCAAGATAACTACGATAAGAACGCACGTCACTGCTGTTTAAATCAACTTTATCATGCAGTTGTGGGCTTAAAGCAGCCGGAAGTTTATTTACTCTAGGTGAAGTTGCATTTAATCCTGCGACACCACCTTTATATAAAGAAACAGGTTTGTCCGATAATTGAATAATGTAAGTTTGCTCACCGACAATATTATCTTCATAAACAAAAGGAACTTTTCTGTCAGCACTTGAAATAGCACGATGAACGTTACGGCCGTTACTATTTCGAGATTCAGCTATTACTTCACCTGACACACGATCTTTGTGCTTATTATCGTTGTATTTTTTTATCGCATCGGTGATCACGATTGGCTTTATATTTGCGGAGTATGAATTACCTGTATCTGTACTGACAGCACTTGCTCCTGCAGCACCGGCATAAATGGCCGCCAGGGTCATTATATGTACTTTTTTTAGTTTCATTGTCTTGCCTTATAATCAATGTCTGAATGCACAAACTGTTAACAAATTTGTCACACCCATATGTAACGCTTATTGGGCATAAGGGCTAATTCATTTAATGCATCGAACTATAGCTAATACGTATACACCACCTATACTGCAACAAACCGCAAAAACAAAATAACAATACAAAACAGAGACTTGATTTTTATTAGATATAAAAATAATCAATATAAGAGATTAATAATGGCTGGATGCGTTTACAATCAAGGGTCTGAGTTACAAAATGAAACATGTCAACAATAATACTGGACGACACTATCAGGCACCTTGATTTAACAATATAAAACCAGTTTTTGGTGCAATTAACGACAGAAAAACAGTTTTGTTTTGAAAAAATAATAACAATTGTTCCCAAATTGGAACAAATAAAAACTGATTAAGTAAGGCATGAGAAAATATGGAATTACGTAACATTAAGCATTTTGTAACCCTAGCTGAATTTCAACACTTCAATCGTGCCGCCAAAAAATTAAATATCACTCAGCCATCACTGTCTAGAAGCATTCAAAAATTAGAATCTATAGTTGGCGGTAAGTTATTTGATCGTGATTCAAAAAATATGGCTATTACGCCTTTAGGCATGATGACTCTTAAACATTGCCAAGCCATTCTCAACGAGCACGACAAATTACTACAACAGCTAGCCTGTTTTCATGGTGACAATGAACTTGAAATAAAAATAGGCGCTAGCCCTATTCCATCAAACAGTTTAGTCGGCCCCGTATTGGGAGAGTACATTCGAGCTAAACCGAATATGACATTAGATTTAAAAGTCGCTGGCTGGCAATCATTATCAGAGCAATTATTAGAGGGCGAACTTGACGTATTTGTAGCTGAATCTCGCTTAACAGACCTTGATAGCAACCTAAACTTCAATATTATTGAGTTACCACCTTTTCCAGTCATCTTCTGTTGCCGCCCTGATCACCCGCTGACCAAACTTCCAAGACTTTATCTGACAACATTTCGCGACTACCCACTCGCTATTCCAAGACATCTACCCATCAATATTGCGAACCAATTTGACGACTTATTTGAATTGCACCGTGAAGATTTTGCTGGTTTGGTGCGTTTTGAACAGTTCCATGCCATAAAGGATTCTATCTGCAATTCCGAACTGGTTGCCCTCACCCCTGAAATCGCTGTACGCGATGAGTTAAATGCTGGCACCTTAGTACAACTTAGTCCGCAACTGATGCCAAAACTTAATGCCAGATTTAGCATTGTTAGCTTAGCTGATAAAGCACAAAGTCAGTCACTACAGACTTTTATCAGTTTTTTAATGCAGCGCGCTCAATCTGTTAATGAGCTGACCCCTGCCAATATGCAAATTGCCTAACTCACTTTTTACCTCTCTTTTTAACCATATTAAGTGAAGTCTGCCGAGCAGATTTCACATGATGCCGCATCAACAACAAATTAAATTGCGTACAACTTAGTTGCATTTAAATATAGCACAGGGTAAAGTGCACCCAATTAGATTGTGTACAACTTAAATTAATTTCTTATTATGAGGTTCTTATGACAACACTATACAAAACATCTGCAACGGCTTTAGCTGGTCGTAATGGCCAAGTGACGACAGATGACAAAAAATTAGATTTGGGGTTAAGTTACCCAAAAGAAATGGGCGGCAGTGGTGAACACACAAACCCAGAGCAATTATTTGCTGCAGGTTACGCGGCCTGTTTTTCGAATGCGATTTTACACGTTGCCCAACAAGGAAAAGTAGCGATTAAGTCTGCTCCCACCACGGCAACGGTAGGAATTGGCCCAAATACATCGGGCGGTTTTGCATTAACAGTTGCACTAGCTGTGAAGCTTGATTTACCTCAAGCAGATGCTGAGCAGTTAGTAAAAACGGCTCATCAAGTGTGTCCTTATTCAAATGCGGTACGCGGGAATATCGATGTGCAACTAACGGTTAATGGCAGTCAAATTTAATAAAAAAAACGCCAAACAATGCTGTTTGGCGTTTTTTGTATAAACATCAATATTAATATTCTGTTAGCCAGTCACTACGAAAATCATCAATATCACAAACTAGGCCGTTGGTTTCAATTTGCTGATTTAATTTAGCTAACTCACGGTTTACATCTGATAGGGTCAGGGTATTGTTGTCTAGTTGGTACACTAAGGCGAGACTTTGGTAATAAAACAATAAAATAGTCACAGCCTTTGTATCATTATCACTGGCCGCTTGCTGCACCGCATTAAGTTTACGATAAATTTTATTTTGCAGTTGTTTTAACTGCCAAACATAATAAACATCAGCAAATTGCGGCTTTTTACGCCCATGCTTTACCACTAAAGTACACAGCATCAAACCCAAGATGACGCCGCCAAAGTTTAGGTAAAAATTACCTGTAGACTCACCACTAGCAACCGGCGGAGCCCCTAAAAATGCAATTAATAGCTGCCCAAATGCAAGCGACGAAACTGCCAAAATGGCAATTAAGCCAAACTGCACTTGATTGGTCATCTTGCGATATTGAACTTTATCAACCTGTACTAATTTCATTTACCTTACTCAGTATCTCTAAATAATTTTTCGCTAGTATAACTGCATCAAGTTAAACACACATTAATCTTCATTTATATAAGCTTATGGTAAACTGTGGTTATTGTGTTTGCCTTTATTATTTCAAATCAAATTTGTGGAAATTATGACCGAATTCACTCCCATTAGCGCCCTTATCGGCGGCGCAATATTAGGTTTTGCCGCATTGTTACTATTGATATTAAACGGCCGGTTGGCTGGTATATCCGGTATTATTAGCGGTGTTATGAGTACAGGACAAAATGCATTTTGGCGCTGGGCATTTATTGGCGGTTTAATTCTCAGCGGCTTAATTGCCCCTTGGCTTAATTTGTCGATGCCAACAATGTTAACTGCAAGCTGGCCGCTCACGTTAATTGGCGGTTTTTTAGTAGGTTTTGGCACGTATATTGGCGCGGGTTGTACCAGTGGTCATGGTATTTGTGGAATAGGTCGATTATCGCTTCGCTCAATAGTGGCTACGCTGATCTTTATGTTAGTTGCCACGATTGTGGTGTTTGTTAGCCGTCATATAGTGGGAGCTTAAGATGAAAAAACAATTGCTCTCATTACATGGGTTAGTGGCTTTTATTTCAGGTAGTTTATTTGGTTTAGGGCTAATAGTGTCACAAATGGTAGACACCAATAAAGTACTTAATTTTTTAGATTTTTTTGGTCAGTGGGATCCAAGTCTAGCCTTAGTAATGGGCGGCGGTCTTGGCGTATTTGGTATTGGTTTTGCTTTGTTAGTTAAACCTAAATCTAAACCTCTTTTTGACGAAAGTTTCTTTTTGCCTACTAAAAAACATATTGATAAAAAACTGATTACGGGTGCATGTTTATTTGGTTTAGGTTGGGGATTCGTGGGTATTTGCCCTGGCCCAGCGATTGTAAACTTAGTCAGCGTAGACGCTAAATTCATTGGCTTTGTTGTGGCCATGCTAGTAGGTATGTTTTGCGCAAGAGCCTTAAGTCAGCGCTAACGATAAGCACAAAGTCTATCTCAGCATCGACGATGGCGGATGAGTTTCATTGTGAAATACAACTCACCCGCTTTCTTTTTATGCCATTGTTTCTTACCCTTAAAAGACCCACTTATTGTGCTTAACCAATATGACAACACATCATTACCCCACATTCGCATTAGATGATATTGCCAATTTACGTGAATCGGCTCAAGTTGAGTTTAAACTGGCCAGTGGCCGTGATGGGAATGGCAAAATACCAGAGGATATGTGGGAAACCTACAGCGCCTTTGCCAATACCTTAGGCGGTGAAATCATTTTAGGGGTAAAAGAACACCAGGGTGAGTTTACCATTGAAGGCATAGTAAACCCCATTCCAATGCTGAGTGATATCTGGAAAATATTACACGACCCACAAAAGGTGAGTCACAACATATTGTCACCCACCGATGTACAAATTATTGAAATATTGAATAAAAAGCTTATTCGTATTCATGTACCCGAAGTGGATGTCAAACTCAGACCCATTTTCATCGGCCCAGATCCCTACACAGGCACCTACTTCAGAGTCGGTGATGCTGATATGCGAGCAAGTAAAGAACAGGTTGATAATATGAACAAGCGAGCAGGATTACTGCTCAAACCTAAGAATAAATCTTAATTAAACCAAAAGAAGATGTCAGTAAACCTTTAACGACTTACTGACATTCTAAATAATCTAAATCTTAAATCGCAATCTTATATTGATTAAATGGACTCACACCATCTAGTTTATTACTTACTTGTTTTTGCTGCATCAACTGCTCAACAAGCTCTCTAATCTTTGGCTCTGCATCGATAAACTTATTCATATTTGCACCACCCATACGAGCGTCATATATAGCTTCACCATCCAACCGACCTTGATGAAAAACTTTTATTTCAGCATACACCATATACAGCGCTAAATCCCAAGCCCAATTTGCAGTATATGTAGCTGTCCACTCGCAACCATTTTGCGCATCCAACTCCTGAATTAAACGATACTTTATTTTTTTCTGCTGGAGCACCTTTTTAAACTCTTCTAAAAACCCTTGTCTTACATCTTTGTTTTCAACAATGCAAACTTCTGTAGAACTTGTCACTTCTATAGGATCAATTTTCTGTTTAATTGAACATGCTGATAAACTTAAAATAGATAAAATCATTAACATGCTAAATTTAAATTTTGTTTTCATGTATCTTCCTTGAATTATTTGATTTTCCTAGCATTTACAATATTGATTAAATCACAACAATTAACGTTAATCAACATTACCACAACAAAAGCTTTCTAACTGATTTAACTTGGAAATCTCCACACAAGGCAATAATGAGGAGACCTCTTTAAACCTATCTTGCTGGCATGGATTTAACCAAACGGTTTGACAACCCGCCATTTTCGCTCCAACAATATCCGATACTGGATGATCGCCTATATGCAATAACTGCGAAGCATCAATATCTAATTGTCGACAGGCTAACTTAAACATATCTTGAGCGGGCTTCATTTTTATGCCGTGCCCCGGATGCAACACAAATTTCATCAGCTTATCTAAACCAATGCGACTTGCATCCACATTGCCATTGGTAATGCCAATTAGCGGATAGTGAGCACCGAGCTTTTCAAGCACCGCTAGCACTTCAGCATCAATACTAAAATCGCTGCGATGAAACTGAAAGCATTCCATCGCCAATTGGGCACCTTTACTGGCTTCAATCTCACAGTAACCTAATTGCACTAAACCTTGTCGTAACGTGGCATAACGCGCAGCGCTGGTATCATGATTCAGCTCGGGCATCTGCTGACATAGTTCCAATTTACAAGTCTGCCAATCATGGGCACTCCAACTTAAGGTTTTGGGATATGCTTGATTAAGTAATGCAAACGATGCGGCAACCGCATTTTCGATAATAGGACGATTATTATAAAGCGTGTCATCTAAATCAAAACTTATGGCTTTAAATGGCTTTAACCTTTGATATTGGACTAATCTTGCAGCTTGATAATGACTGGTTTGCATCATCCATTCTCCTTGCCTTTTTTGGCCCTTGGGTGAGCACCATCATACACTTTCGCTAAATGCTGAAAGTCTAAGCTGGTATAAATTTGGGTGGTTGATAAGTTAGCATGGCCCAATAATTCTTGTACTGCACGTAAATCTGCACTTGATTCCAGCATATGGGTTGCAAATGAATGTCTTAATTTATGCGGATGCACTTTTACTGATAATGCCTGTTGCTGCCCCCATTTATTCATCCGCGCTTGAATACTGCGATGGGATAATCGCTTACCCTGATTACTGACAAATAACGCATCACCAGCATCAAGGGTTGACATTTGTTGCCGAGCTTTAAGCCACTGCGCTAAGGCTTGCATTGCAAGTTTCCCAATCGGTACCACACGCTGCTTATCCCCTTTACCCAGCACTTTAACTTCAGCATTGTCTAACTGAATATCTGCACAATTTAGCCCTGCAAGCTCAGCTAAACGTAAACCGCTAGAATAAAACAGCTCCATAATCGCTTTATCACGCACGGCTAAGGGATCATTTATATCAATATCGAGTAAATGACTAACTGCATCTACATCCATATTTTTAGGTAGGGGTTTATTTTGCTTAGGTGCACTCAGATTTTTTGCGGGATTAATCGTTATGTTGTTACCCCGCAATAAAAATGCATAAAACTGCTTTAAGGCTGATAAACATAAGGAAATACTTCGAGGGCTAAGCCCTTGGCGGTGCAATTTAGCCAACACAGCTTGCAGTTGCTCACGGCTAGCGTCTTGCAACAAAACATCATTATGCAACAGGGCTTGAGCACGATTGAGCTCAAACACATAATTACGAGTAGTGTAAGCTGATAATTGCCGTTCTGAAGTAAGGTATTGTATAAACGCGGCAACCCAATCCGTTTTTGCCATCGTGACAACTCCTACTGTGACATGAAAAGGCGTTTAAAACTTCGGTAATATATGATCGAGTAGCCGTTGTAATTGACTAAACAACAACGAATCCATCCCCGGATGAAAATGGGCGGGATCGGCACTGGCAATGGCAAAAATCACCTGACCGTTATCATCTGATAATCGGGTCAGCGCCACAGAGCCCACCTCACTACCAAATAATCGCTTAGATTCTGATTGAGTTAAACGACCAAAATAATAACCGCTATGAATACGATTGCGCCAAATGTTGGCTAATTCGTTATCAATGTCATGTACCGTAATTAATCGGACATGAGTAAAGCCAAATTCAGACTTTAACCCTTCTGAAAGCAATTGGCGTGCTTCACCTAACTCTTGGCAAGCAAGCAGTTTGAATGATAACTCATTGTTAAATAAAAATATCCGCTCATTTTGTTTAGCGACATTCATTAATGCAGTAATTTCTTCTTCTAACTGGCTTACCCGCTGACGCAGAATTTCTTGGCGACGCTCAACTAAAGATACAGTACCGCGTTCATGATGACTCATTCGCATTGCGACAAGTAATTCAGGATGACGATTAAAAAACTCTGGATTATCTAACAGGTAATCTCTGACTAATGATTCATCAAGCACTTGATGACTAAGATGCGCTAACATTTCAGCACTTAAATCACTGCCAAGGGCATCCATACTTGAACCATGTTCAACAGTCATCATGTCATTAGTTAAGACTGCATCGGTTACCGAGGTTATATCGCTCATAAAAACTACTTATCGTCTGTTAGTGAAAATTACAGTTGAATTTGACCATCATATACATGTTCTGCCGGGCCTGTCATCCATAGCGGTTTGCCTTCGCCTTCCCAATTAATGATTAATGTGCCACCAGGAAGGTCTACTCGCACTTGTTTTTCAAGCTTATTTTGCAACTGACCAACCGCTGCTGCTGCGCAGGCGCCTGTGCCACAGGCTAAGGTTTCTGCAGCGCCACGCTCGTATACTCTTAGCTTAATGTGGCTTGAGCTGACAACTTGCATAAAACCAACGTTAACCCCTTTAGGGAAACGTTCGTGATTGGTCAACATTGAACCTATCTCTTCAACTGCCGCAAAATCAACATCTTCCACTTCCAACACACAATGAGGATTCCCCATAGAAATCGCACCGCATAAAAATGTCTGTATTGGCGTTTGCAATAAATAGGTTTTTTCACTCTTTTTAGCTTTAAACGGAATTTGGGATGGCTCAGTAATAGGCACGCCCATGTTCACCGTAACATTGCCGTCACGCTCTACCCGTAAAGTAATTTTGCCCGAACTGGTACTAACGCGGATTTTATTTTTATTGGTTAAGCCTTTATTACGGACAAATCGAGCAAAGCAACGTGCGCCATTGCCGCACTGCTCAACCTCAGTGCCGTCAGCATTAAAAATACGATAATGAAAATCTAAGTCTGGATTGTAAGGCGGCTCCACCAACAATAATTGGTCAAAACCAATACCAAAGTTACGGTCGGCCAAACGACGGATTTGGTCCGGCGAAAAAAATACATTTTGAGTCACGCCATCAACCACCATAAAGTCGTTGCCTAGCCCATGCATTTTTGTAAATTGAATCAAGGGAATTTCCTTATCAAACTTATTATATCCTCTGTGATATTGAGTAAACTTACCACAGAGGCTTGTACCAGTTTTTGAGGTATTTTAAGGGAGTAAGTGTTCACCTTGCCACAACTGTGCAAGTGTTTCACGCTCTCGAACTAACACATCTTTGTCACCGTCAACCATAACCTCTGCCACACGAGGACGAGAGTTATAGTTTGATGACATAACAAAGCCATACGCGCCACTTGAACGTACAGCAAGCAAGTCACCTTTTTTGACCGACAACTGGCGATCTTTTCCTAAAAAGTCACCGGTTTCACACACAGGGCCAACCACATCGTAGGCATAGGTTTGCCCGTCAGTTTGCTGTACCGGAATAATATTTTGCCATGCGCTATAAAGTGATGGTCGAATAAGGTCATTCATTGCTCCATCAACAATCGCAAAGCGCTTATCGCTGTTTTCTTTAAGGTATAAAACTTCGGTCACAAAGATACCCGCATTAGCAGCAATGGCACGACCAGGTTCAAAAATGAGTTTTAATGGTCTGTTGCCCAAACGCTCAACTAAAGCCGCTGCATACGCATCAGGATGTGGAGGCGTTTCATCATTGTAAGGTACGCCTAAACCACCACCTACATCGAAATGCTCAATCACAATACCTTGCTCAGCCAGCCTATCAATCAAGGCTAGCATGCGATCCATAGCATCTAAAAAGGGTTTTATTTCAGTTAGCTGCGAACCAATGTGACAATCGACCCCTTTAACTTGTAAATGCGCTAATTGTGCAGCACGAGCAAACACTTGCTCCGCTTCGTCCATCGCAATACCAAACTTATTTTCTTTCAGTCCGGTTGAAATATAAGGATGAGTACCAGCATCGACATCAGGATTAATACGTAGCGATACTGGGGCAACTTTATTTATTCTACCGGCCACTTCGTTTAGTTGCTCAAGCTCAGCGCTTGATTCAACATTAAAACAATAAATGCCCAAGTTTAAGGCTAACTCCATTTCAGCAACGGTTTTACCCACCCCTGAAAACACCACTTTTTGAGGATCGCCGCCAGCTTGAATGACCCGAGATAACTCACCGCCGGACACAATATCAAAACCACTGCCTAAACGCGCCAAAGCATTTAATACACCAAGGTTTGAATTAGCCTTAACCGCATAACAAATTAAATGAGGGTGGTCAGCAACCGCTTTATCGAATGCGTGCCAGTGACGCTCTAATGTGGCACGAGAATAAATATAAAGCGGCGTGCCATGTTTTTTAGCGAGCGCATCTACATTACAATCTTCAGCAAATAATTTATTATTTTGGTAGGTAAAAAAATCCACAATGCGCTTCCTTTATTAATGCGGTTGTTCTGTGTTGTTAGGTATTTCTGCCGGCTCTTTTGTCGCATTTGCTTCAACAGCGGGTTCAGAAGTTTGATTCACTTCTGAAGCGGGAGTTTTATATAACGCCCCTTTTTGGCCACATGCAGTGACGACTAGGCTAGCAAGCAAAAGTAATAAAAGCAGTCTCATTTTTCTCAACATCTATGCATCTAATCAATTATGGCCTTATAATCGCATTCATAACGCAGAAAGCAAAGGATAGAAATGCATGGCAATCACAGATACAGAGTTTCACCAATTGGCTGATGAAATTTTCAGCGCCATTGATAGCGCCATTGACAAAGCGATTGATGAACAAGATGCGGATGTTGATGTTAATTATAGCGGCAACGTGGTGCAGTTAACCTTTGAAGATGGTTCGCAAATAGTGATAAATAAACAGGAACCATTGCACGAGATTTGGTTAGCGACAAGAACAGGCGGATATCACTTCACTTACCAAGATGGCCAATGGTTAGATACCCGCAACAACCTTGCTTTTATTCCTTTTGTACTGGATGCCATTGCCAAACAAGGCGGCATTGTCATCAATATCTAAAGCAAATCTAGCTTGAATGACAAATGGGCTGTGTTTAAAAAGCAGAGCCCATTTCATCCTCTTTCACCCCAAATGGTACCACTTTAAGCTGGCCATTTATCCTGACTAGTTGATAAAACTGCGGCATATTAAAATAGGTTTGCTGCTCTTTATGATGATTTTTTACAAAACGTATACTCTGCTGAGTCACATAGCTTTGCAGTGATACGCTATCAATCACAAACTGACGTAATTGGTTATCTTCATCAGCTTGAATCACTTCTAACTGCTTATTCAACTGGCGTAAAAATATCTGAATTGAGCCTTTAGCAAGATAATTTTGAATAATTGCCGGCACTTTTGAATAAGGCTCCTCGGGTAATTCTGGACGTGGCAATGACACAATCGGTCGACTCACATTTTTATGAAATAGTTCAGAGGGCTTATCCAAAAGACGATACATCATCTCAAGGGAGTTAAAGTACAATCCGTATTTATTATCCCCTAAATGCATTTCTAACATTAGGGTTTGGCTATCGGTGACTCTTTGGATCATGTGATAACACTGCAATAATAGCTGCTTAAGTTGATCACGTAATTGTTTGGAGAGTTTTGCCGCACAACTAATCACTGATAAATGAGTATTATCGCTAGCTCGCCTTAAACCCAGTGCAATAAATGAAATCGCTTCGAGTAACGCGGTTTCACCGCTGAATCGATGACTATGCCACTCTCCCCAACTGTTTAAACAGACAATATCAACACTGGACAGCATATTGAGTTTACCTCGACCGAACGAGAAAATATCACCATTCATGTAATCAGCCATAATTTCTTGGCCGTGCCAATTGGCCGTTAAATCATTATCAACATTGGCAACAAATATAATGCGCCGATAAAACCAAGGCTGGCATAAATCACGCTTGGTGACATCTGTTGCTAAGGTTAATTCAGTGGTTAACTTAAAAGCTAGATAACTCAGCTTAAGGGCATAATTTTTACTACATTCAAATGCTATCCATTGTGTCTTTTTCACAGCCAGTCCATTCATCACAGCCCAAGCAACTAAATCAGTGACAGTGTCAGCTGAAAATAGTGCTTGCTGACCGATAAGTTGCTTTTGCTGGCTTACCCCGCGATATAAGTGATAGCGAGCATCTTTTTTAGAAAACAATACCGCTAAATACTGCTCAGCAATCCCTTGGCTCCATAAACGATTTAAGGGTTGCAGTAGATGTGTTTCATCATTAAAAAAGCTATGCAACTTGCGTGCAAGTAAACCAAGCTCTTCCACTCTCATGCGGTCACTTAACTCATACTTAGAAGCAAACTGAAGTAAGTTTTTATAACTAATAAGCATTAGCTCGTTTAGTTGCTGATTAAACCACTGTAATTGGCCCGAATGCCAGCTGGAGGCGTTATCTAAAGTCACTAACAAACTGCTTGGCCAACGCCAATCAGTCACCAATTGCGACAGCTTTTTAAAACGCCAATCATGACGACTTTTTTGCGGGTCTGACAATGCCACACCACATTTAAGATAAAAGCAACGACGCATAATTTCTAAGCGTCTAACTTCTCGTCGACCCATTAAATAATCTTCAATGCGGTAGTATAGTTTTAAATATGCATCGTTTTCATCGCTAAAGTCATCAGCAAGGCAAGCTTGCCAAATTTGCTTAGAAATCATGTTATTCGCAGGGTATTCACTGGCATAAACTTCAAGTAGTAATACTTTTAGTAAGGCTTTATGAGGTTTATGTAATCCTTTGTATAACTGCCACAAGGAGGCGCCAAAATATTCACTAGCAGGAATATTCGCAAGCTCTCCCAAATTTAATAATTCATCACCCGATGCCTCTGGCCACCAAGCAATGGTTTTACCTGCCAGTTTAATATGCGAGCGATAAAACTCTTCTAATAGCAACCAATGCTGAACTGAGCCACTGTTATCTTCACCCACGGGTAAGCAGTTATCATAAAGACCACATTCTCGAAATTGAAAGGGATGAATGGTGTAGAAGTTAACTTCAAAATCAAAACTGGCGAACCATTGGGTAATGGCTGTGGCTTTTTGGGTAATTAAATCAAGGTCAATTTGACTCAGACCTGACTGGTAAACCAACCATACGTCGACATCACTATTAGCATGCTGACCAAAACTGGCGGAACTGCCCATGGCATAAATACCTTCAAAGGCATAAGGCTGGTTTGAATCAAGTTCAATATAATCAATTTCAACATAATGACATGCGGCTCTCACGGCGCCGCTATTGCTAAAGCTTGCAATACCACTGGCGGTAAGTGGATTGATAAAACCGGGAAGCAAGCTGGAGTTGTGATGGAATAAATAAGGAATAAGTAAAAATAACTGCTGCTGTGTTAACGACAACACTTGGTTCACTCGTTGCATTCTTAACGAATTAAGCTTATTAACCTGTTGAAGTTCATAGCATTGCGACATATTAACGATAAGATTCCATTCAATGGTGATATTTTTCAGGCCTTAATTAAGCCTTTAGGTATTACGTAGCTGGCCGTACATTCTACGGCATAAATGTGACGCGGTTCAAATATAGCTGATTATTGTGACAAAGGCGTTATATTGTTACTTATCATTTCAACTAGCATTCAGCTCAATATGAAATCAATGTTTTTACTGATTGAATGACCTCAGTCAGCAAAAAATGCAGTGGGACTTCAAACAATTTACATCCGGTTATGACAAATTCCGCAATCAAATGTTAGCATTAACGCAATTAATGTTATCTGATGGATAAATTTTGCTATGTCTGAAAACACTATTCGTATCGCTACTCGTAAAAGTCCACTGGCCATGTGGCAAGCTGAGTTTGTTAAAGCTGAATTAGAGCGCATTCACCCAGGTTTAGTGGTTGAGTTGCTGCCAATGAGCACAAAAGGTGATGTGATTTTAGACACACCACTTGCTAAAGTCGGTGGTAAAGGCTTATTTGTTAAAGAGTTGGAAGTCGCCATGCTTGAAGGCCGTGCCGATATTGCTGTGCACTCGATGAAAGACGTTCCAGTCGACTTTCCTGAAGGCTTAGGTTTGCAGGTTATTTGTGAACGTGAAGACCCACGTGATGCTTTTGTATCAAACACTTACAAGAGTTTATCAGAATTACCACAAGGTGCAGTCGTTGGCACCTCAAGCTTACGTCGCCAATGTCAAATTCGCGCAGCTCGTCCAGATCTGGTGATAAAAGACTTACGCGGCAATGTTGGAACCCGCTTAGCGAAACTTGATAGTGGTGATTATGATGCCATTATTCTTGCTGCTGCAGGTTTAATCCGCCTAAAATTAGAGCAGCGTATCGCGGGCTTTATTTCTTCTGAAGAGTCTTTACCGGCTAATGGTCAAGGAGCTGTAGGTATTGAGTGTCGCACCGATGATGAGCGTGTTAAAGCATTATTAGCGCCCCTTGAGCATTTAGAAACTCGTTACCGCGTTCTTGCTGAACGAGCAATGAATACTCGTTTAGAAGGTGGTTGCCAAGTTCCAATTGGCGCGTATGCTGAAATCGAAGGTGATGTTATGACATTACGCGGTTTAGTGGGTAACCCAGATGGAAGCCAAATTATTACCGGCCAAGTGACTGGTAATAAAACTCAAGCCATTGAGTTAGGTCAAGCATTAGCGGATGATCTATTAAGTCGCGGTGCAAAACCAATTCTTGATGCGGTTTACGCCAAGTAAACTTTGCGATGAAAGTCTTGTTGACGCGACCCGATGGTCGTAATCAAGAAATGATTGAGCAACTTGAAACCCGTCAAGTTGCTCATTTAGTCACCCCTCTTTTGGGGGTTGAAGCAACTCAATCCCCTGTCCCAAAGCAATTTTACAGCACTGATAATTTCATTTTTATCAGCACGAATGCTGTAACTTATGCCGCTGAAAAACTACAGCAGCACTTCCCCAAGCAAGCACGATACTTTGCTGTTGGCCAAGCTACTGCTGATGCGCTGACAAAACTCGGTTTGTCAATATTTACCGCGCCAGAATCTAGCCAAGATAGTGAAGGCTTATTATCGCTAGTTCAACTACAAAATGTTGATAAAAAATCATTTATTATCGTCAGAGGTAATGGCGGTAGAGAAACACTCGCGGAACAATTACGGCTTAGAGGTGCGCAGGTTGATTACTGGGAAGTCTATCAGCGAACCCTACCGCACTATAACAACCAAGCCATTTGCCAACAATGGCAGGCGTTTGGAATCGATACCATTGTTGTTACTAGCGGTGAGATATTAGCCAACTTAATTGCGCTTATGCCAAAAGAATTATTTGCATGGCTGCGTTCATGTCATATCATAGTGCCGAGTAATCGCGTGGAATTACAGGCAAATGCGTACGGTTTAAGCAATATAACCAATGCAAATGGAGCAAATACTCAAGCTATACTCAGGGCTTTGAGCTTGCCAAGCTAAGTCAACAAAACTAAGTCAATTGCCGCCACTAGGTTAAAAATAGCCATGATTATCGCTATTAATTTGTCGTATTTTGCTTTCAAGGACAGTTCATGGAAAATAACACCCCCGAATCAATGCCCGCAGATCATAAAAACTCATCATCTGCAGAGCCCGCAAAAGACGACTCTCAAAAAAGTGCCGCCGTCAAACGCTCCCCAAGGCCTTCTAGTCGCCATCGCAGACATAGCAGTTCGTGGTGGGTACGATTAAGTATTTTTATTAGTTGGCTTGCTGCTGGTGCGGCCATCAGTGGTTGTTATTGGCTCTATATGCAACTTGATGTTCAACAAGCACAACAACAAATGATAAACGCTGAACTAGCCACGCTAACCCAACAAGAACAAGCGTTAACCCTTGAAATAAAACAAGCATTAATTACGCCAACCCGACGTATTGAGCAATTAGAGCGCCAACAGAGCGATTATACCAAGGCATACCAACAACTGGCCGAATTAAAACAAGCTCAACAACAATTGCAGCAACGTATCGCAATTGTTGCCCAGCGCAGTCCAAACCATTGGATGGCTGCGGAAGCTGAATATCTAATCGGGATGGCCGGACGTAAGTTGTGGCTTGAAAAGGATCCACAAACCGCATCTCTTTTACTGCAAACCGCAGATAACCGCATTGAAGCCATGAAAGATCCTGCTTTACATCAACTTCGCAAAGCCTTAGCGCAAGATATTGCCGCAACTAAAGCGATTAAAACGACTGATATTAGTGGTGCAGTCTATAAAATTGATGCGTTAATCGAACAAATTAGCCGCTTGCCGCTAAATCAAGTAGATACTGAGATCCAGCCAGACCCATTGGCAGCGCCAATTACCGACTCAATTGATGACTGGCAAACCAATTTAGCCAAATCATTTAAGCAGTTTATGGATGGCTTTATTACCATTCGTGAACGCACCACAGACTTAGAGCCATTACTGCCTGTAGAGCAACACTGGTACTTAGTTGAAAATGTGCGTCATAAGCTTCTTCAATCTCAAATGGCCTTATACAACTATGATCAAAAGGCTTATCAAAATTCAGTAAATTATGCACTGAATTGGACCAAGCAATATTTCGATAATAGCGACAGCAATACCCAACACGTGATTAAACAATTAGAGCAAGTTTCGCAGTTAAAAATTGAATCAATTCATGGCTACCAATTTAAGTCGACCCCACTAATTCAACAGCTTGTTAGCTATGGCGATATGATGCCAACTGAGGAGCCAAGCTTATGATAAAGATCTTAGCTTATGTCATTATCATCTTGGTTGGCTTATGTGTAACCCCCTACATTTTAGAAGCTAAAGGTTATATTTATATTGCCATTTGGGACTATCAAATTGAAACCAGCATTATCTTTGGTTTATTTGCCTTAATCGCTTTGTTTATTACCTTAGAAGTCAGTAAAAAGCTGATAATGTGGCTGTTAACCTTGGCATTAAGTAGCCGTTACCTACCAGAGCGTTGGCGCGTAAAAAAAGCAAAAAAACAAACTTTAATAGGGGCGCTGGCGCTTGCCGAAGAAGATTGGCCATCCGCTGAAAAAGCTATGATCAAAGGCGCAGCCAGTGGTGAATTACCCGCACTGAATTACTTTGCTGCCGCTCGCGCTGCACAGCATCAGCATAAAATCACAGAACGAGATAATTATTTAGCCAAAGCAGAAGCCGACCCCTTAGCTAAAGTAGCGGCACTGACAACCCGTACTCGCTATTTACTGCAAGAAGGTGAACTTGACAAAGCACGAGAGCTGTTAAACCAGCTTAATCCGACCAGTAAAAGCAAAGATCCTGTCCTAAAAATTGCGTTAGACCTTTACCAGGCTCAACAAGATTGGTCAGCGGTGAAACTCATATTGCCTTTGCTTGCTAAGCGCAAGATACTAACCGATGAAAAACTAACTCAGCTTACTGAACAAGCAAATAATATTTTGCTTCAACAAGCTGCAGAGCAATCTAATGAAGAATTAGAGAAAACTTGGGGCTGGTTAAGTAAATCAGAGCGACAAAACCCAACAACCTTAGTCAGTTACTTATTGGGACTGTGTCAACATCAGCGTAGCCATGATGCGCTAAAAATATTATATAAAAATATTAAGACTAACCCAGTTGACTATTTATTTGATGCTGTGCCACAAATAACCACAGCTCATGATGCTGATATTCGAAAGTTACTGGGTAAATTTGAACAATCTCATCAGGATAATGTTAACTATCAGATTTGTATGGCAAAGTTGGCACAACAAACCCGTGATATGCAACTTGCCAAAACGCATTGGTCTAATGCTTGCCGCATAGCCCCGTCACGAGCTAACTGGCTAGCGTTAGCGCAAACCCAAGAACAGCTTGGTGATAACATCATGGCAATGCAAAGCTATCGTCATGCAGCACACTCTATTGATTAATTTTCGCTACTTAATTTAACTTCACAAGCCTGCCCATCGCGCAGGCTTTTTTTATCAATCCTACATTACCAAAGTAAAAAATAATAAAAAATCAAACAAATCATAAAGCTAGCTAGTAACTCGAGACTACTTAATTTTTATCCACATACCAAATACCGCCATGTCAACTTAACTATTGTAATGGATTTAATTTTATCACATATATTCAACAACTTACAAAACCAATAAAACGTGTCAAAAAATTGACCAACGATAAGAAAATGGACTATAATTGTTAATCAGGTGTAAAAGGTATCGATTTTAAAATACATGCACAAAAATTTTTTAACCGCATGATTTTTTTTAAAATTTTGGTGAGTTTGGCTGTTGGGAGCTAGGAATGGACAAAATGATAATCACAAAGAACGCAACACTTTCTTCTGCTGAAGGTGATGTGACTTACATCTTATATAATCAAATTAAAACATTATCAGCTGGTGAGTCTATTCCTGCAGGTGTTGAGTTATCAATTCCTGAAGGCAAAACAGTAATCATCACTTTTGAAGATGGCACAGTGTTCAATAGTGATTATGATTCACCCGAATTAGTCCCTGCATTACAAGCAACAGACATCACTACTGAAGATGAATTTGCAGCGGATGCCGATGCTTTAGCGGAAATTGAAGCGTTACAGGCATTAATCGCTTCTGGTGAAGACCCAACAGCAGAATTACCGGAAACCGCTGCAGGCAATACACCTGAAAACCTAGGCGATTCAGGGTATGTTGCATTAGAACGAACCGCTTCAGAAACCCAAGCTGAAGCAGGCTTCGATACTAATGCAGTGACGACTAGCCCATTCATTACCAGCTTTGAAACTCTTACTGAGACGCCAATTGATACTCCAAGCACCCTGATCAACGATACCAATACAGTCGCAGAAGACACGGCTGCAACAGGCAATGTGCTAGATAACGACAGCGATATTGATAATGATTTGTCTGTGGTGTCGTTTGAAGTCGGCGGGGTTGAATATCCTGCGGATTCAGAAGTGACTCTTGATGGTGGCGTACTGGTTATCAATCAAGATGGCTCGTATACCTTTACCCCAAATGCCAACTGGAATGGTGAAGTCCCCGTCATTACCTACACGACCAACACCGGCAGTACCGCCACCTTGACCATTGAAGTGACGCCGGTAAATGATGCAACTGTTGTTGAAAATGATACCAATACAGTCGCAGAAGACACGGCTGCAACAGGCAATGTGCTAGATAACGACAGCGATATCGATAATGATTTGTCTGTGGTGTCGTTTGAAGTCGGCGGGGTTGAATATCCTGCGGATTCAGAAGTGACTCTTGATGGTGGCGTACTGGTTATCAATCAAGATGGCTCGTATACCTTTACCCCAAATGCCAACTGGAATGGTGAAGTCCCCGTCATTACCTACACGACCAACACCGGCAGTACCGCCACCTTGACCATTGAAGTGACGCCGGTCAATGATTCAACTGTTGTTGAAAATGATACCAATACAGTCGCAGAAGACACGGCTGCAACAGGCAATGTGCTAGATAACGACAGCGATATCGATAATGATTTGTCTGTGGTGTCGTTTGAAGTCGGCGGGGTTGAATATCCTGCGGATTCAGAAGTGACTCTTGATGGTGGCGTACTGGTTATCAATCAAGATGGCTCGTATACCTTTACCCCAAATGCCAACTGGAATGGTGAAGTCCCCGTCATTACCTACACGACCAACACCGGCAGTACCGCCACCTTGACCATTGAAGTGACGCCGGTAAATGATGCAACTGTTGTTGAAAATGATACCAATACAGTCGCAGAAGACACGGCTGCAACAGGCAATGTGCTAGATAACGACAGCGATATCGATAATGATTTGTCTGTGGTGTCGTTTGAAGTCGGCGGGGTTGAATATCCTGCGGATTCAGAAGTGACTCTTGATGGTGGCGTACTGGTTATCAATCAAGATGGCTCGTATACCTTTACCCCAAATGCCAACTGGAATGGTGAAGTCCCCGTCATTACCTACACGACCAACACCGGCAGTACCGCCACCTTGACCATTGAAGTGACGCCGGTAAATGATGCAACTGTTGTTGAAAATGATACCAATACAGTCGCAGAAGACACGGCTGCAACAGGCAATGTGCTAGATAACGACAGCGATATCGATAATGATTTGTCTGTGGTGTCGTTTGAAGTCGGCGGGGTTGAATATCCTGCGGATTCAGAAGTGACTCTTGATGGTGGCGTACTGGTTATCAATCAAGATGGCTCGTATACCTTTACCCCAAATGCCAACTGGAATGGTGAAGTCCCCGTCATTACCTACACGACCAACACCGGCAGTACCGCCACCTTGACCATTGAAGTGACGCCGGTCAATGATGCAACTGTTGTTGAAAATGATACCAATACAGTCGCAGAAGACACGGCTGCAACAGGCAATGTGCTAGATAACGACAGCGATATCGATAATGATTTGTCTGTGGTGTCGTTTGAAGTCGGCGGGGTTGAATATCCTGCGGATTCAGAAGTGACTCTTGATGGTGGCGTACTGGTTATCAATCAAGATGGCTCGTATACCTTTACCCCAAATGCCAACTGGAATGGTGAAGTCCCCGTCATTACCTACACGACCAACACCGGCAGTACCGCCACCTTGACCATTGAAGTGACGCCGGTCAATGATGCAACTGTTGTTGAAAATGATACCAATACAGTCGCAGAAGACACGGCTGCAACAGGCAATGTGCTAGATAACGACAGCGATATCGATAATGATTTGTCTGTGGTGTCGTTTGAAGTCGGCGGGGTTGAATATCCTGCGGATTCAGAAGTGACTCTTGATGGTGGCGTACTGGTTATCAATCAAGATGGCTCGTATACCTTTACCCCAAATGCCAACTGGAATGGTGAAGTCCCCGTCATTACCTACACGACCAACACCGGCAGTACCGCCACCTTGACCATTGAAGTGACGCCGGTCAATGATGCAACTGTTGTTGAAAATGATACCAATACAGTCGCAGAAGACACGGCTGCAACAGGCAATGTGCTAGATAACGACAGCGATATCGATAATGATTTGTCTGTGGTGTCGTTTGAAGTCGGCGGGGTTGAATATCCTGCGGATTCAGAAGTGACTCTTGATGGTGGCGTACTGGTTATCAATCAAGATGGCTCGTATACCTTTACCCCAAATGCCAACTGGAATGGTGAAGTCCCCGTCATTACCTACACGACCAACACCGGCAGTACCGCCACCTTGACCATTGAAGTGACGCCGGTAAATGATGCAACTGTTGTTGAAAATGATACCAATACAGTCGCAGAAGACACGGCTGCAACAGGCAATGTGCTAGATAACGACAGCGATATCGATAATGATTTGTCTGTGGTGTCGTTTGAAGTCGGCGGGGTTGAATATCCTGCGGATTCAGAAGTGACTCTTGATGGTGGCGTACTGGTTATCAATCAAGATGGCTCGTATACCTTTACCCCAAATGCCAACTGGAATGGTGAAGTCCCCGTCATTACCTACACGACCAACACCGGCAGTACCGCCACCTTGACCATTGAAGTGACGCCGGTAAATGATGCAACTGTTGTTGAAAATGATACCAATACAGTCGCAGAAGACACGGCTGCAACAGGCAATGTGCTAGATAACGACAGCGATATTGATAATGATTTGTCTGTGGTGTCGTTTGAAGTCGGCGGGGTTGAATATCCTGCGGATTCAGAAGTGACTCTTGATGGTGGCGTACTGGTTATCAATCAAGATGGCTCGTACACCTTTACCCCAAATGCCAACTGGAATGGTGAAGTCCCCGTCATTACCTACACGACCAACACCGGCAGTACCGCCACCTTGACCATTGAAGTGACGCCGGTCAATGATGCAACTGTTGTTGAAAATGATACCAATACAGTCGCAGAAGACACGGCTGCAACAGGCAATGTGCTAGATAACGACAGCGATATTGATAATGATTTGTCTGTGGTGTCGTTTGAAGTCGGCGGGGTTGAATATCCTGCGGATTCAGAAGTGACTCTTGATGGTGGCGTACTGGTTATCAATCAAGATGGCTCGTATACCTTTACCCCAAATGCCAACTGGAATGGTGAAGTCCCCGTCATTACCTACACGACCAACACCGGCAGTACCGCCACCTTGACCATTGAAGTGACGCCGGTAAATGATCTTGGCAGCTTTAACAATCAAAGCTTCAGCTACAATGAAAATCAGGTGGCGGGCGCAACGGTAGCGACACTGGCTGGCAGTGATGCTGACGGCGTGGTTAACTATCAGTTCCAATATACTGATGGCTCCTTACACAGTACCAGTCAAGATGGCTTCTACAGCATTGACAGCAATGGGGTGATCACCATTACCGCATTGGGCGCAGCCTCTGCCGTCAACGACTTTGAGCAAAACCCGAACTCGGGTAGCTACTTAGTGACGATGACTGATGACGCCGGTGGTACCACAAATGCCACTATCACCTTATCTGAAAACAACCTCAACGAAGATGGCAGCTTTAACAATCAAAGCTTCAGCTACAATGAAAATCAGGTGGCAGGCGCAACGGTAGCGACACTGGCTGGCAGTGATGCTGACGGCGTGGTTAACTATCAGTTCCAATATACTGATGGCTCCTTACACAGTACCAGTCAAGATGGCTTCTACAGCATTGACAGCAATGGGGTGATCACCATTACCGCATTGGGCGCAGCCTCTGCCGTCAACGACTTTGAGCAAAACCCGAACTCGGGTAGCTACTTAGTGACGATGACTGATGGCGCCGGTGGTACCACAAATGCCACTATCACCTTATCTGAAAACAACCTCAACGAAGATGGCAGCTTTAACAATCAAAGCTTCAGCTACAATGAAAATCAGGTGGCAGGCGCAACGGTAGCGACACTGGCTGGCAGTGATGCTGACGGCGTGGTTAACTATCAGTTCCAATATACTGATGGCTCCTTACACAGTACCAGTCAAGATGGCTTCTACAGCATTGACAGCAATGGGGTGATCACCATTACCGCATTGGGCGCGGCCTCTGCCGTCAACGACTTTGAGCAAAACCCGAACTCGGGTAGCTACTTAGTGACGATGACTGATGGCGCCGGTGGTACCACAAATGCCACTATCACCTTATCTGAAAACAACCTCAACGAAGATGGCAGCTTTAACAATCAAAGCTTCAGCTACAATGAAAATCAGGTGGCGGGCGCAACGGTAGCGACACTGGCTGGCAGTGATGCTGACGGCGTGGTTAACTATCAGTTCCAATATACTGATGGCTCCTTACACAGTACCAGTCAAGATGGCTTCTACAGCATTGACAGCAATGGGGTGATCACCATTACCGCATTGGGCGCGGCCTCTGCCGTCAACGACTTTGAGCAAAACCCGAACTCGGGTAGCTACTTAGTGACGATGACTGATGGCGCCGGTGGTACCACAAATGCCACTATCACCTTATCTGAAAACAACCTCAACGAAGATGGCAGCTTTAACAATCAAAGCTTCAGCTACAATGAAAATCAGGTGGCGGGCGCAACGGTAGCGACACTGGCTGGCAGTGATGCTGACGGCGTGGTTAACTATCAGTTCCAATATACTGATGGCTCCTTACACAGTACCAGTCAAGATGGCTTCTACAGCATTGACAGCAATGGGGTGATCACCATTACCGCATTGGGCGCAGCCTCTGCCGTCAACGACTTTGAGCAAAACCCGAACTCGGGTAGCTACTTAGTGACGATGACTGATGGCGCCGGTGGTACCACAAATGCCACTATCACCTTATCTGAAAACAACCTCAACGAAGATGGCAGCTTTAACAATCAAAGCTTCAGCTACAATGAAAATCAGGTGGCAGGCGCAACGGTAGCGACACTGGCTGGCAGTGATGCTGACGGCGTGGTTAACTATCAGTTCCAATATACTGATGGCTCCTTACACAGTACCAGTCAAGATGGCTTCTACAGCATTGACAGCAATGGGGTGATCACCATTACCGCATTGGGCGCAGCCTCTGCCGTCAACGACTTTGAGCAAAACCCGAACTCGGGTAGCTACTTAGTGACGATGACTGATGGCGCCGGTGGTACCACAAATGCCACTATCACCTTATCTGAAAACAACCTCAACGAAGATGGCAGCTTTAACAATCAAAGCTTCAGCTACAATGAAAATCAGGTGGCAGGCGCAACGGTAGCGACACTGGCTGGCAGTGATGCTGACGGCGTGGTTAACTATCAGTTCCAATATACTGATGGCTCCTTACACAGTACCAGTCAAGATGGCTTCTACAGCATTGACAGCAATGGGGTGATCACCATTACCGCATTGGGCGCAGCCTCTGCCGTCAACGACTTTGAGCAAAACCCGAACTCGGGTAGCTACTTAGTGACGATGACTGATGGCGCCGGTGGTACCACAAATGCCACTATCACCTTATCTGAAAACAACCTCAACGAAGATGGCAGCTTTAACAATCAAAGCTTCAGCTACAATGAAAATCAGGTGGCAGGCGCAACGGTAGCGACACTGGCTGGCAGTGATGCTGACGGCGTGGTTAACTATCAGTTCCAATATACTGATGGCTCCTTACACAGTACCAGTCAAGATGGCTTCTACAGCATTGACAGCAATGGGGTGATCACCATTACCGCATTGGGCGCGGCCTCTGCCGTCAACGACTTTGAGCAAAACCCGAACTCGGGTAGCTACTTAGTGACGATGACTGATGGCGCCGGTGGTACCACAAATGCCACTATCACCTTATCTGAAAACAACCTCAACGAAGATGGCAGCTTTAACAATCAAAGCTTCAGCTACAATGAAAATCAGGTGGCGGGCGCAACGGTAGCGACACTGGCTGGCAGTGATGCTGACGGCATGGTTAACTATCAGTTCCAATATACTGATGGCTCCTTACACAGTACCAGTCAAGATGGCTTCTACAGCATTGACAGCAATGGGGTGATCACCATTACCGCATTGGGCGCAGCCTCTGCCGTCAACGACTTTGAGCAAAACCCGAACTCGGGTAGCTACTTAGTGACGATGACTGATGGCGCCGGTGGTACCACAAATGCCACTATCACCTTATCTGAAAACAACCTCAACGAAGATGGCAGCTTTAACAATCAAAGCTTCAGCTACAATGAAAATCAGGTGGCAGGCGCAACGGTAGCGACACTGGCTGGCAGTGATGCTGACGGCGTGGTTAACTATCAGTTCCAATATACTGATGGCTCCTTACACAGTACCAGTCAAGATGGCTTCTACAGCATTGACAGCAATGGGGTGATCACCATTACCGCATTGGGCGCAGCCTCTGCCGTCAACGACTTTGAGCAAAACCCGAACTCGGGTAGCTACTTAGTGACGATGACTGATGGCGCCGGTGGTACCACAAATGCCACTATCACCTTATCTGAAAACAACCTCAACGAAGATGGCAGCTTTAACAATCAAAGCTTCAGCTACAATGAAAATCAGGTGGCAGGCGCAACGGTAGCGACACTGGCTGGCAGTGATGCTGACGGCGTGGTTAACTATCAGTTCCAATATACTGATGGCTCCTTACACAGTACCAGTCAAGATGGCTTCTACAGCATTGACAGCAATGGGGTGATCACCATTACCGCATTGGGCGCAGCCTCTGCCGTCAACGACTTTGAGCAAAACCCGAACTCGGGTAGCTACTTAGTGACGATGACTGATGGCGCCGGTGGTACCACAAATGCCACTATCACCTTATCTGAAAACAACCTCAACGAAGATGGCAGCTTTAACAATCAAAGCTTCAGCTACAATGAAAATCAGGTGGCAGGCGCAACGGTAGCGACACTGGCTGGCAGTGATGCTGACGGCGTGGTTAACTATCAGTTCCAATATACTGATGGCTCCTTACACAGTACCAGTCAAGATGGCTTCTACAGCATTGACAGCAATGGGGTGATCACCATTACCGCATTGGGCGCGGCCTCTGCCGTCAACGACTTTGAGCAAAACCCGAACTCGGGTAGCTACTTAGTGACGATGACTGATGGCGCCGGTGATACCACAAATGCCACTATCACCTTATCTGAAAACAACCTCAACGAAGATGGCAGCTTTAACAATCAAAGCTTCAGCTACAATGAAAATCAGGTGGCAGGCGCAACGGTAGCGACACTGGCTGGCAGTGATGCTGACGGCGTGGTTAACTATCAGTTCCAATATACTGATGGCTCCTTACACAGTACCAGTCAAGATGGCTTCTACAGCATTGACAGCAATGGGGTGATCACCATTACCGCATTGGGCGCAGCCTCTGCCGTCAACGACTTTGAGCAAAACCCGAACTCGGGTAGCTACTTAGTGACGATGACTGATGGCGCCGGTGGTACCACAAATGCCACTATCACCTTATCTGAAAACAACCTCAACGAAGATGGCAGCTTTAACAATCAAAGCTTCAGCTACAATGAAAATCAGGTGGCAGGCGCAACGGTAGCGACACTGGCTGGCAGTGATGCTGACGGCGTGGTTAACTATCAGTTCCAATATACTGATGGCTCCTTACACAGTACCAGTCAAGATGGCTTCTACAGCATTGACAGCAATGGGGTGATCACCATTACCGCATTGGGCGCAGCCTCTGCCGTCAACGACTTTGAGCAAAACCCGAACTCGGGTAGCTACTTAGTGACGATGACTGATGGCGCCGGTGGTACCACAAATGCCACTATCACCTTATCTGAAAACAACCTCAACGAAGATGGCAGCTTTAACAATCAAAGCTTCAGCTACAATGAAAATCAGGTGGCAGGCGCAACGGTAGCGACACTGGCTGGCAGTGATGCTGACGGCGTGGTTAACTATCAGTTCCAATATACTGATGGCTCCTTACACAGTACCAGTCAAGATGGCTTCTACAGCATTGACAGCAATGGGGTGATCACCATTACCGCATTGGGCGCGGCCTCTGCCGTCAACGACTTTGAGCAAAACCCGAACTCGGGTAGCTACTTAGTGACGATGACTGATGGCGCCGGTGGTACCACAAATGCCACTATCACCTTATCTGAAAACAACCTCAACGAAGATGGCAGCTTTAACAATCAAAGCTTCAGCTACAATGAAAATCAGGTGGCGGGCGCAACGGTAGCGACACTGGCTGGCAGTGATGCTGACGGCGTGGTTAACTATCAGTTCCAATATACTGATGGCTCCTTACACAGTACCAGTCAAGATGGCTTCTACAGCATTGACAGCAATGGGGTGATCACCATTACCGCATTGGGCGCAGCCTCTGCCGTCAACGACTTTGAGCAAAACCCGAACTCGGGTAGCTACTTAGTGACGATGACTGATGGCGCCGGTGGTACCACAAATGCCACTATCACCTTATCTGAAAACAACCTCAACGAAGATGGCAGCTTTAACAATCAAAGCTTCAGCTACAATGAAAATCAGGTGGCGGGCGCAACGGTAGCGACACTGGCTGGCAGTGATGCTGACGGCGTGGTTAACTATCAGTTCCAATATACTGATGGCTCCTTACACAGTACCAGTCAAGATGGCTTCTACAGCATTGACAGCAATGGGGTGATCACCATTACCGCATTGGGCGCAGCCTCTGCCGTCAACGACTTTGAGCAAAACCCGAACTCGGGTAGCTACTTAGTGACGATGACTGATGGCGCCGGTGGTACCACAAATGCCACTATCACCTTATCTGAAAACAACCTCAACGAAGATGGCAGCTTTAACAATCAAAGCTTCAGCTACAATGAAAATCAGGTGGCGGGCGCAACGGTAGCGACACTGGCTGGCAGTGATGCTGACGGCGTGGTTAACTATCAGTTCCAATATACTGATGGCTCCTTACACAGTACCAGTCAAGATGGCTTCTACAGCATTGACAGCAATGGGGTGATCACCATTACCGCATTGGGCGCAGCCTCTGCCGTCAACGACTTTGAGCAAAACCCGAACTCGGGTAGCTACTTAGTGACGATGACTGATGACGCCGGTGGTACCACAAATGCCACTATCACCTTATCTGAAAACAACCTCAACGAAGATGGCAGCTTTAACAATCAAAGCTTCAGCTACAATGAAAATCAGGTGGCGGGCGCAACGGTAGCGACACTGGCTGGCAGTGATGCTGACGGCGTGGTTAACTATCAGTTCCAATATACTGATGGCTCCTTACACAGTACCAGTCAAGATGGCTTCTACAGCATTGACAGCAATGGGGTGATCACCATTACCGCATTGGGCGCGGCCTCTGCCGTCAACGACTTTGAGCAAAACCCGAACTCGGGTAGCTACTTAGTGACGATGACTGATGGCGCCGGTGGTACCACAAATGCCACTATCACCTTATCTGAAAACAACCTCAACGAAGATGGCAGCTTTAACAATCAAAGCTTCAGCTACAATGAAAATCAGGTGGCGGGCGCAACGGTAGCGACACTGGCTGGCAGTGATGCTGACGGCGTGGTTAACTATCAGTTCCAATATACTGATGGCTCCTTACACAGTACCAGTCAAGATGGCTTCTACAGCATTGACAGCAATGGGGTGATCACCATTACCGCATTGGGCGCAGCCTCTGCCGTCAACGACTTTGAGCAAAACCCGAACTCGGGTAGCTACTTAGTGACGATGACTGATGGCGCCGGTGGTACCACAAATGCCACTATCACCTTATCTGAAAACAACCTCAACGAAGATGGCAGCTTTAACAATCAAAGCTTCAGCTACAATGAAAATCAGGTGGCAGGCGCAACGGTAGCGACACTGGCTGGCAGTGATGCTGACGGCGTGGTTAACTATCAGTTCCAATATACTGATGGCTCCTTACACAGTACCAGTCAAGATGGCTTCTACAGCATTGACAGCAATGGGGTGATCACCATTACCGCATTGGGCGCAGCCTCTGCCGTCAACGACTTTGAGCAAAACCCGAACTCGGGTAGCTACTTAGTGACGATGACTGATGGCGCCGGTGGTACCACAAATGCCACTATCACCTTATCTGAAAACAACCTCAACGAAGATGGCAGCTTTAACAATCAAAGCTTCAGCTACAATGAAAATCAGGTGGCAGGCGCAACGGTAGCGACACTGGCTGGCAGTGATGCTGACGGCGTGGTTAACTATCAGTTCCAATATACTGATGGCTCCTTACACAGTACCAGTCAAGATGGCTTCTACAGCATTGACAGCAATGGGGTGATCACCATTACCGCATTGGGCGCGGCCTCTGCCGTCAACGACTTTGAGCAAAACCCGAACTCGGGTAGCTACTTAGTGACGATGACTGATGGCGCCGGTGGTACCACAAATGCCACTATCACCTTATCTGAAAACAACCTCAACGAAGATGGCAGCTTTAACAATCAAAGCTTCAGCTACAATGAAAATCAGGTGGCGGGCGCAACGGTAGCGACACTGGCTGGCAGTGATGCTGACGGCGTGGTTAACTATCAGTTCCAATATACTGATGGCTCCTTACACAGTACCAGTCAAGATGGCTTCTACAGCATTGACAGCAATGGGGTGATCACCATTACCGCATTGGGCGCAGCCTCTGCCGTCAACGACTTTGAGCAAAACCCGAACTCGGGTAGCTACTTAGTGACGATGACTGATGGCGCCGGTGGTACCACAAATGCCACTATCACCTTATCTGAAAACAACCTCAACGAAGATGGCAGCTTTAACAATCAAAGCTTCAGCTACAATGAAAATCAGGTGGCAGGCGCAACGGTAGCGACACTGGCTGGCAGTGATGCTGACGGCGTGGTTAACTATCAGTTCCAATATACTGATGGCTCCTTACACAGTACCAGTCAAGATGGCTTCTACAGCATTGACAGCAATGGGGTGATCACCATTACCGCATTGGGCGCAGCCTCTGCCGTCAACGACTTTGAGCAAAACCCGAACTCGGGTAGCTACTTAGTGACGATGACTGATGGCGCCGGTGGTACCACAAATGCCACTATCACCTTATCTGAAAACAACCTCAACGAAGATGGCAGCTTTAACAATCAAAGCTTCAGCTACAATGAAAATCAGGTGGCAGGCGCAACGGTAGCGACACTGGCTGGCAGTGATGCTGACGGCGTGGTTAACTATCAGTTCCAATATACTGATGGCTCCTTACACAGTACCAGTCAAGATGGCTTCTACAGCATTGACAGCAATGGGGTGATCACCATTACCGCATTGGGCGCAGCCTCTGCCGTCAACGACTTTGAGCAAAACCCGAACTCGGGTAGCTACTTAGTGACGATGACTGATGGCGCCGGTGGTACCACAAATGCCACTATCACCTTATCTGAAAACAACCTCAACGAAGTAATTGCAACTGCTAATGCAGACTTTTTTACAGTTGAAGAAGATCATGTCTTTAGCCCGTTAGAACTTTTATTAAATGATAAAGGCGATGATATTAGTATTAAATCTATAAACGGCATTGAATTAACTGGAAGGGAACAGGTTATCAATGTCGAACATGGAACAATTAATATCAGTGACAGTGGCGTAATTAGTTTCACACCAGAAGCTAACTATAGTGGAACAGTAAGCTTCGATTATATAATCAAAGATATAGATGGAGAAGAATCTACAGCAACAGTAACAGGAACGATAACACCAATTGCCGATATAGCTGGAGATAACTTAGGAGCTTCAGTGGGTGAAGTTTCCTATGTCAATATTGGTACTGGTAGTGGTGCACAAACATACTCATCTGATGGAAATCCTAGTAATAGCAATATCACATCCATCATATACGAAGACGGAACAACTATTACAACCGAAACTGGACAATATTTACAAATTAGTCAAGGTCAAGGTATCGGTGTTGGAGTCGGGGGCGATTTTAGAATAAACAATGATGATTATCTAAAAATAGATTTACCTAGTTACTTAACGGATATATCACTCGCATTCAAAAACGCATCGGGTCAGACGCTAACTTTCACTATGCATAACATTGATGGCACTACCACTGTACAAACCTACACATTCCCTCAAGATGCAAATGATATAAGTAATATGACCTTACAAAGTAGTATAGCATTTAACTCTTTTAGTTTTGTTGTTTCTGGTGAATCTAATGGAGGCAATGGCTCCACATTAGTGGGAATAACTACTGAAGGTGTCACTCAAACTGCATATGTTTACCCTCTAAATGTCAACTATAGTTTTACCGATGCCGATGGAAGCGAAAGTATTCAGAGTATTACATTATCAGGGTTTCCCGCAGATGCTCAGGCTATAGTTTATGAAGGAGATGGTGATTCACAAATTGAATTCACAGATAATGGCGACGGCACCTGGAGCATAAGTCCAACTGCATTTTCAGAATTGGATGGGCAATTCAATTTAGATAATTGGATTGTACAAACAAAAGTTGCACTACCCGAAGGTTTCGAGCCACGTCTTGAAATTGTTATACAAGATGGTATCGATACATCCATCTCAATCCGTGGAGGTTCAGAGAGCTCTGAATTATTAGGAGGAGATGGTAATGATTTCTTAGATGGTCAGTCAGGTAATGACATCATTATCGGTGGGATTGGAGATGATACTTTGATCGGTGGTTTAGGTGATGATATTTTTGTATGGACACAAGATGATACAGGCACCGATACAATCAAAGATTTTGAAATCAATCATGATAAGTTAGACCTAAGCGATCTACTACAAGGTGAAACGGTCAATAACCTAGAAAACTTCTTAACAATAAGCTTTAACGGTGGCAGTACTACAATTGAAATCGATGCTGACAATAATGGTGTTATCGATCAAACCATTATTCTTGACGGTATTGATTTATCAGCTGTTTACAATACAACTGACAATGGTGAAGTGATTAATGGCTTGCTGAACGATGGCGCACTGATCGTGGATACCGATAGCAGTAACTCTGCTGCAGTTAACGCTTATGGATTACCGCCACTTGATGACAATAGTGGCAATATAATCCCTTAAAGATAAGCAATTACCTTACGTCTTATAGTAATATACGGCGTAAGGTATTTTTGCATCGATAAAAATAACAATAATAAGCACTTAAGGATAAGTTTTTGGCGCAATCAGCTTCTAAAAACCTGCAAGAACAGTGGACCATATCGGCATCACAACGCGTGACAGTCGATCCGCTACTGGATTCGCTTGTTTTACTAACCGAACATTTTGGTAGCCCATGCTCGAGTGAATCACTTGCTGCAGGCTTACCATTGAGCGGAGCTGTGCTATCACCTGATTTACTACCGCAAGCGGCAAATCGTGCTGGATTGTCGGCAAAGTTATCACGTAAAGATTTAACTCAAATCACCCCAATACTTTTACCCTGCATATTACTGTTAAAAGATAAAAAAGCCTGTATTTTACGTGAAATTGATATTAAACAAGACCGAGCGTTAATCCAACTACCTGAAACCGGTGGCGAAGAAACGCTGACAATAGAAGAGTTAGAAAGCCTTTATGTAGGTTATTTATTCTTAATTAAACAACAATATCGAGGCGATAAACACGTTGATGTCCACATCCATGACAACAGCGTACATTGGTTAAAACAGAGCATTGTTGACTCAGCCCCTATCTATCGAGATGCGCTCATCGCATCGGTATTGGTTAACCTGTTCGCCCTTGTATCCCCACTATTCATTATGAATGTGTATGACAAAGTGGTGCCAAACTTAGCATTTGAATCACTATGGGTACTCGCGATAGGCGCTGGCATTGCGTTTATATTCGACTTTGTTATGCGCCAATTAAGAAGCTATTTAATTGATGTTGCAGGTAAAAAAGTAGACATCATTGTCTCTTCAAAACTATTTGCAAAAGCCATTGGCATTCCACTATCCAAACGATCTCCCAGTGTCGGCGGAATGGCTCGACAACTAGGCGAGTTTGAAAGTATTCGTGACTTTTTAGCATCAGCAACCATTACTTCGTTAGTGGATTTACCTTTTGCACTGTTATTTGTCATTATCATCTATATTGTTGCCGGCGATTTGGCTGCAATCCCTGTTATTGCAGGCTTATTAATTATCGCCGTTACAATTTACGCTCAACCAAAACTCAAAGCGGCCATAGAAGAAAGCAACCGCTTTGCTAGCTTAAAACATGGTCACTTAATCGAAAGTTTAACCGCCATCGAATCCATTAAAGCCAACGGCGCAGAGGGCATAGTGCAAAAAAGTTGGCAGCAAATGATTGGGCACACAGCAAATTGGTCATTAAAAACCAAAAAACTCACCAATTTTGTATCTAACTTTGCCAATTTCACCGTACAAATAAGTGTTATATTTGTGGTCATTGTTGGCGTGTACCGACTTGCAGAAAATGAAATATCTATGGGTGGAATTATTGCTGCAGTAATGTTATCAAGCCGAGCGGTTTCCCCCATGGCTCAACTGGCTGCATTAATTACCCGTGGTAACCACACGGTCAGCTCATTGCGCCAGCTTGACCAGATAATGGAACAAGAAGATGAGTTTGAAAATAAAGGCCACCTTGTTAGCGTAGAACGTCTTAATGGTAAAATTGCGGCTGATAACATTAGCTTTAGTTTTCCTGAAGCTGAAAAACCTATCCTTTATCCTATGTCAATCCGGATTGAACCAGGGGAGCGCATTGCCATTATCGGCCGCAATGGCTCAGGTAAAAGTACTTTAGCCAAATTATTGCTGGGGCTTTATAAACCCACCCAAGGCAGTTTACGTTATGATGGAATCGATTCAGGGCAAATTCACCCTTCAGATTTACGCCGCAACTTTGGCTATTTACCCCAAGATGTCACCTTATTTCATGGCAGTATTCGCGACAATATCTTATTTGGATCTCGTCAAGTCAGCGAGCATCAATTAATTCGTGCAGTACAATTATCAGGGGTGAGTCAATTCACCAACCTAGAATCGGAAGGCTTAAATCAACAAGTAGGCGAAGGCGGCTTATCGTTAAGCCGTGGACAACGCCAGACTGTGGCACTCGCAAGAGCCACACTCAATGATCCACCAGTTTTATTAATGGATGAGCCAACAGCCAGTTTAGATGCTCGCGCTGAGAAGCAATTTATCCGTTCAATGGCACAAGTGAGTATGCATCGAACCTTATTACTCATCACCCATAAAATGCATTTACTTAATCTAGTTGACAGAATTATCGTGCTTGAACGTGGGCATATTGTTGCCGACGGCCCTAAAGCTGAAGTGCTTGAAAAACTCAACAACGGCATGTTAGCGGGAGGTAAAAGCTAATGAGCAAAAACCTCACCACTGAAGATTTAGAAATGGTAGACGACGTTTATGGCGCCATGATGACCGATGCACCATCGGGGCATCGTTTGATTATTTGGTCATTAGCAGCCATGCTATTTTGCTTTTTTGTTTGGGCATTCTTTTCTGAGTTAGATCAGGTCACCACTGGTCAGGGTAAGGTTATACCGTCATCGCAGGTCCAAATTATTGAGAGTTTAGATGGCGGTATTTTACAAGAGGTGTTTGTCCAAGAAGGTGTACTTGTGACCAAAGGCCAACCTCTTGTCAGAATTGACGATACTCGCTTTCGTTCTGATTTTGCTCAACAAGAACAAGAAGTGTTTGGCTTGCAAACCAATATCATCAGAATGCGCACAGAATTAGACAGCATTGTTATTTCTGATATGTCATCAGACTGGCGTGAACAAGTCAAAATAACAAAGCAGAATTTAGTCTTTCCAGACACGCTAATAGAAAAAGAGCCGGCATTAGTTTTACGTCAGCAAGAAGAGTATTCAGGTCGATTGGATAACTTAAGCAATCAACTTGAAATCTTAGCGCGCCAAATTCAGCAGCGCCAACAGGAAACCGAAGAGCTTGCCTCTAAAATATCGACATTAACCACCAGTTTTCAATTGGTTTCCAGAGAATTAGAACTCACAAGACCCCTAGCCCAAAAAGGAATTGTGCCAGAGGTTGAACTGTTAAAGCTTGAACGCACGGTTAACGATATTAAAGGTGAATTACAAAGCTTAAGATTATTAAGGCCAAAAGTTAAAGCCTCAATGGATGAATCTATTTTAAAGCGCCGTGAGGCAGTTTTTGTGTATGCTGCAGATTTACGTGCGCAATTAAATGAAATGCAAACCCGTTATTCTCGGATGAACGAAGCCCAAGTTGGTGCCTTTGATAAAGTGAGCAAAGCCGTCATTACCTCGCCTGTCACCGGAACCATTAAGTCTATACACATCAATACATTAGGTGGAGTTATTCAGCCTGGTGAAGAAATTATTGAAATTGTGCCATCGGAAGATAAACTGCTAATCGAAACTAAAATTGCACCTAAGGACATCGCCTTCTTACACCCCGGCTTACCGGCAATCGTTAAGGTGACAGCCTATGACTTTACCCGCTATGGAGGCCTAAAAGGCACAGTAGAACATATTAGCGCCGACACTTCACAAGATGAAGAAGGCAATAGTTTTTATACTATACGTGTTAGAACTGAAGAATCGAATTTACAAAAAGCTGATGGCACGCAGATGCCAATTATTCCCGGCATGCTCACTTCGGTGGACGTTATTACTGGGAAAAGATCCATACTTGAGTACATTTTAAATCCCATATTAAGGGCGAAAGATACCGCTCTTCGAGAGCGCTAAAGAACCAGGAGGGTTTTTTAAATGAGCAAGACGACTAATCGACACTTAAAGTACAGTGCTTTATCACTGGCTTTATCGATACTGATAGCACCAACCGCATTCAGCCAAACGCTAGAACAAGCGGTCGCACATACTTTGGATACCAATCCTGAATTACGCATTGTTTTTAACCGTTTTAAAGCACGTGAAGAACAAGTTAATCAAGCGCAATCAGGCTATATGCCAACGGTAGATATCACCGCAGGTTATGGGTGGGAGCAAACTGACAGCCCTTCTACTCGCCGCAAAGTCCAGCCAGCTAATGATAATTTGGATGATGGTGTAATGGAGCTTGAGCGCGGTGAAGCTGGATTTAGTATCAAACAAATGCTGTTTGATGGCTTTTATACCAGCAGCGAAGTAGATCGCTACTCATATGAAGCTAGCGCTGAGCAGTGGGCGCTGTTTGCTGCCGCAGAAGATATGGCTTTAGATGTTGCAAAAGCCTATTTGAACTATATTCGCGCCCAACAGGTGCTCATTTTATCTGAAAGAAACTTAGCCAGTCATAAAGAAATTTATGATCAAATAAAGCAACGAACAGATTCTGGGTTAGGATCAATTGCCGACTTTTCACAAATTACTGGTCGTTTAGCGCGAGCTAATGCCAATGTTATTTCAGCTAAAAACAACCTTCATGATACTAAAGCACAATACATGCGCATTGTTGAGTTAGAACCACAAAACTTAATATTACCTGTGCCGGATGCAGATATGCTGCCGACTAGCTTAAATGACAGTGTCAAACTAGCATCATCTAGTCATCCAATTTTAAAATCGTCTCAAAGTGATATAAATGCAGCTCAACAAGAACGTAGCTCAGCTAAATCTAATTACTATCCAAAATTCAATCTAGAATTAAGTGGGAACTGGAACAATGACGTTAACGGCGAAGATGGCTACAGCACTATCGCCAGCCAAAACGTTAATGGTCACAGTAATGATTTAGTCGCCATGGTAAGAATGCGCTATAACTTATTTGCAGGCGGAAAAGATTTAGCACGTGACAAAGAGGCTGCATACAAAATTAATGAGGCAAAAGAAATCCAACAGCGTGCACATCGCCAAGTTGTTGAAGGTGCAACATTAGCATGGAATGCCTTTGAAATGTTAGCGCCACAAAAGCAATTTATTCGTGAGCACGTCATCGCCGCAAAACAAACTCAAGTAGCATATGCACAGCAATTTAATTTAGGCCAACGCTCGCTATTGGACCTATTAGATACGGAGAATGAATTATTCGAAGCGCGTAAAGACTACTTACAAACAGAGTATGATGAAATTATCGCCCAATATCGTGTGCTCAATTCAACAGGTAGATTACTTGACTCATTAAGAGTGACACGTCCTGATGTATGGATGGGTGAAAATAAATACGAAGGAGGCGTTAAATAATGCGTTATTTTATTCTATTACTCGTTATCGCAACGACTTCAGCTTGTTCAATGAATGACATTGTCACCATGGATACGCCAACTAAGCAAGGCTTCAATTTAAATGATCAAGATGGTGATGGTGTGATTGAAGCTCGAGAAAGGTGCGCAGGCACACTAACTGGGGCTGATATCGATAACTATGGCTGCGGTGCAATAAAGGCGGTGAATGATCGTCAAGATTTAGAAATATTATTTGCCAATAACTCTGATGTTATTGAGCCCAAATACTACGACAAAATCGAGCGCGTTGCGAAACTCTTAAAACAGTATCCACAAACTAGAGCTGTAATCGAAGGTCACTGTAGCAACCGCGGTAGCTATGAACTCAACTTAGCCTTGTCACAAAACCGAGCGAATGCTGTTACTAAAATATTAGAGGAACGTTTTGGTATTGAGTCAAGTAGACTGACAGCTATTGGCTATAGTTTTGATAAACCAGTTGATACCAGTGGCACACCAGAAGCCGAAATGCGTAATCGCAGGGTTGTGGCAGAAGTGACTGGTGAAGACACAATGGCAAATATGAAGTGGCACATTTATACGGTTGATGAGCAAATCGAATAACGCCTAACTCAGAATTAAGGTAATGGTCTTTTGGGAAATGCTACAACGCATTGTATATCGATGACAGTCAAAGGCTGCAGTATATTATTACTCGCAGCCTGTTGTATTTTATCGTCTTTATATGCTGCAGCGCCTAAAAAACTGGACGAAAAAAAAATCACCACCACGCTCGTTAATCGATACGGTGAGCGAGCAGGACTGAGAGCAAAAGCTTGGTTTGATATCGTCAATAACTCACAATCATTACCTGAAAAACAGCAGCTAGAAAACGTCAACCAGTTTTTTAACCTATTCCGCTTTGTCAGTGACAAAGCGTTATGGGGAGAATCAAACTATTGGGCCACCCCTATGGAGTTTATTGGTGTGAATGGCGGTGATTGTGAGGACTTTTCAATCGCCAAATACTTTACCCTGCTTCAATTAGGCATTCCTGAAGACAAGCTGCGTATCACCATGGTAAAGGCAACAACATTAAACCAGTACCATATGGTGTTGGCCTATTATGAAACACCCAGTTCAATTCCATTGGTACTCGATAACTTAGATAAAAAAATTAAACCTGCAACACAACGCGTAGATTTACTGCCTGTGTACAGCTTTAACGGTAAACAGTTATGGCTGAATAAAGAAAAAGGTCGAGGTGAGCTTGCAGGTTCATCATCTCGATTAGAAAAATGGAATGATTTAACACACCGGTTAGGCGTTGATCGTCTACGTCAACCTAAACTCAACATGGAGTAGTGATCACATGACCCTGTTCAGGCAGATTTATGCGTTACTTTTTGTACTTTTCTTGCTAACGATAACTAGTTTGGCATATGTGCAATTTACAGAAACGCAGAGCTTTTTAACCAAGCAAATGGAGTCGGATCTCAATAATGCGAGCCATTCTTTAGGGTTAATGCTAGTTCCCGCCTTGGAAGCGAGCGATCCTGCTGCAACTGAAACCATGGTCAATGTGTTATTTGAAGGTGGTTACTATCAACAAATCAAGTTAACTTGGCTTGTTGATGGCAAACAACAAGTTTGGAATAACGCTATTAGGGTTAAAGATGTTCCACAGTGGTTTATCGATTTAGATATTTTTACGCCTATCTCTAAAGAAAATATCATTACCTCCGGCTGGTTACAGCTGGCAAAACTTGAAATCACCGCACATCCCGGGTTTGGCTACCATGAGCTATGGCGCATTATTTCTAACATTATTATTGTATTTGCCATTTTATTCTTAGTTGCAATAGTCTTTGCTCGAGTAGGCTTAAGCATGATCTTAAAGCCACTTCACCACTTACAAGAACACGCCAAAAAAATTGCAAATCGTCAATTTGGCCCAGATATGCCCACACCCAAAACCACCGAACTCAAAGAGCTGGTACAAGCTTTCAACAGTATGTCGGCACAGTTAAAGCAGGTATTTAACTCGCTTGATGAAGAAGTGTCTGCATTACGTAAAAAAAACTTAGTCGACCAAGTCTCTGACTTACCCAATCGCCAATACATTGTGAGCCGCATTAACGGCTGGTTAAATGAGCCAAGTTCAGGTGCATTATTTTTAGTAAAAATGGACTGGTTGGAAGAGGTCCATAGTCAATATGGTTATCAGGTTAGAGACGAAACCATCAAATTGTTGGCGCAAAAATTACAGCATAATCTCGATGAAGTCAGTCCATCGGTGATCGCACGAATTGCAGCATATGAATTTGCCTTTTTAATTGAAGACAACGAACATGAACAGCTAACCAAATACTTGCAATGCCTGATCCGCACGATTAATAAAGAAATCTCTAAAGCGGGATGCAAACCTAATGAGCAATTTAATATTGGTATTGCGGAAAGATTAGGACAAATGACTGTGAGTGATATTTTGGCTCAAGCCGATAATGCACTACAAAAATCAATTCAAGAACACAAAGTATTCCATTGGTACGAAAATAGCCACCAGCAACTATATACCCGTGATGAGTGGCGTAATAACCTGTCTAAAGCCATTAGCCAGAATCGTTTCCAATTTCGCTGGCAGCCTATTCAGCTCAACAGCAATAACGAAGTGTGTCAGCGAGAAATTTATTGCCAATTACAAATTGGCGAAAACCTGCTGCACGCAGGCCAATTTATGCCTTTCATTGAAATTTTATCGTTAGGAACCTCATTGGATCGTAGTTTAATAGAAACCTTAAACGACCATAAGATTTTTGACCGAAATTTTGAACCCGTAGCCATTAACTTAACGAATCAAAGTATCAGTGATCGTGAATTTCATCGCTGGATTAAACAATTTTTACGCGGGCATAAATCTCCTGAACGTATTTGCTTTGAGATCCCCGAGGCAAGCGTATACAGCGACTTAGCGTCTTGCGAGCACTTGTGCGAGATTATTCGTGATTGCGGAGCCCACTTTGGCATCGACCACTTTGGTCGCCAATTTGGCTCTATGACGTATTTACAAAACCTGCGACCAAGTTATGTCAAACTGGATCAGTCCTTTGCATATATCGAAGAAAGTCAGCATAACAGCGAACTTTGCCGCGCATTAGTCAATGTTGCTAAAGGACTGGATATCCAAGTCATTGTTACCGGCATACAACAAACTGAGCAATTAAATCGCTTTACCGACTTGCGCCTAGATGCTCATCAAGGCTTTATCGCTCCGCCAGTTGACTTAAAACTGTAACAACCCATCTTTTACAGTAACAAACAAAAAACCAGTAGCCTAAACTACTGGTTTTTTTGTTGATTAATCGTCTAGGTTGTCGCCCATTTCATCATAATCATCGTCAGCATCATCGCTATCATCAAAGTCATCAATGTCGTCATCTGCAACGATTTCATCAGGCTCTGGAGTAGGCTTAACCTTTTTAGGTGGCGCAGTATCAGGTACTTTAGACAAATCAATTCGAGATTGATGCTTAGCCATAAACGCTGCTCTAGCCTCTTTCCACTCATCGCCAAACTGTTCTAAAGCCGCTTTAACTTGTGCATCATCTAAATCGTGCAAGTTAACTTTTACGATATCTTCCACATACTCAACAATTGTTTTACGTACCGTATTATATAAGTAGACTCGCCCTGTTGACGCTTCTGGAAGTTGGCTATCTTGAAAGACAATGGTATTTCCTCTTGCCGTTCTTAATTCTCCAACCCAAAGTTGTTTTTTTGCTGTGTTATACATATATGCTAACGCCCTTAAATCAACACATATACTCAAAGAAACCACTAAGCGCTAACGCTACTTAGCATCACATTATTAATGCTTTAATAATGAGGGTATTTAAACAGAAAAATGCAGAGAATCAATGCCTATTGAGATGAAATTTTCACATTTATAGAGAAAATTTGCCAAAAACCCTTTTAAGTTCAAATTGCATCTACTGATTACTAAAAAAGCCTTTTTACAGAATCATCTTTTCAATAACAAACATCTACACCTTGCGACTGTCTTTTCTCAAAATTCCCCTATTAAAAAATAGGCAACCATTTTGATAACTCGAGATTAGCCCAAATATTCCTTGCATCAAGTTTTTCAGTATTTTTATTTTAAATGAAGCAAAAAGGCTAAATCATCTGTAATACAATTTTTCCCTTGTGGCGGCCTGATTCCATATAGTGATGCGCCTCAACAACCTCTTTAAAATCATATACCTTATCAACAGGGATCTGCAACTTACCCTTTTCAATTAATGGCCATACATTTGCCAATAATCCTGCTGCAATTTCAGCCTTAGCAGTCACACTTTGCGGTCGTAAAGTAGAACCGGTCCACACTATGCGCTTGGCCATTAACCTGAAAATATCCACGGTAGCTCTTGGGCCTCGTTGCATTGCAATCGACACCATCCGCCCATCCATGGCTAACACTTTTAAATTATCATTAATAAAATCACCGCCAGCAATATCAACTACCACATCCACACCTTGCTGATCCGTGAGCGCCAATATTGGCTCGACAAAATGCTGCTGATTGTAATTAATGGCATGCTCAGCTCCTTGAGCTAAACAAAACTGACACTTATCATCACTGCCTGAGGTCACAAAAACCCTAGCACCTAACTGGCTTGCCATTTGAATCGCTGTGGTGCCAATACCGCCAGAACCACCATGAATAAGCACCGACTCACCCGCCTTTAATCCGGCGCGCATAAACATATTTCCCCAAACCGTAAAGCAGGTCTCTGGCAATGCTGCCGCATCGGTGTAGCTCAGACCACTTGGAATAGGTAAACAATGCAACGCATAAGTATTTACCTGCTCAGCGTAACCACCACCTGGCACCAACGCACAAACACTATCCCCAACTTGCCATATCGTCACATCATCGGCTACGGCTGAAATGACCCCTGCCACTTCTAATCCTAAAATAGGACTAGCATCAACAGGCGGTGGATAAGCTCCCATACGTTGTTTAATATCAGGACCATTAACGCCTGCTGCATACACCTGAATCCGAACCTGGCCTGCAAGCAAAGGGCTAATCTGAGCTTGCATGAAATGCATCACATCAGCCTCACCGGGCGCGTCAAATACAACTTGGTTTATTGTTTGAGAATCAATCATTGCAACCCCTACTGCATTACTTTTTAAGTACATGCAATTGACTATACACCAGGATTAGAGCACCTCATAACGACTAAAATCGCGATGGTTAATCATTTAAAAGTACATAACTCAAAGAACAACGCTAGAAGCAAAAAAGGACCTGCAAAGCAGATCCTTTTATCAATCATTTATATTTTTGTCTTTGGTCAGAACGGAATATCGTCATCCCAGCCTTCATCTAAATCTGGAGTAAAGTTTTGTGCTGGCTGCGGTGCAGGGCGCTGAGCAGGAGCTTGCTGTGGCGCAGCTTGCTGGAAGTTACCTTGAGGCGCTTGAGGCTTTGGTGCATAAGTTTGTTGTGGCGCCACTTGTGGTGCAGACTGCTGACCATAACCACCTGCTGGCTGCTGATAACTGCCTGCTGGCGCTTGATTATATTGACCAGACTGCTGCGGCTGTTGTGGCGCATTTTGACGAGGCTGTGGTGCTGGGCGTGGCTGTGCTGGGGCTTGATTATAACCTTGATTATTATCCATGCCTGAACCGCTGTTACGGCTATCAAGCATTTGCATTTCCATCGCATTAATTTCAGTCTTGTAACGGTCTTGACCTGTCGTTTGGTCTTGCCATTTACTGGTTTGCAATTTGCCTTCTAAATACACTTTCGAGCCTTTCTTTAGGTACTCTCCAGCAATTTCAGCTAAACGACGATACATAACAATGTTATGCCACTCAGTACGCTCTTGTACTTGACCTTGTTGGTCTTTCCACGACTCGCTAGTCGCTACAGTAAAATTGGCAACGGCATTACCGTTTGGCATGTAACGTACCTCAGGATCTTTACCTAAGTTACCCACCAAAATGACTTTATTCACACCACGACTGGCCATCGAAATCTCCTGCGATTATCTCTATATTACTATTCGTTCTGATCAAAATTGATCTAATTGACAGAGCCTAACACAGCTCTAGCTTCGCTTAAATTGAAATCGTCATTCACTTTCAAATAAGCAACTTTATCTTCTAATACAACTATCGCCTCTGCAACACCTGTTAACTGCGATAATTGCGCCGCCATAGTTTGAGCATGAGGTTTGTCTTTAATAGCCGCCTGTAATGTGTAGCTCTTTAATAACACGGGTTTAGCCATACCAAAGGTTAATAATAGCCATAAAAACATCAGCGCAAGCGCAACAAAAAACACCCCTGAAGCCCCCAACAACTGATAAGCACCACCGCCTAACATGCCACCACAAAACGCACCTAAAAATTGGCTAGTTGAATACACGCCCATGGCAGACCCTTTTTCACCAACAGGGCAAAATTTAGCAATCAAACTAGGCAATGACGCTTCAAGATAGTTGAAGCCTGTAAAGAATAAAACAACAGCTATGCTTAATACCCATAAATTGTCAGCAAATAAGCCCATTGCTGCCAAGGCTGCCATCATAATTAACAACGACAACTGGAACATGGTTTTAGTGTTGTTTTTCTTAACACCAATAATGATTAACGGCACCATTAAAAAGAACGCACCGATAAATGCAGGGAAATAAAGCATCCAGTGTTTTTCTTTTACCAAGCCTGCATCAACTAAATCTAAAGGCAAGGCAACAAACACTGCGGTTAGCACTAAATGCAAGATAAATATACCGGCATCAAGACGGAATAATTGCGGGTCAAACAGCATCTTCTTAAGCTTAGCTGGCGTTGCGAGAGTATCGCCCTTAGGAGCTTGGCTTATTGGATTGGGAACAAAAAACTGCACAATAATAATCCCGACAACCGCCAACACACTGGTCAACAAAAACAAGCCAGTTAAGCCTACACTTTGCGCCACAATAGGGCCAACAAGTAGTGACAGTGCAAATGAAAAGCCAATACACATGCCAATCACAGCCATCACCTTAGTACGCTGTTCATCACGGGTTAAGTCAGCAGCTAATGCTAACACCGCAGCTGCAATAGCACCCATCCCTTGCACAGCACGCCCAAATACCACCCCGTAAATATGATCTGACGAAGCAGCAATCAAGCTACCTATAGCAAACAATACCAATCCAGCCATAATGATAGGCTTACGCCCATACTTATCAGACAGTATGCCCATAGGAATTTGTAAAATAGCTTGAGTCAGACCATATGCACCAATCGCAATACCGACCCATAACGGTGAGAAACCTTCAAGATGTTGCCCATATAACGCAAATACTGGCATGATCATAAACAAGCCCATCATTCGCAAACCAAATACACTGGCTAGCGAAAACGCGACCTTTTTCTCCATGCCCGACAATCCATTACTGGCCATTCATACACCCTTTTGACAATTTTTAACAATCGCGCATATTACCATAGCCTGAATCACATGCTCAAAAGGAAATCACAGTTTACTTAATTAAATCCATGTCTCCTGAATATACGTATAGGCTTAGCAAGCAATCGCCATGCATCTTTCTCTAATGAAAGGTAATGTGCGATACTAAACCTCATTTATCCCCTTAGCTAAAATAGAGCGAGTCGATGGAAAATATTGAAATCCGCGGTGCCCGAACCCACAATTTAAAAAACATCAATCTGACAATTCCAAGGGATAAGTTGATTGTTATCACAGGGTTATCTGGCTCAGGAAAATCATCTCTTGCATTTGACACTTTATACGCTGAGGGGCAGCGTCGTTATGTTGAATCTTTATCCGCTTACGCTCGCCAATTTTTAAGCTTGATGGAAAAACCTGATGTCGACCACATTGAAGGCTTGAGCCCAGCTATCTCTATTGAGCAAAAATCCACCTCGCACAACCCACGTTCAACAGTTGGCACAGTTACCGAGATTTATGATTATCTACGCTTGTTATTTGCCCGAGTAGGCGAGCCTCGCTGTCCAACTCACAACCAGCCATTATCAGCACAAACTGTCAGTCAAATGGTTGATAAAGTACTCGCCTTACCTGAAAACAGTCGCCAAATGTTGTTAGCACCTGTGGTGAACGATCGTAAAGGTGAGCATGTAAAGTTACTCGAAAGCTTATCAGCCCAAGGATATATTCGAGCACGTATTGATGGCGAAGTATGTGACTTAACCGACCCGCCAACGTTGGATTTACATGTCAAACATACGATTGAAGTAGTTGTTGACCGCTTTAAAGTTCGGGAAGATCTAAAGCAGCGTTTAGCAGAGTCATTCGAAACCGCTTTAGAGCTTTCAGGTGGTATCGCAAAAATTGCATCAATGGAAGACAGTAGTGCTGAAGAGCTCATTTTTTCAGCCAACTTTGCCTGTCCACATTGTGGATATTCAATGGCTGAGCTTGAGCCGCGGATTTTCTCGTTTAACAACCCAGCTGGCGCTTGCCAAACTTGTGATGGCCTTGGTGTTCAACAATTTTTTGATCCAGACAGAGTCATTACCAACAGTGAGTTATCCCTTGCGGGCGGAGCAATTCGTGGTTGGGATCGTCGTAATTTCTATTACTTCCAAATGCTCAGCTCACTAGCAGAACATTTTGATTTTGATGTTGAAGCGCCATTTGAGCAATTAACCGATAAAGTAAAAAAAATCGTCTTATATGGTTCAGGTAAGCAAAATATCGCCTTTAAATACATTAATGACCGCGGCGACGTTGTGGTTCGCAACCACCCCTTTGAAGGCATTTTAAATAATATGGATCGCCGTTATCGTGAAACTGAAAGCAACTCAGTACGCGACGAGCTATCCAAGTTCATCAATATGCAACCTTGTAATAGCTGTGGTGGTTCTCGGTTACGTGAAGAGGCGCGTCATGTTTTTATTGGCGAGTTAAATCTACCGGCATTAACCACTTGGTCAATTGGTGAAGCAAAAGCATATTTTGAGTCATTAGAATTTAGCGGCCAGCGCGCCCAAATTGCCGATAAAATTTTAAAGGAAATTGGCGAGCGATTGGGCTTTTTAGTCAATGTCGGCCTTAACTATTTAAGCCTATCTCGCTCGGCAGACACCTTATCAGGTGGCGAGGCACAACGTATTCGCTTGGCTAGCCAAATTGGTGCCGGTTTAGTCGGCGTGATGTACGTACTCGACGAACCCTCCATTGGTTTACATCAGCGAGATAACGAAAGACTGCTTAACACGCTTATCCACCTACGTGATTTAGGTAACACTGTCATTGTGGTTGAACATGATGAAGATGCTATTCGTATGGCGGATCATGTTATTGATATTGGCCCTGGAGCCGGTGTTCATGGGGGTGAAATTATCGCTCAAGGCACACTCAAAGAGATTATCAATTGCAGTGAATCTGTCACAGGCCAATATCTTTCAGGTAAAAAGCAGATTCATATCAGTGAACAGCGCACACCAATCGATCCTAACAATGTTATTGAGCTATTAGGGGCAACAGGTAACAACTTAAAAAATGTAGATTTAACCATTCCGGTGGGTTTATTTACTTGCGTCACCGGTGTGTCAGGTTCAGGTAAATCTACCTTAATTAACGACACCTTCTTTAAAATTGCTCACAGGATGCTTAATGGCGCCACGGTTGATGAGCCTGCACCTTACAAAAGCATTAAAGGGATGGAGCATTGCGACAAGGTTGTGGATATTGATCAAAGCCCTATTGGTCGCACACCGCGCTCAAACCCTGCCACATACACAGGTATTTTTACGCCTGTCAGAGAAATTTTTGCCGGCACTCAAGAAGCTAGAACTCGAGGTTATCAAATCGGCCGTTTCTCATTTAATGTTAAAGGTGGTCGCTGTGAAGCCTGCCAAGGCGATGGCTTAATAAAAGTAGAAATGCACTTTTTGCCTGATGTTTACGTGCCATGTGATTCTTGTAAAGGTAAGCGTTACAACCGCGAAACCTTAGAAGTAAAATACAAAGGTAAAAACATTCACGAAGTGTTGCAAATGACCATTGAAGAAGCCCGTATTTTCTTTGATGCGATCCCTGCGATTGCGCGTAAATTGCAAACCTTAATGGATGTCGGTTTGTCTTATATTCGTTTAGGACAAAGTGCGACAACCCTTTCCGGAGGTGAGGCGCAGCGGGTAAAACTAGCTAAAGAATTATCAAAACGCGATACAGGTAAAACACTGTACATTTTAGATGAACCGACTACAGGTTTGCATTTTGCAGACATTCAATTACTACTAGATGTACTGCATCGTTTGAAATCGCACGGCAATACCATTGTGGTCATTGAACACAACTTAGATGTGATTCAAACCGCAGATTGGATTATTGACTTAGGCCCAGAAGGCGGTTCTGGCGGTGGCACAATTTTAATCGCAGGTAGCCCTGAAGAGGTTGCTGAGCACCCGACTTCACATACGGCGCGTTTTTTAAAATCTATGCTAGCCTTACATAAGCAGCGATCGGCAAACGCATCAACAGATAAAGTTAAACCAAGCAAGCCTAAAGCAACTAAAGCAACTAAAGTAAAAGCTGCTACGGTAAAAACAGCCAAATAATCAATATTTAAGGAGAACCCCAGATGGCATTGATGTTCAACTTGGGTTCTCTATTAAATAGTTCCAGCAACAGCCCCGCAATTAAAACATCAATCATCAGTTTATTAACGTGCACCTTGTTATCATTAACGGCGTGTAGCAATACCTCAATGTCCTGCAACCTCCCCCTTGCCCCACAATGGGCCAATATTGAGGAAATGACCCAAGATATAACAGTGCTATCCTCCGTTGAATTTGCTGGGCGTAAAACCAATACACAAGGTTCACTGCTTAGCCAAAGCTATATTAGCCAACGCTTTGCAGAAATTGGCTTAGTACCTTGGGGGCAAGATTATAGAGTGCCATTTGAATACGACTACCAATTTTCATCTCGGCAAGGAATCAATGTTATTGGCATAATACCAAGCAAAATCAGCAGCAATAAATGGCGGGTGATCACCGCACATTATGATCATTTAGGCCAACAAGGCAGCAAGGTGTTTCATGGCGCAGATGACAATGCCTCAGGGGTGGCAGGCTTATTGGCCATTGCTAAACACTGGCATTTACACCGACCAAAAGATGTTAATTTAATGCTGGTCGCCACCGATGCGGAAGAGCAAGGATTATATGGCAGTTACGCGTTAGTCAAACAACTAACGGAAACTAAAAATATGCAAATAGAACTTGCGATGAATCTTGATATGATTGGCCACCCTTCTCGGCCGCGAGCGATTTATATTGAGGGAGAGCAAAATTTTGTCCATTTTGCACAAATAAAAGATCAATTAAGCCAAAAACATAGTTTATGCATTCGCTTAAGCTATGCAAAACTTGCAGGCTCTGGCATCCAGCGTATGAACTGGTTAAAAGCCTCTGACCATTACCCGTTCCATAAAGCCGGTATTGCTTGGATATATTTTGGTGTCCCGCCTCACTCGCAATACCATACAACTGACGATACGATAGACACGCTGGATTTGAATTTTTTGGCAAGTGTTACTGAAATGGCCTACAGTTTTATCAGTCAGCAAAATAGCTTAATTGCAACTGATTAAAAACGATGTGATAGGTGCGAAAAATCAAGAATCAGGCCAATTTTAAAATTGAATAGATATTTTATTAGTCAAATTGGTAAATCCTTGCTATAATATCGCCCCTTATCGGCGCGGGAAATCGACACGGGGTTGATTTTCTGTCTGTGAAACATAGCGCGAACATCCGAATTTCGTGCACATCCACAAGGCTACACCCAATGTCATCCAATGAAAGAACTTTCCGCGAACTCGGCCTGTCTGAGAATTTGTTGCGTGCTCTTGATGAGCTAGGTTACGAAAAACCAACACCAATCCAATCGGCTAGTATCGACCCTCTTATGGAAGGTAAAGATATTATAGGCCAAGCGCAAACCGGTACTGGTAAAACAGGCGCATTTGCACTGCCTCTACTAAACAAAGTAGACATCCGTCTAAATGCACCACAAATTTTAGTATTAGCGCCAACACGCGAGCTAGCCGTTCAGGTTGCTGAAGCGTTTGGTAGTTATGCAAAACACATGAAAGGCTTCCACGTACTACCTATTTATGGTGGTCAAAGCATGCATCAACAATTAAGCGCCCTTAAACGTGGTCCACAAGTCATTGTGGGTACCCCTGGTCGCGTAATGGATCACATGCGTCGTGGCACATTAAAGTTAGATGCGTTAAAAGCATTGGTACTTGATGAAGCTGATGAAATGTTAAAAATGGGCTTTATCGATGATATCGAATGGGTATTAGAGCATAAGCCAGCTAATAGCCAACTTGCGTTGTTCTCAGCAACTATGCCTGAGCAAATTAAGCGTGTTGCTAACAAGCATTTAAACAATCCAGTTAATATTAGCATTGCCGCTAGCCACACTACGGTTGAGTCAATCGAGCAGTGTTTTGTTCAAGTATCGCAACACAATAAACTAGAAGCATTGGTACGTGTTTTAGAAGTTGAAAATACTGAAGGTATTATCATTTTCGTCCGTACACGTAATAGCTGTGTTGAATTGGCTGAAAAACTTGAAGCTCGCGGTTATGCCTCTTCACCACTTCACGGTGATATGAACCAACAAGCGCGTGAACGTGCTGTTGAGCAGCTAAAACGTGGCAAATTAGACATTCTAATTGCAACTGACGTTGCGGCTCGTGGTCTTGACGTTGAGCGTATTGGTCACGTTGTCAACTACGATATTCCATACGATTCTGAAGCTTATGTTCACCGTATTGGTCGTACTGGCCGTGCTGGTCGTACAGGTATGGCGATTCTTTTTGTTACTCATCGTGAAATGCGTATGCTACGCACTATCGAACGAGCAACTAACAGCCGCATTTCGCCAATGAAGATCCCTAGCCCAGAAACGGTTGCAGAGCGTCGTTTATCGCGTTTAGGTGAGCAAATTCAAGAAACCTTAAATGGTGACTTAGATTTCATGAAAAATGCGGTTGCAGAGTTATGTTCTCAACTTGAAGTTGATACAGACTTATTAGCTGCTGCACTACTTCAACAAGTTCAGCAAGAACGTCCTCTTCAATTGCCGCCTATCCAAGAGCGTCAACGTGACTCACGTGATGAACGTGCTCCTCGTGAAGATCGTGGTGGTCGTCGTGAGCGTGGAAGTCGTCCTTCATCGCCAACAAGCTTTGGCTCGCCTGAAGGCCTTAAAGACAATCCAGATGTTAAAATGAACCGTTATGTTATCGATGTAGGTCGTGAAAATGGCGTTGGTGTAGGTAACATTGTTGGTGCGATTGCTAACGAAGCTAACATCGACAGTCGTTATATTGGTCAAATTCAGTTATACGATCAAGTGACAACCGTTGACTTACCAGATGGCATGCCAAAAGAAGTATTAACTCACTTACGTAAAGTGCGTGTTTGTGGTCGCCCATTAAACATTCGCGAAGCCGGTGATGAAACTTTTGTTGATTCAGGCCGTGGTGCGCCACGTCGCCCACGTAGCGATCGCCCACGCGGTGACCGTCCCTCTGGCGACCGTCGTCCACGCAAGCCACGTGATAATAGCTAATCATTCAGTTGTCTGAATAAAAAATGGAGCCTTTGAGCTCCATTTTTTATAACCAGCATTGCTTAAAGCCCCCCCCTAATTCAATCCACAACAACTCAAAGTTAAACGCCCACCACTTTACAGATACGATTCTACTTGTAATATATCCTTATGAATAAACACAAGGATTTACCATGTCAGCAACACCATCGACAAAAATGAACGGTAAATCCATCAACAACCAAGCTCTAGCAAAGTTTATTAAAAAACTAACGGTCAGTGTGTCACATTCAGAGTCTATCGATGTGGTTAAAGACTGTTTAAACCAAGCCATTGCTTATCCTCATCAGCTTAAATTTAATAACAATCGCTTGTACCTTGGTGGATTGATATCGTTATTAACCGGCATAGGTTATTGGCTTTACCTTGCAGGACAAAGTAAACAAGGCGCTTTTACTGGTACTGATCTGTTCGTTTTTGGCTTATGCGCTATTGGCGTCATCATTGCAATTTTTAAGCTGATTCGCCGTAAAAATAGCTTGAGTAAACTATCTAACTTATTGCGAGATGAAACCTTAAAGCATCTTTATAATATGACCGATTGCGATGCCAACTATTTAAATGCCATGACGCATAAATTTGTTGATTTTCAGCGTGGTAACTACTCACAACGCCTAGAGTGGGGTAAAGAAATTGATTTTCACTCTGACCTCGGCCTAATACGTGCCAGTGTGGTTTACCATCATTATGTCGACAAAAGAACAGAAACTTATCAAGTGTCAGATGGCAAAGGTGGCACCAGAACGCGCACCAGAACCGTGTATGATCACTATTATCGTCAAGGGGTTATTTTCCCCATAATCAATAACACCAGCCATTTAGTTATTAGCCAATCTCGGCTAACAAAAAAGTGGCAGCAAAACTTCATGCCCGCTTCCAGAGAGTTTGAAAAAAGGTTTCGGGTACAAGCTGAATCAGAATTTAATGCCGCAAAATTTTTAGAACCCGTGGTGGTCATCGCCTGTGAGCAATTAGCCAATGAACTAAATGATTTAACCATTGAATTTGCTTACGATGGCAGCTTATTGATCAATCAAAAGCATACCAATTTGCTCGAACCAGCAATGGATTATGACATTAGCCAACCAGAAAAATTTAAACAAGAATTGCTAAATGAGACATCATTGTCCACAGTAAATAGTATATTTGGCTTTGTTAACCAAATTATCAAACACAGTGCCAGCCCTTTAAAATAAGGAAAATTATGAATGCATTTTTGATTATGATGGCTATCTTAGTTGTGCTCGCGATAGCCGTGTTCAGTATCTACAATATCATTGTGAAAGAACACAACGCTGTGCAACGAGGCTGGGCTGATGTGATTACTCAAGAAAGGCAGCGTAGTCGCATTATTCCTGAGCTTGAGCGAGTACTGCAACAACACCAAGATTATGAAAAAGAGTTATTGCCAAAAATTACTGCTCTGCGCCAAGGTATCAATGCCCTCCAAAACAATAACATTGATACCAAGTTACAAAATCATGTTGATCAAACATCACAAGAACTTATCAAAGGCATCCATGTTGCTGTCGAAGCTTACCCCGAGCTAAAAGCCTCTGACTCATTCGCTAAATTTATGTATGAGATTACTGAACAAGAAGACAACGTCGGTGCTGCAGTGCGTATTTTTAACCAAAATGTGGCTAACTTTAACGCTTGCATTCAGTCGTTTCCCAATAATATCGTTAATGGATTTTTTAATAAAAAACAGACTATAGAGATATTTAGCGACAGCAAAGCCCAAGCCGCTTTTGAATATAAACCTAAGTTTTAACCGCTAATGTTTTGCCAAGCTTACCAGATAAAACCTTTTCCACTCTGGTAAGCGGCATCACAACACAGACGGTCACAAAGCTACTGAATACCTGCTTTAACATGCTGACGTTTGACCATCAACGGCCAAATTTGCACGGCAAATACTGATGCAATAATCAACACTATGCCTAATAACGATAAAGCATCAATATTATCAGCGCTAAACACATCGACCCACCAGCCAAAACTAACAACAAGAGCCGTGGCGCTAAAGCTCAATACTGGTGTCAAGGCAATCATGGCACTGACCTGTGCTGTAGGCCAATATTTCATGGCTTGAGCAAAGCATCCATAAGCAATCAAAGTGTTGGCGCCACAAAATATAGCAACGCCCCACTGTTCAGTGTTCATTTGATTGAAATGACCAAAACTACTAAACGGAGCCATCACGCCAATTCCCAGAAAATAGATAAAGAGCAAAATATTACTCGGGGATAACTGACTAGCTAATGACTTTTGCAACAAAGCATAACTCGTCCACGACATTACCGAAAACTGCACTATCATCACGCCAATCATGACCTGATGATTATCAGTGTCAGTAAAACTCAAATGAGGATGAAAAAATAACAACATGCCCAGTGCTAAGGTGGCAAAACAGCTCAACTGCACCGCACTGATTTTCTCTTTAAAAAATAACACCCCACCAAATGCTAAAAAAAACGGCGAAGTTTGAAAATTTAATTGCGCGGCACCCGGAGCTAAATAGTCAAGCGAGTATACAAATGACACATAGTTAAACATCAACAAAATGCCAGCCAAGCAGAGCTTTAGCCACTGACTTTTAGAGAGCGCAGTAAATTGGCGTAAATTACCAAAACGCCATTGAATAAGTAATGTGACGACAAACGCCATTAAAAACCGAAACCAAGTTAAGGTAATAGCATCAATAAATTGTCCAGATAGCTTTAGGGCGATAGGTAAAATCCCCCAAAAAAATACCGCGATTGATACAAAAATCAGCCCAAGTTTGGCTGTGTTTTCAGCTTGAGGTTGGCCCACAATAGTAACCAGTAAATTTAAAGCATGAATACTGCCTTAATTTCTGCATAAAGTCAGCTACAAATCTGGCGTCCCTTGCGATTGTTCTCCTATAAAAAAAGCCTATTTATACGATGCCTTTTTACGTGGCAAAACTGAGGAATACAGGTAAAATAGCCTCCATAAAAATACCCCCTACACTCAAATCTGAGGAATACTCGTCATGAGTCTTGCTGATTCTGTACTCGCCGTTAACAACGATTTACCCATTCGCACCGACAAACCGGTACACAGCGGAAAAGTACGCAGTGTCTATTGGTTAACCGATGCCGACAGTCGCCGCTTAATCCGTGATAAAGGCTACGATGTCCCAGAAGATACCCCATTAGCCATTATGGTTATTAGCGATCGAATTTCAGCCTTTGACTGTATTTTTCATGGAGAAGGTAATTTACAAGGTATTCCAGGTAAAGGCGCAGCACTGAACGCCATTTCAAACCACTGGTTTAAACTATTTGCTGAAAATGGTTTAGCAGATAGCCATATTCTTGATATTCCACACCCATTTGTATGGATTGTCCAAAAAGCGCGCCCAATTAAGGTTGAAGCAATTTGCCGCCAATACATTACTGGTTCCATGTGGCGCGCTTATGCGAAAGGTGAGCGTGTATTTTGCGGCATAACCTTACCCGAAGGCTTAACCAAAGATCAAAAACTACCTGAATTGTTAATCACGCCATCAACAAAAGGCATTTTAACGGGTATTCCTGGTGTACCAGCTCAAGACGACGTCAATATAAGTCGCAGCGATATTGAAGCGAACTACGCTGCATTCGGTTTTGAAAAGCCTGAAGATATTGATCTATACGAAAAGCTTTTAAAGCAAGGCTTTGGAGTGATCTCTGATGCGTTAGCTAAACTCGATCAAGTGTTTGTTGATACTAAATTTGAGTTCGGCTACGTGACAGACAAAAACGGTAACTCAAAATTAATCTACATGGATGAAGTTGGCACCCCTGATTCATCACGTATATGGGATGGCCCAGCTTATCGTGACGGTAAAATTGTTGAAAACTCTAAAGAAGGCTTCCGTCAATTCCTGTTAAATCACTTTGACGATGCAGACATTTTACTGAACAAAGACAGAATGCCAGAACGTGAAGTTTTGGCTCGTGATAACGATTTACCCTTATCAGCCATGATGATGGTGTCTGAAACATATACCGGCGTAGCAGAAAAAGTCACCGGCAGTAAAATTGAGCTTTCTAGTAACCCCAAAGCGGATATTATTGAAGTATTACGCGCTCAGTATAACTTGATTGATTATTCTTAACACAGGTTAAGACTAACTTAGAAATAGCCCACCATTCGCAAATCAACATCCCTCATACTTAACACCGGCAATATTCAAGCCGGTGTTTTTTTATGCAACGTTTACTTCCATCCACCAACTAAAGCCCTAATAAAACCAATCACAGAACTGATTTAAATAAGCCATTTCGCCACCAGCCTTTACAAACTCCCACGAATGTAAATGATAATGATTATCATTTGAATCTGGCACGATTTCATGTACTATTTTTCACACAAAAGACTTACAACCTTTACAAGGGTACTCAACATAACGCCCTAATGGTTACAACCTAAGATGAAAAATATGAAATTCAGTCCGGTATATTTATCTCTACTTTATATATTCAGTACGTTAGCCAACGCTAACGACAACACTCAAGTATCAGAACCTCAAGAAGCTTCACCAAGTGCACAGGAAAGTGCCAGTCAACAACCACTGGAAGTTATCGAAGTAAAAGGTCGTTATATTAAGGGTTACAATGCCCATTCAGCAAGTGGAGCTTCACGATTAGACTTAGCGATTAGTGACATTCCGCAATCAGTATCTGTCATTACCGGAGCACAAATACGTGACTTCCAATTAAATGATATTAATTCAGCTTTAGATACCGCAACAGGTATTAACGTAGAAAGAATTGAAACCGACCGCACCTACTACACCGCACGTGGTTTTGATGTAACCAACTTTCAAATTGACGGTGTCGGCCTGCCGCTTACCTCTGGCAACAATCATGCAGATGAAGATACCGCTATTTATGATCGTGTAGAGGTTATCCGTGGCGCCAACGGTTTAATGACAGGTGTGGGTAACCCTTCTGCTACCGTTAACTTCATCCGTAAACGCCCAACGGCAGACAACCAAGTTAATTTATCTGCAAGTTACGGTAGCTGGGACAACTTGCGCCTTAAAGCCGATGCAAGTGGTAACTTGAATGATACTTTCGCCGCTAGAGTGGTTGCAGTAAAACAAACCAAAGACTCATATTTAGACCGCTACCAAACTGATAAAACTGTGCTGTATGCCTTTATTGAAGCAAAGATTAGTGATGACACCAATCTATCATTAAGCCACAGTTATATTGACAATGATGCCAATGGCAACAACTGGGGCGCACTCCCTTTATTTTATACCGATGGCAGTGCCACCCATTATGATCGTTCAACCAACACCTCTGCTGATTGGTCAAATTGGCAAGTAGAAAAGCAAAATACCGTACTTGAGCTTAGCCATTATTTTTCTGATAACTGGCGATTACGTGCAACCTACTCATATAAAACTACAGACGAAGATACCGAGCTGTTTTATGTATATGGAACCCCAGACAAAAACACTGAACTAGGTTTAACCGGTTATGGCAGTGAGTACGACCTAGACGATAAACACAACTTAGCAGACTTATATATTGACGGCGACTTCAGCTTATTTGGCCGCGAACATCAGCTTGTATTTGGCGTCAATTATGCAAAATTAGATTACACGGACAGCTCACTTTACGACTACACCACTGGCAATGGTTTTCCAGCAATGCCTGACTTAAATACTTGGGATGGCAATACCCCTAAACCCACCTTTGCTGATGGTTTACGCGGCAGCGATGTTAGCGCAACTCAAAAAGCCGCTTACTTTACCGGCAGGTTCAATCTACTTGAAGACTTTCACTTAATTGCTGGCGGGCGATACAACGACTGGAAAGCAGAAGGCGAATCATATGGTAATATTCAAGATGTTGAAGATGCGCAATTTATTCCTTATTTAGGCTTAACTTATCGCTTTATTCCAGAGCTGTTAGCCTATGCAAGCTACACCGAAACATTTACTGCACAACGTGAACTAGACGTTAACGACAATACCCTTGCCCCCGTCACAGGTGAAAGCCAAGAAATTGGTTTAAAAAGCGAATTGTTTAATGGCAACCTCATCACAACGTTAGCCTACTTCGATATTCAGCAAACTAACTTAGCCACACTTGACCCACGCACCATTGACCTTCCACCAACTGAACAACGTTACATTGGTGCCGATGGCATTAGTAGTCGTGGTTTTGAGATTGATATTGCCGGAGAAATTTATCCTGGTCTAAATGCCAGCATTGGCTACACCGACTTTGATATTAAAGGTGACGACAATGTAGCAGCTTATACACCCAGTAAAATGTTTAAGTTAGCGGCAACCTATGATGTTGCTTTTATAGACGGCTTGTCACTGGGGATAAACATGCGTTGGCAAGATGACATTTATCGCTCACAAGGTGTTGTCGGAGATGGATTTGAAAATGCAGGTGAAGAAATTATTACTGAACAAAAAGCCTACTCCATTGTGGACTTAATGGCTAAATATGACATTACTGACAACTTAAACATTGCCGTTAATGCCAATAACGTCACCGATGAAAAATATCTAACCAGTCTTTATTGGGCTCAGGGATTTTATGGTGCACCAGCTAACTATAGCGCAACTATCAGCTGGAAACTGTAACGAATATGACTTGGAAACGGTGACCGATAATAGTCCATTTACCCATAATAAGCCACTGTTTGGGGTTTCCTGAACAGTGCCCAAATATATTAACCAAATGTGATGTATTGAAGGACAACATGAGAAAGACCCTTTTTAAATGGCACTCATATGGTGCATTAATCGCCATGCTACCGATTCTGATCATGTCTATAACAGGCAGTATATTGGTTTTTAAAGTAGAAATAGACACCTTACTTCGTCCTACTCACATGTCTGTCAATGAGTCGGAATCGAGCAATAGGCAGTCTTTAGATACACTAATGACCTCAGTACTTGGCAATAACCCAGACTATGAACTAGGTGGTTGGGAATTATTTGATGATAAATCTCGTTCTGATGCTGCATACCTAATCAAGCGTGGAACAGAAGACTGGTATAAGGTCTACGTTAACCAATACCAAAATAAATTACTGTCAACACCACAACCAATGGATCACTATATAACCGACTGGTTATTAGAACTGCACTATTCATTTTTACTGCACGTAAAAGGGGCTTCTGTCGCCTTTGTTATGGCACTCATCATGCTATTTTTAGGTATTAGCGGCATCATCATTTATCGCCGATTTTGGGCCAAGCTGTTTACTCTGCGTCTTAATGCGGTAAAGCGCATTCTATACAGCGACATTCACAAAATGATTGGTATTATCAGCTCGCCTATATTAATTATTCTGGCCTTTACCGGCGCTTATTGGAATATCAGCGGTATCATCCATGAAGTGACTGAGCACGGAGATGGTAAACACCTTTATATAACCGCACCATTGCATAGTCCTGATATTTCATTTGAAGCTCTCAGACGACAGTCAACTAAAGAAATAGCCTCCTTTCAAGCCGGTTATTTAGCCATGCCACACGAACCAGATAGAGATATTACGTTTTACGGCTCAGTTGAAACAGCAAACCCTCTCAATAGTGAATACAGCAGTATTGTGAGTTTTGATAAATCAACAGGTGAATTAATTTCAAAACAAGATATTCGAGAAGCTGGTTTCTTATTGGTATTTCTTGATAGCTTCCGCAAGCTTCACTTCGGCTATTTTGGCGGCTTATTTACGCGTATTATTTGGTGTATTCTAGGCTTAATGCCTGTCTTCCTTGCATTTACGGGGCTGTATTTGTACTTGCAACGTCGAAAAACACAACAACAAGCAAAGCAAAACCGTCAGGGCTTAAGTCAAGTCACTCAATAAATAACCTTGCCCTGCAACGGAATAAACAGCTTGCAGGTCAGGATAATCTTATTATTTCTTCCCTTGTGCCTAGCTGTATTCCCTTAAATACTTATGTATAATCTCGCCTCTTAAACTTGACCATTATTTATTCATTTCGACTTGTCAATTCATAAAGAGGCAACATGACTGTTAACCACTATGACCCCAAACAAACCACCACTCTTAATACCCCAAAAAAGGTCATAGCAGAGCAAGCCATTAACACTAATGAACAACCTATTTCAGCTAGCGCTGCAAAGATAGGCTTTGTTAGCCTCGGTTGCCCCAAAAACCTTGTTGACTCTGAACGTATTCTGACCCAATTACGCACCGAAGGTTATGATGTTGTCTCAACCTATGAAGATGCAGATATGGTCATTGTTAATACTTGCGGCTTTATAGATGCCGCGGTTCAAGAATCTCTCGACACCATTGGTGAAGCGTTAGCCGCTAACGGCAAGGTATTAGTGACCGGATGTTTAGGGGCTAAAAAAGATGAAATTATTGAATTACACCCGAACGTTTTGGGTGTAACAGGGCCTCACGCATATGATGAGGTACTCAAACAAGTTCATCAACATATTGCAAAGCCACAACATAATCCTTTAATTGATTTAGTGCCTGATCATGGCATTAAGCTAACCCCCAAGCATTATGCCTATTTGAAAATATCTGAAGGCTGTAATCATCGCTGCACCTTCTGCATTATCCCCTCAATGCGAGGTGATTTGGACTCCCGCCCTATTGGTGATGTATTGGGCGAAGCACAACGCTTGGCCAATGCTGGAGTGAAAGAACTATTGGTCATTTCACAAGATACCTCAGCATATGGCGTTGATGTAAAACATAAAACTGCATTTTGGGATGGCATGCCAGTTAAAACTCATATGCAACAACTGTGCGAGCAATTGGCTAAGCAAGGCGTTTGGGTACGCTTACACTATGTTTATCCCTATCCTCATGTAGACGATATTATTCCGTTAATGGCAGAAGGTAAAATACTCCCTTACCTCGATATTCCATTCCAACATGCCAATAAACGTATTCTGAAGTTAATGAAGCGCCCAGGCAGCTCAGATAGAGTATTAGAGCGGATTAAAAAATGGCGTGAAATCTGTCCAGAACTAGTGATTCGCTCAACCTTTATTGTTGGCTTTCCTGGTGAAACAGAAGAAGAGTTTCAAGAGTTACTCGAGTTTTTAGAGCAAGCACAATTAGACAGAGTAGGCTGCTTTAAGTACTCGCCAGTAGAAGGTGCTAAAGCAAACGAATTGCCAGATCATGTTCCTGAAGAAGTGATGGAAGACAGGTTACAACGCTTTATGGCTGTTCAAGCCAAAATTAGTGCCGAAAAGCTGCAAGCGCGTATTGGGCAAGAGTACTTAGTTCTAATTGACGAAGTTAATACTGAAGGCGCCATTGGACGTTCATACATGGATGCGCCAGAAGTGGATGGCAAAGTTTACCTAACGGATGAATTTGATGTGAAGCCAGGTGATCAAATTTGGGTGCAAATCATTCATGCTGACGAGCATGATGTATGGGGTGTTCGCGTCGAAGATTAATCCTTTAACTATGCCACGCTTGATGTATAAAGCAGCTCTTATACTTCTGGCGTGGTGAACCCACTCAGCAGCCATAACAAACACCCCTAAAATAACAACAAACTTTTTACATAAAAGGCTCGATGAAAAATAAAATCATCTTTAACTAACTATTATTTTAGACTGTGATCCTGACCAAAAAAACAGCAAGTTATGGTTTGTAAACTGCGGCTATAAAAGTCATAAAACGGCAGTTTTTGCTGCAATAGTCACACTAAGCAGCAACTCGTGATCAAGGTCTCAATTCAAGATTGTCGTAACAAAGTCAACCATGCTTACACAAAGTAGGTCGACTCACCATCAGAAACAGCCAAGCAAATAAGCAACAAGCAATTGATAATATTGATTATTAATTATTAATATCACAATCAACAATGTCTATCCACTTTAAAGCAATCATATCAACTACGTCTACCTTGGATAAGGCATAATTTGCCTGACTCAACTTCCTCACATAGAATGCGCTCGAATTTTTACAACTTCCTATGTTTTGCTAAATATGATTAGCAAAGCATTACACATCTCTTAGGAGCTTCCATGTCGACACAATTTGCCAATCCAGCACCATTAGGTTTAATGGGATTTGGTATGACTACCATTTTACTCAACATCCACAACGCTGGATTTTTCCCAATTGACGCGATGATCTTAGCAATGGGTATCTTTTATGGTGGTATTGGCCAAGTGATTGTAGGCATGATGTGCTTCAAATGTGGTGACACTTTTGGTACCACAGCATTTACCTCATACGGTCTTTTCTGGTTAACATTAGTTGGCTTAATGATTATGCCTCAAATGGGTATTTCACAAGCAAGCCCAGCAAGCTTTATGGGATGGTATCTTGGTTTATGGGGCGTCTTTACCGCCTTTATGTTTGTTGGCTCTTTACGCTACCCGCGTGCAAAACAAATTGTATTTGGGTCATTAACGATATTATTTTTCTTGCTTGCAGCGCGCGATTTTACTGGCTCAGAATTGATTGGCACAATTGCAGGTATCGAAGGTATTTTCTGTGGCGCAAGCGCAATTTACTTTGCTATGGCACAGGTTTTAAATGCCGAATACGGCCGTACTATTTTACCTATTGGCGAATTAAACAAAGTAATCGCAGATGCGGTAAATGATGATGTGCAAGCGAGTCAGTTAAAAGCAGCTTAATCATTAGTTAATAGTTATTGCGTCTACATCGAATTAGGCGCAATTAACAAAGCACTGCACGTGAAAACGTCCAGTGCTTTATTATTATATGTTGCAACGTTCTGTCCTCTACCGATACAAACAAGACAACACAAGTTGCATCACAGTTAACTAAAGTAATGAATCTAACAGATTACTCACTAATGCTGTCATGACAAAATGAGCAAAAATCCGCTTTCCAAGTCCCCATTAGATAAACCTGAACGTCCATAAGCAATGGTTTTACTACTTGATTTTATAGCATTTCAAATTAATTCAGACATAAAAAAATCCCTACCAGCAAGCTGATAGGGATTTCTATGTAATGTGGTCGGTGATAGAGGATTCGAACCTCTGACCCTCTGCTCCCAAAGCAGATGCGCTACCGGGCTGCGCTAATCACCGAGAAATTGTCCAAGTATTTGAGCAAATATTACGAGGGTAAACCCTCTGCTCCGCTCTTACAAAGAGCCGTGATGCGCTACCGGGCTGCGCTAATCACCGAGAAATTGTCCAAGTATTTGAGCAAATATTATGAGGGTAAACCCTCTGCTCCGCTCTTACAAAGAGCCGTGATGCGCTACCTGGCTGCGCTAATCACCGATATTTTACTTGCTAACAAGTCTGATATTTATCTAGCCGAAAAGCTAAAGTCGTTACCAAAAACGTGAAGGTGGTCGGTGATAGAGGATTCGAACCTCTGACCCTCTGCTCCCAAAGCAGATGCGCTACCGGGCTGCGCTAATCACCGAGAAATTGTCCAAGTATTTGAGCAAATATTATGAGGGTAAACCCTCTGCTCCGCTCTTACAAAGAGCCGTGATGCGCTACCGGGCTGCGCTAATCACCGAGATATAAATAAAACAACAAATTGAATGGGGTGACTGATGGGGCTCGAACCCACGACAACCGGAATCACAATCCGGGACTCTACCAACTGAGCTACAATCACCACTGATTTCAATCTTACTAACCTAAAGCAAAACCTCTTCGGTTATGCTAATTATAAAGCATATTACCGAATGGTGCGCCCAGAAGGATTCGAACCTTCGGCCTTACCCTCCGGAGGGGTACGCTCTATCCAGCTGAGCTATGGGCGCTCGCCTTGGTTAGCGACGCATATAGTAGGGATAATTTAGCTCTACGTCTAGCTCTGATTTACTTTTTTTAACTGAGTGCTTAAGTTTTGACTAATCTGGACCTTTGTAAGTGTTTCTACGGCCAAGAATATTACTTGGATCACACTAATATCTGTGTTAAAAATATGTTTTACTATTTTTTTGATTTTATTTAACATTTATAGGGTAGCGTGGCAATTTAAATGAATAAGGATATTATTTGCCAAAAAACAGCCGGCGATATTGATCTACTACAACGCAAGGTCGCTCGCTTAAAACGCTTAGCTGCAAAATATAAACGCTCTGAAATCATTCAACATGCACTTTTGGGTATATCCAACATTGCCACCAAAGCCGCCTCTTTAGATGATTTTTATGCTGGTGTGCATCAACACTTACAAAAACTTGTTCCTGCAGACAATTTTTTTATTGCATCGCTTAACCCAAAAACGGGTTTAATTAGTTTACCCTTTTTTGCTGATGAAAAAGATCCTCATCCCTGTGAACTTTACCCTGATGAAGAAATTTCCGCCATTTTAAAGCGTGGCATTACCGGCTATGTATTAAGGCAAGGAGAGCCTCTACTCTGCGATAACGCAGGATTTGATCACTTAATTGAAATGGGCGAAATTCAAGGTATGGGATCACCTTGTCATCAATGGCTTGGTGTACCGATCAAAAATAACGGTTTAGTGCATGGGGTACTGGTTGTTCAAAGTTATAATGAACTTATTACCTACGGTGATCTTGAACTAGAGTTAATGGGGTTTATTAGTCATCACATTTCAGGGGTCATGGAGCGTTTACTGCACCATGAACAACTAGAACAAGCCATTCAAGAACGCACAAAAGAACTAAGCCAGGCTTATAACAGTTTAAAGTTAGAGGTAACCGAACGTGTAAAAGCTGAAAAACTGCAAAAATCATTATTCGAAATTGCCGATTTATCAGCGTCAAATGTTCCTCATCAAGACTTTTATACACGCATTCATCAGATTATAAGTCAGCTATTACCTGCTAAAAATTGCTTTATCTCATTAGTCGATGACAACATGCTGTCATTCCCTTTTTATGTTTCTCAGATGGATTCTAAATATCCATCCAAACGACCAATGCAAGATGGGTTAACCGAATACATTTTACAGGTGAAAAAACCTTGTTTATTTACTGCAACAGATATTCGCTTAATGATTGAGCAAGGCGTGATTTATGCAAAATCACCTGAGCTTAATAGAACCCATTATATGCAACAATGGATTGGTATCCCACTTCGAATCCATGGCAAAGTGGTAGGCGCATTAACTATTTATAGTTTAGATTCAGATCAAACCTACCAAACAAAAGACGTAGAGCTACTCACATTTGTATCACAGCACATCGCTAATGCAATGGAGCGGAAGCAAGCTGTTGAATCTTTGAAGCACAGCTATGAGCTTTTAGAAGAGAAAGTTCAACAAAGAACAAAGGCATTGGCCAAGGTAAATACCGACCTACAAGTCGAAATTAATCAACGCCGAAAAATGGAAGCGCAACTGTTACATGATGCGCAACATGACGGTTTAACAGGTTTACCTAATCGCAGTTATTTAATTGAACGATTATCACAAGCTATCAAGCATATAAGACGTCATAACAAAGAACAATTCGCCTTATTGTTTATAGATTTAGACCGCTTTAAAGCGATTAATGATACCTTTGGTCATTTAGAAGGCGATCGCTTTTTAATCGAAACAGCGCATCGCTTAAAATCTTGTATTAGGGACAACGACACGCTTGCGCGCATGGGCGGTGATGAGTTTGTGGTGTTATTAGACTCTATTCACGGCTCGCAAGATGCAATAGAAGTTAGCGAGCGTATTTTGCATCAAATTTCACAACCTTATTTGCTCGCTAAACAAAAATTTATCTCGGGTGCGAGTATCGGTATTGTCTTCTCGAACAATAATGCGCTAGATACCACCGAATCACTGTTACGCGATGCTGATCGCGCAATGTATCAAGCAAAATCTAATGGTAAAGGCTGTTACGTCATATTTGATAGCCAGCTAAGCCAGCAGAATGAACAGCAAAATGATTTAATTGAGCAGTTTAAAGCCGCGATAGAACAAGGTCAAATCACAGTGGAATATAGCCCTGTTTACGATATTGACCAAAAAAACATTATTGCAATCGAACCGCAAACCCGTTGGACTCATAACGTTCACGGTATCAAAAATCATCATCAATTATGTCAACTGGCATTCAATTCGCAGCTAGCAGTGATATTAGATGATTATATTTTCCAAAAACTCAATCAAGATTACGCAGCACTAAAAGCGCAATACGGTGAAAAAACTGAGTTGCACATGGTTATTTCAAGTCAACATGTTAAACATAAATATGCCATTAGAGGACTGAAAAACACCTTAAAATCTAGCGCAATCAATTTAACTAAATTGACTATATTTTTTGATGAAAAATCATTTGTAAAAAATACTGAAAACCATATCAACGCCTTTGAAATTATTCATCAACTTGGTGTGAATATTGGTATTGATAATTATGGAACAGGTTACAGCTCACTCAGTAGCTTAAGCTTTCTGCCTATTACTATGCTTAAGCTTGCCCCAGAGATCAGCAAACACCTAATCAATATGCAACAGTTAAAGTTAGTAAAAGCATATCAACTCGCAGCAAGCGCATTAAATATAAAAATTATTGCAACGGCAATCGACACCCAACAACAAGTACATCAATTTAAGCAACTCGGTTACCGTTTAGGCCAAGGTCGGGCGCTAGCACTTGCTGAGCCTTGCAAACTTATTTCTTAAACATATCCCGTAAATTAGCAATATTGGCTTTACCGGTTTCTACTCTTTGCTGTTCGGTTTGTTTGGGCTTGCGATTTTCCCAAATTAAGTCATCTTGGGGTAATTCCATTAAAAAACGGCTCGGTTCGCAGCGCATGGTTTCACCAAACTGACGCCGTTCTCTACACAGGGTAAACCACAACTCTTTTTGTGCCCGAGTAATTCCCACATAGGCTAACCGGCGCTCTTCATCAACGTTGTCTTCATCAATACTGGACTGATGCGGCAAAATACGCTCTTCAACGCCCACCATAAACACATAAGGATACTCTAAGCCTTTTGAGGCATGGAGTGTCATTAACTGCACTTGATCGCCACCTTCGTCTTCTTGATTACGCTCCATCATGTCACGCAAAGTTAACCGAGTGACCACTTCAGGTAAGGTCATAGGTTCATCAAGTTCATCACCTTCAAGCATTTCTGTCACCCAGCGATAAAGTTCAGAAATATTTTTCATCCGCATTTCAGCGGCTTTTGCACTGGTGCTGGTTTCGTACAAATAATCTTCGTAATTAATACTGCGGATCAGCTGCTTAATGGCATCAACAGACTCTCCACGCTTGGCTATTTCACCAGTATCGACAATAAATTTTCCAAATTGATACAAGGACGCCATGGCCGCTGGAGCAAGATGGTGATTAAGCTCAGCGTCAAAAATGGCTTCAAATAGCGAAATATGTTTTTGGTTGGCATAGTTACCCAAGCGCTCAAGTGTGGCAGGACCAATACCGCGTTTAGGCAAATTCACCACACGTAAGAATGCATTATCATCATCTGGATTTACCACAAGCCTGAGGTACGCCATGATGTCTTTAATTTCTGCTCGGGCAAAAAACGAAGTGCCTCCACTGAGCTTATATGGAATACGGTTGGTCATTAGCGCACGCTCTAACAATCGCGACTGATGGTTGCCACGATATAAAATGGCATAATCGCCAAATTGCGTGCGTCCAACAAACTTATGCCGAATAATTTCAGCCACGACGCGTTCGGCCTCTTGCTCTTCGTTAGCCGCAAACAAGACTCTTAATGGCTCACCATAAGCCAATTCACTGAATAAGGATTTTTCGTAAACATGGGGATTATTGGCAATCAATATGTTTGCTGCCCGTAAAATACGCTGGCTAGAACGGTAATTTTGCTCAAGCTTAATCAATCGCAATTTAGGAAAGTCGGTTCCCAGTAATACTAAGTTTTGCGGTTTAGCGCCACGCCAAGAATAAATAGACTGATCATCATCACCAACAACGGTAAATCTGGCTCGCTCGCCAACCAGTAGTTTCACCAGTTCATATTGACTAGTATTGGTGTCTTGATACTCGTCCACCAGCAAGTATTGAATCCGTGTTTGCCAGCGAGTACGCACTTCCTCATTGTGTCGTAGTAACAAGGTCGGCAAGAGGATTAAATCGTCAAAATCAAGCGCGTTATAGGATTTCATATGCTGGGCATAGCGCTGATACAACTTAGCAAATAACTGAGTGCGCTCATCACCACCGCGCTTAATCGCTTGTTCAGGCACGACTAAATCGCCTTTCCAATTGGAAATGGCGCTTGCCAGCGCTTTGATTAAATCCTTGTCTTCGTCCAGCTCATTCTCGGTGAGCTCTTTTAATAATGCGAAGGTATCTTGGTCATCAAACAATGAAAAACCGGCTTTTAAACCAACCACTTTATGTTCACGCTTGATGATTTCTAACCCGAGTGTATGGAAAGTTGAAATCCACAGACCTCGGGCTTCTTTACGCCCCATTGATTGAGCAACACGCTCTTTCATCTCGCGAGCAGCTTTATTGGTAAAAGTCACCGCGGCAATATTACGCGCTTGATAACCACACTTTTCGACTAAGTAAGCAATTTTATTAATGATAACCCGTGTTTTACCACTGCCTGCACCAGCAAGCACAAGGCAAGGACCTGATACATAATGCACCGCATCGTTTTGTCCGGGATTGAGTTTCATTAATATTGGGTTCCTTAGAAGAATAATCGAGGGCAGATCATAGCAGATATCGCCCACGAGTTAACATTTTACCTAGCAAGTTTTGGTGTTCTTAGCTAGCTAAGCTACAATGGCAGCAATATCGGTGAAGGAATATAAAGCATGATCAATCCCAAAAAAATTGAAGAACTCGCTAAACAACTTAGTGAGAACTTACCGACTGGCGTAAAACAATTTGCCGCTGAGTTTGAAGAGCGCAGTAAGCAAGTTTTACAAAGCCAATTGATGAAGCTAGACGTCGTATCAAGAGAAGAGTTTGAAGTTCAACAGCATGTGCTGTTAAAAACCCGAGAAAAATTAGAAGCATTGCAAGCACAAGTCGCTGAATTAGAAAAGCGTTTAGCTGATTAGACTCAGCTTAAACTCAGCCTAAACAATACATTAAAAAGCCTCGTTGGAGGCTTTTTTAATGTTGGTAATCTTGTAAATAATGTAATTTGATTTGCTGGTATTGCCCATTAGCGCGAATATTGGCTAGCCCCAAATTAAAACTATCCCTTAATTCTGGGTCATGAAAACTCATCGAATAATTTGGACCATCAAACAGCCTATGAAAGTGCAAAGGTTGTGAAATATCCACATCCCTTCTAATTTGCTGATTAAGCTCTTGAAACACATACCCATCAGCAATCACCACATCTACCCGATTCAAATACAACATTTTGTTTTGCTTTATTTGCGGTGATACCTCGAGATATGCTCGATTTTGTTCAGCCATATCATGAAAGACCTGACCTAATACATTGCGCGCATTCAAAAACGCCACCACGCTATAATTTGCCAGATCAGCGATACCCGTTAATTGAATATTTTTTTTGGCCAAACTAATCGCCACATTTTTATATTGAATATATTCATCAGATAAAAAACCACTCACTCCAGTATGCTTATTCACCGTCATGATGGCATCGACTTTCTTTTGCTCAAAATGAAGCATTTGCCGATTACGAGATGAGAATTGAAACAACACTTTGATATGCTGATCAGCAAATGCAGCACGAATGATATCTAACTCATAACCCGAGCGCTCATCCGGTAAAATATATGGTGGACGAAACATCGCTGAAGCAATAGTAACAGTTTGCGGTTGTAAAGCGTGATGGCTTTGACTGTCATTATTTGCCACTGCATATACAGATATACTGATATAACCGACAAAAATAGCAAAGATAGACCTAATACTGCGCATTGACTGGCTCTGATTATTGTTATTGTTTTGTTAATTGTTGAGCATAGCGTTTTTTTAAACCGCTTGGCAAAATAAAAACAATAAAAAAGCGCCATCAAGGCGCTTATCAAAAATAACAGTTTATTTTAATGCACTTTCTAATGCTTTTAAGCATAGAGCAACATTTTCAGCTCGTGCGCCAAAGCCCATCAAACCGATACGCCAAGCTTTGCCAGCCAACGCCCCTAAACCTGCACCAATCTCAAGGTTATAAACTTCAAGCAACTGTTTACGCACAGCCGCATCATCAATGCCTTGCGGAATATAAACTGCGTTTAATTGTGGTAGACGATAAGCCTCATCCACCACAAATTTAAGTCCAAGCTGTTCAAGTCCTGCCCGTAAACTTAAATGCATCGCTTGATGACGAGCCCATGCGTTTTCTAGGCCTTCGTTTGCCAGTAATCGTAATGACTCATGTAGGGCATAAAGGGCATTCACAGGCGCAGTATGATGATAACTTCGCTTACCGCCATTGGCATTGCCCCAATAGCCCATCACTAAAGTTTGATCTAAAAACCAACTTTGTACTGGTGTTTTGCGGTTTTTTAATTTTTCCACCGCTTTAGCTGAAAAAGACACTGGCGACAAACCAGGTACACAAGATAGACACTTTTGGCTACCAGAATAAATGGCATCAATTCCCCATTCATCAACCAATAGCTCGACACCGCCTAGTGAGGTTACCGCATCCACTATGCTCAAACAGCCATATTGTTGTGCTAGAGCACATAAGCTTTTGGCATCTGACAATGCGCCAGTTGAGGTTTCAGCATGAACAAAAGCTAAAAACTTGGCGTCTGGGTTTGCTTGCAGTGCAGCTTCAACGGCAGGCACACTAACAGGTTCACCCCATTCATTATCAACTACCACTGCAATCGCGCCGACACGCTCCACATTTTGACGCATACGTTCACCAAACACACCATTACGGCACACGATGACTTTTTCGCCAGGCTCGACAAGGTTGACAAAACAGGTTTCCATGCCTGCACTGCCAGGGGCTGAAACGGCTAACGTCATTTCATTTTTAGTTTGAAACGCATATTGAATTAATTGCTTTAGCTCATCCATCATGCTGACAAACAATGGATCTAAATGGCCTATGGTTGGCCGAGCTTGCGCGGCTAATACTTCGGGATAAACATCAGAAGGGCCTGGGCCCATTAAAATACGACGGGGTGGATTAAACGCAGAAATTTGTGCTACGGGCAACATCAAGGTCTCCTTAACTAGGTGCCACTACTCTATTATTTGAGCAGTATTAGTCGAAAAAAATTACCCTACATAAAATGTTAAAACCAACGAGTATCTTCTCGTTTTAGTTAATATGCTGTGATATGTCATTTCCAGCAGGTCTTGCAAGATAGCATACTGGCATCAATAAAGGTGCCAGTTACTATGGATTATTTACTTTTGGAATTTAAAAATAATTGGTAAGCAAGACTTTGGGTTTCTTCTTGGTACACAAAGCCTAAGTCAGTTAGAAATCGAGCAAAAGCCAGATCATCCGATGCCGGTACTTCAAAGCCCGCTAATACACGACCATAAGCGGCGCCATGATTACGGTAATGAAATAAACTAATATTCCATTTACTTTGCAAGGTGGTTAAAAATTTTAGTAGTGCACCTGGATGTTCAGGAAATTCAAAACTAAATAGGCGTTCCTCAAGGGGTTCTGGGGGATGGCCACCCACCATATAGCGCACATGCAGCTTTGCCGTTTCATCATTCGATAAATCTTGCACGTCAAAGCCTTCCAATGTCAGCTTGGCAATAATATCCGTTAACTCGGCTTGACCACCACTTAACCTGATCCCCGCAAATACCACAGCCATATCACGGCTACTAAAGCGATAGTTGAACTCGGTCATGGCGCGTTTATCTAGCAGCTCACAAAAGCGTAAAAAGCTGCCTGGTTTTTCAGGCACTTTGACAGCCAGTACCGCTTCTTTTTGCTCGCCCAATTCGCAACGTTCAGACACATAACGCAAGCTATGAAAGTTAACATTCGCACCCGACAAAATTGAGGCGACCTTCAATGGTTTATCTGCCTCATTGACTAAGTGTTGCAGGTACTTTTTCATCCCAGCAGTAGATAACGCCCCAGCAGGCTCTGCAATAGCGCGAGTATCCTCAAAAATATCTTTGACTGCTGCACAAATTTCATCTGAAGTAACGGTAATCACATCGTCAACATAGTCTTTAGCGACTCTAAATGGCTCTTCTCCAATACGTTTAACCGCAACGCCATCGGCAAATAGCCCCACCTGACTCAGTGTGACTGGTTCACCGGCATCCATGGCCGCTTTTAAACAAGCTGCATCCTCGGGTTCCACGCCAATAATTTTAACCCGTGGCATCACAGCCTTATAATAAGCCGCAATACCCGCAATTAAGCCACCACCGCCCACAGGTACAAATACCACATCAATATCACGTTGCTGTTGTAGCATTTCTTGAGCGACAGTGCCTTGACCTGCGATCACGGCTTCATCGTCAAAAGGGGCAATATACACGCGACCTTCGGTTTCAGATAACGCTTTGGCGTAATCATTAGCTTGATCAAAAGCCTGCCCATGCAGCACGACTGTGCCACCTAAGCGTTTTACTGCATCAATTTTTATGTCGGGTGTCGTGGTTGGCATTACAATCACCGCATTAATGCCAATACTGGCTGCCGACATTGCAACCCCTTGAGCATGATTTCCCGCTGAGGCACACACAACGCCGCAAGCAGCTTGTTCTGCGGTAAGTTGTGCTATCCGGTTATAGGCACCACGTAATTTAAACGAGTGTACAGGCTGCATATCTTCCCGCTTTAAGTACACATCACAACCAAACCTAGTTGATAGTTTTTTCATGCTTGATAGCGGGGTCACCTTGGCAACGTCATACACTGACGATAACAAAATTTTCTGCAAATATTGTTGAGCTAAGGGCATGGGCGATAACTCCAGTTGTGTTGCGGTTGCCACAGATTGCATAGATTAACCTTCCAATTTACTGCGATCACGTACCGCGCCTTTATCAGCACTGGTGGCTAATAAAGCATAAGCCTTAAGTGCCAAGGAAACATAACGCTCACGTGATAGCGGTTTCCATGCTAATGGACCTTTCGCCTCCATAGCTTGGCGACGACGAGCCAGCTCGCTATCTGAAACAACTAATTTGATTGAGCGTGAAGGAATATCAATTTCAATGGTATCGCCATTTTCTATCAAGGCAATGGTGCCACCAGATGCTGCTTCAGGTGAAATATGACCAATAGATAACCCTGAAGTACCGCCAGAGAAACGACCATCAGTGATCAAGGCGCAAGCTTTGCCTAAACCACGAGACTTAAGGTAAGTCGTTGGATACAGCATTTCTTGCATACCAGGGCCACCTTTAGGGCCTTCATAGCGAATAACCACCACATCACCAGCAACAACCTCACCACCTAAAATTCCTTTTACAGCGTCATCTTGGCTTTCATAGATCCTTGCTGTGCCCACAAATGTTAGGTTTTCTTCATCAACGCCAGCCGTTTTTACAATACAGCCGTTTTCAGCCACATTACCTGACAGCACAGCTAAACCACCTTCTTGGCTAAAGGCGTTTTCACGAGTGCGAATACAACCTTCTTTACGGTCATCATCAACACTGTCCCAATAGCAATCTTGACTAAAAGCCGTTTGTGTTGGAATGCCTGCTGGACCGGCGCTGTAAAAACGTCGTACCGCTTCATCTTGCGTTTGGGCAATGTCATACTTGGCTAATACCGACTTTAAATTACCGCCGTTATCTGCTGCAACGTGCGATACATCGGTATGCAGTAAACCAGCTCTATCAAGCTCACCTAGAATTCCCATGACCCCTCCGGCTCGATGCACATCTTCCATGTGATATTTAGGTGTTGATGGCGCAACTTTACAAAGATGCGGCACTTGACGTGACATTCTATCGATATCAGCCATAGTGAAATCGACTTCGCCTTCTATGGCCGCAGCAATTAAGTGCAATACGGTATTAGATGATCCACCCATAGCGATATCTAGCGCCATGGCGTTTTCAAAAGCTTTAAATGAGGCAATACTACGAGGCAATACACTGGCATCGTCATCACGATAATAACGGGTAGCCAGATCCATAACTCGGCGACCTGCTTCTAAAAATAGCTCTCGACGCGCTGCATGGGTCGCTAATAACGAACCATTACCCGGCAGTGATAAACCTAATGCTTCGGTTAAGCAGTTCATTGAGTTAGCGGTAAACATGCCAGAACATGAGCCACAAGTTGGACAAGCACTCCGCTCAATTTGTTTGCTGTCGGCATCGCTAACATTGGTATCCGCACCGGCGACCATAGCATCAACCAAATCAAGCTTGATGATTTTATCTGATAGCTTAGTTTTTCCGGCTTCCATTGGGCCGCCAGACACAAACACCACTGGGATATTTAATCTAAGTGCCGCCATTAACATGCCTGGAGTGATTTTATCGCAGTTAGAAATACACACGAGTGCATCTGCACAGTGGGCATTGACCATGTATTCAACACTGTCAGCAATAAGTTCGCGCGATGGCAAGCTATAAAGCATGCCCCCATGTCCCATGGCAATACCATCATCCACGGCTATGGTATTAAATTCTTTAGCAATCCCGCCGGCCTCTTCAATCGCGCCAGCCACTAATTGGCCCATATCTTTTAAATGCACATGACCCGGTACAAACTGGGTAAAAGAGTTGGCAATTGCAATAATAGGCTTACCAAAATCGGTTTCTTTCACGCCGGTTGCACGCCATAGCGCACGGGCGCCAGCCATGTTACGACCTTCGGTACTGGTTGCTGAGCGTAATTTTGGCATTGATAAGTTCCTTTTCATTGTTGATTTGTCGTGCGCCATTTGTTTCGAGGCGCATCATTTTACAATTCGGTTATGCGTTAACAGTTTTATCTAACGACGCGATAGTTGACACTTTACACTGAGTCACATCAATCAGTTTATCTAACTGATTGCTTAATAATTCAATCGCACGTTCTGCTTCAACCCACAGCTCAATCGCTAAGCTGCTATCTTCATTAGTGTGCATTTGCATTTGCGTAATTTTAAAGCCGCGATGACGTGTAACACGTAAAACGCGCTCAATCACTTCAGGACGTTGTTGCACGGTGAGTTCTAGGTTATGCATCATCATGTTTGCTTCTCCATTTGGTCCATCATCTCACAATTACTTGCCCCAGGCGGGACTAAAGGCCACACATTAAAGCTGTCGTCAATCGCCACATGCAGCATATAAGGGCCTTCGCTATTAAGCATGTCATCTAAAGCTTGCTCAACTTGTTCGGCACGGGTAATGGTTCGGCCCGGAATATCAAATGCTGATGCCATTAAGACAAAATTAGGGTTGTCGGATAAGTCGGTTTCGCTGTAACGCTCTTCAAAAAACAGCTGTTGCCATTGCTTAACCATACCCAGCTTTTGATTATCGATAAGTAAAATTTTAACCGGTAATTGACGACGTTTAATGGTCGTTAACTCTTGCACATTCATCATAAATGAACCGTCGCCCGATACCGTTACGACTGTCGCATCAGGGCGGGCAACCTGAGCGCCAATAGCAGCAGGCAAACCAAAGCCCATTGTCCCAAGACCAGCGCTGGATAAATGATCTTCGGGACGACGGAACCACATATGCTGAGCGACCCACATCTGATGCTGACCCACATCACAACTAACAACACTGTCTTCTGGTAGTTTATTGGCTAATCGCCTAAGCATGGCAGGGGCGTATATCAGCTCCCCAGGGTGATTGTAGTCCCATTGATGTTCGCGTGACATGTCGGAAACAGTCTTACGCCAAGGTTCAATACTCATCTGGTCGACTAACGCGTCTGCCAATGCCGGTAATACTTGGCGCAACTCTGCGCTTATCGCGACGTCTGCGTGACGTAATTTGCCTAGTTCAGCGGCGTCAATATCTAAATGCACCACTTTGGCATGACTGGCAAAGCTAGCTAAGCGCCCTGTCACCCGATCATCAAAACGAGCGCCAACCACAATTAATGCATCACATTCTTGTACAGCCAGGTTTGCCGCTTTGCCACCATGCATCCCCAACATACCAAGGTAACCATCAGTGCCGTGAGCTATACTGCCAAGCCCTTTCAGAGTAGCCACTGAAGGTATCTGGGTTTGGTCGATAAATTGACGTAAATGACCCACAGCGCCAGCCATACCCACACCGCCTCCCACATACAGCATGGGCTTTTTAGCGTTTTTGATTAACTCAGCAGCGGCATGAATATCGGCTGAGTTAAAAGCAGGCTCAAGTTCTACTGACTGTAAAGGCGTTTTGTAATCAAGCTCAGCCAGTTGTATATCTTTAGGAATATCGACTAATACAGGACCTGGGCGACCAGAGGCAGCAATTTCAAAGGCGCGATATAAAGTAGGAATAAGCTCATTGACATCAGTCACCATAAAACTGTGCTTGGTACATGAAAGCGACATACCCAACACATCGATTTCTTGAAATGCGTCTGTGCCAATCACCGCCGTTGATACCTGACCGGTTATTGCTACTAATGGCACAGAATCTAATAGTGCGTCAGCAAGAGAGGTAATTAAATTGGTGGCACCAGGGCCTGAGGTTGCAAAACAAACGCCTGTTTTGCCACTGGCTCTGGCATAACCTAATGCGGCAAATGCAGCCCCTTGCTCATGACGACTAAGCAAATGCTCAACAGGGCTGCCATAGAGGGCATCATAAATTGGCATAATTGCGCCACCTGGGTAACCAAATACCGTGGTGGCACCATGCGCGGCTAACACTTTGATGACGGCATCTGCGCCTCTGATTTTCTGCCCTGCTTCCATATCGTTATCTCTACTTATCGCAATTAAAAAATGTAATCCCTTGAATTGATTTTCATCACACCATAAAACAAAAAAACCCCCGGTCCTTTCAGAGCGGGGGTTTTGGTATTTTGATGACGATTAGGTCAGTCGTTTTGCCAAATGCAGCCCCCGCTGTGATTTAATAATCACCACGGTAATAATTGCAATAATGAGTAGGGCTGTTTGGTTAAACATAATCGAACTGATTTCCTAAAAGTGTTGTTGAATTTCAACTGTGCAACAAGTGATAACATAGATAGTTTACTTAACACAAGCAAAAATCGGTTTTGTAAAAAAAATTCAGCTTCCCTGCCGAGACAATGCAAACAACAAACTAAACATCTAGGGCTGTTCATAAATAGCAACAATCAACAACCTAGAAAAATTTGTTTGGGTGATATACCTGAAAATACCACCCTCATTGATGCCTGTCCGACAACTCATGGTTAATCTTTTAACCTAAACTGAACAGGTACTACATCAGTACATTTTTACAAAAACTTTTTAAATAGACAGCCAACAAACTAGCTAGCTTCAACAATACGCTTCATATCTGTCATGTAGCCACGAAGCTCAGCGCCAACAAACTCTACATCTGTATTGCGAATAGCCTCATTCACTTCAATTAAACGACGATTATCAACACCATTTGAAGTAGATGATAAGCCTGCACCTAAAAACTCTGGTGACATGGCTTTTACATAATCAGTCAACAGCGGTACTGCGGCATGATTAAATAAGTAACAACCATATTCAGCGGTATCTGAAATTACCACGTTCATTTCGTATAAACGTTTACGGGCAATCGTGTTAGCAATCAATGGTGTTTCATGTAAAGACTCATAGTAAGCTGACTCTTCAACAATACCTGCAGCCACCATAGTATCGAAGGCTAATTCAACACCGGCTTTGATCATCGCAACTAAGAAAATACCCTTATCGAAGTATTCTTGCTCATCAATATGCACATCCGAAACGGGGGCATTTTCAAATGCGGTTTCGTTAGTTTCAGCACGCCAGCGTAATAGATTGGCATCATCATTTGCCCAGTCAGCCATCATAGTGCGAGAAAACTCACCACTGATAATGTCGTCCATGTGCTTTTCAAATAATGGCGCTAAAATCTCTTTCAATTCTTCAGCCATATCAAAGGCTTTAATTTTAGCTGGGTTTGATAAGCGGTCCATCATGTTAGTGATACCACCATGCTTCAATGCTTCAGTGACGGTTTCCCAACCTTGCTGGATTAGCTTAGCGGCATAGCCTGGCTCAACTCCATCGGCAACCATTTTTTCGTAACCTAAAATAGCACCTGTTTGTAACATGCCACATAAAATAGTTTGCTCACCCATTAAGTCAGACTTCACTTCAGCAATGAATGATGACAATAACACTCCAGCTCTATCACCACCGGTAGCACTAGCATAAGCTTTTGCAATGTCTAATCCGTCACCGTTAGGATCATTTTCAGGGTGAACAGCAATCAGTGTTGGCACACCAAAACCACGCTTATATTCTTCACGCACTTCCGTGCCAGGGCACTTAGGCGCAACCATGATAACGGTAATATCAGGGCGAACTTGCATGCCTTCTTCAACAATATTAAAACCGTGCGAGTAAGATAATGTCGCACCTTGCTTCATTAGCGGCATAACTGTGTTTACTACGTCGGTATGTTGCTTATCTGGCGTTAGGTTTAATACTAAATCTGCAGCTGGAATCAGCTCTTCAAAGGTGCCCACCTTAAAACCGTTATCGGTGGCTTTTTGCCAAGATGCACGTTTTTCTGCAATGGCTTGAGGGCGTAATGCAAAAGAAATCTGTAAGCCTGAGTCACGCATATTTAGACCTTGGTTAAGGCCTTGCGCACCACAACCTAAAATCACAATGTTCCAATCTTTAATATAATTGCAGCCGTCTAAAAATTCACTGCGGTCCATAAAGCGGCATTGAGCTAATTGGGCTAATTGCTGACGTAAATTCAAAGAGTTAAAATAGTTAGCCATCTGATATACCACCTATACAATTCAGAAATTTGACACTCAACATTTTGACGATTCAGACCATCAAAAGTTGTGATTGAAATCACTATAGCGCAAGCTTTAGATTGCTTAAAATGATATATTTGACATTTGTTATTGCAATATGTGAAATGGTATAGTTTGCTGTAGCAAACAACATAAATATTAAGCTGCTATATGAGGTGCTATGGATATTCGATCGCTAAAACTTTATCTGCATTTATGCAATAGTTTGCATTTTGCCAAAACAGCCGAGCAAACCCATGTCAGCCCATCAACATTAAGCCGGGCTATGCAGCGTCTTGAAGAAGAAGTGGGCAGTAAATTACTGGAACGGGATAATCGCAGTGTTAGCCTCACCCATGCTGGCACTGAATTTAAACGCTTTGCGGAACAAACCTTATCGGAATGGACACAGCTCAAACAGCGAATTGATCCACAGCAAAATGTGTTGCGCGGCAGGCTGAATTTATTTTGCTCTGTTACCGCAGCATATAGTCATTTACCTAGCTTGCTAGATAGATTCCGTCGTGAACATCCCCATGTAGAAATCACTCTAACCACCGGTGACCCAGCTAACTCAATTAACGAAGTACAACAAAACCGTGCCGATATTGCCATTATGGCCTTACCCGAAACCTTAGCGCCCACCTTACACTTTAGTAAAATAGACCATGTTCCATTATCGATTATTGCACCGACCATGCCTTGCCAAGTTCAGCAAATGGTTAACCAAGAAAACATTAACTGGGAGGCACTACCGTTTATTATTCCTGACCATGGACCAGGGCGTCGCCGTGTGGATAACTGGTTTAAGCAAATGGGATTTAAGCCTAATATCTATGCTCAAGTGTCTGGGCAAGAAGCCATTGCCTCAATGGTCGCGTTAGGTTGTGGCGTGGGTATTAGCCCTGAAGTCGTCATTCAAAACAGTCCTGTGCGTGGACGCATCCAACTTATAGCCTCGCCCATTGAAATCCCCGGATTTATTTTAGGTTGTTGCTGTAAAGAGAAACGCACTGATGATCCGCTAATCAATGCTTTTTTACAGGTAATATAACCTCGACCAATAAATCGCCTTTAGAGTAAACCTGAAGGCGAAAGCATCAATCCGTGCAGTAAAGTTAAAGCATAATGATGAGTATGCTCGACTAAATTTAACAGTTAAGGTTGGCCTAACATATTTACTCACTAACACGCCTAATAACCCCAAACACACCAATTAAAAAATATTAGGCTACACTTAGACAGGCATTTATCGATACCGATAAATCAAGTCACTCACCAGCAAATTAAAACATCCTCAGGATCAGGATATAAACAAAAGGATTTGTTAATGGCAATTGCCTGCGTAAACACCCGCGCCTGTTGTGGCGTAGAAGCCCCCAAAGTCACCGTTGAGGTTCATCTGAGCAATGGATTACCCGCTTTTAATTTAGTGGGACTGCCCGAAACGTCTGTCAGAGAAGCAAAAGAAAGAGTTCGCAGTGCATTGATCAATGCCGGATTTGAAATGCCACAGCGACGAATTACCATCAACCTTGCGCCTGCTGATTTACCAAAACAAGGGGGACGATACGATTTACCCATTGCTATTGGTATTTTAGCCGCCTCAGGACAAATTCCTAGTCAACACCTCAATCAATATGAATTTATTGGAGAGCTTGCCTTATCAGGCCAAATTAGGCCCTGCGCTGGTATTTTGCCGGCAATTATAGCGGCTAAAAGTCAGCACCATCACTTGTTTATGCCATTGGATAATCGCTATGAAGCCGAATTAGTAGGCTATCAGCACTGCTATTTTGTCAGTCATTTACAACATCTAGCCGCTTTTATGCATGGCCAATCGGAGTTACCTAGATTAGATAATTTACCGCAATGGATTGAGGATGAACCCGAAGATGATCGCTATCTCTGTATGAGCGAAGTGATTGGCCAGCATCAAGCCAAGCATGCACTAGAAATTGCAGCCGCCGGTGGCCACAATATGTTAATGCTGGGTCCGCCAGGTACAGGTAAGTCCATGTTAGCCAATCGTATTATCCCTTTAATGCCCAAGTTATCTTATGAAGAAGCCATTGAAGTGGCCGCCATTCATTCGGTTGCGGCATTAACAATTAAACCGCACAATTTTTTAAATCGACCGTTTCGTGCACCACATCATACTTGCTCATCAATATCGTTAGTGGGCGGAGGAAGCCACCCCAAACCCGGCGAGATATCGCTAGCACATCGCGGGATTCTTTTTTTAGATGAAATAGCCGAATTTCCAAGAAAAGTACTCGACTGTTTACGTGAGCCAATGGAAACCGGCGAAGTCGTTATATCAAGGGCGGCAGCAAAGCTAACTTTTTCAAGCCGCTTTCAATTAATTGCCGCAATGAACCCTAGTCCTTGCGGCGACACCGAACATGCCAGAGCCACCCCGGATCAAATTATGCGTTATTTATCGCGCTTGTCAGGACCTTTTTTAGATCGCTTTGATTTAACCATTGATGTACCCAAATTGCCGGCGGGTTCGTTAACTCAAAATCACACAGCAACTGAAACCAGCGCGACCATTGCCAAACGAGTACAACTTGCCCGAGATCTGCAATTACAGCGAAGTGGCGTGTTAAATAGTGAATTAAGCCCAAAACAATTAAAACAACACAGTGGGATCAGCCAAAACGACTTAGCATTTCTAGAACAAAGTGTTGTGAAATTAGGCTTATCAGTACGCAGCTTTCATCGGATCCAGCGCGTTGCTCGTAGCATTGCTGATTTACAAAACAGCGTGAATACTGACCGTAGTCATATCGCTCAAGCATTAGGTTATCGCGCCATGGACAGGCTACTAGCAAGTTTAAGTCGACAATAGCAAAATTAAAACCACTACCGATTGAGCAAATGCCCATCTACGAGTAACATAGGTCTCCATTTATAGGAGGGGTAAATGTCGTTGTTTTCGCAAATAAAAGGATCTTTAGCATTCTTATGCTATGTCATTAATACACTCTTTTGGGTTATTCCTATCTTAACTTTTGGAATAATAAAGCTTATTCCTTTGAATTGGATTGATAAGGTTTGTAGTTACGTGGTCGACCATTGTGCCTCGGCATGGATAAGTGTTAACACCTTGACTGAAAAGCTGTTTCATCCCGTAAAATTTGAAGTGACTGGCTCTAACGACTTTGATAAAAAGCAATGGTATATGGTAATTGCTAATCATCAATCATGGGTTGATATTTTAGTCTTACAACGCCTACTCAATGGAAAAATTCCGTTCCTAAAGTTCTTTCTCAAACAGCAATTGTTATATGTGCCAGTGCTCGGGTTAGCTTGGTGGGCGCTTGATTTTCCATTTATGCGCCGTTACAGCAACGCAAAACTGCGAAAAAACCCAAAACTAAAAGGCAAAGATATTGAAATAACCCGCAAAGCCTGCGAAAAATTCAAAACAAAGCCAGTAAGCGTTATGAACTTTGTCGAAGGCACTCGAATAAACCCTACTAAGCATCAAAAACAAGATTCGCCATATCAACATTTATTAAAACCCAAAGCTGGGGGGATGGCTTTCGCTTTATCCGCCATGGGTGAACATATTAATAAGTTAGTCAATGTTACTATTTACTATCCCGAAAAAGTGCCATCTTTTTGGGAATACTTATGCGGTCAAACCAAGCATATTAAAGTTGATATTCAAATCAGTGACATTCCAACAAGGATGCGCGGAGATTATATTAATGATCGCCAATTTAAAATTGATTTTCAGGAACAATTAAATCAAATCTGGCAGCAAAAAGATCAGCAATTAACTCAATTTAAACAAAGCTCTGCTATCGATATAGTTAAGGTTTCAAAAAGCACTCAAGCAAAGCAAAAAGGATAAAGTCGATGCTATCGTTTTTACCAGGCCCAATATTATTTACTATTAGCCTGACATTACTCATTATAAATACCACTATATGGGGCTCATTGCTGACGATTGGCGGCATCATTAAACTACTACTTCCCATTAAAACGGTGCGACTTGGATTATCGCATATCATGAACCGATTCATGTGGTGCTGGGCTGTTTGTAATGGTGGGATTTTAGCGCTAATTTCAAAAATGGAATGGGACGTTGAAGGTTTAGAACAGCTAGACAAAAATGGTTGGTACTTATTAATTAGCAATCATATCAGTGGTTTTGACATTGCTGCACAAACCTATTTACTTCGAAACCATATCCCAATGCTAAAGTTTTTTCTAAAAAAAGAACTGTTATATGTTCCTATTATGGGACTTGGCTGCTGGGCGCTAGACATGCCCTTTATGCATCGCACTAGCCCTGCTAAATTAAAGAAAAACCCCAAGTTAAAGGGCAAAGATTTGGCCACAACACGTAAAGCATGCGAACGCTTTAAGCACTTGCCCACCTCTATCATTAACTATGTAGAAGGTAGCCGCTTTACTCAAGAAAAGCAGCAACGCCAACAATCACCTTACCAACATTTATTACGCGCTAAAGCTGGCGGTATCGCATTTACCTTGTCTGCAATGGGTGAGCAATTTACCAACCTACTGAACATCACCCTAGTTTACCCTGACTCAACCCCTGACGAAGATGTGTTGTTTGGTGTCATGAACGGGCGGGTGAGAAAAGTCGTAATGAAAGTTGAAGTTTTGCCTGTACCACAGGTTGACGCTAAAGCTTATTTCTCTCAAGCCGATTACCGAGTAGACTTTCAACGCTGGTTAAATGATCTTTGGTTAGAGAAAGATAAACAAATCCAAAGTATTATGCTGCAATACACCAATGAGAAAATGGCACAATCAGACACAAAAAACACACAGCACCATTAATAATCTGAACTATAATCTGAGTCAGCTAGCTCATGATCACATTTGTATGTCGTCGATTGATTAATAATTGAATTTTCAATGCTTCTAAAAATAGTATTGAAAATTTAGCAAAGATAAAAAATATAAACCAAAGGTGTCGTTTGATTTCACGAATACTTGCAACTATCTGTTCCAACATAATGCTGCTTACACTTGTATTAGCGTCGCCTAGTATGGCTCAGTCACAGGGTAAATATGACAGTATTAGTGAAATCAAATTTGAACGTTTTAATCCCCAACTAGGCCTCAACCAAAACACCATAACTAAGCTATTTATGGACAGCGCTGGCATGTTGTGGATAGGCACTCAAGATGGCTTGCATAGTTATAATGGCGTTGATTTTACTTTGTACCTCAAGCGTTCAGATGACCCTGACACTATCTCAGATAACTATATTACTGATATTTTGCAATCCCCTGATGGTAGTTTATGGATAGGAACATTTAACAATGGCCTTAACCGCTTAGATCTCAAAACAGGTAAATTTACCCGCTTCAACTTAGGCAATAGTACAAAGAATCGTCAAATTACCCAGCTTGCTGTGATTGGTGACAGCCTATGGATTGGTACCCGTCTTGGGTTATACTCCATGTCATTAAAGACCTTTAAAACTAACCCAATTAGCCTAGGTAGCCAATTAGAGCCTCAAATCACCAGTTTAGCTAATGTGGATGATAAATTTCTTATCGTAGGTACAAAAATGGGTGGGACCTACGCTATTGATAGTAATACGATTAACCGTTTAGATATTCCCAGTGATATGCAAGTTAATCGCATTAGGGCAACATCAATCTTTGCAGTTTGGCTGGCTATCGAGAACCAAATCTGGCGCTACAATTTAGATACCCACCAAAAAGAGCTTATTTGGCAGCGACCAAGCTCAGGTCAATTAAATAGTATCAATGACTTTATTGTTAATAATTCAAATCAAATTTGGGCGATAGGTGATAACTCTGGTTTAATTCAATTAGGTTTTGATGGCAAACATTGGCAAAGCACCCACCATAAATATCAACCAAATAAGCGCAACACGCTCAGTGAAAACACTCTACAAACTTTGATGTTAGACCCTAACGGCATTTTATGGTTAGGCACCAGCTACTCAGGTATTGATAAACTGAATTTAAATCATCAATACTTTAGTCATTTGTATGACGCAACAGATGTAAACCCTCGCGTCGGTAATATGATCCGGACTATCTATCGAGATCATAAACAACGTTTATGGATAGGCACAGATGGTGCAGGTCTTAAATACTTGAACACAGATTTACAATATGTGTACCTAAACAAACAATTTTCAGAGTTATTGAATATTCCAGAACCTGAACTTAACCTACATATTACCGATATCTTAGAAGATGATGCTAAAACCCTATGGATCGCAACCAACATGGGGGTATTTACATTAGATCCACAAGACACCCTCATTCAAATCAAACCCAAAGATCCCAGTTTACATAACGACACCCACTTTCGCAGTTTAGCAATAGATGATAAAAAACGCGTGTGGATTGCAAGTGATCTCGGCTTATATTTTATTTCTCGAACAAAGCAACAAATGTTGCCTTATAACTTTGGTTTCCAAAAAGAATACTCTCCATATCAATATCAAATCATCACCCTCCATGCCAGTGAAGGTTATCTTTGGATAGGAACAATGGGAGGGCTAGTCAGATTAAAACCAGAAGAAAAACAATTAGTCTTTGTCAGCAACGAACCCGACAATCCTTTTAGTTTAAGTGACAACCGTGTGCGAGACTTTTTACGCACTAAAAATGGTGACTTTTGGGTAGCGACTCATAGTGGTATAGACAAACTCACCACAGATTATGGTATTTTTAAATTTCAACGTTTAGATGTAAACGGTGATTTAGCCAGCAACACAGTTTATGGATTATTGGAAGATAATGAACAAAATATCTGGTTAAGCACCAACTCAGGTATTTCACGTTACAACCCAACAACTCAAAAGTTTACTACTTTTAATATTTATGAAGGCTTACAGGCTAACGAATTTAATGGCGAATCTCGCTTCAAAGAGCAAGATGGTAGCATGTGGTTTGGCGGAATTAATGGCTTAAACTATTTTGAGCCCAATAATATTCCCAAAGCACGACAACCGGTAAAACTTGCCTTAACCAAATACACCATAGGTGATACTCGCTACCCGATCTTAGATTTAAGCCATGCCCCAAAAATTGAAATGCCTTACGAGAAACAACTCATCACCTTTGAAGTTTCCGCTCTCAACTTTAGCTATAACAACTTACATCGTTTCAGTTATTTTTTAAGTGGTTTTGACTCCGCTTGGCATGACTTATCCAATAATAATATTACTTACACAAATCTGCCTCCAGGGAATTACGAGTTAATCGTGCGTCACGCTTTAGGGGGTAACGCATTTGATGAATACGCATTAACGGTTCAACTTGCTGTTGTTCCACCTTTTTACATGAGTCATTTGGCCTACTTACTATACGGGGTTATCGGACTTTGTTTACTTGGCTATATGATGTATTCGCGCCATAACAAGCTAGAAAAGCAACGAGAATTCGAACAAAGCATTCAAGCATCAGAAGAACGCTTAAAATTAGCACTTTGGGCTTCTGGTGATGGCATGTGGGACTGGAACATTAAAGAAAATAAAGTCTATCGTACCAATGTGGTGCCAAATGTTAGTCAAGAGTCTATGCAAAAATCGCTCATTGACAATATTCACCAGGAAGACAAACCTAGAGTCGAAAAACTATTACAAGACCATTTAGAAGGGCACAGCGAATTTTTTGAAGCGGAATACCGCGTACAATCCGAACCGGGTAAATGGTCATGGTTATTGGACCGAGGTCAAGTGGTTGAACGCAACAACAAAAATGAACCCATCCGCATGGCTGGCACCCATAAAGACATCACCAGTCGAAAAGAAACTGAAAATGAATTAAAACTGTCATCGCAAGTGCTATTTAGCATGAACGAAGCTGTGGTAGTTGGCGAGTTGGATTATCGTATTCGCTCCGTCAATCCCGCTTTTAGCCGTATTACCGGTTTTAGTCATAAACAAGTTGCAGGCAAACACTTCTTATATTTGGCGCTAGGCAAACAAACCCGAGATTTTTATCTAAGTGTTGAAGCTCAATTACTTCGCCATAAGCATTGGGCTGGCGAAATTCTTATTCGCACCCAAAATCGCAAAGGCATTTTAGCTTGGTTAGAGATCAACCAAGTTATCGATAATAAAGGGGAAACCAGCCACTTTGTTGCTGTATTTACAGATATTACTTCACGTAAAAAGGCTGAAGAAGATTTACGAGTGCTAGCCAATTTTGACCCCTTGACAGGCTTACCAAATCGCACCTTGTTTCAAGACAGGCTGAATCACGCCATCACCAAAGCACATCGTAATCAGCAAATTGTGGCATTGCTGTTTTTAGATTTAGATCGCTTTAAACTTATCAATGATTCTATGGGACATCACATAGGCGATTTATTATTAAAAGCCGTGTCAAGCCGATTACAAAATGCGGTTCGCGAGGGAGACACAGTGGCAAGACTTGGCGGGGATGAATTTACCCTTATTTTGGAAGGAGTTAAAAAATCTGAAGCTGTAACCATTATTGCCGACAAAGTACTACAAGCATTTGAACAGCCTTTTTTATTAGACGATAAAACCCTTACCATTTCGCCTTCCATAGGCATCAGTCTATACCCTGACGATGCGACTGAGACAACTTCGCTAATTAAGTTTGCAGATACGGCCATGTACCATGCTAAATCACTTGGACGAAATAACTTCCAGTTTTATACATCTCAGTTAAACCAATACGCCACTCGCCATGTTGAACTCGAAGCGGGTCTAAAACAGGCAATTGAGCTAAAAGAGTTATCTTTGGTTTACCAGCCTAAATTTGATGTTAAAACTGAAAAAATAATTGGCTTAGAAGCCCTGCTTCGCTGGCATAGTAAAGAACTCGGATTTATCTCCCCGGCAGAGTTTATTCCTTTAGCAGAAGAAACAGGTATGATAAATGAAATTGGCCACTGGGCAATAAATCAAGCCTGTAGCCAACTTGCTAAATGGCATCAACATGGGTTTGAACATATTTCAGTTGCTGTTAACTTATCGGCAAGACAATTAAGAGCCGACATCATTCCGACCATTGAGGTCGCACTTGCCGTATCAGGCTTACCAGCAAGCGCTCTGGAGTTAGAGTTAACTGAATCAATGATCATGGGTAATCCACAAGATTCAGTTAAAATTTTAAACCAGCTCAAAGCGATCGGTTTAACCATATCTATCGATGACTTTGGTACAGGCTACTCAAGTTTAAGTTACTTAAAACGCTTTCCTATCGACACATTAAAAATTGATCGGGAGTTTGTCAGGGATATCATCGAAGACCCAGATGACGCAGCGATTACCAGTGCAATTATCACCTTAGCTCACAGCTTAGAATTGAATGTAGTTGCTGAAGGAGTAGAAACCAATGAACAATTGGCTTTTTTACGCAAAGGGGGCTGTGATCAAGTCCAAGGTTTCTTACTGAGCAAGCCATTAGCTGCTGATGACTGCTTAGCTCGATTACAACAAGAACAATCATAAGTTTACCTAGGCCATGCTGTTTCAATTAAGTCAGATAAACTCACTCACAACAAAAAAGGCTCCAAAGAGCCTTTTTTGAATGTGCTTAACAATTAAGGTTCAACACGCTCAACACGTTTTACCCAACCGTCTGGGCCAGCTATTTTGCCTTTTTGCATATCAGTAAAGACTTGATAAATCTTTTTAATATGCTTACCAACTTTACCGTCACCAACCGTTAATATACGGTTATCTTCAAAAATATATGACGTCACAGGTGAAACCACCGCCGCAGTGCCAAAGCCACCGGCCTCGATAATTTCACCAGACTCGATATCCGCAATAAACTTATCTAACATGACAGTTTCTTGACGAACTTGACAACCTAGCATCTCACTCATATCCATAATGGATTGCGAGGTAATCGACTTCAAAATGGTGTCAGTAAACTTGGGAATAATCACGGTACCATCTTTCAGAATATGGAAATGGTTCATTGCGCCCACTTCTTCAATTTGTTGATTAGTGGCATCTAGATACAAGACTTGCGCTGCGCCATACTCTGCAGCAGCCTTACCAGCACGCAGCGAAGCAGCATAATTACCTGCGGCTTTTGATGCTCCAGTTCCACCCGATACAGCTCGGTGAAACTTTGTGGTAATTAGCAAACGAATACCGTCATTCACACCTGCGGCATAATATGCACCCGATGGGCTTAACATGACGCAAAAGGTGTATTGTTGACTAGGACTAACAGATAAACGGTCTTCAGTGGCAAAGATAAAAGGACGAATATATAAACATGCCCCTTCTTGCATTGGAAACCATAAGCGCTCTACATCAATTAATGCATTAATGGCTTTTAACTGCATTGCCTCATCAATATTTGGAATACAAACAATATTTGCAGAATTGTTCATTCGCTCAGCATTTTTGTTCAAGCGAAACGTATAAATCTCACCATCATCATGCATAAAGGCTTTAGCGCCCTCAAAAATGGATTGCCCATAATGCAAAGACATTGCACCGGGTGCCATTTCGAATGGTCCATAAGGCACAATACGCGGATCACACCACTGCCCATCACGGTAATCCATTAAAAACATATGGTCAGTACGTAGCTTACCAAAGCCAACATTACCTTCTGGAGTAAACTGCTCAGTGCGGCGCTCTGAAGCGGGTTTTAAATTATATTTTATGTCCATTGCATACCACCTTAAAAACTGAGCTTGCAGACTATGGATGCCGGATAACAAAGTCAAGTAATCACAGCTAAAAGCCTGGATATCGTAGCGAAGATTACGTCAATTCAACGTAACAAGCATCAGTATATTTTTTCAATTTAAACGATTGCAGCGATAACTGAGACTTCCACTAAGTACTCTGGCTCGGCGATAGCCGCTTGCACACAAGCTCTTGCTGGTGCATGCCCCTCTGGCAACCAGCTATCCCACACTTTATTCATTGCATCATAATCTTGCATATCTTTTAAATAAATAGTGGCTGATAAAATATGATCTCGCTGACTACCGGCTTGTAGCAGCAATTTATCGACTTCTTTTAACATTGTTGTGGTTTGAGTCGTGATATCGGCAAATTTATCAGTAGCAACTTGGCCACACAAATAAACCGTTTGGTTATGGATAACAATACTGCTCATGCGTTGGTGAACATCGATTCGGTTGATCATACTGCGCTCTTAACAAAAATTAACTAAGAATGGATGGTTAAAAAATACCATGATTTGAACAATCGCAGTACCCCAATGAGTAACAATCACATGCAAATACAAAAAAGTACTATTTTAAGTCTATTTTTTGGTCACTTAGCGATAAAGACTGTTCTACAAGGCCTTGTCACTGCTAGAATCAAGGTTCCATCCAGAAACCAATAGGACTCCCCATGAGCCTTGAATTATTGTCCCAACTGGAAACCAAAATCCAGGCAACTCTAGAAAATGCTGAGCTACTAAAAATGGAGCTTGAAGAAGAGAAGCAAAAGAATATTGAGCTAACAGAAAAAAACCAACAATTGCAGCAAGACCTTAACTCATGGAGTGATAAGGTCAACAGCCTTGTTGGTTTATTGAATAGCGATAATTAATGATATTAAGCTGATTGCGGATGTTGTGACTCAATCAGTTTATTTAATTCAGAAATAGCCTGCTTAACATGTGGCAGGCTTTTTTTAGGGGTAACAAACCTACCTTGATTAAACTCTAATCGCCCAAGATCTTTCACCCAAACCACACCCTTGAAAAAAACGATCGCGTGCTTAGCAATCAGCTTAGGTGCATAAACAGGAAATATTCTCATACATCCTCCAATTTCAAGTTAAGAGTGATCTCACAATGGTATATGGCTACTTTATTGGCATTTTCTGAGTTTTACCTTAATCCACATCACCTTAAATGACTTCAACAAATAATTTATTCATGATTGGGATTTACATCCTATTTCTCTTCGACATCAGCGTTGCAAAATAGTTGCATAAAAGCGGCTCAATAATGACCTAAAATAGTTTTAATGGTTACAAGCTGTTATTCATTCACTGTTTCCGCACTAAGCCCTGATAATCTAATATATAAAAAACACGTAACGACAGAAAAATGTCGCTTGCCAATTTTTTGACGCTCCGATATTATTTGTTTCGTTACTCAGGGTAAAACGAGCTATTTAGCTCAACACCGTACTGTTTTTTAAACGTACGGTTTTTTTTGCCTTATTTTTGTCAATGGCTTCAACAGGTTCTGAAACGCTAGGTAATAAAAAAGGAGCCTAAGCTCCTTTTTAACAACAAGTATGATTAAGGCTTATTGGTCGCCAAGTAATAAGCAATGTCGAGAAGCTCGTCATATGACTTAATCGCCCCCGTCTCAACACGATATTTACCATTAACAACTAATGATGGTACACCTGAAATTTTAGCGTTAGTTGTATCGCGCTTCATTTTTGACATTTGTGCATTCACCATAAATGATTTCGCTGCCGCATCAAAATCTTTACCCTCAACACCGTTAGCAATGAATAGTAAACGAATATCGTTTAGGTTGGTAAAACGCTGTTTTTTGTCATGAATAGCTTCAAAAATAGCGGCTTCAATTTTCTTTTCAACTTTTAATTGATGTGCAATAGCAAATGCACGAGACATTTCTACGCCCATTTCACGACCAATAAATTCCACATGCGCCTGATTAAACGCAACACCTTCTGGTAAGGTTTTTTCAATTTTTGGTAATACTGTTTTTGAGAAGTTATAACAGTGGCCGCAAAAGAAAGAGAAAAACTCGGTGATTTCTGGCTTAGCAGAACCTGGGCCATCGTTGATCACAGTGTAATGAACACCTTCTTGATAATCAGCCGCCATCGCTGCCATTGGAGCAAATAGAAGTGCAGCTGCCATTAGTAATGCTTTTTTCATGTTAATTCCTTTATTGAATTGCCTATAATTAGGTCTTTATCGCAATTGAGTGACGCCATAGTATGCAGCACCCAATAAAATCACAAGATGATGTCGAAACTAAATTGATTGTATTTGTAACAAATTACAGTCACCACTGTAGATTAAAGTAATTTAATTTTGAGGTTGAAATTTTATGACATTGTCGGCAATGACGAGACGTCAATCCAATCTGTCAGTGAAAACATGTCTAGCTCGAACAAAATACCATCAATCAAAAAACCTAACGCAGTTATTAGGTATTTTCACAAGCGAGAATGATCTGCTATTTATGACGATTGGTACAAACTTAATGGCGGCTCATCTAACGCCGATAGTTGCTCTTTAAACGCAAGCGTTTGTTGCTCCCAATATTTGACATCACCAAACCATGGGAAGTTCATTGGAAAAGCAGGGTCCTGCCATCGTTTGGCCAGCCATGCATTGTAATGGATCATTCTTAACGCCCGTAGTGGTTCTATCAACGCTAATTGGCGCATATCAAAATCAGCAAACTCTTGATAGCTATCAAGTAAAATATCCAATTGCAACGTCTGCTGTTGCCTGTCGCCCGTTAACATCATCCAAATATCTTGAACAGCAGGCCCTTGGCGAGCATCATCTAAATCCACAAATCCCGGGCCATCTGGTGTCCAAAGAATATTACCCGGGTGCAAGTCACCATGTAGCCTAATACTATCAAATGGCACGGTTTTCCAAATCGCTTCCGCCTTAGTTAGCACTTGCTCACACACAGTAAAAAAAGCATTGGCCATTGCAGAGGAAACCATGCCGGATTGACGTAAATATGCCAATGGTTCATGACCTAATAAAGCAAGTGTTAATGGCTCACGATAAGTAAACTGCTCTTTTTTGGCGTATTGATGGATACGACCAATAAAGCGACCAACCACTTCTAGTTGTTCTAAATTATCCACCTCAAACGCGCGCCCGCCCATTGAGGGAAACAAGGCCATTCGATACCCCTGATAATGATGTAGCGTTTGGCCATTAATGATTAAAGGCACTGCGATGGGCACCTCGTTTTCAGCAAGGGCAAGAGCGTAATGATGCTCTTCTTGTATTTGTTCGTTTGACCAACGCTGCGGGCGGTAAAACTTCACCACATAGCGTTTCCCCTGATCACATCTAAATTGATAAACCCTATTTTCATAGCTGTTTAAGGCTAGCAAACCGGTCTCAGGGTATATACCGACACTTTCAACGGCATCTAAAATTAAATCAGGTGTTAAGGCTTGAAAGTGAAACTCGCCTTGCTGGTTATCTGTCATCTGGTTACCTAATTTATGCAGTGGTAGAGCTTCACGCTCTAAGGTTGGCTAGGGTCTAAAATTAACGGCTTCAATAAGGTTTGCAAGTATACCAATACATCAAACTCATCTGCTCGCTCGGTACTCAACCAGCAGATGTCGCCATAAAACTCATAATGAAGCCATAATTGACTTCCTTCAAAGTCAAGCAGCCATTGATGACGGTCAGCCCCCCATTGACGCTCACGTATTTGGCAATCTAACGCCTGCGCTAAGGGCTCGGCAAACTGTTCAAATTGCTCAAAATCGACCTTGGCACAAATAAGCAAACTTAAATTATCTTTATCAAGACTGGTGGAATATATTTTCATGATTGTTACTACTAAAAGGTTTAGATCTAAAATAAGCTTATCTAAAGGTATAAGGAACATGCCCTAATTAACTGCTACAAGACATGATAAGCCCTTGCCCCCAATCCGGTGGGCGTTTGGCAAAATCTTGCATATCAGGTTGCTCATCAAAAGGGTTTTCTAATAACTGCTGCAATTGTATTAATTTACTATTATCACCTTGCTCTTCAATGGCAATAATCGCCTCTTGCGCTAAATAATTACGCAAAATATATTTGGGGTTCACGGCATTTCGTTGTTGTTGCCAAGCATCAATATCAGCGACTTGAGCAACCCGCTGTTGATAGGCTTGATACCAAGTATCAAATTTAGCTAAATCAACAAAGTCATCACGCAACGAGCTATGTTGGCTGTTTGGGTCGAGCTCACCAAAGCGGCGTAAGCTGTTTGTATAATCAAGCTGGTTTTGCTCCAGCATTGTAGTGAACTCACCAATTAAGTGTAAATCTTGCTGTTGCTGCTCTTTTCTAGCAGCCTCTTTAACTTGATTATCAACAAAATCAAATGTCGGCAGGCCCATTTTTTGCCCCATAAAACTAAGATAATAATCAACCAAATGACGTTGATATTGGTTAAGGGCGTGAATCAAATCATCTGACTCAATAATAGGTGTTAATGCTTGAGCCAAGCGCTGCAAATTCCAAAAGCCGACTGCGGGCTGCTGACCAAAAGCGTAGCGACCTTGATGATCAGAATGATTACAAATAAAGTCTTCTTTAAATGTATCTAAAAATGAAAATGGCCCAAAATCGAAGCTATCACCTAAAATCGACATATTGTCGGTATTCATCACTCCATGCGCAAAACCAATACTTTGCCAGTGAGCAATCATTTTGGCCGTCGATGCCACTACCTCGTTAAACCACTCTATATAGCCTGCTTTATCAGTGGATAGGTGCGGAAAATGTTGTGTAATGGTGAAGTCCACCAGCTGAGTTAATTTGGTTTTTTCCGCTTTTTCGGTGTAACTAAAATATTCAAAATGCCCAAATCGGATATGTGATTTTGCCAGTCTTACTGTGATAGCTGCGGTTTCTTGACCTTCACGCCAAACCGGTAAATCAGAGCCTATCACTGCTAATGCTCGAGTAGTAGGAACATTAAGCGCAGCAAGAGCTTCTGAAATCATAAACTCACGTACCGCAGAACGCATAACGGCCCGACCATCACCCATACGTGAATAAGGTGTCGGCCCGCCGCCTTTTAGTGCCACATCCCAAGCACCATTTGGCCCTATGGCCTCACCCAAAATAATCGAACGTCCATCACCCAACTTGGGGGTATAGCCGCCAAATTGATGGCCACTATAAACTTGAGCATAATAAGTTGCACCGTCAGCAGCATGATGCGCAGACAGCTGCATGAGCAACTCGTCATTAGGCTTGGTTAAACCAATCAGCTCAGCGGCTTTGTCACTCCACCCAAGCCAATGTGGATTGGATATGGGTTGCGGATAAACTTGGCTATAAAATCCTTCCAGCTTTTCAAAAAAATCCTGTTTAAAGCGCATGCTGTGTTCCTATTGCAACTGCTGTAAAAACGTTTGGTCGCTAATTAATTGCAAACACGAAATACGATTATCGTCATGGGTTTCACATTGCTGACCACAAACAAAATCGACCTTCTCATTACCTGATATTCCATTAATTCGTAGCAGCCCTGCCCCTTTGGCCTGACATTGCTCTAAGGTGTCATAGTAACCTTTTATGTATTGATGTTGAGCAGGCTGCGACACCGCCAAGGTTTCGTCTGCAAAGTAAAAGAGCGTCCATTCAGGGCTGCGAATACAGCCGGTTAATAGCATAATAGCAACCACCAACAAACTGCTGCGTTTAATAAATTGAGCTGAAATAAGCTGACGGATTTTAGCCATATGGAATTCCTTGAGAAATTTTTAGCATAAAAAAAGCGGACTGAGTCCGCTTTAATACCAATCACAGTAAATAAGTGGCCAGAAATAGCGTAGGAAAAATGCGGGATAACAAGGCAGATTTTTTTGATAAGTAGTTATTCTACAATCAAAAAATCTAACGTAGTTATCAGGTATTTTCACAAGCTAGAATGATCAGTTATTTAATACGATTGGTATAATATAATCAGTTAGCAATATCATACCTGATATCGCTAACGACAGATCAAGATAATGCCTTTAATTTCGCTTTTTCAATGCGAGTAATACGGCCTTCAAATCCAGTCACCGTACCATCTGACAGCTGATGCTTAAGCGCATGCTGACAAACCGCTATTGCTTGATCAAACTCACCAACATCATTTAATAGAGTAGCTAACTGCATATGAGCAGGTGCTTTAGCATCGGCAAAAGTTGCTTTATCTTGTTGATATAATACTTCAAAAACAGCCAGATAATCCGCTTTTAAATTGGCGCCATACTGGCAGTAATCAGCCTGCTTGCGCATTTTATAGCTGTGGCCTATAACCGCCACTAATGCATCAAACTCACGTTGTGGATTGTCGGCCTCATTTGCGGTTTGCACAATTTTGTTAAAGACATCACTTGCCCAACTCCCCGTTGAGGCTAAGCCGCTTTTAACTGGCCCTGGCTCTAGCTCTGGCTCTGGCTCTGGCTCTGGCTCTGGCTCTGGCTCTGGCTCTGGCTCTGGCTCTGGCTCTGGCTCTGGCTCTGGCTCTGGCTCTGGCTCTGGCTCTGGCTCTGGCTCTGGCTCTGGCACGCTATCAACCACTTCGCTTATTACAGGGTCAACAAGCTTTGGCTCGACTTCAGGCGTGCCTTGCTCGTCTATTGCATCAATTTCAGCATCAGCACGATTCAATGGTGCTGATGGCTTCTGTTCAGCTTGTTCTTCTTGTGCTCTATTTTTGGCACGATTATATAAATATACTCCAATCGCAATTAGAATAATGATTACAATAAATTTCATTCGATATCATCCTGCTGCACGCGAATTGCGCGGATTAATTAAGGCGACTGGATATACCAAGCTTGCCCTGAGGGCTGTGGCATAAACTCACCGCTGCTTTTTTAAGCAGTCATTGTTATTAATAATCCAATCAACACCATAATATCAAGTATTTATGCAAATTATCTGTAACAAAGCATTGATTAAAACCCAAATGGGATAATTAACATGATCAGTTAATCAATTTTGGCAAATCTATGCTCTAGCTCACGCTGTAAAGTGAATAAGTTGTTTAGGATTAAACTGCAGATTACACTTTTATTAGTTGAGCAAATTGCTAGGTTATTTCATGACAGTTTCAGCAGTACTTTCTGGTAAATTACTTTTTGAATTTCGCACCATTGGGGCAATGGTTGAAATTTATTGCAAAGCACATCACCCACTCAAACCTGCTAAAGGCTTATGCGACTCCTGTTGTGAAATTCTAAGTTATGCTGAAACGCGTTTAGATCGCTGCCCATATGGCCAACAAAAGCCCACCTGCAACAAATGCCCTGTACATTGCTATAAACCGGAAATGAAACAGAAAGTACGTGAAATAATGATATATGCAGGCCCAAGAATGCTACTGCCGCATCCCATTATGGCAATAAAACATTTACTAGCAGAGCGACAACCCGCACCAGGAAAGCCCCCTGCTGGACTAAGTAACCGGCATTTACGTAAATTAGGTTAACGCTTACCTTAGCTAGTATACTTAATATACCTAAAATTAAGGTATGATTTGCTTTTCATCCTGTTAAGTCGCAATGAATAATCAACAGATATTTTTTCAAGCATATTGGTGGCTTTCATTACTGGGCGGTATTCACTGCATCGGTGTAGCTTTTTATATCCGTTACATTTACCACAGCCATAACAATAGCCACAAAGCGCTAGCCATGATATTTGCTTTGATTGGGTTTTATTTTTTCACCGGACTCATTACCCGTGAAACAACCCCCATTCCTATCCATTTAATGTTAACGCTTATTATCCCTGTTTATTTTATCTTAATGCCGCTGCTTTATATCTACAGCAAACAAAGTTTATACGGCAATCACTACCACCCGAGTTACGCCAAACACTTTTCTATAACATTAATGGCTGCATTAATGACCAGTTCGGCGATGTTATTTCGAGTCGGAATAAATCCCAAAATAAGCGATAATGCGATTCAATCCCTTGCTGACCTCAGCCAAATCAATATGTTGGCAATTATTTTGCCTCTTTTATTGGTCGCACAAACCATTATTTACTTTGTGTTAATTTATCAACTCCTCTCCAAGTTTCGTAAGCAACTAGTAAGCAATAATGGCCTATGCCTTAGCGATATCCGTTTTCGTTGGATTTGCCTACTGGTAATTGGCATCTTAGTTAATTGGATTATTCGCTTGTCGCTGGTGTATTTACCGTTTGTTATTGGTGATTCATTATCGTTACTTGCTCAAGCCACCACACGATTAAGCATGTTAGTCACAGTATATGTGTTCGCTTTTTATGGGCTCCATCAAATTACCCGCGCAGCCTATTTGCGTGGTGTATCAGGCCAAGCTGTACCCATAACTCATGGCAACCTGTCGAGCCAGCAAATTCTAGATGATACCGAAAAAGCATTTATTCAAGATGTCATTCATAACAATCCTGACACTCACATCAACAAATAATCAATTATTGCTCTCTTTACACCCACTAGCATGCTGCTCTGAGTATTGGCATAAGATAGAATAAAACCACTCTTACATTAGATAGATGTGATAACTTATCAACACGCTTTATCGTTACTTAATTTGAGGTGTTTATGACACGTTTATACGCTTTTTTCACTATGGCCCTAATCAGTGCAACGCTAATCTTTAGCCCTAGCAGTTTCGCAAAAGATGATAGCTACACAGAAGCTATTACCAACTTTCAAAAAGCGGCAGAAACACAAGCATTTTTTAACACAGCTTATGGCTATGCCATTTTCCCCACTGTGGGTAAAGGTGGCTTTGGCATTGGCGCAGCCTACGGCAAAGGCAGAGTTTACAAAGGTGGCATGCACACAGGTAATTCAAGCTTAAGTCAGCTATCTGTAGGCTTTCAAATTGGGGGGCAAGCCTACAGTGAAATCATCTTTTTTAAAGATGCCAAAGCTTATAATGATTTCACCAGTGGCAGTTTTGAATTTACCGCACAAGCTTCGGCAGTTGCGATTAACTTAGGTGCAAGTGCCCAAGTAGGTACGACAGGAAATTCAGCTAGTGCAGGTCAAGGCGGCAGTAACCACACCGCAGCAGCCAGCTATATGAATGGCATGGCGATCTTCACCGCAGCCAAAGGCGGCCTAATGTATGAAGCCGCCTTAGCGGGTCAATCATTTACTTTTGATGCTAAATAATCACTTTAAGCCTAAAGGGTTAAATAAAAACGGCGACTTAATGGTCGCCATTTTTATGCGCTGTGATGATGAAAAATTATATGGTCCATCAAGCAAGACTCAAGCGCTTTGCCCTTTGGTTTGGGCGAAGATCCATGACATTAGGATCAAATCATTTAACGAAGCAGTGCACGGTAATTTATGCAGACTTATGGTTAAAACAACATTACTCATGCCCCAAGGCACTGGCGGCAGCGCCACTGGCTTGGTTAAATCAAAATCTACTCTAAAATCACGATTTTCTCGTGTTAAACGATAAGTGAATACACTTGGCTCGATATACATGTGCCACACGTTAGTCACTGATGCAGTTAAACCATTTTCATTAAAGTTGGCGATTGATTCTGCATCCACAGGAAATGACTGCTGGGTAGCACTACCCGAATACGCTGTATCACCACCATACATAGTGACTTTATCTTCAGTGCCATCTTCATGGCGATGATCATGCTTTAAGCGTAAACCACTGGCGGTTTTGGTAATAACCCAAGTGCGTGAATGATCATCACCCACATGAAAAGGGATTTTTAATTCGGTATCGCTGCACTCACGCACATGCATGATAAGTTTTTTACCGGTAAAGGCATCATCTGCACTATTACCCGCGGTCACTTCACCCGCAAAGGCTTTGCCGCAATGAGCTGCTATGGCATCAAAATACTGGTTTTGAGTACTATCTGCCGCAATGACAGCTGATGAAAAAACTGCTGAGGTTGCAATAGAAAAAGCCAATGCTTTTGTGATAGGTGTTGTTGTCATTATTGTGCCTATTTAAGAATAATTATTGCCCCCCACACTAGCAGGGTTTATTTAATTTAACCTGAAGGAAACCACTGATATTTGGTCAATAAAAAAGCTGCTAGTTTCCTAAGCAGCTTGATATTGTGCGCTGGCAGTTAACGCTTATTGCTTGCTTTAGCCGCAGATGGGATTCGTTTATGCTTTGAAGGGGTTGCCCAACCGTTAGTTGCCCCTGATTTGCCGGCCGCTTTACCCGTTGCAGCTTTACCCTGACCTTCCTTAGCCGTTGGTTTTGACTTACCTTTAGGTTTTGCATCAGCGATTGCGCCAGATTTACGATCCTCAAACTGATTTGCGGAGAATCGTGTCATTGCTTTTTGACCGCCTTGATTGGCTTTACTGTTTGCCGGTTTTTGCCCCCATTTAGTACGGCTTTGCTCGTTACGTGTTTCTGGCGGCACTAAATGATTCGGGCCGTTGCCAATTAAATGGGCTTTACCCATGGCAAGTAGTGCCTCACGGATCAATGGCCAGCCTGCAGGATCGTGATAACGCAATAACGACTTATGTAAACGGCGTTGACGGCCTTTTTTGGGTACGCTGACTTGCTCGCTGGTGTGCTTTACATTTTTAAGTGAGTTCAGCTCAGTGTGATAAATGGTCGTAGCATTGGCCATGGGTGATGGATAAAAGTTTTGCACTTGGTCAAGCTTGAACTTTTGCCCTTTTAGCCACAATGCCAAATTCACCATATCTTCATCAGTAGTGCCTGGATGAGCAGAAATAAAATACGGAATTAAAAATTGCTCTTTGCCCGCTTCTTTAGAGAACTTATCAAATAGCTCTTTAAACTTATCGTAAGTACCCATGCCCGGCTTCATCATTTTTCTCAGCGGGCCTTCTTCGGTATGTTCTGGAGCAATTTTTAAATAGCCACCCACATGATACTTAGCCAACTCTTTAATGTAGCTTGGGTCTTCAATGGCCAAGTCATATCGCACACCGGAGGCAATTAATACCTTTTTAATCCCCGGCACATCGCGAGCCGCGCGGTATAAATCGATAGTATGTTTATGATCTGTGCCTAAATGGCCACATATTGAGGGGTAGACACATGACAATCTTCGGCAGGTTTTTTCAGCTTTTTCGCTGGTGCAACCTAAACGATACATGTTGGCCGTTGGGCCTCCCAAATCAGAAATCACCCCTGTAAACCCGGGTACTTTTTGTTGAATATCTTTGATTTCTTTAATAATTGATTCTTGTGAGCGACTTTGAATAATACGTCCTTCGTGTTCGGTAATTGAACAGAATGAACAGCCGCCAAAACACCCTCGCATGATGTTAATTGAGGTTTTGATCATATCGTAGGCAGGGATTTTTTCTTTGCCATATATTGGGTGCGGAACACGCTGGTAAGGCAAATCAAATACCGCATCCATTTCGTCGGTATTTAATGGCCATGCGGGCGGATTAACCCACACGCCACGGTGTGCGTCATGGGGTTGGAATAATGCCCGTGCACAACCAGGGTTTTGCTCTTGATGTAAAATACGTGATGCATGGGCATATAAATATTTATCAGCCGCAACTTTGTCATAGGCGGGTAACAATACGTATGTTTTATCCCATGGTTTTGGGCGTGGTGGCTGAATACTAATCGCTTTAGGAGCATCGTTATCAAAGATTTTTTTATCTGATGGGCCTGACAGTTTTTCACAGCCAACATCATCTGCCCCATAGGGATTAGGGATAGGGTCGATTTTATGAAGCTGATCAATTTTACGTGAGTCCATGCCACGCCAACCGGGCATGGGCTCTTTTCGCATTACCGCGGTGCCGCGAACATCATCAATTTGATTAATCGCTTCGCCTTTGGCTAAACGGTGGGCAACTTCCACCAGCGGTCGCTCAGCATTGCCATAAATTAGAATGTCAGCTTTGGCATCAAAAATGACACTGCGACGCACTTTATCTGACCAATAATCATAATGCGCAATTCGGCGTAAACTGGCTTCAATACCGCCAATCACCACGGGCACCTCTTTAAAGGCTTCTTTACAGCGCTGGGTGTAAACGGTCACCGCACGATCAGGTCGTTTGCCACCGATATTTCCTGGGGTATAAGCATCATCATGACGTAACTTTCTGTCTGCCGTATAACGGTTTATCATCGAGTCCATGTTACCAGCGGTCACACCAAAAAATAGATTCGGCTTGCCAAGCTGCATAAAGTCTTGTTTGCTTGACCAGTCTGGCTGAGAAATAATCCCCACCCGAAACCCCTGCGCTTCAAGCATGCGGCCAATCACTGCCATCCCAAAGCTAGGATGATCAACATAGGCGTCACCGGTGACAATAATGATGTCGCAACTATCCCAGCCCAGCTTGTCCATCTCTTTACGAGACATAGGCAAAAACGGCGCGGTTCCGTAACATTCAGCCCAAAACTTTGGATAATTAAATAATGTTGACTCAACTTGCATGCGTGTAACCTAAATATTGATGGATACGTCGATAAACGGTCGCGGAGTATACCAGTTGGCAAAGAGTAAGTGTGACTAAAAAATCAGCAGATGTGAAATATTTTTACTGAGGAACAATAACAAAAAACCTTATAAATACAGTGGGAATTGTAAAACTCCCACCTAATCAACCACTCAAGTTATAAGCCAAAAAAGAAACCGATATTAATCACCGCTAAACCAATAATGACAATCCATGAAATTAAAATTCCCCAAAAGCGACCAAAATGGTATCCGCCTTTACCTTGGGTTAATCCAATGGCATGTAATAAACGAGCAAATAACCACAAACCACCACACACATGCAGTATGGGTGCTGATAAACCATTTAGCTCAGCAAGCAACATTAACAGCATAGCAAAAGGTGCGTACTCTATTAGGTTTTTATGCACTCGGTCGGCTAGAATTAAGTCTTGATTTCCTCCATTTCCGATACCAATTTTTAGCCCTCGTCTAAGCTTTACCACGCGTAAACTAAAATAAATAGCCATAATGGCAGTTAAGCCAATGTATAAACCCGAAATACTTGCACTCATTTGCTGTCCTTTTAAATGATGTAAAAGAGCACTATATGCCAAATAATGAATTTGTTAATCAAAATTCGTTATAAATGTCTTTGCAACTAACCAATAAATAGCAAAAAGCGTGGAAAACCACTCTGATTTACCACGCTTATTTATTGTGACTAAATCCCTAGTTAGTTCACCGCATAATCATCCAATGTGATTTCTGGTGTTATACCACTCATTAAATCAGCCAGCGCCTTGCCCGAACCTGCGGACATAGTCCAACCTAAATGCCCATGACCAGTATTTATATACAAGTTACCAATTTTTGAGCGGCCAATTAATGGCACGCCAGATGCAGAAACCGGCCTTAGCCCTGTCCAGTGTTTGGTGGTTTCAGGGCTAACAAAGGGGGTTGATTCTGGATAAATAGCATGAAGAAGATCATAAAGGTTCTGTAAACGCCCAGCATTGAGGTCTTTATCATAGCCATTAAACTCTGCGGTACCAGCAACCCGTATGCGATTACCAATAGGTACCACAGCGGCGTGTAATGAATGGTCAATGACTGGCACTTTAGGTCCGCCTTGCCAACCATCTAATTCAAGGGTTAATGAATAGCCTTTACAGGGCTTCACGGGTAAATTAATGCCCACTTTACTGGCTAATAGCGGCGAATAACTCCCTGCTGCCAATACAAATGCATCAGCATCTAACTGGCCCTGACTGGTATCAAGGTGGGTTATTTTACCGTTTTGTTTATGGATATCGTTAACAGTTGTGCTGTACAAAAACCTTACTCCTGCGTTTTCAAGGTATTTTGACACTTCAACACAATATTGGTGGGCATCCCCAAAACGATCTTCGGGAAAATATATACTGCCTGCCAGCTTATCGTTTAAAGGAGCTAATGAAGGCTCTAACTCGAAAGTTTCTTCACGGGTTAACATTGAAAACTTTACCGCTTCTGGCTTTAAAAACTCTGCCATGGCGAGCACTTCATCCAACTCTTCATTATGACGGCATACTTTTAGAGTACCATTACCGCCGCCAAGATCAGACAAGCCCATTTCTGTCGTCATGCTATCAAGCACGTCTAGGGTATATTTGGCCATGCGTGTATTACGAAAAATGCTTTGCTCGTATGTTTTACGGCTAGAGTTTTTCAGAAATGACAACCCCCAAAATGCTAATGAAGGTAGTGCTTTAGGCCTTAATAATAATGGTGAGTCTTCTTTACCAATCATTTTGAGCATATTAAAAAATACACCCGGAGCATTCCAAGGGTCTGATAAACTGGGCGTCAGTAAGCCGCCATTGGCAAAGCTGGTTTCAAGCCCAGCACTTTCACGCCTATCAATCACGGTAACGTTATGGCCCTGCCGATGCAGATGATAAGCCGTACTCACACCTAGCAACCCGCTGCCGACTATAATGACATTCATATCTACCCCTCAAGAATTGAAGAAGAAATGAGGGACTAGCTTTTTATTGCTAATGCTTCAATTTCAATACGTGCACCTGGGATTAATAAGTCAGATCTAACGGTAGCGCGTGCAGGTGGATTATTAGGAAAAAATTCGGCATATGCCTGATTAAATGCAGCAAAATCTTCAACATGCGTTAACCAAATGGTATTTTTTACGATAGCATCCATACCAAGGTCTAATTCAGCTAATAAGTTTTTTATATTGGTTAAAACTTGCTTGGTTTGCTCAGTTATATCGCCATCAACCAATTTATTTTGTGCATCAAAGGCCATCTGGCCAGACAAAAAAATAAAACCGCCTGCTGATACAGCAGGAGAGAAAGGTAAACCTAATGGATTCTTGCCTAATACTTGCTTCGTCATTTTAGCGACCTTTTAACAACTTGTAGTAATAAAGTTAAATTGAGCTTTATTATAGATTTGTTTACTTGCCTAATACTGTAATTGAGGTGACATTTAAGAAGTTGAATCAAAATTTGTAAGAGATTTCATTTGTGACAAAAATTAACAATGTTGAATTTCACTTTGAACCCTCTGCTGAACATGGTATGAAGTAAACTGTTGTATACCCTAGCTGATGTGAACAGCTTTCAGTTTGAATAACTAAAAGAAAAATAAAAGGTAATCATTGATATGGCAACGCAGACTAATTGGATTGCATTACTACCTCAAGAGATTCAAGACGAAGTTAAAGCAAAATGTAAACTACAAACCTTTAAAGATGGTGAATATGTTTATCGCAAAGGAGATACCTGCACTCATCAATACCAAGTGGTAAGTGGGTCTGTCAGATTTAGAATTATCGCTGATAACGGTAAAGAAGCCACTATGATGATATACGGACCTGATAACTGTTTTGGTTATTTATCCGTCATTGATAAAGGGGAACGCCCCAATGATGTTGTTGCTGTTGGTGACACGACATTAGCCAGATTAACTGCCAAAGATTTTGACGTACTTGCTGAAAAATACCCCATTATTTACAAATATGTGATTCAAAATATCTCTACTCGATTAAGAGAGATTTTTCACCTGTATGAATACGGATTATTTTTCAATTTAGAGCGCCGTTTAGCGAATCAAATTTTATTATTGTTGCCTTTCGCATTAAGTAAAAGTCATTCTGACAATCAAACAACAGAAACCAATAAGCTTGATTTGACTCAAGAGATGCTGGCCTCTTTAGTCGGTGCAACCAGACAAGCAATTAATAAATTGCTTAAGGACTGGGCCGACGACAGCATCATTGAATACCATTACGGTAAAATTCAGATTTTAGATATTGAGAAACTAAAAAAAATATCACGCATTTAAATTTGTACTCGACGAAAAAAAAAGCAGATTCTGATTGGGGCTCAAAATCTGCTTCAAAGTTAGACTATCCGTGTCTATCAACGCTAATTGAATATTTTTTGTTAGAAGTTATAGGTCACTTTTACTCGGTAAGTCATTATCTTAAGATGTTGTGAACGTTTAAAACCTTTGAACAATACTAAACTATTAATCCTCAAAGCATCATTAATTGGTTCCCAGATTAAGCATGTTTGTCAATTTTAAATTAGCCCTTTGTTATGCAACAAAGGGCTAATTGTGGCCATCATACAAATTAGATGCGATCTATCTGTAGATGTCCGATGGCAGTTAGCTACCAAAGTTCCATTTAAGTGATAAACCGTAGGTGCGTGGCACGTTGTAGACGGCTGTATCAGCTTGAAGGAACGATGGTACGTTGAAGATTTGTTTCTCTTCACCTGTTAGGTTTTTCGCCCAAAGTGACACAGACCAAGCATTAGAGTTTGATCTCCAACCAACACGACCGCTTAACTCACCGTATGATTCGTTTAGCGTGTTTAAGTCGTTGCTAGGGTTTGAGTACATCTCATCACGCCAAAAATACTGCAAATTAGCAAAAATCTCGCCACTTCCTACTTCAAAGAAGCTTTCTGCTCCAAGGTTATAGTTTAGCTTAGGCGCTTCAGCAGGACGATTACCAGAACAATCTTGGTTAGCTAATCCACCTCTTGTACAGCCCTCAAATTTGTCGAACTCAACATCTGTGTAGCCAAAGCTACCCCATGCGCGCAGCCAGTCTGTCGCAATGTACTGAAAGTCTAACTCAACACCTTGACTTGTTAACTCACCAGCGTTGGTAATGGTAAGAATCGAGCCTCCAGAGGCAAGTGGCGTCATTGCCTGAACCTGATAATCGCTGTTGTCTGAATAGAAAAGCGCGGCATTAAGACGTAAGCTATTATCAAATAAGGTACTTTTTATACCTAACTCATAAGCATCCACTTGCTCATCATCAAATTCAATTCCTTCTGTTGTAACAATCCAGTCAGCGTTATAACCGCCACTCTTATAAGCCTTTGAATAACCACCGTAAAGCATAGTGTCATCGTTAATAAACCAGTTTAAACTGATTTTAGGTGATACATCTGTCGCCTTTCTATCGTCGGCAAAAGATTCAGAAACCTCAAGCCCTGTCTGTGGTGATAGGAAAAAACCAGTACTATCCTTTTGAAAATAGTCAATTTCTTTGGTTTCTTGCGTATAGCGAACGCCCGCTGTTAACTGTAAAGTTTCTGTCAGATCATAGTTAGTGTGGAAAAATGCAGCCCATGATTGATTGTTCACTTCGGCATTCCAATCTACAAAGAAAGCACTCATTAAACTAGAGCCACCTAAACCGTCAATATCTTGCTTAAGATAGTACAAGCCGACCAAATAGTTGAAATCTCCCTCATCAGGTGACGCCAAACGAAGTTCTTGACTGAAGTGTTTAGAATCGTCATCCAAATAAGAAGTAGCGATATCGAGTGGCAAAAAGTCTTGATCAACATCATCATAATTTGATTTTTCGTAACGATACGCACTAATTGAAGTAAGGTTAAAGTCATTTTCAAAAGTATGATCAACTGTCACACTGACACCGCCAACGCCTTCTACCTCGAAGTTATTAGCTGTATTCAAGCTAACTTCATAAGGTTTCGGCGCAAATGGGTCCGCTTCAGGGGTCTGCTCTGAGCCAACATTTCTGAAATCAGATTGAAAGTGATCTGCGGTGATGTACACCTCTGTAGCATCACTAACATTCCACAACAACTGAGCACGAGCTGCCATTGAATCCAAATTGTTGAAATCTTTATACTTCGCTTGTTCAAAAAGGTTGTCTATATAACCGTCTCGATCAATTTTATTAACTGAAAACTTAGCCGCTACATTCTCGGCAATTGGAATATTAATAGAGCCAGTGATATTGGTGTAATTATAATTGCCAGCATCGACGGAAAGAGTGCCACCAAGTTCATCATAAGGTCTTTTGGTATTAATATTGATAGCGCCTGCAACCGTATTTTTACCAAACAATGTACCTTGAGGACCACGAAGAACCTCAACGGATTCTATATCGAGCGCAGACTGATTTGACGCCGCCCCCTTACCAACCCAAACACCATCTACATACACCCCCAAACGTTGATCATAACCTGGGTTGCGCGATCTGTCCGAGATACCGCGAATACCGTAACTCTGCTGATTAGGGTTACCACCAGTAATCGTTAAATTAGGGGTGGAAAATTGAATATCTTTGATTTCTGTAGCGCCCATGCGCTCCATGTCTGCAGCACTTACCGCTGTCATAGCAATAGGCACTTCTTGTGAGTTTTGCACACGCTTTTGGGCAGTCACTTCAATAACTTCAATGCCTTTTGATTCAGCTTGTTTCTCTGTTTGCTGTTCTGCTTCATTTTCTTGAGCAAGTGTAGGGGTCGTAATTCCCAATAACACTACGCTTATTGCGATACCTAATTTTGTTCTTTTCATCGTCGCACCTTTATTGTTGAATTTATGTTCACCAGAGTGTTCTTGTTTGCAAACAATGCGCCCCAACGCATTTATTTTTTCTTCCTTATATGGGTATCAAACTAGCCAAGTCAAATCTGTCACCTAGGTTACAAACTTGTTTATTTTGTGTGACACCATGGTAAATATAACTCTCCCAAATCAATAAGCGAGGCACAGCTGGACTGACAAGTATCAATTAATAAAAGTATTTCAAAGAAATGTAATGCAATTGATAGTTTATCAAGCAACTAACCCTTTACGTTACCAACAAACATTTAGATAACAAATTAACAACAAGCGTTGTTCGTTCAACAGTCGCATCAGGTTTATCTAACGAACAAAACAAACCAATACCCTTGCAGACTATTTACCTAATTAAATGCCCTATTAATGAGAGTTAAAAAATAACGGGGCAACAGTACTAACCATGTTGTACATGTAAACAACACCTTTGACATGGCTAAAGTAGAACAATAAGAACAAAGGATAATTTATGAAAAGCAACAACAGCACCATTGATGCGAGCGGGTTAAGTGTAGAAAATAAGTTAGCCCCTCCTATAGAGAGCCCAACCAACCGTTATTACGTACTGTTCATGCTAGCTCTTGTATGCGCACTCGCTTATATGGATCGCTTTGTATTATCGGTATTAATTGAACCGATAAAGGATGATTTAAACCTTTCAGATACACAAATTGGCTTATTAACAGGATTCGCTTTCGCTTTTTTCTACGCAGTATTCGGTATCCCCATTGCTAGGCTTGCTGATAAATCCAATCGTCCACTGATAATTTCAATCAGTGTCGGGTTTTGGAGCTTAATGACAGTTGCGTGCGGAATGTCAGTGAATTTCATCCAACTGCTTTTATCCCGGATCGGAGTGGGGGTTGGTGAAGCAGGCTGCATTCCAGCCAGTCATGCAATACTAGGAGATTTATTCCCGGGTAAAGAAAAAGCTTTTGCTATTGGCATTTTTCAAGCCGGTGGCACTGTTGGCATTTTAGCAGGGCTAATCCTAGGAGGGGTGCTTGCCAATAGTGTAGGTTGGCAAATGACCTTTATCATTATCGGCCTACCCGGAGTTCTTGTAGGATTTTGGCTTTGGTTGACGGTTAAAGATACACATAGAACGCTTAATCCCATTTCGACTATTACAGACGATAAACTCAATTTTGTAGAAACCATTAAATACCTTCTCAAACAAAGAACGTATCGCAATCTTATGCTTGGGCTTTCTCTGGGCGCGTTTGGCAATTACGGTATTGTACAATGGTTACCCTCGTTTCTTATCCGCACTCATGGTATGAGCCTAGAAGAAGTAGGAGTGCTTTATGGTTCAGTTATGGGTTTTGGAACCCTATTTGGTACATTAGCAGGCGCATTTTTAGCACCTAAATTGATTGCCAAAGATCAACGCTGGGAAGTTAAATGGATGGCATGCTGCTCCATAGTTGTTATTCCATTGTTTATCGGTTGTTTTTTAGTCGATAGCTCAACACTGGCACTTGGCTTATTGTTTATAGGTGTGTTTACCTTATCATCAGGCACGGGACCATCATTTGCGGCATTGCAAACCATCGCAGGCCCGAAGATGAAAGCGGTTGCCGTCGCGTTGACTATGCTAACTATGGCCATTTTAGGACAAGGCTGCGGCCCGCTAGTGGTCGGCATGATTAGTGACATCTTAGTACCACAATTTGGAGAGGAATCATTAAGATACGCACTAAGCATTTCAATGATCATCTTAATTTGGGCAGCATTCCACTTATTTAAAGCCTCTTCAACTATCATCGAAGATAGTCACTCTTAACCATTAACCTCATAAGAATGCGATTAAATACGGTTTAATCGCATTCTTCCTTGGAGTTGGTCTCCTTTTTTAGCAAAAAAGTCTCCTCTTTTATCTGTAAAAAAATTGTCGGTTTTTAACCTTTTAGGCACAAGTTAGGTTAAGATGCGCTCGTTTACATGCACCCTGAGATTTCACCTAAACGGACACAGCAATTGGACAATGCAGACTTTTTAGAGAAGCGTAGATTTATCATAAAGTTAGGTAAAGCATTACATAAATTTGGTACCCCTGCATATCGCTTAGAATCGCACTTACAAACCGTTTCAAGCACCTTGGGCATTGATGGTTATTTTTTAATTTCGCCAACCTCGATGACTTTCGTCTTACAGCATGATACTGAACAAGAATATAATCATGTGGCACGAGTAAAACCGGGAGACTTAGATTTAGGATCGCTTGCCAGAACATTCGAATTGGTTGAAGAACTCAGTTCAGGTCAGCGCACCTTAAAAGAGGCGCTCGAACGTTTAGAAGAAATAGCCAACAAACCTAACCCCTACGGACACGCATTAACCATGCTGGCTTTTGGTACCAGTGCGGGGCATTTGCTATGTTGATGGGAACAGGTTGGCATGACGTATTTTGGTCAGGTATGTTGGGCCTCATCATTTATGGGCTAGTATTTTGGGCTGAGCATTCAAAACGTGTTGCAGAAATGCTTGAGCCGCTAGCAGCGGTAGTGTGTGCCATTATTGCCTGCGGTATTGCGCAATTCGATTCAAGTATTAACCTCCCAGTATCGATTCTTTCAGGGATCATTATCTTTATTCCCGGCTTGGCACTCACCCTTGGATTGGCTGAGCTCGCAGCGCGCGATTTGATCTCAGGCACGGCAAGGATCATGGATGCCGTTATGCAGTTGTTTAAGCTTTACTTTGGCGCTGTGCTTGGCATGACCATAGGTAAAGCCATTTTCGGCGAGGCAACTTATGTTGAGCCTGCAGCATTGCCACGCTGGGCCATTTGGTCAGCAGTTCCTTTGCTGTCTATGTCATTGGTGATTATCTTTAAAGCACGATTGAAGGATTCTCCTTGGGGAATTTTTGCTGGCATTGTGGCATTTTTCTCCGCAATGTTAGGTGGTATTTACTTAGGTGAATCTATTGGTATTTTTGTGGGAGCGTTGGCTGTTGGGGTTTACTCCAATTTATATGCTCGCTGGATGAAAGCCCCCGTATCCATTGCGCTACTTCAAGGCATTGTTATCTTAGTCCCAGGCAGTAAAACCTACATTGGCTTAAATGCACTTATTTCAGGTGAAACCATGCTCAATCAGGCCCATATTGGCTCACAAGTGTTCTTGATTTTTATGTCACTTATTGCGGGGCTCATCTTTGCTAATGTGGTGGTTCCGCCAAGACGCTCACTGTAATAAATAAGAAAAAACAATACTTGACCGACATCCACTAAAAGGCTGATATTGAACTATTATAAGTAAAACAATAACCCAAATAATTGAGGGTGTATAATGCTAAAAGCTTGGGGAAGGTGTCTGATATCCGCTTGCTTGTCTACTCAAGTTTATGCCAGCACACCCACAATGTTAACGACCGATGAGCCCCGTCATTATGACTCGAACCTTGGGGAAGACAAGCAACCCTCACAGCCCGTGAGCAAACTCGTCAATGCAACAAATACTGACGCTAATTTAGCATCAGCCTCTCACCATGAGCCGAAAAAAGTCGCCAAAATTGTCGTGTCGAGCAACCCTATTTTCGATGAATCAAAACCCGATAGTTTTTTTATTCATCGCTGGGCCAACTATCTCCATACTAATACGACTGAGCACACCATTCTAAATAACCTTCCCTTCGCTGAAGGGGAACTGGTTTCCGACAGAGAGCTAGCCGAAGCACAACGATTACTGCGCAGAGAGCCTTACATTCGTGATGCCCAAATTACCCGAACTGAAAAAGATCCCCATGCCACCGAAGATGAAGGCGACACTGTATTGGTTGAAACTTGGGATAACTGGTCGTTATTACCCACGGTTAGTTATAGTAAAAGTGGTGGTAATACTAAATATTCTTTTGGTGTAAAAGAAGACAACTTGATGGGTTTAGGGATCAAAACTGACGTTAAATATAAAGTAGATAAAGATCGCACTGGCTATAAATTTGCATTTGATATGCCGCTTACCTTTATCAAACACAGTAATATATCAGCCAACTTTTACGATAATAGCGATGGTCAAGCGACTCAATTATCATTTAATAAACCTTTTTATAGCTTAGATACTCAGCATTCATACGGGGCGTATTGGACTGATGAGTTACGCAACGATACGATTAGCCAAAATGGGGAAGACATCGCCTTTTTTGCCCATCAAATCAATTATACGTCAGTGAGTTATGGTTATTTACTCGACAAAACCGTCAACGATTTAAGCCGAATCACTTTTGGCCTAGTGCAAGATAAACATGAATTTGAAAATCTCAATGATTATCCCGATATGACACTGCCTTATAATCGTGACTTTATCTATCCATGGATTGGTTACGAATATTTGCAAGATGATTATAAAGTATTTAACAACGTTTATTTAATTCACACCAATGAAGATATCAATTTAGGCTGGCACCATAAAGTCTCTATCGGCTTTGAAACGAATGATATCGCCGATGGTGCATCACTTGGCTACCACATAAACTTATCAAGTCAGCGCGGTTGGCAAACGGATAATCAATTGCTCATCTTAAATCTAGCTGGTCAAGCCGACATACAAACCAGCAAAAAAGACTTTTATAATATTGGCTTAACCGCCGAATATTTTTATCTGATTTCCCCTAAATGGACAGCCTACAGCAAAGCCAGAATTTCAACATCGGCCAACAACTACTTAGACCGCCCATTTGCACTTGGCGATGAAACAGGCATTCGAGGCTACCCTAACGATTACCAATATGGTGACAACCAGTGGCTATTTACCGCAGAACTGCGTAATTACCCCAACATTAATTTATACCAACTAGCTGAACTAGGATGGGCTATATTTAGCGATGTAGGCCAAGCTTTTGGCGGGCCTGATGAGCTTAATGAAGTTAGCGGCATCATCGGCAGTATTGGTATTGGTGCGCGGATTTACTCCTCAAAATCCAGTTATGGCAACATCGCCCACATCGACATAGCCAAACCATTTACCAGTGGCGCAGAGGTGAATAGTTGGGAGTGGCGCTTCCAAATTAAGAGTCACTTTTAAAGCGTTAGAACACCTCATTTTACCCAAATAAAAAACCTTGCTGCACGATACTGCAGCAAGGTTTTTATTATGGCGCCTCTACTCTACATTAGAGCAAAGGTTATCAATTATTTAATTAAGCTGGCACAGCTTTACGCTTTTGATGGGCGATAATCAGCGCGATTAGCACTACAACACCGACAGCAGCACCAATCGGCTTGCTAAGCTCAATCGGCATACCTAAACCAATCCCAGCAGTCATAATGTACGACACGGTAACGCTTGTACCAATAATGGCTGGAATACTCACAATCCAATGGAAAGTACCGCGATCAAATAGATACTTTGTAGCTAACCACAACACACTTGTTGAAAGCAGCATATTAGAGAAAGCAAAGTAGCGCCAAATTAATGAGAAATCGATTTTAGTCATAAAGTAAGCTATCACCAAAATGGGTACCGCAAGCAATAAACGGTTACGCATACTTTGTGGAATATTAAACGCATCAATAATTGTCAGACGCAGCGATCTAAAGGCTGTGTCACCCGATGTTATAGGGAAAATCGCCACGGCAATAATCGCCATAATACCGCCCATTACGCCTAAATAACTGGTTGCAACTTGGTTAACCACTAAACCAGGGCCGCCTTGATCAAGTATTTGCTTAAGTTCAACATAGCCACCAGGGAAAGCAGCAATACCCGCCGTAGCCCATACACAAGCCACAATACCTTCAGACATCATTGCGCCATAATAAACTGGGCGAACATATTTTTCGTTGGTTAAGCAGCGTGCCATTATCGGTGCTTGTGTTGAGTGAAAACCACTAATAGCACCACAAGTAATAGTGACAAATAATAATGGCCAAACTGGCAATCCATTTGGATTTGGCTCTAATAAGTCATTGTTGTAATGGCTATGATCAAAATAAGCCAAAAAGTCTTCCGCTATGGGTAAATGAGGCGCATTCATTAATAATGCCACGGCTAAAGAGAGTGTCATCACAATCATTAACAAGCCAAATACTGGGTATAATTTGGTAATGATTTTGTCAATTGGCAGCAAGGTGGCTAAAAAGTAGTAACCTAGAATGACCAACACCCAAAAGGTGTTACCACTTAAAAAAGTACCTTCAAAATAGGAGAGGTTACTGAGTAATCCAGCAGGACTCATAATAAACACTACGCCAACAAAAAACAGCAGCATAGCGGTGAACACTAACATCACGCCTTTAAAAAACACGTTAAAATAATGGCCTGCGATTTCAGGTAAACTTTTACCGTCTTCTTTAATACTCAGCACACCAGAAAAATAATCGTGTACTGCACCACCAAGAATATTACCAATAACAATCCAAACCAGTGCAACAGGACCATATAGCGCCCCTAAAATTGGTCCAAAAATTGGACCTACACCAGCCACATTTAAAAATTGAATTAAATACGCTTTTACAGGATGAACTTCAACATAATCCACACCATCATTAAAGCGTGTTTGCGGGGTTTTGGCCGTTGGATCGATCCCAGCTTGACGTTCTACAAAAGGGCTATAGAACTTATAGGCGAGGACGAGCAAGGCGATACAGATAAAGAAAATCAGCATGTCGGATATCCAGTCTCATTATAATGAAATGATGTGGCTTAATCTAAGGGAAACAAAAAGCTCAAGCCCATCAAAGGGTAGACTGGAGTGTCATCGACTTACCTTCAGAGGTCAAGCAAACATGCATTAGACTAAAGTCTAGTTAGCGTTATCTGAATCACATTAATCAATATCTTAACTTGATCAATGTCACGGCCGTTTCACTTCATTCAGTACTTGGTGTTTAGCATAAAAGGTTAATGCCATCTTCCTGTCGATTTTTATTATTGTCATTAAAGTGAAATGTTGATCAGCAATGGCATTTTACTAAGGATTATCTACACTAAATAATGCCTGCCATCCTAAGGAAACACTCATAATAAGAAGGATTGTTATAAAATTTTAGTAAAATAGGGCTATAAATGAACCAACTAAGCTACAAACAGCTGATTGCCCTTCCTGTCATCATTGTCATTTTACTTATTATTTACTCCAGTTATTTGATGAGCAGGCAGTTAGAAGAATACGCCAGATTTTCTCATCAAGAAGATCAACTACTCACACTTAACCATGCTGTTCACTATCTTGAAAATCATGGCACCACCGCTAACATCATCCAACAAATCAACACAATTAGCCAAATAACGGGTAAACGCCTGACGTTAATTAATCTTCAAGGTGAAGTGCTAGCAGATAGCGCCTTAAAACAAGAAGAGGCTGAAGCCTTAGAAAACCATGGCCAACGACCGGAAGTACTCAGTGTGATACAAAACCTAAACAGCATTGGTATTTCCTGGCGTTATAGCAACACTTTAAAAACGAATCTGTTATATACAACCAAAAGCCTACAAATTAACAATTCCACGTTATTACTTCGTGTGGCGATGCCGCAAACCGAGGTTTACCAAAACCTTTCTATTTATCGTACGCTTTTTTATATTTCGGGCACCATTGCATTACTGATAGTGACAGGCACAGGCTTGTTAATCGCCAAATACATCAACCGACGTATTGAAGAGGAGCATCAAGTTCTGGAACGTAAAGTCCAAGAAAGAACCCAAGAAATATCCGCACTTAATGATATCAGTGCGTTATTTAGTGCATGTACAGATTACGAAGAGCTTTACCTGATACTGACATCATCATGTCAGCAGTTATTTCCCAAAGCAAGTGGCGCATTAGCCATATACCACTCCTCTAAAGCACTGTTTACCAATGTAACGTCATGGAATTTAAATAACAGCACAACACATCATACATTCTCCCACGACTCTTGCTGGGCCTTAAAAGTAGGTAGGCCCTACTATAAGAAAATCAATGCTATCGGCTGCGCCCATAATACCGACCATCAGTTAGCAGCAAACCAACTTTGTATTCCTTTAACCGCTAGGGGAGAGACTCTCGGTTTGTTACAGCTTTATAGCGATGAACATAACTATTTAGAATTAAATCGCACAACCCTATCCACCTTAGGAGAAAACCTAAGCCTTGCATTAGCTGGCTTAATTTTACTCGACGAACTCAGAACTCAAGCATTACACGATCCTTTAACGGGACTATTCAATCGTCGACACTTAGATGAGGCTCTAAAATCAGAGGTAAGCCCCGCCAAGCGTAACAACACTCAACTAGCCACCATGATGATTGATGCCGATCACTTCAAACGCTACAACGATATTCATGGACATGATGCAGGAGATTATGTGCTGCAAGCATTATCAAAAAGTATCCTTGAAATCCTCCGCAGTGAAGATATTGCTTGCCGCTATGGTGGCGAAGAATTTGTTATTTTACTGCCTCAAACATCACAACAAGACAGCATAGAGATCGCAAAACGGCTGCGCCGAGTGACAAGGAATACATCATTACAATTCAAAGGTAAAACATTACCTAACCTTTCACTGTCCATCGGCATCACTATATTTCCAACAGATTCAGCAACCGAAAATAATATACTAAAACAAGCAGATGCAGCCATGTACCACGCTAAACAACATGGACGAGATCAGATAGTTTGCTATGGTGATATCCAAACTTAAACATCAGCTGTAGTTCGGGTTTAATCACAATAAATAAGTGGAGAAATAGCATAGAAAAATGCCGTTATCAGGTTTTGCACAAACTAGAATACTCAGTTATTTATTACGATTGGTATCTTACATTTAATTTATTAACCAGCGTAATAGCTATTGTTGAGGATTTCGTTTGTAGGCTTTGCCTTATGATAGGCGGAGGATGAGTGTTCTCTCGAATAATTTTGGGTATGCGAACCCTCAAGTAATAGACCCCGTTGCGCTGGAAGGTATAGGGGATTTTAGGTGTACCATTTTGTAGCACAGTTTGTAGCACAGGCAGAAACATAAAAGGCCTCACATTACTGTGAGGCCTTCTACATAGAAAGGTCGAGTTGGCCGATAAGCCGGGTCCTGTCGTGGACAGTTATTCATCTAGGCCTGCAATCACTCGCAGGCTCAAGCGACCTACCCGGTTCCAACGCGAGCAGCGCCATACGGAACCCTATTTGGTCTTGCTTCGGGTAGAGTTTACCTTGCTACGGACTATTGCTAGCCGCACGGTGCGCTCTTACCGCACCCTTTCACCCTTACCAACCTAAGTTGGCGGTCTTCTCTCTGTTGCACTTGTCGTCGGTTCACACCGCCCAGGCGTTACCTGGTACCCTGCTCTTTGAAGCCCGGACTTTCCTCCCCGCACCTAAGTACGCGGCAACTGTCTAGCCAACTCGGCGCGGATTATAGCGCAAGGTTCGTCTCAAGCCAATGTATATTGGCTGTTAACTAGAGGTCTAACTCTAATCCTAGCTTATATAAGGCATTTTTCTTTAGCCCATGTATCTGCGCCGCAATCGCCGCAGCTTTTTTAAGCGGCAATTCTGCCGCCAACAAAGTTAACGTTTCAATCGCGACTTTAGGCACAGCGTCCTCATCTTGCTGTTGAATAAAACCATGGCACATCAGCACAATTTCGCCTTTTTGCTGATTATCATCCGCCATCACCATCGCCAATACTTCTGCAGCAGTGCCCGACAAAAAAGTTTCAAATGTTTTAGTCACTTCGCGTGCCATCACAATTTGTCGGTCTTCACCTAGGGCCTTCACGATAGATTCAAGACTTTGTACTATTCGATGTGGCGACTCATAAAAAATCAATGTTCGAGGGTCTTGCTGCAAGGCAGATAATTTATCTAAGCGGCCTTTTTCTTTGGCGGGCAAAAAACCTTCAAAACTGAATCGGTCTGAAGGTAAGCCAGATGCACTCAACGCAGTGATGGCTGCACAAGCTCCTGGTAAGGGCACCACTTTATAACCCGCTTCACGCACGTGCTTCACTAAGTGATAGCCAGGGTCTGAAATTAATGGCGTACCTGCATCAGAAATTAATGCGACTGATTGCCCTGTAGCTAGTTGCTCAACAATCCACTGGGCGCGGTCACGCTCATTGTGATCATGAATCGCGGTTTTGCGAGTCGATATTCCAAAATGACTTAATAATTTTCCGCTGTGACGGGTATCTTCACAGGCAATCAAACTCACTTGATTTAACACCTCAATTGCACGGCTAGTGATATCTGCATAATTGCCGATGGGTGTGGGAACAATATAAAGTGCTGCGGTTTGATCCATAACTACCTCAATAAACTCCGTCAGCAAGACTTTCGCCAAGCCAAAGAGCAGGTTAAACTAAAGCCAGTATCTTACCAGAGTGAAGCCCTGTGTTAAAAAGACTGATTTCAATTAAATTTATATCTGCCGCCACTGTTGCCTTATTAGTAGCTGGCTGTACGGTTACCAAAGAACAGCAAACGCTGATTAACTCATCACTAGTATCGGTTGAGCAACCTGCTAGCGTATATTTATCTGAGGCAACCAAAAGCACCTTAGATGAAAAACGTGATCGCTATTTATTGTTAGCCGCGCATGCTTATATTAATGACGGTAACTATAGCGCAGCTGCCAATATTCTTACATCAATGCAAAAGTTGATGGTAAAAGAGCCAACCATTTTAGCTGAGCACGTTTATTTAACCGCACGTATCACTGAAAAAACCGTGACGCCTGAGGCCGCACTAGCAAAGCTACAATATCCAGCTCATTGGCAGTTACCTCGTTGGCAAATGGCAACATACCACCAATTTAAAGCACGGCTTTACCGAGAAACTAAGCAACCGATTGATCAAGTTAGGCAGCTGAGCATGTTAAGTAATTACCTGCCGAAAACCGAAATGACTCAAGTCAATGACGTCATCTGGCAGGTGTTACAACCTTTGCATGAAGAAACGATTAAAACCTTTATGCAAGAAGCCTCTAACCCCACGTTTTCTGGTTGGTTACAATTAACTTATATCGCTAAGCATTATGCGGTAGAACCGACGCAGTTGGTGAAATACTTAGGAGAATGGCAACGTAATAACCCTGAACATCCTGGGGCACTCAAACTGCCATCCGATTTAGAACAAGCACTGAATGCAAAACCATTTAAGCCACAAAACATTGCCATTTTATTGCCTTTATCAGGCCCTAGAGCCTCGGTAGCCGAGCCGATTAGAATGGGCATCATGGCCAGTTATATGAATGAGTTTGATAGCAAGGTCACCTTGCATTTTATTGATACTCAAGCGGGTATCGAACTCGCTTACCAACAAGCTCTGGATAAAGGAGCCGACTTTGTTATTGGCCCTTTATTACCCAATGAAGTTGAAGAACTTCAACGCATAAACCAAAACAAACAACCGTTAATTCCGCAGTTGTATTTGAACCAAACAGAGCAATTTACCGCCATTGATAACCAATTTTATTTTTCATTATCTCCCGCTCAGGAAGCCAGTGATGCCGCTAAAAAGCTGTTTGCTGATGGCGTTGAATTACCCCTTTTGCTTGTCAGTAATGATGCCATTGGCAAGCGTATGGCAGAAAGCTTCAACCAAGCCTGGCAAAGCTTGAGTGAGTCGACCGCAGAGGTACACTATTTTGATCCCGGTGATCAAATGAAGCTAACAGTGCAAGAAGCATTAGGGGTTAAAAATAGCCAAGCTCGTATTGCTCGCATGAAAGAGCTATTGGGCAGTAAGCTTGAAGCAGACTTCCGCTCTCGCCAAGATATTGATGCCATTTACATGGTGTCACAATCACAAAACTTAACCCTATTAAAAGCGTTTTTAGATGTTAACTTTAGTGTTTTTGCTGAGCCTGTCGCCCTTTATACCTCAAGCCGTGGCCGACTAGAAAATGAGTCAAACCAATCGGCACAAGAGCTTAATAAAGTCATGATTAGTGATATTCCATGGTTATTACAAGCTAATGATGAAACACGCATGGTAGAAACATTATGGTCCAATTGGAACAATAGCCAAAAACGCTTATATGCAATGGGCTTTGATGCACTGGATTTAGTTAATCGTTTAGCACAAATGCATGCTTTCCCCGGTTATCAATACAATGGCCGCAGTGGTGCATTATCGGTTCAACCTAATGGCGTAATCGAACGTAAATTAACATGGGGTAAATATCAGCAAGGCAGACTTACGCCACTATGATATCAGGGAAAAAGACAAACTCTGGGCAACTTGCAGAGCAACAAGCTCGTGAGTATTTGCAGCGCCAAGGGTTAAGCTTTGTGGCTTCAAATGTCCGTTTTCCTTTCGGTGAAATTGATTTAGTGATGCAAGATCAACAATCTTTGGTGTTTGTTGAAGTTAAATATCGCCAATCAACGGCTTTTGGTGGCGCGATTAATGCCATCAGTGCCAAACAAATAAAACGTATTCGCTTAAGCGCCAATGCCTATTTACAACAACAAGCGATTAATCCCCCTTGTCGATTCGATCTGGTCGCCATTAATCACAACCAAATTGATTGGATTAAAGGATGTTTTTAGCCTTCAATAGTTACCAGCGCATTGATTTATGGCATTATAGCGGCAGATTACTTAGGTCAATAAACTCAAACCTATCTGGCTTTAGTAGAAATTTTTTATCGTAAGGATTGTTGCATGCTAGAACGTATTAAAGATAGCTTCACAGAATCAATTCAAACTAAAATTGATGCTGCAGAAGCCTTACCTGAGTCAATTGAAAAAGCAGCTGAGATGATGGTGCAATGCTTACTTGGCGGCAATAAAATTCTGTCTTGTGGTAATGGTGGTAGTGCGGGTGATGCACAGCATTTTTCTGCTGAGTTACTTAACCGCTATGAAATTGAACGCCCACCTTTACCTGCAATTGCCTTAAGCTGTGACACATCAACCATTACCGCCATTGCTAACGACTACAGTTATGATGAAATTTTCTCTAAGCAAATTTTAGCCTTAGGTCAACCTGGTGATATTTTACTGGCCATTTCAACCAGTGGTAATTCAGGCAATGTCATTAAAGCTATGGAAGCGGCTCTAAGCCGTGATATGACCATTGTTGCGTTAACTGGTAAAGACGGTGGTGCGATGGCTGGGCTTATGAGCGTAGGCGATGTTGAGATCCGTGTTCCTTCTAATGTGACTGCGCGTATTCAAGAAGTTCACTTATTAGTTATTCATTGCTTATGTGACAACATCGACCGCACCTTATTCCCGCAGGACGATCAAGCATGATCAAGCTTGTAATTATCATGTCAGTCATCACCTTATTGCAAGGCTGTGCTGGTGCGGTAATGGTTGGTGCTGTTGGCGGCGCAAAAATGGTGAACGATAATCGTAGCCTGTCTACTCAGATCAGCGATACTAACGCAGACTTTGAGATTGCCAGCGCCTTGTCCAAGCAAGAGGATATCTATAAACAAACCAATATTACCGGTGTAGTAATGAACGGGAATGTATTGATGATAGGCCAAGCGCCTAATTCAATGCTGCGTGACAAAGCAATTAAGATTGTACAAGGTCTTGAAATTGGCGGTAAAATACACAATCAAATTCGCATTGGCAATCCAACGTCATTTACTACACGCAGTAATGACACTTGGGTAACGACCAAAGTTAAAGGTCGTATGCTAAACGAGAAAAACTTAGACGTGACTCGCGTTAAAGTAATTACTGAAAATGGTGAAGTATTTTTACTTGGATTAATTGAGCGCGAACAAGCTGATTTAGCCGTTGATATTGCCCGTAATACCGCTGGCGTACGCAAAGTGATTAAAGTGTTTGAGTATGTGCAGCCCAGTGATGATAAATAAACATTGAAAAATACGACTTCAATCACTAACCAATAAAAAAGCCTCTTGATTGAGGCTTTTTTAGCTGAAAAATAACCTTAAATTAAACAATCATACCGATTTTTTCATACACATTCTTAAGAGTAACTTCAGCACGAGCACGGGCCTTTTCCGCTCCTGATTTTAACACTTCATCCAAATAAGCTTGGTCAGCCCTAAACTCATGAAAACGCGCTTGTAATGGCTCAAGCATGGCGACAACGGCTTCACCAGTTGCGACCTTTAAATGGCCATACATCTTGCCTTCAAACTCTTTCTCAATAGAAGCGATAGACTGGCCATTACAACCTGACATCAAGCTTAGCAGGTTGGATACACCTGGCTTTTCATCCACATCAAAACGCACCACCGGAGGCTCTTGGCTATCCGTCATGGCTTTTTTGACTTTCTTCATAATTGCTTTTGGATCATCAAGTAAACCAATCACGTTGTTACGGTTTTCATCCGACTTTGACATTTTCTTTGTCGGCTCTTGCAGTGACATGACCTTAGCACCTGTTGTTGGAATAAATGGCTCTGGTACAACAAAGGTCTCACCGTAAGCATTATTAAAACGGGTCGCAATATCACGGGTTAACTCTAAATGTTGTTTTTGATCCTGGCCAACCGGCACTTCATTAGCTTGGTAAAGTAAGATATCAGCAGCCATAAGCACGGGGTAATCAAACAAACCCACATTGATGTTGTTAGCATGTTTTTGCGACTTATCTTTAAACTGTGTCATGCGGCTAAGCTCACCCATTTGGGTATAACAGTTTAATGCCCAGCTTAACTGTGTGTGCTGAGGTACTTGAGATTGTAAAAATACAGTGCTTTTTTTAGGATCTATACCACAGGCTAAATAAATAGCTAGGGTATCTAAACAGGCTTCACGCAATTTGGCTGGATCTTGTCTAACGGTAATTGCGTGTAAATCTACTACGCAATAAATACAATCATGGCTATCTTGCATACCAACCCATTGACGTAACGCGCCCATGTAATTACCAATACTAAGCTCACCAGAAGGTTGAGCGCCGCTGAAAACAATGGGTTTAGTCATGGGTGTATATGCTCCAATTACTGTATTTAAAAAATTATTTAGAAAGTAAACATTGACCAATTTGGCCAAAATCATCGCAAACCAGATTAGGATTACTGGCACTAATAGGCTCACCGTAGTTGTAGCCGTAGGTTAACCCAATAACGGCCACATTGGCAGACTTAGCGGCTAAAATATCATTCTTTGAATCCCCAACCATCAATAACTGCTCAGGTTGAATATCCCACTGCCTTATTAGATGCATTAAAGGCATGGGATCTGGTTTCATCTTAGCTAACGAATCACCACCAAGCACGTAATCAAACAACTCAGTTAACTCAAAGGCCTTAAGCAACGGAATAGTAAACTCGTAGGGTTTGTTAGTAACAATAGCTAAATGGTATCCAGCATTTTTTAATGCTTTTAGCGTTGTTAACACTTTAGGATACAAGTTACTATGCTTTTCAAGATTCAAACCATAGTGGTGCATAAATATTGGCATGGTTTGCAGCAGCTGTTGCTCACTGACTGTCTGACCAAGGGCATAGGTTAATGCGCGAGTCATTAATACTTTAGCGCCATTACCAACCCAACTACGCACCTGCAATTCAGTCGCTAAAGGCAACCCCAACTCAGCCAAAGTCGCATTAGTCGCCGCGGCTAAATCAGGCACGCTGTCGATTAACGTACCATCTAAATCAAAGGCTATCGCGGTTATCTTTTGAAAATCTGTCATATAAATCAACAATTTTTGGCCAAAACTAAACCTTAGCTAACTCATCACGCATCTGATCAATTACAGCTTTGTAATCTGGCTTGCCAAAAATGGCTGAGCCAGCAACAAACATATCAGCACCTGCGGCAGCAATTTCAGCGATATTATCCACTTTAACACCGCCATCAACTTGCAGACGAATATCATAACCGCTGGCGTCAATGCGCTCACGCACTTGACGTAATTTATCTAACGTTGAAGGGATAAAGGATTGACCACCAAAACCTGGGTTTACCGACATTAATAAAATAACATCTAGCTTATCCATAACATGATCTAGATAGTGTAAGGGAGTCGCTGGGTTAAACACTAGACCAGCTTTGCAGCCCGATTCCTTAATTAGCTGTAATGTACGATCAATATGCTCAGACGCTTCTGGGTGAAAAGTAATAATGGAAGCACCGGCTTTAGCAAAATCAGGAATAATACGATCAACGGGTTTAACCATTAGATGCACATCAATATCAGCTGTGATCCCATAATTACGTAACGCCGTACAAACCATTGGGCCAATGGTTAAGTTTGGTACGTAGTGATTATCCATTACGTCAAAATGTACAACATCGGCACCGGCTTCAAGTACAGCTTGAACATCGTCACCTAGGCGAGCAAAATCGGCAGATAAGATTGAAGGAGCGATTAAATATGGTTGCATCTTGGTCTCACAGCTGAGTAAATTTGGCGATAGTTTACCCTGTGGCGTTGCTAGGCTCTAGTTAAACAACAAAAAAACGCTACCAACGCGGCACAACAAGTTTGATTTTTAAAATTATCAGCTGATAAATGTACATAATCTGTACTAATTTGTTATAATCTTGCGAAGTTGTATACAATTTTAAAATAGCATTTGAGATATCTAATTTTGTCTGATTGGTACTATGCTTCAAGATCGTAATAGAGAATGTATATAAGCAGTTGAGATAACAAAATTTAACATTTAACTAAATATATCATTTAACAATCTTAGTCATTCAATGGAAAGGATCCCTAACATGGAACAGCGCCCACATCGTTTGTTAACTCGCTTTCGCACTAAGCCGATGAAGTCTGTATCCGTGTTATTGGCCACCACCTCATTACTGATGATTAGCAGTTTTGCATTACCTACTTCAACTCACTCTAACGCAACACAAGCTTGCGTTTGTAAAAGTGATACGACATATAATACAAGCTTGCCTAGCAATCACCCTACGAATCGCTGCGCAACTCAACAACATGATGTAAGCTGGAAGAACTGGATTACGGGCAATAGTCGCTCTGGTCAGTTTCATTTTATCGATTTGATCGAACTTCTATATGGGCATAAAGACAAGCCGTTAAGCGATATTCCCACCCCTAGTAAACCCGAGCAATTATAGTCTTGTCTATTTGGCGAGTATTTAGCAGTACCGTTGCCGCTTTTTTTGGTGTCCAAACAGAGCAAAATCGTCATCGAGATTTCCAGCAGCAATCACCTCTACCCTTTATCATCATGGGAGTCATCCTAGCATTTGTATTTGTTATTGGTTTACTTGCCATAGTCAGTCAAGTATTAGAATAAGGCTTTACAGCGCTTAATCATTTGAGTTTTTAATAATATGCTGGAATTAGAAGAGATATATCGCCGAGATCTTAACCTGTTAATTGCACTGCAAGTATTAGTGGAAGAGCGCAGTGTTACCCTAGCCGCAAAGCGTTTACATTTAAGTCAATCTGCCACAAGCCGTATCCTTGCTCGATTAAGGGATATGTTGAATGATCCATTATTTACCCGAGTAGGTCAGCAATTATTACCAACTGACTTTGCACTTGAATGTTATCAAAAATTACACCAGCCCACCGGTCAATTAATTGAAATATTATCACCTAAAACATTCAACCCAGCAGAATGTCAACAGCAGTTTGCCATTGCTGCAACCGATTATGCCATGCAAGCATTAGTCCCCTTTATTTTGCCAGAGATTTATCAAAAAGCGCCAAAAATCAGGTTAGAAGTGCTACCCGTACAACACAAAGAATTACAGGCTCAGTTAAGTATAAAAGGGGCAGACATGGCGATTTGTCGTGCCATCGATCAAACAATGAATTTACAAAGTGAATTTCTTGGAAAGGTCGGTGTCAGCTGCTTACTCTCAGCTAATCATCCATTAGCAAATCATGAGATTAGCTTAGAAGATTATTTACATTATCCTCACGCTACCATTGCCATAAGTGATGGGGTAAAAGCTATGCTTGATAATGCTATAAGCCAATACCCATCAAGAACAGAATTACTTAGAACGCCCCATATTGATAGCGCCCTAGCCATACAACACATCACCCTCTGATCATCACCTTACCTGAAGGGATGGCAGAAATTGTAGCTCATAGGCATCAGCTAAAGGTGAAACCTTTGCCATTTAAAATACCTAATTTAGATTATCACTTATTTTGGCACTCTAGATGCGAACAAGACAAAGCACAAAAGTGGCTGCGACAAGAAATTATTGTCGCCACCCATAAACGCTTACTAAATTAGAAATGTAATAAGTTAAAAAATCGAGCGAGTGATTAAAGCTTTACTAGTACTCTGCCTGTAACTTGACCTTTAATAATCTGCTGCGAAAAATCAGGAACTTGTGCAAGAGAAATACTCTGACAAGCTTGCTGATAGTAGCTTTCAGGTAATAGTTTTATCACCTCTTGCCATGCAGATTGACGTTTTTCAAATGGGCAAGCAACTGAATCAATACCAAGCAAATTAACACCACGTAAAATAAAAGGCATTACCGTTGTAGGTAAAGCAAAACCGCCAGCTAAACCACAAATAGCAGCAGCGCCACCATAGTTCATTTGTGCCAATGCTGTCGCAAGCACTTTATTACCAACAGTATCGACTACACCAGCCCAACGCTGTCTTTCTAATGGTGTAGCATCTATATCAAGTTCGCTACGCTCAATCACTTCTTTAGCGCCTAACTTGATTAATAGCGGAGCATTTTCTTCAACACGTCCTGAACTGGCGACTACCTCATAACCAAGCTGAGCCAACAAGGTAACAGCCACACTACCTACACCGCCGCTTGCGCCTGTGACCAAAACTTCACCATCGCTGGGTTTAACACCAGCTTTCTGTAAAGCCTGCACACAAAGCATTGCAGTTAAACCTGCAGTGCCAATTTGCATCGCTTTTACTGCATCACAATTACTTGGCATCGGCACTAACCAATCCGCTTTAACACGCGCTTTTTCTGCTAAACCACCCCAGTGGTTCTCACCGACACCCCAACCGGTCAAAATAACTTGGTCACCTGCTTTGTAGCGCTGGTCACTTGACTCCAAAACCGTTCCGGCAAAATCTATCCCTGGAACCATAGGGAAATTGCGAATAATTTTACCCACACCAGTTACGGCCAAACCATCCTTATAGTTTAATGATGAGCAAGCTACATCAACTAAAACTTCACCTTCAGGCAAATCGGTTTCAGAAATTTGACTTACTTGCGCTAAAGTCTGTTTATCTTCTTGGGTCAGAACAAGTGCATTAAACATAATGGATTCCTATTTACTTTGATAAAACGATCATAAGCGATTTATATATATCACTAAAGTGCATTTTTCACATACAGCTCATGCATAAAAATCATTAATCAATATATTCAGCTAGTACGAGGGTAAATATAGTCTACATAGGAAGTTTTTACTGATGAGATCAATCAGTAATATAAGGGTAACAAAAGAATTAAGCTGACAAAGCATGGTGAGGATGCCTTTAAAATTAATGCCAGTGGGAGCTCAAAGCTAAAAAGAATATGCTGCAGACAAACACCATAACCTTTTATTATTTAGTTCCTGAAATAACCTTCACTCACATGGACATAGTTGCCCAGAATCTTACGTTTATAGTAAGTGGTAATAGCGACATTATGGTGTTGGCAGAATTCAATATTGGTGCCTTTAAAATTGTTGCGCTGCTGAAGTAGCTCTAACCACTGTGCAGCTGTTCTGTGTGTTTTCATCACCTGCTCCAAATTTATCATTGAGCAGGTATTTTAAAATAGTCAGATTATCGATGCGAGGTGTGGTTCGCTAGACGGTTACGTTACTAATAAGTACTATTCGATATGAAAAATCAAAATGCAAAAAGCCCGTTACGCTAGTAACGGGCTTTTTGGCTTTAATTGGCATCTGGAAATGACCTACTCTCACATGGGGAGACCCCACACTACCATCGGCGATACTGTGTTTCACTTCTGAGTTCGGAATGGGATCAGGTGGGACCACAGCTCTATGGTTTCCAGACAAATTTGTCTATTTAACGCCTTGGCATTAAATAATAATTCGGAAAGCTGATTTGAGTTCACACTGCTTAAGTGCTTTATCCTAATACTAAGTATCAGTACGACCTCCACGGAAGGAGGAAGTGCTTTAAACGTCTGGAACGTTTTAAGTAAAACCCATCTGGGTTGTATGGTTAAGCCTCACGAGTCATTAGTACATGTTAGCTCAACGCCTCACAACGCTTACACACCATGCCTATCAACGTCCTAGTCTCGAACGGCTCTTTAGAGGTCTTAAAGACCTAGGGATGACTCATCTTAGGGCTCGCTTCCCGCTTAGATGCTTTCAGCGGTTATCGATTCCGAACGTAGCTACCGGGCAATGCTATTGGCATAACAACCCGAACACCAGCGGTTCGTCCACTCCGGTCCTCTCGTACTAGGAGCAGCTCCCTTCAATCATCCAACGCCCACGGCAGATAGGGACCGAACTGTCTCACGACGTTCTGAACCCAGCTCGCGTACCACTTTAAATGGCGAACAGCCATACCCTTGGGACCGACTTCAGCCCCAGGATGTGATGAGCCGACATCGAGGTGCCAAACACCGCCGTCGATATGAACTCTTGGGCGGTATCAGCCTGTTATCCCCGGAGTACCTTTTATCCGTTGAGCGATGGCCCTTCCATTCAGAACCACCGGATCACTATGACCTACTTTCGTACCTGCTCGACGTGTATGTCTCGCAGTTAAGCTGGCTTATGCCATTGCACTAACCGTACGATGTCCGACCGTACTTAGCCAACCTTCGTGCTCCTCCGTTACTCTTTGGGAGGAGACCGCCCCAGTCAAACTACCCACCAGGCACTGTCCTCAACCCCGATTAGGGGCCAGAGTTAGAACATCAACACTACAAGGGTGGTATTTCAAGGACGACTCCACACAAACTAGCGTTCATGCTTCAAAGTCTCCCACCTATCCTACACATGTAGGGTCAATGTTCAGTGCCAAGCTATAGTAAAGGTTCACGGGGTCTTTCCGTCTAGCCGCGGGTATACGGCATCTTCACCGCAATTTCAACTTCACTGAGTCTCGGCTGGAGACAGCGTGGCCATCATTACGCCATTCGTGCAGGTCGGAACTTACCCGACAAGGAATTTCGCTACCTTAGGACCGTTATAGTTACGGCCGCCGTTTACCGGGGCTTCGATCATGAGCTTCTCTTGCGATAACCCAATCAATTAACCTTCCGGCACCGGGCAGGCGTCACACCGTATACGTCATCTTGCGATTTTGCACAGTGCTGTGTTTTTGATAAACAGTTGCAGCCACCTGGTATCTGCGACTCCCAGCAGCTTAGAGAGCAAGTCTCATCACCACCAGGAGCGTACCTTCTCCCGAAGTTACGGTACCATTTTGCCTAGTTCCTTCAGCCGAGTTCTCTCAAGCGCCTTGGTATTCTCTACCCGACCACCTGTGTCGGTTTGGGGTACGATTCCCGCTAACCTGAAGCTTAGAAGATTTTCCTGGAAGCATGGCATCAACTACTTCATCACCTTAGTGACTCGTCATCAGCTCTCAGCGTTATGTGTTCCCGGATTTGCCTAAGAACACCGCCTACTACCTTAAACGCGGACTACCAACGCCGCGCTAGCCTAGCCTTCTCCGTCTCTCCATCGCAGTTAGCGGAAGTACAGAAATATTAATCTGTTTCCCATCGATTACGCCTTTCGGCCTCACCTTAGGGGTCGACTCACCCTGCCCCGATTAACGTTGGACAGGAACCCTTGGTCTTTCGGCGAGGGAGTTTTTCACTCCCTTTATCGTTACTCATGTCAGCATTCGCACTTCTGATACCTCCAGCGTGGGTTACCCCTTCACCTTCAACGGCTTACAGAACGCTCCTCTACCGCTTGCACCTAAGTGCAAACCCGTAGCTTCGGTGTATTGCTTAGCCCCGTTACATCTTCCGCGCAGGCCGACTCGACTAGTGAGCTATTACGCTTTCTTTAAATGATGGCTGCTTCTAAGCCAACATCCTAGCTGTCTAAGCCTTCCCACATCGTTTCCCACTTAGCAATAACTTTGGGACCTTAGCTGACGGTCTGGGTTGTTTCCCTTTTGACGACGGACGTTAGCACCCGCCGTCTGTCTCCCGAGTAGTACTCATTGGTATTCGGAGTTTGCAAAGGGTTGGTAAGTCGGGATGACCCCCTAGCCTTAACAGTGCTCTACCCCCAATGGTATTCGCTCGAGGCGCTACCTAAATAGCTTTCGAGGAGAACCAGATATCTCCCGGTTTGATTGGCCTTTCACCCCCAGCCACAAGTCATCCGCTCATTTTTCAACATAAGTCGGTTCGGTCCTCCAGTTGATGTTACTCAACCTTCAACCTGCCCATGGCTAGATCACCGGGTTTCGGGTCTACGCCTTGCAACTAAACGCGCAGTTAACACTCGGTTTCCCTACGGCTCCGCTATTCGCTTAACCTCGCTACAAAACGTAAGTCGCTGACCCATTATACAAAAGGTACGCAGTCACGGTCTCAAGAACCGCTCCCACTGCTTGTACGTATACGGTTTCAGGTTCTATTTCACTCCCCTCACAGGGGTTCTTTTCGCCTTTCCCTCACGGTACTGGTTCACTATCGGTCAGTCAGGAGTATTTAGCCTTGGAGGATGGTCCCCCCATATTCAAACAGGATATCACGTGTCCCGCCTTACTCGTTTTCATCAATGGTTAGTTTTCGTGTACGGGGCTATCACCCTGTGCCGCTGTGCTTTCCAACACATTCCACTAACACCCCACTGACTTAAGGGCTAATCCCCGTTCGCTCGCCGCTACTAGGGGAATCTCGGTTGATTTCTTTTCCTCCGGGTACTTAGATGTTTCAGTTCCCCGGGTTTGCCTCCTACAGCTATGTATTCACTGCAGGATAGTTGCTTATGCAACTGGGTTTCCCCATTCGGACATCGTTAGCTCAAATGCTTGTTACTAGCTCGCCAACGCTTTTCGCAAGTTACTACGTCCTTCATCGCCTCTGACTGCCAAGGCATCCACCGTATACGCTTAGTCACTTAACCATACAACCCAAATGAGTTTCACTTGAGCTGTATTGCAACTAGCTGGTTTTTACTTTGATAATTCATGCACTTTCGCACACGAAATCGCCTTAGTTTTAGAATATTCAAGACACTTAAACAGTGTTTTGAGAACTCAATGTTTAATACTTATCGTATTAAACGATTTGTAAGTAATCACATGACAGACTCATGTAATTAAATACTATCAGCTTTCCAAATTGTTAAAGAACGGGCTTAAAAAAGCCAAAGATAAATTTCTCATTTATCTTTGGCATCTCTATCCATATACAGTGTAAATGGTGGAGCTATGCGGGATCGAACCGCAGACCTCCTGCGTGCAAGGCAGGCGCTCTCCCAGCTGAGCTATAGCCCCATTTACATGCAGTTGAGAATTACGTTTACGTTATTACCAAATCATTTCTAATCAAGGCGGTTGATGACGACATTTAGTTTACTAAACGACTTATCAGCCAACGCAGAATAGGAAAGATTTTGGTGGGTCAGAGTGGACTTGAACCACCGACCTCACCCTTATCAGGGGTGCGCTCTAACCAGCTGAGCTACAGACCCAACGTAATTTCTCTTTTCTTCTATCAAGTAATCTGTGTGAACACTCAGCAAATATTGAGTTAGTCGTATAGGTAAGGAGGTGATCCAGCCCCAGGTTCCCCTAGGGCTACCTTGTTACGACTTCACCCCAGTCATGAACCACAAAGTGGTGAGCGTTCTCCCGAAGGTTAAACTACCCACTTCTTTTGCAGCCCACTCCCATGGTGTGACGGGCGGTGTGTACAAGGCCCGGGAACGTATTCACCGTAGCATTCTGATCTACGATTACTAGCGATTCCGACTTCATGGAGTCGAGTTGCAGACTCCAATCCGGACTACGACGAGCTTTGTGAGATTAGCTCCACCTCGCGGCTTTGCAACCCTCTGTACTCGCCATTGTAGCACGTGTGTAGCCCTACTCGTAAGGGCCATGATGACTTGACGTCGTCCCCACCTTCCTCCGGTTTATCACCGGCAGTCTCCCTAAAGTTCCCACCATTACGTGCTGGCAAATAAGGATAGGGGTTGCGCTCGTTGCGGGACTTAACCCAACATTTCACAACACGAGCTGACGACAGCCATGCAGCACCTGTCTCAGAGTTCCCGAAGGCACCAATCCATCTCTGGAAAGTTCTCTGGATGTCAAGAGTAGGTAAGGTTCTTCGCGTTGCATCGAATTAAACCACATGCTCCACCGCTTGTGCGGGCCCCCGTCAATTCATTTGAGTTTTAACCTTGCGGCCGTACTCCCCAGGCGGTCTACTTAATGCGTTAGCTTGAGAGCCCAGTGTTCAAGACACCAAACTCCGAGTAGACATCGTTTACGGCGTGGACTACCAGGGTATCTAATCCTGTTTGCTCCCCACGCTTTCGTGCATGAGCGTCAGTCTTTGTCCAGGGGGCCGCCTTCGCCACCGGTATTCCTTCAGATCTCTACGCATTTCACCGCTACACCTGAAATTCTACCCCCCTCTACAAGACTCTAGTTACTCAGTTCCAAATGCAATTCCCAGGTTGAGCCCGGGGCTTTCACATCTGGCTTAAATAACCGCCTGCGCACGCTTTACGCCCAGTAATTCCGATTAACGCTCGGACCCTCCGTATTACCGCGGCTGCTGGCACGGAGTTAGCCGGTCCTTCTTCTGTAGGTAACGTCACAGCTAACAAGTATTAATTGCTAACCTTTCCTCCCTACTGAAAGTGCTTTACAACCCGAAGGCCTTCTTCACACACGCGGCATGGCTGCATCAGGCTTTCGCCCATTGTGCAATATTCCCCACTGCTGCCTCCCGTAGGAGTCTGGGCCGTGTCTCAGTCCCAGTGTGGCTGATCATCCTCTCAGAACAGCTAGGGATCGTCGCCTTGGTGAGCCATTACCTCACCAACTAGCTAATCCCACCTAGGTTCATCCAATCGCGGAAGGCCCGAAGGTCCCCTCCTTTCCCCCGTAGGGCGTATGCGGTATTAGCAGTCGTTTCCAACTGTTATCCCCCTCGACTGGGCAGATCCCTAGGCATTACTCACCCGTCCGCCGCTCGCCGGCAAAGATAGCAAGCTATCTTCCCGCTGCCGCTCGACTTGCATGTGTTAGGCCTGCCGCCAGCGTTCAATCTGAGCCATGATCAAACTCTTCAATTAAAAGTTTTTTCGAACTAAGTTCGACTCAATGAATTCTACTGTCATGCGCTAACTCTATTTAAAGAGTTAACTTGTCTAGTATGAACATTCTATTGAGATTTAAATTTTTGATTGCTTCCTAAGAAGCAATTTCGAATAACTCAATACCTGTGAATGTCCACACAGATTACTTGATAAATTGTTAAAGAGCGTTGACCGTTTCAACCGGTCAGGGCTGCGTATTTTACGCATTCCCGTTGTGGCGTCAAGTGTTTTTTCAAACTTTCTTTTCGCCTTAATTTGATTGCCTATTTGCTAATCAAATCAAGCTGGCTCGGTGTTGGCTATTGCTGTCTGCCGTGTCAGTGGATGCGCATTATAGGCAGATAAGATTTTAGCGCAAGGGCTTTTGTGCAAAAAGTTTGTGTTTTTTCGATCTTTTTTAAATTTATCCACTTACATACATTTTGCGCACCGCTTACCCCCAAAGTTATCCACATTTGTCACTTCCAAACCATCAATCAGGGCTTTTGACATAAAAAAAGCAGCTACTATTTAGCTGCTTTTATCAGGCAAATGCAATTATGGCATTTTAGCTCTTAGGTTAATTTTCCATGGCACTGTTTATACTTTTGGCCTGAGCCACAAGGACAAGGATCATTTCGGCCAACTTTCTCACCTTCACGTATAACTGTTTGAGGTTTGGCTGGCGCAGCTGCTTTTTCACTGTCACCTAACGCTTGTGCTGATGCATGTTGATAGTCACGTTGAATTTTGGCTTCTTCTTCACGGCGACGCTGTTCCATTTCATCTACATCGGACTGAGCTTGCACTTGAACCTTAGATAAAACGCTAATTACATCATGTTTTAACGTTTCCAACATTTGCTGGAAGAGTTCAAACGATTCACGTTTATATTCTTGTTTAGGATTCTTTTGTGCATAACCACGTAAATGAATACCTTGGCGCAAATGATCCATGGCTGCTAAGTGCTCTTTCCATAAACCATCTAATGTTTGCAGCATTACGGCTTTTTCAAATTGACGTAAAACCTGCGGGCCTACCATTTCTTCTTTCGCTTTATAAGAATCTGTCCATGTTTTCACAATACGCTCACGTAATGTTTCTTCATGTAAATCGTCTTCTTTATCTAACCACTCTTGGATTGGGAGTTTCAAAGCAAACTCATTTGCTAGACGCTGTTCAAGTCCTGCAACATCCCATAACTCTTCTAGAGATTGAGGCGGAATATATTGATCAATCACACCCGATATTACGTCTTGCTCGATATTTCGGATGGTATCTTCAATACTGTCAGCATCCATCAACTCATTACGTTGCGAATAGACAACTTGGCGTTGATCGTTTGCTACATCATCATATTCAAGTAATTGTTTACGAATATCGAAGTTTCTAGCTTCTACTTTACGCTGAGCGTTTTCAATTGCACGCGATACCCATGGATGCTCAATTGCTTCACCTTCTTCCATACCTAGCTTTTTCATCATGCCTGATACACGATCTGAAGCGAAGATGCGCATTAAGCTATCTTCCATAGACAAGTAGAAACGTGAAGAACCCGCATCGCCTTGACGTCCCGCACGACCTCGCAGCTGATTATCAATGCGGCGAGACTCATGACGTTCGGTACCTAAAATGTGTAAACCGCCTGCGGCTAACACTGCATCATGACGCACTTGCCAATCTGCTTTAATTTTTTTCTTTTGTTCATCTGTTGGGTTTGTTAATGCCTCAACTTCCATGTGCCAGTTACCGCCTAATACGATATCTGTACCACGGCCAGCCATGTTAGTTGCAATGGTTACTGCACCTAAACTACCTGCTTGAGCAACAATTTCTGCTTCTTTTTCATGGAATTTAGCATTAAGTACGCTATGTGGTATTTTGGCTTTCTTTAATAAACCATGAAGAATTTCAGATTGTTCAATTGAAACAGTACCAACCAAGACAGGTTGACCACGTTCACGACAACCTTGAATATCTTTAACAATGGCATCGTATTTTTCTTTAGCCGTTAGATAGACCAAGTCAGGCATATCATTACGAACCATAGGACGGTTTGTTGGCACAACAACGGTATCTAGGCCGTAGATATGCTGGAATTCAAACGCTTCTGTATCTGCCGTACCTGTCATACCTGCTAATTTTTCATATTGGCGGAAGTAGTTCTGGAAGGTAATGGAAGCTAGGGTCTGGTTTTCATTTTGAATGTTAACACCTTCTTTCGCCTCAACAGCTTGATGTAAACCCTCAGACCAACGACGTCCTGGCATGGTTCGACCGGTGTGCTCATCAACAATAACGACATCACCATCTTGCACGATATAATCGACGTCTCGCTCAAATAATGTATGCGCACGTAAAGCAGCATAGATATGGTGAAGCAGTGAAATATTGGCAGCAGAGTACAGTGAATCGCCTTCTGCTAGCATGCCTTTTTCAGTTAAAAGTTGTTCAACCTTCTCTTGCCCACGCTCTGTTAAATGAACCTGTTTGGCTTTTTCATCAATAGTAAAATCGCCTTCGCCAACATACTCTTCGGTATCTTCTTTATCTTGACGAATAAGACTTGGGATGAGTAGGTTAACTTTGATATATAGTTCTGAGCTATCTTCGGCTGCACCCGAAATGATTAACGGGGTACGAGCTTCATCAATTAAAATTGAATCGACTTCATCTATTAACGCGTAATGCAATGGGCGCTGAACACGCTCTTGTGGAGAGAACGCCATGTTGTCACGAAGATAGTCGAAACCAAACTCGTTGTTGGTACCGTATGTTATATCAGCATTGTAAGCAGCTTTCTTTTCAATTTGACCTAAACCAGCTACGTTAATGCCAACGGTCAAACCTAAAAATTCAAAAAGTGGACGGTTGAATTCAGCATCTCGACGCGCAAGGTAGTCATTCACTGTAATAACGTGAACACCTTTGCCTGTTAAACCATTCAAATATGCCGGCAAGGTTGCGGTTAATGTTTTACCTTCACCGGTACGCATTTCTGCAATTCGATTACTGTCTAACACCATACCACCAAGGAGCTGCACGTCGAAGTGGCGCATTTCAAACACACGCTTTGACGCTTCACGCACTGTTGCAAAGGCTTCAGCCATGATGCCATCTAAGGTTTCACCAGACTCAATACGCTGACGAAACTCTGCAGTTTTTTGTTTTAATTCTTCATCAGTGAGCTTTTCATACTCAGCTTCTAAGGCATTAATTTTAGTAACGACTTTGCCAAGGCTTTTCAAGGTTCGGTCGTTTCGGCTTCCAAATACTTTTGTCAGTAATTTACCTAACATCTTAATCACTTATCTCTTGTAGGTTTGGCTCTTCGGAGCGCATTAACCGTTAATATTATTAACTTGCTTTGCGGTAGACATATTTTTGTGGATCGATTTGCTGACCACCGCGAAGCACTTCGTAATGCACATGAGGGCCGGTTGAACGACCTGTGCTTCCCATTTTGGCGATAGTATCGCCTTTGGCAACGACGTCACCTACGTTTACTGACAGAGATTTATTGTGCCCATAGCGAGTACGAAGACCATTTCCATGATCAATTTCCACTAACTCGCCATAACCAAACATACTTCCTGACCAAGTTACTACACCTGCTGCAGTTGCAATAACATCGGCCCCTTCTCGACCCGCGAAATCAATACCTTTGTGCATTGTTCTACGACCATTAAAAGGGTCATTGCGTAAACCATAGGGCGAAGATAACCAACCTTTATCGATTGGCCGCCCTGATATATAACGCTCTTCATCTATATGGAGATTTGTTGACACAGTTTCAAGTAGTGACAACTGAAGATAATTATTATCAATTCTTGATGCCAGCTTATCCATATCATTAATAAGCTGGCTTAATTCGATACCTGTGCCCAAATCACTCAATCCCCCCATACCGACTTCGGCACTGAAATCAAACTGATCATCTAATAGATTATTTTGGGCGACTTGCTGACCTAAGGCCTCAAGACGGGTGATTTTGGCTTGCATTTTAGCAACATGCGTTACTAGAGTTGCCAATTGGACTTCGGTTGCATTTTTGAGCTCAATGACTTGCTGCTTTTGTTGCTCACGCAGTTGTTGGTTTTCATCAACTTTAGCTTGCTGATGAGCAAAGCGGGTTTCACTATATTGATATAGTGCGGTGCCCGTGACAACCAACATTATAGGTAAAAGGAACCAACGCTTACTGGGTTGCCAGCGAGTGACGCCATTCCGACCTTGAATAAAAACTGTTACACTCATAGCCTAACTCAGCCATCTTATTATCATATGAAAAAGTCCCCTCAGGATCTCAGCAACTTATTACACGGCGCAGGTAAACTACCTGAACTTGCTGAGAAAGCAGAACTGCTCAACAATTTGAATCACTATGTAAAACAAATTATCGATGGTCCTGTGGCGGAACAACTTAAAGTTGCCAATTTACGCCAGGGTGTTCTTGTTATTGAAACAACATCGGCAGCTTGGGCTGCACGAATTAATTTTCAAAAGCCTAAACTACTAAGAGAACTTCAGGCTGAAACGTTACCCATGCTCACTGCAATTGAGGTTAAAGTCAACCCAGCGTTAGCAATGAGAACGAATATACCCCAAACAAATCCAAAACATATTAGTCCTACAGCGGCTCAACATATTGAGGCGTTGGCGGAACATATTGAGGGATCATTGGGTGAAAAACTAAAACGGCTGGCTGCATTGGCCAGCCGTAATAGGCAATCTAACAACTAAGCAAGTGCGGCATTACCTGGAACCATAAAGCTAACGGGGACGTCTGCTTCCTTGTCAAAGCTAACCAACTCCCAAGCATCCTGCTGGGCAAGTAATGCTCTGACGAGTTGATTATTCAATGCATGACCGGTTTTAAACGCTGTAAATTCACCAACAATGGCATGACCTGCTACATAGAGGTCTCCAAATGCATCTAGAATTTTATGCTTTACGAACTCGTCATCATAACGCAGACCATCAGGGTTGAGGACGCGGTATTCATCAAGCACTACAGCATTTTCCATACTGCCACCCAATGCTAAATTATTAGCACGAAGGTACTCAATATCACGCATAAACCCAAAAGTTCTTGCACGGCTAATATCTTTTACAAACGCGGATGTCGAAAAGTCCATCACCATATGTTGTTGGCTACGAGCAATTTCAGGATGAGCGAAGTCAATTTTGAAATTAACTCTAAAGCCTTTAAATGGCGTTAACTCTGCCCATTTATCACCGTCTTCAACACGAATTGGTTTGGTAATTTTCAGGTATTTTTTAGGCGCCGCTTGTTCTTTTATGCCTGCACTTTGCAGTAAAAACACAAACGGGCTTGCACTGCCATCCATAATCGGGATTTCTGGTGCGTCAACTTCGATAACTGCGTTATCAATGCCAAGACCAGCGAGAGCCGCAAATAAATGCTCAATTGTTGAAATACGAACACCGGCATCATTTACAAGGGCTGTACACATAGTGGTTTCACGCACTAAATCGGCTCTCGCAGGTATAGACACTGCAGGAGTCAGATCGGTACGTTTCAGTACAATCCCTGTATTAACTGGTGCGGGCATAATGCACAGAGTCACCTTGTTGCCGGAATGCAATCCAACACCAGTACTCTTCACCATTTTTTGAACAGTTCTTTGAAAAATCATTCATTTACCCGTAAATAACAATAAAAACATAAGCTTAAAAAACAAACTAAAAATACCATGCATAGCTGGTACGACATCTTAGCATATCTTTTGCCATTCACAAAAAAATGTGAATAACCTCCAATATACAGCAGCAACATCATTACTGGCTATTACACGTGCACTATTTTGTTAACATCTGCGAATATATACTTGTCTAGTCCGTAGTTATCCTTTTGAGTTAATCAGCTTGCTTACGTAAAAACGCAGGAATATCCAAGTAATCTGCATCAGCACGAGGCTGTTGTGCAGGTTTTGGAACGGCATTTCCTTTTGGTGCGCTGTAAGTTGGCTGAGCAATTGCTGGTTCTTCAACTGGCTCCGGGCGAGGTTCAATCGCAACTGGCTCAGGACGATGGGTCGCATGCTTTTGAACTAATTGAATATCAGGTTTTTTCTCTGCCCCAATACCGGTTGCAACAACCGTTACACGAAGCTCTTCGCTCATCTCAGGGTCAATGACGGCACCGACTACCACGGTTGCGTTATCAGAAGCGTAAGCCTTAACGTGGTTCCCCACAGTTTCTAGCTCTTCAATGCTAATGTCCATGCCTGCTGTGATATTAACTAATACGCCGCGTGCGCCCGCTAGGTCAATATCCTCTAGTAATGGACTTGCAACAGCGGCCTCAGCGGCCTCTTCTGCGCGATCATCGCCTGTTGCCACACCCGTGCCCATCATTGCATTGCCCATTTCAGACATCACGGTTTTAACATCGGCAAAATCGACGTTAATTAAACCTGGGCGAGTAATTAACTCAGCAATACCTTGAACAGCACCTAGTAATACATTGTTAGCTGCTGCAAAAGCATCCAATAATGTAGTTCCCCGACCTAACACTTTTAGTAATTTTTCGTTAGGAATGGTGATTAATGAATCAACATGTTTGGCTAACTCAGCAATACCTTGCTCAGCATAAGCCATACGCTTTTTACCTTCAAACGGGAAAGGTTTGGTAACCACAGCAACCGTTAAAATACCTTCTTCACGGGCAATTTCAGCAACCACTGGCGCAGCACCTGTACCTGTACCGCCACCCATGCCTGCTGCGATAAAGATCATGTCAGATCCTTTAATTGCGGCACGAATATTTTCACGATCTTCTTCTGCGGCTTGACGACCCACATCAGGGTTAGCGCCAGCACCAAGCCCTTTAGTGACATCTCGTCCAAGCTGGATAGTAGAACCCGCACCTGATTTACGTAATGCCTGCGCATCTGTGTTAGTTACGATAAACTCAACTCCTTCGATGCTATGCTTAACCATATGTTCGACCGCGTTTCCGCCGCCACCACCGACACCGATGACCTTGATCACCGCTTCGTCTGAATGTGTATCCATGATCTCAAACATTATCTGATCTCCGTTTCGTCTGCGTTATTTAAAATTCACCCTTAAACCAGCTTTTCACCCGATTCAAAAAGCTAGTCACCCCTTGGCGGTCGGGTCGTTCGAACTGACGCTCTATTACCCTTCTTGCCCCATAGTGAAGCAACCCTATCCCTGTTGAGTAAATCGGTTGCTCTACGTATTCATATAATCCTTTTACTGGTAATGGCGATGCCACGCGTACCGGCATACCAAAAGTTGCCTCTGCGATATCAACCGCACCAGAAATGGACGATGTTCCACCAGTTAATACTATGCCAGCAGCAATTTGATCTTCTAAGCCGCTATCTTGTAGTTGCTTCAGTATTAACTCAAATAATTCTTGGTATCTTGGCTCTACAACTTCAGCCAAGGTATGGCGCGACATGCTTCTTGATGGTCTACCACCAACAGAAGGTACTTCAATGCTATCCTCTCGACTAACCATTGAGCTGCGCGCGCTAGCAAATTGCACTTTGATTTGTTCTGCGTGGGTTAATGGTGTGCGAAATATCTTTGCGATATCACTGGTCACCTGATTACCCGCTACCGGTATAACTGCGCAGTGGCGCAATGCACCATTGGTATAAACCGCAATATCAGTTGTGCCGCCACCAATATCGACAATACAAACCCCTAAGTCTTTTTCATCATTTGTGAGCACAGAGTCAGCAGATGCGATACCAGAGAAAACTAAGTCATCGACTTTTAAACCACAGCGCTCAACACTTTTAGTGATATTTTTGGCCATATCGTTGGCACAAGTGACGATATGCGCTTTAGCTTCCATGCGCATACCCGACATACCGATTGGACTTTTAATGCCATCTTGCACGTCGATTGAAAACTCTTGTGGGATAACATGTAAAATCCTACGTTCTGTCGGTATTTTTACCGAACGCGCAGTATGGATCACGTTATCAACGTCTTCTTGAGTCACTTCTTCATCATTAATCGACACCATGCCGTTTTCATTTTGGCAAGCGATGTGCTTGCCCGAAATACTTAAATAAACTGAAGCAACTTGACAATCAGCCATTAATTCCGCTTGGTCTAAAGCGCGCTGCACACTACGAACAATAGAATCAAGATCATTCACGCCGCCTTTGTCCATACCGCGTGAAGGATGATTACCTAGACCGATAACGCTAATTTCACCATCGGGTAAAACCTCACCAATGATCACGGCGACTTTTGATGTCCCTATATCTAGTCCTACAATGAGGTTTCTTTCCTGATTCTTGGTCATTTATTGTCCGTTCTCTTATTGGTATCATCCCAGCCCACAGCAACACCTGTGTCATAACGTAAATCCACTCGGGCCAGTGTTTTTTCGCTTTGTATTAATGTGGGATACACATTAATGAAGCGCTGCATTCTTGACATTTTATCTTCTCGCCCTAGCTCAATTTTAATGCCGTTAGCTAATTCGGCTTGCCACGCATGACGTGGACTCAAATGCAAACTGGCTAATTGAAAGCCGTTTATTTTTAATAACTCATCCAACTGAATAAAGTTGGTTAATACTTCTTCTGCCATATCATCTGGACCAGATAACATAGGCAAACTAGCTACCTCTGGCTTGGCAAGAGCGTTAAATACCTCACCATGGACATTAAGCCATGCTTCACCATTCCAGTGCGCTACGGCCTGCTGCTCTTGCAATGTCACTTTAAACTTTGCCGGCCACTCACGTCGAACAGACGCTTTATAAACCCATGGCAAATTTTCTAATGCTTGTTGAACAGTTAATACATCAGCGTTAAAAAAACTACGCTGCATTAAAGACTGCAAGGCCTGCTGAATTTCTTCATCAGAGGTGAATTGCCTATCACCTTTTATTGCAATCGCTTCAATCGGCAAAGCATCAGCATCATTTAATATTTCATGTAGCTTCAAACCGCTCCATGTAATGGTTGCCAACACACTGAGTAAAAACAACAAACCAAAATACAAATACCAATCAACTTGCATTAGTTTGTGTTTTAACTGGCGTCCTTTATCACCCCACGACACCGATAATTACTCCCGAAAATTGCCGATTTTGATCCTGCAACAAACTGGTCATTATATAGCGCTTCATGACCGTATAAAAGTACGATTTTTCAACCGTATAGCTGTACAAAAACTACTCTACAGACGCGCTCGTATCGTTCATAACAAACCCCAACTGAGTTGCAGCTAACTCTTTTGATAATGCGCCAATATTGCCAGCACCTTGAGTTAACATTAAATCACCTTCTTTGAGTACATCAGGCAATACGCTAGCAAGCTGCTCAGGCCCGGCAATAAAGATAGGATCAACCTGTCCCCGAACTCGAATTGAGCGACACAATGCCCGGCCATCTGCCCCCGGGATCGGATTCTCTCCAGCAGCATATACATCTAACAACAATAAACAATCTACTTGTGACAACACATCAACAAAATCTTCATATAAATCGCGTGTTCGAGTATAACGATGAGGCTGATAAGCCATCACCAAACGCTTATCTGGCCAACCTGCTCGAGCCGCTTTGATGGTTGCTAACACTTCACTTGGGTGATGACCATAATCATCAACCAGCATCACCTTGCCATTTGGTGTGGTAAATTCGCCCAAATGCTGGAAGCGACGACCAATACCTTCAAACTTCACTAACGCCTTGATAATCGATTGATCATCAATTTCATCTTCTGTCGCCACGGCAATAGCGGCCAATGCATTTAACACATTGTGTTGACCTGGCAGATTTAACACTATATCTAAATCTGCTTTATCTTTACGGTGCACACTAAAACGGCTTTGGTGTCCTTGTTGGACAAAATTGCTGGCACGCACATCAGCTTCTTCACTAAAACCATAAGTGACAATTTGACGACCAACACGAGGCAAAATGTCTTTTACGACAGGGTCATCAACGCACATCACTGCTACACCATAAAATGGCAAATTATGTAAAAAATCCACAAAAGTGGTTTTCAATACCTCAAAGTCACCACCATAGGTATCCATGTGATCGGCTTCAATGTTGGTTATCACGCTAACCATAGGTTGCAAGTGTAAAAAACTCGCGTCGCTCTCATCCGCTTCAGCAATTAAATAACGACTTTTACCTAAACGAGCATTGGTACCTGCGCTATTTAATAATCCGCCGATCACAAACGTTGGGTCTCGCTCAGCTTCACCATAAACGCTAGCAATTAAACTCGTGGTCGTGGTTTTGCCATGGGTACCAGCAATAGCAACACCATGCCGATAGCGCATTAGTTCGGCAAGCATCTCAGCACGGCGTACAATCGGAATACGGCTTTCTTGCGCAGCAAGAATTTCAGGATTTTGTTTATCAATGGCTGTAGAAACCACCACGACATCAACCGCATCCACATTGCTACTTAGGTGGCCAATAATAATTTTGGCCCCTAAGCCAGCCAAACGTTCGGTGACACTATTGACTGCGATATCAGAACCACTAATTTGATAACCTTCGTTAACTAATACTTCCGCAATTCCCCCCATGCCAGCACCACCGATGCCAACAAAATGAATGCGCTTGATCCGTCTCATTTCAGGGATCATGCTGCGTAGTTGTGCGTATTTTTCTGTCTTTGTCATGTTAACCCTTCTTCGCTACCGCGGCGCATATATCGGCGACCCGTTGTGTTGCATCTAAAACAGCAACGCCGCGTGCTTTTTGCCCCATAAGAAGCAATGTTTGTCTGTCACTTGCAAGTAGTTGCAGCTTTTCTTCGAGCAACTTTGCGTTTAAAAGCGTTTGAGGCAATAAAAATCCCGCCCCTGCATCCACTAACACGGATGCATTAATTGTTTGATGATCGTCCACCGCATGTGGGTAAGGCACTAAAATACTTGGTAAACCAACGGCGGCCAGCTCAGATACGGTTAATGCTCCTGAGCGACAAACCACAACATCAGCCCAACGATAGGCAGCTTCCATATCATCGATAAATTCCGCAACGTTAACCGAATCAAGTTGATTCACTTGCTGATACGCTGATTTAACCGTGTCTGAATTATTTTTACCCACTTGATGCCATACTGTTATTGAATGCTGTTTACTTAAACTTGCAACAACCTGCGGCAAAGTATCGTTTAACACTTTGGCACCTAAACTGCCGCCTACCACTAACACTTTTAAAGCCTCAGCATTAACCACTTTATCGCCTGCCCCAAGTGCAATTAACTCTTGACGAATAGGGTTACCCACTACCTCAACATTCTTAACATCGACACTAAAGGTATTAGCAAACGCACAAAGCACTTTTGTCGCAATTTTTGATAACAACTTATTGGTTAAACCCGGTATCGCATTTTGCTCGTGCAATACCACCGGAATGCCCGCCAATTTCGCTGCAACCCCACCAGGACCGCTGGCAAAGCCGCCCATACCTAATACAACATTAGGTTTAAAGTCATCAATCACAGCTTTTGCTTGAAAGATCGAACGAATGACCTTAAAAGGCGCAGCAAGCTTACGCATTAATCCGTTCCCCCGAACCCCCTTGATATCGATAAACTCAATATCAAAACCATGTTGTGGGACTAAACGAGCTTCCATGCGATCCGCAGTTCCTAACCAGCGAACCTGCCAACCTTTTGCCGCTAAGTATTTGGCCACCGCTAAAGCAGGAAACACATGACCACCGGTACCACCGGCCATCACTAATAATTTTGGAGAAGGGCTAGTTGCCACAGCGCGAGTTGTTGCAACCATTATTTAGCCCTCCCTTGAATTGCTTGAACCAAACTTAAACGCCTTTCATGATCAATGCGCACCAATAACATAACGGCAGCTGTCATTACCCATAAGCTACTGCCACCATAACTGATAAACGGTAGCGTTAGCCCTTTTGTTGGTAGCATACCAATACTGGCACCCACGTTAACCACCGTTTGAAAACAAATCCAAATACCCACGCCATAAGCCACATAACTTTCAAACGGGCGCTGCATTTGCAAACATAAATTGCCCAATCGAATAGCCCTTAATGCAATAAAAAAAAGCATGACTAATACCATGACAATCCCAACAAAACCGAGCTCTTCACCTATTACTGCAAAAATAAAGTCCGTATGTGCTTCTGGTAAATAAGCTAATTTTTGAATACTGTTACCTAAACCTTGCCCTAACCAATCACCGCGCCCATAGGCCATTAATGATTGGGTTAACTGATAACCGCTACCAAAAGGGTCTTCCCATGGGTCCATAAAGGAAGTCACTCGTCGCATGCGATAGGGCTCAAATAGCACTAACAATACAAAAGTACCCACACCCAATAATATCAACACCATAAAATCTGTTAGTCTTGCACCGGCTAAAAAAAGCAAGCTAACCGTACACACAAACAACACCACCACTGTGCCCAAATCGGGTTGCAATAAAATCAATAATGCAAATAAACCATACACAGCAATCGGTTTATAGAAGCCTTTGCGGTTTTCTCTAAGCTCACCGTGGCGACGCACCAAATACCCCGCCATGTAAACGATAAAGACAAACTTAGCGATTTCCGCTACCTGAATACGAACCGGGCCAATTGATAACCAGCGCCTTGCTCCATTAACGGATGTACCAACAAACAACACGGCAATTAGAAGTAACAAAACGGCCAGCATCAACATACCACTGTGCTTTTCCCAGTAAGACACTTCAACTCTTAGCACCGAAAAAGTAATCACTACACAGCCAATTAAATACAACACGTGGCGGCTGATAAAATGAAATGGGTTGCCGGTTAGTTTTTCCGCCTCTGGCATTGAAGAAGACATCACCATGACAAAGCCAAAACACATTAAGGCAATAATTGCCACAATAAAGCTGCGATCATACAGCTCGATGCTAGACGAGTTTCTATCGCTCAACAGTGATGGCCAAGACCAAGATAGGCCTTGCTTAAACAAGCTTAATTGCTGCTCGTTATTGGCCATCTAATTGCTCCACGCATTGTTTGAAGTCATCTCCACGCGCCATAAAGCTTTTATACATATCTAAACTGGCACAAGCTGGTGACAACAAGACTATATCACCCGAAAACGCTAACTGAGCTGCGGTATCAACAGCTTCCTTCATGGTTGCAACTTGAATACTATCGTCTTTAAGACGAGCAATTTTATCGCCATCTTTACCCAAGGTAATCACCTTAGCCACATGCTCTAATGCAGGGGATAACGGGCTAAAATCAGCGCCTTTACCATCGCCACCGGCTATCAGAAATATTTCGCCAAGATGGGTATTTAATCCATCTAACGCAGCGACTGTCGCACCTACATTGGTGGCTTTTGAATCATTGATGTAAGTCACCCCATCAACAACCGCAACCAACTCACAACGATGGCTTAATCCCTTGAAAATGCTCGCAACTTGAATCATATATTCTTTATCTACACCACAAGCATCAACCAATGCCATCGCCGCCAAGACATTGGCATGATTATGAGAGCCAATTAAGCTGACATCATTAAGATTCATGATCTCGCTGTCACCATGAAAAATCTTGCCATCACTGATCCCCCAATCGTCCTCTTCAGGCATACCTAAACCAAAGGTATTTTGGTTCATCGGTTCAAATGGGAAGGTTAACGGATCATCGCGGTTATACATCACAAACCGACTTTGTGGATACAGCTTGAGCTTGGCCTCACGATAACTCGCTATGCTGCAATATCTGTCCATATGATCTTCACTGATATTAAGACAAGTTGCAGCAATACAATTAAGCGAATAAGTGGTTTCTAATTGAAAACTAGACAATTCCAGCACATAGTAGTCAGCGTTCAACGCAAGCAAATCGAGTGCAGGAATACCAATATTGCCACCCATAACCACATTCAATCCTGAGGCAAACATTATCTCGTACACTAACGTGGTTACCGTTGACTTACCGTTTGACCCCGTAATGCCGATAACACAGGGTTTACGATCGGCAATTTCACGGGCAAATAGCTCTATATCGCCAATCACTTCAATGCCCATATCGCGCGCAGCTTGAACCTCTGGTGTATCGACCGCAATACCAGGGCTAATAATGATTTGACTTGCCTGCACTAAGTACCTGCAATCAAATCCGCCTGCGATTAACTCAACATCAGCAAATTCTTTAGCTAACACATCTTCACCAGGAGGATGACGACGACTATCCATCACCAATGGTGTAATCCCTTTGGATACGAGGTAACGCACAACTGAGAGGCCTGTTGCACCTAGCCCTAAAACGATGTGCGAATTTGCTGATTGCATAATGTTTTACCTTAACTTCAAGGTCGCAAGACCAAGTAACACAAGGAACAGTGAAATAATCCAAAAACGCACAATAACGCGAGGTTCTGGCCAGCCCTTCAATTCGTAGTGATGATGAATTGGTGCCATGCGGAAAATACGTTGCCCACGTAGCTTGTATGATCCCACTTGCAATATCACCGATACCGTCTCCATCACAAACACGCCACCCATGATGATCAACAGGATTTCTTGGCGTACTAACACAGCAATCGTTCCCAAGGCCGCGCCCAGAGCTAATGAACCAACATCACCCATAAAAACTTGCGCTGGATAGGTGTTAAACCATAAAAAGCCTAAACCAGCACCCACTATAGCGGTACACACAATCACTAACTCACCCGCTTCAGGTAAATGAGGAATGTGTAAGTAATTAGCAAATTGTGCATGGCCAGAAAGGTAAGCGATAAGTGCAAATGCCCCTGCAACCATCACAGTAGGCATGATGGCTAAACCATCTAAACCATCGGTTAGGTTCACCGCATTACTCGCACCGACAATGGTAAAATACGCTAAAAAGATAAACAGTACGCCAAGTTGCGGCATGACATCTTTAAAAAACGGAACAACCAGCTGGGTTTCTCCAGGTATCGCAGAAGAAGCATATAAATAAAACGCCACCACTAATGCAGCAATCGACTGCCCGGCATATTTCCAACGGGCAATTAACCCTTTGGAGTTTTTCTTAACCACTTTTAAGTAATCATCTAAAAAACCAATGCCACCAAAAGTGCCTAATACAAACAACATAACCAACACGTAACGGCTTGATAAGTCGCCCCACAACAAAACGCTGATAAAAATGCCAGCAAGAATTAATAGGCCACCCATTGTTGGCGTGCCACGCTTGCTAAAATGCGATTCTGGGCCGTCATTACGCACAACCTGACCGATTTGCAATAATTGCAAACGCTCGATCAGTTTTGGTCCCCACCACAAGCTAAACACTAATGCCGTCAACAAGCCTAAAATGGCTCGAAACGTTACATAAGAAAATACGTTAAACCCGCTATAAAACTGGGTTAAATACTCGGCCAGATAAACCAGCATCTACACTAACTCCCCACACCCGAAGGCATCTACTAACAAATCGACCACACGCTCCATCGCTGCGCTTCGAGAACCCTTTACTAACACTGTCACGCTGCCTGACAAGTCATTTAATTTTATTATCAATGCCTTAGATAACTGCTCTACATCTTGATAATGTTCACAACCATAAGCATCACTGGCATGTTTGGACAAAGTGCCACAGCAATACAAAGCATTAATCGCTGCAGATTTTGCCTGTTGACCCACCTCTGCATGCAAAAGGGCAGCATTGTCGCCTAATTCGCCCAAATCTCCCAGCACTAAACACCGATATTCATCACGTTGTTGCAACCAATTAATAGCAGCGCTGACTGAGCTTGGGTTGGCGTTGTAACTGTCATCCACCACTAAAAAGCGCCCCAAAGTTTTCGGCTGCATACGGCCTTTTACCGGTCCAAGCAGACTTAACCCTTGTGCAATAAAGCGTAAATCGAGCCCTAGAGCAAGACACATAGCGCTTGCAGCCAGAGCATTACTGACTTGATGCTCACCCGCTAATGGCAATTGCACATCAACTTGCTGCTCTTGATAATTAATCCTAAAGCTGTAGCATCCTTGTGCATTGGCAATCAAATGACTTGCACAAATATCAGCTTGGGTATGAGCTTGGCGTGAAAAAAGCAGTTGCTTGAAGGCTGACGTTTTTTGCATCATAAATGCTGCAAATTTATCGTCAGCATTAATTACCGCTACGCCGTCAGCCTGAAGATGATTAAAAATTTCAGATTTGGCCTGAGCAATGCCTTCAATTGACCCAAAACCTTCAAGGTGAGCACTGCCAATATTATTCACCAGTGCAACTTTAGGCTGCACTAGCTTACTGGTGTAATCAATTTCACCTTTATGGTTTGCACCCAGCTCGAACACGCCATATTGATCGCCCATTGATAAACGTAATAAGGTTAATGGTACGCCAATATCATTATTAAAATTACCCGCAGTAAATAGCACCTGAAACTGCTGCGATAAAATTGTTGCCACCATTTCTTTGACGCTGGTTTTACCGTTTGACCCCGTTAACGCAAGCGCTATGGGCTTAACCTGTTGACGAACAAACGCCCCCAACTGCCCAAGAGCCTTATGCGTATTTGCAACGATAATTTGCGGAATATTAATGGCAAGTTCACGCTCAACCAGTAAGGCTTTGGCGCCATTATTCACTGCAGCTTGAGCAAAATCATGGGCATCAAAACGTTCGCCTTTTAAGGCAATAAATAAGCCGCAGTCCTCAAATTGACGACTATCAGTACTCACGGAACCAATCGAAGTGTCATTGGAATTAATCAATTTACCTTGTAATGCAGTGGTAATTTGCTGCAATGAAAGAGTGATCATGCCTGCTCCTCCATTAATTTTTGGGCCAAAGCTCGTTCATCATATTGCAGACGTTTTCCAGCAATTTCTTGATAAGTTTCATGGCCTTTACCCGCTAACAATACGATGTCGTTTGCCTGAGCCAATGACACAACCTGCTTAATCGCCGTTACGCGATCAATTTCACACAAGGCATTTTGCGGATGCATTAACCCCGCCATCACATCATCAATAATGCGTTGAGGCTGCTCACTACGGGCATTATCACTGGTTACCATGACTTTATCGGCAAACTTTTCTGCCGCCTGTGCCATTAAAGGACGCTTACCTTTGTCACGGTCACCACCGCAGCCAAATACACACCATAACTGACCTTTACAATGCACACGTAAGGCCTGTAATACTTGCTCTATTGCATCGGGGGTATGGGCATAGTCAACCACTAAAGTTGGCTTGTTCGGGACCGAAAATCGCTCCATACGACCAGCAACTGGCTGAACTTTGGCAGCCAACTTAACCAATTCAACCATAGAAAAGCCCTGTAACGATAAGGCAGCTAATGCGGCAATTAAGTTTGCAAGGTTAAATTTTCCCAAAAGAGAAGCACTTAATGGGAAGCTCTTGCTACCTTGCGGATGATTAACAACCAAGGTGGTGTGAATACCCGCATCATCATAAATGGTGTTTTGGCAATAGAAGTCAGCGATTGGGTTATCAATACTGAAAGATTTTAGGGTTGAATTGTTTAACTCTACCAACCAAGCTGCCCCAACAGGATCATCAATATTAATCAGGCCATTTTCTAAAGAAGCAAACTGAAACAAACGCTTTTTAGCCGCTGAATATGATGACATATCACCATGATAATCAAGGTGATCTCGACTTAAATTGGTGAACACTGCCGTTTTAAAAGGCACAGCCTCAACACGCCCTTGCACCAAACCATGACTCGACACTTCCATAGCACATACATCTGCACCTTGTTGAGCATAATCCGCTAATTGACGTATCACAGTAATAGCATCGGCGGTGGTATTGCCACTATCAACTAGCTGCCCCCATAATCCATTACCTAAGGTTCCCATTACAGCCGCTTTTTGATGATATAGGGTTACAAGCTGGGCAATGATTTGGCTAACTGAGGTTTTACCATTTGTGCCTGTTACACCAATCACTTTCAATGGTTGAGCAATTGGATAACATTGTGCGGCTACCGCAGATAACTGGCGCACAAGCTGACAAAAATGAATCACAGGCACTGCGCCAACATAATCCACTTGAGCATGCTGCTTTGGTTCATCGGTATGTGCTAACACCGCTGTTGCACCCTGCAAAATGGCAGCATTTATGTACTGGCGACCATCAACTTGGTAACCTGGTAATGCCACAAACACCATTCCAGCACTAATATGTCGGCTGTCTAATGTCAACCCATTAATGGACTCAGCCCCGGCATAATGAAACCAGGGCGCAAGTAAATCTCTTAGTAACATCATTCTGCGCTCCTTGGCGCAGACGCGAGCTTGACGGCTTCGCGTTCACTTATGGGTTCAACATTTAGCATTTGCAGTGCACCAGACATAATTTTCGCAAATGCTGGCCCTGCCACATCGCCACCGTAATATTTGTCGCCTTTAGGCTCGTTAATCACCACAGAAATGGCTAATCGCGGATTATGTACCGGTGCAACTCCGGCAAACAATGCCACATAGTCATCACCATATCCGCCAGCAACCGCTTTACGACTGGTACCGGTTTTTCCTGCAATAGGATAACCTTCGATGTGGGCCTGTCTTGCCGTACCACCGGCCTCCGTGACACCAACCAACATTTGCATGACATCTTTTGCCACTTGCTCTGATAACACCTGTTGACCTTGAGGCGGTTCACGTAACTTTAAAATCGAAACTGGATATAATACGCCACCACTGCCCAAGGTTGCATACATTCGCGCTAACTGAAGTGGTGTAGCCGTGAAACCATAACCAAAAGATAAGGTGGCTCGCTCAAAGTCAGACCAACGACGACGGTCATGAATTAATCCAGCGCTTTCTCCGGTTAAATTAATGCCGGAGTAATTCCCTAATCCCATTGACTGATAAGTGCCGAGTAATTGCTGCACAGGCATAGATAAGGCTAATTTACTAATGCCTACGTTAGAGGACTTAACTAAAATTTTTGCAAGTGACATATCGCCATAGTTATTGGAGTCGCGCACTTGTCGCCCCCCAATTCGCATCCAACCAGGCGAGGTAGGTATCAGCTCATTACTTTTAACGGTTCCCGCTTCGAGTGCCGCGGCGACCACAAATGGCTTAACGGTGGAGCCCGGCTCAAAGGTATCCGTTAATGCACGATTACGCATGCGGTGCGATTGTAAATTATCACGTGAATTGGGGTTATAAGAAGGTGTATTAGCCATCGCCAACACTTCGCCAGTATGCACATCAATCACCACAACAGAGCCAGAAGTGGCTTGATACATTTCAGTGGCGCGTTTTAACTCTCGATAAGCTAATTGTTGAATACGTTGATCAATACTCAACACGATATCATTCGAATTCTCACCCTCTTGAACAATGTCTAGGCGCTCAACGACTCGACCGTCGCGAGATTTACGCACCTTTTGCTTTGATGGTGTGCCGGTTAACCAAGTATTGTAGGTATTTTCAATGCCTTCAATCCCCACATCATCGATATTAGTGATACCGATCAGCTGCGCAGCAATTTCACCGGCAGGGTAATAACGACGTGACTCTGCTTTCAGGTAAATACCGCCTATTTTGAGTTTCTCAATATATTCAGCAACAGCAGGTGTGACTTGACGTTTTAAATAAACAAAACGTTTTTTTGGATCACGCTTAACTTTATTCACTAGCTTATCAACTGGTTCTTGCAATACATCGGCAAGAGCCTGCCAGCGGCGCATGTCTTCAAAAGCATTTTGATCATGAGCATGTTTGGGATCGGCCCATACCGCCCTCACAGGTACACTCACAGCTAACATGTCACCATTTCTGTCAGTGATATGTCCACGTTGTACTTGATTGCTTGTGGTGCGTAAGGTGCGCATATCACTTTCATGGCGCAATTTGTCTGGCTCTATAATCTGAATGTAAGCCGCTCTGGCGATTAAACTGGCAAAAAGCACAAACACAAAGCCCACCACAACGTATAAACGCCATGGAATTAAGGTCGGGTTTTGCTTACGTTTTGCTTGTCTAGACATATTCCCTATGCTCATTGAGCCCTAACAACCACTTCCTCTTTAGGAAGTGGACGAGCCATATTCAAATTTTTAGTGGCAATACGTGTTACACGGCTGTGCTCTGACAGTGATTGCTCTTCTAATAATAAATTTCGCCATTCAATATCAAGGCGATCTTGTTCTTGTAAAAGTTGATCCCATTTTGAGGTCAATTTACGGCTAATATGACTGGTATAAACCACGCCTACTGCATTTATCATCACAATAATACTTAACAGCAACAACCATTTATGTTGCCAAATATCTTGCAATATAATCCGAGGTAAATTGAGTGGTGACTGACTCACAATCACTAACCTTAGTAAGGCAAACGCTCTGCGACACGCAATACTGAACTGCGTGAACGAGGGTTTTGCTCAATTTCTTCATCTGATGGTTTCATCGCCTTACCGACAGCTTTTAAAGTGCGCGATTTATTGATTTCCGCTTCGGTAATCGGCAGCCCATGTGGCACACTCTCTCCTTGACTATGGCGACGAATGAAACGCTTCACCATGCGATCCTCTAATGAATGAAAGCTAATCACTGATAGACGCCCTTCAGGCGCTAACACTTTTAATGCCCCTTCCAGAGCTTGATCGATTTGCTCAAGTTCACTGTTAATATAAATTCTAATTGCCTGAAAAACTCGAGTAGCGGGATGCTTGTTACGCTCTTTATTCTTAGTGATCCGCGCAATTAAATCGGCCAAATCTTTGGTGCGTAAAAACGGCTTTTCATCACGATCAGCGGCAATACAACGGGCGATATGACGGGCGTTTTTCTCTTCACCATAGGTTTTAAATACCCAAGCCATATCTTCAATTTCGGCACGAGCTAACCACTGCGCAGCTGTTTGGCCTTGGCTGTTATCCATACGCATATCTAATGGGCCGTCACGTAAAAAGCTAAAGCCACGCTCGGCATCATCAAGTTGTGGTGAAGACACGCCTAAATCTAAAAGCACCCCATTAACTTTGCCCACTAGACCTAAGTCTTCAATATAATCAGCAAGTTGACCAAAACCGCCATGAACAATTTGAAAGCGTGGATCATCAGCAAATTGCTTAGCCGCTTCTATTGCTTGTGGATCACGGTCGATGGCAATTAAACGGCCATTTGGCCCTAAATGACTCATCACCAATCTTGAGTGCCCACCACGACCAAATGTGCCATCTATATAGATGCCATCAGGGTGGATATTAAGACCCTCTACGGTCTCTTTTAGTAATACAGTTAAGTGAGCAAACTCTTGACTCATTAGGGTCTTCTTTTCATTACGTTACAGGGTAAACGAGGATAATCTTGGATGATTAGCTAAGTTTTGACCGCTAATTAGCTCATGGTCATCAGCCATTCTCTGCTGCCAAGCACCTTCTTCCCACAACTCAAATTTATTTAATTGGCCAGCTAACATGGTTTTCTTTTCCAAATTAGCAAAGCTTCTCAGTAGCGGTGGAACCACTATACGTCCATGGCCATCTAGTTCACATTCTTGGGCATAGCCCAATAGTTTTCGTTTAAAGGAACGTTCCGTAGGATCTATGTCTGACAGCAACAATAATTTGCTCTCAATGACTTCCCATTCATGTAGCGGATAGATCAATAAACAAGGAGAGTTAGTATCAACGGTTAATACAAGTGTACCTTCATGGCCATTACGTAACGCATCACGGTATCTCGCAGGTATTGCGATCCGTCCTTTTGCGTCCATATTGATTGCACTGGCACCTCGAAACACGTCTATTTAATCCCTATTTTTCTATTTTGATCCACTATGATCCACTTTTTCCCACCAAAGCTAAGTTTAGGGATAGTACACAAGGGTTGTCAAGGGATGTGACCATTTAATAAATCCAGACACCAAGCGGGTTGGCAGCGAATTTTCAACTGACTAGAAATGCAGTAAAAAAAAGCTGAATAAAAGGGTATTAACGAACAGTTAATGAATGAAACCAGACACATATAGGAGATTATTTAAGCAGTTTTGATCTGCAATGAAAGCATAGATGAACAAGTTGTGCCGACGTTAACCACATTATCAAGTCACAATTGAAGCCGTGAAACGATAATTTAGTGAGCAAATCATCAATAAATCCACATGACTCAGTTAACTGTCATTAAAAATTTACCCGTTTGTATTGCTGTTTATGCGGTGATTTGGGATTCGCTCGCGATCAAACAAAATAAATAAAACACCTGTTTATGATTAAATTTTCTCCACATCCGGCCGATATCAAGATGTGAGTCAAGGTAAAAGAGTATTCAAATGATATAGTAAATCAATAAACACTGCTTATCAGGACGATAAGCAGCATGATTAAGGAGAGCACCATGAGTTTAGACAGTATATATTCAATGTTAGCAACACCAATACGCTTAGTGAGCACTAACAAGCGCAATGTTAAACAAGTTGATGTTTGCAGTGCGATAAATCCCGACAGCCACGAAGCGCCTCAATCACAATTGCCACCTTTGCTAAATAAAAAAGCTCACATTGATCAATCAATTGACAAAGTAGATGCCATTGATGCTAACGATATTACCGACGATGATGCCCCACTCCCTAAGCAGGGCAAATCATTGATTAAACATATTGATGTGGAAGTGTAATCAACACAGATGAATTAATGAGTACTGACTTGTTTCACTGCACGCTGCCAGCCTTGATATAACTTATCCCTTTGCTCATCAGCCATGTTAGCACTGAACACTTTGTCAGTGGCTAACATAAATTGTAGTTCTTCAGTCGACTCCCACACACCAACAGCAAGACCTGCAAGAAATGCCGCTCCCATAGCAGTTGTTTCAGTCACTTGCGGTCTAAGCACATTAACATTGGTAATATCTGACTGAAATTGCATAAGGAAGTCATTTGCTACTGCACCACCATCAACACGAATTTGTTTTAATTCAACGCCAGAGTCTTTAATCATCGCATCCAATAAATCACGAGACTGATAAGCAATAGATTCAAGTGCAGCACGAATAATATGATTCCGATTCGCTCCACGTGTTAGGCCTAATATTGCACCTCTTGCATCAGCATCCCAATAAGGCGCGCCTAAACCAACAAACGCAGGGACGACATACACACCATTCGTATCGCTTACCTTGTCAGCATAATACTGAGTATCACAAGCATCTTGAATGATCCCTAACTCATCTCGTAGCCATTGAATAATGGCCCCGCCCATGAAAACTGAACCTTCAAGCGCATAACAAGCTTGGCCTTTATCGCCAATCGCTACAGTAGTTAATAAACCATGTGTAGACTCTACGGCTTTATCACCGGTATTCATTAACAGAAAACAGCCTGTGCCATAAGTATTTTTAACCATCCCCGGCTGTAAACATAACTGACCAAAAAGCGCCGACTGCTGATCTCCAGCCATTCCTGCTACAGGAATACCATTACCGCCAGCCAATTCGGTATAACCATAAACTTCACATGATGATTTAACCTCAGGCAGCATCGAACGCGGAATACCAAATAAATTTAACAATTCATCGTCCCACTCTTGGGTGTGAATATTAAATAACATGGTTCGACAGGCATTCGTTGGCTCGGTAACATGTACTTTCCCCTGAGTCAGCTTCCACACTAACCACGTATCAACCGTGCCAAATAATAAATCTCCTGCTAGCGCTTGCTCACGCGCACCATCAATATTGTCCAAAATCCATTTAATTTTTGAAGCAGAAAAATAAGGGTCCAATACTAACCCTGTTTTCTTGGAGATTAATAACTCAGCCCCCTGCGCTTTGAGCTGCTGACAAATTGATTGACTGCGGCGACATTGCCAAACAATAGCATTATAAATCGGCTTACCAGTGTGCTTATTCCACACAATTGTGGTTTCACGCTGATTGGTAATGCCGATGGCAGCCACATCATGACGACTGATCCCTGCTCGGGTTAATACTTCAACTAATGATGAACTTTGTGAAGACCAAATTTCCATAGGGTCATGCTCAACCCAACCCGCTTGCGGATAATGTTGTCGAAATTCTCGTTGAGATACCGCCACAATGTCGGCTTGATGGTTAAACACAATAGCGCGGGAGCTAGTTGTTCCTTGATCTAATGCAACAATGTATTTTTTAGATTGCATGTAACTATCTCTTTATTATTAATTTTATGTGATTGTGTAACATTAACATGGCTAATCAATCACCAGTCCTTTTATGTGATTTATCATACTTTACCTTGCAATTGTTTTGCTGTCATCTCAGCCAGTCAATTTGTCACACCTTTTAAAAATAGTAACCCACAGATTGATGTACAGTATTAAAACAAAATAACCGTAAAATGAATGTTCATAATATAAGAGGAACTCAATCAATAAACACGAGTTCAGATAGCGTGGAGCTACTAATAATTTATATCACTATGCTACAATCTGCAGGCGTTCACTTGAGGATTTATCTTGAATAACTTTAAACCGATTAAACAAGTAAAAGCTTCTGAAGAAGTTTTTCAACAACTAAAAGCTGCTATTTTTGACGGACAGTTTGTCGCAGGTGATAAATTGCCCTCAGAGCGTGAGCTGATTGAAAACTTTCAAGTAAGCAGAACTGTAGTCAGAGAGTCGCTTAAAGCCTTAGAAGCCAGTGACTTAGTTGTCATTAAACAAGGCGCAATGGGTGGTGCTTTTGTTAAACAAATGACCTTTGAACGTCTAACGACAGCGACTGAAGACTTGTTTTTTATGAATCAAATGTCTTTTACCGAAATCTGTAAAGCTAGGCTTGAAATCGAACCTATTATTGCCCGGCTAGCGGCAGAAAATTGTAACCCTGAATACGCTAAAAAACTTATCGCAGCTTGCGAGCAAGAAAGTAGTACATTAGCCTATCCAGAAACGATTTATTTACGTCGTAAAGTCCATTTCATTCTTGCTGAAATGTGTGAAAACCGCTACCTGATGGCGATTAGCAAATCGCTAATAGAACTTGTAGGCAATATAACCCAAAAATTTCAGCCGCCTACCGATGATATTCATCCACCAGGAATGCATTCAAAATTGGTTCAAGCAGTCATTAATAATGATGGCGAGGGTGCAGAAAAAGCCATGTATCGGCACCTAAAAGATTTCCTAGATATTCTGCAAGCTATCGAAGCTGAGTATAGACAAAACTCAATGACAAACAGCAATTAAGCAAGCGCTGAAAATTAGTCGCCTTACTATCTGATACCAATCACAGTAAATAAGTGGCCAGAAATAGCGTAGAAAAAATGCGTGATAACAAGACAATTTTTTTGATAAGTAGTTATTCACAATCAAAAAATCTAACACAGTTATCAGGTATTTCATAAGCGAGAATGATCAGTTATTTATGACGATTGGTATGATATCTTGAGTAAAAAAATCCAGTGATAAACATCACTGGATTTTTTGTTGGCTAAAACTGACATTACATCTTGTAGCTAAACTGCACGCCCGCTAACCAAACATCACCGGTTGCGTCGCCATTAAAATTAATTTGCGCTAAATTGAGTAAATTTTGCGTTTCATTAATCGGTGCATCACCAGACATTTTTATATAAGTTAGGGCAAAATCAACTGTTAATTTTTCTGTCGCTTGGTAACCAGCACCAACACTAAACCATAAACGGTTAGTATCAGGAATGGTGGTAGTACGGTCTTTATCATTGACGGCCGTTTGATCAAGTGCAACACCTGCACGCAATAACCAATCATGATTAATGCTATAAGTGGTACCCACAGCATAGCGCCAGTTATCTTTGAAGTTTTCTTCTTTTACGACATCAAAATCTTCACCATTACTTGGTTTTTCATTCGGGAAATAAGCCACAAGCTGGTCGAACACACTCCACTGAGTCCAATTAACACTGGCATGCATAGCCCAGTTTTCAGTTAACTGGTGATAAGACGCTAATTCAGCAAATGCAGGTAATTCTAAAGGTAAATAACCATCGATATGACCCCCTTCAGGGCCAACGTATACCAAGCCAGATGCTTTGCCATCTAAATCTAACTTTACGCCACTGTGATAAGCCAGACCAAGACGATGATCTTTGTTGATCTGCCAGCTTGCTCCCGCTTTCCAGCCCATACTGATGTCATCACCTTCCATCGACTTTAGTGACGTTCCCGCACTTGGCAATTGCGCTTTAATTGCGTCTGGAAGTGTTGGAATTGCTTTGATACCTTCAATCCAATATGGCGCAGATGCACCAATCTCGCCCTCACCATAAACCACTCGTAAACCGGCACCCAATGTAAATTGTTCATTTACGCGATACGCAATATTTGGGTTAAATTCAACAGTGGTAACAGCTGTGGAGTTACCAAATATAGCTGCGGCATGAGTCGACTCAATTTCAGTCGCTAATCCATAATTTGAATTAACAGCTAAACCCCAAGTCCATTGATCATTTAACTGATTTGAATAATAAAAATTTGGCACAGGCGCATCCCCAGCAACATCATGCGCACTCGCAGGAATATGTATTACCTCAGAACCAAGTAAAGGAGAGCTAATTGCAATATCACCTGTCACATCAATGTTAGGCATCACATAAATTGCACCTGCTGATAATTGACGCCCAGCTAAGTAATTTAGCATAGCTGGATTACGTGATTGCGCAGCGGCATTATCTGCCATAGCGGCTTCCCCCGCAAACGCGCGACCAAGGCCTGTGGCTGAGTATTCTGCTAATTGAAAACCTGCTGCTTGGGCGTGAAATGGCATTTGGAAGACTACGGCAGCAACCGCTAAAGTTAACACTGTCTTTTTCATGGAGAGTCTCTTGATCATTTATTTTTGTTGTTAAAAACGGATTCATATATGCACAATTACTTAATTTAGAGTAAAAGCTCAATACGAGATGGCCGCAAGTTTACTGATCTAAAACACCAATGCAACAGTGCAACTGATATTTGTTCAACATAGCTACTGCAAAATTGCTGCAATATAGATCACATTTTTACAATTCAACCAACAAAAAAGTACAACTCTGTTTGCTGAAAAACATCACATAAATACACGCCTTAATTTTGTTCTTTAAAATCAATAATAAAAGCAAGTTTTTATACATTTAAATAACACACGAGTAAGCTGAAAAAATCACTTCCCCCAAGATTGCAGCCCACATTAACGAGCTCACACACTTAAAAGTTTTTTCATGAATAACAAAAAAGCCCCACAGAATATCTGCAGGGCTTTCAATGGTTTTTATCTTCCTAATAAATTAGGCTGAACAAATTATAAGCTGTAGTAAAGCTCAAACTCTAATGGGTGAGTTGTGCGTGATACACGCTCAGCTTCAGCCTTTTTCAAATTAATGTATGACTCAATGAAATCTTTGCTGAATACATCGCCTTTCATTAAGAACTCATGATCAGCTTCTAAGTTTTCTAATGCATTTTCTAGTGAAGTCGCAACTTGTGGGATCTCAGCCGCTTCTTCAGCAGGTAGGTCATACAAGTCTTTGTCCATTGCATCGCCAGGGTGGATCTTGTTTTGAATACCATCAAGACCAGCCATTAATAATGCAGAGAACGCTAAGTATGGGTTAGCGGTTGGATCTGGGAAACGAGTTTCGATACGACGTGCTTTAGGGCTTGGTACCACTGGGATACGAATTGAAGCACTACGGTTACGCGCTGAGTAAGCTAACATAACAGGCGCTTCAAAATGTGGTACTAAACGCTTGTATGAGTTAGTACTTGGGTTAGTGAATGCGTTCAATGCACGAGCATGCTTGATGATACCACCAATATAGTAAAGTGCAGTTTCACTCAAACCAGCATACTTGTCACCAGAGAATAAGTTCACACCATCTTTAGCAAGTGATTGGTGAACGTGCATACCAGAACCGTTATCACCAACGATTGGCTTAGGCATAAAGGTAGCCGTCTTACCATAAGCGTGTGCCATGTTGTGTACGACATACTTAAGGATTTGAATCTCGTCAGCTTTAGTTGTTAGTGTGTTAAAACGTGTCGCAATTTCGTTTTGACCCGCTGTTGCTACTTCATGGTGATGAGCTTCAACAACTTGACCCATTTCCTCAAGGACTAAACACATTGCACTACGTAAATCTTGTGAAGAGTCAACAGGAGCAACAGGGAAATAACCACCTTTAACAAATGGACGGTGACCAGTGTTGCCATCTTCATAGCTTGTACCTGAGTTCCATGCTGCTTCTTTAGCATCTAACTTAACGAAACAACCTGACATGTCAGTACCAAACTTAACATCATCAAATAGGAAGAATTCTGGCTCTGGACCAATTAATACGGTGTCAGCAATACCAGTAGACTTTAAGTACTCTTCTGCTTTTTTAGCGATTGAGCGAGGATCACGGTCGTAACCGGTCATGGTACCAGGCTCTAAAATATCACAACGAATTAACGCTGTTGTTTCTTCAGTAAAAGGATCTAAAACAAAAGTAGACGCATCTGGCATTAACACCATGTCTGATTCGTTAATACCTTTCCAACCTGAAATAGAAGAACCGTCAAACATTTTGCCGTCTTCAAAAAAGTCTTCGTTTACTTGATGAGCTGGAATAGAAACGTGCTGCTCTTTACCTTTAGTATCGGTAAAGCGTAAGTCAACGAATTTAACTTCTAATTCTTCAAGTTGCTTTAATACTGATTCAACTGACATTCTCAAGCCTCCGGTAGGGTCAAGGGGTATCCCTTTTAAATATAATTTTTCTGTAACTCGAGTCATTCATACTCGAGTAAACCAAAATAAAATGGTTATGTTTACATGATGTCACACATGAAGCGATTATCATGCCAGTTATATAAATTATTGATTTATATAATCTTGCAATTTTTGCCTCAACGTTAAGATCGAAAAATGCACCAAAAAGATCCTCACTACGCACAATATTGGTGCACCCATCCAAGTTGGTGCACTTCGATTATATCGAGGCTGAAACAAAAAAAATGTATTCAAACGATAAATACCCCATCCGATTTACGGAAACAGTGTTTTGCGCTTTCATTCTCATCAAACTATTATATCTCTGTGCATTTATTAACCAGGCATTATTTCAAGTGCATCCTGAACCGCTGTTCAATTGAGTATTATTTCAACTTAAATACAGAAGTGTTCAAAAAAAATCCTATCTACTCAAGCCTTGGTAGAGTAGAATGGCACGCTTTTTTATGGTGGCAAAACTGCAATTGCTGTAATGGCCACTGTGAAGTCCTATTTTTATTTGATGGTATTAGAGGTTTTATCCGTGTTAGAGAATTTACGTAACATCGCCATTATTGCTCACGTTGACCATGGCAAAACGACCTTGGTAGACAAGCTTCTGGCTCAGTCAGGCACCCTTGAAAGTCGGGGCGAAGCCGAAGAACGTGTAATGGATTCTAACGCTCTTGAAAAAGAACGTGGTATCACCATTCTTGCAAAAAACACCGCCATCAAATGGAACGAATACCGTATTAACATCGTAGACACCCCTGGCCACGCCGATTTCGGTGGTGAGGTTGAGCGCGTTCTATCTATGGTTGATTCAGTATTACTATTAGTTGATGCTGTTGATGGTCCAATGCCGCAAACTCGTTTCGTTACTAAAAAAGCGTTTGCGCAAGGGTTAAAGCCAATTGTTGTTATCAACAAGATTGACCGCCCAGGTGCTCGTCCTGATTGGGTAATTGACCAAGTATTTGATCTATTCGACAACCTTGGTGCAACTGACGAGCAGTTAGATTTCCCTATTGTTTACGCTTCTGCATTAAATGGTTTTGCGTCTTTAGATCCAGACGAAACGAGCGAAGACATGACACCACTTTTCCAAACTATTGTTGAAAAAGTGTCATTCCCAGATGCCGATGCAGATGGCACATTCCAAATGCAAATTTCGCAACTTGATTACAACTCTTATGTAGGTGTAATTGGTATTGGTCGTATTAAGCGCGGTAGCGTTAAAGTTAACCAACAAGTGACTGTTGTTGGCGCTGACGGTAAAACCCGTAACGGTAAAGTAGGCCAAGTATTAGGCTATATGGGTCTAGACCGTCACGAAGTTGAATCTGCAAGTGCTGGCGACATTGTTGCTATCACAGGTTTAGGCGAACTAAAAATTTCTGATACAGTTTGTGCTGTAGGTAATGTAGAAGCATTACCACCGTTATCTGTTGACGAACCAACACTGACGATGACCTTCCAAGTAAACACCTCTCCGTTTGCGGGTAAAGAAGGTAAGTATGTTACTTCACGGAATATTCTTGAGCGTTTACAACAAGAATTAGTTCATAACGTGGCATTACGTGTTGAAGAGACAGATTCTCCAGACCGCTTCCGTGTTTCTGGCCGTGGTGAATTACACCTTTCAATCTTAATTGAAAATATGCGTCGTGAAGGTTATGAATTAGCCGTATCACGTCCAGAAGTTATCACCAAAGTTATCGACGGTGAGCTATGTGAACCATACGAAACCCTAACGGTTGACGTAGAAGAAGTTCACCAAGGTGCCGTGATTGAGAAACTAGGTACCCGCAAAGCTGAAATGAAAGACATGCAACTAGATGGCAAAGGCCGTGTACGTGTTGACTTTATCATTCCAAGCCGTGGTCTAATTGGTTTCCAAACTGAGTTCCTAACTGCGACGTCTGGTACAGGTTTAATTTATCATTCATTCGATCACTATGGTCCTCACAAAGGTGGCGAAATCGGTCAACGTGCAAATGGTGTATTAATTTCAAATGCAACCGGTAAAGCTCTGACATTCGCACTATTCGGCTTACAAGACCGTGGTCGCCTAATGATTGGTCACGCTGCAGAAGTATATGAAGGTCAAGTTGTGGGTATTCACTCGCGTTCAAATGACCTAACAGTAAACTGTCTTAAAGGTAAGCAGCTAACTAACATGCGCGCATCAGGTACTGACGAAGCGCAAGTGTTAACACCGCACATTCAAATGACACTTGAGCAAGCACTTGAGTTTATTGATGACGATGAATTAGTTGAAGTCACGCCTAAAAACATTCGTGTACGTAAGAAGTTTTTAACTGAAAATGACCGTAAGCGTGCGAGTCGCGCTGGTGCATAATTCGTAAGATGTTATCTAAAAAGCCCAGTTTAACTGGGCTTTTTTGTGCCTGTGATTTGCCTGCTGTTAGAATAAACTCGTTTTAAGATGAAAATTTTCCATCTACACCATCAACATTTAACTAGATATTCACTTTAATTAAATATAAATTCACTACAAATCATTTGTAAGGAATTTATATGACCACAATAAACAACGTCAATGTCGCAACTCAAGCCAATGTTTATTTCGACGGTAAAGTGACTAGTCGAACAGTATTTTTTGCCGATGGAAGCAAGCAAACCCTAGGCGTGGTGTTGCCTGGTGAGTACACATTTTCAACCTCTCAAGGTGAAATAATGCAAGTCACATCGGGAGAGTTTGCTGTGTTATTACCTAATGCTGAAGAGTGGATAAGCTATCCTGCTGGTACACAATTTGAATTGGCTGCCAATGTCAGCTTTAGCATTCGCACTCAAGGTATTGCAGAATATTGCTGTAGTTACTTATAAAATTCATGACCAAATACTAATAGCAGTCTTTGTATGCTGAATATATGACAGCCAAATCCGAAAACAATTTGGCTGTCATTTTTATTAAAAAAAGCTAATCTAATAAAGATATTAATATAGGAAAAGGAATCCGATATGCGGATCTTATTAATACTTGCTTTATTGATGGTAAGTATCAGCTGCATGGCGACAGTTTACCGCTGGGTAGATGAGAATGGCAAAGTCCATTACAGTGACGAACCAATCGCCAATGCCGAAGTCGTCGAATTAAAAGATAATACTCAAAATAAAATTGCCCTCAAAGAAACCAGAATTGAATCCGTTAGCCCACAAAAAGAGGAAGCCGTTCAACTTGAAATAACCATTGTCTCACCGTTTCATGAAGAAACTATCCGTGATAACTCTGGTAATTTTGACGTCACAGTAAGCATCACACCCAAATTACCCAATGGCGTATCACTGGCTTTATTTGTTGATGGCACCATTAAAGTGCAGCCACAAACCTCAACTGTTTTTCAACTCAGAGGGATTTATCGTGGCGAACACACCATTGTAGTGAAAGCATTGGATCAAAACGGCAAAGTCCTTGCATCTAGTTCCCCAAGAAAGATCTTTCTTCACCAAGCAAGTGTTGGCAAATAGTACTAAGACCAGTACATTTTCAATATTTAACTAATAAAAACAATCAGATATAGTTAACTTGTTTTTACTAAATTAAACCATTTGCTTGAGTGAATCGAGTTGCAGAATGCACCAAACTGGTGCACCATCATGGTGCGACTCGAATTTCAGGATGGCGAATGGATACCAATAACTTACTTAATAATCTTGTCACTGCTGTTTTAGTGATTGATGCCAATCTTAAACCTTGCTTTGCTAATGCGGCAGCAGAGCAACTATTGGCTGTGGCGAATCATAAGCTATTAGAACTCTGCTTACCTGACCTTTACCAATTCTTGGGTGTCGAAGCGAGCATTTTGCGTGACGCTGTAAAATCCAACCAAGGTATTACCGTTAATACGGCACCATTAATCACCTTAGATGGTCAGCATCACACCATAGATTTAACCCTTGTACCGATAGAGGATAAACAAAATTTAAGTCTGCTGGAATTGCGTCAAGTGGATCAACAACGTCGTATCCATCAGCAACTCAATATGGATGCACAACAACAAGCTGCACAATATCTAGTACGAAACTTAGCCCATGAAATCAAAAATCCACTCGGCGGATTGCGTGGTGCCGCACAACTCCTGTCAAGAGAGCTCACATCGCCCGATTTAAAAGAGTTTACTCATCTTATTATTGAGCAAGCAGATCGACTTAGAAATCTAGTCGACAGATTGTTAGGCCCGCAAATGCCAACCCAACATGCTGAGCACAATATTCATCAAGTGGTGCAAAAGGTACTCAAGCTCGTTGAATTAACGCTACCGGCCAATATTACGATCAAGCGTGATTATGACCCATCGCTACCCGATATTTTGATGGATCACGATCAACTACAACAAGCAGTACTGAATATTGTCCAAAATGCGGTACAAGCTTTAGAAAAAACAGGTGGCGAAATATCAATCAAAAGCCGCACTCAACATCAAGTCACCATTGGCACCCAGCGTTACAAGATGGTTCTCACGCTATCAATTATTGATAACGGCCCAGGTATTCCGCCTGAATTGATGGACACCCTGTTTTACCCTATGGTCACCGGACGCGAAGATGGCTCGGGCCTAGGATTATCTATTGCACACAATATTGCCCGATTACATGGTGGACGCATCGACTGTGTATCTGCCCCCGGACACACCGAATTTATTATTACTTTGCCATTACAATTACAGTGAAGCTAAAGGCAACATGAGGTAACAAGATGACAATAAGCGAACAAGTATGGATCTTAGATGATGATAGCTCCATTCGTTGGGTGCTAGAAAAGGCTTTATCAGGGGCAAAACTCACCTGTGCCAGCTTTGCCGCAGCTGAATCACTTTGGCAAGCATTAGAATTGTCACAGCCACAAGTTATTGTGTCAGATATTCGTATGCCGGGTACTGACGGCTTAACTTTACTCGATCGTTTGCAGCTTCATTACCCTCACATTCCCGTGATCATTATGACGGCGCATTCGGATTTAGACAGTGCTGTCAGCGCTTATCAAGCCGGTGCATTTGAATACCTCCCCAAGCCATTTGATATTGACGAAGCTATTGCGCTAGTCGAGCGAGCGTTAACTCACGCCACCGAGCAAACACCAACAACAGCCCCAGAAACACCATTAAAAGCCCCTGAAATCATTGGTGAAGCACCCGCTATGCAAGAGGTCTTTCGTGCTATTGGTCGTTTATCACGGTCATCCATTAGCGTGTTAATTAATGGTCAATCCGGTACGGGTAAAGAGCTAGTCGCAGGAGCATTACATAAACATAGTCCTCGTAAAGGCAATCCCTTTATAGCGCTTAATATGGCAGCAATTCCTAAAGATTTAATTGAGTCAGAACTATTTGGCCATGAAAAAGGCGCTTTTACAGGGGCCGCTAACGTCCGCCAAGGTCGCTTTGAGCAAGCTAATGGTGGCACATTATTCTTAGATGAAATTGGCGATATGCCTTTAGATGTTCAAACTCGCTTGTTACGAGTATTAGCCGATGGCCAGTTTTATCGTGTTGGTGGTCACCAAGCTGTTCAGGTCGATGTACGTATTATTGCTGCCACCCACCAAAACTTAGAAGTGTTAGTGCAAAATGGGACTTTCCGTGAAGATTTATTTCACCGTCTGAATGTGATCCGCGTTCATCTGCCTCCCCTATCACAAAGACGAGAAGACATTCCGCAGTTAGCCAATCACTTTTTAGCCTCTGCCGCCAAAGAAATTGGTGTTGAACCTAAAGTGCTCACCAAAGAAACGGCAGCAAAGCTATCGCAACTCCCTTGGCCGGGTAATGTGCGCCAACTTGAAAACACCTGTCGCTGGTTAACGGTAATGGCCTCAGGCCAAGATATTTTGCCGCAAGATTTACCGCCAGAACTCCTTAAAGATCCGGTTAGTGCTAGTCAACATACGATTAGCCATGGCGACTGGCAAACAGCCTTAACAGACTGGATTGATGACAAGCTTGCTGCGGGCGAAAATGATTTACTGACTGAAATCCAACCCGCTTTTGAGCGCATTTTATTAGAAACTGCACTCAGACACACTCAAGGCCATAAGCAAGAAGCAGCTAAACGCTTGGGCTGGGGCCGCAACACCTTAACCCGCAAGCTCAAAGAGCTCGCCATAGAATAACCGACAATTAATTTAAAGGAGCCTAGGCTCCTTTAAATTTTTAAAACACACCTATTGTTCTCACCCAAGCAACTGAACAAACAAATAAAAATAAACAATCACCACCAACCTGTTCACAAACACCCCATACATCAGTACACTCATTAACATGCATTAATTTCAAACTGATACCTTGGAAGCATTATGGCGGGTAAAACAATTATTGTAATGGGCGTCAGTGGTAGCGGAAAAAGTACCGTTGGCCAGCAGCTTGCTACCTCGCTTAATGCCAAATTTATTGATGGTGATGATTTACACCCTCGCGCTAATATCAACAAAATGGCAAACGGTGAGCCATTAAATGATGCTGACCGCGCACCTTGGTTAGAAAGAATCGCAGATGCGGTTTACAGCATTGAATCTAAAAATGAAACTGGCGTTATCGTTTGCTCGGCATTAAAAAAGTGTTATCGGGACCGCATTAGACAAGGCAATAACCAAGTATATTTTTTATATTTACATGGCGATTATCAGCTTATCTTGCAGCGAATAACGGCAAGACGTGGTCACTTTATGAAGCAAAATATGCTTGATAGTCAATTTGCTACTTTAGAAGTGCCACTCAATGAGCCAAATACCGTTATTGTGGATATTGATAACAGCATTGAAGATATCGTCGAAAAAGCAGTCGGCCTTTTGCAGCATTAAATAAGTAACTTCATGTTAAGGCAGGTGTTCATTGAACTTTGATTCTAGCTACGGTGTTGTGATTCACAGAAATTTCATTCCGCTTTATGCAGATGATAAATACGCACAGCTTTTTGGCTATCAATCGGCTCAAGAGATACTTAATCTCAGCAGTATTTTAGAGCTTGTTGAACCTGATGCCCGTGATATCGCTAAACATACATATTACGCTTTAATGAGCGGCTTTGAGCAGCCACAAGTCAGAAATTACACCAACTGCAATCGTAACGGTGAAATGATGCAAGTGCTTGCCATTGAGCACATTGTGGAATGGCAAGGTCTTCCGGCATTACAAATCACTATAGTCAATCTCACCAACCAAATGCAAATTCGCCAACAATTACAAGCTAGCGAAAAACGCTACCGTCAACTAGTCGATGGTTCGATCCAAGGCGTGTTAGTGCACCAAAACTTCAAACCCGTTTTTTGTAACCAAGCTTATGCCGATATTTTGGGATTCGAAAAACCGGACAGTATTCTCGTATTGGACTCAATTCTTGAAGTCATTGCACCAGAGTGGCGCGAACAAAGGCAAAAAGCCTATCAACACTTACTCAACAACAAACTTACTGCCAACAAAGTGCAAATAAAATGCATCCGCCAAGATAGTTCTGAGGTATGGGTTAGTTTGATTGAAAGCCCAATTATTTGGGAAGGTGAACCAGCGGCCCAAGTAGCTCTTACCGACATTACCGAACAGTACCAACTACAACAACGGCTTGAACATCTAGCCAATATTGATGAATTAACTCAACTATTCAACCGCCGTGCTTTTATCGAAAAATTTACTAAATACCGACATCAGTTTGAGGTTAATCACCCCTATTATTGCTTGTTAATGGATATCGACAATTTCAAGGTAATTAATGACACATATGGTCATCTAGTTGGTGATCAAGTAATTACTTCGTTGGCCTCTGTTTGCCAAAAATGCTGCACCGAAGAAGACATATTAGCTCGCTGGGGAGGAGAAGAATTTGTCATGGTTTTCCCCGCTAATGATCACCTGCATGCAATAAAACGTGTTAACGCTTTACAACAACTCAATGCCCTGCAAGTAACTCATCCCCAACAGGCGCAAACCATTCAGTTTACTGCTAGTTTCGGGTTAACGAATTGGCGTCAAAACGACACGTTAGACACAATATTACATCGAGCAGACAAGGCTCTTTACCAAGCTAAAGCCCAAGGTAAAAACCAAGTCGCAAGCGATTTCTAGCTGACAAACTCATTAAACGGGATCTTGATGAACAATGACCTCAGCGTCTTTAAAGGCATTTTGTATTCTTTTTTCAGCGCTGTCAGCAATAGCATGGGCTTCAAACAGCGGTTGATGACCATCTAACTCTAAATGTAATTGTATAAAAGTCGTTTTACCAGACTGACGAGTACGCAGATCATGCATGCCTTTTACGCGGTTATCTTGTAAAGCTAACGCTTTAATTTGCTCGCGAGTATCACTGTCGAGCTCACGGTCTAATAAACTTTGAATAGACCGATAGGCTAAATCAAACGCCTGCTGGCCAATAAAAAGCGCAATAAAAATCGCAAATAGCCCATCTGCCCACCACCAGCCATAACTGGCGAGTAATAAGGCGAGCAATACCGCAGAATTAAGCAGTAAATCGGATTTGTAATGTAATGAGTCAGCTTCAACCACTGTGCTATTGGTCATTGCCAGCGCCTTCTTTTGTAACATCACTAAAGCGAGCGTCAGCACAATGGCAATAATCGACACAATCACCCCTAAAGATGCATGACTAACCGCCACAGGATTAATGAGTTTTTCACCGCCATAAAGCAGTAATAAAAACGCCGAACCAAGAATAAACCCCGACTGCGCTAATGACGCCAAAGGCTCAGCCTTACCATGACCATAGCGATGATCTTTATCGGCTGGCACAATCGCATAACGAATGGCAATAAAATTCACAATAGAAGCCAGTGCGTCAGCAAAAGAATCCGTTAACGATGCCAGCATACTGGCCGAGCCAGAATACATCCAAGCCACTAATTTAATAACGATTAAACAGAGCGCTGTAGCAACCGAGGCTCGGCTAGCTAACTTAACCCAAAAATCGTAATCCGTATTTGCATTAGTCAAAGTTACAGGCTCTCGTTTTGGCTGAAAATAGATTGTTAATAATAGCAATTAAACTAGCAAAACTACGATATTGTTTGCTCTGTACTGCAACAAGAAGTCTTAAAATGTGAGCTAATACCCATTCTTAAAACACAAAAAAACCGCTAAGCATCACTTAGCGGTTGGCGCTTCCGGAAAGACGTTACTTGAACAAATTATTAGCTTAATTACTTACGCTTTTTATGGCCATTTTCAAAACGCTTAGCAAACTTTTCTTGCTGCTCAGGGGTTAATATTTGATAAATTTCGTTCTGCATTTTTAACATTTTTAAGGCTGTTTGCTGATGAGCTTGCTGCTTTTGCTCAATCATAGCTTGGGCAGCCGCTTCATCAAAATTAGCACTGGTTACTAAGCTCAACATTTGCGCTTTATGTTCTGCGCGCTGCTCTTTTGTTGGACGCTCACCAGCTTGTGCTTTATATTTTTCAACAATCAATTTTACTTCAGCCTTTTGAGCATCGGTTAAGTCAAGTTTGCGTAGCATCTTGTGCATGCCACCTTTGTCATGACCATGATGGCCTTTTACTTGACGATGTTCTTGGCTAGTTTTAACGCCGGTATCAGATACTGGATCAGCTGCATATAATTGCCCCGCCATTAAAGCTGAACTTGCAACTAACGCAATAAGACTCGATTTTAATACAAGATGTGTTTTCATCACGGTTTCCTCAATGAATGACATTAATCATTTAACTATGAATATGGATTTAAGGATTGAGGTAAATCAATGCCTCGTTCCAACTTGATAAACATTGTAGCGAATGCAATGTCAATGAGGGTCTTGTAAGCGTAAAGCTGTGTAAAGGGCTCTTTGAAAGAGGCCGATGCAGAAAAAACAAACAACCCAATGCTAATTATCAAAAATAATGCGAGCCAGCTAACGTAACGACAACCATTTTGATACAAACGATACACTTATGCTTAATATGCTAATTAGTATCATTTTATCTCGTTTTGTTTTGGTTTGAGGGAAGCTATGGGTTATTTAAGCCAACGAATTACATTTCTTTTTATGCTGTGTTTGAGTGCTGCATTAGTTATTTCACACAGTGTATATGCCGAACAAACCAACGCATCATCAACCTGGATCCAGCAATCGGGCGAACAAACCGCCGTAAAACTACACTTCTTTTGGTCACAAACCTGCCCACATTGCCGCAAAGCCCACCCTTATATCGATGCACTTGGTGATCGATTTGATTGGATTGAAGTCAATGATTACTTAATTAGTGAAGAAGGTAATGTTGATAAATTGATGGCGATGGGCAAACTGACCGGCGTAGAGCCTAAATCTGTGCCCTACTTTGCCGTTTGTGGTGAAGCCATAACAGGCTATAACAGCCATGAAGTCACTGGCCGGTATATTCTTGAACGAGTAATAGCTTGTTACCAACAGCAAGGCGGCCATGCCGACATTGGCGATAAGCTCAATGACTTCTTCAGTAGCACAATTGAAACCCATGATGCGCCCTTATTTGGCACCTGTAGTGATTCAAGCTCTGCAGAAACCTCAGATGGCACCTGTGATATGTCTTCTATTACCATCCCCCAAAGCGCTAGCGATAATAAAACACCGCCGGTACAACCCATTGATATACCGCTATTAGGGGCTGTACAACCCGACCAAATGTCATTGCCTTTACTGACAGTCGTGCTGGCTGGCGTGGATGCTTTTAATCCATGTGCTTTCTTTGTATTGCTATTTTTACTAAGCATTATGGTTAATGCGGGCAGCCGTAAACGCATGTTATTAGTGGGCGGTATTTTTGTATTCTTCTCAGGCTTTATCTACTTTATTTTCATGAGTGCTTGGCTAAACTTATTCCAGCTATTAGGGGGAACAGATGGCGGCATTATTATTACCCTTGCAGGCATATTGGCACTGGTTGCTGCCAGTGTGAATATCAAAGATTACTTCTTTGGGCGCGGCGATGTCAGTCTGTCGATGTCAGTAGAAAATAGAGGCACGCTAATTAAGCGCATGGGGAAATTATCTAAAACGAGCTCGTTGCCCACCATGATTATTGGCTCATCGGTATTAGCCATTTTAGCCAATGCCTACGAGCTATTATGCACAGCGGGCTTCCCTATGATTTATACCTCTGTGCTGTCGATTTCACACCTAGATACTGTTGAGCGCTACATGTATTTAATTGCCTACAATGTGGTTTATGTTATCCCTCTCGCCGCCATTGTCATTGCATTTTCAATGACCTTAGGAAAACGAAAACTGACAGAGAAAGAAGGAGAAACATTAAAGCTGATGTCAGGCATTATGATGCTCGGCTTAGGCAGCATGCTGGTTATCAATCCCATGTCGCTGCAAAACCCTGTGTTGTCTATTGGATTAATTCTAGGGTCAATTATTGTGACCTTTATTGTGGTAAAAATCACTAAATCCATCAGAGCATCCAAGCAAGGCTAATGTAAAACTGTGCAATGATGATTTATTCTCAGCTCGGCTTACGTTACATTGCTGATGAATGTAACAAGGCTGGGCTGAAATGAATCGAATTTTACTTATTGATGATGACACCGGATTATCAGAGCTATTAACCCAATTATTAGAGTTAGAAGGCTTTGAAGTGCATCAAGCGTTTGATGGCGCGCAAGGGTTAGCTAAAGCCACCCAAGCTGACTACGACTTGATTTTACTGGATGTCATGCTGCCAAAACTCAGTGGCTTTGAAGTGTTAAAAGGCATTCGGCAGCAAAAACAAACACCAGTGCTGATGCTAACCGCTCGCGGTGATGAAATTGACCGGGTGATAGGTCTTGAAATTGGCGCAGATGATTACCTACCCAAACCGTTTAATGATCGTGAATTGATTGCCCGTATTCGCGCAATCTTACGCCGCGCAACCATTCGTGATAACAGCCAAATAGCAGAAACCAGCAACAATGACACCCTGCAATTAGGCGACTTACGTTTAGATCCCGCTAGGCAAGAGGCCTACTGTAACGAACAGTTAATTATTCTTACCGCCACCGAGTTCAGCTTACTGTTCAACTTAGTGTCCCGTGCGGGTGAATTGGTCACGAAAGAGTCATTAAGCGAAAGCGTGTTAGGCAAAAAGCTAATGCCGTTTGACCGCAGTTTAGACATGCATTTATCTAATTTGCGTAAAAAATTACCTGAGCGTCAAGATGCTCGTGCACGAGTTAAAACCTTGCGTGGCAAAGGTTATATTTGGATCCCTTAATGCATGTAAACAACCCTTTTAATCGCCTGTTTTTTAAATTGCTGATCGGCTTTTGGTTGTGCAGTTCGCTCACTATTGCCTTTGTGCTTATGCTACCTATTATCATGCAAAACCATGACAGAGCGCCCATTGAGCATCGCTTACAGAAAGTGCTACAAACTGTTGCAGAACAAGCTCAACAAGACCCTCACCTTTTAACCAGCAGCGATCGCAGTGGCTTCCCCCTCTGCGTAATATTAAAAACAAATCCTTGCGGATCTATATCACTAATGAAAGCGGCCAAGTGATTAACACCCCAAAAGTGCCGCGTATTTTAAGAAAATTTTTATTAATGGTAGAAGATGCCGAACAGCCTATTAGCCATCAATTTCGTGATGAACTGATGTTTGGCCCGCATCACTTTAATGTCAATAATCAGCAGTATCATGTTTATGGCCGTGTGATTGCCAATCATCCCCGCCCTTGGTTTTTATACTTCACTGAAAATAAAACCCTTAGCGCAGTGATTGCCATACTGTTTTCTGGTTTGTTATGTGGACTATTAGCTTGGCACCTTGGTAAGCCATTAAACAGCTTAAAACGCAGTGCAAATGCGCTCGCCAGAGGAGATTTAGCCAATCGAGTGGATGAGGCCACCGTTAATCGAAACGACGAAATGGGCCAATTAGCGTCAACCTTCAATACCATGGCCGATGCGATTGAAGCCATGGTAAACAACCAACAAAGGTTAATGGGTGATATCTCCCATGAGCTCAGAACGCCACTCACGCGCTTGCAGTTATCTCTCGCATTAGCGCGTAAAAAAGGCCAGCAGAGTACCGAATTAACCCGTATTGAATATGAAGCTAACCAGCTAGATGAACTCATTGGTGAGCTACTGACATTATCACGAGTCACTTTAAATGCCAGCGAAGTGAAAATCCATGCAGAGCTAAATGAAACCTTAAGCCAAGTGTTAGATGATGCCGAATTTGAAGCCGAGCAACAAGATAAACAACTGCACATTCATATCGATGAAGATATGGCGTTTGAGCATTACCCAAAGCCACTATGCCGCGCAATTGAAAATGTACTGCGCAATGCCATTCGTTACGCAAGCAGCAATGTCACTATTACAGCATGTCAAAATAAACAAGCTGTAGTCATTGATATTACCGATGATGGACCCGGTATTGAAGAGCAAGAATTAGAAGCGATATTCAGGCCATTTTACCGCCCAGACAATGCCCGCGATCGCAATAGTGGTGGCTGGGGCTTGGGCTTAGCCATTACTCAAGCCGCAGTAAACGCACATAAAGGCACGATTATAGCAAACAACATTTTGCCCCACGGGCTGCAAATCAAGCTGGTATTTCCAACACAGCACTAAGGCATATACTTCATCAACGACCAAAACCGAAAGCGACACAGTTTATTGCGCAGAGCTCAAAACTCATCAGTCTAATTAGTTGCAGTAGTTTAGTAAGATGTAGGTATAATAAGCGCTTATTTTGATGATCTGAGCTCAAGTTTAGCCATAGTCTAAACCACAATGACGTGTTGGCTCTGTCAGTAGATCCCTTTATCGGTTAAGTAGGTTGCCATGTTCCATATCGCCCTTTACGAGCCAGAAATTGCCCCTAATACGGGTAATATTATTCGACTATGTGCCAACAATGGTACTCAACTTCACCTTATTGAACCATTAGGTTTTGATTTAGAAGAAAAAAAATTACGTCGTGCAGGACTAGATTATTCTGATCTCACTCGCGTGACTCGCCATAAGAATTACGCTGAATTTTTACAAGCCATGGCAGGCCATCGCATTATGGCTTGCACCACTAAAGGCAGTCGTCCACATACGCAAATCGCTTTTGCTGAAGGCGACGTTTTACTATTTGGCCCAGAAACTCGTGGTTTACCAATGGATATTATCAATGCCACGCCGCAACAACAGCGTTTACGCATACCCATGACAGCCAACAGCCGCAGCTTAAACCTGTCAAACTCGGTTGCTATTATCAGCTATGAAGCTTGGCGTCAGCTTGATTTTGCTGGTGCCGAGTAATGAAAAAGGCTTCAGTAGAAACTCAGCAAGATGCAATGGCTATAGCCAAGGCCACCCAAAAACCAGGCCAAACCAAGGAGCAAACTAAGCTCATTGCCGCAGGGATAGAAAAAGGCATTGCTGAATACAAAAAACAGCAAAAAGCGAAGGCTAGATTGCGTGACAAAGTGCGTAAGCAAAGCCTAAAAAGCAAATCTAATTGCCAACCAGACGATGAGTTACAACCTGATTCAAACACCCCCGATTCACCCCAAATGACCACTAGTGTATGGGTGCTGTTAATCTTGTTAATTGTCAGCTGGGTAGGCTTTGCCGCTTTTTATTTTACTAATGTTTGAGTGATAGGCGTTAAGCCTATCGCCCGCACCACAGTGTAGCTATCACTATCATCATCTAAAAAATGGGCGCTTTGCTGCCATAGCCAATGATTTTGCTCATTAGCCTCAAATGACAATCTGATAAGTGCAGGGCGCTGTTTCACCTCGCCCTTGCCTAACAGGGTAAAACTGCCATCTTGTTGGTACAGTGTAAAAGTCTGATGCACATCGGTATTAATACCATCCGAATACACTAGCCCAATATTGGCGCCACGCTGACGAAACCACCAAGTCTCGCTATTTGAAAAACGCGCCCCTTGGCTAACACTGATGTACAAATTCAATTGATCGGCAGAGCACATCACTGACGTCGTCACCTGTTTTGACTCACCGTTAGGATTAGCGGCACTGCCCTGCCATTCCCCTTCAAGCAGAGGGCATATAGGTTTTAAATCAATTTTTGCACCATAAGACAAGGTCGGCAGTAACAGCAATCCACCTAGTCCTAAGCAGAGCATATAAATCCGTTTAATCATGCTGGATTTCAAATCTTGAAATATCATCTTATGTCACTCTATCGCCATCTAAAAGCAAGGATCTGATGAAGGAAAACCTTGCACGTTATCCCTAAAAATTGTTGATGAAGAAAATATACCGCTTTAACAGCAAAAGACCCACTTATGTGGGTCAATTTTTTAGTGACGACTATTTTAAACTAACTACTATTTATACGAACTGCTAACAGTAATTTATTGACCAAAGCCACTATCAGTTATGCTGATTTGAGTAACTTCACCATACTGCTTAGCAATATCAGCTATTTTTGCGGCATTGCCAATTAACACATACTGCAAGTGTTGTTGCGGAAAATATTGCTTAATTAAGCGCTCAGTGTCAGCCAGTGTTAACCCATCCACTTTGGTTTGAAATTGATTAATAAAATCATCATTAAAACCGTATAAATACATGTCAGACATCAAACCGGCTAACTGACTGGCTTTTTCATACTTAGTCGGAAACTGACCTTTAACATAAGCTTTTGCTGAGTTTAATGTAGCTTGGTCGATCCCCTTTTCCCACAAGCGAGCATAGGTTTTTAACGCTAAATCGATCGCCTCTTTAGTGGTGTCGGCTTTAGTAAAGGTACTAATTTGAAACACCCCGGCTTTTGAGTAAGGGCTAAAGCCTGAACGTGCGCCATAGGTTAACCCTGCATTTACCCTGAGCTCATCGTTAAGCCATGAGGTAAAACGCCCACCTAAAATAGTGTTCACTACCGTTAACCCGACATAATCAGGGTTATCCATACTAATTCCCAAACCACCAATTACAAAGGTAGTTTCAATCGCGTCGGGTTTATCCACCAGCAATACCCGACTTTTAGTCAATGTCGGTAAAGCTTGGCTTAAATCCGCTTGCACTGCGACTTCGGTATTTTGCCACTGGCCAAATACAGCCTCTAACTTGGTTCGCATGTCGCTTGGGTTAAAATCTCCCACAATACTGATGGCGGTGTTATTAGGTTGATAATAGCTTTGATGAAATGCCCGCAATTGGTCAATAGTTAACTGGGCAACGGATTCACTGTTACCAGAACTTGGATTGCCATAAGGATGCTGAGCAAAAATCAATTTATTAAAATAGCGACCTATTACCGCTCTTGGGCTTTCTTTTTGCTGCGATAATCCCACAACTTGGCGCTGTTGTAGCTTGGTAAATTCAGTCTGATCAAAATCAGGTTGTAATATCACATGACTAAAAATCGGCAGGACTTTATCGAGATCTTTACTCATAAAATGAGTACTAATATAGCTACCTTCATTATCTGCACCGGTTTGTAAGCTTGCTCCCATAAAGTCTAAGGTTTGCTCAATATCGGCCTTTGATTGCCCCGCAGCCCCGAGCATTAAGCCATCGGCTGTCATACTCGCTAAACCAGACGTGGTGTCATTTACCGCGCCTACACGTACCACTGCACTCATGGTGATCAGCGGTACTTCTTTTTGTACCATCATGTTTACTTTAAGGCCGTTTTCCAATGTGATGGTTTGATATTGAGGCAAACTGAAACGACCAGTCTCAACCACAGTTGCTACGCCACCCACTTCCTTTGAGCTTGTTGCGCAACCCGATAACATAGCTACGCTAGCCAATGTACAAGTCATCGCTAAACATGATAATGAGGCCTTCACAACTTTTTTATGAAACACTTTGACCTTAGGTGATTGATTGTCCGTTATCATTTGTCGCTCTCCTCTGTGGCAGCTAACACGCCTACGGTTCGGTTTGCGCGAATAAGATAAGTTTGCGCCACGCGTTGAATGTCTTCTGCGGTGACTGTGTTATAGCGATCAGGCGCATCAAACAACTTGTCAAAACGACCAAAATACATTTCATATGTGCCTAATGTATCTGCTTTACCATTGATGGTTTCCATTGTTTGGTAAAACTCCATCAGTTTTAGGTTTTTTACTTTTTCAAGCTCGTTACTTGTCACGCCATCGGTTGCGATTAAATTGATCTGTTCAATTAAGCCAAGCTCTAAATTTTTAGCGTCAATGCCTGAATTAGCGACTCCAAGGATATAAAACAAATTAGGGTCAAAAGACATTGGCATATAAGTTACAGCCTCTGTAGCGATTTGTTTATCAACCAAACCTTGATAAAAACGCGAGCTATTACCTTGGCTTAAAATGGCACTCAATAAATCAAGGGCATAATAATCAGCGTGGCTTGTGGCTGGCACGTGATAAGCCAGCATCACATTGGGTGTAGTAACAGATTCTTTTTTAACAAATACTCGACGCTCACCTTTTTGCAAAGGCTCCACTGTGCGTACGGCTTTAGGAGGAGCTTGTGCTGGAATTGGCGCAAAATATTGATTAGCTAGCTTTTTCACCTCTGCCAGTTTGACATCACCCGCTATTACCACCACGGCATTATTGGGAGCGTAGTAGGTTTTATGGTATTGCTGTAAATCCGCTAAGGTCCAAGCGGCAATGTCAGACTCGTAGCCAATCACCGACCAACTATATGGGTGAGCTGCAAAAGCCACACTTTTTAGTGCTTCTTGAATGGTGCGCCAGTTAGAGTTTTCAAGCCCGGTGGTGCGCTCTGATTGCACAACCCCACGCTCGCTTTCAACCATTTCAGCATTGATATCTAGATTGGCAATGCGATCCGCTTCCAAATCAAATATGGTTTCAAGCGCATTTGCGGGAAACCAGTTGGTGTAAACGGTCATGTCTTCTGTGGTGTAGGCGTTGTTTGCGCCACCCGCCGCCTCCATAGTGCGGTCGAACATCTTTGGTCCGTACTTTTTCGAACCATTAAACATCATGTGCTCAAAAAAATGTGAAATACCAGTAATGCCGGGAACTTCATTACGTGAGCCAACCTTCCAAAAAAGATACATGTTGGCATTGGGAATAGAGCTATCCTCTAACACCATAATTTTCATGCTATTATCTAGAGTAAAGCTGTCAATATCCTTGGCAGTTGTCGCATTGACAACAGATGTCCCACAAGACCTACCAACAACAGCAACGCCGTTAGCGTATGTTTCATATTTCGCTCCTTTGAGCTGTTTTCTATCATTGATTGTTAAGATGAACCGTTGAAAATCAAGTGTAATACCAATCACAGTAAATAAGTGGCCAGAAATAGCGTAGGAAAAATGCGTGATAACCAGGCAGATTTTTTTGATAAGTAGTTATTCTACAATCAAAAAATCTAACGCAGTTATCAGGTATTTTCACAAGCTAGAATGATCAGTTATTTATTAGGATTGGTATAAGTTAACTTACCTTGAACAGGGGCGTTGTTAATAAATTGTGTGGTTTTATTGAGTAACAATTGTATCTATTTATGTGCGGCAAAAATGTTATGCCAGTGCTGCAATGGCTTGACGATTAGCAACGCAGAAACACCACATCATTATCTATCACTTCAAGTTGCCATTGATAATGCTCTGCAAGCCACTCAAAGGTTTCGATACTATAAAATTAATATGAGTTGGGTCGTGCTTGTAGTGCCAATTGATAAAGCTTGCATGATCTCGCACCCGCTTGGTCATAATGGCGAGCAAACCGCCCTTATTCACTAAACCTTGTAGTTGGTCAAAAATCTGTTTCGCATTAGCAATATGCTCTAACACTTCGGTCATGGTGACAAAGTCATATTGTTGGGCTAATTGCCCCATGTCTGGGTGATAAAATAAATCATAGTTTGCCACCGACACGCCCTGTTTAGCCGCCATCTGGCTAAGCACTGCACCTTCTCCGCAGCCAAAATCGAGACCGCTGGCATCGGGCGGTATGACCTTAAGTACTGGGGTTAAAGTTCGCGATAAAAAGCGCTGATAGCCTTCATCTGCCACGGTATTGTCATGTAAATCATAAAATGCTTTTTCGGCTTGCCTATCAAGATGAAATTGCTGGGGCACTGCGACTAATTTACACTGCTGACATTGAAAATAACTGCGCTGTTTATCTTGATGAAAAAGCACCAGCTTAGCGTGTTGGCATAAAGGGCAACTTGTTGGCGGCGATAATGCCACCGGATTGGCTTGGGTTAAATCAGCAGGCATGAAGGTCTCGATTAGTCTTGTTTTATTGGTGTTTCTTCGGTGATTTTTCGCTCTTTACCCGCCGCTTCTTGAGCTTGCCTTAAGTATTTATTTTCACGCTCAGCGCGTTCATCAAACTGGGCTTTGGCTTTTTCACGTTGTTTATCTTGCCACTCACCATGTTGTTGACGCGCTAATATTTCTTGCTCACGTTCAGCACTACCCTTTGCTGCAGCACGAGCTTTTTCAAGCTGAGTCTGCTCAAGCTTTTTAGAGTCGATGCGGCCTTGCTCGGCTTGTTTTTCAAGCGACAACTTTCTACGTGGCTTTTCAGGGTTTATCTCATCGATAGACTCTGCAGCCCAACTCGCGCTTGGGCATAATAACGCCGCACAGATTAATCCACTGAATAATGCTTTCATTGACTGTCCTTACTTATCTTGGTAATCATAACGCGCTTTAACCTCTATAGGCATGGCTTGCAGCCTATGTTGCACCATAGCCTCAAAAGCTGCAAATAATGGCGTAGTATCTACACGGCTATCAAGCGCTGTTAGCACCAATGCTGTTGCTTCAAGCGTCGACAAACTATCACTGCGTTTAGCCTTGCGAATGATATATTGCGACTCATGATTTACCTCCAAATGCAGCGCAGGGTATTTTGCTAACCAAGGGTTTGATTGCAACAGGCGATATACCTTGCGCCAAGTCCCATCCAGTAAAATGATAATCGCATCAACCGGTGCGTTTGCTTGGGCAACCGTTTGACTCGTGTCACTGGGATATACCAAATATATCGGCTTATTTGCTTGAGCTAAGTATGCTTGTAAATCAGCAAAATCTTCAGCCGTTTCACCCACAAACACCTGCAACTGCGGCATCACGAGGCGCATTAACCGAACGGTATTTTTGGCATGATTTACTTCACTGGGATGCTGCATTACAACCACATTTGTGTGTACCTGCAATGGACGAATTGCATGGCACACACAAGCACTTTGTGGGTAATGGCAAATTGAGCAATATTGACGTTTTGACAAAATAACAAGTTCAGAGAAATTATCTATTTAATTTTACACATGCTGCTCTTGATGCCAATGATTAAAGCGGCTCATTGCCATAATGCACAACAATAAACAGCTAAATCCGCCCATCACCAATGCTACGGCATAAGGGGCCGGAATAGAGGTCATTTGAATCAAACCGGTAATGACTGATGCTCCCATCATTTGTATACAACCTAGCATCGCAGTCGCGGTCCCCGCTCTTTCTCCAAAGCCTGCTAAAGCCATTGAAGTCGCAGGGCCAAGTAAAATAGCAAAACCAATACATAGCAACATCATAGGTAACATAAAGGCCATCCCAGCTGCTAATCCAGTCTCAGGACCTACGAGTTGCATGATGATTTCAATCACTGCTGATAACACCATAACACTTAACGCAACGATCACCCCGGGGCGATTGCCAATCCGCTTTATTAATACCGGCGCAGCAAAACAAGCTACTATATTGACCAATGCATTGACTCCAAACAAACCACTAAAGGCAAGCTCTGAAATACCTAGCTTACCAATCAACCACACGGGTGAATAAGACACATAACAAAGGATCGATGCCATAGCGATCATGCAGGCAGTAGCATAAAACATAAAATGAGCGTCGCTAATTACCGGCTTATATCTAGCCCAGTTATATAATTTTCCACTTGAGTCAGTGTTTAATGGGCGGGTTTCAGGAAATTTAAAACCAACGATTATCAGCACCACAATGGCGTAAGCTACCATAAACAAAAACGTTGAGCGCCAGCCAAACTGCAAAGCTAACATCCCACCTAAGGTGGGGGCTAACGCAGGAATAACACAGATCATTCCATTGAGATAACTGTACATAGTGGCGCTTTCTTTACTGGTGTAGCAGTCACGCACCGCACTAAATACCACAATTGAGGTTGAGCAAGCCGCTAACCCTTGAAACACTCGAGCCAATTGCAGTAGCTCAAAATCAATCGAATATGCCGCCAGCAAGCTACTGACACCGTACAGTACAATACCGAATATGGCGACAGGCCTTCGACCAAATCGATCCGCTAAAGGGCCTATCAATAGCTGACCTAGCCCCATCGAAAACATAAATAACACTAAAGTTGATTGTATCTGGCTATCCGTTACGCCGAACTCCAGCGCCATCGTTGGCATGGAAGGTAAATAAATATCAATGGCTAACGGGCTTAATACCACCATCAGCATTAACAAAGGCAACAAATGACGTCGCATAACTGTTCTCACAACTTAATAAAATAAAGAATCACAGCTTTAATTATAATTGATACATGGTATGCACAGAAATGATATAAAATCAGAAGTGAATTTCCACCAAGGAATAACAGGTATGAATTTAGACAACCTTTCTCGTATTGATTTAAACCTATTGGTGACACTGCAAGTGTTGCTAGAAGAGCAAAGTGTCACACGTGCAGCACACCGTTTGCATCTTAGCCAATCAGCTTTAAGTAAAAGTTTGCAACGCTTACGAGAAACTCTAGATGACCCATTATTCCAACGTACCGCCCATGGCTTAAAACCCACTGCACACGCGTTAGCCTTAGGGCAGCAATTACCTCAAGTTTTGCAGCATTTATATCAGCTAACCCAGCCGCCAAGTTTTACCCCGCAAACCAGTGAGCGACATTTTTCATTTTCGATAGTTGAAAGTGCTTACGAGACGTTATTCCCGTATTTTATCGGGCCATTAATTCAGCAAGCGCCTCAGGTTAAATTGGATTCTTATGTATGGACTGAGAAGTCGATGCACGATTTACAACAAGGCCAAATCGACATTGGTATTGCAGGGCGTGATATTCAATCACCACTCACAGCAACCACCGATAACCTTGCCGATGGCATTGAATGCCAAACCCTATTTAATGATCATCAAGTGTGTTTGGTGCGCGAAAACCACCCCATTCTAGAGCAAATAAACAAGGGCAAATGGGATATGCAAACCTATTTAAGCTTACGCCATGTGCAAGTGCGCTGTGAAGGCAACAAGTGGTGGGCATTAGATTATTACCTTGCCAACAAAAACTTACACCGAGACTTATCCGCAACCGTACCCGACTTTTACGGTGCCGCCAGTATTTGTGCTCACACAGATTTAATATTCACTTTACCTTCAAGCTTTGCCAAGCATGCGCAAAAGCTCTATCCATTAACGCAAATTACCTTGCCATTTGAATTTATGCCCATGGCCTATGTTTTAATGTGGCACGAAAGAAACAACCAAGAGCCCGGTCATCAATGGCTGCGAGAGATGATATTTAATAGCGTGAGCCAAGCGACACCCTAAAATAACTGGCTAAAAAGATCACTATACGGAAGGTTGACTCATTGGCGATTAATGGCGTTAAGGCCATTTAGGCACAATGCTGCTTCAGCACCCGAACAAGGCTGAACATTAACCAGACTTAACGTGACATAATATGTCTACAAAGGCACACTAGCCCTAAATCGTTGTTATCCTCTTTATCGACGCGTCGCTTTTAGGAGCCATTATGAGATTTAACCCATCATTTAGCACTGCTAATTTAAAAAATCGTTTGATCACAATTAACCCAATTGTGGCTTTTGCGTCATTAGTCATCATTATGTTTTTATCGATTTTTTTACTGCCATTCATCTTACTTTTTGCAGTATTAAGCTTTATCACCATGCAGATTTTAGGGCGTAGATTTACTGCTAGAATGCAGCCATTTGCGGCAAGGGCACAGCAACAGTATCAGGATATTTATCAAGGTCGTAGTGATATACAACGTGAGCAACGTGCACCTTTCACCGATATGTTTTCATCTCAAGCTAACAAGCCATCTCACCACAGTGGTCGCACATTCGAGCATCAAGCAGATTAATTAAGAAGTCACTGACTCGCTTAATGGATTCGCCCCATTGGTTAGCCTGGCATCACAGTCAGGCTTTTTGCTAAGTTCTAAGCTAATTTGCACATCAATGACTGGTCTCAACATTGCTCAACATTGCTCAACATTGCTCAACCTTAGGCATCAGATAAGCAAACGCTTAGCTTCTAATAACGCCGTTAACTCATCTTCAGAAGGGGTTAGCTCAATCACCCGCTCAATTTGCATTAATAGTGATTGCCATAATGGCTCAATCACTTGCAGCTGAATCTCGTTACTATTTTGCATTGCATGAAGTTTAGCTTGAGTCAGTAAATAGGCTGATTGCATCACATCAATTCTACCTAAAATCCCATCAGCCAACGCCACACTAAGCTCAATCATTGCGGCCACATTATGGCCATATTTAATCACATCATGCAGATAAGCTTCCGCTTTGACTAATGCCTCCTTAGAAGCACAATCATCATGCAATATTTGCGTTGCGCAGTGCAGCATGGCATCTAACTGACCTTGGCTTGCGGCCTCTTGTAACCATCTGTCACTTTCAGCCTCATCCTGCTGGCAACCTTCACCATTAGCAAGCATTAACGCCAAGTGATACATGGCATGCGGGTAGCCAGATTGCGCAGCTTTATTGACCCACAGATAGGCTTGCTCAAGCTGTTGCGACTGATAAAACAGCACCCCTAAGTTCGACATGGCTTCAACATTTTCAGCCTCAGCAGCTTGGGTCAGTAATGTCTGCGCTTTGGCCAAATCTACCTTAAATGCTTGGCTTCCCACCAAATAGAAATACCCCAACAAAGCTTGTGCTTCAACCACGCCAACACTTGCCGCTTTGGCAATGAAAAGCTCGCCCTGCTTACTTTGTGCTTTTTGTTGAGCTTGAGCATCCTCTTTTGATGGGTGTGCGTTTGCCACAGCAGAAATCTGATCATAACCATGTAAAAGGCTCACGCCATGCTCAAATAATGCAGCATCTTCAAAGGGTGCAGCCTGAGCAAACCAGTAAGCAGCCTGACTGAACAAACGCTGCACTTCTGCAGCAGTATTATCTACTGACGTTTGATCAAGGCTTACGGTATTGGCTTGTTCTTGTGCCATTAACGCTTGGGCTTTAAACGACATGGCCACCAAATATTGCGCATGGTGATCATTGTGCATCATGGCGCGATAACACAAGTCACGTCCGGCAAATGAATCAAAGGCCACAAAGCGATATTTAGGTAAAGCCTGCTCACATAGCTGAGCAGAAACTTTGCTGACTAAAGCCAATATTTGATGAATAGACTTTTCCGCAAGCGCCACTAACTGTGCTTGAGTTAAATGGTATTTTTCAGGATGAGCACCGCGATTACCGTCTGCCCGAAGCTTATGCATTGCACGAATGGCGGTCACATCAAGCAATCGATGTTGATTCAATTGCTCAATGCGATCATACAAATTAGGACTGGTAAATTGCAGCTGTTGTTGCTTAGCCACTAATGCAGCTAATTTATGAGTAAAACTGCGGACAAATACCAACGCTTGAGTGGGAATATCCCTGACATAACTTTTCGCACAGGCATAATCCTCACCCAGCTCCGTTGAGAATTGACTAACAAACTCAATATCGGTTATCAAACAATTCCCCTTCAAAGCTTTTATCTAGCCAACTTAACTAGATTTCAGTGTGATCATCTTCTGCTGGCTCATCAGTCACAGGCTTACTCACCATGTATAAACGGAATAAGGCGACGTTAACGAATAAACCGAAGAAAGCAAAAATAGTGTCGGAAATAAGCTGTAATGGAAATCCTACTGGCGCTACCGTTTGCGATATTGCGCCGCCAATTACAGATAGTGGCAAATAAAGCATTAATATTGTTATGGTTTTTAACACTATAGGACCAGAAAATACAAAGCTGCGTTTCATGGCTTCAAGCGGGGTTAGCTGCTCAACAATTACCATAAAATTGACAAAAGCAAGGCGCGCAAATAGATAAAAGCTAATGACTAAGCCTACCAACCAAAAAGACCCAAAAGCCGCAAACAGCATAAATGGCAACAGAATCGCAATACCAGAGAAAACCCCCGCAAGTAATAACGGCGGCACATATTGGAAGCTTTGCTTCATTACCATAGCAGGGGTGACATCATGCCCGCGAGAGCGAACATCTAAATACAAGGTTAACGCCGCAATTAAAAATGAAAACACAATTAATAACAGCATCATGGCTGCGGCATGAATACCACCAAATTGTGGGTTTTCAACATCAGCGTTCAACATTTCATTACCCAACCATAATTGGATAACCACTTGAATAAGTAAAAGCGGAAACGTTAGCGCCGCCAATTGCTGTAGATGATTACGAAAAAAATTATAAGCTTCAGTCAATATCGCTGACAGTGACATAAATATGATTCCAAAAACGACTTTAATTAATATGCGGCTAAGGATACCCAAAAACGATTGAATTTGCACAAATCAATCTTTAGTTATGTCGTAAAGATGTAAAAAAAGTTAACATGCGCAATGATTGTATTTACCGAAGGATTGATTGTATGAATCGCTTGATCATTGCTAGCACTATTTTATCTGCCACATTATTAACCTCGCCAGCCCAAGCGGGATGGTTAGACAAGGTCACCGACACAGCGGCTAAAACCGTTACTGAAAACTCAGGTGTTGCTGGCGGTTTTGCGGATAACGCTCTTGTGGGTAATGTGATGTCACAACTAGGCTTGAATGAGACACAAGCTGCGGGCGGTTTAGGTTCATTACTTAGCTTGGCGCAATCAAATTTAGGCGATAATGATTTTAGCCAGCTTAGCGACAGTATTCCGGGTACCGATGCCTTACTTGCTGCCGTGCCTAGCTTAGATTCAAGCTCTGGCATGTCAGGTTTACTATCTAAGGCCGGTGATATTGGTGCCTCACTGCAAGGCAGTGCCATGGTATATGACACGTTCGAAAAGTTGGGTATTTCAAAAGATTACATTGTCCCTATGGTAGATATTGCCAAACAATATCTACAAAGCCAATCTGGCGATGGCACAGTTGATTTGTTAATGAAAGGCCTAGGCTCTATTTTATAACAGTCTATTATTCGATAAGTTTTAGCCAAAGGTTTCATTATAAGGCTTATTAGAAACTGACTTAACGAGGTTAATTTAACTCTGCTGTTAACGCGGTTTAGATAACAAACCTAAACATAAATTAATGCCGAGCTCGTCGCTCGGCATTGTTGTTTTTGCTACGATAAAGTATCTGTGCACCTTGAGGGGCTATTATGATCGCCAAATTGAAACAATTTCTTCAATCACACTCACAAGCTATCAGCCCTGAAGACAAAGCCAAACAGCTTAATTTAGCCGCAGCAACATTATTGCTTGAAGTGGTTTATGCCGATGAAACCTTCAATCAGTTCGAAATTGAGCTACTGCCACAAATGTTGATGGATACCTTAGGGACCTCTCAAACTCAGGCCCAAGAATTAATTGCTGAGGCTACCAAAGTGCGCGGTAATGCTACGTCCTTATTTGAATTTACCGCTGAAATTAACGAGCAATTTAGCTTAGAAGAAAAACAGCAATTATTGCTAGCCATGTGGCGTCTAGCTTATGCAGATGGTGAATTGTCGCAATATGAAGACCAAATCATTCGCCGCACCTCAGATTTACTTTATCTCAAGCACAGCGAACTGATTCAAATGCGTAATATTGCTATTCAGCAAACAACCTCTGATTAATCATCATAAAGGCTAATTAGGTTGATTTTAAGCTCAAAAAATCAGCTTAACACTAGATTTGCTGCACTGTTTTACGCTGCAAGTGCGTCTTTTGCCACCACATGAATGGCGCAATAATCGCGACCAATATCATGGCATAAAGCATGTTATCTGCCAGCGCGATACCTAGCCCAATACAAAAAACACAGCTTGTTAGCACCAACAGCCAATAGCGCTTGCTGAGCAATTTAAGCGCTGACAGCATGGTTAATAGGTAAATAATCACAAACACGCCATTACTCCAAGCAATCAGCTTTTCTAAATCTTGGCCGCTAAAAAAAGTCAGTATAATGACCACAGCCATCGCACCTAAAATAGCAAACAGTGCTCTAAAAGGCACACCGTGTTGATTTAACTTATCAAAGTAACTTGGCAAAATACCTTCTTTACTAAAGCTCCACAACAAACGAGACGCACTCGCAGCATACACATTCACAGTCGCTAAACCACTGGCAATTCCTAAAATGCCAATAACTTTAGCGCCATAACCCTGTAAAAAACTTTCATTAAGCAAATAATCAAAAGCGCTGATCATCGCCACTCCGCTTTTGTCTGTTGGTACCATTAACAATAAAAACGTACAAGCAAGGTAGATAACCCCACTAGCGCAGTGCCCATCAAAATGGCCGGTAGCATGTCTTTTTGTGGGTGGCGAAAATCTCCGGCTAAATGGGTCATGGCTTCAATCCCCAAAAAGCTCCAAAATCCAATCCCCATAGCTAACATCACAGTACTCACTTGCGGATGACTAGCTTGATTGAACGACTCTAGTTGATCTGCATTAAGCCCACTTGCGCCAAATAATAATGCCACCACAAAGACTATTGCCAAGGTTAAACCAAACTGTAACTTAGCAGAGACTTGAATACCGCGGATATTGAGCAGCAATAGCATTAACACAACCAATAGCTCAGCGACCAATTGCCAGCCATTTTGCAGTGACACTAAGGCGTTCATAAATTGAAATGTCATTAAAATTGCGGCTGGCGCACCAATAGGGATCACCAATAAAAAAATTAATCCAATGGTGCGTCCAGCAGTTTGACCAAAGGCCTTTTCAACAAAATAAGCCGGCCCAGCAGCATGAGGAAAACGCCCCGCGAGCAAACCAAACACTAAGGCAACGGGCAAAATAGCCACAGTTAAAATTAACCAAGCTAGTAAGGCGCCCGAGTCGGCTACCGCAATGGTCATTTGCGGTAAAATAAATACCCCTGTACCCAACAAGGTAGTAGCCATTAATCCGGCGCCTTGCCAGCGGCCGATCGTTGCAGTTATTTGATTCATTCTCATGCCCAGTAGTGTTATCTTGCCCTAGTATAAATTGCCTTTTGATTACATTCTGCGAAATGTTATCGCCAAGTTGCGCGCAATGTCCGACATTTTGCCGGACTTTACAAACAATACCGCCAAAATGACGGCATTGAATATGGAACTAAATATGGACAAGTTTGATAAGGCCATCATTAATCAATTGCGTCACAATGCACGCCAAAGTGTTTCAACTATTGCGGAACAGGTCAACTTATCCCGCAGTGCAGTTACCGACAGAATTAAAAAGCTCGAAAGTAATAGGGTAATTCGTGGGTATCTGGTACTACTGAGTGAGTCTCAAAAAGCGGTCGTCTCGGCGTATTTTGAAATTCAACATCAATGTGCCCGTTGTGCAGATGTGGTACATGTTTTTCACACAATCCCCGAAATTATTTCTTGTCATGGCATAACCGGCGAGATGGATTTGCTGGTTTATGTACGCTGTGAGTCAATGCAACGTTTGCATGAAATACGTGAACATATTGATGCACAGGACGATATTATCAAAGTGAACTCCCCCGCGACATCGCTTCGCTCGGATCACCAGGTTTTCTCGACAGATTCGATAAAAACCCATGTGGTACTCAGTGAATGGATTAACAATCACCCTTAAGTTGAATCTGAATGATTTCCCCTAAAAACAAAAACCAGTCATATAAATGACTGGCCTGATGATTCATATGGCTCAAACATTAAGCTAATTGCTGCCCTATCTCTAGGCCTTTACCACGTAAATCAATCAGTTTGTCCGTTAAGCCAGACATATCCATTTTAATAATACCGGCTTTATTAGCAAGCACAGCCAGCCAAGCAGTGAAAGGCTCTTCACCACGGTCATCATCCCAATGGGTGAAAATTTGATTCGACAAATAAATTATCACGGCTAATTTTGAAGCTGGCTCGGCCAATAAAGGATTACGCTGAAACTCAATACCCGCAACTAAAGAGGGCGCGAATTTCCAGTTGTTTGCCAATAATGCGCCCACTGATGGCGAATCAAACCCCAGTAGCTTAGTTTCTAAATCTTGCGTGTCGCCCCCCTGCTCAGCCGCGGCACGAATTTGTGCAGCTAAAGAGGGCTCAACCGTTGCAATTAACAAATCACCAATGCGATGCAATATACCGCAGGTAAATGCCTCGTCAGGTCCGACACCACAGCGTTTAGCCAACTCTTGACTATATAAAGCCACTTCAAAGGTTTCTCCCCAAAAAGCCGCTAAATCAATACCCTCAACTTTAGGAATAGCGCCAACAACAGCGGAGGCTATCACTAGGGTACGCAATGTTTGCATTCCTAAGCGGATCACTGCATCCTCAATCGAGCCCACTTCACGACTGCGACCAAAATGGGCTGAGTTAGCTAAACGCAGCACCCGCGCGCTAATTAATGGATCTTGAGCCACTTTGGCAGAAATACTTCTTATCGAACTGCTTTCATCATTTACAGCTTCTAATAATTCACTAATTGCTTTAGGTAAGCGAGGTAACTCATCAACTCTATTTAACAATGCCGCAGACTGCATATCTGTTCTCCTTGTTGTATCCAAACAACCTTTCCAATAGCACGCTTACTTAAAATTGTTCAGTTAATAGATTTATACAAATCCTATAACTAACATTAGCACAACAAAAATACAGTCAACTGATTTTTTACTGAATTTTGTAGATGAACAATTTATGACATCTTTCAAATAAATAACGCTTAAATCTTAGATATAGCCATCGCTAAAGGTTACACTTAAACAGATTTTTTAATGCAGGTAAGTCTTGATATGCAACAGCAGAGCAGTGCCGATATAAACCTATTATGGGGTCAGTTGATCCTAGAAGAATTAACCCGTTTAGGGGTTAAACATGTGTGCATGGCACCGGGGTCCCGTTCAACCCCATTAACCCTAGCCGCAGCGGCGCAAACATCATTAACTCGTCATGTTCATTTTGATGAACGTGGCCTAGGTTTTATGGCCTTAGGATTAGCCAAAGCAACTAATGCACCTGTGGCAATCATTACCACCTCAGGAACAGCAGTTGCCAATTTATATCCAGCCATTGTTGAGGCATGGTTAACCCATGTGCCTTTAATTGTATTGTCAGGCGACCGCCCTAGCGAATTAATTGATTGTGGTGCGAATCAAGCTATTATCCAGCCAGCAATTTTTGCTAATTATGCTGCACAAGTTAACTTACCTACACCAGACTTAGCCTTTCCAGCCAGTGCATTACTGACAACGATTGACCAAGCTATCAGCCAACATCGCCAGCCAGTGCACATTAACTGCATGTATCGTGAACCTTTTTACCCCAATAAAGTCACGAGTTTGCCGCAAACGTTAAAGCAGGCTCCTGTGGTTATTGAGCAATACTTAACACCAATAAGAGCTTGGCTAAATCATCGACATCCTTACAGTTTGTACCACCCACAACAGGGCGCGGTGTTACCGACGGATGACAGCCTGAAGCGCTTTGCTCATGGTAAAGGGGTCATCGTAGTCGGTACATTGTCACCACAAGATAAGCCTGAACAAATTATCGACTTAGCCCAAAAGTTAGCGTGGCCGATTGTGGTCGATGCCCAGTCACAATTGCGTCAACATTCCAGCGTGATAGGCCATGTTGATCAACTGCTACTTAACCCCAAAGCCGCCAAATTACTTGAGCAGGCCGACAGGGTGTTAGTGTTTGGTGGCCGCTTTATTTCTAAACGCCTAATCAACTTTTTGGCCAACCAAACATGGCATTGCTACTGGCAGGTATTGCCTAGCGCAAGCCGTTTAGATCCTAGCCATCAAAGCAAACAGATTTGGCAAACCAGTGTTAGCAATTTTAGTGCGTTGAACTGGCCTCGTTCGTCTAGCGCAGACTGGGGGATAGCGCTACTCAAACACAATGAAGTATTAGAAGCTTTATTTGAGCAACATATTGACCAAACACACTTTGGAGAAGCGCAAACCATTCGCTGGGTGGCGAAACAGCAAAGCGCCGAACATATATTGTTTATAGGTAACAGCTTGCCCATCCGCTTATACGACATGTACGCTCCAATTGGACCTGCATTACCTCAAATTTATACCAACCGTGGTGCATCAGGCATTGATGGCATTATTGCCACCAGCGCAGGAATAGCACTCGATCAACAACGGCCAATGACCCTGATCATTGGGGATATTTCTTGTTTACACGATATCAATTCATTGGCCATGTTAAAGCAAGTTACCAGCCCGTATGTGTTGATTGTATTAAATAACGATGGCGGCAATATTTTTAACTTGTTGCCCGTACCAACAGAAGAACTCAGAGCTGACTTTTATCGTTTATCACACGGATTAGAATTTGGTTATGGCGCAGCCATGTTCGGCTTAGCTTACAGGCAGGTTGACGATTTACAGTCACTCACCGAAGCCTACCAAGAAGCAATGGAGTTTAATTATGCCAGCGTGATTGAGGTGAATGTCAGCCCAAATCAAGCTAGCGATCAAATCAGCCAAATCAGTCAATGGGTGAGACAACACTAATGACCGCAATTAACCGCTTCGGTAATCCAGATTTACCCGCCATGGTTTTTTTGCATGGTTTTATGGGAGCAAAAGATGATTGGCAAGCACTCATGCCAATCTTAAGCCAACATTATCATTGTATCTGTTTAGATTTACCCGGCCATGGCAGTAATCATTTGCCGCTGCCTACCCCTGGGTTTATGGCTAGTGCACAAGATATTGTTGATAAAGTAACTCAACTGGGTTACCAACAATTTCATTTAGTGGGTTATTCATTAGGCGGGCGTATCGCTTTGCACATTGCCAAGTTCTACCCAAAATCATTATTAAGTTTAACCTTAGAATCGGCGCATCCTGGGCTAAAAACCGCGACAGAAAAACAACAACGCCAACTAAGTGATAAGCAGTGGGCAGATAAGTTGATACACATGCCATTGCCACAGTTTTTATCCCAGTGGTACCAACAAGCCGTGTTTGCGGATTTAACGGCACAGCAACGGCAACAACTGATTGAAAAGCGCCAGTGGAATAATCCGCAGCAATTACAACAATGTTATCTAGCAACTTCATTAAGCTTGCAGCAAGATTGCCGCGATGTATTGAGTCAATTACCTTGCCCAAGCTTTTTTATTGCCGGAGAGCATGACCATAAATTTCAAGCACTCGCTAAAGATTGGCAACAGCACTTAGCCAGTACGTCAACCCAGTTACAGTTATCGATAATTAACGGCGTGGGTCACAATATTCATGCAATGCAGCCGCAAGTGTTCAGTGACAGGTTATTATCTTTGCTTAACCCTGAGCATTAAGCAGACGCCAACTTACTTAGGCAGGTTATATCAATCACAGTAAATAAGTGGACAGAAATAGCAGAGGAAAATGCCTTTTTATCCGGTATTTTCACAAGCTAGCATGACCCGTAATTTATTAGGGTTGGTATTATTTAAGAGAACAAATTTATGCCAATGATCACCGCATTTGAGCTTTATCAATATCAAATTGATTTAACCCCGCCCTTACCTGTTGCTAAACAGCGCATTGACCATCGCCTTGGGTTCATTGTCATCATGATGTTAGATGACAAACATCAGGCTTTTGCTGAAATATCCCCACTGACAGGCATTGATATTGAAGGTTTACCATTAACAGGTTTTAGCACTGAAACCCAAGAGCAGGTCAAAGCTGAGCTATTACAGATTAAAAACCAACTCGTGCAGCAGCCATTATCGCAACTCACCAAGTTAATTGAACAAAACAGCCGTTTTACCGGACAGCAGAGGCAGTTTGCCTCTATTCAATTTGGGTTAAGTGTCCTTGCGGCAAAATGCCAACAACAACTCCCCGCTCGCCAGCTGCCTCAGGCGGCCATTCCATTACTGTATTGTGGTTTAACCCAAACTGAAATTGATAACAAACTTGCGGATTTAGAGCATATACACAGCGTCAAAATAAAAGTGGCACAAACCGATATGCAAAGTGAAATTGCATTTGTGCATCAAGTTTTAGCTCGCAAGCCCGAGTTAACCTTAAGATTAGATGCCAATTGTGGCTTTACTCCTGAACAGGCTATCGACTTTTTAGCCTGCTTGCCCAAACAGCAAATTGAGTACATTGAAGAACCTTGCATTCACAGCAAAGACAATCAGGTGGTCTATAACCAACTAGGCATAAAATATGCCTTAGATGAGAGCTTATTAGCAGCAGATATTGACTATCAAGCCTTACTCAAAACGCAACCGGGTATTGGTGCTTTAATTTTAAAACCTATGTTAATTGGCTCACTCGACTTGCTACAAGATATCGTCACCGAAGCCGAACATTGCAATGTGCGTTGCATTTTAAGCTCCAGCCTTGAAAGCGACGTTGGCATTGACGACCTTAGGTTAATTAGCCAAGCGTTAACACCAGATAACCCACCAGGGCTTGATACATTAAGCGCTTTTAATCAGCAATTACGTTTAGCCGATGGCTCACTTGACATGACACTTTTAAAAATCATTCAATAACCCTAAAGACTCTACGCCTGACAAAAGCATCTTAGTTAATCACAAGGTACTCGTTATGATGTTAACCCCCTTGCAGCAAGCTGCAATGACAACGCCCGATCATTCGGCACTTATCATCAACGGCCACCGCCAAAGCTATCAAAGCTGGGCGCAAGAAGTGCAGCAGCTGGCAGCGGTGTTACATGCAAAAGGGTTAACCCAAGGCAGTCTTGTTGGGGTCATTATTCCTATCCCATCGGCAAACAACGCCAGTACTCATCAACATCATTCAATCGCTGAACAAACCAAGCAAGTGATTAGTTTGTATTGGGCTTGCTGTGAAATCGGCGCGATATTTTTCCCTCTCAATGGCCGATTTGCCCAAAGCCAAATTAACCAACTACTTAACCGCTTTAATATTGGTTATCTGTGGGCAAGCGATAGCCAATTAAGCCAGCTAAAAGCGACATTAAATTCCAGTATCACCTTGCTAAACTCAGCAGAAATGGCCTTTCAAACTCAGCCACACTTCACCACAAGCAGCTTGACGGCCAACAAAATAAACCCACATTTACCCGCCAATGTCATTTTAACCTCAGGCTCAAGCGGTACCCCAAAGGCTGCGGTGCATTCACTGCTCAATCATATTGTCAGCGCCCAAGGCTCAAGCCGCGCGATACCATTAGCGGCTGATCATCGCTGGTTATTGTCTTTGCCCTTATTTCATATTGGTGGCCTAGCCATTGTTAATCGCTGCGCCTTAGCCAGTGCAACCCTTGTATTACAATCAGATAGCCAAACATTAGCCGAGCAAATGATTAGCGATGCAATCACCCATGTGTCTATGGTGCCAACTCAAGCAATCCAAATGATCAACCACACACCGGATGCATTAAACCAAGTAAAAGCCTTGCTATTAGGCGGCGGGGTGATTGAAAGCTCACTGATTTCACAACTTAAGCAGCAAGGTATTCATGCTTACACCAGCTACGGTATGACCGAGATGAGCTCGCAAATCACCACAGCCAAAGCCAATTTACAGCAGCATCATGGACGGCCATTATCGGGGCGACAGCTTAAATTAGTCGATGGCGTAATTTGGGTTAAAGGCGAGTGCTTGTTTCAAGGCTATTTAAGCTTTGAAGCAAAATCAAAAAGCTATCAAATACATCTGCCAGTTGATGAGCAAGGTTGGTTTTGCACCCATGATCGCGGCCAGTTGAATGACAAAGGCCAGCTAACCTTACTGGGCCGTGCCGACAATATGTTTATCTGCGGCGGTGAAAATATTCAACCAGAAGAAGTCGAATCGGTATTACTGCAACACCCTTTAGTTAATCAGGCCATTGTATTTGGCCAAGCTGATGCCAAGTTTGGCCTGCTGCCTGCCGCCATTATCGGCTATAACACCACTGATTTGCCGACAGATATTGAACAACAACTGGCACAGATGGTCAGCCAACAACTAGCCAGCTTTAAAAGACCAAGACAGTTTTTCAATTGGCCAGCCATCGCCACTCAAGGATTGAAAATCAACCGTAAACAGATGATAGCCGCAGTGTCTTCTCATCACTTAGCTGACAAAGATACACCACAAAGTCACCACGACTAATGGCCCACTTTAGCGTTATAGATAGAATATGATAATGCTAAAAGCATACAAATTAAGGCTGGGATAAATAACGCATTAAAGTGAAATAGGCTAAATAAAAAAGCGCCACACGTGCCGCCCAAAGTAAAGCCGACAATGATTAATAAAAATAATAGCGCCTTTCTTTTATCAAATTGCTCTCCACGTAACTTTGCACCCAACATGATACCTAAATCGGTAAAAATCCCGGTTACATGGGTGGTTCTGATCACCGCGCCACTGTAAGTGGTTGCCAATGCATTTTGCAGTCCACACGCAGCGGAAGCAAAATAATGGCCGCTCATAGAATCTTTACTCAAAAAGTAAATCGCGCCCAATATCAATATTGCCTCTAACAAGAGCAAGCCAGAGTAATTACGTCCTAGCCGTAACGCCCCGCCGCGCAAAAAGAACCCTGAAACCGCAGCTCCCACAAGAAAACTAAGCAAAATCATTGCAAAATAAAAAACATCGCTGAAGGTTGAGTTAACCATTCCCGTGCCGAGCAAGGTAGCAGTACCCGATAAATGTGAAATGGATTGATGCTTAAAACCTAACAAACCAATGGCGTTAATTAAGCCTGCCACCAAGGCAAGTAAAAACGATCCATATTCGACCCAGCGGGGCAACTTTGAAATCACAAACAGTCCTTAAGAAGCTAGAATACTGAGCAAATTATAGATAATAACAACGGCATAGCCATTAAGTGACACCAACAGCCATACTATAGCAAGTGTTATAAATAACAGGTCAATCTGACTTGTGAACTCTATGGCGCGCCACTAAATCCAAGCGGCCAATTGCTCCTTAGTGGGAACACTGCCTTTGTGAACCACTTTATCATCCACCACCACTGCCGGGGTACTCATGACTCCATAAGCCATAATTTGTGCCGCATCGGTGACTTTTTCAATATTAACCATCACTGATTTTTCATCGGCAAGGGTTTGCACTAGTTGTGCAGTTTCAAGACACTTTTTACAACCTGAACCTAAAATTTTAATGGTTTTCATAATGCAGCCTCAATCAATTAGTGTTGATAAGGGAAGGATAAAAATGGCGTAAAGGCATTAAACAGCCAACCGACAAGAGTAAACGAAATCAATAACATGCTGAACAATATTGCTAATAATCGCCACTGCATGACTTGTTTAAGTAGAATAAACTCAGGAAAACTTGCCGCCACTGTGCTCATGCAAAAGGCCAGTGTAGTGCCAATGGGTAGCCCATTTACAATTAAACTTTCCATCACAGGGATCACGCCTGTGGCATTTGAATAAAGTGGAATTCCAAGTAACACAGCAACAGGTACAGACCACCATTGACCGTCACCCAGATGCGCCTCTATCCAACCATCAGGTACAAAACCGTGTAGCGCAGCACCAAGCCCTACGCCAATAATCACCCACTTCCACACCCTTGAAAAAATGTCGATCATTTCTATTTTGGCAAATTGATGCCTTTGTTGCAGCGACATGCTTGGTGTGACAGCAATACAAGAAGAAACTGCATCGTTTTGTTGAGCGCGCTTTAACGCATCAGCAGCAAAAGATTGCAGCCAACGCTCGGCCTTAATCGCATCCAGAAAAAAGCCGCCGAGCATGCCGACACTCATCCCCACCACAACATACAAGATGGTAAATTTTACCCCTAGCAGGCTCATTAGTAGCAATATCGCCACTTCGTTGATCAGCGGTGAAGTAATCAAAAAGCTCATAGTGATCCCAAGAGGAATACCGGCAGAAGTGAATCCTAAAAATATTGGAATACTTGAGCAGGAACAAAATGGCGTAACCACCCCAAAACCTGACCCCATTAAATAGCCCAAGCCTTTCGGTTTTCCGGCAAGATAATCTCTGACCCGCTCAACGTTTAGTGACGCTCTTATTAGGGCAATCAGGTAAATCATCACCAATAATAAGGCAAAAATTTTAGTCACATCCTCGACAAAAAAATGCAACGCACTGCCAAGCTTGGTTTGAGACGACAAACCAACAAGATCATAAATAAGCCAAGATGCAAAATCAGTAAAAATCTGAAACATAAGCTGGCGCTCAAAAAAGCATCATAGGATTACAATAGCGGATTATTTCCATGGCGTATCTGAGCTAGATCGCGATTTAACGGGATAAAAAAATGCGCTGGCAGAATAAGCGCAGCGCATTTGGTTGATGTTACCAATCACTATGAGTCGGTGATTGGCATCAAGGTGTTATGGATTAAAACTTGACCTCAAAGGCTAAACCAAAGTGGCGTCCTTCACCAATAGTGACATCTGTATTGGTGCCGCCATCAAGGTAGTCAGTATCAAATAGGTTCTTGACGTTAAGGCGCAAGTTCATATCAACATTGTTCACCGCAAAGTTGTACGCTGCCCCAAAGTCAAAACGAACATACCCCTCTTTCACAATGGTATTTTGCGTGTTGGCAAAACGCTCACCAACATACACAGCACCAAAGTTTAATGCCACATCATCGGTCACTTCATAACGCGTCCACACATTGGCCGACCATTTAGGTGCATCAACTGGCGTTTTACCATCTAACTGAGCCGTATCTTCTGCACTGGTAATGTACTGTGCATCAAGGAACATCATTGAACTAGTGATAAATAAATTATCAGTCACCGCCCCTTGAGCGCCGACTTCAAAGCCTTGATGACGCTGCTTACCGCTTTGAGTCGTAATAAAGTCTTTATCACCAATAGGCTGCGCTAATTCTTCACGAACTGTCACATTGGTTACCCTAGTGTCAAACACCGCACCAGTTAACATTAAACCACCATCAAACAGCTCCCATTTGGTGCCAATTTCGAACTGCTCACCGTATTCAGGATCAAGATTCATTCCTTCATTGACATCATTATCGCTAGTGACAATCGATTGCGGTTCAAAACTTTTTGAATAATTGACATAAATACTGCCGTTATCCGCTGGAGAATAAACCACGCCAAACTTAGGTGAAACAGAGTAACTATCTTGCCCTGCTCCCTCTCTTTTTTGTTCGTCGTAACGTAAGCCTGCTAGTACTTGCCACTGATCATTGATGGTCATTAAATCTTGAATATAGAAACCGTAATGCTTGTATTTAGATTGACTACTGATGTCACCATTACGGTAATCTAAATCAGGTCTTGGCACTGATTCACCCGGCATTATATGCTGGTTTTTCTCACCATCTTGTCGCATTTGACCATAATAATAATCCAATATATTGGCACCGATTAATAACTTATGCTCAACACCAAAGCCGGATAGTTCACCCGTAAAATCGATATAAGCCGTTTTATGCTGCCAGTCATCGTGACGGTCAAATGCATTAAGATAGTAGCCATCTTCAAACGGATTTTTCGACCCTGTCATCAACCTTGGTGACGAATCCAAACGCTGACGTGTAAAGGTTTGATGGTTATAACCTGTCTTCATGGTCCAATCGTAAGAAATATGCCAGGTTAAATCAGCACCTAGGTTTTGTACTTCATTATCAGTAAATGCCCATGACATATCCCAAATGTCATCTCTACTACCAATCACCTTACCATTGTCATCTAACCAAGCTCCGCTATCTAGACCTGTTTTATCTTGGGTATAGTCGTACTTTAGCGACAACATCACATCATCAGTTAAATCAAATTCAAGGTTTAAGTAGCCCAAAAAGCGGTCACGCTCTTGCACAGCATCATCATCTTGATACTCGCGCCAGTATTTAGTGTCTTGCTTAACTAACACAGTTCGATAACGCATAGTTTGTGCTTCATTCATGCTGCCGCCAGCATCTAACTGAATACGGGTAGAGCCATTTTCGTCAGTATCTAAAGCAACATCCAATAGGCGATCATAAGTTGGCTTTTTGGTCACCATGTTAATTAACCCACCAGGGCCAGATTGACCATAAAGCATGCTTGAAGGGCCTTTTAACACTTCTACTTGCTGCAGGGTTTCAATCGGTTGCACGTAATGAGAAAACTGTTGATGACCATTGATTAAAAAACCACTGCCAGAGGCTAATTCGAAACCACGAATATTGAAGACTTGGCGATTCCACTTTTCAGTACCTCCTGTCACACTGGAATCATTGACTAATACTTCAGACAAGTTTGTTGCTAATTGCTCGTCGGTTACAAAGCTTGGGATAACATTCACAGACTGCGGTGTGTCCATCAGATCGATATCACCACGCATCGCTCCTGATGCCGAACCCACTTTGTAATTATTAAAGTTCATACCTGTAATTTGAATACGTTCAATATTTAACGAGAAGTCTTCTCCATATTGTGCGCTTACGCTGGACTCTTCTGCTAAAGCAGCACTCACCATTAACCCACTTGTCATCAAAACAGAAGTAACCGCACACGCAATGGATGAAACTTTCATATAAACCCGACCTTAATAAAGAGAATTTGACAAAGGATAAACCTTAATGAGATAGATTATCATTTAGATTTAAATGGGTGTGAAGCAATAAAATAGCCTGAAATTGATTACTGTGATCTTAATCATCAACAGGTGAATGCTAACAAGAAAGCCGTTACACAAAACAACCGAACAATTAACCATTAGATAACAAAGGACTTTGAATCAATGAGTTAGCCTAAGATAAATAAAAGTGTGAACCGAACGAGGATATTGCTATTTATTGGACATCTTTACATTTCTTTAATTGAACACCCAAATGATATTGATTATCATTCGCCACTATCGATTTTAATAATGTATTTTTGCAAGTGTTTTAGTCACTAAAAATACCGCCAGAGAAAAACAAAAATGAAAGTAGTACCAGCATTAAAGTGGTTTCATAACTGGGTAGGTTTTTTTGTCAGTATCTCAATGTTTATTGTGCTCACGACAGGGGTATACCTTGGCAGTGTCGACATGCTTAAACGACTTGATGACCACGGCCAACAATTTCTACCACTTACCACGGCGCAAAAAGCACAAGTCGTTGAGCAGGTATTTGAACGCTACCCAGAGATGAGTACCGTACGTTTTCCAACTGAACACACACCTTATATTGAGGCCGCAACCAGAGGAAAATCTATCGCCCTAGACAACCAACTCAATGAGTTGTCAGTGCATTCCAATCGAGACATTCCTTTATACGCCACCATGTTTTGGCTACATCGTAATTTTTTAATTGGTGATGTAGGCAAATACATTAATGCATGGGCATCATTAGTGGCAGGCTTAATTGTATTGATTGGCGTTTATTTATGGTGGCGGGTACGAAAAACGTTTCGCTTAAAACACACTCTGCCAAGTGATACTCGTTCAAGCAGTTTAGTTAAAAGCCATATCCAAGTGGGACTATTTATCTCAGTGCCCTTATTTGTACTTTGTATTAGCGGTTTTTTAATTACCTACAAAGGTTTATGGGTAGATTATTTAAAGACAGCGCCTGCTACTGAGATTAATTATCCAACGAGTAACGCTCATGATTGGTATAACCAACTAAAAACCGCCCAAAGCCTATGGCCAGAATCCTTATTGGTTGCCGTTAGCAAGCCAATGAACCGCAAACCTGAAGCACAAGATAATCAATCGGCTAACGTAAAACCTCAACCACTGAGCTACAACATTCGTTTTGACAGCCACAGTGACGTTTGGTTAAGACAAGCTGACAGCATTACCATGAATTATGATACGGGTGAAATTGAAGCCGCTTTGAAACATAGTGATAGACCACTATCAGGACAAATAGCCAGCTTTGTCAGACCATTACACGATGCGCTAAATATGCCCTTTAGCTACGTGCTGCTTATTACCCTGATTTCATTTTTCACTATGATCATTTTACTGTTTAGCACAGTGACTTTTTACCGTCGTATTTTTAAGAAGAAAAAAGCCACAAGGTAATCAATCAGTAAACACAAAAAAAGCGGCTAATTAAGCCGCTTTTTTATTATGGATACAAGCCAGTTTATGCGTAAGAATGTGCGCCATGCTGGTGATCTGTCACATCACGAACACCGGTTAACTCTGTTGGGAAAAGATCTAATAATTGCTTTTCGATACCATCTTTCAAAGTGATATCAACTTGTGAGCAACCATTACAACCACCACCAAATTGTAGTACAGCTACGCCTTCGTCAGTCACTTCAACCAACATGATATTGCCACCATGGCTGGCTAGCTGTGGGTTAATTTCAGACTGAATGACATACTCGATACGCTCTTTTAATGGCGCATCATCAGCGACTTTACGCATTTTTGCGTTAGGTGCTTTCAGGGTTAATTGCGAACCAAGCTGATCCGTCACGTAATCAATGGTGGCCTCTTCTAAGAAAGGGGCGCTTTTTTCATCTACCATGGCGCTAAAACCATTAAATGGTAATTCAATATCATCAGCTTCTACTGCATCAGGCGGACAGTAAGATACACCACACTCTGCTTGTGCTGTGCCTGGACTAATAACGAAAACACGAATATGAGTGCCTTCTGCTTGATCTGCCAACAATTTAACAAAATGTGCCTGAGCTGCTTCGGAAATGGTGATCATAAAAACCTGGCTCCGTCAGGGTATACCTGAGTAAATTAGTAAGAAATTAGCCCTATGATACTCTCTGTTGGAGTGGCTTTGTAGCCCTGAGAGTAAGTTTGTTTCACAAAAAATGGACTTTATTGCATGCTTTTATTGGCGAATTTTACCGTTAACCAGTATGGTTATGCCATTCTCACTTGGTAATTTTTTGTTTGTTATGATCTTGTTTCGCCTTTTTCGCTTTAGCTGGTTTAATCTTGGCTTATTCGCCACCTGTTGTTTGCTGTTTAATGGCTTATCGGTTGCCGAGCAGCTTGAACCATCACGTCTTGAAAAAGCCATGGCTCACATTCAACTGGATAAGCGTATTGAATCACCCGCTGCCTTTTTGGGTTACCCCTTAGGTGAGTGGCATTTACGTCATGACCAAATTAACTATTATTTGAAGCAATTAGCGAACCAAAGCTTACGCGTTTCGTTAGACTCTGCAGGCAAAAGCTTTGAAGCGCGGGACCAACTCACCGCCATTATTACCTCAGATAAAAACCAACGTAATCTCGCCAATATTATTGAGCAGCGCAGCCTAGCAAAACAAGGGCTGCCACAAAATGGCCCTGTGGTAATTTGGTTGGCTTATTCCATTCATGGCGACGAAGCCAGTGGCGCACATGCAGCTTTAGCCTTGAGTTATTACTTAGCGGCAAGCCAAGAGCCTTGGGTACAACAACTACTTGAACAAGCTGTTGTAATGATAACTCCAAGCCAAAATCCAGATGGTTTTGACCGCTTTGCCACTTGGGCAAATAACCACAAAGGTCAAGTACTGGTCACCGACAACCAACACCGAGAACATAGCCAAGACTGGCCCAGTGGACGGGGGAATCATTACCTGGCTGACTTAAACCGTGATTGGTTGTTTTTACGCCATAAAGCCAGCCAAGGAAGAGTCGCTTTTTTCCATAAATGGCAACCGCACTATGTTGGCGATTTCCATGAGATGTGGAACAATCAATCTTACTTTTTTCAGCCCGGTGTCGCCGATAGGGTTTACCCTTTGACTCCGCCAGCTAACCAAGAACTCACCGAAAAACTCGCTAATTACCATCGCAGCGCACTGGATGAAGTGAAACAAGTTTATTTCAGTGGTGAATTGTTTGATGACTTTTTTTACGGCAAAGGCTCAACCTACCCTGACATTAACGGCTCGATTGGTGTGCTATTTGAACAAGCCAGCGCCCGCGGTCAAGCACAAGCTTCAGCCAACGGCATAGTGACGTTTCAAAGCGCTATCGCTAATCATTTTGCCACCTCAATTTCTAGTTTACAGGGTGCATTAACGTTAAAAAGAGAGTTATTGAACTATCAAAGCGCTTTTTTTAGCGAAAAAAATAAGCAACCTATTGCACGTATAAAGGGGCGCTTAATTCGTGCTTTAAATGACACAGCCCGCCGCGATGAGCTAGCTAACTTATTAAGCCAACACCAAATTGAGTTTCAGTATTTAACCAAATCACTGCATCATGCCGGTAAAGAATATCGCCCACTCGACAGTATTTTTGTGGCCGACAATCAAGCTCAAAGTAGCTTATTAGAAGCATTATTTGATAAACGTACTGAATTTAAAGATACCACCTTTTACGATATCTCAACCTGGGATATCCAATCGGCTCTTGCACTCGATGTGGTGCCGAATGTGAGCCCTGATGTGGATGTGCTAACTCGCCAACCTATGCTTTACCATCATCTGCAGCTTGGCGATTCAGACACCCCGCCTTGGCCCAGAAATAGTGTAGCCTTACTGATTAACTGGCAGCAATCAAACGCCAGTGGCTTTGTTAATCAATTGGTTAATCAGGGGGTCCAGGTTAAGTTTGCCAAGCAACCTTTTAGTATCAAACAAACTCAAGGCCAGCAAATATTCTCGCGCGAATTTGTCGCAGGCAGCTTACAAATTCCGCTAAAGCAAAGTGGTAAAAGCGTGCAACAGGTGATGCAATTAACTTGGCAAGCCACTAAAGACTGGCAGGTGGATGTGGTCGCAACCTCAACATCGGCGAGCTTGAGTGGTATCAACTTGGGCTCAGATAGTTTTGTCACCATTAAGCCTGTGCAGCCGATGATTATCAGTGGCTTTGGTACAGATCCTTTTGAAGTGGGTGAATTATGGTATCACTTTGATCAAACACTCAAATTGCCAGTTAGTCTAGTGAATGGCGAACAAATCAATGACATAGATTTAAGCCGCTATAGCCACATATTTATGACCGAAGGCAGCTTTAGCAGCATGAACGAGGTCAGCGCTCGCAAGTTAGGGCAATACGTTATAGACGGTGGGGTTATTGTGGCGCAAAAAGGTGCACTCAATTGGCTTAATAAACGCAATGTATTAAGGCATGAACCGCAAAGCAGCCGTTATTATGAAAAACTGTTTAACAGTGATCAGCTTAATTTTAATGATAAAGCGGCATTTAAGGCAAAACAGCACATTGGCGGCGCGATTGTAAACCTGAATTTAGACAACTCCCATCCATTGACCTTTGGCTTAGCTGGCACCTTAAGTGTCATGAAAAATAAACCTCTGGCATTTGATTCGGTCAATACACCTTTTACCGTAGCCGCTCACTATCAAGATAAATTGCTGGTCAGTGGGTATATGGCCCAAGAATATCAACGGGCATTTGCTAATCATCCAGCAATGTTAGTGGAGCCGAAAGGTCGCGGGGCGATAGTGGCAATGAGCGATAACTTGCTGTTTCGTAACTTCTGGCTAGGCAGCGAAAAAGTGTACGCCAACGCACTATTTTTTATACCGACAGGCTTATAACCTTGCTTGGTTTAATCACGTAAATTTGGCGCTTCGGCTCGGGCTAAACACCATACTTGGCAGGCGATATGCCGCGTTGCAAATAATGCGGCAATTTCGTTAACCGTGCTCCCCGTCGTCACGACATCATCCACAATGGCCACATGTTGATAACGCAAATGCACTTGCTGATTAGCTTCAGCCTGATGATTTAAAGCAAACGCCTGATAACAGTTTTTTCGCCGCTGCTTACCATCAAGCCCAGCTTGTGATGCAGTATCAATAACCCTGATAAGCAAGGTATCATCCAATGGAATACCCAGTATCAAACTCATTCGCTTTGCAATAATCCACGCCTGATTAAAGCCACGATGCCGCAAGCGATTGGGGTGTAATGGGACGGGGATCAGCACTTGGGGCAAGTCAATCATCTGCTGCGAAACCAAGTTCAAAATCCGCTGCGCCAATTGATCGGCCAATACATTGACCGCCGCCATCTGTCGTTGATATTTAATGGCACTAATCACCACGCCCAAACCTTGATGATAACTACAAGGCGCAATCACTTTGATGGGCTTAATCGCCATACATTGACCGCAGTATGGCTGCAAGCGTGTTAATGGTTTAGCGCAGCCTAAACACACATCATGCTGATACAAACCACTAATTAAACAATCTTGGCACAAGCCAGTTAATACATGCTGGTCAAATAGTTGCTGATAGCCTTGCTGCTCTATCCTCTGCTGGCACAGCAGGCAACGGTTAGGTAAACTAAGGCGAATAATCTGCAGCCCACGTACCAATGGCAGTATAAGCGTGGAAAGATTGATTTGAGATAGGTTAGTTGTAAATGAACGGCAGTGGAATAACCAGCCCTTCACTAACCTCCGTGACATATGTGTCACTTTTTCCATGTAATATTTCACTATTCATTCCATTAAATAGAGGTAACGGCGGTGACATTCCCCAAACTACATATCGACACGGTGGGCAGCACAGGCCAAAAGATTGTGTTACTGCATGGCTGGGGAGTAAATAGCGCGGTTTTTGAACCGTTAAAAACTGCCTTAACAGAGTATAGAGTGCATTATGTGGATTTGCCGGGTTTTGGCCATAGCCCTCATATTGACGGTACCATTGATGATTGGGTCGCCGCATTAGCCGCTCAACTGCCGCAAGCAGCTATTTGGCTGGGTTGGTCTTTAGGTGGTTTATTGGCAACCAAAATGGCAATCGATTACCCAAATCAAGTTAGCGGCTTGATCACGGTTGCTTCTTCCCCTTGCTTTATGGCACGACACGATGAACAACCTCAGCCTTGGCCGGGTATTAGCCCACAGGTATTGTCTCAATTTTCGGAACAGTTGCATAATAATCTGCCAAAAACCATCGAGCGATTTTTAGCAATACAAGCCATGGGCAGCGATACCGCCAAATCAGACATCCAACAGCTTAAATCACTATTACTCGCAAAACCCTTAGCAGATAAGCAAAGTTTACAACAAGGGCTGTCGATACTGACGGAGGTTGACCTACGAAATCAGCTACAACATATCCAGCAACCTTGGCTAAGGATATGGGGCAGGCTTGATGGCTTAGTCCCTAAACGCTTACCTGATATGTTAATAAAAGGCGATAATGTCAGCGATATCCTCTTACATAACGCTTCGCACGCACCATTTATTTCACATTCTGATCTATTTATTACACAACTTGAGCAGTGGATTAAGTCGATTAGCAGGTAAAGCTTTAACAAAATAACATTGTTGACTATAATTTAGGCACACATATCAACCCGTATACGTTAATGCTGTGGTTGTTTTTAGGAGTCTTAAATTTAATGTTGATCAACTCGCACTACCCACAAGTCCCGTTAGCAACCAGCAATGTTGCGACGGATCTTGCACGTGCAGATAATCAACAGCGGCCGCCAATTATTCCACCGCAGCAGCCATCTAAAGGTCATGAAGAACGGGCATATAACCCGCAAAATGAACGAGCGCCAGCTTACAGCCTACTTGAGCGACAACATCAACAGCAACACTCTGCTTCTCAGCGACAAGCATTTGTACAACAACTATTGTCACCCTCACCTTTAGTGGCTCAAACCATTAAGGTCGTCGCTGATGATAACCCTACCTTGCTACGTAAAGATATTCGCAGTAAGCATAGGCAGGATCAACAAGACCAAACCAACCGAAGACACAGTAAAATGGCCAAGCATACTGATGCTGAGTCAGCCGTGTTTTATCAACAAGTACGCGATCATCTCGAACGCTTCTATAATGCACAACCGAACCCTCACGCGGGATCGATGTTCAGCGTGGTTATTTAACGCCGGCAAAAATCTGATTATTGTTGCGATGCGGCTTTAAACCAACCTTGGTTATAGGCTTCACTTCCCCACAACGCAATACCCAAGGCTGTTTCGGCTTGCTTAACATCTAGCTCACGAGGTGTTAGTTTTTCATTTGCAAAATCATAAACAAAACTTCTTGGCGCATGTTCAGGCTGCAAAATAGTGACATCCTTGCCCTGCATAATGGCAAAGTTTTTATCATATTGCATATAGGCACGGCCTTGCCAATCATCGGCTTGCTGAGTTAAATCGCGCCCCAGCATAGGATAGCTATCAGAAATCCCAATTAACGATAACAAGGTTGGAGCCATATCAATTTGACTCACCACTCTAGCATCACGCTTAGCCTCAATCCCCTCTCCGAGAATTAAACCCGGAATACGAAATCGTGAAATAGGCACTAAGCTCGCACCACCGACTCGACTGTCATGATCGGCTACGATTAAAAAGATAGTGTCTTTCCAATAATCCGCTTTTTTAGCCAGTTTAAAAAACTCACCGACAGCATAATCGGCATATTTAATCGCATTATGCATAGTGTATTGCGGTTGTTCATAGAGTTCGATGCGGTCATCAGGGAACTCAAATGGATCATGATTACTTGAGCTAAAGACTAGGCTAAAAAACGGCTGACCTTGCTTATGCTTTTCAATGAATTCTTGATGGGCTTTAAAGAGTAAATCTTCGTCAGACACCCCCAAGTAGCCACAAAAGCCGGGTCTTTGTAATCTTTTTGCTCAACAATATCGCTAAATCCATTACCTAAAAAGAAGCTGCGCATATTGTCAAAATGGCTCTCACCACCATAAATAAACTGCGTGCTATAACCATTGTTTCTCAGCAGTTCTGCAATGGTAAAAAAGTTGTGCTGACTTTTGCCTAACTTAACCACAGCAAGGGCTGGTGTAGGAGTAAAGCCTGTGGTGATAGCCTCAATACCTCGCACTGAACGAGTGCCGGTTGCGTAGAGATTTTCAAACATCCAGCCATGTTCTGATAATGCATCAATATTTGGCGTTAACGGTAAGCCGCCTAAACTACCAACAAATCGCGCCCCTAAACTTTCCTGTAAAATAATCACTAAGTTTTTAGGCTTGCCTTGATAGCTAGCTTGATTAAATGACAAACTTGGAATGGTGTCAGAAGTAAACGCTGCTGCCGGACGACCGCTTTCACGGCGGGCAATGTCGATTATGGTTTGTTGATCCAATTTGCCATAAACCTTAGCCGCATCCTGCTCGCTGCCCATCTGCTTGATGGCAAAGGTTAACGAATAGCCAGAGTTAAGCACTAAAGAGTTCACTAATGGATCATCTGAAAATGCCACCAAAGCAGGGTTCATCGGTCGATGACCTAAAGTAGAACGCGCACCTAAGATGGTGATCCCAATGACCAAAACCGCCAACACAGGACGCCAATACCATTTGGGGGCGCGCATGTTTCGGCAAAAGTGGCTCGCTATGCGCCAGCCGCCATATACCGTCAAGGTGCTGACCACCAAGCCCAGTAGCAACTCTAATTTGCGTCCCGACCATAACATCGAAAACACTTCTTTAGGATAAATGAGGTATTCAACATAAAGACGATTTGGCCTAAAGCCATACTCTTGAATAAAAGAAGGGGTCGAAATTTCAAGAAATACAATTAACCACAAACCAAGAGTCAGCCACACCCGTAAAATGTGGCCCCACAATCGACCAACAATAGACTGCCCTGCAAATAAAGCCGTTCCTAATCCAGCAACACCAATTAACCAACACAAGGTCGCAAAATCGACTCGCGCACCTTGTAATAAAATTGGCAACCAGCCATTTGCATCATTTACCCGCTCTATTTGCCATAAAGATAAGCCGATACGACTTAAAGTAGTGACAAGCAAAAATAACAAGCTAAACACAGCTAATGCTGTAAACATATGATGGGATTGTCGATTGGCTCGCGAGTCAAGCCCGCCAATATAGTCTTTACCAGACCTTGGGGAAAACAGTGTCATTGAAGATACATCTCTTTTTTATTGTTATTATTCAATCGGTACTGTAAAGATAGTGAAAAATATGACCACTAAAATTAACCAAATACCCTTAAATTATGGTTATTTACTGAAACTCCCGCATCGGTATTAGCGGCTAAAGAATCCATCAAAATCTGCAAAAAGACTAAATACCACCATAAAACAACCCGTTAATAATAGGACTGATGACAATGAAAATGCGATATGACTATGGGTTGATAACTCATAAATACGATGAATAACCGGATAGTTTAATACCAAGGCAAAATAAATCGCGATGGTAAACACCACTACTTCGTAACTAAATACCCACTTAGGTTGACGAACTTTTAGTACTGATAATTTCAATTTTACACTTACCTTTTTGATAATAAGTGATAGTAAGCTTGCTTAGCTTAAAGTGAACTTAAGCCTCATAATAAAACATACATGCACCTTCCCATACGAATTAGTTAAATAAGCATAGAAAGCAACCGCACTAACAAAAAACCCTTTCAATCAATATGAAAGGGCTTACTGATACTTTACAAAAAATGTTCACTTGCGAAGCAAGTTAGCGGCCTAAAATTTATTTTTTCAGCTTAGCAAATGCATCTGCAAAAGCATTACCCATTGCCGCATTGGCTGGCGCCTTAGGTTTACTCGCAGCTTTGTGCTGTTTACCCGCTTTGCCATTGTGATGAGCACTATTGCTAGCTTGTCCCTTATTTGGGGCTTTTGCTGTACGATGAGCGTTAGTGTTTGATTGCGCTGCTGGCTGTTCATCTAAGCGCATAGATAAACCAATTCGGCGGCGTTCAATATCCACTTCCATCACTTTGACTTTAACCACATCACCAGCTTTAACCACGGTATGAGGATCACTAACAAACTTGTCCGTTAACGATGAAATATGCACTAAACCATCTTGATGCACACCTACATCCACAAATGCGCCAAAGTTGGTCACGTTAGTCACCACCCCTTCGAGGATCATCTCAGGCTTCAGATCTTTGATTTCTTCTACACCCTCTTTAAACGCCGCAGTTTTAAATTCACCGCGAGGGTCGCGTCCCGGCTTATCAAGCTCAGCCAAAATATCGTTTACCGTGGGTAAACCAAACTCATTGGTAACAAACTGCTCAGCGTTAATCGTGCGCAAAACATCACTGTTGCCTATCAACTGGGCCAAGGGTTGCGAGGTTGCGGCCGCAATCGCTTCAACCACACTGTAGGCTTCAGGATGAACCGCTGAACTATCAAGTGGATTATCGCCATTGCGAATACGTAAAAAACCCGCAGCTTGCTCGAACGCTTTTGGCCCTAAACGAGCGACTTTTAATAATTGTTTTCGATTAGTAAACTGGCCATTGGTATCACGATACTCAACCACATTTTTAGCTAAGGTTTTGTTCAACCCTGCCACTTGGGCAAGTAACGGCACTGATGCCATATTTAAATCAACACCCACGTGGTTTACACAATCTTCAACCACAGCCTCAAGCGATTGCGATAACTGGCTTTGGCTTACATCATGCTGATATTGGCCAACACCAATAGATTTAGGTTCAATTTTCACCAGCTCGGCTAACGGGTCTTGTAAACGACGCGCAATTGAGACGGCACCACGAATAGACACGTCTAAGTCAGGAAACTCATTGGCAGCAAACTCTGACGCAGAGTAAACCGATGCACCGGCTTCACTAACAATCACTTTAGTTAGGGTTGGGTTATTCTCCTTCACCATCGCAATCAACTCACCGGCTAACTTATCGGTTTCACGCGACCCAGTCCCATTGCCAATGGCGATAATTTCAACCTTATGCATATTGATAAGATTGGATAAGGTTTTTAGGGCTTTATCCCACAGATTTTGCGGCGCATGTGGGAAGACTGTGGTATGAGCAACCAACTTACCTGTGTTATCAACAATGGCGACTTTAACCCCAGTACGAATACCAGGGTCTAGGCCCATGGTGGCTTTTGCCCCCGCAGGTGCAGCCATGAGTAAGTCCCCTAAATTACGAGCAAACACTTTAATGGCTTCTTGCTCAGCACTGTCGCGCATTTTTGCAATGAACTCAGTTTCCATTTGCAAAGCAATCTTGATGCGCCATGTGGATGTGACCACAGTTTTAAGCCATTGATCAACACTGCTGTCACTCAAGTTAAGTTTAAAATGCTCGGCAATTATCACTTCACAGTAACTACCCTGGGTGGCCTCAGTATCAGGGTCGGCATTAAGACTTAAACTTAAAAAACCTTCATTGCGACCACGCAACATCGCTAATGCGCGATGAGAAGGTATTTTGGTCACAGCTTCTGTGTGCTCAAAGTAATCGCGGAACTTAGCCCCTTCTTTCTCTTTACCCTTCATGACACGGCTTTCAAGTACCGCGTGTTGGGTTAAATGTTGACGAATTTTTAGCAGTAATTCGGCATCTTCAGCAAAACGCTCCATTAGAATATAACGAGCACCGTCTTGGACATCTTTTGCATCAGCAAATCCAGCCTCGACATTAATAAACTCTGCCGCTTTAGCATCAATATCTAACTGACGGTTAGTCAATAACAAATCAACTAACGGCTCAATACCCGCCTCAATTGCAATTTGACCTTTAGTGCGACGCTTAGGCTTATATGGCAGATATAAATCTTCAAGCCGGGTTTTACTGTCAGCTTCATTTATTGCAAGCGTTAATGCGGGAGTTAATTTACCTTGGGCTTCAATGCTCGATAAAATCACTTGTCTTCTGTCATGCATCTCACGTAAATAGGTTAAGCGAGAATGTAAATGACGTAGCTGAGTATCATCTAACCCCCCGTTGCCTCTTTACGATAACGAGCAACAAATGGCACGGTTGCACCATCATCAAGCAGAGAAATAGTAGCGTTTACTTGTTGTTCACGAACATTGAGTTCTTGGGCAATAATCTGGGCAATATTTTGCATAAAATAAAAGATTTGTTTCAGATTGAAAAATTAGCTCAAAGATAACATATTCCAACAATAATTTGACGCTTTAGCTATCATTTTCAAAGACAATTTCCCGCAGTCATCATTGATCCCTCTCTGCCTCATTGGCGTTGCTGACAATTCACAGTATATTTAGCTCATTCAAAGTGGCTGTGTTTACAACAAAGATCCATAAACCTGATGCCAGTGTATTTGTTATTAAGGCTAGTATTGTGAAAACCAATCTCATCACCCTTGAAGGGCTAAACAAATTAACCAAAGAACTCAATTACCTTTGGCGTGAATATCGCCCTGAAATCACTAAAAAAGTGGCATGGGCAGCAAGCTTGGGGGATCGCTCAGAAAACGCCGATTACAAGGAGAACAAGCGTTTATTACGTCAAATTGATGGCCGAGTTCGATTCTTAAGAAAGCGCATTGAAGCCTTAAAAGTGGTCGAATATGCCCCTGAGCAAGAAGGCAAAATCTTTTTTGGTGCTTGGGTTGAAATTGAAAATGATGATGGCGATATCAAATGCTTTCGCATTGTTGGCCCCGATGAGATTTATGGCGATGCCAAAGGCTATATTTCTATCGACTCACCGATGGCAAGGGCGTTATTGAAAAAACAAGTGGATGACGAGGCTGCGGTACCGACCCTGTCGGCGTGCAAGTTTGGTATGTCAATAAAATTAGCTATAAAGCACCGCAAAAAGAAGCTGATAACGCTTAATTTTCAAACCTGAACATCAGCAATCGTAGTCAGATTGATTGAGATTATCAAAGAATAACAACAAAGCTTAAATAGCCTATACCCCATCAAAATCAGCACTCAAAATACACAGTGGCGGCACTAATCTCGCACTTAGCAACGCCACTGATAACACCAACTCAGCCCTTAAGCACGCCATTAACCATCAAGCTGAAATGGCTATTTACGACATATCGGCTAGGCTTAATCAACTAAAAACAACCGCAATATTGCCAACAGTGACGCCTCTGCATGTTCTCTTAATGGATTAAGGACCAATCATGAACAGAACACTATTATTATGTTTACTATCAGGTCTGTATTTGGGGTGTGGCAATAGTAATGATGATAACCCAGCCCCTGTTATTGCCTATACCACAGCACCAGAAGCCGAGCCAATAACAGGCGTATTGATTGATAGCGCAGTGATAGGCATAGGTTATAAAACCGCCAGCCAATCGGGTGTCACCGACGCCGAGGGTAACTACAGTTATCTAGCAGGTGAAACCGTCACCTTCTTTATTGGCGCACTTGAATTTCCCACCATTTTGGCCACTGAGGTTGCCACCCCGTTTAATCTTGCTGCAAGTGAAAATGCCCAAAATAATGTGGTCATTAACATCACAAGATTATTGCAAACTTTAGATAAAGACGCCGCCCCAAGTAATGGCATAACGATTACCGACACAGCAATTGCCAGCGCCGAGCCTGTTGACTTTACACTCACTGTGAGCGAGTTTGCTACCAGTGATGCCGTAAAAGCCACCATTGAACATGGTGGCCAAGATACCGCTACCCGCGCTTTAGTAGATCAAACTCAAGCCCTATCTCACTTACTGGCATCTATGGTCGCCAATGGCATACAAGTCGGTATTGTTGGTACTTGGCGGCCAAGCAATGACGATGAAAACAACTCATTCACGTTAGTATTTTTTAATAACGGCACTTATCTTCACTTTGAGGTGGCACAAGACAATCCGGATGAAATTTCGGGTATGGAATGGGGTGTTTATAGTCGCGACAGTGGCACCAACCGTGTGATGACTCGTCAATCATTTGATAATAATGGTCACTCGGGACTCACCGAATTTAAGGATGCCAGCGGTGCCTCTGCGCTTTATGGTGAAATTGATGACAACGGAAAGTTGGTCTTATCATTTGATAAAGACCCAGACGCCACCATAGATAGCAAAATCACTTTTAGCGCTCAAATCGATGAGGGTATCGTCGGCACATGGATGATGCACGAAGTTGACGATGAACCCGCCAACGAAAACGATCTACTGGTGTTGATATTCAATGCAGATGGGACTTACTTGCAGGGTGAAGTTGAATTTGACAACCCAGACGACTCAGGGGTGGAATGGGGAACTTACAGTATTGATCCTGAAACAAATATAGTCACCTTAGCTCAAACCTTTGATACCAATAACGACACCGAATTAACCGATTTTAGTGCAAGCAATACACAGCTCTATATCAGTGAAGATGACAACACATTGACCTTGCTGATTGATAAAGACAAGGATGGCTCACACGAAACTGAGCTGCTATTTCAACGTCAGTAATTTTAGCATCAGTAAATGCATCAATATCACACAGCCCTAATATTAAGATGAACAATCACAGTTTATAAATGGACAGAAATGGCGTAGAAAAGATGCGTGATAACAAGGCTGAATGTTTGATAAGCCGTTATTCTACAATCAAAAAATTTAACGCCGTTATCAGGTATTTTCACAAGCTAGAATGATCAGTTATTGATGACGATTGATATTATATCGTCAGCAATCTTTTATATAAAAACCACACAAATTAGACTAGTGTATAGCCAGACATGCCGCCTTATTTACAATCATAAAAATGCATAAAATCAACCCTAACACTATGAATAACAGCCCATCTTTTATGGGGACTACCACAGACCAATTGTCCACATTAAGGCTGGCTTACTGGCTATTGAAGCTTGGGCTTATTTTCTTTGCGACTGAATTATTTGGCCTAACTACCCCACCTATTGAGCTCAATTATGTACTCGTTATTGAGGCGCTTTACGTCGCTATTAGTTTTCGAGTTCGCTATATGCTCGGCCGCAAGCAATTATTGTTTATCACTTTATTGCTAGATACTATTTTTTGGATCATCTGGCTATATTGTACCGGTAGCGCAGCCAACGCCTTTACTTCCTTATTATTACTGCCCATCGCCATTGCAGCAATTATGCTGCCACAGTGGGCACCTTGGTGCTTAGCAATCATTTCTACCACAGCTTATAGTGCGATGATATTCTCACAACCCGATCATAGTTTGCATCATGGCATGGACATGAGCTCGCACTATTTAGGCATGTGGTTTAACTTTGTCATTTCAGCATTAGTTCTCACCACCACGGTTGCCTTTATCGCCAAAAGAATTCGTCAAAAAGACGCTGAGTTAAATTACCTTCGCGAAGCGCAATTGCGCCAAGAAAAACTATTGGCGCTAGGGACAGTATCAGCACAAATGGCCCACCAACTCGCCACCCCGCTAGCCACATTAAGATTACTTTTAGAAGAACTGGTCGAAGACAATCAATCAAGCCCGCTGACAATTGAAATGCACAAAGCGCTTAGTCGTTGCGAAGCAAGCTTAACGGATTTAAGACAAGCAACAGAATCCATACGCTCAGAAAAAATGCACGCCCAAACCGTTGCCGCACTGGTCAAAACGCTGAAAGATCAAGTTAACTTGTTAATGCCAGAAGTAAAGCTATCGATAACTGTATCGGACAATGCCAGCCATGCCACTATTCATAGTGATATGAGTCTGCTACCCGCATTATTGGCACTAATTGAAAATGCAGCCAGAGCCAGTGAAGAAGTGATTCAAACACCTAAAGTCGAGATAAACATCACCCTCAAAACCATGGCTGTGCTAAGTATTGCTATTTATGACTTTGGACAAGGCATGTCAGAAAGTTTGCTAGCCAAGCTTGGCCATAAACTCATTGAAAACCCAAAAGGGCTTGGTATCGCAGTGTTATTAAGTCATGCTAGTTTTGAGCGTTTAGGTGGCGAACTCACCTTACAGCCTAATCAAGATAAAGGTATGATAGCAACCGTCACCTTACCAATAGAAAAAGCATGAACAATTTACTTATTATTGAAGATGATAACGCTCTAGCAGCGGTACTTGCCAGCCGTTTAAATCGTCACGGCTTTCACTGCATAGTGAGCAATAACGCCAGCGACAGCCTATTAAAAGCGCGGCAACATACACCCAGCCATATTTTATTAGATATGAAACTGGCTGATGAAAATGGCTTATCGTTAATTACCCCACTTCGCCAACACCTGCCAAAAGCATTAATTGTGTTACTCACAGGCTACGCCAGCATTGCCACCGCAGTTGAAGCGATTAGATTAGGAGCCGACAATTATTTAGCAAAACCGGTTGATACCCAAACCTTATTAAACGCGCTCAAGGTTACGCCAAGCGCTCAACCAGAAACATTACTATCAGAACAGCCCATTCCCCCAAAGCTACTTGAATGGGAACATATTCAACAAGTCTTAAATGCCAATAATGGCAATGTTTCAGCCACGGCCAGATTACTAGGAATGCACCGAAGAACACTGCAACGAAAACTACTCAAAAAGCCCATTGCAGATCATCGCTAAACAATAAAAAAGGGCCGCCTTATTTAAGCGGCCCAAACCCGTCTACAGGTTTAAAAATGGTACTCGGCGGTTAGCCACGCACTGATGCCTTCACCGGGCATTCGCTCACCTGGATTTAGCGCTGAGGCAATCACTCGGTTATAACCCGCCAAGTGATCTTTATAATATGTGTCAAATACATTATTCACCCCAACATCGACTTGCCACGTTGTAGCTTGATAACCCAGCGAAATATTCAACAAGGCATAGCCTGCGGTTGTCTTCTCTAACTGCCCAGCAGAGATATTATCTTGGGAACTCACAGCAACGGATTCAAGCCGTGCCCGCCATTGGTTACGCACATAATTAAGCCCCAGCTTTAACTTAGGCGGTGCAATACGATACAAGTTATCCTCAACATCACGGCGCTGACCACGTATATAGTTAGCAATTAAATCGAGCGAAAAGTGTGGGGTTAATTGGTATGCCGCAGTTAAATCCATGCCATAAAGCTCGGCATCAACATTGGCAAACATCAATGGATTATCATCGCCCATCATTTTTGCAGCCATAATTACGGTGGGGTCAGTGGCGGCAACACCTTGAATATAATCATCAATACGATGATAAAATGCCCGTGGACTAAGGCTAAAATTACCAGTTTGATAATCTAGTCCTAACTCAAGTTGATAAGCGGTTTCGAGATCTAAATCTGGATTACCCACATAGGTTCGCCCATCAGCTAGCCCACCAGTAGATTGCATTGGCACCCATAAATACCTTTGTTGATACGTTGCTCCAGCCTGTTTGCGCGCCGCACCAAACACCCAAGTTAGTGGCTCACGCCATTGGTATCGTGCATTAAAAACCGCATCAATACCGGTTTGACTGATATTTCTATCGGCATCATTAAAGCGTTGCATTAAAGCTGCAATCGCTGGCATGTTGGCCGCCATAGAATGATCAACCTTGGCTGAATCAACATGGTAATACTTCAATCGAGTGCCTGCGGTTAATTGCCAAAGGCCTAGTTCATGCTGCCACTGGGCAAACACACTCAATTTGTCATCTTGCACATGGTTAAAATTATCAACACGAAACATCGGGTTATCAGGGCTGGTGATCACTGAATTGTGCTGACGAAACTGCCCGTCATAGCCAACACGCCAATCCCCTTTACTCAAAACAAACTGACTATCCAAACTTTGACTATCTGCAGTGTTATAACGCGAACTCATGGTTGGCATTAAGGTGCGAGAGCTTAAATTATCCATACCATGGCGGGCATCACTGTAGGCTAAATGCCAATCTAACGCCCAACCGACAACTTGATGAGAACCTGCAACACTCACGCGATCAGTTTTAATGTAATCAATGTCCATCGGTAATGCTGGCGTGCCGGCATCTTTGGTTTTCAGATGTTGATAACTCACAGCAATTGACTCATCCGATAGCTCGTCATCACCTAAGTTAAACCGATATTGGCCACCAAAAACCTGCTTATCATAAAAGGTCGGTGAGATTTCGCGGCCATCGCCCGCTTTGACATTATCATCACCATGCAACACATCAGCGTAAAGCAGTAGTGCATGTTGTTCACCACCTAAATTGGCTTTCCCTCCCAACGTACTGCGCTCGCCATTATGCAAATATTGCGCCCGAAGCTTGCCAGAAGTCTCTTGAAATCGAGCCTGAGACTCAACCACATTTATACTGCCGCCAAGCGTATCCACCCCAGATGCAACAGGCGCAATACCACGCTGTGCTTCAACCCATTCGGTTAAAATTAAGCTGGCATAACTAAGTGGCGCATCCATAGCATTTGGCCCAGCGCCAGCAAGAGAGGCCCCGTTCACTTGGGTATTAACTCGCTCGCCTGACAAACCACGATACTGAGCAATACCGGTTAATGGCCCGTTACCATTCACCGACGCACCGGGTAAATGGTTCAGCACTTGGCCGATATCTGCTATCGGATAAATAACGTTAGGAGACACCATTAACTCGCCGCTGGAATTAGCTTGACTCCCATTGACTTGGATAACTTCAATATCACCCGCCCATGAGGTGACAGAGTAAAATGACGTTAAAAGAGCTGCTGACAACAAAGAAATATTAGCTTTTATCATAATTACGCTTTCTTAGTGAAGCTTGTAAGTAGGACGTTGATTTTATGTAAAAAGTAACACCTCGCAATAACAAAGCTACAAACTGCGACAACTTGTCGCAGGCAAGTGCTCATGCCACATATTGCCTATTGAAGTATTTCAGACGCTTAAATTGCTTTTGCATTAAAGTATTACCCTCAAAAACTCCGGTTTTTAATCGCTTAAATTGAGATTTGTTACAATTTCCAACAAACAGCAGAATCAAGTAAAATGTTAAAAATATCATACAGATACATATCTTGCAGACATAAAAAATAAACTGACGATAAAGATACAGTCACCAAGCCTCTGTCAGCCTGTCGATAAAGTGGTTATATTGGTCAAAAAATGCAGAACACAAAGGATAGCTATATGGGCCAGGAAACGTCGAAAATTCTTGTTGTTGATGATGACATGAGACTTCGTTCGCTATTGGAGCGATACTTGATAGAACAAGGTTATCAAGTACGCAGCGCAGCCAATGCCGAACAAATGGATCGCCTACTTGAGCGTGAAAACTTTCACTTAATCGTGCTCGATTTGATGCTACCCGGTGAAGATGGTTTATCGATTTGCCGTCGCTTACGTCAGCAAGAAAACCCTATCCCCATTGTCATGCTAACCGCAAAAGGCGACGAAGTAGACCGCATTATCGGCCTTGAATTAGGCGCCGATGATTATCTGCCTAAGCCATTCAATCCACGTGAATTACTCGCCCGCATTAAAGCCGTGATGCGCCGCCAAACTGTTGATGTACCTGGTGCGCCAGCACAAAAAGAACAAGTGATTGAGTTTGGTGAATTTACCTTAAACCTCGCCACTCGTGAAATGTTTCATGGCGAAGAAAGTATCGCCTTAACCAGTGGTGAGTTTGCAGTACTAAAAGTATTGGTTTCGCATCCACGCGAGCCATTATCTCGAGACAAATTAATGAATCTAGCCCGTGGCCGCGATTATTCTGCCTTAGAGCGCTCGATTGACGTGCAAGTATCACGTTTACGTCGCCTGATTGAAACAGATGCCGCCAACCCACGTTACATTCAAACGGTGTGGGGCTTAGGTTATGTGTTTGTGCCCGACGGCTCTACCAGAAAATAACCTGTGTCTGATCCGATAGCGTTACCATTAAAATGGTGGCAGCGTTTGCTGCCACGTAATGCTTTTAGCCAAACGGTTGTACTGATTGGCAGTTTACTGCTAATCAATCAACTGGTGTCTTATTGGTCGGTAGCCGTGTACTTTATCAAACCGAGCTACGAACAAATCAACCAGTTAATAGCAAGGCAAATCAATATTTTATTTGTTGATGGCGTTGATGTTGGCCGCGAGCACTTATCAATGGTTGACGCCCTAAATGCCAAAGTCCGTGACGACGGCATGACGATATATAACCTTAAACAAGCCCGTGAAGCCGGCTTAGATAATGCCACTTATTACAGTTTTCTCTCTGATCAAATGTCAGTGTATTTAGGCGGCGAAGCCGAGGTACGCTTTTCTCAAGGTGACAAACTTGATGTATGGATACGCCCCCCTCAAGCCCCCAGTATTTGGATAAAAGTCCCGCTAACCGGGATCAATGAGTCTGACTTATCCCCCTTAACATTATACCTATTGGTGATTGGTGCGCTCAGTGTCGCTGGCGGATGGTTATTTGCTCGCAATCAGAATAAGCCATTAAAACGGCTACAAAAAGCGGCAGTCACGGTATCAAAAGGCGAGTTTCCAGCACCACTGCCTTTAAGTGGCTCGACCGAAATTGTTGAAGTGACTCATGCCTTTAATCAAATGGCTAAAAGCATGCAACAACTTGAGCAAGACCGCGCTTTACTTATGGCGGGTATTTCGCATGACTTACGCACGCCATTAACTCGTATTCGCCTTGCTTGCGAAATGATGGTTGAAGATGACCACTACCTCAAAGATGGCATAGTCAACGATATTGAAGATATGGATGCCATCATCAAACAATTTATTGCTTATGTCCGCCACGACCAAGAAGTGGTGCGCGAACCTTTTCAACTAAATCAACTGATCCAAGAAATCCATCAGCAAGAAAGCCATCGCTTAGCGCAGATAGAAATATCATTAGCCGATTGTCCTGAAATTCCATTGCATAACGTGGCCATTAAACGCGTACTAAGTAACTTAGTTGAAAATGCTTTTAGATATGGTAATGGGTGGGTAAAAATCAGCTCATTTGTGGATGCCCGTTATGTGGGTTTTAGTATAGAAGACAACGGCCCCGGCATCGACGAACGTAAAGTTGAAGAGCTATTTCAACCATTTACTCAAGGCGATACCGCTCGTGGCAGTGTGGGTTCAGGATTAGGTTTAGCCATTGTTAAACGTATTATTGACCGGCATCACGGTAAAATCAGCTTAAAAAACCGCCCTGAAGGTGGGCTTCTTGTTAGAGTAACATTACCTAAAAAACAGACAGACCATGCCGGTAATATGCAAAAAAATGGACGCTAACACGCGTCCATTTTTGTCACTTAATGTGGCATTATAACGAAGCTAATACTGCTTCAGCTGTGCTCACTTCAAATGATTTTGGTGCTTCAACATTCAATGTGGTCACTACGCCATTATCAATCACCATGGCATAACGCTGTGAACGAATCCCACCAAAAGCGGCAGTATCCATGTCTAAGCCAAGCGCTTTATTAAAGCTGGCATCGCCATCTGCTAGCATCATGATTTCTGATGCATTTTGCGCTTCACCCCAGGCTTTCATCACAAACGCATCGTTAACTGATACGCAAGCAATAATATCCACGCCTTTGGCTTTAAGCTGATCGGCTAACACCACAAAACCCGGTAAATGTGCTTCAGAGCAAGTTGGGGTAAACGCCCCTGGCACAGCAAACAACACGACTTTTTTGCCCGCAAACAGAGTTGCAACATCATGGTTTACCATACCATCTTTGGTTAATTGGCCTAACGTTCCCGCAGGTAAAGCTTGTCCTTGTTGAATCATTTGAAGTCCTTAATAAATTAAAATAACCGCCCCAGCATAAATCGAAACTCGCCAAAGGAATACCTGTAAATATTAAGGCTATTAGCCATGAGCGATTAAGGAGTCAAATCGCACATCGTAAAACGTAGGCGGCTTAGGTTATAATCTGGGATAAATTTGTTGCTTGAGACTCCAACCATGGCCAAAACTGCTGCGGCATTACACATTCTGGTAAAACATAAAGAACTTGCCGAATCTATTGTGAGCCAATTAAACAAGGGCGCAAAATTTGATGTGCTCGCCAAAAAACACTCTAGCTGTCCCTCTGGCAAAAAAGGCGGCAGCTTAGGAGAGTTCAAACAAGGTCAAATGGTACCAGCGTTTGATAAAGTGTGCTTTAGTGGTGAGTTAATTACCCCACATATCGTCAAAACCAAATTTGGTTGGCATGTGGTGAAAGTGCTTTACCGTACATGATTGTTTAGTAACAGTATAAACATGCTAACAAACTCTTAAACAGGGAAATGTAACTCTGCAACCCAATTTAGCTAGCTAAAACTCCTGACTGATTGTTTCAAAAAATCAATTAAAACACGTGTTCTTTGTGGCATTAATGCTTTGTTCTGATACACAGCATACAAGGGGATAGTCACTTGATGGCTTTGCGGCAAGATGCGGACTAACTCACCACTGGCAAGTTCATCCCTCACCACAAAAGCGGGTAACTGACCAAATCCAACATGGTTAAGCAAGAACCCTTTTAACGAACTGGTTGTGCGAACCTGCACTCTTGGTTTTTTGCTTAACCTCACCTCACCTTGAGGTGACTTCAACACGAGCAATTTATTGCCCTGCACTATCTCATGACTCACCCAGTCAAGTTTAAGCAGATCTTGTGCTGTATCAAGCGGTTCAAACTGCTTTAAGTACTGTGCTGATGCACAGAGAATCTCGTCAAACTCACCAATTTTAGTAGCATAAAGTCTCGAATCTTCCAGTGCCGATGACGCTCGAATAGCAATATCACAGCGGGATTCAATCAAGTTGCTGTAGCTGTCACTTTCCACCACTTGCAATTGAATGTGCGGATATTGACATAGAAACTGGCTAAAAATATCTGTGTAGCCGCTAATTGGCACTGAGATCCTGAGTAGGCCTGTGGGTTCGTCGCTAAGTTGTTGGGCTTGGGTATTGGCCTCCATTGCTAGCTCTTGGATCATTAAACATTTTTTGTAATAGCGAGCGCCAGTGTCAGTGAGCGACAAAGATCGTGTGGTTCGTTGCAGTAAGCGAGTATTTAATTCTTGCTCAAGCTTAGTGACTATCTGAGACACTCTGGCTTTACCAATGCCTAGCTGTTCAGCGGCTTGAGTAAAAGATTGGCTGTCAACAACCTTAGTGAACACCATCATGTCGTCTATTGAGATCATGTGTGGGCCCATTGTTTATTTATAATTAACGATGAGTTTACATTTCGGGTAATTATTAATCAATCAGCAAACTATATAGTTATTGCCATCTAAATCGAAAAGCCATGGAGCGAGAAAAATGATTGTAGTAACAGGTGCAAATGGCCAGCTTGGTCGTCAGGTAATCGCACATTTACTGAGTAAGGTAAAGCCATCAGAAATTATTGCTGCGGTAAGAACACCTGCTAAAGCAAGTGATTTAGCCGCCTTGGGGTGCAGGTACGTGAAGCAGATTATACAAAGCCTGACACCCTAAACTCGGCATTTAAGGGGGCAAATAAAGTGCTGCTTATTTCTTCAAGTGAAGTGGGACAAAGAGCAGAACAACATCGCAATGTTATTGACGCGGCTAAAAACCAAGGTGTATCGCTTATCGCCTATACCAGCCTACTGCATGCTGATACATCGCCGTTACTTTTAGCCAAAGAGCACCTAGAAACTGAGAAATACCTGCAACAAAGTGGCGTACCTTTCGTGCTGCTTCGTAATGGCTGGTATACCGAAAATTACCTAGCCAGTGTTAAGCCAGCTATTGAATACGGCGCCTTTATAGGCAGTGCAGGAGAGGGACTGATAAGCTCAGCAACACGAGATGATTATGCACAAGCTGCGGCAGTGGTAATAACATCAGCCACACCACAAGCAGGAAAAGTATATGAATTGGCGGGTGATGAGTCATACACACTTGCAGAACTGGCGGCCTTAATAAGTCAGCAATCGGGTAAAACGATACCCTATGTCAACTTGCCTGAGCATGAATACAAAGCTGCACTTGTTGGTGCTGGGATCCCTGAGCCATTCGCCGCCTTGCTTGCTGATTCAGATAAAGGGGCGTTAAACGCGGGATTATTTGATAACCAAGGGGCATTAAGTGCCTTAATCGGTCGCCCCACCACCCGCCTCAGTGAATCACTCAAAGCGGTTATCAATTGATCACCATGATTTGCGCCCCATTCTATGTGGCGCAAATCGCTTTTCAAAACAAGCATGACAGAAGCGAAATGTAAGATGCAGGCCCAGCAGCGGCCCTCCAAAACACTAAAATATTAACCCGCCCCAATAAAAAACCGCTCAATCGGCGGTTTTTATATTCATACTATATCAGCTTAAATCTCGCGACCTATGAACCTAGCGGTGGTGGTGACGTCCATTGTGTACTGGCCTAGCGACATTTTTCATATAGATGGCTTTATTGGCCTCAATCACCTTGTCGGTAGGCAAGGGGACAATTTCAAATGCAGGGTCAAATTCAGTCATCACCTTCGCTAAGATGTCTAAGAAAGATGCATCGCCTTGAATGCTCGCCGCTTTGCTTGTCAGCAATTGTTTTACCGTTGTTTGCTTAAGGTTAAGCTTAACAATGTCAGCTTGATTGATGGTAAAAGTGGCGGTTGCACTGTCTTTTACCTTATCAATTTTAGCGTTACTCAAGTTACCGTTAGCCAACTCAACCACATAAACTTCTTTGCTATCTGGCAGCACTAAATTAACTTCAAAGGCGTAATTTTGCGCTTTAATTGAATCGACTTTAATCGCTAAATAATCCAATAACGACCTTACTGGCATTTCAGCAATAATATCTGCTGAGGCTGATTTTAATGCTCCTGCTTGGCGGCCAATACGTAACTCTTGTGCGCCAGAAAGATAGATATTTCGCCAACCTGCGCCTTCTGACTGATAACCTAGCTGTTCATAAGTATCCGCTAATAAGTTACGTGCATCATTATTGTTGGGGTTATTGACCACAACCTTGTTCACTGCGGTAGCAACAAAGTGGTATTCGCCTTTATAAAAATCTGCTTTAGCACGCTTTAAAATAGCTTGTTCACCGCCCATGTATTCAACAAATTTAGCCGCCTCTGCTTTGGTCGGTAAAGGATTTAAGTTAGCAGGGTTCATGTCAAAAAAGCCCAAATACATGTTATACACAGCGCGCGCATTATGTGAGTAAGTGCCATGATAACCATTGGTGTGCCACGCATCTTTTATTGATTGTGGTAACACCTTTTCAATTTCCCAGCCTATGTCCTGCAGCACAACGCCGTTATTGGCTAGGCGCAAAGATTGATTGTGTACAAATCCATAGTTGTCGCGCTGTAACTTTAAAAAGTCATTAATATCTTGATTGCCCCAAATTGGCGAGCTGTGTGCCGCAAATAAAAATTCGGCTTCGCCGCCCCACTCTTGGAGCATATTATTGATTTCTTTAGACCATTTAAGCGCATCACGCACTTTAGCACCACGTAAGGTATAGATGTTGTGCATGCCTTTATAGGTTACTTCAGCAGACCAAATGGTCTTCATGCTGGGAATGTAAGCCACAGCTTCAGATACCGCCTCAGTACCCGATGCATCCATAAACACCACTTCAAGACCATCAATGACGACAGTTTCAAATTTGCTGTCTAGATTAGTTTCATGATCTGGCAACACATAGGTGATCTCGCCTTTAGCAATACCATTTGATAAAGCGGCATCAACAATGGTGGTTTCAGATGGCACCATCGTCGCCCCATATTGATACGAAGTACGCCGAGACATGGCATTACCCGCTAGCACGTTTTCATCAACCATTTCTTTGGTGATATTCGCCGAGCCATAAACTGTCACATTGGGAAACATCTCTTGAATTCCACGAGAACCACCAAAATGGTCGGCATGTGAATGCGAGTAAATCATGGCCACAACGGGATCATGATTACCAAATGGTAAGTTTTTAAGGGCAAAAGCTAACGAGGCTTTAGCCGCTTCTTTAGTGGTTAATGGGTCAAATACAATCCAACCGTTATCGGTACGCACTAAACTCATGTTAGCTAAATCAGTACCGCGAATTTGGAAAATACCCTCGTTTACTTGATACAAACCATAAGCTTCATTATTCATCTGCGCTTGACGATACAGTGACGGATTGATGGTATCTGGGGTTTGATCACTAATAAATTCATAGGCATCAGCAAGCAACGCGGCGGTTGCGGCATCTAGCGGCGCTATCAGATTCGCTCGGCCTTCTTGAAATGACTTGGTATCGTCAAAATTTAAGCCCTTAGCAAACTCAGTATTGTAGGCTTTAGTCGCTTGAGTCGCAGGCTTGCCTTGATACATAAATGAAGTGGTTAACGCATGCTCATCTTGACCTGTACCATGGCTATGCGCCACGGCAGAATAGCTAAAAGACAAGCTTGAAATAACGATTAAGGCAATAACTGATTTGTTCATAAATAATGACCTTTGGTTTAAGTGGCTATCAAACACCGAGCGAACATGAATATCTTGCCGCTGAGTTAATTGCATTCATCTTAAACTTTTAACAATTTAGATAAACAAAGGTAACTATGGTTGATTGTTAAGTTATACTTATGAATAAGGTAACGCAGACATCACCAGAATTTATGCCAGATAAGATTGATTTGAATCTCTATAGAGTGTTTTCGCAGGTGTATCATCATCAGTCCATCACCTTAGCGGCTGAACAACTTGATGTGACTCAAGCAGCCGTCAGCGGGTCGATTAAACGCTTATCCCAACTTTGTGGCCAAGACTTATTTATTCGCAATGGCCGCGGTATTATCGCCACCCACTATGCCCATCAATTGATGGAGCAACTCTTGCCATCATTGGAAGTCTTGGAAGGCTTGGTTGAGAACACCAAGGTATTTGACAGCAACACCTCTCATTTGCAATTCACCGTTTTAGCGTTTGAATCAATCACAGATCAATTACTGCCCCATACTTTACGTTTACAACAGCAAGGCAATCCGTTAATCACATTTAAAGATCAAAACACCAATGAAACCCAAATTAATGAGGCGCTATTTGCCCAACAAGCGGATCTGGCAATTGATATAACAGATAGTCGCGATAGCACTTTAATTTACCAACCCTTAGCCACTGATGAAATTGTACTCATTTGCCGCCAAAATCATCCGCGAATATCTGGGCCTGTGAGCACCGAGCAATTTTTTGCCGAACAACACATTAAGCTTAATTTGACCCGCGCCAATGCCTCAATTGTTGATTTTTATGCCGAAAATAATCTCTCAAACCGCAAAGTGGTTGCAGAGTGCAAAGTGGTTGCAGAGTGCAACTCGTTGTTATCATTAATTTCTTTGGTTGCTCAAAGTGACTGCATTGGCGCTTGTAGCAAATCATTAGCCTACAAATACCAACAAGCATTTCATATTCAAATTATCGACATGCCGGTTAAAATTAACCCCATACAATTATCGTTAATTTGGCATAGACGGCAGCAAAATAACCCTGCGCACAAATGGTTACGGCAAACCATTAGCGATATTTACCAACAACACATTCAAGCTAATTATACCAATCACAGTAAATAAGTGGCCAGAAATAGCGTCGGAAAAATGCGTGATAACAAGGCAGATTTTTTTGATAAGTAGTTATTCTACAATCAAAAAATCTAACATAGTTATCAGGTATTTTCACAAGCTAGAATGATCAGTTATTTAATACGATTGGAATTAACCTGAGATGACAAAAAAACAGCCTCGTATTGAGGCTGCTTTAAGTCAATGATTAGAATTTATTGTTTCGCCTCATCATAGGCGCTATCAGGATACAAGCTATTCCACCACTGAGGCTCACCTTTAAGCTTCAAGTCAAACCAAGCTATGGTGGTATTCCACCAGTCAAAGCGAGCTTGACGGCTATTGATATGATGGTCTTGATCTTTAAATTCCACTAGCTCAACCTCTTTACCCAATAGCTTCAGGGCAGTGTACATATAGTGGCTTTCGCCTACTGGCACATTGGTATCTGCATCGCCATGAATAAGCAGTAGTGGCGTGGTAATTTTATCCGCGTTGTAGAGCGGGCTGTGTTCTACATATAATTCACGGTTATTCCACGGAAAACTACCGCGACTGGCCACGCCAGAATAACCGTAACCCCACCAGCCATGACCCCAATATGAAGACAAGTTACTGATGCCCGCATGCGACATTGATGCCGCAAAAATATCGGTTTGCGTGGCTAAATACATGGTCATAAAGCCACCATAAGATGCACCCATATTGCCAACGCGTTTAGGGTCAACAAAGTGGTGAGCTTTTAAGAATGCTTGTGTGCCTTCAATAATATCGTCAGCACTGTATTCACCCCATGCATTCACATGTCGACCACTAAACCCTTGGCCATAACCCGTTGCCCCATTGGGTTGCAGTACATAAACCACATAGCCTTGCGCTGCCCACAAATTAAATGGCCAGCGGCCAGTAAAGTGGCGACCAACTGGCGACGTGCCGCCATAGTAATACACTAACGCAGGGTATTTTTTATTCGCATCAAAATCTACGGGTAAATACACTCTGCCATCAATGTTATGGCCATGCTTGTTAGTAAAATCAAAATCTTCAATTTTGCCTAAGCGAGTGTTGGCATAACTTTGGGCTTGGCTATCAAACAACAGTTGCTTGCGGCTTGATTTCAGCGTCATTTTGTAGGCTTTTTGTGGCACAGTCGCGGAAGTTCCAGCAAATACCAATGTCGGCTTGGCGCCATCGTTGGCGACACTAACGCTGTTGATCATATCAACACCTGTGTCGATTTTAGTGAAGCTTTTACGGCCTTTATCAAAATAGTAAATGGGTGAATAATCGCCTTCGGTTACCGCCACTAATAAGTCTTCATCGCCGACTTTCATTATATTATTGATGGCTGGGTTAAAGTTTTTGCTTAATGGACTGACTTTCCCCTTGCTGTCTCGCCAATATAACTGACCGTCATAGTCGTTTACTTCAATCGACTTATCTTGTTTTCCTAAGCCATCCATGAAGTTAGCCCCAGCCATGATATACATGCCATTGTCGGCGTACAGTGCGCCGCCAAAGGTGCGATATTCACCAATTAGGGTTTCTTTTAAGTTACTAACATCAAGTTCAATTAATTGCGACAAACTGTGGGCTGGCTCAGCGTAATCAACCGGTGAACGAGTCACCAATAGGCTATTGTTGTCTTGATGACTGTCCAGTAGATACGTTGATAATGGGCCATCAGTGAGCTGACGTAACACACCAGAATCCAGGTCTAATTGATAAAGCTGGCTATTATTGCGCCAATAGCTCCAACGGTCTTCAATGGCTTGGTAACGCTTTGATGTCGCCTTATCATCCGCTTTAAAAGGTTTGGTCCAGCTTAATATTAAGCTGTCGCCATACCAATGCAGATCCGCAATGTTTTCTATATTATCAACAGCAATATCGATACTAAGATCAGCAATATTCAGTAATTGAATTTGCTTATTAGCAACAAACGCTAATTGCTTACTGTTTGATGACCAAACTGCACTACTTGGTCGGGCATCTTGCCAGCGATATAACACGCTGTTGTCTGATACTTGGCGCAGCTCAGTGACTTGAATTGCGGTATCACCTTTTGCTGGCTGATATTCTGTGGTTGATTGCAGTAAATATTTGCCATTGGGAGACAGAGTTAAGCTACTAATCGTTTTAGCATCATATAGCTGCTCAGCTGATACACGCTGACGGGTTTGCGCGCTAAAGTCGAGGGTGTCGATATCTCTTTTACCTTGCCAGTCAAGGCTAAACTCGGTGTTAGCTTGTTGTCCGTCGGCTAATACTAAGATTTGATAATCGCCATTGGCCAAGTTTAATGGCACTTCACTGGCTGATTTAACTAACTGACCATTAAGGTAAACCTGCGGGTTGTCTAACCCTTTTATGGTAAGCGTACCTTGGGTAAATCGCTGAGTAGCAACAGGCACCTGATATGCTAACCAACCGGATTTGTCTGGTGAACTGGTTGCCTCTGACCAAGCATACTTGTCGCCAAATATATTTAGGCTATCTTGCTGGCTTAACTTAGCCACTAAATTCGCTCGTAACACATCCGCATTAGGGCCTTTAGAGAGAGCTAATGCGCTGTTTGAGCTAACTGGCCCAAGGCGCTTGATATGACTTTTATCAATTTCAGCACTATGGCTCATTCCCGAAAGCGCTAACGCCAAACCGGTAAACACCAGTGTAAGAGTTTTCATGGGGAGTCCTTGTTATGATTATTTTATCAGGCGACAGTTTGACAAATTGAGCGTACAAAAGCATCCGCTTAATCGTTTCAAATCATGTTTTGGTCATGAGTCATTAGGATTGGCTTTGATGTGCTAATGCCGTTTGGCTGGGGAAGCCTAAAAAGCGCTGTTCAAAATCGGCTTTGGTCATCGGTGGCGCTAGGTATTCGCCTTGTAAGTATTCACAATGATATTGGTGCAATATTTTCAGTTGCTGCTCGTTTTCTACCCCTTGCACCACCACGTTGATATTCAAGTTTTGCGCCATGCTAATAATAGCCCGCACTAAACTTAAACTGCTTTCGTTATCAACAATATCCTGCACAAATACCTTATCAATTTTTAAAGTATTAACCTTTAGGCGTAACAAATAAGCTAATGATGAATAGCCCACCCCAAAATCATCAATTGTCATGTTAATACCATGATTTGATAATTGTTGAAGCTGTTGTTGTGCCTTGTCACTGGTATCCATCAGCGCATTTTCAGTGATCTCTAGCGATATGGCGTTAGCAGGTAGATTATATTTGGTGTAATTCAAAATCCATTTATCAACCCAATGGCTTTGCAAGTCAATTTCAAGTGGCGACACATTCACCGACACAGGCATCACCTTACCCGTTTGCTGATACCACTGACTAACATCGCTTACCACTTGCTCTCTCACCCAATCATCAATGGTACTGATCAAACCATAGCTTTCAGCAATAGGAATAAAATCCATTGAAACCAACAACCCTTTTTGCGGATGATGCCAACGGATCAGTGCTTCCACTTGCACCACCCTTTGCGTATTACAACAAAATATTGGTTGGTAATATATTTCAAATTGCTGCAAGGCTATCGCCATTCGTAACTCTTCAATCAAGTCGTGTTTCTGTTTTGCTTCTGCCTCCATATTAAGAGAGAAAAACTCGTAACGGTTACGGCCATTCTCTTTGGCAAGATACATGGCTTGATCAGCATGCTTAACCAATAAATCTACCGTGTCGCCATCGGCGGGATAGAAGGTAATCCCAATACTGCCAGACACATAGGCTTCTTCATCCTTAATCGATATACATTGCATCAAACTCTCTTTTAATGTTTGAGCTAATTGTGAGGCCCGTAGATGATCGTCCACCCCCTCAATAATTAACGTAAATTCATCACCGCCCAATCTCGCTACCGTGTCATTGGCTCGCACACAGTTTTTCAATCGTTTAGCAACTTGGCTCAGTAATATGTCGCCATAATCGTGCCCTAGGTTATCGTTGACCTCTTTAAAGCCATCTAAATCAATAAAAATGAGGGCAAATTTTTGTTGTGGAAGGTTTAATAAGCTTTGTAGTTTTTCATAAAAATAGCGACGGTTAGGCAAGTCCGTTAAACCATCAATATAAGCAAATTCATGCAGTTGAGAATTAGCCGACTCTAACTCCTGAGTTCGTTGCTGTACCTTTTGTTCTAGCACCCTGTCACGCTGTTCTATCGTCTGCAGCATACTATTAAAGTGATTTGTTAACTGACCAAATTCATCTTTGCTTAAAGTTTGTGCGCGCTGGCTATAATCGTTCGAGTCAGTCACTTTTTTGGCCACTTGTGCTAAATGCAAAATGGGAGCTAAAAAGCGTTGTCGTAAACACAAGGAGACAAATAGGCTCACCCCAAAAGTCAACGCCAGTGCGATAACAATAAAATAGCCATAAAACCCAATACGATCATGAATGTAGCTGTCATCAACGACAATAATCAACTCACCATAAGTAATGCCATCCAAGGCAAGTGGTGCTGTCACTTGAGTAAGGTGCTCATCCGCATACAGCACCTTGTTGTCGTTGTTTGCGCTGGCAACTTTTTCTCCTTGGGCGTTATTTACCAATACAGACACCATATCAGAACGCAACAAAATAGGATTTATAAGCTCCTGAATTGATTCGTTATCTTCAAATAAAACCGCAGCAGTAATACTAGGAGATAACACCTTGATTAAGGTGTCCAAGTTACTTTGTTGATCTTTTTGCGCAGTCTTAAATTCATAAGCGCTTAGCAAAAAAGAGACGATTAACACTGAAATTAATGCCACGCTCATTAAGATGAACAACAGCTTTTTACTGACAGAATTAAGGGACAGTAGCTTGATCATAGCTTTGCTCCCTCAACAATGCGCCCAAGCCGGAGTACTTTTGAGCTCAGTACCAGACCTGAGCGCTTTAAATGCTCGGGGGAGATTTCAAAACGAATTTTACTTGCGGCTAAAAAAAAGCGGATATGGCCACCAGACTCAATAAAATTGGGGGTTTCACCCACCAGCATGACATTGTCAAATTGAATATTAGGCTGGCTCTGCCATTGTTCTAGGCTATTGCTGGTGACAAATAATAGCTGACAGTTATCAATTGCTTGTTGGGTTAACTGAACGGTGAGTAAATGGATTGGCAACCCTGCAATCGTTTTGCCCGCTAACACTTGTTTAGCAATGTCATTAAAATCATCATCCGTACTACAAAGGTTAAATTGATTCTGCTTACTAAAGTCTTCAGTCCAGGTCCCATATCGGGCAAAATTAAACAAAAAACCGGCTTTAAGGGCATATTCTTGCTCCATAGCCTGTGCGTTTCCACTAAACAATAATGAAAACGGCAGACAAGCAAACAGCAATATCCTTAAAGACTTAACCATATTAGTCCTTAAAATTTAGCGCGAATTTTTACGGCAACACTTTCATCAATATAGTTAGGTATTGTGAATGTCTCACCAGTATTGCCATATTCTAAATGCTCACCTGCAATAAGATTTTTACCTAATATTGATAAACGCCATTGGGGAGATATATCCCAATTCCAGGCTAAATCTAATGCCGTATAATTATCGACGTTGTAAGCCGTGCTATCTTCATAACGTACGGTGGCAAAAAAGCTATGGCGGGGAAAAATCTGCCAATCAAACTTAGCAAAATATTGCTTAGTTACTGAATCGTAACCAATTGCAGGCACTGTGTTAGGTGGAAGAACATATTTGAAGTCATTGTAGCTGACACCAAACTCCGTTTTAACTGATTCACTTGCTTGCCATGTCAGAGTTAAATCCCCGCCTTGAGCAATCACGCTCGCTTGAGAGACTAAATCATAACTAATACTGGTAGTGGTTAATGCTTGATAAGCAGCATCAATTTGGCCTAATTGCAACAACCCAATGACCGGTGCAAATTGTGCCTCATTAACATTAACCTGGATCACAGCAACATCTTTTGAATCGGTATAATACAATGACGCATCAATCGCCCATGAAACTTGAGATAGTCGGTAGCCCAGCTCGTAAGACATTGACTGCTCAGCTTCAACTTGGTCGTTACCATTTAAATAAGTACGAATTCGATAATTATCAATTAAAGGAATGCCTGTAGGCGTTTCAGCAATTTCACTTACAAGATCACCGTTGACCACAAAGTTATCGTTAAACTCGATCAATGATGGAATACGAACGCTTTTTGAAATTGACCCCCACAATGTTTGGTTATTAGTCGGCTTCCACACAGCTTTGGCTAATGGTTGGTTTTCCCATCCCGTTAATTCATTATGATCAACCCTCACACCCGCAATCAAATCGAGATCCGGCAATACCTTATATTGTAACTGCAGCAATCCTCCATACTGACGAAGATGTTCAATGCGAGAGTCACTGCTAAGCACAATACTGGGTTCATAATGAATATGGCTATAACGAAAATTCAAGCCCCAATCAACTTTAAGATCCTGATAAATGAAGTTCATTTGATAATCTAGATCTGCTGATTCAAAATGTTCATTGAATAAGGTTTGCTCACCATCTTGCTTTAACCACGATGCTTGAAGCATTTGGTCTGCTGAGTCTGAGATCCGGTTTTCGACCCGTGCCATCACCCTTAACTCTTGGCGCTCTGTGTTTTCACTGAATGGAATATTTTTATTAGAATCATCTAACACGGCGCGTAGATTTTGCCCCATATCTGCCCGATTATAATCAGCTTGAAGCAAGCCGGACCACCTATCATTGGGCGTAAAATCAAATCGAGTACCCACATTGACCATTTCAGAGCTGTCGTTGGAAGGAAGGTTGCTCCCCTTTTTAGAAGCTTGTTGATCATTCCCATGAGCATAAAACCGAAAACTGCCTTTATTACCTATATCACTTCCATAACGCACATTGGCATCATAATTCAGCCTATTACCTGCGGATGCATCTAGGTAAACACCGCGGGTATCAATGCTATTTTTGGTAATGATATTAATCACGCCATTGCTTGCGTTTGTCCCCCAAAGCAAGCCGCCTTGACCACGGATAACTTCAATGCGTTCGATATCATACAAGGGGACATTTAAGGTTTCCCAATACACGGCTGAAAACTGAGGAGTATGAAGGCTTTGACCATCAATCATCACCAACATTTTACTCACAAATCGCGAGGCAACACTGCGAGTAGTAATCGCCCATTGATTATTATCTAACTGACGAACAACCAAACCTGGCACCACTTTGAGCGCTTCTGGAATAGACGTCGCGCCCGAGTTAATAATACGTTCTTTAGAGAGCACATAAATAGATGTTGGCGTATCAAACGATGACTGAGTGCGCTTCATGGCTGATGTCGCTTGAACATCCATGCCCATTAATGATTCAAGATCTAAATCAAGATCATTTTGCAAATTAGCCGCTTGAGATTGCGCGCTAATAATCACGACTAGCCCAGCAATATAGTAAAATGAAAAACGCAATCCCATTGGTGCCTCCAACAGAAAGTACTCTAATGAATAAGTCATCCATACTTTTTGATGACTATATCAATTATTAATCATAGGATTGATTAGCTTATTCTGCGAGTTAACATCATTGAAAAGATAAAAAATAGTATTGCAAGCATCAAATTGTCTAAACGAAAACGCCCTCAAATGAGGGCGTGGATTTATAATTCAATGATTAGCAATCGACTCCATGCTAATCATTTATAACGGCAGCTTATGACTTGGCCAACGTTCGGCCGTACACCAGCAAGTAAATCGCCGGAATGACAAACAGCGATAATAAAGGCGCAGTCACCATGCCGCCCACCATTGGCGCAGCAATTTTTTGCATCACCTCATTACCCGTACCGCTGCCCCACATAATTGGCAGTAAGCCAAAAAAGATAGTGGCGACCGTCATGGCTTTAGGACGAATACGCATCACAGCGCCATGAATTAACGCTTCCGCTAAATCACTGCGGCCATGATACTGTCCGGCTGCTTGTCGATCTTTAATGCTGTTGTTTAAATACACCTGCATCACTACGCCAAACTCAGCGGCAACCCCAGCCAGCGCGATCATTCCCACCGACACAGCGACCGAGAAGTTAAAGTCAAGGAAGTACAACAACCAAGCACTGCCCACTAATGAAAAAGGTAAACTGAGCATGATCACTGAGGCTTGAATAAAGGAGCTAAAGGTCATCATCAGTAGCATGAAAATAACCGCTAGCATTAACGGGATCACCAATTCCATTTTGGCTTCAACCCGCTGCATATATTCATATTGGCCCGCAAATGAGTAGCTATAACGCGGCGGTAATTGCACTTGCTCCCCTAAGGCTTTTTTGGCCATTTCAATGTATTCGCCAATAGAGATGTCTTGTAAATCAACAAACACCCAACTGATTAAACGCCCATTTTCACTGGCAAGCATAGGTGCACCATCGCTGATCTCAATGTTGGCTAAATTGTCTAATGGAATGTACTTACCTGTTTTGGTTAATACCGGTAAATCCCTTAACTTTTCGATATTGTCACGCAGTTCACGTGGATAACGAATATTGATGGGATAGCGCTCTTGCCCTTGAATCGACAAACCAACTTGCATACCGCCAATCGCCATTTGTACAACATCTTGAATATCTTTAAGGGTCATACCATAACGGGCGGCATTTTTTAGATTAGGCGTAATATCAATATAGCGTCCCCCACTGGTACGCTGCGCAAAAGCCGAACGGGTGCCTGGTAACTTACTGACTACGGCTTCAATTTCAGTCCCGATGCGTTGAAGCTCATCAATATTTGCACCTGATATTTTAATCCCCACGGGGTTCTCACACCGGTGGATAACATATCAATACGGGTTTTAATTGGCTGCACCCAGGCATTGGTCATGCCAGGTACTTTAACGGTTTTTTGTAGCTCGGCAATAATACCTTCTAAGGTCATGCCCTCGCGCCAAGTGTCAGATGGATTAAGCATAATGGTGGTTTCGAGCATCGTCAGCGGCGCAGGATCAGTTGCCGTCATCGCTCGTCCTACCTTACCAAACACTCTTTTGACTTCAGGAATGGTTTTAATTAACCGATCTGTTTGCTGCAAAATCTCCGCGGCTTTACCAGAGCTGACACTGGGTAATGTGGTCGGCATGTATAGCAGATCCCCCTCTTCTAACTCTGGCATGAACTCACTACCCATGCGAGTCATAGGGTAAACGGCACTTGCCAATGCCAGTATGGCCAACAAAATAGTGACCTTAGGAAAACGCAGCACTAAGCGTAACGCGGGCTCATAAAGCGCAATCAAAACTCGACTGATAGGGTTTTTCTTTTCGTCAGGAATTTTGCCTCGCACAAAAAAGCCCATTAACACCGGAATAAGGGTAATGGCTAAAATGGCCGAAGCTGCCATGGCAAAGGTTTTAGTGTATGCCAACGGATGGAACAGTCGGCCTTCTTGGGCCTCTAAGGCAAATACCGGCACAAAGCTTAATGTGATAATCAATAAACTGAAAAATAACGCGGGCCCCACTTCAACTGAAGCTTGACGAACTAGCTCCCAATGCGCCTCACCAGTAGGGGTTTCGCCGTTATGTTTCTCGCGATAATGCTCTAAATGCTTATGGACGTTTTCAACCATCACAATCGCAGCATCCACCACAGCGCCTATTGCAATCGCAATGCCACCCAAGCTCATAATATTGGCATTAACGCCAATCATGTTCATCACAATAAAACTGATTAAAATCGAGATAGGCAGCGAGATAATGGCCACCAAAGTTGAGCGAGCATGAAGTAAAAAAATTAAGCAGATAAAGCCAACCACTAACATTTCTTCTAGCACTTTGCGCTTGAGGTTATCCACTGAGTTTAAAATGAGCTCTGAGCGATCATAGGTAATCACTAACTCAACACCATCAGGTAAGCCATTTTCAATTTCTTTAAGCTTATCTTTAACATTATTTATGGTGGCCAACGCGTTTTCACCGTAACGCATCACCACAATACCGCCGACCACTTCACCTTGGCCATCAAGCTCAGCAATACCACGACGCGCCGCTGGGCCGGTGCGCAGCTGCGCTACATCTTTCATCAGCACAGGAATGCCAGACTCCGACACTATGCCTAAAGGAATTTCTTCAAAATCAGCAAGGGTTTGACGATAGCCAGACGAGGTGATCATGTACTCGGCTTCAGCCATCTCAATCACTGAGCCACCCGTTGAGCTATTGGAGTTATCCAGCGCGTTTTTAACTGTCATTAAGTCGATTTGATATAACGCCAGTTTGTGGGGATCAACAATGATTTGATATGACTGCTCCATGCCGCCAATGGTGGCAATTTCAGACACCCCTGCCACACTTTGCAATTCAAGCTTTAAAAACCAATCTTGCAATGAGCGTAACTGGGCCAAATCATGCTGGCCTTTACGGTCAACCAAGGCATATTGAAATACCCAGCCAACTCCTGAAGCATCAGGGCCTAAGGTAGGAGTAACACTTGCAGGCAGTTGGCCTTGTGTTTGTGATAGATATTCTAATACCCGTGAACGCGCCCAATAAATATCGGTGCCATCTTCAAAAATGATATACACATAAGAGTCGCCAAACATCGAAAAACCACGCACGGTTTTTGCGCCCGGCACGGCTAACATGGCAGTGGATAAAGGGTAGGTAATTTGATCTTCAACCAACTGTGGCGCTTGCCCTGGATACGAGGTTTTAACAATGACCTGCACATCCGATAAATCAGGCAGAGCATCCAATGGCGTCATGCGCATGGCTTGATAACCCACAAGGGCTATCACCGCCGTTAGGACTAACACCATGAATCGCTGCTTAATCGAAGCGCTAATTATTTTTGCTAACATATCAGCCTCCGATTAGTGATTTGCATGCGGGTTAGCGCCACTGCTGTCGCTAGCATCTGCATTGCCACTGCTTAGACGCTGTAGGCTACCTTGAATACTGGCTTCTGAATCAATTAAAAACTGCCCTGACACAATCACTTTATCGCCAGCTTGCAACCCTTCAATAATTTCAGCTTTACCTTGAGCGATCATGCCCACTTTGACCGGTAAAGACACAAATCCAGTATCGCTTCGCTTCACCACCACGCGGTTTTCTCGGCCAGTTAAAATCAGTGCTTCAGTAGGCACTGACAATACGTTGCGCTTAGGGCCGCCAAACAGTTTTACGTCCACTAAGGTGCCAGGTTTTAATAATTTATCAGGATTAGTCAGCTTAATCCGAACCCGCATGGCACGGGTAACAGGGTCAAGCTCAGGGTAGATATAATCAATCGTTGATTCTAAATCAAACAAACCTTGGGCTGAGGAGGTGACTTCAACAGGGCGACCTTGCTCTAGCCAGCTTTGCTCGTTTTCAAACACATCAGCAATAACCCACACATTGCTTAAATTAACAATTTCAAACAAGGTATCACCCGGCTGCACATACATGCCATGGCGAATCGTTAACTGGCTGACAAAGCCGTCTTGTTCTGCATAAAAAGGCACACGATAGATGGTTTCACCCGTGCGCTCTAATTGTTTAATGGTTTTCTCGCTTACACCAAGTAGCTCAAGACGTTGACGGGCTTTGTTCAATAACACACTGCCACGATTTTTGTCCTGCTTAAGGTAATCTTTGGCTTGCATGTAATCATCTTGGGCATTCACTAATTCAGGTGAGTACAACTCATAGAGCAACTGGCCCTTTTTTACTTGCTGCCCTACATTATGCACCTGTAGGGTTTCAATCCAGCCAGTCACCCGAGTATGTACATGGCCAATGGCATTTTCATCATACTCAACAGTTCCGATGGTTTTAACTAGCTTCCATAAGGTGCCCTCAGTAACTGTTTCACTGCGCATCCCTAACGCCTGCTGCATACCACCCGATACGCCAACAACAACCTCTTCACCAACCTGACCACCGGTATAAACTTGTTCTAAATTCATCCCGCAAATTGGACAAGTACCCGGTTCATCTGACACTACATGCGGATGCATAGGGCAAACATACTTCACCGTGGCATTGTTCTCACTTTGCACCAACGGTAATGCTGCTGGAGCAGGCTGATTAAATACTTTGTCAGCTTGGGTTTGCTGCGCTGTTGCTATGGGCTGAGGGTCATGATTATGGTCTGCGTGCTCATCAGCCTCTTCTTCGGCTTTGATCAAGAACATATTACATTTGGGGCACCTTCCCCTTCGTGACTGGTGACTTCGGGATGCATAGGACAATAATAATGTTCAACAGCAACAGATTGAATAGCTGATTTTGTAGCATTAGCATCATCCGCTTTTTCAACCAAGAACATATTACACTTAGGGCAACGGCTCGGCTGGCTATCGGTTACATCAGCATGCATAGGGCAAACATAGGTTTTCTCAGCCAAAGTATGTGCACTGTGATTGTGTTCCGTCGCATAAGCAAACGAGCTCACACAAGGGCTAGCACAGTAAACAAGACGCCAATAAACATGGCTATCAATGAGTAATTTTTCATATCGACCTCAAACCAACCCAACTAATGGGGTTAGATAAAATGTAAAACTTTAAAAACAATAACGTAATTTATTTATCAAGATGCACAACATCAGTTATGCATAGCAACACAGATAACCCACCAAACGGCGATTAAACTGCGTAAATTAAGTTAGGCGATGGGAGGTCTAAATGCGGGAGGAAAATCAATCGATAAGCGGTTTACGCCCATAAATACCGGCATAATATTAACGGAGTCGTTAGCAATAAGTAACGGCATATCCATCATATCTGCGGTCAAAGTAATGGTTAAACAATGATTGCAATCTAAGCTACAACCGCCCGCACCATTACAGCAGTTAGTCTCTGACTGAGTTTGTTGATCAGATTCATTTTGAACTGCCATTAGGTGGACGTTATCTTTCGAATCGATTGAGTTAGTTGAATTTACTGAGTGGTTAATAGGAGTGACAACAGCAGAAATCACATTACCATGACAATCTGTCGCTTGCTCGGAAGATGACACTAGCGAATATCCATCTGACATATCACTTGACTCAACTAAGGCTTGCTCATCCATATTGGCGTGCGCCACAGGCACCATTGAACCACCATTAGCCAGCATCCCCTGTCCGACAAGGGCGAACAAGGTTAGGCCTATAATCCAATATTTTGCCAAAAATGCGTTCATTAATACCTTAATGATTCTGCTTAATGAGTTAACTCAATAGACCTGCTTGACGATGCAAATCTTTCAATATGCTTAACATAATACTCAGTTTATAAGTCAAATAATAAGCCTTGTATCAAATTTTTGATGCCAATCAGCAAAATCTATCGTCGAATTCACTTTGTTGACCGTAAACGCGGTTTTTTGGCTGTTAACTTTAGTCGGTATTTGCGCCTTAGCAGCATATCTACCGTCCAAATGCTCCCGCTTGCTGACAACCATAACCCGATAAACGCAAGTAACATTATTTGAATATTATTAAAACTACCTTGGTTAGTGTAATCCATAAAATGCAGCATAAAGAAAATATCTGCCAAGCGTTTGTGCTGATCGCTATGGCCCACTATGCGACCTGATCCGGCTTCAACATAGACGCTTGTGGCAATGTCATCGGCAAAGTTAACCTGCCAAGTGACATTTTGCTGCTTGGGAAAGTCATCCAATGGCGGCACTAGTAATTGCACACTCGCAATCGGTGCTTCACCGGCATACGAAGCTTGTGCGAGTTGACTGGCAAAATCCATATCTATTTGCACTCGCTCACCGCTAACACCATCTACCAAGCTATAGTCATTTTTAAAATGACGGTACAAGCCTTGTTGATGAGTAAGCAAATAATAAGGCTTATTTAATAAACTAATAACACTTATCGACACGCTAGGTGGATTGTTTTCCAGAACCGCTTTAGGTTCAACTAACTTAATATAATCAATCACTACCGGCCCATGCTCATGGTGAAAATATGTGTGACCTGCCGCTTTAGTGTGATCCATCAAGTTAAAATATAGTCCACTTGCTACCCACAAAAATAATTGCAGCCCAACAAGCACTGAAGCCCACTTATGCAGCTTTCTAACCCAAGACATTACATGCCTCCTTGATGGCGAACCAAGCGAGTTTTACGTTTGCTGCGACCCGTTTTAAACACCCTAAAATAGGTCAAGACTAAACCACTGATAACGCCAATGGTAGAAAGCAAGGCTACAAAAAACAGTAGCTTGTTATCAATATTTTCACCGCTGCTGTAATCCATTATATGAAAGCGAAACATCCAATCAAACGCCCGCCAAAACACATGGCGCTTACCGACTAATAAACCACTTTGCGCAGACACATATAGAGTAGGTAACGAGAAGTGGTCAAAATGGATTTGCCATACGGGTAAATGACGAGGACTGATCTCAAATGGCGGATTGTCAGCAATGTAATTGACCTCAGCCACTTGGTGTTCGCTATGCTGATAGTAATACTGAGCAAGCGTCACTGCAGCTGCTTGGTTTATGGCTGATAACCTCTCACCTGTTTGAGCACTTAACATCACCAGTTGTGTTGAATCGCCCTGTTCAATATGAAAGCGATACACATCTTGGTTCATCAACTTACCCATGCTGATTTGGCTTGCTTGAGGATAAGCTTTAATTAATTCAGCCAATGAGAAATCAATATTCTGTGGATTAATGGTCACCTGATGTTGATTAACAAGCGTGTCGCCATGAATATAATCAATATCAAAAAATACCATGTATGCACCTGTCACTGACCAGATGACAAATTGAACGCCTAAAAATAGCATCAGCCATTTATGAACACTTCTTGCGAGTTTATGCATTTGCGTTTCTTATTATAAAATCATGCTAAATATCAATGCCTTTAATTGAAAAAAATCAAATACTTCTTTCCTAAAGTCGGCACCACTTACAATCAAGCAACAAAAATAAAGCATTCACTTTGTTTTTCGCTCAAAGTCACATTTTTACATATTTTGCACACACAAGCAGCACAATAAGCACAATTTAAACAATAACGGTTTGCGCTAGCATATCGATTATGTATGACACACAAATTTACTTAGGATGAAAGCAGTCCCCTCAAAGCTCACAGCACTCATTTTAACTGGCAGCAATTGCTACTAGATTTACATAGTGACCACTTGTTTGGCAGGTTTATAGTTTGAATTTGGTACAAACAAAAGCCGCCAAGATAGGCGGCGTAGTGGCGAAATATTATCCCCAAATAATCCGTCAGTTAATCTGGGCTAAAACCGTCATCATAACTGATCACCGCCTGATATCCTTGTTGTGGTTCGCCCGGAACAAAGGTTAAATACCTCCCTATGCTGGGCAAACTATCTTCATGATAATGCGACACATATAGCAACTGACTTAAATGCTCTTTGGCAATCAGCTCTAAGGTATTTTTCATCAATCGTCGTCCTAAATAATCTAAACCTTGATAAGGTTCATCTAGGATCAACAAAGTAGGCTGCTTCACAATGGCGCGAGCAATTAACAATAATCGCTGCTGGCCATAATCCAGCTGCCTAAACGAGGTTTTGGCAAACTGACTCATATGTAAAATATTCAGCCACTCGCTCGCAATCTTCCGCTCTTGAGCTGTGGGTTGTTGATACAAGCCAATAGAATCATGAAAACCTGACACTATCACATCTAAGGCGCTGCAATTGACCCGATATTGCAGATGTAAAGCCGACGACACCATGCCGATGTTTTTCTTAATCTCCCAAATGGTTTCGCCTGTGCCGCGTTTTTTGCCAAAAATATGGATATCATTGCTGTAGCACTGCGGATGATCACCAAAAATCAGCCCAAGCAAGGTGCTTTTCCCGCAGCCATTCGGGCCTTTTACTTGCCAATGCTGGCCATTATCAATGCGCCAGTTCACTTCGGTAAAAATGGTTTTATCTGAATAAGCCACTTTGCCATGCTTAATTTCAAAAAGAGGGTTATCAAATTTAGCTTGATGGCGATGCCGCTTGAGCAGCGCCATCATTTGTTCTGACTGCTCTTGCGATTGTGCTTTAATTTGCGCAATCACCGGATGCTTGTCCCAATCAGCTTTACTCATAACCGATTCGAGTTTGCCATGGCTAAACAAGCCCACATGATCAATCCAAACGGGAATATCTTCTTCACGGGACACAATCATCAATAACTGCATTGAGCGAGATAATTGCTCAAGGTATAGGGCGAGGCTTTTTCTGTGCTCAACATCAAGGCCAGCAAAGGGATCGTCTAACACTAATAAATCAGCCCCTTCAGCCAGCGCCCTAGCGAGCATCAATCGGCGCGATTCACCGGTAGATAACTGGGTAAAATAACTGTGCTGCAAGTGGACTAAATCAAGCTCAGTCAGCAAACGCTGGGTTAAATTTTGATCGTGACACTGTTCAAAAATGAGCCCGAACACTGAAACGTGGCTATCTTGCGGGGCAATATGCTCGTTGTCATCTAGTTCTAACACTTGCTCCAGCAAACGCTGTTGACTATTAAGTGAGACCTCCACAACCTTAGCACGACTTTTAGTCAGCTGACCTGTAATAGACAATTCAGCCACCTGCTCTGTTTCGCCACTCATCAATAATGGAGTTAAGATGGCACCGATATCACCATCGGTACTAAAAAGCGCCCAAGAATCTGCAGACTCAATCTGCCAATCATTGATCTCTAAAGTTAACTTGGCTGTTGCTGCGCTAAATTGCTTAAAACAAATTTGCATAATATTGCTGATACTCTGGCGAATGTGAATGCTAAAACCATAGTAAATTGATGTTCTATCAATGGGCAAATAAATATCTAACCGAAGCGATTAATCTTATCCTTTCATTGTCTTTACCAACAAAAATGCCGCTAAAAGTAGCGGCATTTTCAGGGCTATAGGTTGAGTGATTTCGCTTAGTTTAAACCACGACGCTTAAGCAGTGCGTCAGTTGTGGGCGCTTGACCACGGAACGATTGATAGGCTTCCATTGGCGGAACGCTATTACCGACTTCACGAATGGTTTTACGATACTTCATACCAATCTCACGGTTTAACCCACCTTGCGTTTGTACATAAGCAAACGCATCTGCCGCTAAAATCTCACTCCACATATAGGCATAATAACTGGCTGAATAGCCACCTGGGAACGAGTGGGCAAAGTAGCTTGATTTATAACGTGGTGGCACTGCCGCAATGTTAACGCCATGCTTTTTAAGGGCTGCCGCTTCAAAGCTCGCCACATCTTGCAGCGGTGTGCCTGCAGGTAATGAATGCCACTCTAAATCAACTAGCGCCGCTGACATGTACTCTAAGGTATCAAAGCCTTGGTTGAAGCTACGCGAGTTAAGCAGCTTTTGTAGTAATGCGTCAGGGATCACCTCACCGGTTTGGTAATGCTTAGCATAGTTAGCTAATACTTCTGGGTGTGCTGCCCAATCCTCTTCAAAGGTGGACGGAAACTCAACAAAGTCACGTGATACCGAAGTACCCGCTAAGCTAGGGTATTTCACCTTTGAGAACATACCATGTGTACCATGGCCCATTTCATGGAACATGGTGGTCACTTCATCGTAGCTAACAAACGTTGGCTCACCTGCTGGGGCTTTTTTAATGTTCATCACATTAACGACCACTGGCTTGGTGCCTAACAATGTTGATTGACCCACAAATGAACTCATCCACGCGCCACCCCGCTTACCTTCACGAGCAAAGTAATCCGCATAGAAAATAGCCATTGAGCTACCATCAACATCAAACATTTCATACGCTTTGACATCTTCATGGTAAACCGGCAAATCTGGACGTGGTTTTAAAGTCACCCCGTACAGTTTTTCAAGAGTGAAAAACACGCCATCTTGCAACACGCGCTCAAACTCGAAGTAAGGCTTGATAGAAGCTGAATCTAAGTCATATTTTTCTTGGCGTACTTTTTCTGCATAAAACGCCCAGTCCCATGGCGCTAGGGTAAAGTCACCACCGGTTTTGTTGATCATCGCTTGAATATCAGCAGCTTCTTTTTCAGTATTGGCCACAACGGCTGGTACCATTGAGCCAAACATGCTGTATACCGCTTCAGGTGTTTTGGCCATTTGAGGCGCTAAACGGTAATCGGCCCAGCTTTTAAAGCCTAATAGCTCAGCAAGCTCGGCGCGTAGCTGCGCTAAACGAGAGACTAACGATGCAGTTTCATTTTCACCCGTTAAACCACGGTTTGATGATGCCAGCCAAACGCGCTCACGTAGATCACGATTTTCAAGTTTAGCTAACACAGGCTGACGCGTAGTATTGGTAATATTAAGTAGATATTTACCTGCATGGCCTTGTGCTTCTGCATCCGCTTTGGCGGCACGTATTTCACTTTCTGACAAACCCGCTAGCTCGTCAACAGAATCAACCACTACCGCATTTTGCTTGGTGAGTTTCAATAAACGCTGACTAAACTCATTGGTTAGTGTTGAGTGCTCTTCATTTAATAAACGAATTTTGGCTTTTTGGTCTTCCGTCAACTTGGCTCCAGCTAGCACAAAGCGTTGATGATACACCTCAATTAAACGCACTTCTTCTGCGGTGAGGTCCAGGCTTTCACGTTGTTGATATAGGCTATCGATACGTGAAAACAACGCACTGTTCAAATGAATATTATCAGAGTGAGCAGCCATCAAAGGTGCCATCTCACCTTGAATTTTACGTATAGTAGGATTGCTATCTGAACCCGCTAAATTATAGAAAACTTGCGAAGTACGAGTAAGCAACTCACCGCTGGTTTCTAATGCCACAATGGTATTGGCAAAACTTGGTGCTTCATTGTTATTGGCAATCGCCAATACTTGCTGATAATGCTCTTTAATGCCCTGCTCTAATGCGGGTTGAAAATGCTCATCTTTAATGATGCTAAAATCTGGCGCTTGATATTGGAGAGTGCTAGCGGTTAGAAATGGATTTTGCATTTGAATACTTTGACCACTTACTGCTTGATTTTGTGCCGAATTATCGCTTAATGAACAACCAGTCATCATCATTGATGCGGCTATCGAGACTGCCAGTAATGTTTTGCGCATGTGTAAAAAAACCTTCAATTGTTGTTTGTCTATTATTTTTGTGCCCACAAGGTAACAAGCCTATCTTAAAAATGTCTGAAACTTATGTGATCGGGGGCAACAATTGACACTATTAACACTAAAAAGGCGTAAATAACACAACTAGAAAACTGAATAAACAGAAGGCGAGTGACAAGTAGAAGAATAACTGTCTAACTCAATCAAACCTTGCAGCAAAATGCCGTGATAACGTGCTTGAACAAGTTGATAGTCTAAACTTGGTGCAAAATAATAGGTCACTTTTTCAGCACCAGTTTGCTTGATAGGGATAAGTTGCAGCTCGCCCCACGGGTCAATCTTGCGGGTTTGCACATCTTGTACATAAAACTGATATGGCTCTATAGCGTCAGAAGCTTGCCGAATTAATATAAACTGCTTACGCCCTTGCAGTACGTATTCTCGAAGTTGAACCGTTAAAGTGTCGACATCTCTAAGGGGGATCTGTTCTGATAGGTAAGTGTTAATCTTGCCATCCAAATCCACCTTAGATTGCAACCCATCTTCACTAAAAGTCACTTGCATATTACGACTTCGAAATCCACTCACCTGCTGATGAAAAGACTGAGTTAACCACTCATTCGATAACTTTGACCGTGATAACTGTGCCCGTTGCTGGTATTCAGTGCCAATACCCAAAATACTGGCTTGGCTGTGACTATTGATCACCCCAGTATCGTGTTGCCAATGCTCAGACCGAGTCATATTACCAGTGTGAATGCCACTGAGATAAATAGAGTAATTGAACTGGCGACTACACTGAAATTGCTCATCATTTGCTTGTACATTAAAACTGGTAACGACCACCAGCAACCCACTACCCAAAGGCAATATTGGCTTAAACAACAACCGCATCTGTGGCCAGATTTGAATAAACAAAGCTGTTGGCTTGGTTATGGTTGCTGCAATCAAGGATGTCAAAATAGTTGGCATATTAATCAAGGAGTAAAGTTAAAAAACTTCATTCACATTTAAATAGAAGTTAGTTTCATTTTCACCTACGCCGATATCAAGGCGTAGATTAATGTTATCTTTCACTCGAAAGCGAAAACCTGTGCCATAAGCGGTTAATAGCTCATCGGTTAACTGGCTGATTTGGGGAGCAACACTGCCCACAGCGCCCCAAAAAACCATGCCGTATCGCTGAAATACCGGCAAGCGATATTCAATTTGGCCCATCATCATTTGCTCATCTCGGTATCGGCCTTTGATATAACCACGCATGGCACTTGAACCGCCAAGCGTGGGTAATAAGTTCCAAGGCACATCACCATCAGTAAAGTGGCCTTGCACCTGCCAGGCGATTAACCCAGGGGCAGAAACAGAACTTAAATCAATATAATTAGCTAGCTCAATGTTATAGGTAGAAAATGACGAAGAAGTATCGTTGTGATAAAAGCCCGCATCCACCTGAAATAACCAGCCCTTAGTCGCATTTAAGCGATAATCTCTGGAATCATAAATACTGGTGATCACCAGCCCTGAGCTAAAATTATTCGGTAACAGATCACTTGGATCTACTGGGGTTTGCGTTGCCATGTGCTCTAACTCATTAGCACTGGCATAAATAAAATCAGCGCCGATACCAATAAAGTAATGACTGGCAATTTCAGTCATCCAACGCGGCTTAACACTATAAAGCTGCTCATCAAACTCATGGCGGTTGGCGTCAATATTGCCTTGCTCGATGCCTTGGCCATAATAAACTGCCGCTTCATTATGTAACTCCACATCCAATAATAATCGCTGTTTACCTTGATTGAAAAACGTCATGTTTTCCACTTCAACACCATAAGAGCCATTCATTGACACAAAGGAGTTCAGCACCAAAGATGATGGCTGTTCTTCAACGGCGGTATTATCGGTTTTATATAAGCCCACCATCAATAAGCCCACACCAAACTTTTTTTCAGGGGTGTAATAAGCCGTTGGTAAGTAGCTCATATCGATAGTTTTAGTCTCATCAAACCCACCGTCAGCGCCAAAGACAGACAAAATGTTATCAACCCATGTGGGTTCCATATCCGCTGGCGTTTCAAATAAAGGTTCAACCGCACCGGCTGAGCAAGACATAAACAAGGCAAGCAATAAAATCCGTTTCATAAAAGTCTATTCAAATTAATGGCAAGGAGGCTGTTATTTATTAAACAACAAACGTGGTTTGCACTAAGGCATTATCGGGCGCATTTTAACAGAATGTCGGGGATTAAAAATGCCGTTATGTTAACGGCATTTTTAATTAAATTATTTACCCCAAGGATTTTTTGGGTCTTGGGACGGTGCCGATCTTTTAGCCCCTGAGCTACGATTTTGCACATAACCATCTTGCTGTTTTGGCTTATCTTTAGCAAAACGTGGTGCGCCACGATTCATTTTCTTCATTGATTGATAATCCGCTGCAGCTTTCTCGCGCATTTCAGCAACCAGCTCAACGGTCAATGTTTGCGGTTTACGCGGTGCAATACCGTCAGCAAAACCTCTGGCACGCGGCTTTAACTCTAGCTGAGCCATGCTGCCTTTGGGCATCCGCTTAAAACGATAAAGATAGAAAGACTCGACCCGCTCTCTTGCCCATTCGGTTTTTTTAAGAAACTTTATCGTCGCTTCCATGCTTGGATTCAGGTTAAAACACTCTAACCTCAGCGCAGCATAAAGCACCTTCCAATCATAAAAATCAACAAGTTCAGTCACCATAGTGTCTAAACTCAGGCCGTGCAGTGGGTTATTCTGTTGTTTTTCAATCATGTGAGGCTCAGTAAAAGATAAGTATTTAAAAGAAATCGCAGTGTATTGTTGCTACCGGCACATTATAGCGGTTTTCATTACAAATATCGGGTTATTTTTCAGTATTAAGCCAATAAGCTACAAGCGATATAGGCAGCGATTTGGCAACTCACCCCCAATTAACCTCAATCACATTCTTCGTTGGAACTCATTAATTTTTTACGTCTTAAAACGGCAATTATCACCCCAGCAACTACACTAATACAGTCAGATAACCATAAATTAATTGTGGCTACTAAGCAGCCATAACCCAAACAAGATTGCTTATTATGAGTTGGGGACAAAGTTAACAGGTTGGATATAGTTATGATGCTACGCAGTGTTTTGCTGGTTTTTTGCTTCATCTTCAACAGCGTTTATTGCTATGGCGCGACCATTTTAGTTATCAAAAGCTACCATGCAGAGAACCCTTGGGACACAAGCTACAAGCAGGCGCTAGAAGCAGCCTTAAATGCTGAGCATGATATGTTTTATTTTGAAATGGACACTAAACGACTCCCTGAATCTCAATACTTAGCCCAAGCCGATGCCGCTTGGCAACTTTACAATAAGCTCAAACCCGCATTGGTGATATTGGGTGATGATAACGCCCTAAAATATATGGGGCCTAAATTAACCGCCACGCAAACCCCTGTGGTTTATTTAGGCATTAATGCCAACCCACGCAACTATGGTGTCACCCAAAAAGATCAAATATCTGGCGTACTGGAAAGACCCTTACTTAAACGTTCTATGGTTATGCTTAATGCTATTTTACCGATAAAAAAGCTATTAGTGCTGTTTGACTCAGCCTCCACTAGCAAGGTCATTAGAGAGGACAGTTTTAATAACCAAGACAGCCTGACATTAAACGGCATACAAATAGACCTTAAATTTATTGATAACTACAGCCAGTGGCAATCGTTAGTGCTATCAGCCAAACAACAAAACTACGACGCAATGATTGTGGGCCTTTACCAAGCCCTATTTGATGACAGCGGCAATCATGTTGACCCAGAGCAGGTCATAGAATGGACCTCAACCCATGCCCAAGTCCCCCCTTTCGGTTTTTGGGACTTTTCAGTAGGCGAGCAAAAAACAATTGGCGGTTTTGTCATATCAGGATATGAGCAAGGTTTGTTAGCCAGCCAAATTGCCTTGCAAATGCTGGCTGGCAAGCACGCCATAAAGATACAAACGAGTGAACAAGGTCACTTCTTATTTAGCAAAAATCAGTTAGCCAAATGGAAAATAGTATTGCCACCAGAAATTGACGATAAGTCAGAAAAAGTGAATTAGACAAAACCAAGGTTAATTTGTATTAACGTAAAAATGCCAGTTGAATCACGTCAACTGGCATTCATTTTAAACCCAATTAATCAGGTAATATGCTTACTATTTATCAGGTTATTTAAGTTTAACTGGCCATTCTTTTTCAACGCGCTCTTTTAAGAACACTTCTTTAGACTGACTCATGCCTTCAAAGCTTAAACCGACTAACGGCTGTAGCTTCTCTTTGCTATCGTACTTAGTCGCATCATACTTATAATCCGGTGCGTACTTAGCTAATAACGCATCCGCTTCAGCGATAGCTTGGTCAAGAATGCCATTTGATTTAGTTAATAAGCGTACCGCTTCAGTCGGATTATGCGCATGAATACCATGAGACGCCGTTGCACTGTCCCAGAACCACTGTGCATTTCTTACTTTAACTAATAAGCTATTCATTTCACCAGCTAACGGTGTTTTCTGCTTAAGTGCAGCTTGGTAAGCAGCTTGCGCTTCGCCAATAGTCTTACCTGACTCTAAGCCTTTCACACCATTAGCAGCCCAAATAGCTTGCGCTTTAAAGTGAACTTCAGTTAAACGTGGATCAGTTCCGTTAGCGGCAAAACGTAGCTGGTTAATTTCCGCTTTGCGCTCGTCAAGAATCTCTTTAAAGTCACCGGCTTCATGACAACTTTGACAATCGGCTGGCAGCTTTTCAGCTTCAAAAGTCACTTTATGATCAATAAAAGACTTACCTTGTTCGTTAGTTGTTTGTGTCATATGACAAGTCGTACAACCAAACTCTAAGTGATTGTCCATTGCATGCTCAGTACGGTCCATCATGTTTTCAAACTCAGGGTGTTGAGTTTTAACCATAGGCGCACCAGAAACAGCGTTAGTCCAATCCTTAAATCCACGGTTATCGAAATAAGCTAGCTGAGCTTCAGAGGCAAAACCTTTATATAAACCATCAGTGCCTTTGTAACCAACAAAGTCTTTATAATCAGTTTCTACACCTGGAACCCAATAATCCCATGGGAACTTAACTTTTTTACTGTCAGTGCCATCAAAGTAGTATTCCACATGACACTGAGCACAAGTTTGACTGGCTTGTAAAACTGAGTCTTGCTTAGCAAAATCTTTACCAATCGTTTTCATTGCGCGGTCAGCATAAGGGCGGCTCATTCTTAATTCTTGAGTCCCTAGCTCATGACAATCTGCACAACCAATGGTGTTAGACATTTCATGGCCCCAAGTAGACCAAGCATTGTCAGAAAACTTGCCTTCTCCCACTTCATCATACATGCGGGCCACATCAGGAGACTTACAAGACCAGCAACTTGCAGACATCGCTTCACCTTGCATAACACCGTCTTTATTCATCATTGGATGACCAACACGTAAGGTTTTAATCACATCAGTTAATGCAAAGTGGTGGCCACGCGCACGGTTATAGTCTTTAGCAAAACCATAACCCGCCCAAGCAGCAATAAGATTTGGATTAGCAGCAAGTAAATCATCTGGTTTACCCGATACCGGATTGCTTTGTTCAGTTTCGGCCCACGTTTTGTATTGCTCAGGGAAAGCTTTCTGCCAATTATCACTATTATAAAAATCAGTCTTTGCTTCACTTGCAATCGCATTACCAACAAATACTGTCGATACCATTACAGCCAGTGCAATTCTTTTTAGTTTCATCTTCATTCCTCACTGGGATTATTATTATGATGTACTACAACCAACTATATTAACGGCAAAATCAAAACCGTTAATTCATTTTGATTATTACACTGAAAATCCAAAGGTAAATTAAATTGATTACATAATGTGATCATAATCCAACCCATTAGCAAAGGTTTGTTTTCATGAAAAAAATAAATACCCACAAATAGGTAGATTGTAAGAATAGTGATTTCAACCCTGTTGCAAAAAATAAAACGAAGAAAGGGAATAAACAGCAAGCTATTGATTTAAAGAATAAAAAAATTAAATTGTGGACTAAAAACAAAGTGTGGAAATGATTAAAAAAATAACACTCATATTTAGTGAAGATGTTATTATTAAATTTAAATTAAAATTCAGATTGAAAAGATACAAAAAAAATGACGAAACTCAAAAAAACAACAACAATAGCGCTCACCATTAAATAATAAGCAAAATATAAATTAGCAGCCAATTAAAAACTACTCACTAATAAAGAAAGATAAGAAACACATATTTATTTCATCCGTCCAAAATCAATTTTTATATAACGCTAAATTTAGATTAACTAAAAAAGAAAACGTGAATTAAAATACATATGATTGGCGATATAAATCACATGATTCAACCGCCAAACAGAGATCAGCAAATACAATTAATGTGTCGGCTTGACGCCATGTTTAACCATATCCTGTCCGTTTTTGAATACCTCATCGGTCACCCAACGTCCAAGCAATAGTTTATGAGCCTCTCCAAAAACCGCCACAAAATGTCGACCATCGGCATTGCTGGTTGCCATGCCTACACCCACAACCCCTTGCAGCCCTAAACCACCTTTTTCAACTAGCAATAAAAACTGTCTTAATTGCTCTAAAGAGCTGATCACATCACCTTCAAAATTCATACTTACATCTGCCTTTTCAAATATCATACTCGGTGTATTTTAGCGTAATTAGCATAACCAAACTAAAAATAAACGCGTTTGCGCGTCAGTGTCGTTAAACAATTAGTAATGAGTTTTATTTTCAATATTATCAATCAATTATATTTTTCTAATTAAACCAGCGTTACGACTAAACGAGTTATTCAAAATGACTAACAAAGACCAATATCGAAATAAAAAACTATAACTTACAAACTATTTCATTGCGGATATCACATGCACATCAAAGCGATTTTTCTTAGTGGCAATCACCATACTGGGTTTTACACCATCTAAATCTTCCGCATAATCGGGGCGCTTAATAACCACACGTTTTGTTGCTAATGCCATGGCGGGCGCAAGTAACCCATCGGCGTCTAAATCTGCGCCCACTAAGGTTTGAAATACGCGCATTTCTTTTTTGACTAAAGCAGATTTTTCACGATGGGGATACATAGGGTCTAAGTAGACTACATCGATTTCAGTGCCTGATTTTTCAGCAGCTTGGGCCAATGCGGTAATACTCGAACCATGAAACAAACTCATTCGCTCGCGCATCCAGCTTCCAATTTCAGCGTCTTCATAGGCGCGGCGCAGTCCGTCTTCAAGCAATGCAGCCACAACAGGATGACGCTCAACCATAATCACTTTGCAACCAAGGCTAGCCAATACAAAAGCATCGCGACCTAATCCTGCAGTGCCGTCCACCACAGTAGGCGTAACGCCCTGCTTTAGACCAACCGCTTTTGCAATCGATTGACCACGTCCACCACCAAATTTACGTCGATGAGCCACCGCGCCAGACACAAAGTCGACACTGATACCGTCTAATTTGGGCTCGTCACGTTTATGCAGACTTAAGGTATTGTTGTCGAAGCGCAATTCAAACAGCGCTTGCTTGTCCCATACCAGTCCCCAACGCTCACATATATCAACAAGAGACGGATATTGCTGATTAAAAAAAATCGGTATTTGCAAAAGTAATTCCAAGCATTAAGTAAACTCTTGGCTATTATGCCAAAAGCCCGCAACAGTGAATACCTATACCTCAACAAACTAAACACCTATAATGTCTGCATCTTGCAGTATCCACTGCGCAGCTATTTCGGACTCTTCCATGTTAAGTTACCGCCACGGTTTTCACGCCGGCAATTATGCCGATGTTCTCAAGCACGCTATGTTGTTACAGGTGCTAAAACTGATGCACAAAAAAGATAAGCCAATGGCCTATATCGACACTCATGCCGGTGCGGGTGGTTATGCATTAACGGATGAGTTTGCCAAAAAAACCGGTGAGTACTTAGACGGCGTGGCCAAACTTTGGGGCAAAGAAGATTTACCCGAAAGCCTGCAGCTTTATATTGATGATGTAAAACATTTCAACCAAGGTGAAGAGGACTTAGCTTTTTATCCCGGTTCACCTGCGTTTGTTGATATGAACATGCGTCCTAAAGATCGTATGGTGTTGCACGAGCTTCATAGCACTGACTTTGTCTCACTTGACGAGCAATTTGCTAACGACCGACAAGTTAAAGTCATCAATAGTGATGGCTTAAAAGGTTTAATTGCTGCGGTGCCGCCACTTGAGCGCCGAGGGGTGATATTAATTGATCCAAGCTACGAGATAAAAACCGACTATCAAGATGTTGCTCATGCAATTATTAAAGCGCACAAACGCTTTGCTACTGGGGTATTTATGTTGTGGTATCCGGTGGTTGATAGAGCGCAAACTGAATCTATGTTGAAAATATTAGCCACCAGCGGCATTAAAAACCAGCTACGCGTTGAGCAAGCAATTAAACCTGACAGTAATGAATTTGGTATGACCGCTGCCGGATTATGGATTATTAACCCACCTTGGCAACTCGATGTGGCGGCTAAAGAAATGCTCGACTATTTAGAACGCCGTTTAGGTCAAAGCGGTGGTAAAACCGTGGTAAAACAAGAAGTGCCAGAATAAGTTATTTATCAATGAATATGGCGTTATACCTAACACCCCCCGCCAATCATCAAAACTAAAAAGCCCATGTAATAGTGATTACATGGGCTTTTTGCATCTAAAACGCCGCATTATCACACTAGAAAAACGCCCCTGCCGCACCCGGGAATACCACAGGGCTAGCATTACCATTGGCAGCCACACTGGCTACACCAAACAGATAATTATCTATGACCCTATTTTTTAAAATAAATTCATTCACATTGCCAACATAACGGCTATGAGTCCATTCCGGTTCAGTTGTTAAACGCCAATACACTCGATATCCCACCACGGTTTTGTCTGCGTTTTTTGCCCAGCTTAATGTGGTGTCAGGTGAAACTTGGCCTTTTATCGTGACCTTGGTTGGCGGTGCGGGTGCCCATGCCATTGACGCTAAGCTAATGGCATTAAGCGCGGTAAGTTTGGCGTTAAAATCAAAATCGACCCCTTCAATAACATCACCGTATTCAATGCCATTTTCATTGCGAATATCTTGATGCTGACGATCATAATGCTCGTTGGTTTCCATCACTCGCACCGCAGGGAAACCGGCTTTATTAAAGGGTAAATGATGCCCGCCACGGCCAAATCTATCTAGGCGGTACACTAACATGACATCCAGATTAGTCATGTATTGGTCCACCAGCGTTTTTATTTTACGTGCAAGATTGCGAGAGGCAGAATCGTTTTCACCGCCGCCAAAATAGCGCTGTTTGGCTTCTTCAGGCGTTTCAACAAAGCGCACGCCTTCAGAAAATATACGTACCGTTGAATTATTAATAACCCCGTTAATACCAGCAATATTGCCTATCATGTCGTTATTTAATACCGCTTGCACTTGCCAGTGATTGTCTTGGGCGTATTTTGCTAAAATATCACCGCCGTATAAGCCCTGCTCTTCACCGGACAAGGCGGCATAAACTATGGTGCCGTTAAACTGATATTTAGATAAAACCCGTGCAGCTTCAATGGCCCCTGCAACACCTGAGGCATTATCGTTGGCTCCGGGTGACATAGAGGTGGCGTCAAGTACGTCAGTTACCCGAGAATCAATATCACCGCTCATCATCACCACGCGATTAGGATCAGCCTTACCACGTTGAATGGCAATCACATTGACCACTTCCGTTGGCTCGGCAATACGTTTGCCTTGCACTGTGTCACTCACAGTAAGCACTTCTAAACAGCCGCCACATTCTGTTGATATTCGCTTAAATTCAGCTTCAATCCAACGTCTGGCTGCGCCTATGCCTTGGGTGTCTGAAGTGGTGTCTGACAGCGTATGTCGAGTGCCAAAGCTCACCAGTTTACGCAGGTCTTGTTCAATACGCTGTGGACTAGGAGCGGTGGCAATATCGTATAACCTAAGGTCTTCTTGCGATGGCGCTGCGGCATTTTCCGCTTTTACCGGCGTAACTAAACAAGCGCTAAACACCCCTAAAGCTAAGGTGCAAGCCACCAAATGACTAGGCATAACATTATGAATGTTGTTAAATATTGAGGTTGCTTTCATCATTTTAACCTTGTGTTTTATGGTGATCAGCTCACTTTACGATAACGGTTATATAAAATTTTCACGCGCTGCACATAGGCTTGGGTTTCGGGATAAGGTGGAATGCCGTTGTATTGTTTAACGGTAGTTGGGCCAGCATTGTAAGCTGCACAGGCAAGGTCAATATCGCCATTAAACTGTGCTAGCAACTTGGCTAAATAACGGCTACCACCATCAATATTTTGCTCGGCTTGAAACGCATCGCGCACATTCATATCTTTTGCTGTTGCCGGCATTAATTGCATTAATCCCATTGCGCCCGCTTTTGATACCACATTAGTACGAAATGCCGACTCGGCATGGATCACCGCTTTGATTAACGCGGGGTCAATTTGATAACGATGTGCAGCTCGGGCAACTAGGCTGGCATATTCTGATTTAAATAATGGGGTTTTATACCAGTCGATAGTCGAATCTGGCCGACAGGCAAAGCATTCATATAATAAAATGCGGTAGTTATTATGCCCAGGCTCACTATCACTAAATGCGGTAATGCCGTTTTTTTCATATTGATAAACTTTGCGTTTTTCGACGCCAAGATCTGACACTATCCCGTTTTCTGAATAACTGGCCTTTAATTGTCGTTTAGCGGGTTTACTGGTGTCAGCCTTGGGCAGCGGATAATCATTATCTAATACCACTGCTTTAGAAATGGGCTGGCTTTTATCGGCCGATACCACGCCTTGCGGGCTTAAGTCTGGAAATAAATTTAACTGCGGTTTAGGCTGACTTTGTTCAGAGGGCTGATAGCGTGCTTTTATTCTTGACTTGGCTTGATTTACTTTATCATTGCTTGATGCTTGCTGCTGTTGGCTATCGCTCTGGCTCTGGTTGTTGCTACTATCACTTGCCGCCAGTAATGACTGCGACCATAACAAGCCACTGAGGTTTATGATAAGTCCGAATGAAAATAGCCATTTGAATCGATATCGTGACATCATTTCGCTTTTTCACTAAATTGTGTCGAGCCTGAAGTCGGCACGTTATCTGGCTCGCTTAACGCTAATAGTGGCATGGTGGTAATATTGGCAATGTTAGCCACAATAGAACCCGGAAATATTTGCACACCTTGGTTTAAATCGGTCACTGCCCGATTATAAAAGTCGGCGGCATGACCATAATCAAGCTCAAATTGCAGGTATTGGTTTAATTGATTTTCATCCAGCTTATCGGTAGTAACGGTAAAGAATAAGCGACTAAGTAACCGATCCATTAGGGTCCATGTATTGAGTACTTGGGTTAACTGGGTATCAATTTGCTGTTGCCAACGGCTACTGGCCTGCAATGCGGTTAACTCTGACAGCAGTAATGCTTGCTCGCTGGTTTGGGGGTGATGAGCTTGGCTTTGCGTCAAAATAGCGCTCAGCAAAGAGCATCGCGACGCCATTCTTTGATCCATCACATTCAATGAATCAAGAGCCGATTGACGCTTTTTGATCAGGCTTGCGTACCAAAGGTAACAAAGAATTATGACTAAGCTGGCACTTAGCAGCAATGCTTGCATATTATCTTCCTTTATAATTGTTATCCTTCATCATAATCACAATTTCATTCACTTTTCACTTAAAACTCGCTAAATCTGCCACAATAAACTTTTTGCCAACCCGCCAAATAGTAACCAAATATTGACAAAAGTTGTTTAAACGCTTTTATTGAGCCATGTATAAAAATTGCAAGCCATTCACACCAAAACCGAGAACAACAAACACCATTGATCACAAAAAAACATACAAAAACAATATACTAAAACAGAACTCTTGGTGCGCATTTTTTAAACCACTTTTCAGTTATCTTGAGATAAAAATGCAAAAATGACACTTAAAGCCATCAGTTTTACAGGGTTAGATATATTTTTGCTTTCAAAGCCTCATTTCCTTTGATTATTAATTAAGTTTCAGTTAACTATGCTACTGTAGCCTCATAAACTGGCCTATTCTTATAAACAAACCTGACGACTTTCAATGCGTTTATTAACATAAGCGTTTGATCCCGATTAGGAAAAAAGCCGAATGAAGGAAAACAATGAGTCAATCAAAACAAACAAGCGTGAACGACAAAGATCCGGTTAATGTACCTTCGGATATTGCGTCATCAAATGGCTTTGTTCGATTTTTAAATATAGTAGAGCGCTTAGGAAATCTACTTCCCCACCCAATCACCTTATTTGCCATGTTTTGTGCCGCGGTTGTGGTTATCAGTGGGATTGCGGGTTATTTCGAATTATCAGTGGTTGACCCTCGCCCTGAAGGTACAGCCGGAAGAAGCCCAGATGGATTAATCCATGTGGTAAGTCTACTCAGTGCTGAAGGCTTACAGCGGATCGTATCTGGATTAGTCACTAACTTTACTGGCTTTACCCCTTTAGGCACAGTGCTAGTTGCGCTGTTAGGTGTCGGTATTGCTGAGCGTTCAGGGTTGCTATCTGCCGGTATGCGTTTGCTAGTGATGGGTACATCCAAGCGCTTAGTAACTTATACCATTGTATTTGCGGGTATTGTATCCAATACGGCTTCCGAGCTAGGTTATGTGGTATTAATTCCAATGGCCGCGATGATCTTCCACTCGCTAGGTCGTCATCCTTTGGCTGGTTTAGCAGCGGCATTTGCAGGGGTATCCGGTGGTTACAGTGCCAACTTACTTTTAGGCACAGTAGACCCGTTATTATCTGGTATTACTGAAGCTGCAGCGAGAATGATTGATCCTGTGTACAGCGTTGGCCCAGAAGTAAACTGGTACTTTATGTTTGCCTCTACCTTCTTAATTACCTTACTCGGTGGTTTAGTCACTGAAAAAATTGTTGAGCCAAAACTGGGCAAATACGATATCAGTGAAGCGGGTGATTTAGATGAGCAAACCATGGAGAAGGTCAGCGATATTGAAAAGCGAGGCTTAAAGTTAGCAGGGTTATCGGCATTAGTATTTAGTATGTTACTGGCCTTAACCATTATCCCTGAAGGCGGCGCATTGCGTCACCCAGAGACTGGTTTAGTAGCTGGTTCACCATTTTTAAAGGGCATAGTGGCGTTTATCTTTATTGGCTTTGCTATACCGGGATTAGTATACGGTAAAGTGGTTGGCTCAATGAAAAAAGATACCGATGTGATTAATGCTATGTCACACAGTATGAGCACCATGGGTATGTACATCGTGTTGGTGTTTTTTGCGTCACAGTTTGTGGCATTTTTCAGTTGGACTAATTTAGGCGCGGTATTAGCGGTTGGCGGAGCACAAGCTCTTAGCACCATTGGGTTAACTGGCCCATTAGTTTTTGTGCTGTTTATTATGCTATGTGGCTTTATCAACTTAATGCTGGGTAGTGCATCCGCGCAATGGGCTGTCACCGCACCCATTTTTGTGCCTATGTTAATGCTGGTAGGTTACGCGCCTGAAACCATTCAAGCGGCTTATCGTATTGGTGATTCGGTCACTAACTTAATCACTCCTATGATGAGCTACTTTGGCTTGATTTTAGCCGTGGCGTGTCGCTATAAGAAAGACTTAGGCATAGGTACGCTTATTGCTACCATGTTGCCGTATTCCATTATCTTTTTAATTGGTTGGACTATGTTCTTCTTCTTATGGGTATTTATATTAGGTTTACCGGTTGGTCCTGGTGCGGCAACCTATTACACACCATAAGTAACTCATTAACTCACATTCATAAAAAACGCATCTTAATCGATGCGTTTTTTATGGGATTACGATAACTGAAGCAACTAAAAATCAATTAATATCGATAAAATCGTTGCCAGTTTGTTTTCTAGCTCTTGCCATTCCGCGTCGGGATCAGATCCAGCAACCACACCGGCTCCGGCAAATAAACTAATACGTCTTGGCTCAATTAATGCGCTGCGAATGGCAACCGAAAACTCTGATTCATAATGATTAAAGTAACCACAAGCTCCGGCATACCAGCCACGAGCATAGCCTTCTCGCTGGCGAATAAAGTTAAGCGCATTGTTTCTGGGTAATCCACCAACTGCAGGCGTCGGATGCAAAGCACGTAACAATTCAAAATCATTCACCCCGGGCTTTAACTCTGCCCGAATAGCACGGTGTAAATGTTGGATATGGGTCAGTTTAAAAATTTTAGCCTGCTCTTCTGCCCCCACATATTGGCAAAGTGGTTTGAGTACATCAACAATATGCTGCCTGACCAATTGGTTTTCATGACTATTTTTTGCATCATCTAATAACTGCTGCGCTAAAATGTCATCTTCTTCCTGATTGAGCCCCGCACCGTGGTGCCCGCCAATGCCTCGGTGAATAACTCATGTTGACGACGCAAATACAAGCGCTCAGGAGAGCAAGAAATAAACGCTCTTTCAGGACTAAATTCAAACCCAAATTGAAAGCTATTTGGATTACGTCCTTGCCAGCAAGCCAAAACCGTCCAAGGATCCACCTGCTCAGCAATCTCTATTTGTGTTTGGCGAGACAATACCACTTTAGGGGTAGTTTTATTAAAGCTTTGCTGAGTTACTTGCTCAACTAACTCACGCCATCTATTTTGATCAGGTAAGTCACTGCGGTTCATTAAGCGGGTTTTATTCGGTGGCGATAAGGGTTTTGGCCGTTGAATATTGGCTATAGCATCAATGGCTTGTTGATACTCAGCTTCTTTAGATTGGTTTTCAAAATTAAGATTTAATAAAATTTTAATTTTCTGGCCACTACGACGCAGTTCAATACGTGGCAAAACAAATCGCGCACGACCAAACTCTGGCCAGCATTCAACGGTGCGGTCAAATGCGACACCGCCGTAGTAACGCAGTTCTTGGCTAACACCTTTACCTCGTTGCGCTTGATAGTCAGCCGCCAACTGGTGATCGTCCACTTCATCTTGATAATAAAACTGCTTACACATACCCACAGCGGCAACTTCTTCAGATTTATCACGGCCATGCCAATAAATACGCGGATATTGAGTTTGGGCACTTAACCAAGACAAAAGCGGCACAGAAGGTGCCTCAACGGAAAGTTGCACAATAGGAGCGCTGACTGGCATCAACATCAATTGATCAAGTTTTTGTTGTAACTCGTAAAAATGAGCACGAAAGAAATTGCCAGACAACATGAACTCCAAAATTAAGAATAAGTGCACAAGTTAATGAACAGGCCATTAAGTGTCAATCTTTCGAGCTGCGGCTTGTGATCGATAATGTGCAGGGCTATGAATAATAAACAGCTGATATACCAATTATTATACTTTAACAAAAGACTAGGTTTTAACTAGCCGTAACAAATAGATTTACCAGAAATTTTTTACATGTTGTAAAATTAATGATACCTAATCGCTATCGAAATCGTCTTTGCATTATTTGTATTACAAAAATATAACAAGATTAGGTTTTCCTGAGGAAATAAACAACAATGAGCGACCCAACAAAAGCACAAACTGCCATTAAAATTCCAGTCGATAAACTGACAATAGGTATGTTTGTGACGGCAATAGATCGCAATGATAGTAGTATAGCAATCAGCAATGCAGGGCAAATTAAACATCATGACGCCATTGTTAAGCTAGCTAAAAACAACATTAAACACGTTTGGGTCGATGTTGCACGCTCATCGGATACCTGTGGCTTAAAAAAGGCAACATCAGCACCAGAAATTAGCCAGCCGCTCGCCAAAAAATCCTTAATGTCCCGCGATGCAAAACAAATTCAATCAAAGCAAATTTTACAAGAAGCGAAAGGCTTAATAAAAAAGGTATTATCTGAAACCTTTGAAGGCAAAGCGGTTGAAGTTGCCCCCTTTGAAGCTGTGGCAGATAAAATGATTGAATCTGTCATGGATGACGCAGACGCCTTCAAATGTATGTCGGCACTGCGCACTAAAGATGCCTATTTACTGGAACACTCCATTAATGTCGCTTTTCTATTAGTAACCTTTGGCAAATATTTAAACTTAGACGTCGAAACCTTACGCCATTTGGCCGTTGGGGGTATTTTGCACGATATCGGCAAGGTGAAAGTAGATAATAAAATTCTGCATAAACCCGGCAAGTTAACGCCTGAAGAATTTGAGGAAATGAAGCTGCATCAATTTTTTGCTATTGAAATAATGGAAGAAACTGAAGGGCTATCTCAAATTAGTAAAGATGTGTGCCTAATGCACCATGAAAAACTCGATGGACGTGGCTACCCGAAAGGGCTCAAAGGCGATGAAATTCCCTTACATGGCCGCATGAGCTGTATTACCGATATTTATGATGCCTTAACAGCAACCCGTTGTTATAAAGAAGCCATGAGCCCGGCTGCGGCGTTTAAAATTTTAATCAGTTTAACGCCATTCCACTTAGATCAAGCATTAGTGTATGAATTTATCCGCTGTGTGGGCGTTTACCCTGTGGGGTCGATAGTGCAATTGTCAGATGAACGGGTCGGAATTGTTTGGGAGGCTAAGAACCGAGATGCATTGCACCCCATAGTAAAATGCTTTTACTCAATCAAACACCAACGATATACCGATGTTACCTTTGTTGATTTACTTAAATCTGAGCTCAATATTGAACGCGGTATATCGCCAAGTAGCTTAAATGTTGATCCAGCGCCTTTTTATTAAAGATTACTGCATATAACACTGAACCAATTTAGTGATAAGTAATGTCCTGATACATAGGGGCAAGCTTAGCCAGTAAAGCGTTACGAGTAGCAATAGGAATGTGTTGCTGCTTGAGCGCGTCGATCAAATGCCCAACGACCGCATCAAAATCAGCCTGACTAATATGTAACCCCACATGCGAGTCGAACATCGACTCACCTTTGTAGACACAATCACCACCAGAAACGACGCACAGATGCTCTATTAATCGCTGCCGAAAAACGTGAATATCCGTTTGCTCAAAGTGATGTGCAATGAGGGGATCTTTGGCTAAATTTTGTAAAAAGCTGTCGGTAATTTGGCTAACACCATTGTGACTTCCAAGTTGTTGATACAACGAGTCAGACTTGGCTGCGCAACCAGAGCACAGCAAAAGTAACCCCAAAAGGCTAATTAACGAAAATCGACTCGTTAACATTATAAGGTTCCCTCTACTGATAAATACCATCCTTGCTGACGGCCTAACCCTGCAATACTGCCTAAATCAACATAAGCCCCAACAACAGAAACATGCTTATTGATAAACCAACCAATAAATACATCTTGCCAATCCTGTTCTTCGGCAAAATTTAAATTATCGGGTTTTTGCTTATACTCATAACCAATGGCAAGGTTGTCCAGCAATAACAAGGCCACTGAAACTTCGGCCATTATTTGATAATCAGACGATTGCGCGCTACCAAAACCAAGCAATCCTGTTTGGTTGGCTTTTGTCGCTCGCAGGGTTAGATTAGTCACCAAGTTTCGGCCCGCGATGGCATCAAAAAACACCTTAGAACCAGCAAGATAAATATCTATCCCCCAGTCCTCCTTGGCGCCAACAGCCTGAGGTAACGCAAAGTCATCAAGCTGCTTATATTGCACTCCCACACTCATTTGCGGCAGACGACTATAAAGTAACTCCCCGACTATCTTATATTTAATACCGATTATATCTTGCCCTAATTGACCACCTATTGTGTCTAGATCAAAAGCTTGCTTGGCATAACTTATTTCAAAGCGATTGCCGAAACTGAGGCCCATTGAGGCCGATGACAAACTGAAATCATCCACACCCACCTGAGAATACATGACGGTAGTAGACCACTGATCAGAACTCGCATAACCATTAATCACCGCCCACGGAACAATACCTCCACCAGCAGCACCTTCAATCGTGGTCGCGCCCCCAGTTGCGATTAGCTTACTTGTTCCAGCTTGTGCTGTTAAAGCTAAGCTGCTGACAAATAATAAAATAATCAGGCTATTTTTTAATAATAATTGCATATATCCTCAACAAGTTTGGTATCGCGTTTATTGATTAAAATCGGCCAACCAAAGCATCAATTCATCGGCTTTCAACGGCTTTGAATACACATAGCCTTGGATGGTATCGCAATCAAGTTTTCTTAAAATATCAATACCATCTTCAGATTCGACGCCTTCGGCAACCACAGTCAAGCCCAAGCCTTTAATCAGTTTAATACTCGTATTAACAATCATTAAATCTGTTTCATCAATATGAATATCTTTGATAAAACTACGGTCAATTTTGACTTCATTTACTGGTAATAACTTTAAATAAGCTAACGATGAATGCCCGGTGCCAAAATCATCAATAGCAATTGATAAACCAATATCTCTAAACGATTGCAATACAGCTATCACCTTTTGGGCATCTTTCATTACTGCACCTTCAGTTACTTCTATAGAAAGCGCATGGGGTGGTAAATGATGTTGTTGCAGTAATTGTTGAATGTCATTGGCAAAATTGTCATTGGTTAAGTCATGAGCAGATAGGTTGATCGCCACGGTTAATGTAATGCCTTGCTGCTTCCAGGCCGCTAATTGGGTAATGGCTGTTTTCACAACCCAATCACTGATGATGGATATATTGCCTGATTTTTCTGCTAGTAGAATAAACTCATCAGGCGGAAGAAAACCTAACGTTGGATGTTGCCATCGAATTAAGGTTTCTACGCAGTGACAGGTGTTGCTCTTAATATCCACTTTAGGTTGATAGACTAAAAATAATTGTCCTTGAACCAGTGCTGTAGGGATATCTCGAATAATAGTAAGCTCACGCAAATATTGCTCATCAGCTCCTTTGTGATAATGCGACACAACTAAAGACTCAACCCTGGCATGATTAAGAGCAATTTCGACATGACGCATTAAAGTGTCGATGTCATCGTGATGGTACTCTTGGGTTAATTCGACAAGACCAACGCGCACCTTGACACTAATATTTGAGCCTTCAATGACAAAAGGACGACCTAAATCAACTAAAATATCGTCCAGCTGTATATCAATCATATTTAATTTGAATAACAGTAAAAATGAATCGCCGTCTAAACGGGAAACGATTTCGGCGGCGGGCTGCAATGAGGATAAACGCTTGGCAAAGCTGACTAATAAGCCATCGGCATTAGCAAAACCAATAATATTGTTTAAATGACGAAAATTAACAATGTCGAACATCAGCAAGCTACCACTCATATAAGTTAGGCGTTGCGCCAATAATTGTTTAGCCGCACCTCGATTATACAAACCGGTAAGATTGTCATGCTGCGATTGGTACAATAAATCTTGCTCACGTGATTCAATATTTTCACGCATAACCGATAAGTTATCTGCCAAAATTTGTAATTCAGCAGGCGCACCTTTAATTGGCCGAGGATTATCACCTTGACCGACTTTGCGGGCAAAATTAACCAAAGCATAAATCGGTTTTGTTAAGCCACCAGCTATCCAAGCAGCAAACAAAAAAGCGAACAAACAAGTTAGCACAAAAATAATGAGCATATTATTGCGCAGTTCATCATAATTTTTTTGCCAAGCGGCATTAGACTGGTGTAACACAGCCCATTGGCCATGTTGCTGAGTAAAATCGATCACTTTTGACAAATAGTTTTTGGGCACATCACTAACAAGTTGATGAGATGCGTTACCCAAAGTGATACCGGCTGATAACAACTGTTGACGCGCATTGTCGGGTAAGGTTGACACCAGATCTGTCTTTTCAACAGATTGATTAACAAAACTAATATCAATACCTGTAATTGATTTTGCTTGGTCGGCGACTTGTTTGTCCAAGGCAAATCCCATTCCAACCCAAGCGATAAGTACTGGAGCTTTGACTGGCTGCAATACAAATTGATAACTGGTGTGTTCAAAATTAACAATTTCAAACGCATCTGAGTGGTTTTGTGTTAACAAAAATAGCTTTTCAACGTCTTCATCTGTCATTCCACCTAGGCTGGATGATAACAATTGACCTTGAGGTGAAAGTAAAATCGCGGCATCGGCATTAATACGTTTACCATGGTTAGCCAACACTGAGGCGATTGTTTCCTGCTCTCCCGTTGCGACAGCACGCTTAAAACCAAAGTCAGAACTTAATAAAGACAAACTTTGATTTAACTGACCACTTCGGCTAGAAAGCATTTCCATAAATACCTTTGCGCCAATATTAAGGTCTTGAATTTGTTGCTGACGATAATCTCGCTGGGTGGCATTCAGCACAAACAAGGCTGTAGTTAACTGCAACAGCGTTAACATAAACAAAAAAGCAATAATTAGACGACTTCGAAAGCTAAATTGCATGTAATCTTACTCTTATTAATTTCAATCATTACGCTCCAAAGCCACTGGGTGGAGAAGTCGGTTTTTGCTGGCGTTCCACATCGACATTAATCGTCAATTGATTATCACCTTGATTAACGACTAACATGCGATCAACAGAAGGGGTTCGCAGCCAGGGATGCCACACTTTAAGTTGGTACTCTCCAATCACAAGATCACTAAATTGGATTTGACCAACCTCATTAGAGACAGAAAAAACAGGACTTGATGACACATAAATATAAGCCTGCATGTAGTCATGAATATTACAGCCAATCGCCACTAAACCAGCTTTATCAAACTCAATCGGCGATTCCGTTACGCCAATATACAGTTTTAATTCAAACTCTTTCGCTGGTGAAAATGAATAAACATGATGACGAGTACGGTCTAAATTAGGAAAATGAACTTTAGCCCCTTGAGGCACAGCCAATACAAAAGGGGAAAAAATCCGATTCTTCTGGCGCATTTCATACTGTGAGGTAGGCGGCATAAGCTTATTTAACTCATGGCGCCCTTCTTTAATTGGAATAAGCTCGACAACCGTATCCTCAAGCTGCTGACCTTGAGTATCCACCACAGTAATAGATAATTCAGCAGCCTCAGCCACCAAAACAAAAAGTGTGAAGGATAAATATATTATGCAGTTTACCGACAAAGTTATACGCATACATTAACCTTAAAAATCAAATTTTTAACTAAACAACTGTAACCCATTTACAACATAAATTACCAACACCATAAATGCGTCACCGTGATACTGCCATTTAATAGGCAAACGTTTAAACACCTGAGCACCTGCTTTGCAGCACATTATTGTTAGGAAGTACTATGAAAATCTATCTCACTATCAGTCTAGTATTAATTTCATTATTTTTGCTAATTCCGGGAGTTAGCCAGCCCATGCTCACTATGACTGGCACCATAGATAAAGCACAATTAGTGGAGACTGGGTTAGATATGTTTACTGACAGCCTTTCTGACAACGCCCGTGACAATACTCGCGGCATGTTAGACATGGCAGTCAGTATGTTTGGCTTAGATAAGATTGAAGGTGAAGTAGAGGTGTTTCGTAAAACCCGCAGTATTTTAGATACCGTCAACGAGCTTTATCAATCAAATAACATCCTAGTTGCTGCATTGGTGGGCTTGTTCAGTATTGTTATCCCTGCCCTTAAATTAACGTTAATGTTAATTGCCAGCTTACCGATAACCAGCAAAATTAAGCAGATTATTAACCTTATAATTGGTTTTGTGGGTAAATGGTCAATGGCCGATGTGTTTGTTGTGGCCTTAATTATTGTGTATATGGCGGGAAATGCTTCAGCAGGCATGGGCGAATTATTGCAAACTTACGCTAATTTTGAAGTTGGCTTTTATTATTTTCTGGCTTATTGCCTGTTTTCCATTGCCAGCCATGCGCTGTTTAATATGCAACAAACCCAAGCTAAGCCGCAGCCAATAAGCACAAACTGATCCGTTATGAGATAGTTAAATTTGATATTGGCGCAATAAAATCCATTCCCCAATAATGCCTTCACATAAATTTAAATATAAATGGGGGCACTTATGGCACGTTTTTGGTTATCACGTCGACTTAAAGTCATCGCGATTATCAGCTTGTGCATTATTGCGGTTGTCGCGTCCATTCAAACTACAGGCTTAACCCGCGCTTTAATTGAATTGCTGGCCTTTGGTGGATTAATTTGGCTGGCCTTAGCCAAACCGGATATTAAACAACACGACGCTGATGCTTAAGGCTTTATTCGCCGTAACCTTAACCTGCAACAACCAACGCCACAGTTACAACTCATCAAGCCCTTACAATACGATATAAGCCAAAGATGCGGAGCCAATGGCTATCCACAGTAATATCCCAAGCAATAAGGGTTTCGGGCCGTTTGCGCGCATTTTTTTAACCGTAATTGCTGCGCCAATCAAAAATAAACACAACACTAAAACATGCTTTGATGCCATAAATATCAAGCTGTAAACCGCCTCGCCTTGTGGCACAAAATAGGCGATTAAAATAGCCACGCAGTAAAATAAAATGAAATAAGGCACACTTATTTTGCTTTTATCGCCGCCAAAAAACCATGCACTGAGCAATGCCACCGGAATAATCCACAGCGCCCGAGCTAACTTAACCGTTGTCGCCGTTTTTAATGCTTCATCACCATAAGCGGCTGCCGCGCCAACCACAGATGAAGTATCGTGAATTGCAATTGCGCTCCACACGCCGAAGTCATACTGGCTTAATGACAACGCATGACCAATGGTTGGAAACACAAATAACGCGATAGAGTTAAGTAAAAATATGCAGGCTAACGACACAGCAATTTGATCGTTTTTAGCATTTATAGCCGGCGCAACGGCGGCAATCGCACTGCCACCACAAATAGCCGTACCACAACTAATAAGGTGGCCAGTTTTAGAGTCCATGCCAAACAGCTTGGCCAAGCCATAACCTAAAATGAGAGTAAAAAAGATTGAGCCGACAATTAAACCAAGATTACTTTTACTGGCTTCAATCGCCTCGGGCAAGTTAATACCAAAGCCGAGACCGACAATAGAATAGGCTAATAATGTTTTCGTCCATTTACTGAGATCAATATTGTTAGGAACGAGCCCAATACTGGCTAATGTAAACCCCATTAATAACGCGATAGGAGATGAAATGAGCGGCGTTAAGCAAAACAGCCCCAAGGCAATAAATAGCCAAAATTTAAGTTTGGATGGTGAAGCCGCGCTTGCCATAAATAAAACACCCTAAAAAACAAGTCGGCTATTGTAGCAATAACGGCGGTTCAGAACGATGCTTGAACCTGAAAGAATCTAATCAACAAATAAATCAAGATAACGCCGTGGGTTAAATCTGTTTGATCTAAAAATATTAGCCCAAAAGATAACTCACCAAACCAATATTAGTCAGACGCTTACTGTAGATTACAGCGTACTCGAATCGCACTATAACGCCTCTCATTACAGCCTATCAAATAGCCATAAAGATCATGAGAAGCGCCATGCAAGTGAGCGAGTCATTATCGTTGATGCATTGCGTAATCACTGCCATCTTTAGCAGTAAATACCTTACAACGGCCTTCTGTTGGCTTACAAGCTGAGTGCAATAAACTGATCCACTGCTTATAAGGTGTAGGTAAGTTTTTAATGGGCATTTCTACCTGAATATCTTCAATGTGCGCCAAGTCATTTGTGCCAATCTCGCCTTGACGGTCAAAACAAATCTCCACATGGGTATCATTGTTTTTTAATACCACTGACGTTGGTTCGCTTTTGTGGCCGGTTAATGCCACAAATTGACAAGGATTTTGCAAACCAGATTGGGTGCCATCTTTTAAAAATGCCAACAGGTGAGTGTAGTAAACCACATAGCTGGTTACATCTTGATGTGAACCTGTCGCTAATGGAAATTGCGCATCTAAAAATGCTTTTGCGTTAATAGAGCGGTCTAATGGATTTGTTGTTGCCACAAATTGCTCACCAATGAAGTGGTTAAGGTTTTGGTTTGCTGTGGTGCTTGCTTGAGTAGACATGTTCATAGCCTTAATCCTCTTCTTTTTTATCCTAGGTCACATTATTAAATGTTGAATCATTCAAAATGGTTTTTAATTAAGCCTTGTTCGCAGCTTGATTTTTAGTCTATGATATTTTTCACAACAATTTCACAATAAAAATTTTACAGTGTGAATTATACAAAATGAGAAATGAAAAAAGCTTGATGCGTAAGACCCATTTTCTGGGCACAAAAATAAGAAACTTACGTAAACGCAATAACTTAACCATGGAAGATTTATCTGCTCGCTGCATGCGAGTAGACTCAAGCAATTCACCCTCTGTGTCATACTTATCCATGATTGAGCGCGGCAAACGTGTCCCTAGCGCTGATATGCTGGCCGTGATTGCGGCTGTTTTTCAAAAAGAAGTGGAATGGTTTTTAGATGATGTGCCCGAAGATCATGCCATTACCCCAGAAAAAGGTAACAAGGGCGGCATTAGTGGTATGCCACTTGAACCCAGCTTTTTATTCTCGAACGATATTTTACAAATTGCGATCCCCGAAATGCTGTCGCAAACCGGCACTAGCGGTCGCCAATTTGCCCATTTGTTAATTCGTGCTCACCAAGAACATCATCAAAATCACTTCCCTGATTTAGAGCGAGCTGCCGAAGATGTGGGTTTAAAACGCATGCCGTTAATGGCTGACGATATACTCGCAATTGCCGAGCGAATGGGCTTAGTGATTAAATGGATAGACCGTACACCTCAAGAAATCCATGATGAAATGGGGTTAGCTCGCGCCAATTAGTCACGTCATTTTTTGAGCCCCCAATACAATCTTCTTAAATAATGCATTGAAAAAACGCCCTCACCGTTTGAAATATGATTTAGCCGTGCATATTGGTCACTGCGTATTACATAACAAAGATGGCTTAAAATCGGTAATGACCTCGGGCCGCCGCGAAGAGATTGATGATGGTAATCCATTGCAATCAAATACCCTAAACGCTCAAGATATTTTGCACGCATGGCGTGATTTTGAATCCAGCTTTTTTGCCGGCGCCTTACTCTGCCCTAAAGTGCCTTTTAGACAATTACTTGACCGCCATGGTTATGAAATAAACGTGCATAAACAATTACAGGTATCAGCCTCGGTTGCCATGCGCCGCATGACAGTGGTATCACCTTACCCACATTGGCATTTTTTTGATGCTTATGCCCCGGGCAAATTAAAAGCGGTATATCGCGGTAATGGGATTCCACTACCTTGGGGTAATATGCGGTTAGTAGAAGATCCTTGCCAACACTGGGCTGTGTTCAGAATGATTAACGAGCCAAGCTCTGGAACATCAGCACAAATATCAATTTTAAATGTGGGCAATCAACCCCGAATTTATTGTTGTGAATCGATAAAAGTAGAAGACTCGGCTGGTAACCCACACGTGCTATGTGCGGGTATCGATTTAAACCCCGCTATTGATGCACAAGGCAAGGATTCATTGTCTATCGCTAATGATTTAAAACAAGCGTGCGTTTCTGGCGGTGGCTCGATTGCGATTCCAAAGCACATCAAAAAAGACTTAACCAGTGTGGCTAAAATTTTAAATATTAATTGGATTGAGCGAGGCATTAAAAACGATGCACGGTTAATTTGCTCGCGCGGGGCGGTGTGCCCAAGGCAACCTAGTTGCTACGCAGCCGGCAAAAATTTATGTGAAGAAATATAAATAAGTTTTAGCTTGAGTAGATAAAATAAAAGCGCCCACTCTTATCATTAAGCGGCGCTTTTACTTTTATACTTTTTAACTCACCTACGCTACATATAAGCGATTAGCTAAGGTGTTAATGGCCATTCAGGTTAACGATTCCACTGACTAAAAGGTTTTTGAGTTAACGCTGAATTGTAATACCGCTTATCACCCGTTACTTCTTCACCTAACCAATCAGGTTTAACAACCTCCTGCAGCTCAGTTTCAAGCTCTATCTCAGCCATCACTAAACCTTGGTTTTCATCGTAAAACTCATCAACTTCAAATAGTTGATTTTGATAGTTGACCAAATAGCGTGTTTTATCAATTTTACCTGGCTCACACAGCGCCAATAATGCTTGTGCTTCAGCTAACGGAATTTGCTTTTCCCATTCATAGCGTGATAAACCCGACTCATTCGACTTGCCTTTAATGGTTAAAAAACCTTGTTCGGCATAAATTCTGACCCTTACAGTACGCTCTGGTACCGAGCTTAAATAACCTTGCACAATCCGCACAGCTTGGTGAGCGAGTGATTTGTATTGTTCGCTGTTTACTAAATATTTACGTTCGATTTCTTGAGTCATGGTGATGATTAATCTAAAAAAAGAGACAACATTATACTCATTGGCTTCAGTGACTGTCAGTATTGCTGTATTGAGGATTCATCAAGCTGCAAAATCATCAAACGACAATAAGCGTTGGGCTACGAGATAGCATCAAAACTTGGTGACGACATTAATCCACTTTAGCAACCAATTCAGACAATACTTGCTTAAAGCTTTCAACCGGATGCGCACCATTCATCGCGCTACTGCGATTAAACACCACAGTTGGCACTGACGATACGCCTAACCCTTGCCAATATTGTATTTGTTGCCTTGTATGTTGACGATACTCTGGTTGACTCAGTCTTGCCATCGCTTGATCAGCATCTAAACCAACACCCGCCACTATTGCTGCTAATACTTGATGATTTGACACATCTTGCTGATCTGTAAAATAAGCAGCAAACAAGGCCAATTTTAAGTCTGTTTGCTTGCCATGCTCTTTGGCAAAATCCAGCAGAATATGGGCATCAAAGGTGTTGACCATCTTGCTGTCGTCACTGAAATTAAAGGTAAAGCCTATTTCTTGCCCTTTTGCGCGTAGATTGGCACGAGCTTGATCACTTTGCTCGCGGGTTGAACCGTATTTACGCATGATATGCTCACGTAAATTTTCGCCTTCAGGCGGCATATTTGAATTGAGTTCAAATGGCTGCCACTCAAGCTCTACCTGTTCTTGCAGCCCTAGCTCATTAATCGCTTTGGTCAAGTTTTTGTAACCCACAATGCACCAAGGGCAGACAATATCTGACACGAGATCCAGCTTAATTTTACCCATTTTTACCCTGTCCTTTAAAACATACAGCAAATTAGACTTTGATTTGCAATATTAAACGTTATTCAGTTGGAAACCATTCCAAAAGCCACGTTAACTAACAATTATTGCCAAAATGCTAGCCGCAACCAATTTATGACATTTCAGTAGCATAACCAAGTAAAGCTTCACAATTGCTCCCATTTTGGAATTGATTCCAGTCCTATGATGACAAGGTCAATTAAAACTAAGGGGTGATGACCTATGAATAAGATAGATTTGTTAGGACGCCGTAAATTTATAACCGGCTTGGGGATAGCGGCTGGCGCGGCAATGGTTGCACCTGCAATGGCAGTTTCTGAAAAAGCTACTGGCATCAAATGGGACCAAGAAATTGAAATTGTTATTATTGGATCTGGCTTTGCGGGCTTAGCGGCAGCAATCGAAGCGAAAAAGCTGGGTGCAAAAGATGTGCATATTTTTGAAAAAATGTCTTACTTTGGCGGTAACTCAGCCATTAATGGTGGCTTATTTGCAGCCCCCGTTACGCCAATGCAACAAAAAGAAGGCGTTGAAGATTCTGTTGAACGCATGGTTGCAGACCAACTTGCAGCTGGGCGTGGTATCGCCGACGAAGCCTTACTGCGCCATGTAGCCTCTCATGCAATGGAAGCGCTACAAATGACTTTAGATGCAGGGTCTGAATATCATCCATATTTACAACAATTGGGTGGGCACTCTGTTGCTCGTACTTACCAAACAACCGTAAGTTGTGGCGCTGGGATCACCCAGCCATTACTAAAAAAATGTCGTGAATTAGGTGTTAACACTCACAACCGCTCAAAATTTGAAGGTTTCTTAGTCGGTGAAAAAGGCGAAGTGTTAGGCATTAAAATGCGCGAAAACTATCACTTTGGTGAAGACCAGCCCGGTAAAATCATTCATATTCGTGCGAAACGAGGCGTCATTATGGCGACCGGCGGATTTGCACAAAATGTTAACTTACGTATGGCACAAGACCCCACATTAACCTCTGAAGTAGGCTGCACCAACGCCCCCGGCGCGACAGGTGAAGGTATGTATGAAATGTTCCGCCTTGGCGCCATTCCTGTACATTTAGCCCATATTCAATCAGGTCCTTGGGCATCACCAGATGAAGGTGGATTTGGTTATGTGTCTAACTACTCTATTTATAACTTCCCGCATTCCATAGCAATTAACCGCTTAACCGGCAAACGCTTTATGGATGAAATTGCCGACAGAAAAACCCGTGCAGATGCAGAACTTGCTTGTCGTGACGAGCAAGGAAATGCATTACCACCCATTTTAATTACCAGTTATGCCGATTCTAAAAAGCATCCTAATACTGAAAAAGTGATTAAGTACAATGTCGGGTGGAAATTTGATTCTGTTGAAGAATTAGCTAAGCATTTCAACGTGCCACTTAACCCATTAAAAGCACAAATTGAAGAGTACAACGGTTACGTCAAAACCGGCAAAGACGCACAGTTTGGCAAAAATATGACCAAGGCCAAAGATAAATATATTAAAGCTCCGTTTACCGTAGTTCGCTTATGGCCCAAAGTACATTACTGCCAAGGTGGTGTCATGGTTAATACCAAAGCAGAAGTCAAAGACAGTTTCACTGGCGAGCCAATTAAAGGGCTTTATGCCGCTGGTGAAGTATGTGGCGGTATTCATGGTGTCAGCCGTTTGGGTAGCTGCTCAATACCTGAATGTATGGTCATGGGAATGACCGCAGCCCGTAGCATGATGAAAGCTTAACAGCGCAAGTTAACAAGAGGAATTATTGATGAAAACATTAAAGATTATGCTTGCACTGGGTATGTTAAGTTTAGCCAGTTTATCTGTACAAGCAGTAGAAATTCGCGACCACCACAAAGAGGTTATTGGTAAAGATTGTAAAGCCTGTCATGACAAAGGTATTAAGCAATTCCCATCAGACCAAGCCTGCTTGCAATGTCATGATGTTAGTGAGTTAGCAAAACAAACTGCTAGAAGTGAACAAGACAAATGGCAAAACCCACACAATAACTTGCACTATGGTAAAGAGTTACCTTGTCAAGAATGCCATAGTGAACATGAAACCAAAAAGCCATTATGTAGTAACTGTCATACGTTTAAATATGACAAGCATAAAGAGTAGTTTTAAATAAACTCCACCCTTCATATCCCCCCCCAATTGGGATGCCGCATTAATTTAATTAATGCGGCTTTTTTATAATCTTTTCAATAATTAAGGCTCTATTGTGAAATTGACAGGCATCATAAAGAACTTAACGAGGCACAGTTTCGGCAAGTTCGGCTACATTGGCTTTAATCAATACAATCAATTGCTCAGTCGCTTCCGTTTGTGTATCAGGGTTAAGATATAGCGACTCGTTAAAAGTAGGCAATGGCGGTAAGTTATGCTCAATTGCATCTAAAACTAACATGTTTTCTGTAATCCGAAACTCTGCAATAGGCGCAATGGCTAAATCATTCTCTACCGCCATACAGAGTGCATCGGGCGAAGGCGTGGATAAAAGTACATTGATAGGCCGCATCGACATGTGATGATTCGCAAAAACTTGTGCTCGAATTGGGCAGTTTTCGGGATATAACGCCATTGGTATAATCTCACGTAAATGGGCGTTACCTTTTTTTGCACACACCCAATGAAATTTACGCTCGAATAACAATTCACCATGAATAGGCGCTTGCCAATGGGTTGCAACAATCACATCAAACTCACCCTGTTGTAAACGTTTATATAAATTGCCGCTTACATCAGTATCTATCACTAATTCGATACAGGTAAACTCACGAATAAACTCAATTAAGCAGCTATTAAGGTAACGTTTTAGATAGTCGGTCGGAACCCCAAGTCGAATCGTTTCGCGATTTTGACAGTCTTTTAAATCATCTAGTGCTTTTGAGCTCAATTGCATCATTTTGTAAGCATAATTCAAAAGCGTGTTTCCGGAATCGGTTAATGTCACACCTTTATTGTCTCTTATCAATAATGGTTGGCCGACGCTTTCTTCCAGTTTTTTAATTTGAAGACTTAATGCTGATTGAGTTCGGCATACCTTTTCAGCAGCCTTTGATAAATTGCCACACTCAGCAACTGCAATGAAACTTTCTAATAATTCAACTTTTAACATTGGCTATTTCAATAGTTCATAATGGTATAAGTATTACTCAATATGGAGTAGTCCCCAAGCTTGTTATGATGTAGTTGTGAAGTTGAAACCATAAATCAACAAAGCAAAAGGAGTTAATGATGAGCAGTTGGGAGCAGCGTGGTAATTACTTAGTTGAAGTGTCTCAACGATGCTTAAAAGGACATAAAACCTTTGATTTGTGTCGCTCTCATTTGGTGCAGGCAAGCCAAATATCAAAAGGCACTATTTATAATCACTTCACTACCGAAGCAGACTTAATTGTTGCAGTGGGTTGCGCCCAAATTGAACAGAGCTTAATTCAAGCCAAATCTTATGACGAGCTCTATCTTGATCCTTACCAACGCTTTATTTTTCATCACTGTCAGCGCTTATATACCATTCTTTCTCAGCAGCGATTTGTTATTGAGCGCGTGCTTCCCAACGAAGCTTTGCTCGCCAGTTGTAGTGATTACTATCGTGAGCGTTACCAAAAGTTAGCCGAGCAATGGTATCGCTGGAATGAAACCACAATCAGTCAAATTGGCCACGTTGCTGGTTTTGATCGAGTCGAGTTAGTAACCAATTACTTACGCGGTGCCTTTATTAATATTGATGATGGCTATAAACAATATGATGATCCAAAGCTTTACCATCAATTCAGTTATGCCTTAACTCAATTAATGGGTCATTCTGCCAAACGGATCCCCTCAGAAAAAGCCTTTGCCGATTGGTTAGCAGCGAAATCTTGCCACCCTCATTAGTCAGCTGTAATCAAGTTGAATACAAAAGTGGTAAACCACTTGAATTAATGACAAAAAAACGGTGATAACACCTGTTCTCACCGCTTGATAAAAGACGCTTTGTTCACACTAAAATTAGATAAACCTAATTTAACGCATGGTAACAAATTCCTCAGCTCCAGTAGGATGAATTGCAACAACGGCATCAAATTGTGCTTTAGTGGCGCCCATTTTCATGGCTACGCCAAAGCCTTGTAATATTTCGTCCATGCCAAAGCCAATGCCATGAATACCCACAACCACTTCATCATCACCTGCACACACTAACTTCATTTTACAGGCTTGACGATGTGCCGTTACCGCTGTGTACATAGAGGTAAATGTTGAGGTATAAACTTTTACCTTGTCTTCACCATATTGCTCAACGGCTTCGGGCTCAGTTAAGCCCATGGTACCAATTGCAGGATGGCTGAATACAACGGTAGGAATTAATGAATAATCCATTTTTGCATCAGGCATATTGCCAAACAAGCGCTCTGACAATAAACGTCCGGCTTTTACAGCAACTGGGGTCAGTTCTACCCCGCCTTTCATAATGTCACCTACACAGTAAATACCTTTTGCCGTAGTATTTTGCTGCTCATCGGTGATCACATAGCCTTTTTCATCTAGCTGAACATCGGTATTTTCAAGGCCGATATTACCAGTAGCAGGTGAGCGACCAATTGCCCAAATTAAGGTATCAACTTCTAAACTATTACCGTTTTCAAGCTCAAGCGTTAAACTGCCATCAGCATTTTTAACCACTTGTTTTGGAATGCTATGGGTATGCAATGTTGGCCCATCGGTTGCCATGGCTTCCACTAATGCATCAACCAAAATTGGATCAAAGTTACGCAGTGGTGCATGCTTACGTACTAATAAATGGGTTTCACTCCCCAGAGCATGCAATACTCCTGCAAGCTCAACCGCAATATAACCGGCACCAACTACCGCAACCCGCTTAGGCTGTTCACGCAAAGCAAAAAAGCCGTTTGAGTCAATACCGTATTCAGCTCCAGGAATATTGGGAATAGTTGGCGCGCCGCCAGTGGCAATCAGAATATGGTCTGCAGTATATTGCTCGCCATTAACCTCAATGGTGTTGCCATTTACAAACTTGCCGTAGCCATTCACTAGGGTCACTTTGTTATTAGCAAAACCTCGGCCATAGGCATCATGAATTCGACCAATATAGGCTTCGCGACTATCAACTAAAGTGTTCCAGTTGAAATTATTTACCGTAACATCAAAGCCATAATCTTTGGCGTATAAATGCATGGCCTCGGCAATATGTGCACCGTACCACATTACTTTTTTAGGGACACAACCTACGTTGACACATGTGCCACCGACATGCTGCGCTTCAATTACTAATACTTTTGCACCGCGCATTGCCGCGCGATTTGCTGAGGCGATACCGCCGCTACCCGCACCCAGTGCGATATAGTCAAAATGCTGAGCCATGATGTTCTCCACTTCATTGATTGCCATCATTGTAGGGAGGAATGACTAACGATGCTAGGCTGAATTTACAAATGCTAACGTTTATATTGGCACAGGGCGTGATCTCCCTGAGAAGGTCCGTCACCAGCACAGCGCAAGCAGGAATACTCTGACTTTCTAATGCCAAGTTCATCTTTTATATATTGTTTGCGCTCAGATTTAGGACTAAGCTTTTTTTCAAGCGCTTTGATTCTGGCACTTAACCAACGACAGCTAGGATCATTCGCAACCACAGCACTTGCCCTATCATGTTTGTCTTGCGTTGATGCCTTTTTTGCATGTTTGGCGCGAGCTTTGTTACTCGATTTGTGTTTTGTTTTTGGACTTGCATCGCTCAGCGCTTCACTGGCCTGATAATGTAAGGCTTGATTCACTGGAGGTATGGCTAAAGGATTGCCGTTGCTATCAAAAACCCCATCAACACCTAAGGTTACTGCACTTTGATTGGTCAATACTGGCTGACTTTGTTTGTGCGCTTGTTGATTTTGTGATGCCTGATTTTGTGATGCTTGAGTTTGTGATGCTTGAGTTTGAGCAGCTTGCCGTTGTTGAGTGTGAGTCGTTTGCTGATCCGATGTAAGCTTGTGCCAATCATTATTGGCCTGCGTTGTTGATGCATAAAAAACAATCAACAAGTAATAATAGATAAACCACTTTTGCGAAATCATAAGCCATCCTTGGAATTAAAAACGCAATCCTCCTGTTGCGCTTAAAAGTGTAGACGATTTATCTATAACTTGAAGTTAGAAACGCCAATTAAGGTGAACACCAGCAAAGGTTTGATCTAAATTACCCGTCATGGCCTCATCTTTAGCTTGCTGCTTAATATCGCCCATGGCAATGGAATGACTAAGGTGCGCAGCAATGACAATAGCTTCACTTATCTGATAACTGGCCTCAATCCCAAATTGAAAATGGTTGGCACCATCGTATTGCTCAGTCGCATATCCAAAGTCAAAACCTTGACTGACATAAGGCGTCACTGCAAGATTTTCAGTAATATCCCAAGGACTCTGCAACTGCACCTCAACAAAGTAACCACTCGCTTCGGTTGCATAGGTGTAATAAAGCGATGGAATTAACCACGTCACACCGCTATAACTGATTGATGCAAATAACTCGTTGTCTGATCCGCGCTCATCACCATAAAACTCAAGACGCTGATAACCAATACTGGCCTCAACATCATCATGCAGTGAGATAAGGTACTCTAAACCAAAGTTCCACTCGATATAATGCGTTTGATCGCCTCGTCCAAGCGCAGCATAAACCACTAAATCATCTTGGTTCACGCTCGCCACCGCCCAAGCAATGCCGCCCTTATCCAAGTTATCGCGACCCTCAGTGATATATTGATTATCCCAAACAATATCGATAGCAAACTCAGTGTCGGCCTGTACCAAAGGACTTAGCAATAATGCACTCAATAACAAACATAACTGTTTTTTTTGTCTTTGCATTTATCCCCCTCCACACAAACCAATCTCACATTTAATAACATTATAACAACAAGCTTATTGGCAGTAATGATAATGAGTTGCATTTGAGATCTGAACGTCAAAATTAATCATATAAAATCAGTGTAGATTTAATTCGGGAGCCTTATCACTTTTCTTTAATGAAATTTACGCTAGCGCATTCAGATACCGCTGTCAGACTTGAAATTAACAACAAAAGGCACCATTAATAAGCAATACACCTATTCTGCTGAGGAATCTTATGAGCAACCCATTGTTAAGTGGCACCGAATTACCTTTGTTCTCGCAAATCAAGCCTGAGCACATTCAACCTGCAGTTGAACAAGCCATCGCAAACTGCCGCAGCGCTATTGATTCCCTTCTTGCTGCCAACACGGTTTATACCTGGGATAACCTCATTGCGCCTTTAGAAGAGGTTGATGACGAATTAAGTAAAATTTGGTCGCCGGTCTCGCACATGAACTCGGTAGTCAGTAATGATGACTGGCGAGAAGCCCATGACAATTGTTTACCGCTTTTATCAGATTACGGTACCTATGTTGGCCAGCACCAAGCTTTATATGAAGCTTATAAATCTATCCACCAATCAGCTGAGTTCGCTTCACTTAGCCAAGCACAAAAAATGGTCATTGAGCAAAGCCTACGTGATTTTGAATTATCAGGCATTGGCTTAAATGATGATGATAAAAAACACTATGGTAAAATCGTTAAGCGTTTATCTGAATTAACAAGCGGCTTTTCGAATCAATTACTTGATGCCACTCAAGCCTGGACCAAACTTGTCACCGATGAAGCAGAGTTAGCTGGTTTACCTGATTCGGCATTGGCCGCAGCCAAAGCCATGGCAGAAGCCAAAGAGTTAGACGGTTGGTTATTTACCTTAGATTTTCCATCTTACTTACCCGTCATGACCTACAGTGACAACCGTGAGCTACGTGAAGAATGCTATCGAGCATTTGTCACGCGAGCATCAGATCAAGGCCCCAACGCTGGCGAGTTTGATAATACTGACAACATGAATGAAATTGTCGCATTACGCCATGAACTAGCCAATCTACTTGGATTTGAAAGTTACGCACACAAATCATTGGCCACCAAAATGGCTGAGACCCCTGAGCAAGTGCTTGGCTTCTTAAATGAACTAGGACAGCGCAGTAAAGCTCAAGGCGAGAGTGAATTAGCAGAACTGCGCGCCTTTGCCAAAGAGCACTACGGTGTGACTGAAATGGCATCGTGGGATTTAAGTTATTACGCTGAAAAATTACAGCATCATAAATATGAAGTCTCACAAGAAATCCTTCGCCCCTATTTCCCTGAAGATAAAGTATTATCAGGCTTATTTTTCACGGTAAACAAGCTATTCGGCTTAACCATTAGCGAGCAAAAGCAGTTTGATACTTGGCACAAAGATGTGCGTTTTTTCCATATTTATGATGCCGACAATGTCCATCGTGGCAGCTTCTACCTTGACCTTTATGCACGAACAGGTAAACGTGGCGGCGCATGGATGGACGACTGTCGTGGACGTCGCATTACCTCAACCGGCTTGCAAAAACCCGTGGCTTACTTAACCTGTAACTTCAACGGCCCGGTCGATGGCAAACCTGCGTTATTTACTCACGATGAAGTCACCACCTTATTTCACGAATTTGGACATGGTATTCACCACATGTTAACTAAAGTAAATGTGGGCGGCGTATCAGGTATCAATGGCGTACCTTGGGATGCGGTAGAGTTACCGAGTCAATTTATGGAAAACTGGTGCTGGCAAGAAGAAGCATTAGCTGAAATTTCAGGTCATTATGAAACGGGTGAACCATTACCTAAAGCATTGCTAGATAAAATGTTGGCGGCAAAAAACTTCCAGTCTGGCATGATGATGTTACGCCAACTTGAGTTCTCATTGTTTGATTTTAGAATGCACCTTGAGTTTGATCCCGCCAAAGGCAGCAATATTCAAGGCATTTTAGATGAAGTTCGCAGTCAAATTGCGGTATTAACCCCACCAAGCTTTAACCGTTTCCAACATGGATTCGCTCATATTTTTGCTGGCGGCTATGCGGCGGGTTATTACAGTTATAAATGGGCTGAAGTCTTATCTGCCGATGCGTTCTCACGTTTTGAAGATGAAGGAATTTTCAATCCAGAAACGGGCAAAAGCTTCTTAAACAACGTACTAGAAATGGGCGGCAGTGAAGAGCCAATGACGCTGTTCAAACGCTTTATGGGACGTGAACCCAGCATTGATGCCTTGCTCAGACACTCAGGTATTGCTGCGTAAACCACCAATAAAAACGACTCCTTCAAAAGCATAAACCTCGGTTTATGCTTTTTTATGTCATTGACCACTTAATTAGCTGATTAAAAGCCACTTTTATCAAATATCAGCAAGCAAAACATTGATTATCTGCATTCAACCGCGCCCTTATTCACAATAACAATCTAACAACATGAGACACTTGCCAGCTGGTATGACCTCTGTTAGCCTGTTGCGCTTACAAAGGAGTGGTAGTAGATGAATCTGTATTTCCGATTAATTTGGTTATTCTTGTGGCGCATTCGCCACTGTTCTGGCATTGGCTTTTTAGACACCAGTCGCCTAAGTTTTCGGGCGCTCCCCTTTGATTGTGATATCAATATGCACGTGACCAACTCGCGCTATCCAGCATTTATGGATTTAGCTCGAACGTACATGATTGCCGATATGGGGCTAATGAAAAAGTTCATCAAAATGAAATGGATGCCAATTGTTAATGCATCTGAAACAACCTTTATACGTGATATCAAGCCATTAGAAAAATTTGAAATAGAAACCAAAGTGGTCGGCTGGGATGAGAAATATTTCTATATCGAGCATCGTTTTGTTACCCCGCGGGCTTTGCACTGCATTGTTCATGTTCGCGGCGTCTTTGTCAGTAAAGGTAAACAAGTCCCTATTACGTCCCTTGTCGCTGAAGCAGGCTATGTAGGTGAACCGCCAGAGTTACCGCCAGAAGTGGTTAAATGGAAGCAGTTTTTACAACTCAAAAAAGAGCGAAATATGTAAACTTACGCGGTTAATAAATCCAATGCTATTCAGCCATCGTAATGATGGTTGTTTTGTTTTACCCTTCACTTTGTCACACTAATTAAGATTGGTATCACCATCAATAATGGAGTTTGTTTTGGCTAAACTGGAAAAATTTGCTGATATCCTTGCTCGCGCTTGTGAACGCAAAGGAGGTCTTGCCCATGTTGAAATGCGCCTACCTGATACACTTTTAGCAAGTGACATTGCCCAATATAGTGACGCAGAGTTACTGTCAGTGATGTCTAAACGGGTGTTTCAAAGTGGCTTTGTGTGGCGAGTGGTTGAAAACAAGTGGCCAGCTTATGAAAAGGCTTTTTTCAATTTTGAGCCGACGAAAGTATTGATGTTATCGCCTGAACAAATTCAGCAACGCGCTTCTGATGCAACGTTAATTCGACACCAAAAGAAAACCCAAGCCATAGTTGATAACGCTTATATGATCCAATCTTTAGCTAGCCAACATGGTAGCTTTGCAGAATTTATCGCTAACTGGCCTGTAGATGACATTGTCGGTTTGTGGCAATTATTGAAGAAGCAAGGCGCTCGTTTAGGTGGAAATACTGGGCCTTATTTTTTACGCGCCATAGGCAAAGAGACATTTATATTAAGTAATGACGTTCAAAGTTATTTAAAAGCGACAAAAGTAGTAGATGCTAGCTTTAGCTCAAAAACCGGCCTACAACAAACTCAAACAGCTTTTAATACATGGCAAGCAGAGTCGGGATTAACATTGGCGGAAATTAGCCAAATTATCGCCTTAGGTGTGGGTGATAATCACGTATAGTAGTTAACTTAAATAACAATTATTTTAATCACAGTAGCTTGCAACTTTTAGGCTGCTTGTTCTTAAAGCATCTATAACCAGTTTAATTATTGAGTAACTTGATAACGACTTAAAAACATTTTGGCTGATTCATCTGCAAGGTGTTTTCTTTGCTCATCATTTAAGAGCGGTTGGCAGATTAAAATTTGTGGCCAAAAGCACTGACCTTTAATTAAGTGCAAAAGTTGTTCGTTGGCAAATTTCGCATCTTCAATGTTGATTTTGCCATCCAAGGCCGCCGCTTTAATCCAACGCAATAACGCTGTTTCATGTTGCCTTATTTTTTCAATCTCACGGCTCATTTCTTCACTGTTGTAAAATAAATGGCCAATGGCAACCCGCGCCATGTCAATATGCTCTTGTGAATTAATAAATTGAATTTCAGTAAAAATAATGGCTGATAATTGCTCAAATAAAGGTTGTCCTGACAGATATTGCCCTTGGTTACTAGCAGTGCCCTTAAACCATAGTTCTCTAAGAAGGTGCATAACTAAAGCGTCTTTAGTCGCAAAATGATTATACACTGTCCGTTTAGATACCTTTGCTTCTTCAGCCAGTTTATCCATACTGGTGGCAGCCACACCTAATTTGTTAAACATGCATTTAGCGGCTTCGACAATGGCTTCACGCTTTTGTTGACTGAGGGTTTTCTTTTCAACTGTCATATCTATTTACAAATCTTCTTTGAGAATTTACAAAGTATACTACACTGAGCAGTTTACTTTTCAACAATAACTCAATAAACTACACCCGCCAGTTTACTTTTGAATCACTGAGTTGAATGATTCTACTTTGGGTTAGCTATATTCAAGGGCAAATTTTGAGCCATCATCAAAATAAGTTCGTAAACGTGAGTTGAAGCAACGGCCAAATTTATATGATGTCATAAAGGTGACTTCACAATTTGTAACACTGAACAAGGTTGATGTTATCTTCTCTCTAGCTCATTAAGGTCAAAAACCGTACAATCAGAACGATAAGCGCATTATCAACCTCAAAACAGTTAATAATTTGCCAAATTAGTTTTTACTACAGTGAAAACATAAACAAAAAAACATTCAGACGATGTAATCAACTAATATAAAAAATTATCGATAACTGTTAATTTTAATAGCAAATATTCAATAGGTTTAAAGCAAATTTAATACGTAAAAACATAATTCAAAACAAAGAGTTTAACATTTTTTTAATGATCACGCGCCACAGCGTATTTATTTACAATTTCGGTTAAGTAGAGCACGGTTAGTGACTATCTTGATTTGCTGTAACCACTCACAATACATAGATTAAATTAAATCGAAAACACCCAGTTTCACTGGTGTGGGATTAATTAGGAGTAGAAGTTCACATGCATAAAGCATTCAAAGTTGCCGCAGTAATAACTGCCACATTATGGTTAACGGCCTGTGGTCAGCAAGGGCAAGACAGCCAGTCACAGCAACCTCCGGCCGCTTCCGTTGGCGTAATGACAGTGAAAACTCAAGAACAATCTATTCTGGTTGAGTTACCAGGTCGCAGTCGTGCTTTTCTTGAGGCAGAAGTTCGTCCTCAAGTTTCAGGTATTATTACCTCAAGAGGCTTTACTGAAGGCAGCGAAGTTGAAGCTGGCCAGTCTTTATACCAAATTGATCCTGCCTCATATAAGGCAATATTAACCAGTGCCAAAGCTGATTTAGCGCGCGCTGAAGCAGTATTATACTCAGCCGCAGCGAAAGCGAAGCGATACAAAAATCTAATTAAAACCAATAACATTTCTGAACAAGATTACATTGAAGCAGAAGCAGCACACCAAGAAGCGTTAGCTTCTGTTGAAGTAGCTAAGGCGCAAATTAATAGCGCAAAAATCAATGTTGAATACACAGAAGTAAAAGCGCCAATTTCAGGCCGTATTGGTAAGTCATCAGTTACACCTGGAGCACTAGTCACAGCTAATCAAAGCACGACGTTAGCAACCATTCAGCAATTAGACCCGATAAATGTTGATATTACACAGTCAAGCGCACAGATGTTGCGTCTACAAACACAACTTAAAGCGGGTAAGTTACAAAAAGCAGAGAACGCCTTAGTGACTTTAGTGCTTGAAGATGGCTCCATTTATGACCAACAAGGTGTGCTCAAGTTTGCTGAAGTGAGTGTTGACGAAGCTACAGGTTCGGTCATTATTCGCGCTGAGTTCCCTAACCCTGATGGCATATTATTACCAGGTATGTATGTACGTGCTCGTGTTGCAACGGGTACCGATCCAAAAGCGATTTTAGTACCACAAAAAGCCATTACTCGTAACACCAAAGGTGAAGCTGTAGCAATGATTGTTAATGCTGAAAACATTGTTGAAATGCGTGTAGTAAGAACGGCAGAAGTCATTGACAATAATTGGCGAATTGTTGGGGGCTTAAATGTTGGCGACAAAGTTATTATTGAAGGTTTACAAAAAATTCGCCCTGGCGTAACTGTTTCACCGCAAGCAATCAGTGCTAACTCAGCCCAATAATAGGAAATCATTATGGCTCGTTTTTTTATTGATCGCCCTATTTTTGCTTGGGTGATCTCAATTTTAATTATGCTTGCAGGGGTCTTAGCGATTAAGGAACTCCCTGTGGCGCAATATCCAAGCATTGCACCACCATCAGTTGTTATTAAGGCTTTCTACCCTGGTGCTTCGGCAAAAACCATGGAAGATACTGTAACTCAGGTTATTGAACAGCGGATGACAGGGCTTGATCACCTTCGTTATATCAACTCAAGCAGCGACAGCTTTGGTAATGCAACAATTACTTTAACCTTTAACGCTGAAGCCGATCCTGATATCGCACAGGTTCAGGTACAAAACAAGCTGCAAGCGGCAATGACCCTGCTGCCCTCTGAAGTACAGCAGCAAGGAGTTAATGTAAACAAATCAAGCGCTGGCTTTTTGATGGTTGCTGCGTTTGTATCTGAAGATGGTTCTTTGGCTAAAAACGATATTTCAGATTACGTTGCAGCTAACGTTCAAGACCCAATGAGCCGTGTCCCAGGGGTAGGCGAATTACAACTATTTGGCGCCCAATATGCAATGCGCATTTGGCTTGATCCATTAAAATTAACCCAATATAGCTTAACCAGTATTGATGTGATGGCAGCCATTCGTGAGCAAAATGCCCAAGTATCAGCTGGCCAGTTAGGTGGTGCTCCAGCCATGCCTGGGCAAGAATTAAATGCCACAGTCACCTCACAAAGTCGCTTACAAACTCCAGAACAGTTCAAGCGAATTATCATTAAGTCAGATTCTTCAGGTGCAAACGTTTATCTTGAAGATGTGGCGCGGGTTGAACTGGGTGCTGAAAGCTATACTACCGAGTCGCTATATAATGGTAAGCCTGCTTCAGGTTTAGCGTTTAAACTAGCAACTGGTGCTAATGCCCTAGATACTGCCAAGCTTATTCGTGAAAGACTTGAAGAACTGAAAGCCTATTTTCCTGAAGGTTTAGAGATTTACTACCCTTACGACACGACTCCATTCGTGGAAAAGTCAATTGAAGGTGTAGTACATACATTGATTGAAGCGATCGTTCTCGTATTTTTAATCATGTATTTGTTCCTGCAAAACTTCCGAGCGACATTAATCCCGACCATTGCGGTACCTGTGGTATTGCTAGGCACGTTTGCGATTTTATCTGCAACAGGGTTCTCGATTAACTCGCTCACCATGTTTGCTATGGTTCTAGCAATTGGCCTATTGGTGGATGACGCCATTGTTGTAGTCGAAAACGTTGAACGGGTGATGTCGGAAGAAGGCTTAAGCCCACTGGAAGCAACCCGTAAATCAATGGATCAAATCACGGGTGCATTGGTGGGTATTGGTTTAACCCTGTCAGCAGTATTCGTGCCAATGGCCTTTATGTCAGGCTCAACGGGTGTAATTTACCGTCAGTTCTCAATTACGATTGTGTCTGCAATGGCATTATCTGTATTTGTGGCAATGGTTTTAACGCCTGCATTGTGTGCCACTATGTTAAAGCCGCTCCCTAAAGGCCACACCCATATTAACACGGGTTTCTTTGGCTGGTTCAACCGCAGTTTTGACAAGTTAACATCGCGCTATGAAAAATCAGTCGCCAACATTTTAAAACGTAGTGTACGTATGATGGGGGTCTACTTAGTCATAGTGATTGCAACTGCATGGATATTCATGCGTATGCCAACAGCATTCTTGCCCGACGAAGATCAAGGCATTATGTTTACCCAAGCAATTTTACCGACCAACTCTACTCAAGAAAGCACCGTTAAGGTTCTCAATCAGATCAACGATTTTTATCTTGATACTGAAGGAGACAATGTTAAATCTGTATTTAGCGTTGCAGGCTTTAGTTTTGCTGGTATGGGGCAAAACATGGGGATGTCATTCGTTGGTCTGCATGATTGGGCTGAGCGTACTGAGCCAGGTCAAGATGTTAAGTCAATTGCTGGTCGTGCAATGGCGAAGTTCTCACAAATCAAAGAGGCGATGGTATTTGCCTTTGTTCCACCAGCCGTAATTGAATTAGGTACGGCCAACGGTTTTGATATGTATCTTCAAGACAGAAGTGGACAAGGTCATGATGCGTTAATTGCCGCTCGAAACCAGTTACTAGGTATGGCGGCACAGAATCCTAATTTGGTAGCGGTACGTCCAAATGGTCAAGAAGATGCGCCAATGTACGAAATTGACATTGATCAAGCAAAGCTTCGTGCATTAGGCATCGATATTGATAATGTCAACAGCGTACTGGGTACGGCATGGGGTGGTTCATATGTGAATGACTTTATTGACCGTGGCCGTGTGAAAAAAGTCTATATGCAAGGTGACGCCCAATATCGTATGCAACCAAGTGATTTAGATACCTGGTATGTGCGTAATAGCGCGGGAGAGATGGTGCCGTTTTCTGCATTTGCAACTGGTAAATGGAACTTTGGTTCACCACAGTTACAACGCTTTAATGGTTTACCTGCAGTGAACATTCAAGGCGCAACTGTACCAGGCTACAGTACTGGTGACGCCATGGCTGACATGGAAGCTATGGTTAAGCAATTACCACCAGGGTTTGGTATTGAATGGAATGGTCTTTCTTTTGAAGAACGTTTATCAGGTAACCAAGCACCTGCTTTATATGCGCTATCTATTTTGGTTGTATTCTTAGTACTTGCAGCACTGTATGAAAGCTGGTCAGTACCATTTGCGGTGGTGTTGGTCGTGCCATTAGGTGTGATTGGTGCGCTAATTGCGATGAATGGTCGTGGATTGCCTAACGACGTATTCTTCCAAGTAGGCTTATTAACCACAGTGGGGCTAGCCACCAAGAACGCGATTTTGATTGTGGAATTTGCTAAAGACTTCTACGACAAGGGTGCTGGGCTTATTGAGGCGACATTACATGCAGTACGTGTACGTTTACGTCCAATCTTAATGACGTCATTAGCATTCGGATTTGGTGTTGTACCACTTGCAATTAGTACTGGTGTAGGTTCGGGCAGTAAAAACGCCATCGGTACTGGTGTACTTGGCGGTATGATGAGCTCAACCTTCTTGGGTATTTTCTTAATTCCACTCTTCTTCGTTGTGGTTGAGAGAATATTCAATAGAAAAAAAGCCAATGCTAGCAGTGAAGAGTCAACAGAGACTAGCGAGAGCAAAACCAGTTAATATTGATGATTAACGATAAAAATGGCCTCGATATTTGAGGCCATTTTTTTATACTTTTTAATCAACAACCCTTGCGATATAAGTTGTAGATGCTATTATCTCGCCCCCTTAAAAATAAGGGGTTCTCAGCATATAAGACTGAGTATCGAACTATAATAATCTCTGTATAGCAAAAACAATAAAGTTAGCAATGTGCAGCTTTATTAACGGGTTCCCTCACCCCGTCTCTCAATTAAAAAGGTCAAATCATGTTAATGTTAACTCAGACGCAAACGCGTCGTGCGCTGATATTTTTAGTCAGCTTTCATATCACTATCATTTGTGCCAGTAACTATTTGGTGCAATTACCGTTTCAAATATTTGGTTACCACACCACTTGGGGTGCGTTTAGCTTTCCATTTGTGTATTTAGCTACCGATCTCACCGTGCGTATTTTTGGCCAGCAAGCTGCGCGAAAGATTATCTTTCAAGCTATGTTGCCAGCGCTTATCGTATCGTACTTGATTGGTGTGCTGTTTCATCAGGGCCAATTTCAACAATTTGCCAGCTTGCTAGAAGCCAATAGCTTTGTGTTTCGTATCGCCTTTGCCAGTTTTACCGCTTATCTAGTCGGTCAACTGATGGATATCACGGTATTTGCAAAATTACGTCAGGCTAAAGCTTGGTGGGTTGCACCTGCAGCATCAACATTAATCGGTAATTTAGTGGACACCTTAGTGTTTTTCAGCGTCGCCTTTTATGCCTCGTCAGATAGCTTTATGGCTGCACATTGGCCTGAAATTGCCACCATTGATTATGGGTTTAAGTTAATTGTTAGCTTAGGTTTATTCTTGCCTGCCTATGGTGTGCTTCTCAGAGTTTTACAAGACAAGCTGTTAACCACTGACAAACCACAATTGCATATAATCTAGGTCATCACAGGTAGCAAACAGACCAAAATAAAGAAAAGGCGTGATGCTCTATTACGCCTTTTTTATGCCTTCCATTTACCACCAAAAGACCATTATCAGCCAACATGTGTACTCTGTAAGGGTATGCGTTGCAACTAAACTATTGATGTTAGATAGCAAGTCTCTGCGCGCTGAATGGCTAAAAGAATTGATTAAACCAACTGGTCAAACCTGTTATAATTTCAAGTATTATCCATCATTACAATCTCTTTGGAGACAGCAGATGTACGCATTAGAAATCAGCGAGTTTACGCAAGCGACAGATCAAATTTGTCAGCAGGTCGCCCAATTAAGTCAGCAAATTCCTGAACTGAATAATCCCTATCGCAAGCAGATATAAAACAGCGTTTAGCCTGCCATGATTGCCTTATTTTACTAGCCTATGTTGAAGGCGAAGTGGCGGGGTTTAAATTGGGCTATGCCAAAACCGATGGTGAGTTTTATAGCTGGTTGGGAGGCGTGTTACCTGATTTTCGCCAGCTAGGTTTAGCGAAATCGATGTTAGAGTACCAAGAGCGTTGGGCGCAGCAGCAAGGTTACAGCCTGATCACTGTCAAAACCCATAACCACTTTAATGCCATGTTAAATATGCTGGTTAGTAGCCAATACCAAATCACGGCTATTGATACCGATAAGGCCAATGTCAGCTTAAATAAACTGCATTTACAAAAAAGTCTTAATCAGAGTAAAGCTTAACCAACGCCTAAATACGTAAAGAGTGTAAAGATTGTCATTTTTCTTCTGTTTGGCTTGCGCAATCAAATGAGAATGATTATTATTAACTTGCGTTCCAAAACTCAGTCTCAATGCTAAAGCTTCATCACCTTTGTCATTATTCTGAGTTCGCAAGCACGACATTGCTCACACACTCTTTGTGTATCTGCCGGCCTCATCAACCGGCTTTTTTTTTATCTTTTTTTCAGTAAAAACCTACCTGCTCTAACGCTTAAATCAAGTTTATGGGTAATTCTGATCAAGTGAATTGCAATCCTTCATAAGGATTCATCGCTTGGTCATCTTTGGCCTTATGATAAATGCCGATGGTGAATATGGTTCCCTCACCCACCGTTGACTTCACTTCAATCGTACCACCTAAGCGTTTAATAATGCCGTAACTTAATGATAACCCTAAGCCAGTACCATCTTTACGTGTGGTATAAAATGGGTCGAATATGCGGCTTAATTGTTCCGCTGGTATACCTACACCTTGATCTTCCACTTCAATTTTCACCCCAATTGGCTCTCCATTTTCTAGCCAGTCATTGGTGCGGATCCATATTTTACCCTTATCATCAATTGCATGAGCAGCATTAACCACAATATTGATTAACACTTGCAATAATTGAGGCCGGTTAACCTCAACTGGACAAGTAGCATGCAACTCTTTAATCAATAACACTTCTTGCTTTTGAATAGAGTGACGCACCAAAACTAAGACTTGTTCCACAATTGGGGTTATCTGCTGCATTTCGATTGGCTCATTAAACTCACCTGGGCGGCTATACTGCAATAAACTGCGAATAATGGTGCTAATGCGTCCAACCTGTTGAATCACTAGGTCAATCTCTTCTGAAACAGCTTCAGCATTATCACCCAGCTCATATTTAAGTAATTCCATGTTGCCTAAAATCACAGCGGTTGGATTATTAATTTCGTGGGCGATACCTGCGGTTAGCTCACCTAAAGCGGTGAGCTTTTCATTAGTAACCAGTTGCTGGCGAGTTTCATTTAATAAAGCAACATTGCGCTGTAATTCTTCCGTTTTGTCTTGCAGGCTTTTTGTACGCTGCTCAACTTTTACCTCAAGTTGCTCGGCAGCGGCTTGAATTTGCGCATTTCGGCGTTGGAGTAAGTCGAGCATACTGTCAAATTGCTCTGCCAAATTAGCTAATTCATTATCACGATCTAACCCCAACTCGCCAATGCGAACATTACGGCCGGATTGCACCGCTTTAACAACTTGATGAATCCGCTCTATGGGTTTTAATAGGCTGTAAGCGCCGCGATAAACTAGCAACCCTGAACCAAACAACACCAGCATTAGAATAGAACCTAGTTCGATAATATTAAGTAGATAATTTTTAATAAATGGCGCTTCTGAAAATCCGGTGTACACCATACCAATCCGCTTACCATAAATATCATGTAACGGTGCATAGGCAGAGATGTACCAATCATTAAACACAAACGCGCGATCATCCCATCGCTCACCGTCTACCAGCACTTTTAAGCGAACTTCCTCCGACACTAAACTGCCAAGTGCACGGTTATGTTCAGAGTACTGTGATGAAGAAGCATTCATCGGCACATTTGTACTGATACGGGCGTTATCAAGAAATATCGTCACTGTACCAATAGAGTGATTTGGTAAGGTACCTTTGCCATAAACCAAGTCACGAATGTGGTCGACAATGGCGGTATCGCGGTTCAATAAATTACCGCCATCAATATACCAAGTAACACTATTGTCCTGATTTAAAATCGGCAACACACTGCGGCTGATTAATCCTCTTTTTTCAGCTTCTTTAGTAGGTTCTTGAGCACGTAAGGTCGACTTTAGGGGAATAACGGCATACTGCTGTAGTTCAGGGCTAATTTGATTTAATCGCTCAGGTGAGAGCACCATCATACCAGATACGGCTAATTTAGGCTGTTGGCGTAATAAGGCATTTAAATCTGCATCAGCACGAACCTGCTCTGCATTGATAAGACGTAAAAAATCTAAATTCAGCTGTTGCTTTGTTTGTTGCAGCACATCCTTAATAGCCTGCTTTGCCTGCTGATCATGTTTATTTTGATGTAATTGTTCAAAAGCGGTTTGAAATGCCCACGAATTAGCCACATTTGCTAATTGTTGTTCTTGCTGAGTTTGCACTTGCTTTAAGGTGTTTTCAGCAACCGTTAAATCAGCTTTTACCTTCATAAAAAGCTGCTGGCTGGTGTAACTGATATTCCAATAAATAGTGATAAATACCAAGCTTACTAAAGTCAGTAAAATCGGTAATAAAGTTAAAATTAATAACCGGTAGCGCACTTGCGCCTGCATCTGTTGCCAGCTGACACCAAAAAAGCGCTTAAACATCATTACGACTCCAACGCTTGATCTGCTTCGTGGTCGTCATCATGACCAAACCAATCTTTGTATTTTCTATCAAGGGTTTTGCGTGATACACCTAAATCTCTAGCTGCCGCTGATTTGTTACCACCATACGCATCAACTACCTGAGTGACATGATGCTTTTCAACATCCTTTAAAGTCCAGTCAAGTGGGAAGCCTAGCGTTTCTGGCGCATTGGGTAACGGATCTTTTTTCCAGTATTCTGCTGGAGGTTTGCCTAATAAAATACAACGCTCAATCATATTTTTAAGCTCGCGGATATTCCCTGTCCATTCATGTTGCTTTAAAACCTGTAAATCTTCATGGCTCCACAAAACCGGCTTAATGCCTAAGTCACGAGAAATTTGCACCGTAAAGTGATGTGTTAGCTCAACCACGTCTTCAGGACGTGCTCTCAATGGCGGGATGAGGATATTCAATACGTTTAGACGGTAATATAAATCCCGCCTAAAGGTGCCCTTTTCAACTTCTTCAATCAACAGTCGGTTGGTTGCAGCAATCACTCGCACATTAATGGCGACTTCTTTTTCACTTCCTACCGGCCGAATAGCCCGCTGTTCTAATACCCGTAATAAGGCAGTTTGCATGTTCATTGGCATTTCACCAATTTCATCTAAAAAGATGGTCCCATCTGATGCAAAACTGAATAAGCCTTCACGAGATGCTTTAGCGCCTGTGAATGAACCTGCAACATGACCAAATAATTCACTGGCTAATAATTCTGGCGCTATAGCACCACAATTAACTGGCACAAAGGGACCCGTTCGACCACTTAATTGATGTAATTGCCGCGCAACTAGCTCTTTACCCGTACCAGATTCGCCTTCAATCAATACCACCGCATTAGTTGGCGCAACACGCTCTATGACTTGCTTTACTTCAGTAATTGCATCACTGCTACCTATGATAGTGGATGATTGCCCATGAGAGAGCTCTCGCCTAAGCATGAAGTTTTCACGTTTTAATAAGCGTTTTTCAATACACCGATCTACCGCAGACATCATCTGCTCTAAGTGAAAGGGCTTCATAATAAAATCTGATGCCCCAGCGCGCAGCGCTTTAATCGCCACATCCATATCAGCGTAACCTGTCATAAAAATGATATCAGATTGACGTTCACTATCATCTAAGGCTTCATGCCACTCTATGCCCGAGCGATCAGGTAAACGAATATCTACAATCAATACATCAAAATGCCCCTTACTACGCAGCTGCTCTGCTTCGGTGATGGTTGAAGCTGTTTCAACTAAAGCAAACTTCTTCGACATCGCTTTGGTTAAAAAACTGCGCATGCCTGGTTCATCATCAACAATCAGCACAGACATGCTTGTGTTAACAGTGCTAGGTAAACTCATAACCTCTCCACGAGACATTTTGACTCAATATTGAAACATTTTAGCATTCAATCTTACCGGTTAGGTCAGTATGAACCACATAAAAGTGATCTTGGGACAATTTGTCGCAGTCATTTTTAATCAATCCGCGACACAGCTCACACTTTATATATTTGGCGTGAACTCAACTTAACGATTATCCAATTGGCATTTAATTTGCTAGATTGCTGATATAAACTGACAAACCTTGATATAAACAAGGATAGATTGATGATTTATAAGATTGCCAACATCGGAATATCGCTTGCTGCGCTTAGCCTAGTGACCTTTAGTTCATTAGCGATAGCGGAGCAACAAGAGGTGATTAAACTTGCGACCACCACCAGCACGGAAAACTCTGGTCTATTGAGTGCTATTTTGCCGACATTTGAACAAGAATCAGGTTACAAGGTTCAAGTGATCGCCACTGGTACCGGTCAAGCGCTTAAGTTAGCCAGCCAAGGCGATGTAGATGTGGTAATGACTCATGCTCCTGATGCAGAAGCAAAATTTGTTGCCGATGGCTTTGGGGTACAACCGCGCGGCATTATGGAAAATGATTTTGTGTTGCTAGGTCCTAAAGATGACCCAGCCGGCTTACATACTGCGCAAAGTGTTATTGCCGCCTTTAAAAAAATTGCAGCTAAACCGAGTGGCTTTATTTCACGCGGAGATAACTCAGGCACACATATGAAAGAGCTGGCTATTTGGCAGCAAGCACAAGTAAAACCTGACTTTGTTGGCTATACTGCAGTTGGACAAGGCATGGGTAAAACCTTACTAATGGCCAATGAATTACAAGCTTATACTTTGGCTGACCGTGGCACATTTGTGGCTTATAAGGCTAAACTTGACATATCAATTAGCTTTCAAGGTGGGGCAGAGCTAGCAAACCCTTACCAAATCATTTTAATTAACCCTGAAATGTATCCAGAGCTCAATCATGCTGGCGCACAAGCATTAAGTGACTGGCTAATTAGCCCCAAAACCCAGCAAATGATTAACGAATTTTCCGTGCAAGGAGAGCAATTGTTTAAGGCAACGTATCAACAATGAATGAAGGCTGGTTAGCCCTTTTGCAGCAAGCTTTTAGCTTGCTGCTATCATTTGACCCCGACGTATGGTCAATTATTAATGTGTCATTTACCGTGTCTTTTGCGGCGCTGTTGATCACCCTCATTCCTTCTATTATGTTGGGATTTATTCTTGCATTTCGTCATTTCCCGGGACGCTGGATAGTCACAAACCTTATCCAAACCCTGCAATCTATTCCTACTGTTGTCATTGGTTTATTAGTGTATTTACTGCTAACGCGTAACGGCGCCATGGGCGATTTAAAGTGGTTATTCACTCAAAAAGGAATGATTTTTGGGCAAATGTTAATTTGCGCTCCCGTTTTGGTCGCTCTATCGCAAGCCGCTTTTGCCAGTGTTGACCGCCGCGCTTGGGAAACCTCACGCACCTTAGGTTCAAGCTGGTTTAAAGCTGTTTGGACAGTATGCCGCGAGCTAAGAGTCGCATTATTACTGGCCATTGTGGCTGCGTTTAGCCGTATATTAACTGAAGTGGGGTGTTCAATGATGGTGGGGGGCAACATTATGCATGTTACTCGTAATATCCCCACAGCTATTGCACTAGAAACCAGCAAAGGGGATTTTGCCCAAGCTATTGCACTGGGCTTGGTACTGTTGATTTTGGCCATTATACTTAATTTTGCCCTTGGCTCACTGCGAGGCAAAGCCTTGCCAAGGAGTCATTAATGACTAAGAAAGCGAGTATTCAAGCCACTAACCTGTCAATGCAGTTTGAAAATCGCCGCTTATTTAGCGTTGATAAACTGCACTTTGCGCAAGGCGATGTGATTTATTTGCAAGGGGATAACGGCTCGGGTAAATCTACCTTAATGAAACTACTTGCAGGGTTAATTGCCCCCACTGAAGGTAAAATTATTAGCCAAGGTTTTAAAACATCATGGTGGCAGACTAATTCATTATTGGGAAAAGCCGTTTATTTGCATCAACATCCTTATTTATTTGATGGCAATGTTGAGTTCAACTTAACCTATGGCTTGAGCTCAGCCGATAAACGCAATACAGAGATTAATAAAAGATTCCAGCAAGCGATTGAAATGGCGCAGCTGTCTCATTTACTTAACAGTGATGCAACCGATTTATCGGGTGGCGAACGTCAACGCCTAGCCATTGCAAGAGCCTGGATTTGCCAGCCTAAATTGTTAATGTTGGATGAGCCTATCTCTAACATGGACAAACAATCACAACGTTTAGTGTTAGCGATGATCAACCAATTAAAGCAACATGGCACGGGGCTGCTTATCAGTAGCCATCAAACCTGCGGTTTAACCGCGTTATGTCAACAGCATTGGCATATTCACCAACACACAATTTCCACCAGCCAACATGTGCCAAACGGCGATGCTTCGCAAGATACTCTTAATATGGAATTCAATTATGTCATTGCCAAATAAACCAGCATACACAATCGATGCCGTTATTCTTGCCGGTGGTATGGCTAGACGCATGGGCGGCGACGATAAAGGGTTAGTCGAACTCAATAATCAACCGATGATAAGCCACACGATTGCCCGATTATCTCCTCAAGTTGATCGCATTATGATCAACGCCAACCGTAACCAGCAACGCTATGCCGAGTTCGGTTTTGAAGTTTTTAGTGATAATGATTCAGGCTACTTAGGACCATTAGCCGGTATGATCACCGCTATGGGTAACACCCAGGCAGATTATTTATTAGTTGTGCCTTGTGACAGTCCATTATTGCCAACAGATCTCGCCTCTCGCATGCTAAACACCTTACTCGTAGCTGATGCTGAAGTTGTGGTTGCCAGTGATGGTCAGCGTGAGCAACCTGTAGTGCTATTACTCAAGCCTAGCTTGCGTGATTCAATGAAAGCATTTTTAGATGCCGGTGAACGTAAAATCGATTTTTGGTATGCCAAGCATCATTATGAAGTTGCTAGCTTTGCAGACCAACCCGAGGCCTTTGTTAACGTCAATACGCCAGAGCAAAAGCAACAACTTGCCAAGCAAATCGCCCAGTAATTCTTAGAGGTAACTATGACTACCGTTTTTAAAAATCCACTGTCTATCCCTGTTCTTGGCTTTTGTGCGTATAGTGGTACAGGTAAAACCACGTTATTAAAGCAATTAATCCCTGCGCTGAATCAACGCGGCTTACGCTTAGCGGTAATCAAGCATGCCCATCATAATTTTGACGTTGATATTCCGGGCAAAGACAGCTACGAAATGCGTAAAGCCGGAGCGAAGCAAATGCTAGTTGCCTCCCATGTACGCTGGGCATTAATGACCGAAGATGCACTAGACTCAGATCCAAGCTTGCCGCACTTATTGCAGCAAATTGAAGCCGACAAAGTGGATATTGTGTTAGTGGAAGGCTTTAAAAAATTAGCGCTGCCTAAAATTGAGTTGCATCGTGCTTCACACGGAAAGCCATTTATTCATACTCATGACGACAACATTGTCGCCATAGCCTGTTGTGATGACACCCAAACACCCAATGAATTGACTCGTTTAGACTTAAACAATGTCGACCAAATTGCTGATTTTGTTATTGCTTATCAACAAAACTGGCAAGCTCCAAGGGTTGCATTGCCGATTGATGTGGCAGCAGCAAGCTTAGCCGATGATGGCGCTCAAGGCTTGTCGGTATCACAAGGGATTAAGCATATTCTCAATCAAGTGACACCGATTTGTGCAACAGAAACACTCACGCTTGATGAATTAGATAATCGCGTATTAGCCAGCGATTGCATCTCACCGGTTAACGTACCACAGCAAACTAACTCAGCAATGGACGGATATGGCTTTGCATATACAAGCTTGAGCGCCAACCAGCCACTTAAGGTTGTCGCAGAAGTATTGGCCGGTCATGGTTATCAACAAACCGTGCAAGCAGGTGAAGCCGTGAGCATCATGACAGGTGCGCCAATTCCACAAGGTGTTGATACCGTTCAGCCTCGCGAGTTGTGTACCCCCCTAGATAGTCAAGTGACAATTCAACAAACCGACAAGGTCCAACAAGGTCAGCATGTTCGTTTGGCCGGTGAAGATATTGCCTTAAATCAAGTGGCCTTAGAAGCGGGCACACGTTTAGGTGCGGCACAATTAGGTTTATTAGCCTCTTTAGGCTTTGCCAAGCTTGATGCGATTAAATCACCTGTCGTCGCTGTTTTTTCAACGGGTGATGAAGTCAGCCAACCCGGTGAAGCGTTAAAACAAAATTGCATTTATGACTCAAACCGCTACACCATCAAAGCCATGGCGCGCAAGCTTGGCTGTAAGGTCATTGACCTAGGCATTATCGAAGACAACGAACAAGCCTTAACCCAAGCGCTATTAGCGGCTTCTGAGGAAGCAGACATAGTGATCAGCTCAGGCGGCGTATCAGTCGGCAATGCAGATTATATAAAAACCGTGTTGGCTAAAATTGGTCAAATTAATTTTTGGCGGATCAACATGCGCCCAGGGCGCCCGCTGGCTGCGGGTAAAATTAACGATTGCCTGTTCTTTGGCTTACCCGGTAACCCAGTGGCCGTCATGGTGTCATTTCTACAATTCGTTCAACCTGCCATTCGTAAGTTGGCGGGTGAGTCACAATGGCAACCCCGTTATATTCCCGCCATTGCCGATGAGTTTTTACGCAGCAAAGTGGGGCGTACCGAGTTTTTACGAGGCTGTTATTCAATTGGCACTAACGGTCAAATTCATGTCAGTTCTACTGGCGCGCAGGGGTCAGGCATGTTGAGCTCAATGGTAACGGGTAACTGCTTAATCGTGATAGATGAAGCTAGCGATCATATTGCACAAGGCGGCAAAGTGTTTATTCAGCCTTTTGCTGATCTTCTCTAATACAGGCTAAAGGTTGTTTGAATATATGAGTCAAATTGTCGATAGCTTCAACCGTCAAGTCGAATACTTACGGCTATCAGTCACCGATCGCTGCGACTTTCGCTGTGTGTACTGCATGAGCGAAGACCCAGAGTTTTTACCTCGCCAACAGGTGTTATCACTTGAGGAGTTATCTTGGGTGGCGCAAGCCTTTACTGAACTTGGCGTGAAAAAAATTCGTTTAACCGGTGGCGAACCATTGGTGCGAACCGATTGTGAACAACTCGTCAAACTACTTGGACAACTACCGGGTTTAGATGATTTATCGATGACCACCAACGGCTCTCGGTTAACCAAATTAGCCCAGCCATTATTTGATAACGGCTTATCGCGTTTAAATATCAGCTTAGATACTTTAAACCCAGAATTATTCACCCAATTAACCCGCAACGGCAAGTTAGAACGAGTCATTGCTGGTATTGATGCCGCAATTGCCGCTGGATTTAGCAAAATTAAAATCAATGCCGTTATTTTGCGCGGTAAAAATGATCATGAAGTAATTGATTTGGTTAACTTCTGCCGTAAACGTAATATTGATATCGCTTTTATCGAAGAAATGCCGATTGGCGTTATGGATGAGCGTAAACGCAGTCGCCATTGTTCAAGCGCGGAAGTGCGCGAATTAATCGAGCAACACTATGCACTCATGCCTTCTAGCAAACGTACAGGCGGCCCAGCAAAGTACTACAAAATGGCAGATAGCAGCATTCACATCGGCTTTATTTCCCCTCATAGCAATAACTTTTGTCATGAGTGCAATCGAGTCAGGGTCACAGTAGAAGGCCGATTACTTTTATGTTTAGGAAATGAGAACTCCGTTGATTTAAAAGCAGTAGTCAGACAATACCCCGGTGATATTGACCGTCTAAAACAAGCAATTTTAGGTGGAATTAAGCTCAAACCGCAGTCGCATTACTTTGATCAACAAGGCACTCAAATTTTACGTTTTATGAACGCCACCGGCGGCTAAGCCCCTTCTATTTTAGTCAAGCAAATAACGACAATTCGTATTTTGTGACACAGGTGATAAACTCAATGAATATATTCACTTTGATTCATTGAGTTTATGGCTTTATCACGTAAAAAATGGAACTACATTATTATCATTGCCAGCGTAATGATGATTTCAGTACTGAGTTTTATTACCAATAAAACCAGTGATATGCCTAATAGTGCTCTACCTTTATTTGATGAGGCGTTGCCGCTAAAGCAATTACAACTCAACAGCCAATGGCTGCAACATAAACAAGGCAACTGGCGTTGTGCTGAAACCGTGTTAAATTGCCAGCAATGGGCACAAGCGTGGCAAAACCTCGTCATTTCTGCCCTAAAAGATGAACCCGTGCATACATCCCCCCCATCACAGTCACCTTCAAAATCGACACTGTCAACGAGCCACAAGTTTGGCTACTATTTGCAGATGAAGGTTTACTGCAATCGCCTAGTTTTAATTGGTATCAAATCCCGCCCAGTTTGCGCGCCGATTTATTGCCAGTAATCCAATTATAAGTCGATAGCGTATTGCAACATGTACTCAAAAGCAGCGTCACTGAAGCAATCAATAAAATAAGAATTAACCATGCCAGAATTACCCGAAGTAGAAGTGACTCGCCAAGGAGTCAGCCCATATTTGGTCAACCAAACCGTTGGGGACTTAATTATTCGCAATGGCTCATTAAGGTGGCCAGTCCCTGACATGGCACGCAATATTATTGGGCAAACTATTAATAGCGTGCGCCGTCGAGCAAAATACTTATTAATTGATACTGACGCGGGGATCACCATAGTGCATCTAGGAATGTCTGGTAGTTTACGCATCTTGCCCCACACCGCGCCGGTTGAAAAGCATGACCACATTGATTTATTGCTACAAAATGGCCACATACTGCGCTTTAACGATCCGCGTCGTTTTGGTGCTTGGTTGTGGTATGAATTACCGGAAGAGGCCCACCCTTTACTGGCAAAACTTGGCCCAGAGCCATTAAGCGAAGATTTTAATGTGGCGCACTTGCAAGCCAAACTAGCCGGTAAGAAAAAGGCCATTAAGCTGTGCCTAATGGATAATCATATTGTTGTGGGTGTTGGAAACATTTACGCCAACGAAGCTTTATTTGCCGCAGGCATACACCCACAAGCCCCCGCCGGAAACATTGATATTGAACGTTTAACCATTTTAGTGACAGAGGTAAAACAAATATTAGCCCACGCGATTAAGCAAGGTGGAACCACGTTAAAAGACTTTACCAACGCTGATGGCAAACCTGGTTACTTTGCCCAAAAACTACATGTGTATGGCCGAGGCGGCGACACCTGCACAGCATGTGGCAACTTATTGTCTGAAATTAAGTTAGGACAGCGCACCACAGTATTTTGTGGTCTGTGTCAGCAACGCTAGATTTTAGGTTTTATTTGTAAAAGGGAGCGATTGCTCCCCCTTTATTTATATTGTCACGAATCACTAAAATCGATACTCATATGACGTAAAAAATGAACCGTCAATTTGATTGTCTTCAACTTCAAATGAAGAATGGGATAGAGTTCCGCCGAAATTCAACATGCCTGATAATAAAGGCATTCTATAAGACACTTCAAGCATCAGCAGGTCTTCTTTTAAAGGTTGTGGAGTCCATTCACTAGAAGGGTTTTCACCATCTTTGTTTAACTGTGCATATCGTAAAATAGATGTTAAACCATGACTATTATTAAACTGCCCAACTAAACCCAAGGCAAAAACCTGAGCATCGCTATCATAAGTACTACCAAATGCTCGTCCATAATATCGGGAGCCACTTTGATAGACACTATGTTCATAAAAGCAATTAAACTCTGTAGTATCTTCACCACAAAACATCATGGTGTCTGTGTATTCTAAAAACATTTTATACTGTTGTTTTCCAAGACTAAATCTTGTGTCCGCGCCATACATCTTACCACAATCAACTATTTGCCAAGGCTTGCCTTTTGAATCTTCACAAGTTCGTTCTAAATATAAACCGACAGGAACTTGCCAAAATGTTTCAGAATAGCGAATATCTATACCAGCCATTTGGTTGCCATAATTAGAGCAACCATTACCAATATCATTTCTACAATCTCGTTGGCCTGTAATGGATTTCCAAGCACTATCAAAGTCGCATTCTTGGCCTTCGCCACAAAATTGAGCAGTCCACGACAAACCGACTTCAAGTTGTTTTAATGGTTTTATAGCACCGCGTAAATTCCATAGCAATGCATGTGGTGCAAAACGCTCTTTTTCCATAATGCTAATTCCACCAGTCAAACTCCAAGGCCCAAGCCATGATAACATTGGAGTTTCAAAAGCTTGGACATTATTACGACTAACCATCAGCGAAGGCATAGGTCTAGCATTATTTGACTTATGTAAAGAAGAATCAAAACCTGGACCCCACCATTGTTCCAGTGTTCCAGCAGTGATTACCCAATTTCCTAACACCACTGCGAAATAAGAATCATCCAATCGAAACGTTTTTTCGTCTTGCGGGTCGTAATTCCCCGAAGCAGAAACTTTATATGCTACGCGCTCCCCGGTATATTCATAGGAAGCATTCAATTCACCTTTATCTCTATAATCAGAACCAAAATGTTGAAAGCGAGCCTCATCAGTAGCAACTGTTGCTTTACCCCTTGCATTTCCTTTATTTTGAACTGCATTTTGGAAATAAAAATTCACTCGAGCAAACGCATCGACAAGATCAACAGACATTAACGATGGTTCAGCTTCGGCTAAATTAGCCCCAATACCAGACCACATTAAAGGAAAAGTGTTGATGGGAACAGTAATGACTCCTGCATCTGCCAATGCCTGAATATCTGAACGTAAATAAATATCAGAAGTATCAACCCAAGGTGCAGCCAACGAGGAGGTTGTCTTTAACAGTGCCATAAGACCTAAAGCTAGGGGTAGTTTCGCAACTACAAATCCTTTCAACATCTTTATTTACCCTGTTGCTGTAACTTTGTTTGTCCAATTTTGCTCTCTAAAGCTTTAGCAACATCAGAGTGAACAAATTGAGAGACATCACCACCATGTAAAGCAACTTCTTTCACTAATGTCGATGAAATAAATGAGTTTTCTTCTGCAGGTGTTAAAAATACGCTCTCTAAATTAGGGCTTAAGCGTCGATTCATATTCGCCAGCTGAAATTCATACTCAAAATCAGAAACCGCTCTGAGCCCGCGAACTAACACGCTCGCCTTTTGTTCCTCAGCAAAATCCACTAACAAACCAGTAAAGCCGACGACTTCAACATTGTCTAAATGCGCGGTCACGAGCTTAACCTGTGCGACACGCTCCTGTAGAGTGAACATAGGTTGCTTCGAAGGGTTCGATGCAATACCAATAACTACATGCCGAAATAACCTCGCTGCACGCTCGATTAAGTCAGCATGACCATTGGTGACAGGATCAAAAGTACCAGGGTAAATTGCGCGTCTATGCATTTGAAATTCACTGTGTAAATAAATGACGACTAGTTTATCAGTATCAAATACTAGCATCAAAAAATGTATTAAAATTTATGTAAATTAAAGCATTAGGTGTATCTTTATGGTTATAATAAAAAATGAAAGCGATTAACTCATTACTAAAGTTTCATCATAACTCAAATACTAAAGTTGAGGTGGTAGTTTAGGTAATTTACTTCTATTTACTCTCACCTTTATCTCAAAACATAACTTTTGCCAAATACGTTTTATTGGGTGCTTTTTTGTAGTTTTCCGGTTACCTAAGTTACATATTTCACTTTTGAAAGCAGCCTCTTGAACAGGGAATGGCCTGACAACAAAGCAGCTTAACCCTTTCTCAAACCAAAATTGAATATCAATATCAACGGGCCTTGCAATAGGAATTGATGTTGCAAGTAACTTTTTAGCTCCTGACAAAGACACAAATTGACCTCGTGTAGAAGAAGGTAGCTTTAAACATGTTGATAATGAGAAAAAATCGTCAAGTGCTATAGTATCAATAACCTTTTTTTGCTTACTGCCATGGCATAACTTAATATAATCCCATTTTACGGATAAACGACTAATACTATTGATTAATGATAATAAATTTGGATTTAAAGTAGAGTCATCTTCTAAAATAAGTGCGAAATCCAATTGCTGATCAACCACTGCATTCCAACATTTGACATGACTCAAATAGCAACCAATTTCACCAACATTAAGGACTTTGTCGTACTTGTCCAAATTAGTTGACTCATCAAATACATCACAGATTTCGGTTTCAGTTAGCTCTTTACCGTATACTGCAGACACTCGCTCAAATTCAATATTAAATTGCTCAAGCTGTTTTTGCATAAAAGCCATTCTTTCCAAGCTTTTATCAAGATTTATAACAAACACTTTGAAATTCATAATCTTTATAAATTCAAAGTATTATAAAAATTTATTTTTATAATCATTTTAACAAATATTTCCACTAATATACTTTCAATGTGATTCAAATATGCGCCGCACAATACGAAGGATTAAACATTTCCTAAATGAGCGGTAACTAATTTTACCTGCTTAACTCGCTCTTCCAAAGAAAACCGTGGCTGCTTCGATGGGTTTGAAGCAATCCCAATAACAACTTGCCGAAATAAACGCGCTGCACGCTCAATTAAATCCGCATGGCCATTAGTAACAGGATCAAATGTTCCGGGGTAAATCGCTTTTCTATGCATGGGTTTAGGTTACTAAAAAAATGATAATACGAGTCTATCAGTAACAATTGGTGGCATCAAAAGCTTCTTTAACGTGAGCAGAAACTAACCTCAACTATGCACCAAAGTCATCTCGTAATAATTGTAATAACTGCGCACGAACAGATTCACTTAGCTGCAATTCATCTTGCAAACTTGGGGGCGTTGGCCACTGGTTATCAAGATATTCAAAGTCATTAAAGTTAACCCCTGACTCATACCTTGGAATAACATGAAAATGAACCGCTGGGTCAATCATCATTAACATTAAATAATTAATCTTGCTGTAGTTAAATCGCTCTTTTAATACTCGTTCAATGTCGGCAACCACCTGCATTTGCTCAGCAGCAGCGCCAGCAGATATTGCGGAATACTGTTCAACATTTTCTTTGCAAATAAGTATTAACGACCCCAAAGTGGGCTGAGCTGGACGTAATAACACATGCCAATATTGGTAGGATTTTACTAAACTATTGGGGTAATCGAACTTAACTAAGGTCGCTTGTGACATAAAAAATCGCTCTTCCAATCAGTAATAATTCATCATAATTGAACATACTATAATCTTCCAGCGATGTCAGACTAATACAAAAAATGATCTATAAGACTATTTGTAGATTCAAATTGATATACAATAATCCTCAATCATTTTTCAGATAACACCCTCCGACTTTAAGAGACAACTATGCGAATCGTTTTTGATACGGTGAATGTATATTATTTACCGCAATACTCGCCGATTATTAAGCTCCTCAAACAAAGAGGGCACCATGTGTCTGTTGTTTGCCATCGCAATAGAAATGATGAAGCCGCCTTCAAGGATACCATTTCTAACTTAGATGTTGAGTGCATATGGGTTGAAGATGAAAATGAAGCGAAAGAAACCTATTTATCTTTAAAGCCTGATTGGATTTTCTTTGGCAACAAGTTTGATCATTTAGATGCGATTCATAAATATTCTAAAACCGCACAGTTAGGTCATGGTGTCGGCCCTAAACCGAGCTACTATCATAAGTCGATTACACCCATGACGGTTCGGTTTATTGAAGGTGGTTTACGCCTTGAAAAAATTAAACAATATTATCCAAACGATAATTTTATCCAAGTGGGCTTTTCCAAACTTGACCCTATGTTTAATCAGCAAGAATTAGGATTTGATCTTGAAAAACTGGGGCTTGATTCAACCAAACAAACCATTTTATACGCGCCAACTTTTACGCCAAGCTCGCTTGAACGCTTTCCAGATGACTGGCCAGAAGATTTTGCCAATTACAATATATTAATAAAGCCTCACTCATTAACTCAGGTTAGGGCTCAATATAAAAAGCAAAGAGACAAGCTCGAGAAATGGTCAAAGTTCAATAATGTCTACGTTGCAACAACGCAAGATATTTCATTATTACCTTTTATGAAAAATGCTGATATTTTGCTGAGCGAAGCCTCAAGCACATTATTTGAATTTGCTGCATTAGATAAACCTGTGATTGTTTGTAATTTTTTCAAACTAAAGTGGTCATATCGCGGGATTTTCCATTTCAGGTTTAAGCAACGTTTTGGTAAAGATAATGTACTTTATAACGAAATAGGCAAACACGTTCAAAGTTATAAAGAGCTGATTTCTGCCATTCCACAACAGCTCGCAGCACCCGAAGAATATCAAGCAAGACGCTTACAATACACCAATGACCATGTTGGACCCACTGATGGGCTAGCATCATTAAGAATTGTTGAATACATAGAAACCCATTAACCGCTAAAGGAATAATTTCAAATCATTCCCTTTAGCAAACTTTACCTTAATGTTCTTTATTCTGTGTTACTTAAGATGAGTTATTATGTAAAATAGTGCGTGATTAGGTAATTCAGCAGTTTTTGGAAATTTTATGAAGAAGATCGGCTATACCACAGGCGTTTTTGACTTGTTCCATATTGGTCATTTAAACGTGCTCAAGCGTGCAAAGTTAGAATGTGACTACCTTATTGTTGGCGTGACAAGTGATGAATTATCCATGTCAGTGAAAAACAAAAAACCTGTTATTCCGTTTCAGGAAAGAATGGAAATTGTTGAAGCAATCAAATTTGTCGATGAAGTTGTTCCGCAAGTCAATTATGACAAATTAGAAGCTTGGAATAATCTTAAGTTTGATCGTATGTTTGTCGGCGATGACTGGAAAGGCACTGACAAGTGGAATCAAATTGAAAAAGAGTTTGCTGAATTGGGTGTGGAAATTATGTATTTCTCTTATACCTCACATACCTCAAGCACTTTGCTTCGTGAAGTATTAAGCAAAATATAGTCACAGCAGAAACTAGTTTGCAGTTCATATTTTAAACATAGTTGCATAAATAAAAGTCAGCACCCCAATAAGGTAGCTGACTTTTATATATCTGAATCACCACCACAGTGAATCTACCAGCGATAGTATTTTAATTTTTTTCTAATTTTTAATTTTCTAATTAAATTCAATGGCTTTTTTTTCAAATGCTTAAGCTCTGATGCAATCAAAGCCTCGATGGCATTAAGCACCCTTTCGCTTGAAAGACCATCTTTATAAGGATGGATAGATTCACAATAATTGCGAATTTTATCCAACAAATCATCACTTCTTCCAAGCGCCTTTTCTAACACATCACCTAACTCTGATGCGTCATCAAAGTTCAACATCCATTCTTGTGGTCGTCGATTTTTAAAAGCAACCACTATTTTTTCCTGTATCGCAAATTCGGAAATAATTGATGACGTATCGGAGAGCACAACATCTGCAGCTTGCAACAATGGAATGATGTCCCCAGTCTCCACAAAGCGCAGCTTCTCACTAGAAAGGCTTTTATACATGGCAATTTCTTCTGAAGTCGCCTTTGGATGCAATTTGACAATCCACTGCCAATCTTTACTGGTAATCAATTTTTTAATAAACGGAAAAAGCGCCTCAGTACTGGTTAGCTTCGGTGAAAACGTGGGCGCATATAAAATCACTGGCTTATCAGATTGATACAGTTTCACATCAGGGTGAGGGGAAAATAATGGGTCTAATTTAGACCAACCTGTTTCAACAATATCACAGGTCCCATCATTAATTGCATTAAACCCATGAGTCATATTAGGGCCTTGAGTGCAATATAGATCGAACAAGCCCCTAATGGAGAATTTACCTTTTTTACCTGAATCGAAACCATGAAAAACTTGAACTTTCACACCAGGGAAAAAATCAGGAACGAAGTTACCCGGCACTAAAGTCGCATCTGCGGAAAATTGCATTACCTGAGCAATGTCGTCAAGACGAGTATCCGTGGGCAATATGTAACTTTCCGCTTCAGAACCGTTAGGAATAAACCAAGCAACTGTTCCACCACGACGTTTAATAGCTTGCTCAATGGGTCGCAGTACGCTAAAAGAGTACGATAATGTGACAAAAAATAAATAGCGCATAAATTATATTCTTCTTATAAAAGTGGTCTTTAGAGGCACATCAATATTCAAGCAATAGCCATTTAATATAAATTGAAAGCTTAGCAAATAAAACGTCTTAGCTACGCTGCTCAAAAATACTAATCACATCCGCCACACTTATCATCTTCATCAAATCAGCACCTTTAGCTCGCTTGCCCCATTTGATCTCACCTTCAACTTGTTGCTTGATAACCTGATGGTACACACTCACGGTATTGTCTCGGTAAAAATAAGGCCCTGTTCGCCCTGGGTTTGAGTGTGCATATAAGCCAATCACAGGTGTGCCTTGAGTAACTGCCATATGCAATGGACCAGTATCGGGCGCTAACACTAAGTTCGCCTGTTTTAACATTGCCAGTAATTGGGTTAACGTTGTTTTACCTACCCAATTTGCTAACTCATGATTAGCAAATTGTTGAATCGACTCTGCTAGCTGTTTTTCTAATGCGGTTGGTCCACCACAAAGTAGCACCTGATAACCTTTACTCACAGCGTGATCAGCAACCGCGGCATAGCGTTCAGGCAACCAGTTACGCTCCGCTTTACTGGCTGCGGCACAAATAATTAATGCCGGTTTATCGTTGGTTATAGCTTGCTTTGCAAACGCGGTATCGGTTTCAGGCACTGGAATATTCCAGCTTGGGTTGAGGTCTTTAACCCCAATAGCTTTAGCAAATCCCATAAAGCCATCTAATACATGCGGCTCTGCTTGCGGTTCAATGGCATGGTTGGTCACTAACCACTGACCTTCTTTGGCTCTGGTCTTATCAAAACCAATACGAACTTTAGCTGGGATCATCAACGAGGCGATGGAGGCTCTTAATGCCACCTGCATATGTAATAGCACATCAAATTTTTTACCGACCAAGGTTTTACGTAATGCTAGGTAGCTACGCCAGCCTTGTGATTTATCAAAAATAACAAACTCAATTCCCGGTAAGTGCTTCAGCAGTTGATACTCAACTTTACCAATAACCCATGTAATGGCTAAATTAGGATACTGGCGTTGTATTGCTTGCACCATGGCTACCGCATGACATACATCTCCAATTGCAGAGAGCCTCAATAGGCATAATGATTTCATTTGGGTGAGGTCTAACTTCATTGGTAACCACAATATAATCGGGCAAGTAATTTGCCAGTGAATGCATGTCTGTGATCTTAAGGTATAATGGCTTTTTGATCTAGTTAACTGAGCGAGTATTAATGCAGACAAAACCGATTAAAAATGGCGTTATAGCTTGGTGCGCAGAGCATGCTGCTAACATTGATGCAACCATGTTTAATGTTGATTACTGGCAAGCTAACCATGCCGTTATCGGTGAGTCAAAAGGACGCTATACCACGTGGTTTGTGCAAACGGATAAGCGGCATCATCAGCAACAATGGGTGTTGCGTCATTATTGGCGTGGTGGCTTAATGGCGAAGTTTAGCCGTGATGCTTACCTATATCGAGGCTTAACCACGACTCGAGCCTATGCAGAATTGGCGTTATTAGCGCAACTTCATCAAGAAGGCTTTGCGGTTCCTAATCCAATTGCGGCTAAAATTGAGCGATTTGGTATTTGGTATCGAGCAGATATTATTATTGAACGCGTTGCTAACGCTAAAGATTTAGTCGCACATTTAGCTAAACATCTGATGAATAATACTCAATGGCAGCAATTAGGCGCCACTATTGCGCAGTTTCATGTTCGTGGAGTGTATCATGCCGATCTTAATGCCAAAAACATCCTATTTGCCGACAATAAGTTCTATCTGATTGATTTTGATAGAGGTGTAATTAAACCTCCGCAAGCAAACTGGCAACAAGCTAACTTGCAACGCTTGCTGCGCTCATTTAAAAAAGAACAGGCTAAATTGCCTCAATTGCAATTTAGCGAAGTTGATTTCCAACAGCTATTAACCGGTTATCACACTATCAATCCAATCAATTTTACAGGTATCACGACAAATTAGCCGATATCAACGCAAATTGTTTGTCTAATGCACCGCGGTTTTGCTCAACCACAGCCCCGCGGCATTAACCGCTTGCTGATAGTCTTGTTGATTGTCAAATAGGTGTAATAAGTTTGCCGCAAGCTCATCAGCATTACTTACTATGGTTAAGCCTCCGGCCTGTTGTAACAAAGTAGTGATTTCAGCAAAATCTCTATGGTTAGGCCCCATCATAACCGATAATCCCATGGCGGCGGGCTCAAGAGGATTGTGACCGCCATGAACAATTAAACTGCCACCCACCAAAGCCTGATCAGCCGTACCATATAGCATTAATAGCTCGCCCATGGTATCGCCAAGTAGCACTTGAGTGGTATCGGTTACCTCATCGTTCATACTGCGACGAGCCAATTGCAGCCCGCTTTGGGTAATCGTAATGGCAGCAAGATTAAATTGCTCAGGATGACGCGGAGCCATAATCAATAACGCTTTAGGATAATGTTCAAGCAGCTGTTTATGTGCCTCAAGGATGATGTCAAACTCCCCCGGATGTACACTGCCTGCTACCCATACCGGCGTTAGCTGACGTTGCCATTGCTGGCGTAAATCAATGGCTTGCTGACGCTTGTCAGCATCAATGGTTAAATCAAACTTCAAACTTCCACACACCTGCACTTTGTCAGCATCGACACCTAACATAATAAATCGCTCGGCTTCGATTTGAGTTTGCACCGCAACCACGTCAAGCTTGCGCAACATTGGCTTAATTAACCAAGCTTTACTTTGATATTTTTGGGCTGATTTTGCCGATAATCGCGCATTAGCCAATACCAACTTAACCTGCTGTTGATGGCTAAAATGCACTAAATTTGGCCACAACTCGGTTTCCATAATAATGCACATTTTTGGCTGCAACTGACGCAAAAAGCGCTGGATCGCATAACTGAAATCCAGTGGCAAATAGCAATGCTGGACACTATCACCAAAGGCTTTTATCACTTCGGCAGATCCCGTCGGGCTAGTCGTGGTAATGGTGAAATGATAATCAGGATGAGCAGCCATTAACTTTTTAATCATCGGCACCGCGGCTAAGGTTTCGCCCATTGACACACAATGCACGACCACATCGCTTGCGCCCAGCTTTTTAAAACCCAAACGTTCAGCCCAACGACCACGGTAATCCGCACTTTTATAAGCCCGAAAGGCAAAATACAGCAGGACAAAAGGGGAAAGTACGTATAAGGTAAAGGAATACAATAATCGGGACATTTATTATCCACTTATGAGATTTTACTTGTCAGATAAACACAATGTTAACATAATCTAAATTCATAGGGATATGTGCTTTCGATTATCATGTCGCCACATAAATAGTCTGTTACTTATTAATGAATTGGAAATTGCATGAAAACCCGCGATAAAATTGTTTTTGCAAGTCTTGAGCTTTTCAATGAACACGGTGAGCGCTCAATAACCACCAACCACATTGCTGCTCATTTAGGGATCAGTCCGGGCAACCTCTATTACCACTTCCGCAATAAAGAAGACATTATCAACTCTATCTTCACCTTGTATGAAAGCCACCTTGAATCCGGCTTTAAGCCTTATGCTGATGTCCCTATCACGGTTGATTTATTGATTGGTTATTTTGATGCCATGTTCTACACCTTGTGGCAATTCCGTTTTATGTATGCCAATTTGGCCGATATTTTAAGCCGTGATGAAGCACTTAAGCGTCGTTATTTGCACGCCCAACAACAAGTGTTAAACCGCTCAAGTGAAGTCCTACGTAAATTGAAAAAAGATGGCTTTCTTGATGTTGCGGATGAGCGCGTAGTAGATTTAGCTGACACCATAAAAATGATGGTCAGCTTTTGGATTAGTTATCAGCTGACTCAAAGTAGTATCTCAACCATCACCAAAGCCACCTTATACGATGGTTTATTAAGGGTATTAATGATTTTTAAGGCCTATGCTACTCCGTCATCACTAGCGACATTTGAGCGTCTTGAGCAGCATTATCATGACATCGCCAACCAAGAGAGAGCTGCAGCTTAATCAGTTTCAGTTCATTCACAGCCCTTTAATCCCGCTACACTTACTAGCGGGTTAAAGGCAAATCAGTGCACTTCATCATTAGTTTTTCTTATCAAAAATCACATATTGCACTAATCTTGTTAATGTTGTCATGGCGGCCATAAAAAACGCTGTGGGGCAACAAAAATACAGGTTAGAATGCCTGCAACTCCAACTACCAACCCTAATGCAGTCAATGATTACATTCAGGTTTGGATTAGCATAATAACCAATATCTAGGAGAAAACAGGTGGCCTCATCCTCTTTCTACGACCGTATCAATCAACAAATTGCTGATGTAAAAGCCGATGGTTTATACAAAAGCGAGCGCGTTATTGCCTCTGCTCAACAAACTGCTATTGAAGTTAATCACCAAGAAGTAATTAACTTTTGTGCCAACAACTATCTTGGTTTAGCCAATCATCCTGAGCTAATTAAAGCTGCCCAACAAGGGTTAGCGAGCCATGGGTTTGGTATGGCGTCTGTTCGCTTTATCTGCGGCACACAAGATATTCATAAGCAGCTTGAGGCCAGCTTAAGTGAATTTTTAGGTATGGAAGATACCATTCTGTATTCCTCTTGTTTTGATGCAAACGCCGGCCTGTTTGAAACCTTATTAGATGCCGAAGATGCGATTGTTTCTGACGCCCTAAACCATGCTTCGATTATTGATGGTGTGCGTTTATGTAAAGCCAAGCGTTTCCGTTATGCCAACAACGACATGGCGGATTTAGAAGTGCAATTAATTGCCGCTAAAGAAGCGGGAGCGCGCAATATTATGATTGCTACTGATGGTGTGTTTTCAATGGATGGTGTTATCGCCAACCTCCAAGGTGTATGTGATTTAGCTGACAAGTATGGTGCAATTGTCATGGTTGATGACTCTCACGCAGTGGGCTTTATTGGCGAAAACGGTCGCGGTACTCACGAATACTGTCAAGTGATGGACAGAGTTGACATCATCACCGGCACCTTAGGCAAAGCATTGGGTGGCGCATCAGGTGGCTTTACTGCGGCGAAAAAAGAAGTCGTTGAATGGCTACGTCAACGCTCTCGCCCCTATTTATTTTCAAACTCTTTAGCTCCCTCAATTGTAAGTGCATCAATTCGGGTGCTTGAAATGCTTAAAACTGGCCATGCGTTACGTGAAGCCGTTTGGGAAAATAGCCGCTACTTCCGCGAGCATATGTCAGCAGCAGGCTTCACATTAGGCGGAGCTGATCATGCCATTATTCCGGTGATGATTGGTGATGCCAAATTAGCGAGCGATTTTGCAAATAAATTATTAGCAGAAAACATTTATGTAATTGGTTTTTCATTCCCAGTTGTGCCAAAAGGCCAAGCGCGTATTCGTACGCAAATGTCTGCCGCACATACTCGTGAACAGTTAGACCATGCTATTGGCGCCTTTACCCGCATTGGTAAAGAAATGGGCATAATTTGATAGGTCAATATCATGAAAGCATTAAGTAAATTAAAGCCTGAAGAAGGCATTTGGATGGTCGATGCGCCTAAACCAGAAATGGGCCATAACGATCTATTAATCAAAATTCGCAAAACGGCTATTTGTGGCACAGATGTGCACATCTACAACTGGGATGAATGGTCACAAAAAACCATTCCTGTCCCTATGATTGCAGGCCACGAATACGTGGGTGAAGTAGTCGATATGGGCCAAGAAGTCCGTGGTTTCAGTATTGGCGACCGCGTTTCAGGTGAAGGGCATATCACCTGTGGTTATTGTCGAAATTGCCGTGGTGGCCGCACACATTTATGTCGTAATACCTCTGGTGTGGGCGTCAACCGTGATGGTGCTTTTGCTGAATACCTTGTTTTGCCTGCATTTAATGCATTTAAAATACCTGCTGATATCTCTGACGATTTAGCCGCTATATTCGACCCATTTGGTAATGCAGTTCATACTGCACTGTCTTTTGATCTGGTGGGTGAAGACGTGTTAATTACTGGTGCAGGCCCTATTGGCATTATGGCTGCGGCAGTTTGCAAACATGTTGGTGCTCGCCACGTCGTGATCACAGACGTAAACGAGTACCGTCTTGATCTTGCCCTAAAAATGGGCGCAACGCGTGCGGTAAACGTTGCCAAAGAAAGCTTAAAAGACGTAATGAAAGATCTTGGTATGACAGAAGGCTTTGACGTAGGGCTAGAAATGTCTGGCGTACCGTCTGCATTCCACTCAATGCTTGATACCATGAACCACGGCGGCAAAATTGCCATGTTAGGCATTCCAGGTAGCGATATGGCTATCGACTGGAGCAAAGTAATATTCAAAGGGCTTATCATCAAAGGGATTTATGGCCGCGAGATGTTTGAAACCTGGTACAAGATGGCAAGCCTTATTCAGTCAGGCTTAGATCTATCGCCAATCATCACTCATCACTTTAGTATCGACGACTTCCAAAAAGGCTTCGACGCCATGCTTAGCGGGGCTTCTGGCAAAGTTATCCTAGACTGGAAAGCGTAAATTTTTCGTTTTAATCAGCAAAATTGAGCTTTCAATTTAAAGGGCTATATGCGCAATATGGCAAATATAGCCCTAGTTTGCCCCTCAAAAAACCCCAATATCAAATCTCAATCTACAGTGGCTAACTTTATTAAATCATCATTAAATTTATTAAGTTAACCGGTTTGGTCTCAAACATTTTTACCCGAGTGATAACACAATAACGCCAAGCAAATATGACCAAGCATCACCGCCTTATCCTCTTAATTCAATTGCACTTGTAAGGCAATGTCGACGCAAAAAATGTAATCATTATTGCCTCTGGGTATGCTGGCATTGCCCATATTTAACAACACATCCTGAAACCTTGTACTACACTTTTTAACTATCGGTTATCTAAGATAAAGATGAAAAATTGAGAATTATTAACAGCACAAATGATTTTCGATTTTATGGTTAAACGAGTGGGATGACTATGATGGCGCTATCAATCAGTAAAAAGTTAAATATCAGCTTAACTGCATTAATGCTGCTGAGTATTTTTATAGGCTTTATGGGTTTTCGTGGGATTAGTACCCTTGAAAATACCTTAGTATTTATCTCAACCACCGCTTGGGATGCTGCTGATGGTGCAATGGAGGGAACTATCGGTATTCAGGGGCAGATGCTAGGGTTCACTGAACAGATAAAACCAAAGTCTGAAAAAAATGAACAAGATATTAAAGATCTAATAGCAAGCTCCAAAGAGATGCAAGACGAAGCATTAGGCAGAATGAAAGCCTCTGGATTAATTCTTCAAGACAAAATTCGAATATTAGATGGTTTTATTGCTGATTTTGAAAAATCTAAACAACAACTACAGCAGGGCATCATCGAGCAATCTCCTAATATAGATAAATATCATTACACCCTCATTCAATCTGGCAATGTATTGCTTAATTATTTAGAAGAATTAGAAGCCGCTGCGGATGCCAGAGTTGAAGAAACCGCCAGTGGTGTAAATGACATGATTGCTGCAATAAGATTTCAATTAGTGTTTGCTGTTATTTTCAGTGTTGTTTTAGGGTTTGCCATCATTTGGTTAGCATTTAAATTAGTTATTACACCATTGCGCCATGTGACTGATGAACTCAAAAATATATCTGAAGGTGAAGGTGACTTGTCGGTACGTTTAGATGATAAAGGCAGTGATGAAATTGCTGAACTCAGTCGCTATTTTAATAAGTTTGTCGAAAGTATTCATGGCATTATTAAACGTGTTGTAGATTCAGCAGAGCAAATTGCCAACAGCTCTTTAAATGCTGCGAATAAAGCAAATACATCTTTATCTGTGGTACATAAGCAACAAGATGAAACCTCGCATATCGCAACGTCTGCGGCACAGTTATCTTCAACTGTTGATGAAATTGCTCGAAATTCTGCAGAAGCCGCTCACTCAGCAAAAGATGCTGCTGAAGGCGCCCTTCGCTGTCAGCAAAGTGTGACGGTTACAATGGCGTTGATTGACCAATTAAATAATGAAATTGCTAAATCTTCTTCTGTGATAGTGGGTTTAAAAGATGACACAAATTCTATTGGCTCAGTATTGGGCGTGATAGGTGGCATTGCTGAACAAACTAACTTATTAGCATTAAATGCAGCAATTGAAGCAGCAAGAGCTGGCGAACAGGGAAGAGGATTTGCTGTGGTTGCAGATGAAGTGAGAAGTTTAGCCAATCGAACGCAAGAATCAACTCAAGATATTCAGCAAATGATTGAGAAATTACAGTCTGGTGCAGAAGCTGCTGTAGATGCAATGAGTAGCAGTCAAAGTATTGCAGATAAAACCGCAGAGCAATCTCATGATGTGAAAAACGTGCTTGATGAAGTCAATCGACTCATTGATCAAATTAGTTCTATGAGTATGCAAATATCGACTGCGACAGAAGAGCAGAGTTCAGTAACCAATGAAATGAGTCATAATATTGAGAATGTTAATCATGCCTCAATTGAGGTCAGTGAGTCGATTCAAGTGGCTGCAACTGATGCGAAAAGACTCTGTGATGTCGGACTTGAATTAAAAGAGTTAGTTGGCCGATTTAAAGTCTAATCTTGCGATTAGTGTCAGCGAAGAACAAAAGAATGATTAACATCAAACTTAACTACGTTTCTAAAAAACCTCCACTTTTACAATATCTTAATTAAACTGTAGTGGTGCGGTTATTTTAACCACCTAACAACTAGATACAAATTATTGAGGGTACATTTCCTTATTTTTGTAGCCAATTTCACTACAACAACCAATATTGCTAAGTTAGGCTATAGTGATCCTTAATGAATTGTACCAACCACCGCGATCGACAGCTTATTACATCCTCTTCATATAAAAACATAGATAGAGTTTGCTATATAGGTACTGTGAAATCAAACACTTGGATATCTAGCATTAAGTTATGAGAATAATATATTTTTCTATCTTTATCATGTGGGTTGGCGCACTTTCGATTATTTATATTGAGGGTAAGAGTAATGTAGAAGACTCACTCATCAGCTCACTGAAAGATAATGAACGAGAAGTATCTCAACTATTAGAAATCGCAATTGCATACAACGAATCAACAAAAGAACAGTTAATTGCCAATTTGCTTTTAAACTTCGAAAACAAGGTTCATCCACTCACATCTCAGTTAAATGACTATCCAGAAATAGCATCCTATGGGCTCGAAGGAAATGAAACCATCGATGGCGAACCTTACAAAGCTAACCTAACTGGTATAGGCTCGCTGTCAGAAGTCACAATTGAAACCTTGCATGAAATCAATGCCGCATTAGCATTAAATTTGTCAACTGCAGTAGAGAACAAAAACACTCAATTTTTATGGGCCTATTATACCTCTAAAAATGGGTTTATGTTGCTTGCTCCTAGAGTAGGTATGTAAGCGTCTAGGCAAATACACCTAGCCATTTACCTTTGCTTGATATTCCACGGTAGTAAAGACTCAACGTCACTTGGGTTATCCGCCAAGCCTTGCAGGCAATTAGCGATATACTCATGTACGACTAGGTCGTTGGCCTTCGCTGTTTCGATGAGACTGTAAAGGATTGCGCTGGCACGTGCACCATGCGGTGTATTTGAAAATAGCCATGCCTTGCGACCTATCACAAAGGGTTTTATCGCCCGTTCGGCGCGGTTGTTGTCGATACTTAATCGGCCATCATCTAAGTAGCGCCTGAACTTTTCAAATTGATTCAGCGCATAAATGATGGCTTTACCTAATGCCATTTTCGGGGGGATTTTATCTTGATGCTGTAATAGCCATTGATGAAGTTCATCGATGATAATCTTGGATTTTTGCTGCCTTATGGCATATTTATCATCAGCAGATTTACCTTTAATCTGTTGCTCTATGCCATAAAGTTTACCGATAAGGTTTAATGCTACATCAGCTTTGCCTGTTTTTTTGTTATTCCCTTTAGCTTCGATAAATTTACGACGAATATGCGCCAAACAAGCTACCAAGGTCGCATCGGTTTGGGCGTAGGCTTGATAGCCATCCACTTGTAAATAACCGGAAAACCCTGCTAAAAAGTCAACGGCACATTGGCCTGCACGGCTGTTGTGATAATCATAGAGTACTATGTTAGTGTTGCCCTTGGGAGCATCATCACCACAGCAATATAACCACATGTAGCTAGTCGGTTTATCGGCTTTTAATACCTTAAGCGGGGTTTCATCCGCATGGATAATGTCTTGCGCTAGTAAACTGACTTTCAGGCGTTGATATAAAGGCTCAAGTAAATCGGCACAGCGTATCATCCAACTCGACATGGTCTTGCGATTGAGCATAACACCAATATCAGAAAATAGGGTTTCTTGGCGATATAAAGGCAAGCCAAACTGATATTTGCAGGTGATGATATGACTAAGCAAACTTGGCGTTGCCATGCTTTTTGGGATAGGCGTTGCAGGCATGGGCGCAGTTTTTATCGCGACCTTAACACCTTGCTGCTCACATTGACGACAAGCATATTTCGGTCGAATGGTTTTTATTACCTTGATGTGCGCGGGGACAAATTCCAGCGTCTCGCTACAACTTTGCCCCATTTGATGCAGCGCCCCTTGGCAACAATCACAGTATTTGTCGGCTTCATCAATATCAACAACGACCTCTTCACGAGGAAGTTCAACTGGCAATGGCTTTCGCTTGGGTTGCTCTAATGATTTATCAAGCGTCGGTAGCTCAGTAAGTAGCGCTTTATCTTGCGCATCAAGGGTATCGACTTGTTCTGTACCTAATTCAGCTTCTGCTTCATTAAAGACTTCCCCCGCGCCAGGCAGTTTCTCTGATTTTTTAGCAAATTCTCTGGCGAGCTTAGCGTTGTATTGGACTAGTAAGTCATGAATTTGTGCACTTTGCTCGGCAATCAGGGCATCTTTTTCGGCCAACGTTTGCTGCAACTCAAGCAGCATTTGCTTGAGTTGTGCTGGGTCGTCAGGTAATTCATGGGGCAAGGTTTTTATGCCCGCAGTGTATCAGAAATAGCAAGCCAAATAAGGGGTTAAGCATTAATCCATGTCAGGGGTAGTGTCAACGATCCTTCACTGCAAAACGATCGCCCTTATTTGTCTCATTTAAGCTAAAGATTGATAGTTAAGTGATTGATGCCCAATCACATCAAAGCCTGATAACAACCATGAAAGCTGCTGCTCGGTTAAGCTGTAGGCTTGGCGGTCAACTTTACTGGGCCATTTAAACCTTTGCTTCTCCAAGCGCTTATACCACAGGGCAAATCCCGTTTTATCCCAATACAGCAATTTGAGTTTATTTTTAGCCTTATTACAAAACACGAATAGTGCGCCAGTATAAGCATCATGGGCGAGTTCTTGTTCAACAATCGCCACAAGGCCATCAATGGATTTACGAAAATCAACGGCATCACGATGTAAATAAATGGCAGGTGGGTCGATAAACATCTTCATGGCGCAAGCTCTCGCAATAATTGCGCAAGAAAACTCGGCGAGACTGAGTGAGGCAAGTGCAATTTGGCATGAGCGAGTTCTAATGTGATAGCAACGTTTGGCGGCGCGAGTTCGAGTTGAGTCACTTGATGCTCAATGACTTTATGTTGTGAGATTTGGGCGCAGACGAAAGCGCCCTCAGTTGATGCCAAGCGCTTTTTGTGGGCATAAAAGCTCGATGTGGATAATTTATGTTTGCGGCAATAAGCACTGATATTTAAGCCGCTTTGCTGCTGCGCAAGAACGAGCTCTTGCCACTGCTGTTTATTACGAAAGGTTTTCATTATGTATCTCCCAATAAAACATGGGAACAAAATAAATCAACAGCATAGTAAGCGGTATGTGCCTTTGGGCAGACGCTTACGTAGGTATTAAGGACTTTTACTTTTCAGAATACATTTACTCCAAACCTTTTTGGAGTGTCGCAACGCCAGAAAACAATCCTACAAATGAAACTGTTATATCAGAATTATATTTGGATGCTGCAGGAAAAGGGTTAATGATTTCGATATCTACACCCGTTTATTTTAAAGATGAATTTAAAGGAGTTGTCTCTCTGGATGTAGGGTTAGATTACTTAAGCGATGTCTTGTATTCCTACAATTCCTCTTTAAATAATTATGCGAGTATCATTACTAAAAATGGTGTATTGGCTGCAAACAAAGAAAATATCGGAATTAATGAAGAGGCCATTAAGCTAGATAAAAACACTAAAACCTATAAATTAACTAAAAAAACTGATGGATACTACATGCTATCAAACTTAATCAACGGGAGGTTTTACTTAATCTATCAATTACCTAATGCAGACTTTACACGCCTAGTGATAAAAAGCATTTATGGCATTCAAATCATTCTTACTTTATTTATCGTAATTTTAGTGCTTTTACTGAATTTAACCAAAAACCTAATTAAAACCAAAAAAATGGCTGAATCTGATGGGTTAAGCCAAATGTATAATAGAATGACGCTTGAAAAAATTTCTAATGAAATTGTCGATCATGCTCAGAAAAATGATGAACCTGTTAGCATCATTATGGCTGATATTGATTTATTTAAAAATTTAAATGATCAATATGGTCACCATGTGGGTGACGCCGGAATTATTCATGTTGCCTCTATGATTAAACAAGCCATTAGAAAAGCTGACATTGTTGGTAGATATGGTGGTGAAGAGTTTGTGGTCACAATGCCCAATACAAATATAGAAACCGCAAAGTTAGCTGCAGACAGAATAAGACAAAACATAGAAAAATCAACATTTTATAATGACAAAAAAGTGACCATTAGTATTGGGGTGGCTGAAGGGCAAGATTTGAGCGCCCATAGCTTTCATGCACTTTGCCAAAAAGCGGATTTGGCACTTTATCAAGCTAAGAAAAATGGGCGAAACTGCACAGTTAAATACAGTCCTGATCTTGAAAACCTAACAAGTAAGCATTGAATTTGCCAATCTAGTTTGATCACCAATCGAGGGAAGCCGGATTAATCTTCCTTTAGATTAGCTAAACTGCATAAATAAGGGGTTGTATGATTACAACCCCTTATTCATAATTATGTTAATAACATCTTTACCATTCACTCCCTACATTGTCTTTGGTGCCCTATGTCTAGCTTTAAACATTTATCCGTTAATGAACTTATTCAAATGCAAACCGAATCAAACGATATACAAATTGTTGATATTCGTGATGCCGCCAGTTTCAACGCCAAGCATATTCAAGGCTCGGTAAATTTAAGTAACGAAAACCTAGCAGGTTTTATTGCTAGCGCAGATATGGACAAGCCATTAGTGGTGGTTTGTTATCATGGAGTGAGTAGCCAAGGTGCTGCAGGTTACCTTGCCGAACAAGGTTTTGATAACGTCTATAGCCTTAGTGGCGGATTTAGCGCATGGGGGCAGATACACCCATGATGACTTTAGGTCAACTTCCTAATGCTCGCGCTGCTCAAGCTTTTATCGATTATGCCAAGGGTTTAGGTATTCGCTGCCAAATTGAGCCGCTACCACAAGGGGTTGCGGTTATGTTAGTTGACCTAGATTTTGAAGCTCAGGCTCAAGCTGAGTTTAACCATTTTTTACAGCACCCTTATGATGCTAAATACTTACAGGCCTCATGGGATAATGGTGACACTCGGCCTAAGTTTGATTATGGTTCTGGCACATTAGGTTTAGTACAGCAATTTATAACAGGAGCTGGCCCACTCACCTTAGTGACCTTTTTTATCTGCGTGATTGTCTTTGCGGTAATGAATTTAGGCTTTGCCAATCCCGTTTTTGAATTGCTATCATTTTTTAATGCTACCGCAAGCGAAAACTACCAGCAGTTTTGGCGCGTATTTACCCCAAGTCTGATGCATTTTTCGGTGATGCATATCGCCTTTAATCTACTGTGGTGGTGGTATTTAGGCGGCAAGATTGAAAACCGCCTTGGCACAAGACCGTTATTATTTTTACTTTTGGCTGCAGGAACCTTACCTAACATAGTGCAATATTTTATGACTGGGCCAAACTTTGGCGGACTGTCAGGTGTCGTGTATGCCATTGCCGGTTACACTTGGTTAATGGGCATTCGCAAACCCAATTGCGGCATCGGCTTACCCCAATCATATATGGGCTTTATGATGGTTTGGCTGGTATTAGGCTTTACCGATATATTAGGAATGCCCATGGCTAATGGTGCCCATATCGGTGGATTATTGGTTGGCTTGGCTCAAGCTTTATTTGATAGCCGCAAAACCACCAAGTAATTTTTTGGTCATTTGCATTGCAAAAAAACCACAGAATTCGGTGGTTTTTTGTTAATTAGGTTTATCGATAACCGCACCCTAAGCTTGTTAACGCTAAACTACCATTGATATCAGCAAACGCCATCACTCAATAAGTTCTATTACCTTATTAACCAGCTTTTCGATACCAATGTGTACTTGTGCAATATTGGTCGCCAGCATATAAGCCGGTGTCGTAACCACTTTATTCACCTCATCAACCACAATGTCTTCTACACTTACCGCATGATGGCGACCACCCATTTCATTAAACGCATGACCGGTTTCGGAGTCGGTTCCAATCGTGCCGACAGGGTTAGTGTAAATACGCGGTAACATCATCGGCGCAATACACATATAACCAACCGGTTTTTTTGCTAACGCAAATTCTCTTACAAAGGTTTCTACAACCGGTGATAACTGACATTGAGTGCCATTGGTCGCAAAGTTTGACAGATTTTTAGCCGCTCCAAAGCCACCAGGCACAATTAAAGCATCAAATGCACTGACATCTAACTCTGTCACATTCTTCACCTCCCCCCGCGCAATACGAGCAGACTCAACCAACACATTACGCTTTTCTTCGCTAGCAACCTCGCCAGATAGATGATTCACCACGTGCAACTGCTCAATATCAGGCGCAAAACATTGATAGGCGACCCCTGCCTTAGCCAAAGCCAATAAGGTCAATACAGACTCATGAATTTCTGTTCCATCAAATACGCCACATCCACTTAATAACACTGCGATATTTTTCATTTTTTCAACCTTATGATTTGAATTAAAATAGCTGTTTTAACAAAAGAGCAACAAAACGCTTGATCTGATTAAAAATCATGCTAACTTAGTTCATCGAATTTATATGAAGCGTTTTAAAACTGCAAAGTTGTAGCGAAATTTATTAACTCTACACCTCTAATTGTTGATAAAAATCTCCATTTAATCCGTTAACATGCTTTGCAAATAACAAGTTGGCTAACTTAGTTTTATAAAAAAGTCCACAAAATGTGAATATTTTACAAAACTCAAATCTCGCTCACAAAAAATATAAATTTCTTTTTACAACAACAAGTTAGATTTTTTAGTCCAAGCCGTATTTAAAACTATCCTGTTATTCAAACTAAATGACTCACAGACTTATCCACAGGCTGTGATATTTTCGCATGTCAAAAACACTGCACTTTTTTCGAAATCGTACAAACCTTTAATAGCCTTGAGAGATTAAGGGTATACTGGCATCCTATAACCACCCCAACATAGCGAAAACGAACACTCATTATGCCTACAGTTGCCAATAATCCGCTCATCCTGGTCGATGGATCATCTTATCTTTACCGAGCATTTTATGCTCCTCCCCATTTAACCAATTCAAAAGGTGAAGCAACCGGTGCAGTTTATGGTGTCGTCAACATGTTGCGCAGCTTATTGAGCCGCTATCAGCCTAGTCATATCGCTGTTGTGTTTGATGCCAAAAGCAAAACATTTCGTAATGATATGTACAGCGAGTATAAAGCCCAGCGTCCCCCTATGCCTGATGATTTACGCAGTCAAATCGCGCCTTTGCATCGTATTATTAAAGCCTTAGGTTTACCGCTTATCAGTATCGAAGGCGTTGAGGCTGATGATGTGATTGGCACTATTGCTCGCCAAGCCAGTAAAGAGGGTCGCGCCACCTTAATCAGTACGGGTGATAAAGATATGGCCCAACTCGTTGATGAGCACGTCACACTTATCAATACCATGACAGATACCATTATGGGGCCTGATGAAGTTAAAGCTAAATTTGGTGTGGGGCCTGAACTGATCATCGACTTCTTAGCATTAATGGGTGATAAAGCCGATAACATTCCTGGTTTACCTGGTGTAGGGGAAAAAACAGCGTTGGCCATGCTAACAGGAGTGGGCAGTGTTGAAAAATTACTGGCCGATCCACAAGCCGTGGTTGACGTCGGCTTTAGGGGCGCTAAAACCATGCCCGCTAAAATTAAAGATAATGCCGAGATGCTCAAGCTATCTTACGAGCTAGCAACCATTAAAACCGATGTTGAACTTGAAGGAACTTGGCAAGATCTGCTTATTAAACCTCAAGATAGGGATGAACTAATTGCCTGTTATGGTGAAATGGAATTTAAACGCTGGTTGGCTGAAGTATTAGATAACAAAGCACCAAAATCAGCGGCACAAGTTCAATCAGATGAAGTAATAGAAGCTCCTGAAACGATTGAAGTACAATACGAGACAATTTTATCTGAAGCGCAATTAGATGACTGGATCAACACCCTATCTAATGCTGAGCTGATCGCAATTGACACCGAAACTACCAGCCTCAATTATATGGATGCTAAGTTAGTGGGTATTTCATTTGCTGTTGAGGCGGGAAAAGCCGCATATTTACCGTTAGCCCATGATTATCTTGATGCTCCGCAGCAGCTTGATATGACTAAAGCTTTAGAAAAGCTGCGTCCGATCCTTGAAGGTAACAAACCAGAAAAAGTGGGCCAAAATCTTAAATACGATATCAGTATTTTTGCTAACGTAGGCATAACGCTTCAAGGTGTTCGCTTTGATACTATGCTCGAGTCTTACGTGTTTAACTCAGTAGCTTCACGTCATGATATGGATGGTTTGGCCCTGAAATATTTAGGCCATAAAAACATCAGCTTTGAAGAGATTGCTGGCAAAGGTGCAAAACAACTTACCTTTAACCAAATCGAACTTGAAACCGCTGCGCCTTATGCCGCTGAAGACGCTGATATCACCCTGCGATTGCATCAACATTTATGGCCAAGGCTTGAAAAAGAAGCTGAGCTTGCAAGTGTATTTAATGAATTAGAATTACCGTTAATCCAAGTGTTATCGCATATCGAACGTCAAGGTGTGTACATTGATTCTATGCTGCTTAGTCAGCAAAGCGATGAATTAGCACAAAAGCTCGATTTACTCGAACAAAAAGCTTACGAGATTGCCGGTGAAAAATTTAACCTAGCTTCACCTAAGCAGCTACAAGTCTTGTTTTTTGAAAAGCTCGGTTACCCGATCATCAAAAAAACCCCTAAAGGCGCTCCATCAACGGCTGAAGAAGTATTAATTGAATTAGCACTTGATTACCCGCTGCCAAAAATTATTCTTGAACATCGTAGTCTAGCTAAACTAAAAAGTACTTATACCGATAAACTGCCCTTAATGGTTAACTCAACCACAGGTCGAGTTCACACTAGCTACCATCAAGCCAATGCGGCAACCGGACGCTTATCATCAAGCGATCCAAACTTACAAAACATCCCCATTCGAACTGAAGAAGGACGTCGTATTCGCCAAGCCTTTATCGCACCAGAAGGACGCAAAATTCTGGCAGCCGATTACTCGCAAATTGAACTGAGGATCATGGCGCATTTATCTCAGGATAAGGGATTGCTCACCGCCTTTGCTGAAGGTAAAGACATCCATAAAGCTACCGCAGCTGAAGTATTTGGTGTCCATTTTGAAGAAGTCACCACAGAACAACGCCGCCGAGCAAAAGCCGTTAACTTTGGCCTTATTTATGGTATGTCGGCTTTTGGCTTGGCAAAACAACTCGATATACCACGCAACGAAGCGCAAACCTATATTGATACCTATTTCGCTCGCTATCCTGGCGTACTGAAATACATGGAAGACACTCGCGCAGATGCCGCTGAGCAAGGCTATGTATCAACATTATTTGGCCGCCGACTATATTTACCTGAAATAAAAGACCGTAACGCAATGCGTCGACAAGCTGCTGAGCGCGCCGCAATTAACGCACCGATGCAAGGCACGGCTGCTGATATTATCAAAAAAGCTATGATATCCGTGGCACAATGGATAAAGCAGGACACTCAAGGCGAAATCACCATGATCATGCAAGTTCACGATGAGCTTGTTTTTGAAGTCGATGCAGACAAAGCCGAACAGTTAAAAGTAAAAGTGTGTCAATTAATGGCAGATGCCGCAAAACTAGATGTGACACTATTGGCTGAAGCTGGCATTGGTGATAACTGGGATCAAGCTCATTAACACCTAACATGGCTTACCATTACAAAATCCCGCTGTAAAATAGCGGGATTTTTGTACTTTGTTAGTAATGTATTGTTTTAATTGAATTTAATAATCCACAAAATTCAAGAGAAACATTTAACCGTATGAACCATGTGCTCAATCTCACATAATTGTCGTTTTATATGAAAAACAGTTTTTCATTTTGAGGCTAATGAGGTAATATTCTTGGCGTAGGGTACAGAGGTTAAGATGTTCAATCTTTCAAACCTTTATTTCACTAGTAATAGTGACCAGCCAAATTCGGCGCCCCAGCAATATTTAATTGCTGGGGCTTTTTTTTGGTTTTTTTTCTGTGGTTCGCTACCCAATCCTACGACAAATAATAAATTTAAGATGAATCACATATTTTTAGAGTAATTACTTTAAATTTTAAATTTATACAGGTAATATAGCCATATTGAGGGTCATTAAATTGAGTTGATGGCACTTGAGTCTTGTTGAATTTAGCTTTTCCCCAAAGAAGCTAAAAATTTTGTACCGATAGCCTAATGGTTATCGGTTTTTTTTTGCCTTTTGACAAAGCTCAACAGAAAAAAATAGCGTAATCGACTATCGAAATACGCTATCCATTAGATGAGTTTGTTGACCAGTTAATAATTTTACTCTTTATCTTGCTCAGCCTGCTGCTCAAGTAACCATTGAGGATGACACCACTGATTCAATATACTCAATACTTTCGGTTTACCCGTGCCTTTTAATGAAGAGAAAGGCTCAACTTGGACCCAATCGCCAAAATCAGCTAATTTTTTACGCACTTCATTAACCGTTTTCATTTTAGCGCTTTGGGCTAATTTATCCGCTTTAGTTAATAAAGCGAGTACCGGAATTTCACTGTGCACAGCCCATTCAATCATTTGCTTGTCTAAATCTTTTAAAGGATGACGAATATCCATTAGCACCACAACGCCACTTAAACAGGCACGTTTCTGTAAATATTCGCCCAAAGCATTTTGCCATTTAATCTTCATTGCTAATGGCACTTGAGCAAAGCCATAACCAGGTAAATCCACCAAACGACGATCATCATCTAAGGCGAAAACGTTAATCAACTGAGTACGTCCCGGTGTTTTACTGGTTCTTGCTAAACCCTTTTGTTCAGTTAATGCATTCAAAGCACTCGACTTGCCCGCGTTTGAACGACCAGCAAAAGCGATCTCGATTCCTACGTCTCCGGGAAGATATTGATCTAAGTGCGCAATATCAGGCGCACTGATTAAAAACTTGGTTTGACGGAAATCAATTTGAGATTCAGACACGGTTTACTCCAGAAAATGGTTACGTCACATCATATTTTATTTCAAGTGCTGCCTTTTTCACGTTTTCGTGTAAAATATCAGCCAGATCACATTATACCCCCAAGCCGCGCTAAACAATGTGATAAAAAATACGCTTTAATGACACAAAACAGTGGCATTAGGTATAAATCGTCGCTTGGAAAACTATTTTACCACGCTTGCGGGTTATCCTAGTAAGCTCAGGACAATAAATTAACAAGAAGTTGGAACGCCATGAAAAAGTTAGCTCTTGCGCTGTCTGTTGTAGCCACTATGTCATCACCTGTTATGGCCGAAGGTAATGCTGAAGCCGGCAAAACTAAATCACTTGTTTGTTCTGCCTGTCACGGTGTTGACGGCAATAGCATGATTGATATGTACCCTAAATTAGCAGGACAACATCCTTCATATCTAGAAAAACAATTAAAAGAGTTTCGCTCTGCAATGCAAACCGGTGGCAAAGAAGGCCGTATGGACCCAATCATGGGCGGCATGGCTGTTGCACTAACCGACCAAGACATAGCTGATCTTGCTGCATTTTACAGCACTCAAACATTAGTTGTTGCCGATGTTGCCGATGTTCCTGCTGAAGGTGAAGCCTTGTACAAAGGTGGAGATATGGCTCGCGGCATTACCGCTTGCATCGCTTGTCATGGACCTGATGCCAAAGGTATGGAAGCAGCCGGTTTCCCCGCTGTTGGCGGTCAACATGCGAATTACATCAAAATTCAGTTAAATAAATTCCGTGATACAAATCGTCACAATGACCTAAATGGCATGATGCAAGACGTTTCTAAGAAGTTATCTGACGCTGATATCGAAGCATTATCTAAATATATTTCAAGCATTAAGTAAATTGCCACCATGCTTGAGTATTGTAAAAAGAATGGGCCACTGCGCCCATTCTTTTTACAACAAAGCTTACGTTTACGTAAACTTCACAACATCAAGGGTTGACACTCTCTAGTCTTTTAGGGTTAAATACACCCCGTACCGAGATGAACCCAACTGTTTATCGCTAAAAATAATAACTTTCAAACAGATTTCGGACATTTACATTTAAGATATAAGAATAAAGTTAACTCATAATAATAATATGATTAAGGCCGCTCACTAATAATAACAAGAGTCGCGATTTCAAGTTGAAATCCAGGTCAGCAGAATTTGTAAGGAACAGGCCAAATGGTCGCTATGCTACTTAGCACTGCCTTACGTAACAGAGGTAACAGCCAACAGGAAAAAGTTTGAATGATTCAAACTTTGGCATAGGAAGCTAACGCTTAGGATGCACATGCTGGAAGCTTGATATCACTGGAAGGTACTTCTACACGGATGGTACATTGTCGTCACTGAAGACGAGTTAGGATAATGATGAGTCACAGAAGACCATCTACGGAAGCTGTAGTCAGGATGACTGCTAGACCATAAAGTGTCATTTATGACCAATAACAACTAAAAGTGCATGGAAAGCTGTAAAAAGAAGAAGGATCCGACCGGGATAGTCGCATAGCAAGTATGGAAACTTGGAATCAGAATAAAGTGCATTTTGCACTCTTTTCTAAGGTGGCAGTTTACTGCCACCTTTTTTCTTGCCTTTTTTTCACTATTCTCAAGCTAATTCATTCACTATATACTGGTAAAACACTCATTTAGGTTCAAATTTATTTGATGATATCCTGTCCACTATGCCGTAAGCCGAGCACTTTTTTTCTGCAAGATAAAAAACGTGCTTTCTATGCATGTAAGTTGTGCGGCTTAGTCGCAGCGGATCCTAAATCACATGTTATGCCAAACGTTGAAAAACAACGTTATGGTCGCAGTCAAAAAGCGACTAAGCAGCGTCAGCTAACCCAATTTATTTTGCCTTTATTACATCAAATTAATCAACAGCAGCCCGGAAGTCTATTGGGGCTAAATTTTGGCCGAGTATTGGACGAAAAGTGCATAGAAACCATCAGCCATGCTGGTCATACTGTTTATCAATACGACCCTTTTTTTGCTGCGGATCACCACGTTTTACAAAATCGTTATGATTTCATCTGCAGTTATAAAGTGTTTGAGCATTTTCGCCATCCGTATAAAGAGTGGCAACTTATATCGAGCTTGGTTAAGCCTAACGGATGGCTAGCCATTAGTACGCCTTTATTAACGGATTTGACTCATTTTAGTAAGTGGCATTACAAGAACAATCCAACTCATGTTAGCTTTTATCAGCAACAAACTTTTGAATATTTAGCCGCTCATAGTGATTTTAAGCTATTATTTGCATCACAAACGCTGATTTTGATGCAAAAAGCATCAGGATCTGATATAAAGCGCAACCTTATTTAATGCATGTTGGTGCTTAATCGGCATGTGCAGATTTAACAAACACTGAGAACATCATGGCGCGCAGTAAAAAAACTCGCAAGGGCGGAGAAAACGGCCCTAAATTCGCACCAAGAGTCAAGAAAGCTGATCGCAAGACAGTTGAAGGCAAACGTGCCGAAAACGGTCGCAAACCTGGCAGCCGCCACAATGAAGCTTTACTCAAGCAGAATGCCTCTGGTAATGCAGGTAAATCGACAGACCCTAGACATGGTAGTAAAAAACCTGTTGCTTTAACGCCTGTTGCAACCAAAGAGCCACAAAGCACTAAGCCAAAACAGCCAAAAATGACCGATGAGCAAAAACTGCTAAAAATTGAAGAAGACCCTCGCCTAAACAGCTTATTAGATATGCTGGAAGAAGGCCGAGATTTATCTGCAAATGATCAAAAGTGGTTAGATTCTCAACTTGATGAAATTGAAAGATTAATGGATCGCCTAGGCTTAAACGAAGAAGCGCCTAAATCAACAAGTAACAAGAAAACACCTAAAACCGATTCTGATGATGATTTATTAGCGCGTTTTGAATCAGGTGAAGACTTACTAAAAGATTATTTTTCGAAAGATTAAACCTCACCCCAAACTGGCGCTTAATGCGCCAGTTTGTTATTTCTATCAGTAAAAAATAACGCTTAATCGACAAGGAACCCAAGTGACAACTGCTATTATCGTTATCGGCATACTTATCATAATTGGCCTTAGTGCATATGCCACCAAACTGTTACTACAAGTAAAACGACAAACAGAAAAAAAATTGCAGGCACAGGCAGAACGTGATGCCAAGGCAGATGAAAAACGCCAGCAAATACTCACCGACATTCGCTATATCGCCACAGCCATGCTAGAAGACCGCTGCGAGCTTTCTGAAGGCGTTGTGCGTATTGGTAAGCTGTTTGATATTTTATCGATGACAGAGCAAGTCACGCCGCTATTCCCTCAGCTATTCACTCATTATGATGTCATCAAAACACATCCCATCATGGAAGCACGCCAAGCTTTACCAAAACAGCAGCGCATGAAACTTGACTTTGCTCGTATGCGCTCTGAGGCCGATTTGGGAGAAGCCATATTGGAAGAAGCCAAACAAATTGCAGAATTTAAAGCGGCTAAAAATCATTAACAGCCATAACAATTCAATAAATTAAATCTGATGAAAGTGCAAAACTTGCTCGACAAAGACTGAGTTGCTACCTTATTAAAACAATAATAAATGACTGTTTAGTCTCTTAAGGATGCAAAATGTTTCAGCGATTCTGTAGTTGGCTGCTAGCAAAGTTAGGCTGGCAATTTAAAGGCCAAATTCATGCAGAGCAATCCTGCATTATTATTGTTGGGCCTCACACCAGTAATTGGGACTTCATTATTGGGGTGATTGCCCGCGGCGCCCTAAATATGCCAATTCACTTTCTAGGTAAACATCAGTTGTTTATTCCACCTTGGGGTTGGTTTTTTAAAGCAATGGGCGGCAGCCCTGTCGATAGGCGCAAAAGTAACAATCTTGTCGATGCCGCTGTGCGGTTATTTCAACAAAATCCCCACTATAAATTAGCCCTAGCACCTGAAGGCACTCGCAGTCCCGTCAAACGCTGGAAAAGTGGTTTTTATCATATCGCGCTCAAAGCCAAAGTGGATATTGTCCCCGTAGGACTCGACTTTAAGCATAAAACTATCGTTATTGCCCCGGCTCTAACACCTTCAGGCGAAATTGAATCAGATATGAACCAATTGATGGATTTTTTCCGCGGTATCACTGGTAAACACCCTAAAGTGATACCGCAGTATGTGTCACACACTAAGTGACCCCTTAGAGAGCTTAGCTATCAGGCTTGATATAACGAATATCATTACCTGTTGGGTTTTGAAACGCACGTAACCCAAACTCAGGCAACACGGCAAAGATATGATCAAAAATATCTGACTGAATTTCTTCGTAATACGCCCAGCGAACATCATTAGTAAATATATATAACTCTATCGGTAGGCCCTCTGTGGTTGGCGCAAGTTGGCGTACCATAAGGGTCATATCTTTATGAATTTTAGGGTGTTGGCGCAAAAACTCTTGCAGATAAATTCTAAAAGTACCGATGTTCGTTAATCGACGTCCGTTAACGGGCATATCAAGATTACTAATTAACTGATTAGCTTCTGTTATCTCAGAAAACTTTTTCGGTAAGTATTCTGTCAAATAGTTAACTTTGGCTAGCCGATTACGCTCATCTTCAGATAAAAACTTAATACTGTTTACGTCGATATTTACCGCACGCTTAATTCGACGCCCACCAGACTCAGACATACCGCGCCAATTTTTAAACGCATCAGATACCAAAGCATATGCTGGGATCATGGTGATCGTGTTATCCCAGTTACGCACTTTCACAGTGGTTAGGGTGACGTCCTCTACTGCACCATCGGCACCGTATTTGTCCATTTGGATCCAGTCCCCCTTACTAACCATTCGATTAGCGGCTAACTGTATTCCGGCAACAAAGCCCAAAATGGTGTCACGAAACACCAACATGACTAAACCTGTTGCAACACCTAACCCACTGAAAAATATAATCGGTGATTCATCGGTCAGCGCAGCAATCATTAAAATCACCCCTATAAAAAACAGGAATAATTTAATTAATTGAACAAAGCTTTTAACGGGTAAGCGGCGGTTGATATGGTTGATGTCGGCAATTTCATTAACCGCATTCAAGGCACCATAAACAGCACGAATAATCAGAAAAACCAAGACGGCACTGAAGCTGCGATCAATAAAACCACTTAGCAAAGTTTGCTCTGCAAAAATCAGCGGCAGCAAACTATCCAGTAGAATAACAGGCACCAGCATGGCCAAGCGCTCTAATACATGAAAGCGCATGAACACGTCATCCCAAGTCACTTTTGAGCGACTAATCACCGCATTCATTCCTCGGACCACAAAACGGCGAGTAATGTAATAACTAATAGCAGCCAGTATCAAACTACCGAATAACAAAATCCACGTGGCAGCGGGTTCATTTGATTGACTATCTAACCCCATACTGGACAACCAGAGTGCTATTTCCTGTCTTAGAGTTTCCACTTATTCACCTTCATTTACATTCGCCTAATAGAACCATTACAAGCTACCAGCAGCTCAATTACAAGTTACTATTTTATCGAAGATTTTAGCATCTATGTTTGACCACATATATGAAAGAATCAACAATAAAGGCTTAACCTTTTGGAGCTATGTATGAAATCAAATGTGATATCTTTGGCAACCTTATCCGGTCTTTCGATGTTATCAGCATCTGTGTTTGCAAATACCTTGAACGAAGAAGACTCAAAACCAGCATTTAAGCCCACTGTCGCTTTGCTTGTTGATTATATCGCTACTGATGAAGGCATGTGGGGCGTAACACTTGCGGCAAAACATTTTGATCCTGATTATGCAAGTTGGAGTTACTACATTGGTTATTCTTGGGGAGATAAATACCAACTTGATGTAGAAAAGCCTGCTGAAGCTAACATGGAAGAATACATGTGGCGATTTGGTTTAAGTTACAGCCTTACTCAAGATTTAAGTATTTATGGCGGCGCAACAGCCTACACTTATGAAACCAATTACACCAATAACATCTCACCTAGGGATGTGAACGGTAAGCCTAGATGGGAAAGTGACCGCGACCGCGAATGGGGCGGTGAAGTTGGCTTACATTACAACCTTTACAAAGGGTTTGTGTTAGGAGCAGGTTACGATACTCGCAATCAAGCAGCAGTTATCAGTATTGGTTTTAGCATGTAATCTACAACCGTTATTGTAATGTCTATATGGCCAATATTAAAAAAGGACCTCGCGGTCCTTTTTTACTTGTCAGTATTACTCACAGTCAACACTAGCAGCTTGGCAGCATACCTGCTGGTAAATAAGCATTTAAACTGGCTTTATCTAATAAGTCGACCGCATTTTCAATATCTGGGGCAAAATAGCGGTCTTGATCATAAAAGCTCACCACTTCACGTAATTCAGCTTTAGCACTCGCTACCGCAGCGGAAGGCTGTAACGGGGTTCTAAAATCTAGCCCTTGCGCCGCAGCTAACATCTCAATTGCCAACACGCCACGTGTATTCTCAGCCATGTCACGTAAGCGCCTGGCGGCAAAAGTCGCCATTGAAACATGGTCTTCCTGATTTGCCGATGTTGGTAAACTGTCAACCGATGCAGGGTGAGCATAGGTTTTGTTTTCTGATGCAAGTGCCGCAGCAGTAACCTGCGCAATCATAAAGCCTGAATTGACCCCGCCGTTATCCACTAAAAATGGCGGCAGTTTTGACAAGCTTGAATCAATTAACAAAGCGATTCTGCGCTCTGCAATCGCACCTAACTCGGCAATAGCAATGGCTAAATTGTCAGCCGCCATCGCGACAGGTTCAGCATGAAAGTTACCACCAGAGATAATATCGCCAGTGTCTTGGAAAACTAACGGGTTGTCTGTTACCCCATTGGCCTCAACGCCTAGCACTTCCGCAGCTTGACGAATTTGGGTTAAACACGCCCCCAACACTTGTGGCTGACAGCGCAAAGAGTATGGATCCTGTACTTTTTCACAGTTTGCATGGCTATCGCTTATTTGAGAGCTTTCACCGAGCAAATGACGGAAAATCGCTGCTGAATCAATTTGCCCTTGCTGACCACGAGCCGCATGAATACGAGGGTCAAATGGACTTCGACTACCCATTGCCGCCTCAACACTCATTGCTCCAATAACTGAACTCGCGGCAAACAAATCTTCGGCATTAAATAACCCTTCAAGCGCTAATGCCGTTGATGCCTGGGTACCATTTAGTAAGGCTAAACCTTCCTTTGCAGCTAGTTCAATGGGCTGTAAACCGGCAATTTCAAGCCCTTGTGCGGCCGATATAATTTGCCCTTGGTAACTCATCTCGCCCTCACCTAGTAACGGCAAACACATATGTGCTAATGGGGCTAAATCACCCGATGCGCCAACAGACCCCTTTTCAGGCACGCAGGGATAAACACCCGCATTAACCAGTTGGATCAGAAAGTTAATCACCTCTAAACGAATCCCCGAGAAACCTCGGCTAAGGGAGTTAATTTTTAACACCATCATTAAACGCACCGTGGCATCTTGCATGTACTGCCCGATACCAGCCGCATGAGATAACACAATCGAACGCTGTAAAATTTGTAAGTCTTGTGGGGCAATTTTAGTGTTTGCCAATAAGCCAAAACCGGTATTAATACCGTAAACCGTACGGCCATCACGTAATACTTGCTGCACAATTTCAGCGCTTTGGTTTATCGACTCAATCGCTGAATCATCAAGATTTAACTGCACAGCTTGACGACTGATTTGACGAAGTTGTGCCAGCGTTAAAGTCCCTGGTGTAAGCGTAAAGGTTATTGCTGTCATGATTATGCTCCAACCATGGGTAAATCTAAGCCTTGTGTCTTGGCACAATCTTTAGCGATTTGGTAGCCCGCATCCGCATGGCGCATCACTCCGGTAGCAGGGTCATTCCATAACACGCGCTCAACACGCTTAGCGGCAGCATCAGAGCCGTCACACACAATCACCACACCTGAGTGCTGACTAAAGCCCATTCCAACGCCGCCACCATGGTGCAGTGACACCCATGTTGCGCCGCTAGCGGTATTGAGTAAAGCATTAAGCAATGGCCAATCAGACACGGCATCAGAGCCATCCATCATAGATTCTGTTTCACGATTAGGGCTGGCAACCGAGCCAGAATCTAAATGATCACGGCCAATCACCACTGGGGCAGATAACTCACCATTTTTAACCATTTGATTAAAAGCAGCCGCTAGACGGGCACGGTCTTTTAAGCCAACCCAACAAATACGAGCAGGCAGACCTTGGAAGGCAATCCGCTCACGCGCCATATCTAACCAGTTATGTAAGTGCTTATCATCAGGGATTAACTCTTTCACCTTGGCATCCGTTTTATAAATATCTTCAGGATCACCTGATAATGCGACCCAACGGAATGGACCAATGCCTTCGCAAAACAGCGGGCGAATATAAGCAGGCACAAAGCCAGGGAAGTCAAATGCGTTTTCAACCCCAACATCAAATGCCATTTGACGAATATTGTTGCCATAATCTAAGGTTGCTGCACCTCTGGCTTGTAAGGCCAACATGGCTTTAACCTGCACAGCCATTGAGGCTTTAGCAGCGTTAACTACCCCTGCTTCATCGGTTTTACGCATTTGCGCCGCTTGTGCCAGCGTCCAACCTTGTGGCAAATAACCATTAAGTGGATCATGAGCTGAAGTTTGATCTGTGACCACATCAGGCGTAATGCCACGTTCTACTAACTCGCTAAAAATATCAGCCGCATTGGCCAGCAAGCCTACAGATACTGGTTTGCCTTCTTTTTTAGCGTGCTCAAGCATGGCTAACGCTTCATCTAAACTAGTGGCTTTTTTGTCAACATAGCGGGTGCGTAATCTGAAATCGATACGAGTTTCATCCACCTCGCAAGCCAATACTGAAAAGCCCGCCATGGTGCCCGCTAAAGGCTGCGCGCCACCCATACCGCCTAAACCGCCCGTTAATACCCATTTACCTTGAGCTACACCATCAAAGTGCTGTTTAGCAACAGATACAAAGGTTTCGTAAGTGCCCTGTACAATGCCTTGGGTACCGATATAAATCCATGAACCCGCCGTCATTTGGCCATACATTGCCAAACCTTGCTTATCGAGTTCATTAAAGTGTTCCCAATTGGCCCAGTGCGGCACTAAATTAGAGTTAGCAATTAATACCCTTGGCGCATCTGCATGAGTGCGAAACACACCAACTGGTTTACCTGATTGCACTAATAACGTTTCGTCATCTTCAAGACGTTGCAGCACTTCGATAATTTTGTCATAACACTGCCAATCACGTGCTGCGCGGCCGATACCACCGTAAACCACTAAATCTTCTGGGCGCTCAGCAACATCTGGATGTAAGTTATTCATGAGCATGCGCATTGGCGCTTCAGTTAACCAACTTTTACAGCTGAGTTTACTGCCATGTGGGGCAATAATACGGCGGCTTGGGTCGTGTCGATTATTCATACTTTCCTCTTCAACCTTAGCGGTTTTTGTTATATTTAGATGGATTGTGTTGTTGAGTTAATCTTTTGTTTTAAATAAATTTATGGATATAAATATGTATATTATCCCTTAAAGGTTAAATGGCCACCTAACCTGAATTTACTACCCGGATGCACCAAGCGGGCAAAACTCACCACCCCAAGCTTTGACCAAGTACGGCGAATAATTTGCAAGCAAGGTTCGCTGGCGTTGATCCCTAAACGCTGCTGAATTTGCTCATTGGCCACAATGGCCTCAACGGTATGTCGCGCCTCAGTTAGTGGGGCAACTAGGGATAAATACTCGTGGGGAGTTTGTTGGCTAAAATCTTGTTTAAGGTAATCTGGCACCAGCTTAGGGTTAACAAAACGTTCTTCTACCTGTAACGGTAAGCCCTGCTCACAATGCACTAGTACGGAATAAAATACTTGGCTGCCGATATCGAGCCCTAAGGCAATTGCAATTGGTGCGCTCGCCTCGACAGCCGCTAACTCCAATTGTTTAACACTATAGCCATGGCCACGCTCTTTAATTTCATCAGCAATATTTCGAATAGTCAGTAAAGATGATTGCGATTTTAGCCCTGCGACAAATGTGCCTAACCCTTGGGTGCGCTCTAAAATTCCCGCTTCAACTAACTCGGTTAATGCGCGTCTCGCGGTCATGCGGCTACAATGAAACAGTTCAGTTAATTGATTTTCAGAGGGCACACGGGCGTTTTCTTGCCATTGCCCTGACTCAATGTGAGCAAGAATAAACTGTTTGATCTGGGCAAACTTTGCTAATGCCATCGTTAAAAAACCAATCACTGTTGCTGAATATTTGTGTTTTATCCTAGCTTGTATATACAAGCCTTATCAAGTAATGTTTAGTTAATTTATTTATCAAACTGAATCAAAGGTATTTGCAATGAGTTGGGATCACGTTTGGATTGATGTGAACATTGCCACCATGGATAGCAAGGTTGCTGCACCTTATGGCGCAATAACCAATGCAGCCATTGCCGTAAAAAACGGCCAAATTGCATGGTTAGGCCCGCGTAGCGAACTGCCTGACTTTGATGTGCTAGCGACCCCTGTTTATCGCGGCTATCAAAAATGGCTCACTCCCGGCTTAATAGATGCCCACACCCATTTGGTTTATGCCGGTAATCGTGCCAACGAATTTGAAATGCGTTTACAAGGTGCAAGTTATCAAGACATAGCCAATGCTGGCGGCGGTATTATCTCAACAGTAAAAGCGTGTAGAGAAGCCGACGAAGCTGAGCTATTTAATTTAGCCCGCAAGCGTTTGAATGCTTTAGCGAAAGAAGGCGTGACCACGGTTGAGATAAAATCGGGTTATGGGTTAGATACGGCAACTGAACTAAAAATGCTCCGTGTTGCGCGGGAGTTAGGTAAACATCACCATGTTGAGGTACAAACCACCTTTTTGGGCGCACATGCTATTGCCGCAGAATATAAACACAATCCAGATGCCTATGTTGACTTGGTTATCAACGACATGTTACCAGCTGTAATGAAAGAAAATCTTGCCGATGCTGTCGATGTATTTTGTGAAGGGATAGCCTTTAATCTTGAACAAACAGAGCGAGTGTTGCAGGCGGCTAAGCGTGCTGGGCTGCCAATTAAATTACACGCTGAACAATTATCTAATATTGGCGCAAGCGAGCTGGCAGCCAAACTTGGCGCGCTATCGGTCGATCATATAGAGTTTTTAGACGAAGCTGGCGTTAAGGCCATTAGTCAAAGTGGTACCTGTGCTGTATTGCTGCCGGGGGCGTTTTACTTTTTACGGGAAACAAAATTGCCACCCATTGATTTATTACGCCAATATCAAGTGCCCATGGTGATCGCCAGTGATATTAACCCAGGATCATCGCCTATTTGCTCAACACTGTTGATGCTCAATATGGCATGTACCTTATTCAGGTTAACCCCAGAAGAAGCCTTAAAAGGCGTTACCATCAATGCCGCTAAAGCCTTAGGCATCGAGCACAAGGTTGGCAGCTTGGCGATAGGTAAACAAGCTGATTTTTGTTTATGGGATATTCACTCACCCGCAGAGTTAGCTTATGCCTACGGTGTTAATCCATGCGAGCAAGTGATCAAATCAGGCAGAATCATACAGCAGTAATCATTGTGGTTAATCACCTTTCGCGACGACTTTCTAATACACAAAAAATCGCCAATTATGGCGATTTTTAACTTTCAAAAGCGCGGGCTATTTATCGGTTAACTCATTGATAGGCAGCCAATTCACTTTAACGCCAGCTTGTAAAAACATATCTTGACTGATTTTAATTTTATCCCCCCATCGAGACAAAAAGTCTTCACTTTGCTCAGGACAAAACACTCCAGTGATCCCAGTTTGAATAATTTTGGCTGCACAGTTTGGACACGGAAAATGGGTCACCCAAATATCACAGCCATCAAGATCACGCTTAGCAAATAGAATGGCGTTTTCTTCTGCATGTAAGGTTTTCAGTAGCTTCATCTCACGGTCATCGGTTTCTGCACTATCTGAAATCCCATGGGGATAACCATTAAAACCCACCGACACAATGCGATTATGTTTAGTGATCACCGCGCCAACTTGAGTCGAAGGATCTTTACTCCATGACCCCACCAGTTCAGCCATTTGAAAAAATCGTTTTGCCCATTTTAAAATCATAATGACAATCCTAAATTAAACCCACTAAAACAAGGTAACTAACTGATACGTTTTATCTTATAACTTAACTCAATCAGGTTAACTTATCAGCATTATTTTACTGAATACTCCAACAGCAACTTATTTCAGTGACAATAAATCAGCCCTTGAATCGATCACAACTGCAAGTTAATCACTGGCTAATTGATGTGTTTCAACGCAAAAAACATCGAAATAGCGCCACAAATATTTCTTTCTTGACTGTTTGGGACTAGCCTTGATGACCAATGTAGCTTAGGATCAGGCCATTAGTTTCGCTTCACCTTGGAGTCACAAAGCATTATGAGTATTCGAGCAATCATTGTTGATACAGCAGGCACAACAACCGATCTGAATTTTATTCAAGATGTCCTTTTTCCATATTCAAAAAGAGTTATTGGCGAGTTTCTTGAAAAAAATCAAAACAATGCATTAGTTGATTACTGTATTAGTGATGTAAAAGACATTGCCCTTGAGCCCGATGCCTCGTTACCACGCGTGATTGAAATTCTTAGCCAATGGATTGATGAAGACCGTAAAGTCACCCCATTAAAAACCCTACAGGGGTTAATTTGGAAGCAAGGTTACAACCAAGCAGAATTTAAGGGCCATATTTACCCTGACTTTATTGATAGCATTGATGAAATACTGGCAGCTAACATCCGTATTTATAGCTTTTCATCAGGCTCGGTTGATGCGCAAAAATTATTGTTTAGTCACTCAGATGCAGGCGACTTAACCCCTAAATTCAGCGGTCACTTTGATACCCGCACCGGTAACAAGTTAGATAAACAAGCCTACAGTAATATTTGCAACACCATCAGTTTAAAGCCAAAGCAAATGCTGTTTATCTCTGATGTGATTGAAGAACTAAAAGCAGCTGATGCCGCAGGCCTACTTACCGCCCAAATGGTACGTAACCCTGATCAAAAAACCGCTAAATTTAAAGTAATTACTAGCTTTAACGAGTTAGAATTTAATTAATATTCAAGACAATTACGCATAAGAAACGGCATCATGGATGTCGTTTTTTTGTCTTCAAATGCCAAGGCGACCAACACAGCAAAGTGACTATGACGAGGCTTACATTCCACTTGCTGCTGTAGTCCTAGCCGCCTTAGCATCAAGGGGAAACGCCGCTGATACACATTGACGTACGGTAAAACGGTATCCCATAGTAGTATTCGCGTCGGGCAAGACTTCTAAGATCTCATAATCATTTAATTCCACCACATGGGCATCGGGGTGTTTTTCACAACGAGATCGGCTATCCGCCTCAAAATAAAATGCAAATAACGCCACAGCCTTACGCACCCCATTAACATAGTTATCATGTAACTGCTGATAATCATCAGCGGTAACATCATCCTCAATTGTCGGATCAACACTAGCATCGGCATTCAGCGATGGCTCAGTCTTTAAGGTATCGGACTTAGTTTGGGATGAGTTTTCTTTCAAGGCCCCCAAACCCGTTTGCTTAACTTGCGCTTGCTTTTTGGCTTGTGCGGCAGCAATTTGTGCTAGCAGTTCATTAGAGGTTTCTTCGGCTCCGGGGACTTGTTTGTCAACCCATTGTTGAGCGATTTGCTGGATCTCGGCATCATCTTCCACCTTTACATCCAGACCAAGCAACATCCATACATGATAAAGCACCACCAGCGATAAGATTACCCGCACAATAAAGGTGGTGCGATGATAAGCGGGATGTTCAATTATCCGCTTAGGTTTAATACCTAAGGGTTTTAAAAGCTGAATAAAGATAAAGTAAAATGGCGCGCAAATCTGCACCATGGCCATAATAATGCCACTAACAATAATGCACCACGCTGGGATATACAGCAAAATGGCGAAGTTATGGGTATAGTTAAAATGGCTTGCCGAAACCCCAACCACCTCATTCACCACAGCACTGGCATTGGCCAATGCAAAGTTAGCAATGATGGCATAAAAAAGCAGTAATACCGCCTTACCCGCAAGGCTGTTCCATACCTTTTCAAACACAGGCCAAAACTCTAATAAAATGGCGATGACGCTGATCAATGCAACCAAAGCAAGAGATTGCTTTGTTACTAGCAACATTATCGCCACTAAATACAATTTTTGCGCAAATGAAAGCTTATCTCTAAACGCCTTAACCTTGTCGATAACGCGCTGCCACATTAATACGGGTAATGAGCTTGCCTCGGGTAGTTTGAACGCTTTAAGTCTTGCTAATACCATTTCAATCATCCTTGCTGACTTAAGTAAGGTAATACTAAAATTCAAAGATATACCAATAACATAGCCTGTTTTAACATCGGTTGTTAGCTTGTAGCATGCTTTTAACCGCTTTATGCGCGACAATCTTATTTAATTAACTGCAATCGAGAATGACCAATGACATCATTACCACAGTCACCAATAGTGCAACATCAAGCTGATTTAACACGCTTTAGCGTCAACAATGAAGCAATTCTGGAATATCATTTAACTGGTCACTCGGTTGATTTTCATCATACTTTTGTCCCGCCTAGCCTGCGAGGTCAAGGCATTGCTGAAAAATTAGTCCGTAGCGGATTAGCTTGGGCAAAAGCAGAACAGCTGACCATTAAGGCCAGCTGTAGTTATGTGCAGAAGTTCTTGAAAGATTAGCTACCGAGTTAGCTATTCACCGGTTAACGCTGCTAATTGTGCTTTGATCTCATCAGATAAGGGTTGGCTTTTTTTGGATTGGTAATCGTAATGCACCATAGTGGTTTTCGCTTCAGCGGTTTGTTTACCTTGCTGCCAGCAACTTTGAGCAATCTCAAAACTGCTGTTACCAATACGACTAATATGGGTTTTAATGGTCACCGTTTTGCCATAAAAAGTGGGTGCATTAAAGGCAATGGTAAAACCCGCAATAATCATGTTCCACTTAGTTAAATCTTGTCCGGGATTAACAATATCAAAGATAGGATCTCTCGCCGCCTCAAACCACACAGGGATCACTGTATTATTGATATGGCCTAAAGCATCGGTTTCACAAAATCGTGGCGTTAAATCGAGAAAAAACTGAGTATCAGACACAAAAAATTCCTTATTATTATTGTTTTCTGGGAGCATTACTAAAACTAATAACACCCACGAGCCATATTCATTACGCCATTCTAAAGCAGCCTAGCAATATCATCAAAGCCGTGTTTATCACACAACCACTTTTGTGTGTTGGTGATAATGCAACCTAACGCAGTCACTTCAGGCGATGTTTATACAAAAAACCTCCTCTCACGCAAAGTGAGAAGAGGTGAAGTACTCGCTTACTTGCCGAGTAAAACGGCCTAATAAGTCTTTCCATACATGGCATTAATCTCACGCATGTACTTGGCGTAGATATTTTTTCTGCGCAGCTTCATCGTTGGGGTGATCAAACCTGATTCGGTTGAAAACGCTTCTGGCAATAGGGTGAACTTTTTGATTTTTTCAAAACCAGCTAGCTCATGCTGCAATTCCTTTAAGCGCTGCTCAAAATGTTCTACAACTTGGCTATGACGCAGAAGATCAATTTGATTTTCGACCTTAATGCCCTTCTCTTTTGCCCAAAGCTCTAACGACTCAAAGGCGGGAACAATCAAGGCCGACACGTAATTACGCGCATCTGCCACAATCGCGACTTGCTCGACAAAAGGACAACAATTAATCTTGCCTTCAACCCGTTGCGGCGCAATATACTTACCGTTTGAGGTTTTCATTAACTCTTTAATTCGGTCAGTAATATATAAATTACCTTGGGCATCTATCATGCCGGCATCACCGGTTTTTAACCAACCATCTTCAAAGGCTTCTGCAGTATCTTGTGGGCGGTTATAGTAACCACGCATAACCGTTTCACCACGAACTAAAATTTCGTTGTTATCACCAATTTTCACTTCCATTGCATGCAATGGCTTACCATTTGACCCCGGCACACGATTACTTAAGGTATTACAAGTCACAGTGGCGCAAGTTTCTGTCATGCCGTAACCCGATAAAATTGGTACACCAATACTGTGAAAGAAACCTCCAACATTCACATCAAGGGCCGCGCCGCCCACAGGCATAAACTTTAAGCGTCCACCCAATACATTTTGTAGCTTGCTGAACACAAGTTTGTGCGCCAGCTTCCACTGCACCGATAAGCCTAAGCTGGCTTTTTTGCGGCCTTGATTAACTTCAAATTGGCGTGAACCGACACCTATTGCCCAGTTAAATAATTTTTGACGAATCGCAGGAGCTGTTTGCACCTTGTCGTGAACTGCACTGTACACTTTTTCTAAAAAGCGTGGTACCACACATAAAGTATGTGGCTTAACTGCGGCAATGGCTTCTTTTACTCTGTTGGTGTCATTTAAATAAACATTATGGCCACCACGGCATAGAACGTAGAAGCTCCAGCCACGCTCAAACACATGGCTTAAGGGTAAAAAGGCCAAAGAGACATCACCGGCTTGAAAAGCAATTTCGGCATCGTGCTGCTCAACCATTGAAGCCATATTACGATAATCTAACATGACGCCTTTAGGATCGCCCGTGGTGCCCGAGGTATAAATAAGGGTAAGCAAATCATCAAGACTTGTTTGCGATAAGCGCTGAGCTAACTCTTGCTCGCTAATTGGGGTTGCATTTGCGGCTAAAAGGTCATCAAAATGGTAATGCTGATCAGAACAAAGTTCTACTTGACGGTCAAACACGATGACCTGCTCAACAGTAGGACACTGAGCTTGAATCTTACACGCCGTAGCATATTGATTGGCATCACCGGCAAAAATGATTTTTGCTTGAGCATCATTAACAATAAATACAGCTTGTTCTAATGGGCTAGTCGGATAAACCGGCACAACAACACTACGAGCTTTTAAAGCGCCAATATCTGCGCAGCTCCATTGCGGGCTATTTTGCGCCACAATCACCACTTTATCTTGCACCTGCAAACCAAAGTCAATTAACAGCTGTGCGACTTTGTTGGTTATAGCATCAAACTGCTTCCAAGAAACGGTATTCCATGGCGCAGCCATTTCAAAACCTTCAAGGGCAACTTTTTCGCCCAAAACATGGCTTTGCTGCTGCAAAAGTCTAACGATATGATAATTTTCTAGGGACATGGCTTAATACCTTTTAGCTTACAGGTGTACTGCTTTTTATCGCATTCTACCTGAAGCAATATCAAACCATAAGAGTTTTTGCTCTATCCCTGTGCTTTAGATCACTTTTTACACGGTGATAAACACAATTAGCGATCAACAACACCTTCATTACACAAACGTTTTTTACTCTACATTAACAACCCGATATCGATAATGGTCAAAATGCTTGCTTGCACTTCATAAGATCCTGTTCTGTTCGACCACTTTGAACCGCTAGGTGGATAATCATGTTAACCTTTCGATATTGATAAAAATGCATGATAATGCAAACAGTTAAACCATGGCCCACAGAGCATTAACACGCTAAAGACATTGATGCCCTCATGCTTATACAAAGACAAATGCAACAAGGAACCGATAACATGAACAACAGGAAGTTATCTTCAATGCGCGGCGAAAAACGCCTCAAGCGATTGAAAGCATATTTAGCTTTAACCAAATTCCGTGCAATCGCTAGCCTTGTGTTTGGCATCGCAATCACACCTGCGGCAATGGCAAGTGATACAGCCCCCACAACAGAGGTGGAACAAGCTACAGCAGTCAAAGAAGCGCCAACACAAGCCAGCGCCCTTCAAACTAATGCTACTGTTAATGCCACCGCGCCAGTAACTAAAACCCAAACATGTTATTTAGAGGGGATGGCAGAGCAACTTCAATGCGGCAAAATCGCTGTGGCTGAAAACCCTGAAAAGCCCGAAGGGAAACAGATTGATATTCACTTTGCAATTTTACCTGCGATTAAAGACACTCATCCTCAAGAAGCCTTATTAGCGATTGCTGGCGGCCCGGGTCAATCAGCCATAGAGCACGCAGCAGGCTTTGATAAGTTACTCAGCAAAGTACGTGAACAACGAGATATTTTACTTATTGACCAACGCGGAACCGGTCAATCGAATATATTAAATTGCGAGGATGATAGCCTCATATCGCCACTTGAATTTAACGATGATTCAATTGACATCATCGCTGAAACTGAAAAGTGTCTCGCCTCAATTGATGTTGATATTGCGCAATATGACAGCCAAACCGCATTAACGGATTTCGAAGCCGTACGCCAATATTTAGGTTATGAAAAATTACATGTTTATGGTGTGTCTTATGGCACCCGCATGGCTCAGCTTTATATGCGCCATTATCCACAAGCGCTAGCAACCGTCACGCTAGATGGCGTAGTGCCAATGCAACAAAGCGTTATAGCCATTGGTAGCGCCATTGAACGCGGCTTTGAATTACTCATGCGTGATTGCAGCAACAATGCAGCCTGTCAGCAACAATTTCCTAATTTATTGGCTGACTTTACTCAAGTGAATGACGCATTAGCGAAAAAGCCCGTTAAACAAAGTGTGCGTGATCCTCTAACTAATCAGCCCAGCACCTTCTTATTAACCCGTAGTAAATTTACCGGTGCCATTCGTATGGCCTTATACACGCCCGTTGTACGAGCACTATTACCTCACGCCATTCATCAAGCCGCTCAAGGCGATTATCAACCCATTTTAGGTATTTACGCTTTAGCCGCTGACGGAGCGGGTTTAGCCATGGGAATGCATGCTTCAGTAGTATGTGCTGAAGATATTCACCGCATATCAGATCAAATGCGCCAAGATGCTAAAGACTCATACGTGAGTGCCAATATGATTGAAGGCTTAGAAAAAACCTGTGAGGTATGGCAAGTGCCACCTGTGGACGACAGCTTTAGCCAACCAATCAGCAGCAATATTCCAACCTTATTATTATCGGGCGAGTTAGATCCTGCCACCCCACCTAACTGGGGGCGCTGGCCGAAAAAGAACTCACTAACGCGAAACATTTCATTTCACCGTTCGCGACCCATGGCGTAGCGGCGCAGACTTGCGCCAATGATTTAATTGCAGATTTAGTTAACAGTGGCAGCGTGAAAAAACTCGATCCAAGTTGCTTACAAAAAGATGTGCGCCGCAGCTTTTATTTAAATGCCAATTCCGTTGAACCTATCGCCACCCCAGTTGACACCACGGACAGTGCCACCAGCACAGATAAGGAATAATCATGATATCAGTTACCCATTTATCAAAAAAAATTGGTGAAGTGCAGGCGCTAAACGATCTAAGTTTCACCGCTCAAGATGGTCATATCACGGGACTACTTGGCCCTAATGGTGCGGGCAAAACCACCTGTTTACGCACCTTATTTGGTTTACTTAAGCCCGATGAGGGCATCGCTGAAGTTGACGGCATCAATGTTGCTGAAAAACCGATTGAAGCTAAACAACAGTTAGGCTTATTTCCTGATCCATTTGGATTATATGAACGCCTAACGCCAAGAGAGTACATTCAGTTTTTTGCAGAGCTTAGCGGCATGTCGGCTAAAAATGCCAAACAGGCTACTGAAAATGTCATTGCGCAACTTAATTTAGGCGATATTAGTGATCGACGTTGCAAAGGTTTTTCACAAGGTCAACGAATGAAAACCGCGTTAGCCCAGGCCATTGTGCATCAACCAACCAATATTATTTTAGATGAACCCACTCGCGGGCTAGATGTTATGAGCACCCGTTTATTACGCGATATATTGCTCGATCTTAAAGCGCGGGGTCACTGTGTATTGTTTTCAAGCCATGTTATGCAGGAAGTTGCGGCGCTGTGTGATCACGTTATAGTGATGGCTAACGGCCAAGTGGTTGCCACAGGCAGTCCTGACGAGCTTTGCCAACAAACTGGTGAAACCTCATTGGAAGAGGCATTTATAAAACTAATCGGAACTGACGAAGGGATTGCAGCCTAATGAAAAAGATATTCGCCATGGTGCGCAAAGAACTGATAGATGCTGCGCGCGACAAACGTTCGGTAATGGCCGGTTTATATTATGCTATCGGCACCCCACTGTTGATGTGCGGCATGTTTATGGTATTGATTGGTCAACTATCAAGCCCTGAAGATCTCAATATCACCATCAATAAAGCCCACAACGCCCCAGACTTAGTACGCTACCTTGGGCGCAACGGTATCAACGCCGCGGATGCAAGTGATCCCAATCAAGATGTAAAAGCCATTAGCCTAACCATCAGCGATGATTATGCCGAAAATATGGCTAAAGCCAAGCCGGCGGAAATTATTGTAGAAGCTGATAATTCGGATGAAAAACTCCAAAACTCCATTCGCCGTTTACAGCGTGAATTACAGGCCTACAGCAGCGAAATGGGCAGTTTGCGTCTCATTGCCCGTGGTATTAACCCACAAGTGATGCAACCTCTTAAAGTAAATATGAAAGATCAAGCCACCCCAGATTCAAAAGGCGGCATGATTTTAGGTATTGCCATTTTCACCATGATTTATTCGGTGTTTATTTCTGGCATGAACCTCGCTATTGATACCAGTGCGGGTGAGCGAGAGCGTAACTCATTGGCATTAATGCTAAGTCATCCCATTAGTACTGGTCAGTTGGTCTTGGGCAAAGTGATTGCCGTCACCACTTTTGCCTTATTGGGGTTGGTTTTAATTCTATTGATTTCCAAAATTGCTTACGCCTTTGTACCTTGGCAAGAGTTAGGCTTTAGCATCAATATTTCAACCGACTTTATGGGGCTCATGTTACTAGTCGGTATTCCTGTGGCATTGTTGGCGTCAACACTACAGCTGTTTGTGTCATTTATGGCAAAAACCTTTAAGGAAGCGCAGTCTTATTTAACCATGGTGTTATTTGTGCCATTAGCGTTATCAATGGCTGCCAGTTACAACATTGCTCCCGAAGCATTACAGTGGTTGCCAGTCTCTGGTCAGCAGCAAGCTTTAATGGATTTTATCAAGGGTAAAGACATCCCCATGCTGCAATTAGTGGTGTCATCTGTCGCAACGGTCGTGATTTCATTAGGCTTGATGTTTAGCTTAGAAAAATCACTTAAAAGTGAAAAAGTAGTCTTTGGACTATAACTAAGTTAACCGCCTTAATCGCTAAACCTACGGAGTCATATCCGTAGGTTTTTTATTAAATTCAACTAGCTTAACCTGATTTCTGCCCGCTTTTTTAGCCAAATAAAGCTGCTCATCTGCCAGTTTCAGAAAGTCGTTAAAACGATAGGCTTTGTCGCTCGTTTGAGCTGAAATGATCACCCCACCAGCACTAATCGTTAACCATTGCTTATCTGGCAAGGTGTTGGCAATTTTATTGCTCTCAACTTTAGCACGCAAGCTTTCAGCCATTTTACCGACAAGCAATGGGTCATCGAACAGTGCAATAACACAAAACTCTTCGCCACCATAACGGGCAACAAAAACGCGATCATCCTGAAACTCGGTAGCGGTTTGCTGTAAGTTTTTGGCGACCGTTTTAAGCGCTTCATCACCCGCTAAATGTCCTTGTGTGTCGTTAAAGTGCTTAAAATGATCCACATCAATCATTATCACGCTAAAACCCACGGCCAAGTCTTGCCAATTTGAGATTGTTTTATTGCCAAATGCTTCTAAACCACGGCGATTAGCAATGCCAGTTAAAGCATCTTGCACGGTTAAGGTTTCTAAATAATTTTGCTGAGCATTAAATTTATTCAATAGCTGATTAAACGAATGCGAAACACTGACCAATTCTTTAATAAAATATTCTGAAGGCACTTTATTAATGTAGTTATTTTCAGGCAAAGATTTAATCGATTCATTAAATTGATTAATTGGCTCAGTTAACAAAAGCGATAAGACTTGCATTCCTAACGCCACAATCAAACCCAAAAACAAGAAGATCAGCAAAACTGTAGTCAAAGGTAATTGGTTAGCGGCAAACTTTTTGTGATAAATGGTTAATAAAAGCTGCTGTTGGTCAAAAGGATCTACTAGCACCCATGTATGACTTTTGGCCATAACACTGATGGGTTTAGCGGTAAAAAACTCTTCAAATGTAGCCATGCTATTTGGATCGACCGGCAACAAAGAAAAATTAACCAAAGAAAACCGACTTAACTCGTCAACCAGCTTTTCAGTGACTAACCTAACCATAGTCAAACTACCAGCAACCTCACCCACCCCACTTGAAGGCACAATGGTATGATTACTGTAAAAAACCAGCTGCCCAGCTACCACAATATATCCACTTCTTTCTGATACTTTCTGCAATGCTATGTCTGCTTGGCTAGGTAAAATGGCCAAATCAACATCACCTTGGCGAATAGTTGCCTTTACCCCTTTTAGCACTTCATTCTGATATTTCCAAACCAGTTGTCTATCAACATTATGAATAAAAACAGCATGAATATTAGTCGCTTCAAATGAACTCGATACCATATTTTCATGGATGAACTCATTGTTAGGGTTTTGCACATAACTCACCATTTCATCCCAAACCGCATAATCGAAAGACAAGCTAGACACCCCTTGCTTAGATAAAGCAAAGGCGGATTGCAGTAACTGATATTCTTGCTGCTGTTGATCAATAATTTCTGATTCTATGTTGGGCAAATAAACAATGTAATAAATCAGCATCAACAGCAGCATCAAACTTAACAGCAAAGATGACAATAGAGCTAATGAGAAACTTCTTAAGGTCATAAGACGCCATTCCACACCATAACCAAATTAAGTGTAGTACTAAATTATGATCACAATGGAATAACATGAACAATTGAAGCGAACTTGAGAGGCAAAAAATAACAAAGCCAATAAACCTATAATAACGTTTATTGGCTTCTTAATTGCGTTAACCCCATAGGGCTAACCTGAATTGAATTACTTGGCTTTAGGCCTAAAAGGCTTAATGACCGCCTCATCACACTCTAAAAATGGCCCGTCCATTAAGTCAATACAATAAGGAATAGCGGGAAATACCGCATCTAAACACTCGCGAATCGACTTAGGCTTGCCGGGTAAATTAACAATCAGTGAATCGCCACGTAAACCCGCCGTTTGACGAGACAAAATAGCGGTTGGCACAAACTTTAATGATTCAGCGCGCATTAGCTCACCAAAACCAGGCATCATACGGTCGCACACGGCTTCGGTCGCTTCAGGGGTAACATCACGCTTTGCAGGGCCTGTACCGCCAGTGGTTACAATTAAGCTGCAATTGAGCTTATCAGCCATGTTTATCAAGGTGGCTTCAATCACATCTTGCTCGTCAGGAATCACCTCGTAAACAGGCTCCCACTCAGAGGTTAGGTAGTCATTTAAGGTATCGATAATCGCTTTACCAGAAATATCTTCATACACGCCAGCGCTTGCTCGATCACTTACCGTCACAATACCAATCTTTGCTTTGCTCATAATCCACTCTTTAGGCTATTTAGATTAATAATATTAGCTATTTTCAGTGTTTATATCCCAAAAACGCCAATTTTAGTGGCATCTAAAATAACATAAAACTCAGTGTCGATAAGCATTTAAAACGTGATAAAGCTCGCGCAATAATCAATCTACGCCTAGGCAAAAGCCATGACTAACTCTTTTTCCTCTACCCAATTAAGCTGTGCCATTGTGGGCATAGCAGGAAACGCGCCTTTATGTTGGCAAGTATAAGCACCACATTGAATCGCAAACTGCACAGCAGACTTTACCCATTTGGCATTCGATAAGCTTTGAATAAGATGAATGTGACTGCCTTCTAAATCAGCCAAAGCATACAAGAAACCGGCGATAAAACTATCACCGCCTGCGGTAGTATCCACAGCCTGTATGGCAGGCGCTGCAACTTTAAATTGATAGTGAGTATTAATGCATTCAACCGGATTACCCCCATCGGTGAGCACGATGGTTTCAACACCTGTAACCAAACAAAATTGTATATATTGAGTGATACTGAGCCCTTTGGCATCGGCAAGATATTTGGCTTCATCACGGCTCATTTTTAATACATGGGTATAAGGCAAGCAACGTTCTACACGCTCGCTAATTAACGACTCAGTAGACCATAATGACAAACGTAAATTAACATCAAAACTCACCAGTTTATGTTGTCTGAAAGCGTTTTTAATAGCAATCAAACTAACTTCAAACATAGCTGTGTCAGTAAAGGTGTTTGAGCAAAAATGAAACATGTTCCACTGCGACCAATCGAGACGCTCAACATGCGCCTTGGTATAACTCATATCTGCAGTGTTATGTCGATTAAAGCTAAAGGTTCGCTCGCCTTGTTCATCTAAGGTCACCAAAACTGTGGCTGTTGGCGCGTCTATTTTGGCTAAACACTGCGTATTGACGCCATAGTCAGCTAGCGCTTGTTCTAGCATAGCACCGTAACTATCGGTACTCACCCCACCAGCAAAACCACTATAACCACCTAATTTTGCAAAGCCTACGGCGACATTTGCAGGAGCACCACCAGCAATAGCTTGGTGGCTCAGTCCTTGCCGATCAATGGGGATTAAATCGACAAGCACTTCACCAAAACAAAGTAATTTACTCATAATACGCTCCAAAAAAAGCCCATTTGCATGGGCTAAGTTGCTTGCGGAAGCTAAGCCAAAAGGATTAAAACTCGTACTTTAAGGTTGCCGTTGTTGTACGGCCATTGATTGCTCTGGCACGAATAATGTTATTGTCCGGTATAGAGCCTTCTTCTGCCTCAGTAATGCCCACAGTGTCGAATAGATTGTTTACATTCACAGCAATCGATAATCCATCAGTGATCATATAATTTGCAAAGGCATTAACTTGCGCATAACCGTCAAAAGTTAAATCATTATTGTCTTGAGCATAGGTGTCTGTGGTACCAATCACGTTAACCCCAACAGAGCCTTTGTCGTAGTTATAACGTCCAGATAAGGAATAGATGAAATCAGCTTGGCGACGAGGTGTATTACCTTCAACGTCAGGATTTAATGCGTCTTTTGCAATTTCAGCATCAGTCCAAGTCACATTACCTCTGAAGTCAAAATCCCCAATGTAATAAGCCGTTTCAATCTCAAGACCTGTGGCTTCATACTTACGGTCAAAGAATTTTTGACTGGTGGCTTCAAAGTTTTGCTCTTCAGTTTCAGAATAAAATGCCGTTGCAAATACTGATAAGCTGTCATAGCGATATTTGACGCCCAATTCATATTGATCAACTTTATCAACTGCATCTTCATCAGCTACCGAGCCATCAGGTCTCACTTTACCAAACAACAAACGATCAGCATTAGCTCTGCCACCATGACTCACACGAGCAAATGCAGCTAAGTCATCGTTAATTTGGTAGTTTGCACCAACAGAATAAGAGGTATAGCCCCAATCATAATTAACCGGCTGAGGGTTACTGTTATCGATTGATGATACGCTTTGTTCAGGAATAGAAATTGTGCCATCACGGTTCATATCTACTGCAGATTGCACACTACCTGCATAGTAACCACTGGCATCACCTGAGTCATATCGAACACTGGCATCCAATGATAAATCACCCAACTTAGAGCTTACGGCAATATAAGGCGCATCAATTTTGTATTCCGTATCATAATTGCGCTGACAGCAATTGCCCCAAAATGGAACACCATAGGCGTACAAGCCATTATCGGAATAAGATGTGCCATCGGCAGCGACAGCATTAAGTAACGCGGCATTGTCACCTTTAACTTCCATCAGATATGAATTCCACATCCAAGACATACTGATGTTTTGTAAAGCGGTGTAATAACCAAAAGTAATGTTAGTATCATCAATGGTTTTAGTAAGCTTGATGTCGTTAACAATTGAACCGAAATCATTCATGCTGACATCAAAAGTGTGAATACGCATGGCTAAATCACTGCTTAATACTTCGCCCGCTTTTGGCCCATTGGCATACACTAAATTCGCCCCCGTGCCGGCTATGCTTTGCGCAATGGCAGAACTGCTACCTACTTCTGCAGGAAACGGAGACATAAAGTTGCCGCTAACATCAGAAAAACGGAAACGGTTTTCGATTGTCCAGTCATCGCTCAAATCAAATGACGCTTCAAAACCAAATGAGTTAACAACAGGGTTCATGCCATCACGCATGTCACCGCGACGCGGTTGTCCGTCAGCCCCTAAGCTTAACGTAGAAAGGAAATAAGCTGACTGAGTGGTGTCAGAACTTGAGTCAAACCCCGGAAGCGAACCACCATCGGAATACATTGGCATAGGTAAATAGCCAATGCTTTTGTCATCTAAATGTTTGAAATACAGGCGCACATAACCAGAGTCAAATTCTTTGGTGATGTTAGCTTTAATTTGTCCACCTTTATTGGCGGTATAGCCCGCCTCACGAGGGCCTTCACCAGTGCGAACAAAGCCACCGATATGAAAACGTAATGTGTCATTAATATCAGTACCGTATTCAAAGTCTGTGCGATAGGTATCGTAATCTAAACCCACAGTTGCAGACACGCTACCTGAATCAGTATCACCTGTTTTACTAATGATATTAAGGATACCGCCGGGTGCATTACTGGCTGCGGTTGATGCGGAACCACCACGAATAGATTCGATAATTTGTACGGTTGAGTCAATACGTAAGAAGATGTCAGCATTACCAAATGCGATATCGCCAAACTGCAGAATAGGTAAACCGTCTTCTTGAATTTGTAAAAACTTAGCCCCACCAGATGCGACAGGCAAACCGCGGATTGCGATGTTAGCATTACCTTCGCCGCCCGTTGACTCAACTTTTACACCTGGGATAATGCGAAATGCCTCAGCAGATGAACGAGGCGAACTTACCTCTAATTGTGCTGGTGAAATACTACTGACAGACACACTTGAGTCCATCACTCGCGTACCACGAGCCACCCCCGTTACCACAATGCGCTCAAGACCTACACCATCGGCTGGTTCAACTTCTGTCGGAGCTTCTTCTGCCCACAAACTGGCACTCACCATTACCGCTAATGAACTTAATACAAATTTCTTAGTTGTGCTTATCATCATTTTTATGTCCCCACATCATAATGTCGATGTCGCCCATTACCCCCAAGACAACACCACCAACTTACTGTTCCAACCGAGCATCTAAATCACTTAAACCGAATACTTAATCGATTAAGTTACAATGTAGCAACATAAAAGCAAAATGCAAGTATATTTTTTAACCCGCTCACATTTTAACGTTAATGCCTTTAGGTTTAGATTAATTACTCAGATGCCAATAAATGCGCCGCTGGATCACGCAACAAATTGAAAAGCGTTAATAAAAATAATAAAAAAGCAAATCCTGTTGCTAAATAAAATCCATATTTAACATGACCAAAAATATCACTCACCCAGCCCATAAATAACGGTGCTAAAGCCGCGGATAGCGCAGTAAAAAACAATATGACGCCCGCAACAGAGCCATGTTGGTCAACAGAAAAACAGCTGATGCCTTTAGAATTAAGTGTCGGATACATCATGGACATGAACAAACCAGAAAGGGGTAATAATACAATAGCGGCATCGATGCCAAACCACATGGTGCCTAAATAACATAAGAAAATAGCCAAACTAAACCACATCATAACCTGCTGCCAAGGGAAACGATGCAAAATCCACCCCCCTAAAAAGCGACCTGCCGCGCGTAAAGTAAAGAAGATGGTTAAGGCGTAAGTGGCCAGAAAAATATAGTCACCTTGGTAATCAAGTAACAGTGTTGGCATCCACACATAAATGGCCACTTCAGTTGCCACATACAAGCCAATGGCAAATGAAAATCCCAACGCATAAGGGTTTCTCATCATTTTAAAGGTACTAGCTAGATTAATGCTCTGGTTAGATGAACGCTTTAAGGCAGGGTAATCAGCACGGTATGCCAACCAACATAATATTAAGCAAAATAAACCCGCCCCAAAGTACAGAAACTTCCACGACACACCAGATACAAGTAAAAAGCTAACAATAGCAGGGCCAACAATTGCCCCCACCCCAAAAAAGCCTTCCACAGTGTTCATGGTGCTTGAATGCTGTTTAGCATTAGTAGAAATGTCACCAATCAGCGCAAGCGCTCCTGTTTTAAAGACCCCAATTGCAGTACCAATAACAGCCAGTAAAAAGAGGAAAAAATAAAATGACTCACCTAAAGCAAACATAAAGCTAGCAACGGAAAAAAGTAACAAACCAATGATAATGGTCGACTTGCGCCCCAACTTGTCTGCTAAATACCCTAAAAAAAGCCCGCTCAGCGCAATAAAAATCATCGGCATATAGTGAAATGCACTGGCCTGTAACATTGATAAATTAAAAGTCTCAATTAACTCAGGGATAATTACACCAACGGCATCCGAGGTCATTGCGAACATAAAAAACATCAAATAGGTCAGCATTCTGATATTAGATTCAGATGCATTTTTATTTAAATTCAATTCTTTAGACATAACATTTTCCTTTTTATTGTTTTGTTTTAACACCCCAATGCCACGCTATGATCCCCGCTTAAATAATCATACCGCTCACAAAACACGATTAATAATTCAACAAACCCCTTGAATAATGTTTCATATTGGTTAAATATACAACTTAATCGATTAAGTTTTTTTAATTTTTTATTTTGAGTGAGTGCAGATATGAAAAATCAAGTTCAGTTGATCACCTATGTAGATCGCATTGCGCCCTCGGGCTTGCAAGAGCTAAAACAAATCCTCGATAACGAGCTCGACACCCTGTTTGGTGGAGTGCATCTGTTACCCTTTTATTTTCCTATCGATGGCAGCGATGCAGGATTTGACCCAATCGATCATGTACAGGTAGATCAACGCTTAGGCGACTGGAACGATGTCAAAAATATTGGCGAAGACTACGACATTATGGCAGATCTCATCGTTAACCATATGTCGGCTCAATCTAAAGAATTTAAAGACGTCCTTGCTAAGGGTAAAGCGTCAGCCTACTGGGATTTATTTCTCACCAAAGAAAGTGTATTTCCAAATGGACTAAGCGAAAGCGACAGAAAGAAAATTTACCGCCCTCGCCCTGGTAGTTTCTTCACCGAATACAGCTTAGCTGATGGCAGTAAAGTCGACTTTTGGACAACCTTCACCGCGAATCAAATTGATATCAATGTCCACTCGGAAGCGGGTCAAGCTTATTTAGCAAATGTGCTGCAACATTTTGAAGACAGTAAAGTTAATCTTATCCGTTTAGACGCTGCTGGCTATGCCATAAAAAAACCTGGCACCAGTTGTTTTATGATTAAAGAATCATTCGATTTTATTGACCAACTCGCCAAGCAAGCTAATGCTAAAGGCATGACAACCTTAGCTGAAATTCATACCCACCATCTAACGCAAGTTGAAGTGGCCAGAAAAGTCGATATGGTTTATGACTTCGCCCTACCGCCGCTGATCTTGCACACCCTATTTAGCAAAGATGTCAGCGCTTTACAGCATTGGTTAACCATTGCACCGCGCAACTGTGTCACAGTGCTTGATACTCACGACGGTATTGGCATTATTGATGTAGGCCCAATTGATGGTAAAGCGGGATTATTAACTGCAGCGCAAATTGACTCACTGGTTGAAACTATTCACGCCAACACCAAAGGTGAAAGCCTGCAAGCAACAGGTGCGGCGGCAAATAATGTCGATTTATATCAAATTAACAGCACTTATTACGACGCACTTGGACAACAAGATTTAGACTACCTGATTGCCAGAGCAATACAATTCTTTGCACCGGGGATCCCACAAGTCTACTACGCAGGCTTATTTGCTACCCCAAATGCCATGAAACTCCTTAGCGATACTCAAGTCGGCAGAGATATTAACCGTCCTTATCTCAATAAACAGGATATTCAGGCTGCAATGCAAAAACCTTTTGTTAAAGGTCTGTGCCAATTAATTGCATTACGCAATAACAGCCCAGCGTTTAACGGTGAGTTTTCAATGCAAGCGGCGCACAGTGAGCTTAAATTACACTGGCAATTGCAGCAGGATTCCGCAACATTAAGTGTCAACTTCACCACTAAACAAGCGGTTATTGAGCTTACGGAACAAGGCAGTAACCGCCGTATTGAACTCGACTCTTTATTAGTAAATTAGTCGTGATACGTTAATTCGCACCGCCAAAAACAATCAAGCCCCATTTAGCTAAGCTAAATGGGGCTTTGTGTTATGAGAAGCCATAATACCAACCGCAATAAAAATTGGCGATTGCTATAATAATCGCCTATTGTACTTCCCTAGCAACTACCACCACGAATAAGTTCATAATCTAACACCTCTGCATGATGAGCATCAGCCATAAACATCTCGGCCGCCTTACGCCCCTTGCTTTCAGAGTGTTGATAAACTGTGGTTAATGGTGGCACAGAGCGCAATGCTTCATCAATGCCATCAAAACCAACAATTCGCACGTCTTCAGGTACTCGTAAGCCTAATTGCTGTGCTTCGCTCATCACAGTTAAGGCAATCAAATCACTCATGCACAAAAAAACATTGGGACGAGGATTACAACTAAGGGCCTCTTTGGCGGCAATGGCAGCAAGCTCAACATTACTTTCAGGTATATTCCAAATTCGGTCATTGCCTAATGTTGCATGGCTATCTGCAATGGCATCTAGATAACCTTGTAAGCGTTGATGTGCGACAGAGGTATCAATTTCCATCTGATGGATATCATACACACGGCAAATGAGTGAGGTATCCAGTAGCCGTAACCCCAAAATAGCTAACTGATCTTGTTCAGAATGAATTGCTAACTTAGCGACATCATAAGCGCTAGTTTGATTATCAACTTCAACAGAAGCGCTACGGTGAATGTTAAAATCAACTGTCACCACTTTCTTTTTCACTTGCTTTAGTTGCCCAACTAAAGCGCTATTGCGAGGGCGGCCATAACAGATAAAACCATCAACAAAATCAATAACGTCATTAACACTTTCAGCACTACCTGAAAACAACAGCAGGTTGACTTTGTGCTGCTCTAATTCGGCCGCAACACCTTTCATAAAACGACTCGCAACCGGATCTGACACCATATAAGCTACACTGTCAGAAAGCACTAACGCGATGGTGTTAAATTTACCTTTACGCAACGACTGAGCGGCTTTATTTGGCCCAAAATATCCTAATTTGTTGCAGGCAGCCAAAATTTCTACTCGTCGCTTTTCTGATAGCTGATCAGGGCGATTAAAAGCATTGGAAACAGTCGCATTCGACACCCCCAACTCTTGAGCAATACTTTTTAATGTCCACGTTTTTCCATTACTCATCATTTTCCCTTACCACAATCGGCTAGCATGTTTTACTCTCGTGCGAACTTAATTACCCTGCTTTTCAAGCAAACCACCTAGTTCTTTATCTGCTCGTAGCTTTACTTCTTCTCTGGCGCGTTGCTTTATTTTATCTTCAACCGCTTTTTTAGCTTGCTTAATAATGTTATCCAACATGGATTTTACAATCGCTCCGCCCACTTGTTCGGCTGGTAATCCATTAGGCATACCAACTGGATCGGCATTAAATGCTGGTAAAGTTAACTGATAGGCTTCATACCCCATGGCGCTCATATCTAAAGTCAGCTTAACCCCTTCAATAGTGACTTTGTTTACCGCCACTAAAAACGGCTCTGTTGAGCTGGATGGAGCTTGTTTGTCAGAGGAGGCTTCAGGCTCTGGCTGGGAAGATTTAGGTAATTGAGCACTTAGATTATCTTTTAAAACCGTTAAGTTATTTTTACCATCGGCACTCAATTCAAATAATACGCTAGGCCCAGACACCAATAACTCATTCATTACAAACGGCTGCTGGCTAACACTTTTAACGTCAATATCAAGCTTGATCTCATCAAAGGCAAAGGCACTATTGTCGCTATACCCATCCGGGTTTTGTATCGCAAAACCTTTCAAATCGCCATAACCTTTTAAGGGCTGTAAATCCACACTGGCTAAACTGACGGGCGTTTGTAAAAAATGACTGCCTTGCTTTTCAACCTGCGCTTTAACAATGTCGTTTAAATTAGCAAATAACCAATATACACCAGCGCCTATTGCTAAAATAATCGCCAATATGCCAAATAGAATGATTTTTTTCACGATAAGATCCCTTTTACCTTTTAATCTAAGTAACGATGAGTTTACCGCTACATCCCAATAGAAACACTTTTAATGCAAACGTTTTGCCATTTTATATTTCGAGGCCCAATAGGGATTATTCAAACTAGAGATGATCACCCCTTTTTTAGTTGAGGCATGCAGAAAGGTTTCATCACCCATATAAATGCCCACATGACGAGTGCGATTTGTTGTTTTAAAGAACACCAAATCACCTACTTGCAGTAGATTTCTTGGCACGGTTTTACCCAGATCTCGCTGAGCAATCACGGTGCGAGGTAATTTTTCACCCACTATGTCCAAATAAGCAAGATATACAAACCCCGAGCAATCGACGCCCTGCTTACTGATCCCCCCAAACGATAAGGCGTGCCCTGCCACTTTGAATGAAATTCTTGTAAATTAGATTCTGTCCAATTAGATGATTCTAGCTGAGGGATTAATTTGGGCATAACAGCGGGTTTAGCGACATCATCAACCACAAGTGGTGGCTGACTTGCACAAGCTGCCAAAAATAAGCAAAAACCAAAAACACAACTTTGTTTCATCAAATTAATCTGCCCTCACTTATAGCGACTGCCATCACTTTCTAGAGTATTGATTAAACAATAAACGCTTTAGTGATGAAATAAAATGGCTTTATATCTGTATACCAAACCCAAAGTACAAAGAATTACTAAACAGCAACAAAAATGGCAACCCATAGGTTGCCATTTTTTCACTCACTATTTATCAATTAATGGTGATTGAAATAAAGTAACCAATCACAGTCGCCGTTATCACACCAATAAACCCTGGAACAATAAAGCTATGATTTAAAACATACTTACCGATACTCGTTGTGCCGGTTCTATCAAAGCTAATTGCCGCAAGATCGCTTGGGTAAAATGGAAAGAAAAAGTAAGCGTAACATGCCGGTAAAACACCAATTAACACTGGCGCAGGAATCCCTAAAGAAAAACCCAAAGGCAACATAATGGTTAATACCGCGGCCTGACTTTTAAGAAAAATCGACACCACAAACATTGCAATCGCAAAGGTCCACGGATACACGTTAACAATGTCGCTAACTGCCGCCACTAAAAACGTTTTATGATGCCCGATAATGGTGTCGCTCATCCAAGCAATACCAAAAATAATTATCACAGCCGTCATACCAGCAACAAACACATTGCTATGAACAATTTTTTTCGGAGAAACATTTGTCGCCAGCAAAATAATACCACCAACTGACAACATCATAAATTGAATCGCCACCGACATTTTCACGCCATCGGGTAAGACTTGCTTGCTAAACATCGCAATCAAAATGACTGACAAAATTCCCAATAAAAAGACTATTAAGCCTCTTTTAGCCATTGAGGCCGATTCAGGTGTTTGCCCACCCTCAATATCTTCATCAATCAAAGAATTCTTAAACTCTGGATCGGCTAATCGCGCTTGAAACACCTCATCCTTATCGAGATCTTTACCGCGATGTAAGCTCCAAGCACTGCCCACCAGCACACCAATTAAAGTTGATGGAATGGTTACCATCAATACATCCACTAAGCCAATATCAAGATTATTATCAACCGCAGTCGCAATCACGACCGCTGCAGCCGCTGCAATTGGGCTAGCTGTAATCCCCATTTGAGACGCAACAGTGGCTATCGCTAGTGGACGTTCAGGACGAATTCCTTTTTTGTAAGCCACATCGTAAATAACTGGTAATAAAGGATATACCGAGTGCCCGGTACCCACTAAAACGGTTAATGAGTATGTACATAAAGGGCCAAGAAATACGATATGTTCCGGGTGTTTGCGCAATAAGCGCTCAGCATAATTAACCAGTAACTTTAGGCCGCCAGTTGCTTCTAACGTAGCAGAAGCCGCCACCACAGCAAGAATAATCAACATTACGCTAATTGGTGGTGTGCCTGGCGCAATACCAAACACAAACGCGAGAACAGAAACCCCTAATCCGCCCAGCAAACCAAACGCAATTCCGCCGTGTTTAATCCCGACAAAAATCACGCTGAGCAATAAAAGCATATGAATATAAAACATGGCTTGGTATCAACATTTAATAATTTGAAACCTTGGTATATCACAAGAAAAGTGTCAAAAAGTGACCAAAATCAAGCTATGAATTAAAGGGATAAACTATTGAATAAAATTGTGAGCAATCAAACACTATTGTTTACTAAGAGATGACTCTAACGCTCGATTTAGCTGTTCAGTGGTATCTTCGTCATGGCGACGCTGTTTATCTTTTTTATAATCACGTATCGATTGTTCGACATCAGCTCGACACTCTGATTTTTCTGCATTTCCAATAGCGTCTGTTTGCGAGTGACACAAGCCTCGACTGGCCAAATGTGAGCAACCCGTGCAAAAAAGTACAACTAAACCAACGCTTACTAGACACTTCATTTTCATCATTATTCTTCCTTAAATATGAATTAACCCGTGAGCACGAGTTGCGCTGGCAGACAGACACCTTTGCACGATTAAATACATTATGTTCGATAGTCGATAGTGACTAAAGTTCCCACTCAAACATAAATAATTACCACAATAGCGAACTCAAGGATTAAGGTGGCGGTTTTTGACTTCCCCTTAGCATAGACTAACCTTAACAAGGGCTGACAACGCTTATTAATGTGGTGGTAAATGAATCTATTAGCAACTTGGCAAGTTCGCATTCAACAACAAGTGTTACTGCTATTCATTGGTTTATGTTTAACCAGCTTGTTTGTTATCCAAATCGCTATGGCTGCTGTGGTAAACAAAACCGTTACCATCACGACCCAAGAATGGCCGCCTTATCAAATTAATCATGGTAATTATCATTCAGGCTTTGCCATTGAAGCACTTGATTGCGTAATGAAACGCTTAGAGCAACCTTATAAGATAATATTTTTGCCTTGGGGGCGCGCGCAACATGATGTGAAAACAAACGTTTATGATGGATTTTTTGCTGCATCACAAAATAATCATCGTGACACGTACGCCAAGTTATCAAACACATTTATTGAACAAAAGTGGCAGTTTTTTCTAGCTAAAGACTTCATCACGCCACTAGATGCTGAATCCATAAAAACCAATGTTGAATTTGGTAGTCGACTGCATTCAAATACGAGCTATTGGCTCAATAAAAATGGCTATAAAGTAATATACGAAACCACAAACTTAGATGAATTAATTCCCTTGCTACAAAAAAAACGAATTGGCGCAATTATGGAAAACTCCCTGCTTTTCCAAGTCGCCATTGATAGAGCCGGAATACCCATATCAGAGTTTAACGTGGTAAATAACATCGAGAAACCATTGGGCGTTTACTTTGGTGATCAATTTTTAAAACAAAACCCGCAGTTTCTTGATGCCTTTAATCAACACACTCAAGCCTGCCGTTTTACATCAAATTAGCTGGCACAATTTCGAATATATTTGGGTAAAATCACTAAACCGCCATACCTGCAGCCACGCCAGATGACCATGCCCATTGAAAATTAAACCCTCCTAACCAACCACTTACGTCCATTACCTCACCAATAAAATAAAGTCCTGAGACGTTTTTAGCTTCCATGGTTTTTGATGACAGTTCATTGGTGTCAACCCCGCCTAAGGTAACTTCTGCGGTACGATAACCTTCTGTGCCATTCATCATCAGTTGCCAATCATTTAAGGCATTGGCGATGTGTTCACGCTCGCCATGTCCAAGCTGGTTGAGCGCTTTATCAAGCTGGGGAGCTTCAAATAATGCTTCAATCAAGCGTTTAGGCAACCAATGACTTAGGGTATTGCGTAAACTTTGTTTGGGGTGATGCTGCAATGCAAGTTCTATTTTTTCTAGTGCATTTTCAGAAGGTAATAAGTTGATTGAAATGGTCTCACCGGGCTTCCAATAGTTAGAAATTTGCAGCACAGCTGGGCCAGATAAGCCACGATGAGTAAACAGCAATGCCTCAGTAAACTGAGTGCCATCTTTGGCGGTAATCGTACTCGGCACCGCAATCCCCGATAAAGACTCAAACTTTTGTTTTTGTTCACTGTGCCATGTAAAAGGCACGAGCCCAGCGTAGGTTGGCAATACTTTAAGACCAAATTGTTCGGCAATATGATAACCAAATGGGGTGGCACCCAATTTGGGCATAGATAATCCACCGGTTGCGATAACTAACGAATCACAACTTAAATCGCCATTTGAAGTCGACAATGTAAATTGGCCACTATCCGTTTTATTAACACGGGTTATATCTGTGCGTAGTTTAATACTGACACCAGCCCATTCACATTCAGTGAGCAGCATGGTCACTATCTCTTTAGCTGAGTCATTACAGAATAGCTGGCCATGGTCTCGCTCATGGTATTCAATACCATGTCGCTCAACTAACTCAATAAAGTCAGTTGAACGGTATCTTGCTATGGCTGATTTAACAAAGTGCGGATTGCCGCAGATAAACTGATGCGGCTCAACTTTTTGATTAGTAAAGTTACAACGGCCGCCACCGCTAATTAATATTTTGCGCCCCGCCTGTTTGGCATTATCCAGCACTAATACATCACGACCTCTGTAGCCGGCAGTGGCGGCACACATTAATCCTGCGGCACCCGCGCCGATAATGATGACATCATGATGTTTCACGCTAATACTCCAAATCGACCATTTAGGTTAAATGTTAGCCATAAAAAAGGGCGCTATTTTAGCACCCTTTATTTGACTTTGATAATGTCGAGCTACTTTAAGGTTTCAGACTTTTTATCGCGACTTAAAAGCTCTTTAGCGGCTTCAACCGGAGCTTTACCTTGGTAAAGCACTTGATAAATTTGCTCAGTGATTGGCATTTCTACCCCTAGGCGAGCGGCTAAAGTAAACACCTCTTTAGTATTACGATAACCTTCAACCACTTGGCCGATTTCATCTTGGGCGGTATTAACATCTTTACCTTGACCAAGAGCCAAACCAAAGCGGCGATTACGCGACTGGTTATCGGTGCAAGTTAACACTAAATCCCCTAAGCCAGCCATACCAATAAAGGTGGATGGATCTGCTCCTAATGCTGCGCCTAAGCGAGAAAGCTCAACTAAACCTCGGGTAATTAATGCTGTTCGTGCATTGGCGCCAAAGCCAATGCCGTCTGACATACCCGCACCAATCGCGATAACATTTTTAACGGCTCCGCCTAACTGTAGGCCGGTAAAATCATCATTGGCATAAACTCGTAGACGCTTAGGGCTATGCAATAACTCAACTAGATCATGAGTAAACTGCGGGCAAGTGCCAGCAACCGAAATAGCCGTTGGTAATCCTGCGGCAAGCTCTTTAGCAAATGTAGGCCCAGACAAAACCGCTAAGGGATATTGCTCACCCAATTGTTCACGCGCAACATCTTGCAATAGGCGACCGGTTTCAGGCTCTAAGCCTTTCGTTGCCCAAACAATCCTAGCATCACTGCGTAATAACGGCTTAGCTTGTTTTAGAACATCACCAAATACATGGCTGGGCACCACAACCAAGATGTTCTTACTTGCCGCTAATGCGACTTTAAGATCTGCTTCAATCTGCAAGCAATCAGGAAACTGAATCCCTGGCAGATATGCTTGATTGCTTCGTGACTCAGTCAGGGCTTGCATGTGCTTAGGATCATGGCCCCAAAGTAGAGTTTTATGGCCATTGCTTGCTAAAGAAATGGCAAGGGCGGTGCCATAAGACCCCGCCCCTAAAACCGTTATTTCGGCAGTGCTATTCATATATTATGCGTTTGCTTCAGCAGGCGCTTGTGCAGCTGCTTGGCGTTGCTGAACATATTGTGCAAATAGCGCATCAAAGTTAACTGGCGCTAAGTTTAACTGTGGGAAAGTACCACGAGCCACTAAGCTTGCAACTGTTTCACGAGCATATGGGAATAATACATTAGGACAGTATGCGCCTAAAGAATGTGCTAACTGTTGTTCAGTTAAACCAGAGATAGAGAAAATACCGGCTTGCTGCACTTCACAAAGGAAAGCTGTTTCTTCGCCATTTTTAGCGGTAACAGTTAATGATAAAACCACTTCATATGTGTCATCAGACAATTTAGCACTACGAGTATCTAAGTCTAATTTAACTTCTGGAGTCCATTCTTTTTGGAAAACTGCAGGGCTGTTTGGCGTTTCAAAAGACAAATCCTTTGTATATACGCGCTGAATGTTGAATTGTGGGACGTTTGCTTCGTTGTTTGCTACTTCTTCAGCCATAATTTCCTACCTATAAAATGTTATTTTAGTTTTTCTATGAAACTAATTACTGTGATGGGGTAACTTGAGCGATTGATTAACTCGCTGCCCCTCTAAATTCGATCTCACCGCTTAAAACTTAAAAAGCTGATATCGCAAGTAGGACCAATATGTTAATGATGCAGCCAATAAACTGCATCATTACAAGTCGTTAACTGACTACCTTTTGCTTTTCACTACGGGCATATTTGCCGATTGCCACTCACCCATGCCACCTTTAAGGTTATGGATGTTTTCGAACCCTTGTTTAACAAGAAGTTCAGCGGCTTGCGCAGATGTCATGCCAGCATTACATACTACTATAATGGGGCTGGTTTTATACTTTTCAAGACTTGTTGTCTGATTATTTTTGATTTCAGACATAGTCACATTTAATGCATCAACAATGTGACCTTTTTTAAACTCTTCTTTAGAGCGCACATCAACTACTTTTGCGTCTTGCTTGTTAACCATCAAGGTGAGTTCTTGATGATTCACATTCTTCACTTTTGATGTACTTGATTTGAACACGGTCACAATCAAAGCTACAAATAAACCCACCCAAGCCAATGACAACATTGGGTTGGCTTTAAAAAATTCCATATATTCTTGCATATTCAAGGCCCATAACGCTTTGCGCTAAATAAATTAGGCCAAGAGTATATACCAAACAACATCAAGATACAGCACCGAGAATACGTCTGTTAACACAAGATAATGAAAAATTAACCGTCAAAACTCATAACGTCTAACCAGCCATTAACATGATGTTGAACATCATGTTTTACAATGGCATGCATAACAACTTGCTCATTATGCATTATGACTAGATTAATGAAAATTTATCACCTGCTAATATCATATCTATCCAAGGTCTATTTCCCGCAGGCAATAAGTAGTAATATTCATTCAATTTCGTTTTTTAATTTCATCTTTTAATAATTTAAGGGTTCTACCATGACGACAACTAAACGTCCGCTGGCATTACTTATTCTTGATGGCTGGGGCTATCGTGAAAACACGCAAGATAATGCGATTTTTCATGCTAATACACCGGTTTTAGATAAGTTAACCGCCACTTACGCCAACAGCTTAATTTCAGGTTCGGGGCTTGATGTGGGTTTACCTGATGGCCAAATGGGTAATTCTGAAGTGGGTCATATCAATATTGGTTCAGGCCGTATTGTTTACCAAGAGTTAACTCGCATCAGCAAAGCGATTGCCGATAAAGAGTTTGATAAAAACCCTGCACTATGCGAAGCCGTTGATAAAGCAATTGCAGCCAATGGCGCGGTGCACATTATGGGTTTATTGTCACCTGGTGGCGTACACAGCCATGAAGAGCATATTGAAGCAATGTGTCGTATGGCTGTGGCCCGCGGCGCCAAGCAAGTATACTTACATGCCTTTTTAGATGGCCGCGATACACCACCAAGAAGCGCTAAAGGTAGTTTGGCTCATTTTACAGAGCTATTTGAAAATCTAGGTACAGGACGCGTTGCCTCACTTATTGGTCGTTATTATGCGATGGATCGTGATAATCGCTGGGATCGTGTTAGCCAAACATACGAGCTCATCACAGAAGGTAAAAGTAAGTTTGAATATACCGATGCGGTTAGTGCACTAGAAGCCGCTTACGCCCGCGATGAAAATGATGAGTTTGTTGCCGCTTCAGCGATTATTGATGATCAAGGTAATGCTGCGACATTGAATGACAATGATGCGCTAATTTTTATGAATTTCCGCGCAGACCGTGCTCGTCAAATTACCCGTAGCTTCGTTAACCCTGATTTTGATGGCTTTGTTCGGGCTAAAACCCCTACAATTAACTTTGTTATGTTAACTGAGTATGCAGCCGATATTAATGCTGCCATTGCCTACCCTTCAGACAATCTAGTTAACACTTTAGGTGAAACACTACAAAAACTGGGTAAAAAGCAGTTACGCATTTCTGAAACTGAAAAATATGCTCACGTTACCTTCTTCTTTAATGGCGGCAAAGAAACCCCATTTGAAGGTGAAGATCGTATTTTGATTGAGTCTCCAAAAGTGGCAACGTATGACTTACAACCAGAAATGAACTCAACAGAGTTAACCGACAAACTGGTTGCCGCCATTGAATCTACTGAGTATGACGTCATTATTTGTAATTATCCTAATGGTGATATGGTTGGTCATACTGGTAAGTTTGATGCCGCAGTTAAAGCCTGTGAGGCTGTCGATGCGTGCATTGGACGTGTTGTTGAAGCATTAGGTAAAGTTGGCGGCGAATGTATCATTACTGCCGACCATGGTAATGCCGAACAAATGACAGACCCAATAACAGGCCAAGCACATACCGCACATACCAGTGAATTAGTTCCTTTCATCTATGTCGGTCGTGATGCTACTATCAAGGATAACGGTCGCTTATGTGATATTGCGCCAACAATGTTAACCTTGATGGGTGACAGTGTGCCAGCTGAAATGACAGGCCACAGCATCATCGACTTAAAAGAGTAATGAATTACCTGTGAGTACACGTTTGTTTGTTAAAGCCAGCATATTTGCTGGCTTTATAATCATCTCATTCCAAGCCTTTGCGGCCGATCTTAATCAGCGTCAATCTGAGCTTAAATCTATTCAAGCTCAAATAAGTGCGCAGCAAAATGATTTAAAAAATACATCCAAACAACGTGAAAAGTTAATCGCTTTACTCAAGAAAGATGAGCAAGCCATTGCTAAGGCAGCTCAAAAAGTTACCGAATCAAAAGCATCTCTTCAGCAGATTAATAAACAGCTCGCCGAACTTGATAAGCAACAAATTGAACTAAACAAACGCAAAACAGGCCAACAACAAACGTTATCCAAACAGCTATCAAGCGCCTATTTGGCAGGAAATCATGATTACAGCAAAATGCTGTTAAATCAGCAGACACCGTCAACCATCGAACGTATGCTGGCCTATTACCAATATTTGAATAATGCACGTATCAAAGCCATCACTGAGCTCAAGCATACCAGCGAACAACTAGAAAAAATTCAGCAACAGCAACTCACCAAGCAGCAAGAACTGAACGCTGTGATGATTAACCAGCAGCAACAAGCAAAACAGCTTACCAATGAGCAAGAACAACGCCAAAAAACCTTAACCCAAATTCAACGCACCCTATCAGATAAAGGTGCCCAACTTGAACAATTACAAATAGAAGAAGCCAGTTTAAAGCATATTGTTGATCAAGCTGTCATTGCCGCTAAATCTAACCCAAGCATGAATGGATTAGCCAATTTGCGCGGTAAACTAAAGTGGCCAACCAAAGGTAAAGTTAGTGCCCGTTTTGGCAGCACTCGTTCAGGTAAAATTACATGGAACGGAACAATATTAAACGCCCCTGAAGGCCAAAATATTAAAGCGGTTGCAGCTGGCAAAGTCATTTATTCTGATTGGTTGCGTGGTTTTGGCATGTTAATGGTTGTCGACCATGGTGAAGGCTATATGAGTTTATATGGTCACGCACAAACGCTATTTAAAGAAGCCGGTGACACGGTAAAAGATGGCGAATCTATCGCTTTAGTCGGTCGCTCGGGTGGACAGACAGAACCTAGCCTATACTTTGAGATAAGACATAAAGGGCAAGCTGTCGATCCGGCGAAATACTGCCGCTGATTATCGAGCCAACTGCCCATAAATGAAGGGGCAGTTATGCATCATACTATCCGTAATATTGGCTGTTTTGTCCTTGGTGTTTGTACGGCACTTTCTATCAGCTTATCTAGCTCAGAGCACACACAACAAATTCGACCACTATATCAAGATTATGACTACCCTTTACTGATGGATGTGATTGATACAATCGAAACCTACTATGTCGATAAGGTCGACAGGCAACAACTTATTCATGCTGCAATTAATGGCATATTTACCGAACTAGATCCCTACTCCGTGTTTTTAAATCAGCAAGATTTTCAAGCTATCACAGAATCCAGCCAAGGGGAGTATTTTGGCTTTGGCTTTGAGGTTGCATCAGATAATGGCCAAATTACCATTATTACACCTTTTAAAAACTCCCCAGCAGAGCGAGCGAATATCAAACCTGGTGATACAATTCTCAGCTTTAATCACACCCAAGTAAATGCGCAAAACTTACAAGGTATTTTAACTGACATTCGGCGACACAGTATCAACAACCAAGCTATTAGCTTGACCTTAAAGCCAGCTAACACTGATGTAATTAAAGAGGTTTTTTTACAGCCAGATACCATTCATATTGAATCAATTAATAGTGAAATCATCGCAGACAATATTGGCTATATTCACCTCACAAATTTTCAAGAAGATGCAACTGAAGCCATTGCACAACAAGCCGCAGCATGGCAACACTTACCCTTAAAAGGAATTATTTTAGATATCCGAAATAATCCAGGCGGTTTATTAGATCAAGCCGTTCAAATTGCAGACCTATTTTTATCCAAAGGTAGAATTGTGTCTACATCAGGGCGATTTTTTGATGCCAATGAAGATTATTATGCATCGGCAGCCAACATATTCACTGGCCTGCCTATGGTAGTACTAATTAATAAGGGATCAGCCTCTGCCTCAGAAGTATTGGCCGCCGCCCTACAAGAAAACCAGCGCGCAATATTAATAGGTGAAACTAGCTTCGGTAAAGGCACAGTACAAAGCCTTATCCCCATGTTAGGGCAAAGCAATGCAATAAAGCTGACTATAGCCCAATGTAACACCCCTAATGGTAACAACATTAACAGCATAGGTATCGAGCCAGACATAAAAATTGCAATTTCTGCTGTCACAGAAGACAACAATATGTCTATAATCGATTCACATAATATGCTTGAACAAGATTACGACCAACAAATAGACTCAGCTATAAAGTGGTTTAATCACCGAGAACCTCAACAAGAATAGACATATAAATCTAATAACATCGTGCGATTTTTCTTATTTATAATATTACAATTAGTCTGTTTATCTCCATTATATGCAGCCAACTTAGCGATCATCATTGACGATATTGGGTATCGTCAAACCGATGAAGCTGTGCTGTCTCTCCCACCCAGCATCACTTTATCAGTATTACCACATACCCCACTAGGCCAAAGATTAGCATTAGCTGGACATCAAAAAGGCCACGAAATAATGCTGCATATTCCAATGCAAGCGTTAAGCGGTAATGAACTTGGACCAGGGGGACTGACTAACGATATGAGCGAGGAGCAAGTTAAAAGTGAGATAACATCAGCATTTAACAACATACCCTTTGCTCGTGGAGCTAATAATCATATGGGCAGTTTGTTAACCCAATTAACAGAGCCAATGCAATGGGTTATGCAGAGTTTAAAAATACAGCAAGCCTACTTTGTTGATAGCGTGACAACCAGCTACAGTAAAGCAAGTACAGCAGCCAGAGATGTGGGTGTTCCATTACTGCAAAGACAGGTGTTTTTAGACAATGATGTTCATCACCAAGCTCTTGAAAAACAATTTAAGCAAATAATCCAATTTGCTAAGCAAGAAGGTAACCTAGTCGCCATTGCTCATCCTTACCCTGAGACTGTCGCATTTTTAACAGCAAACCTACCCAGACTCAAAGCAAACGGTATAGAGTTAGTGCATACATCAGAGCTACTTGCTGTTGATATAGCGAGAATTTATCCAACTAGCTCAAATCAAGTACTGAGATAGACAGGTTAGGAAGAGTACTAATTAACTCTGTTTTATTACCTACTATGTCAATAAGATTATACTCATCAAGTACCGCTAAATAAGCCGCTACAGCCCTAGTTAGTACACCTTTTAAATTGCAAACAGGCGTAAAGTGGCATACCGGTTCCTGACAATTTACCGGCGACAAAGAATGCTCTAACTGTCTAACAAGCTGACCAATGCAGATCACATTTGGACTCATTGCTAACTTGAAGCCACCACTCTTTCCGCGCAAGGTTTCTATATAACCAAGCTTGCCGAGTTGATGAATAATTTTTGCCACATGGTTTGATGATAAATTAAATACTTCCGTTATTTCCGAAATACGAAATAATTCCTCCCGCTCAGGCTGAACAGCGAGATACATCAATATACGAATACCATAATCTGTGTAGCGAGTTAGTTGCATAACAAAGCCATATATAGCTAAAAGACATGCTAGATTAACATGTAGAAGATTCTAATTCAGTGATCAACCATAAAGCTTGCTCATCAGAAGTTCCACATACATCAATACTGGGAGTGAACTCACTACACACATCTGGCCGTGATGGTGAACCAAATAATAAGCATAAATTTTTATCACTCAACTGAACACAACGAATGCCAGCAGGTTTACCATTTGGCATCCCTGGAATCACACTGGTAATTGAAGGCGCAATACAACAAGCACCACATCCCAAACGACAGTTCATAAAAACCTCGGAAAAATATCAAATCAAAAATACAGGAAATGGCAACTTAAAATCTTAGGTCAAAACCCTAGGAGCATACCCCCGACATATTCATTACGACATCTGAGAAGGCCCAAACACAGATAACATTATGCACCAGCGAAAACGAAAGCTTCACCTGATAAATATCTAGAATGATGCGATAAACAGAGCATTAAAAATGAGCCAAAATTTGAGACTTGCTTATATTAATGGTGTGCATAGTTTGCTGGAAGATCACTTTATACATAGGAGAAACCGCAAAGCTAAATAGTCTAGCGTCATTTGACTACATCTTGGCTTACCTTAATGAACTGTGTCAACCAGCATCGGATATCGACAGCTTGTTACCCTAGAATTTTAAACGATAGGTGTAGTTGCCCAGACACTTACCATTTGATAAGCACTATTCGATATGAAAAATCAAAATGCAAAAAGCCCGTTACGCTAGTAACGGGCTTTTTGCTTTATTTGACGCCTGGAAATGACCTACTCTCACATGGGGAGACCCCACACTACCATCGGCGATACTGTGTTTCACTTCTGAGTTCGGAATGGGATCAGGTGGGACCACAGCTCTATGGTTTCCAGACAAATTTGTCTATTTAACGCCTTGGCATTAAATAATAATTCGGAAAGCTGATTTGAGTTCACACTGCTTAAGTGCTTTATCCTAATACTAAGTATCAGTACGACCTCCACGGAAGGAGGAAGTGCTTTAAACGTCTGGAACGTTTTAAGTAAAACCCATCTGGGTTGTATGGTTAAGCCTCACGAGTCATTAGTACATGTTAGCTCAACGCCTCACAACGCTTACACACCATGCCTATCAACGTCCTAGTCTCGAACGGCTCTTTAGAGGTCTTAAAGACCTAGGGATGACTCATCTTAGGGCTCGCTTCCCGCTTAGATGCTTTCAGCGGTTATCGATTCCGAACGTAGCTACCGGGCAATGCTATTGGCATAACAACCCGAACACCAGCGGTTCGTCCACTCCGGTCCTCTCGTACTAGGAGCAGCTCCCTTCAATCATCCAACGCCCACGGCAGATAGGGACCGAACTGTCTCACGACGTTCTGAACCCAGCTCGCGTACCACTTTAAATGGCGAACAGCCATACCCTTGGGACCGACTTCAGCCCCAGGATGTGATGAGCCGACATCGAGGTGCCAAACACCGCCGTCGATATGAACTCTTGGGCGGTATCAGCCTGTTATCCCCGGAGTACCTTTTATCCGTTGAGCGATGGCCCTTCCATTCAGAACCACCGGATCACTATGACCTACTTTCGTACCTGCTCGACGTGTATGTCTCGCAGTTAAGCTGGCTTATGCCATTGCACTAACCGTACGATGTCCGACCGTACTTAGCCAACCTTCGTGCTCCTCCGTTACTCTTTGGGAGGAGACCGCCCCAGTCAAACTACCCACCAGGCACTGTCCTCAACCCCGATTAGGGGCCAGAGTTAGAACATCAACACTACAAGGGTGGTATTTCAAGGACGACTCCACACAAACTAGCGTTCATGCTTCAAAGTCTCCCACCTATCCTACACATGTAGGGTCAATGTTCAGTGCCAAGCTATAGTAAAGGTTCACGGGGTCTTTCCGTCTAGCCGCGGGTATACGGCATCTTCACCGCAATTTCAACTTCACTGAGTCTCGGCTGGAGACAGCGTGGCCATCATTACGCCATTCGTGCAGGTCGGAACTTACCCGACAAGGAATTTCGCTACCTTAGGACCGTTATAGTTACGGCCGCCGTTTACCGGGGCTTCGATCATGAGCTTCTCTTGCGATAACCCAATCAATTAACCTTCCGGCACCGGGCAGGCGTCACACCGTATACGTCATCTTGCGATTTTGCACAGTGCTGTGTTTTTGATAAACAGTTGCAGCCACCTGGTATCTGCGACTCCCAGCAGCTTAGAGAGCAAGTCTCATCACCACCAGGAGCGTACCTTCTCCCGAAGTTACGGTACCATTTTGCCTAGTTCCTTCAGCCGAGTTCTCTCAAGCGCCTTGGTATTCTCTACCCGACCACCTGTGTCGGTTTGGGGTACGATTCCCGCTAACCTGAAGCTTAGAAGATTTTCCTGGAAGCATGGCATCAACTACTTCATCACCTTAGTGACTCGTCATCAGCTCTCAGCGTTATGTGTTCCCGGATTTGCCTAAGAACACCGCCTACTACCTTAAACGCGGACTACCAACGCCGCGCTAGCCTAGCCTTCTCCGTCTCTCCATCGCAGTTAGCGGAAGTACAGAAATATTAATCTGTTTCCCATCGATTACGCCTTTCGGCCTCACCTTAGGGGTCGACTCACCCTGCCCCGATTAACGTTGGACAGGAACCCTTGGTCTTTCGGCGAGGGAGTTTTTCACTCCCTTTATCGTTACTCATGTCAGCATTCGCACTTCTGATACCTCCAGCGTGGGTTACCCCTTCACCTTCAACGGCTTACAGAACGCTCCTCTACCGCTTGCACCTAAGTGCAAACCCGTAGCTTCGGTGTATTGCTTAGCCCCGTTACATCTTCCGCGCAGGCCGACTCGACTAGTGAGCTATTACGCTTTCTTTAAATGATGGCTGCTTCTAAGCCAACATCCTAGCTGTCTAAGCCTTCCCACATCGTTTCCCACTTAGCAATAACTTTGGGACCTTAGCTGACGGTCTGGGTTGTTTCCCTTTTGACGACGGACGTTAGCACCCGCCGTCTGTCTCCCGAGTAGTACTCATTGGTATTCGGAGTTTGCAAAGGGTTGGTAAGTCGGGATGACCCCCTAGCCTTAACAGTGCTCTAC